>CAVEXE010000006.1:1474-40922 GCA_963619615.1 Senegalimassilia sp. | reverse complement strand
TGAAAACGGTGGAAACGGTGAAAACGTGGTCACCGTGTCTCCGTCCGCTGTCGACAAGCTCTGGGGTTGCCCGGTGTGTTGGATGCTGGAGAATCGTTTCGCGGGCCCGCGGGCGGGCAGTGCGGCCGCGAGCTTCGGTTCCGTCATCCACGATGTGCTGCAGAAAGCCAGCGAAGAGGGGCTTGATCTGCCGGGCAATCATACGAATCTCAACGACGTGGAGAACATCGATGCGATCGCGCGGTGGATGTTGGACGAATATGGTCGGCGGCGCGAAGATCTGCAATCCATAACGGATCCCGCGCAGCGATATGCCGCTTTGAAGAAAGACGGGGAAGCGGCCGGAACGTTGCGTAATGCCGCCACGTATTTCGTGACGTCGAACCGAACCGGATATCCGGCGAAAAACAATGACAAATTCACTGTCGGAACGTTGGAAAGCGCCGAAGTCGAATTGAAATTCACGGCGAAATTCGATTTCGACGACATTCTCGCCGCCTATAACGCCATCGACGGCATCAGCCCGATCCAGCGTGGCGAGCTCATCGACATCATGGGTCTTCTTGTGGGAGGGTGGCCCGAAACCGGCATGAGCGAACGACTTACGATACGCCTGTCGGGGCGAATCGACCGCTTGGAACACCGTCGTATGCCCAATGGTGAGGAACATGTGAGGCTCATCGATTATAAAACCGGGAAAGCTCCTGTTGCGGAACAACGGTTCAGCGATCTGCAGCTCGTATGTTACCAGCTTGGCCTCGCCTTCCCCGAAGGTGGTGGAAAACGCGGAACGCAAGCGATTGCGGCCATGCCGAACATCGCGCAGAGCGCGCTGTTCCATGTTGGGAAAGAGTCGGCCCCGGCGCAGCGGGGAACGCAAGGTGACGAAACGTACCATCAGCAGGCGTTGTTCTCCGGAAAAAGCATCAACGCGGGTGATTTCGTGGTGCGAAGCTTCGTTAAGAACCTCGGCAATGTGTTCAAGGACAACCTTGACGATGCCGAAAAGCCGTCGCGCGTCAGTGACGAGCATTGGCAGCAGTTCCTGGGATTGCGTCCGACCATGGCGGTGTGGTCGTTGACCATGATCGCCCGCATCTTCTATACGGCCGCCGCGAGCAGAGCCGGCGAGATTCACGCAAGGCCAACCAAAGAACACAAGGAATACTGCAGATACCAGGCCATATGCCCGGCATGCGCCGAAGAGCAGAACACCGTTTTCGAAAGGAGGGCGGCATGAGCAAGTTCACCGACAGCCCCGAACAGGCGGCCGTCATCCAGGCGCCGTCGTACGCCGACGTCGTAGTGGTGGCAGGTGCGGGATCCGGCAAGACCTACACCATGACCAGGCGAATCATCAACCTGATCGAACAAGGCATCTCTCCGGAAAAGATTCTGGGCCTCACCTTCACGCGCAAGGCCGCCTCCGAACTGCTTTCGCGAGTCTCGGCAGCCGTCGTGAATAATCAAAAAGGGCATGCCGCCATGTTCCTCAAGCCGGAAATCTCCACCTACGACGCCTTTTTCCAAACCATCGTGCGCCAGTACGGGCTGCTCGTCGGCTTCGACCAGAACACCCAGCCGCTGAGCGAAGCGGGAGCGATGCAGCTGATCCATACCGTGCTCGACAAGCATATGGATGAGATCATGGGATTCGACGGCGATCTGCAGGCCTTCAGCACGCTCGCAAGCAATGTGTACAAACTGTCGAACGCCATTTCAGGCGCCATGATCGGCGGCGGTTGCACCAGCTTCGACGAGGCAGTGGAACGCGTACGCGCATGGGATGAGGCGTTCGTGGCGCAAGTGGACAAAGCGCTTGAAGGCGACGAAATTCCCTCCGACAAGCCCGCGCCAAAAGCCGTCAAGAGAAAGAAAAAGGAAACCGACGAGGAGTTCGAAGCCCGGGAACGCCGATATCGTGAGGAATGCCGCGCACTGTGCGTCTACAACGCCAACCAATTATCGAAGGTGGCCCGCAAACGCGACCTGCTGTTGAGCCTCGTTGCCGACTACAACGCGGAAAAACGTGCCAACAATATGGCGGAATTCAGCGATTTCACCATCGCAGCCTTCCAATTGGTCACACGATTCCCATCAATCGGCGCCACCTACCGCAAACGCTACACGCATGTGCTGCTCGACGAATACCAAGACACATCCACCACGCAGGCGGCACTGCTGACGGCCCTCTTCCACGTGGATTCCGCACGAAGGTCGGCGGTCAACGCGGTAGGCGACCCGTTCCAGTCGATCTACGCATGGCGCGGCGCCAGCCCGGGCGCATTCCGCATGCTGCAGCATGACTTCGGCATGAGCCAGACCGACAAGCCGTTCGCCTTAAGCGTCACCAGACGAAACTCACGACTCGTGCTCGAAGCCGCGAACAACCTCACCAAACCACTGCGCCTGCCAGCGAGACGCCGCAGCAGCTCGCTCATGCGCGAAGTGGACGTTCCAGCGCTCTCGAACATCGAAACGGCACCCGAAGGAACACTCGGCGTGCTTGGCTACGCCACACGCGGCCAGGAAATCGACGCGGTCGTGCGCTTCGCCAAACACGCCATCGCACTGCACACGCCTTCCAAAGAACAGCAGACGAACGGCGCGAAAGACCGTCGACCGCACGTGGCGGTACTGTTCCGCTCCAAATCGACCATGCCGGAATACGAAAACGCACTGCAACAAGCCGGACTGACCGTACTGACGGTCGGACAGTCCGCACTGCTGGAACGACCGGAAATACAAGACATCCTCGCACTGCTGCACGTCATCTGCGACCATACCGACAGCAAATCGCTGATGCGCCTGCTCGCAACACCACGATTCGGCATCGAAGCGAACGATCTGCAGGCGCTCGCGGACATCGCGGAACGCGTGAACACCGAACAACGCTACCGCGCACTGGTGGCGGCCGGCATCATTCCGGAACAATCCGACAAGGCGGACGACTGTGAAATCCGGGCCGTCGTGCGCGAATACCGCGACCAGGTACCCAACGCGGTCTTCCTGATCGACGTCATACTGCGTGAGGATCTGCCGAAACTCATCGACGGCAAACTCAGCGACGAAGGACGCAGGGCCGTGCTGAACGCCGCGCGGACCCTGCGCCAAACGCAAGCCATGTACGGCCATCCGCTGGTGGAAATAGTGCAGACCGCCATCAGGGCGCTGAACCTCGACATCGACCTGCCGCTCGCCGAACGCATGCGCAACCCGGAAAGCCGGTCCGATACCGCGCTCGCCAAATCGCCGCTCGACGCCATGATGAAACTCGTCGACACGTATCTGAAGGAGATCGCGGCGCAAGGCACGCCAAGTCTGCGCGCGTTCATGTCTTGGGTGGATTCGCTGCGCGACGCGTCCGAAGAGAACGCCGTCGCCCCCGATACCCCCGTGGATGTGGTGCTGATGACCGTACACCAGTCAAAGGGCCTCGAATGGGATGCGGTGGCCATGGTGGAAATGAGGGAGGGCACGTTCCCGTCCAAGCAGGGTGACAATCTGGCGGTCAAACTTGACGAGGACCACCTCAACGGATTGAACAACGGCGAATGGACGCCTCCGGAATATTTCCAGACCGCCAAAACATGGCTTGACGATCCGGCCGCGGTACCGGTTCCCGTGCGTGTGGATGCGGATATCCTGCCGCGTTTCCCGCATGATGCGCTCGTCGGCGTGAACCCGGCCGAGACGTTGGAAAGTCTGGACGATGCGGAAGTCATCGACGATGAGGTGTATGGAACGCTGCGTTCCATGCGGATCGCCGAAATGGAAGGCGTCGATTCCTCCTCCCTATATTTGACGCAACAGGAGGAATACGGTCAACGATTGCATGCCGATGAACGTCGACTCGCGTATGTGGCGTTGACCCGAGCCCGTCACGAGGCGCTGCTCACCTACAGCACGTCGAACGGCATGAGCCGAGATCCGCGCGTGATGGCAAGTCAAGGTCGGGAGAAGCCGTCGAATTTCTGGAATGAGGTCCACGATTCGATGAACGGCATCGCGTCGGTTGCACGCAAGCCGGAGAATCTCCTTACGCCCGATGGCGATTACGAAACGCTGTTCTCGATCAAAGTGCCGCTTCCGGAAGGCTACTTCGTGGGCGAGCATGCCCTCGATTTCGAGAACGCGGTGGTGGGAGACGCCTGGAACGCTCCGCTGGAATCGGCGGAAACGGATGCCGGATTGCCGTGGCCTTGCGATTTAAGCGGCCAGTTGGAGCGGACGTTCGACGAATCCGCAAGCCAGGTGCGTTCGGCCATCGAACGGGGAGAAGACGCTTCGGAAGAGCCTACCGGCGGATTGCCGGCCGCCGAATCGTTGCTGATGCGCGCCCGGCTGTTGGTCGCGGACGAGCATCTCATGCCTGACGCAGGTGACGGAGCCGGTGATTTCGATGCGATCGTCAAGGCCAGAGGGGAGAAGATTCTCGCTTCGGGACGTCAAAGCGTAACGTCCCTGCAGGCGAGGGCCGGTGTGATGAGCGCGCGTGCAGCCAGGGAATACTGGCGTGGACTGGTTCGTCCGATTCCCCACGTGGTGTCGCCCAACGCCCAACTCGGCACACGGTTCCATGCGTGGGCGGAGCGGTTCATCATGGCCGAAACGGACATGGCCGATGGCGCAATCGGCTCGAACACGGTATCCAGAGCCAGTATGATCGCCGACATGGCAGCCGATGAGTCGAGGCTTGCGAACGGGGAGCCGGGCGACCGTGCGTCGCAGGAACGTGAACTGCTCGTCTGGAAGCGGCGGCTGGCGCAATCGGTGTGGGCCGAGCGCAACCCGGCATGGGTCGAACGGCAGCTCGTGGTCGATATTGCGCAACTTGGCACCATCGTCAACGGCAAGCTCGATGCGGTGTTCTTTGGAGGACTCGATCCGGAAGACAACGCGAAAACCTACACCATCGTCGATTGGAAAACCGGGCGAAAACCGCGCAAACAGAACGAAATCAACGAAAAACTAGCACAGCTCGACATGTATCGGATTCTGCTCTCGGCGATGGAAGGTGTACCGCTGGACTCAATCGACGGGTGCCTCTACTATCTGAGTGAGGTCGAGGAAGCCGATCGCGTGCTTCGGGCGGCCGACAAAACAGAAGAAGAGATCCTTGCCGAGTTGAGCTACGGAATTCCAGAGCAATCCGACAACGACTGAAGCCGAGACGACGCCGTGCAGCGGCGCGCCTTGCGGCATGCCTGCGGGAGGAACGCACCGCCGGCAGTGTTGTGGAGGAACGCCGCTACCCTCGTGCAGCATGTGTGGGCGGGCACACGTGCCGGACGCAACGAAAGTTAAGGAGCGAAACATCATGGCTGCGATTGACGCAACCAACATCCCGAACGCGCAGGTCAATCCGGCCGACGCGAATGCGCCGGACGCAACGGGCGTGGCGCTGAACCCGAAAACCGATATCGTGTATCGGCCGCTTGTGTGGAACGACATCGATGCGGCGGTCGAGCTGTTCGACCGAACCTGGCCGCAGAACATAGATCTTCTCGGCGAACGCAATTCACTGCTGATCTCACGGTATTTCGTACTGCATTACCTGCAGCCGACCACGTTCGCCAATGCGGCCTTCACCCAGGACGGAACATTGGCCGGAGTCACGTTCATTCGGGTGGCCGGCGAGGCGCCGCAGTTCGATGACATCGAGGTCGGTGAGGAGATGGCCGACGTGGTGCGGCTCATCATGGCCGACGAGAAGGCCGCCAAGCAGTTGAGGATGCTTGACGAGGCATACGCGTTGCAGCATGACCTTGAAAAGAACAGCCGTGCCAACGAGACCACCATGGGCGAGCTGGAGCTGTTCATGGTGAATCCCGAGATTCGGGGCAAGGGCGTGGGCGGTCAGCTTTGGAACCGTATGCAGGAGCATTTCGCGGCCTGGAATGTGCCGGCGTTCTACCTGCATACCGATTCCGATTGCGATGTGAGCTTCTACGACCATAAGGGTCTGCAGCGCATCGCCGAACACTTGGGCAAATCCGCAGAATCCGCCGAATCCGCAGAATCCTCGGAAGGAGAGCCGGCGGAAGAGGGTCTGCTGTACGACGACATGTTCATCTACCGTGGGGAGGTGGCGCAGCTGTGAGCGAGACTCTCGAAGCCAAGACCCACAAGACGCCGTACGCGGTGCTGTTCTCCATTCCCGGCACGAAGGCGTTCTGCGCTTCCGGCGCGATCGCGCGACTGCCGATGTCCATGATGGGCCTGGGCATTATTCTGGCGCTCAACCATCTGTACGACAACTGGACGATCGCCGGCGTGATGAGCGCCGCCTACGTTCTTGCCACGGCGGCGGTCACCCCGTTGTATGCGCGCCTGTTCGACCGGTTCGGCCAGCGTAAGGTGGGACGGGTCGTTCTTTTCGTGCAAATCGTCGCGATGCTGGGATTCGCGTTCGCCGCTCTTGTCCGCGTGCCGATTCCGCTGCTGTTCCTGCTGGCGGTGGTCATGGGATTGACGCAGTTCTCGTTCGGCGCGCTGGTAAGAACGCGATGGGCGTATGTGCTTGAGCGCACGGGCAACGGAAGCATGCTCAACACCGCATATGCGCTCGAATCGGCGATCGACGAGATCGTGTTCATTTTCGGACCGATTCTCTCCGCGTTCCTGGCCGCTTCCGTGCATCCGGTGTCTCAGCTGTTCGTGCCGACGTTCGCATCCGCGCTTGGCGGCACGGTGTTCTTCATGTTGAAGGATACGCAACCGCCGGTTGTCCGCGAGATCGAAGTCGTATCCGCGTCCGCGCAGGATGCCGATGTGATGGGAGCCAACGCGCAGGACGCGTCAGGGGCCAGGGGAATCGCGGAATCGTTCGGCCTTGGCAATCTCAAGCGTCAGCGTGGTGCCGCGAAACGCAATGTGCTCACGTATGCCGGCGTGGTGCCGCTGCTGATCGTGTTCATCGTGTTCAATATGAGTTTCACCGCGTTCGACACGTCCATCACGGCCGTCATGAAGGCGCTGCACCTTGATTCCGTGCTTGGCGTGCAGCTGGCCATGCTGGCGCTCGGATCATGCATCGGCGCGCTGATCTTCGGTTCCAAGGAACTCAAGGGCTCGCATTGGTGCCACATGATCATGTTCCTTGCGTTGATGACCGTCGGGTTCTTCGTGATCCACATGTTCCAGGGAAATCTGATCATCATGGGATTCTTCGAGATTCTTACGGGCTTGACGGTCTCCCCGGTGTTCGCATCCGGAAACATCGTCGTGAAGGAGACCGTGCCGGAGGATTCGCTGACCGAGGGTCTTTCCTGGGTGAGCACCGCGGGCACCGTCGGCGCGTCGTTCGGTTCCATGATCACCGGCATCGTGCTCGACCATGCCACACCGAGCACCACGCTTATGCTGCCGTGGATTTTCGTGCTGTGCTCGATTCCGTTCGCGGTTCTCGGATGGCTCGTGGTCCGCAAACGCGCGTGATTCATGTGATGCGCGTGTCTCGCGCATGAATTCGTATGCGATTCACACGCGAATTCGTCTTTCTGCAAAAACTGCCGACGCTTACGATTCGTAAACGCCGGCAGTTTCGTTATTGACCTCGAATATTGAGGTTTTCGGGACGGCCTGTTTTACAGGTCGAGGAAGTTGTCGAGTCCGACGGTCACG
Organism: Senegalimassilia sp.; assembly: GCA_963619615.1. Lineage (GTDB taxonomy): Bacteria > Actinomycetota > Actinomycetes > Actinomycetales > Bifidobacteriaceae > Bifidobacterium. The sequence continues at coordinate 33,296 of CAVEXE010000006.1, read as the reverse complement.
CCCGGGTGGTTTTCGGTCGCGACTTTGCGTACGGCCAGCAGCACGCCCGGCATGAAGGAGATGCGGTCGAAGCTGTCGGCGCGGATGGTCAGCTGCTCGCCCTCATTGCCGAACAGCACCTCCTCGTGCGCGTTGAGTCCACGAAGACGCACGGCGTGAACGTGGATGCCGTCAACGACCTGGCCGCGGGATCCGCCGTCGGTTTCGGTCTTGTCGGGAACCGGGCCGAGTCCGGCTTCGTTGCGTGCCTGCGCGATGCCCTGCGCGGTATGGAAGGCGGTGCCGGAGGGGGCATCCACCTTGTTCGGATGATGCAGTTCGACCACTTCGGCGGATTCGAAGTACGGGGCGGCCACCTTGGCGAAATGATCGGCCAGCACGGCGGAGATGGCGAAATTCGGCGCGATGAACACGCTCTGGCCGGCGCGTGGCGCTTCGGCGAGGGCAGTGCGTACCTGATCGAGCTTGTCTTCGGTCCAGCCGGTGGTGCCCACCACCACATCGACTCCCTGCTTCACCAGCGCCAGCACATTGTCGAGTGATACGCTCGGCACGGTGAACTCCACCACCACGTCGGTGTTGTCCGGAGTGATCTGCGTCAGATCGTCGCCGGCGTCGAGAGCGAGCGCAAGTTCGGTATCGACGGCGTTGTTCACGGCGTCGACCACGTGAGAGCCCATGCGGCCCTTGGCTCCGACTACGGAAACCTTGATCATGTTTGCTCCTTTGTTGCTGCGGCCCGGTCGGGCCATCGTGTGTCGGTCTAGGTACGAATCTAAAGACTCGCTTCGACTCTTGGCTTGGTATTCGGCCTACTTTGGCCAGCATGCGGAACGGTCATGATTTGACGAGTCTTGCGATTGCGGCGTTCACTTCGGCGAGTTTTTCGTCGGATACCGTGCCTTCTTCGGTCACAGCCTGTTTGACGCAATGGTTGAGATGGTCGTCGAGCAGCAGGAGCGCCACCGATTTCAACGCGCTGTTCGCCGCGGAGATCTGGGTGAGGATGTCGATGCAGTATTCGCCGTTTTCGGTCATTTGCTTGATGCCGCGCACTTGGCCTTCGATGCGGTTGAGCCGTGCGATGATCTTCTTCTGGTCGTCCGCGTATCCGTGTTGCGTAACGTTCACTGCCGTGCCCCTTCCGATGATTTCGGTCTGGCTGTTTTGCTTCCTGTATTAGTCTACACTCTTGCGAATATACCCTATAGGGGTATATGGTTGGGTTTGTTGAGACAAAGGAAAATAGGGAAAGTAGCGAAAGATTATGCATGCTGTCATTGCGATTATCGCGGCGGCGATCGTAACCGCGGGCGTTCTGTGGTTCTTCTTCGCTCCGCGCAAGGCGTACCGTGCGAAGGTCGACGGCGATGTGCAGGAAGCCGTGATCGAGGTCAAGGGAGGGTACAGTCCCGCGCTGATCGAAGCGGAAGCGGGAATGCCGTTGCGGCTGGTGTTCGACCGTAAGGAGGACGGCGAATGCTCGTCCCACGTGGTGTTCGCAGATTTCGGCGTGGATTTGGCGTTGCCGGCCTTCCGTACGACTACATTGACGCTGCGTCCGCAAGATCCGGGGGAGTATCCGTTCGCCTGCGGCATGAACATGCTGCATGGCACGCTGAAGGTGGTTCCAGGCAAAACGGCGAACACTGGAAAACCGAGGCCGGATGGCGAATCCATCGAAACTGCCTTGCTTGAGGATTCCGCCAATGCGGACGAACCTGCGCAACCCGGCGAATCCGCTGATTCCGCCGGTCCCGAAGGCTCCAAGGAAATCAAAACCCTGATCGCGCGGCTTGTGGTGTCGGCGGTATGCGCGATTCCGGTGTTCTGTTCCGCCATGCTCATGCTCTACCACATGCCGGCATGGGTGCAGCTGTTGTTCACCCTGCCGATCATGGGATATTCGGCATTGCCCATCTTCCGCAGCGGTTTCGCCGCGATCGCCCATCGTTCGCCGGAAATGAACGCGTTGGTGAGTCTTGGAACCGTGTTCGCGTTCCTGTATTCGTGCGTGGTCACGTTCGCTCCGGGACTACTGCCGGCCAACGCCCGCGAGCCGTATTTCGAAACCGTCGGCGTGGTCATCACACTGATGCTCGTCGGCCAGCTGTTGGAAACGAAGGCGCGCATCGGCACAGGTGAGGCCATGCGTGCCTTGGCCGGTCTGCGTCCGAAAACCGCGCGTGTGGTACGCAAAGTCGTTGAGGATGGTATCGAAAAGGAATTCGAAGAGCAGATCGATGTCGAGAACGTTCGGGTCGGAGACGTCATCGCCATCCGTCCCGGAGAGAAACTGCCGGTTGACGGCATCGTGACGGCCGGTTCGTCCGGCATCGACGAGTCCATGATCACCGGCGAATCCATGCCGGTCGTCAAAACCGTGGGCAGCACGGTCACGGGAGCCACAATCAACGGTTCGGGCGCTATCCGGTACCGGGCCACGAAAGTCGGCAAGGACACAGTGCTTGCGCACATCATCGAATTGGTGCGTTCCGCGCAAAGCTCGAAAGCGCCCGTGCAGCGTCTGGCCGACCGCATCTCCGGCATTTTCGTGCCTGCCGTGGTGTTGATCGCAGTCTGGTCGTGCGCGGTCTGGTATGCGTTCGGTCCTCAACCGCGCGTCACGCATGCGCTGGTGGCGGCCGTGTCCGTGCTGCTGATCGCATGCCCTTGCGCGTTGGGATTGGCCACCCCGCTTTCCGTTACGGTCGCCACCGGCCGTGCGGCGCAGATGGGTGTGCTCATCCGCTCCGCCGAAGCGTTGGAGACGACCGCGAAAGTCAATGCCGTGGTTCTTGACAAAACCGGCACCATCACCGCGGGCCATCCTTCGCTCACCGACGTGCTGCCGCTTGGAACATGGCGTGATGATGTGGAGGGACTGCTGGCCCTGAGCGCTGCCGCGGAACGTGATTCCGAGCATCCGCTCGCGGAGGCGATCGTTGCCGGAGCGCATGATCGTAACATCGCAATCGGTACGGCGACTGGATTCCGTGCGATCGCAGGGCAGGGCGTTGCCGCACAGGTCACGTCGGCAGGCGGGAACGCGGTCCGTGACGTCGCAGTGGGAAACACCGATCTGATCGACCGGCTGGACGTCGGCATGCCAAGCGTCGGCAATGAGGATCTCGATGCGATCATCGCCGACATGCAACGCTTGTCTCAGGAAGGGAAAACCCCGGTTCTGGCCGCCATCGACGGTGAGCTTGCGGGAATCCTGGCCGTGGCCGACACCGTCAAGCCGGATTCCGCGCAAGCCGTGGCGCAGCTGAAATCGCACGGCATCGAAGTCGTCATGCTCACCGGAGACAACGAAACCACCGCGCGGGCCGTGGCGAACCAAATCGGCGTGACCCATGTGATCGCGGACGTGCGCCCCGAACGCAAGGCCGATGAAGTGGCCAGACTGCAGGGGAGAGGCTATACGGTCGCGATGGTGGGCGACGGCATCAACGACGCTCCGGCCCTGGCCCGCGCCGACGTCGGCTTCGCCATCGGCACCGGCACCGACGTGGCCATTCAATCGGCTGACGTGACGTTGATGAGCGGATCCCTCATGGGGCTTGCGCATGCCATCGATCTGACCCACGCCACCATGCGCAACATCGCGCAGAATCTCGGGTTCGCACTCGGATACAACAGCATCGGCATCGCGATCGCGGCGGGTATCCTGTATCCGTTCACGGGCGTCATGCTCAGCCCGATGATCGCGGGCGCGGCCATGGCGTTCTCCTCGCTGTGCGTGGTGTCGAACGCAAGCCGACTGCGACTGTTCGCCCCGAACAAAACGAACGCATACCAGGTTCGCAAACCAGATTTGAACAATAAAGGAAACAACAGGAAAGGAACCATTATGGGACTGTTCAGCGATCACAAGGCCAAAAGCGAATGCGGTGGCCACTCCTGCCACTGCGGCGGCGACGGCATGATGGCCCAGGATGGGCGGAACCTCGCCAAGGATCCGGTTTGCGGCATGAGCGTGGATCCGGCCACAGCCGCGGCCACGCGTGAATACGAAGGCGTCACCTACTACTTCTGCAATCCGGGTTGCGCCGAGAAATTCAGCCAGAACCCGGCGAACTACCTCGCCTGATCCTCTGCAAGACCGAAGGTTTGGCCGCCACATTCCGCGTCATTGCGGTTTCGTGGCGGCCAAATCGTCATATGATGAAAATCGCCGTATGGCGTCAACGGGTGAACTCCGAAAGCAGTCCAACCACCTCCTTCGCCGGAGGCGTCGCGAATTCCCGACGTTTCGAGGTGTGTGCGCCGATGCGCACCAAACCCTCCACCAGTGCGGTCGCGGCGGCCACGCCGTCGATCACGGGCACGTGCAACTCGTTCTCCAGTCGTTCGCACATGCCCGCCATGCCCGCGCAACCCAGCACGATCGAATCGGCGTCGCAGCATTCAAGCGTTGCGCGGCATTCCGCCAACAGCGCGTCGTAGGCGGCGTCGGGATGCTCGTCAAGCCCCAGAACGGGCACCTCACAAGCGCGATAGGCCACGCACTGCTTCGAAAATCCGTATTCCTCGACCAGATCGCGTGCCCGCCCCAAGGTTCGTCCCAATGTGGTGACGATGGCGAACGACCTGCCGACGAGCGTCGCCACATGAAAGGCGGCTTGCGCGATGCCTACCACAGGGCCTTGCGCAAGTTCCTGAGCCGCATGCAGTCCAGGGTCACCGAAGCAGGCCAGCACATATCCGTCACAGCCTTCGAACTCTCCCTTGCGTACCTCGTCCATCACTCCCACGGCCGCCAGCGCTTCGTCACTGTGCGACTCTATGGAAACCGGTCCCATGTCGGGGCTAACCGCAATTACTTCAACGTCCGCACCTGCCGCGGCGCGTGCGGCCTGTTCGATGGTATGCGTCATGGACCATGTGGTATTTGGATTGATCACCTTGATTTTCATGAGACCTCCCGTATGCGAGATTGCCGCGTTTCTTGTCGACTTGTGAACATTCATAAGGGAGGATTCCCATGATTCCTCAGGAATCTCAGGAATCTCAGGAATCCTCCCGATATCGTGCGCTATGCCTGATTACTGTTCCAACGCTCCGTCGTTCACGCTCGGATCGCTGTTGGAATCCGCCAACTGCACGATCTGCGGGCGCCTGCGTTCCAGCAGGGTGAAGATGGCCAAACCGAGTCCGGCGCCGATGAACCAGCTGAAGTTCGACAGCGCGGTCAGGTCGATGATGCCCATTTCGTTGAGCGGGCTGGGCAGTACGGCGCAGCAGATCGACGGAATGCCCGCAAGCAGCACGGCCAACACCGCGTTCGGGTTGAATCCGTTGCGGTACCAGTAGCGTCCCTTCGGATCCATGGTGAACAGGTCGTCCACGGCGATGCGCTGCTTGGCCACGATGAAATAGCCGGCCACGAGGATACCGAAAAGCGGTCCGATCAGCGCGCCCAACAGGTCAAGCGTGTAATGGATGGCCTGGTCGTTCGAATACCAGTTCCAAGGGGTGATGATCACCGAGCCGACCGCCGCGATCATGCCGCCGGTACGCCAGCTGATCTTCTGGGGGTTGACGTGCGAGAAATCGAACGCGGGGGAGACGAAGTTGGCCACGATGTTGATGCCCACGGTCGCGGTGACGAAGGTGAGGCCGCCCAAGAGGATCGCGAACGGGGTGTCGATGCGTTCCACGGTCTTGATCGGGTCGGTGATCAGTTCGCCGAACACGGGCACGGTTGCGGACGCGCATACCACGGTGAGCAGCGAGAACACCACGAAATTCACCGGCAGACCCCAGAAGTTGCCCTTCTTCACGCTCTTGTATGAGCCGCAGTAGCGGGAGAAATCGCCGAAGTTCAGCATCGGGCCGGAGAAATACGATACGACGAGCGCGATTGCGGTGATCATCACAGGAATCGATTCCACGAATCCAAGAGGTGCGGAGTTTGACAGGTTCAGGTCGATGGCTCCCAGTCCGCCTGCCCGCACCACCAGATAGATGGCGAGGATGAGCATCACCGCGTAGACCAGCGGTCCGGCCCAATCGGTGAACTTGCGGATGGTGTCCATACCGGTCCAGAACACGCAGGCCTGCGCCACCCACAGAATGCCGTATGAAATCCAGCCGAGGGCCGAGAGTCCAAGGAACGAGTAGTCGCTGGCGAGGGTCTGGGCGGCCGGAATGAACTTCAGGAAGATGATGTTGAGCGATTCCGAGGCGAGGAAGGTCTGCACGCCGTACCATGCCACGGCGATGATGCCTCGGATGATGGCCGGGATGTTCGCGCCTTTGACGCCGAACACGAACCTCATGGTGACGGGGAACGGCACGCCCGCACGTTGGCTGGGCTTGGCGATGAGGTTGACGAGCACCTGTACGATGACGATGCCCACAACAAGCGCGATGAACACCTGCCAGCTTGCGATGCCCAGCGCGAACAGGCTTCCCGCGGTCACATAGCCGCCGACGGAATGCACGTCGGACATCCAGAATGCGAAGATGTTGTACCACGACCAGGTCTGCTTCTTCAGCGGTGCCAGGTCTTTGTTGGCCAGACGAGGATCGTAGCCTTCTTTGATGATGGTCTCCGAATCGCTCTGTGTGGCCTTATTCGGTTGCTGCGCCGTCGGGGTGGGATGGGCGAAACCTTGGTCGATGATCGTTGCTGTCATCGTGGTCTCCTTAGCTGTTTGTGCTGATGCTTGTGTGATTGGTCGAGGTTGAATTTGCCGATAGGTCAATTAAGAGAAATTTTTATTTCATATCGCAGGAAATCTAGATTTCCTATCGATTGCATGAGTGGAGTTTTGGAAACCGACTCGTCATATTGCTCTGATTTTCGACTGATTTTTCGCAAAATGACGCGATTTTGTTAATATGGTTGTAATATCTTCCGCTGTTGCTGATCGAATATCTTCGTGAAAATAATTTTTCAAACAACGGATTTGTCTAAAAAGAAAACGGCCTCCCGCCTCTTGGAAACAAGAAGTGGAAGGCCGTCTTGAGGTCATTGGACGAGATTTTTCGTTCGGAGCTCGTCCGAATGCGTCAAAGGGAATTTCTGTAGAGCTCCTTCGCGATGCGGATGAGCAGCTTGTCGGAACCGGCGGGGCCGATTAGGCAGGCTCCGCACGGCAGGCCGTCCGCGGTCTCCAGGGGAATATTGACCGCGGGAAGTCCTCCGATTCCGGCTATCGATGTGATCCGCAGCGTGTGCGCGCGTGCGTTTTCGATGCTTGCCATATCTCCGAGGGGAGCTACGGAAGGTGCCGTGGACGATGCGGATGGAATGAGCAGAACATTGTTCCCGATCAGGTTGCGCACCATGGAACGCGCCTGTCGCAGATGGTCGAGCCCCTGTTCGTATCGGGAGCGTGGAATATGCGAATCGCGTTCGAATCGGGCCGCGATCTCCGGCGCGAGATCGGCATAGTGGCCGGTGACCCAATCGCCGTTGTTTTGCCATGCCTCATATCCGCGGACCGCCTGGAAGATCGAAAGGAGATGGTCCAGCATCCGTGAATCGAATTGCACCTCGTCGAAATCCTTCAGCAAGGAGACTTGCCCCTCTTTCACGGCTGAACGGGCGTCGGAACGGAACCGGGAGAACGCTTCACGTACGTCGGCGGTCGCGCATTCGTCGAGTTTCGGGCTTGTCAGCAGCTTCTCCACGCCTGTCGCGGTGTCTTTGTCCGGCATCAGCGCGTTGCCCGCGAATTCGAGTGTGCGCGCATCCCTGGTCATCCATCCAACGGTGTCGAACGACTGTGAAAGCGGATGAATCGACTTGCGGCTGATGCGTCCGTGGGTTGTGCGAATGCCCCACAACCCTTGGTAGGATGCCGGAATGCGAATCGACCCCGCGGTGTCGGTGCCCAGTCCTATATCCACTTGACCGCAGGCCACGGCTGATGCCGGACCGGAGGACGAGCCTCCGCTGATACGTCCCGGAGCCTTCGGGTTCGGCGGTGTGCCATAATGCACGTTCGCGCCGGCGAGCGAATAGGCGAACTCATCGGTCTGTGCGATGCCCGTGACCTGCGCGCCCGCATTGAGCAGCAGCTGCACGGCCGGCGCCGACTCCTCGCATACGGGCGATGTTCGCAGAAATTCCGGATTTCCGGCGCCAATGCGTTGCCCTTGAACGGCGTATAGATCTTTCACGGCCACGGTCATACCCGAAAGCGGCCCCGGCTTCGATGCTTCCACCAACGGAGCGCCGACGACTCTCCATATGCTGCGGTCGATTGCCGGAGCCGGATAGGTCAGATGCGCCATGACGATCTTCCATGCACCCGACTTCCCGACGCGCTGCCAGACTTGTGTCTGGATGACGCTTCCGCCCGTCGCCTTGTCGAATTGCGAGACGACGCAAGCGCTCCCCTCATCCATCTGCCGTGCGATGCGGCGGCGGAGCGTGCGTGTCGGCGCGGTCTTGCGATTCGAGCGGAATGCCGAAATCTCACCATGCCCGACAAGCATTCCCTTGCCGTCGGATCGCACGGAAGGAACGCCTTCCGGATCATTCGCGAACAAATCCGACAGCACCGCGGTGTTATTGTCCATCAACGCCTGCTCGTATCGGCGTATCGCGGTGAGCAGATCCGGGGCCAACGCTTCGGAGGCGTTGTCGGATGCCGGATGCCGTCCGTCGCCGTGTGCGCTGAAATCGTTGAAATTGTCTCTCGTATCCATCGATTCCCCTTTACGTTGCTATGGTCGCGCGATGAGATTGCCTTGCACGTCTTCGGTGCCCTTGCCGGATATGAAGGTGCGTGTGATTACGCCGTTGAGCACCATGCCGTCGAAAGCGCTGATCGGATTACGGCTTTTCAGTGTAGCCGCGTCGACGGTGAACCGTTCGCCGGGGCGGATGATCGCCATGTCGGCACGTTTGCCAGGGGCTATCTCACCGCGATCGTGCAATCGCGCGAACTGCGCGGTGTTGTACGACATCCAACGAATCACATCGGTCATGCCGATTCCCTTTTCCAACGCTTTGGTGAGTACCGCCCGAAAGCCCACCTGCAGACTGGATACGCCTCCCCATGCGGTGGCGAGCGAGCCGGACTTCATCTTGGCATCGGCGGGGGAGTGGTCGGTGGCCACGAAATCCAACGTGCCATCGGCCAAACCTTGCCACAATGCATCCTGTTCGCGTAGGTCGCGAATCGGAGGACAGCATTTGAAGGCCGTGGCGTCGTCCGGAATATGATCGCAATCCAACGTGAGGTAGTGCGGGCATGTTTCGGCGCTGATCGGCAGGCCCCTCGCCTTTGCCTCGCGCAGTACGTTCACGGTCAATCCGCTGGAAACATGCAGAATATGGGTGCGGCAGCCGGTGGACTCCACCAATCGCACGACATTGCGCACGGCGTTCGCCTCGCATTCTGCGGGACGCGATTGCGCGAAACTGCGGTAGGTGTGGCCGACTTCTCCGGCATGCTCCGCCAGTTCGTGCGGATCCTCCGCGTGGCAGATGAGCTGGCCGTCGAACGATGCAATCTCACGCATCGCCTCTTCGAGCTTGCCATACGGCAGGGAACCGTACTCGTCCACTCCGCTGGGGGAGAGGAAGCATTTGAAACCGAATACCCCCGCATCCCACAATTCCTTGAGGTGTCCGAGGTTCGATTCGTCCACGCCTCCCCAGAAGCCGAGTTGCACATGCGCTTTGTTGAGGGCGCACGAACGTTTGAGTTGCAAGGCTTCCACGGTAAGCGTCGGAGGATTGGAGTTGAGCGGCATGTCCAGCACCGTGGTCACGCCTCCGGCCGCGGCCGCGGACGTGGCGCATTCGAAACCCTCCCATTCGGTGCGTCCGGGCTCGTTGATGTGAACGTGCGTGTCGACGATACCGGGGATCAGCACCTCTTCGGGGGTCAGACGAATATCCTCTTGCACGTTGGGCGTCAAATCCGGATTTTCGCTTACCGCTGCGATATGTCCGTTCCTCACCACGACGGTGCCTTGCGTCTGCCTGTCCCGTAGCAGAATGTTGCCGTGGATGGCGAGGTCGGCCGGGGTTCCGTCGCCGTCCATGTCGATGAAGTCGTCCATGTCATGCCTCCTGCGTGCCGTTGTCGTCATGCCGGGATGTCATATGCGCCGCCACGTTGAGCACCGCCTGCTCGAACGCCTGTGTGCCGTAGGCCACATCCTGCACGGTCACCGATTCGTAGGGGCTATGGCTGATGCCTGCCTTGCAGCGCACGTACAGCATCGCTATCGGCAGCAGCTTCGCCACGGCCATGCCGTCGTGGCCCGGGTAGCTCACCAGGCCGAACGCATCTTTGTTCTCCGCCTGAACGATGCCTTCCTCGATGCAGGAACGTAGGAATGCATCGCACTGCACGGAGTCGGCGGTGTGGATCATCTTGTGTGAGATATTCACCTTGCGCGCCTCGCCGATTTCGTCCGCACGCTTCCAGATTCGATCGAACACCTCGTCGCGCAGCTGGTCGTTTCCCGCACGTACGTCGAGACTGAACGTGGTTTTGCCTGCGATGACGTTCACGCCGCCCGGTTGTGCGGATATCTCGCCTACGTTGGCGCGGGTTCCGGCGTCCTGGCTGATTTCATCGATGGCTTCGATGAGTTCCGCGGCCGCGGTCAGCGCGTCATGGCGAAGGTCGTACGGCGTCGCGATATGGCAGGACATGCCGTCCACGGTCACCATGTACCGGCTGGCCGCCGCGATGGATGTGACCGAGGAAAGCGCGCGGCCGCGCTGTTCCAGGATCGGCCCTTGTTCGATATGGAATTCAAGATAGCCGATATAGTCCTCACGTTTGCGTGCGGCTTCATGCACCTTGCTCGGGTCGAGTCCGAAATCGCGGAACGCCTGGCGCATGCTCACGCCATCCTTGTCGGTGCGTTCCAGCCATTCGTCGTTCCAACCGCCGCCGAACGCGAAGGAGCCCAGCAGCGTGGCGCCGAATCGCGCGCCTTCCTCGTCGCCGAAGCCCAACACCTCGATGGCGAACGGCAATTCCTTGTGTTTGCCGGTCTCCGCCAGGTGGGTGGCCACGGAAACCGCGGTCACCACACCGAGAATGCCGTCGTATTTGCCGGCATCCGGTACGGAATCCAGGTGCGAGCCGAGCACCAATGCCGGCAGTCCTGGTTCCCGTCCCTCAAGGCGACCGACCAGGTTGCCCGCCTGGTCTATGTATGTGGCGAGTCCGGCCTCTTCAAGCCATCCTGCGGTCAATCGGTAGGCTTCGGCCATCTGCGGCGAAAGATAGTCGCGTTCGATGCCGTTCTCCATGCTGGTCAGTTCGGCCAACTGGTCGCAGCGGTCGAGGATCTCCTCGGCGGCGCTTGCGGCCCATTGTTCTGCGCTCATCGTCATTGCTCCTTGTTTGGCTTTCGGTTGTGGTGGTGAGGGGTTTCTTCTGCATCAGGCCTTTTCCGCGGCCGTGTACACCGCCAAGGCGGCTTCGATGCCCTTGCCTGTGTTGACTGGAACACCGTTGCGTTCCAACACGTTGCCGAGGGCTGCGGCGCAGGTGAGCACGGCGTCTTTGCGGGCGTTGCAGCCCATGACGCCGATGCGCCAGATGGTGCCCTTGAGCGGGCCGAACGAGGATGCGATCTCCACGGAGAAATCGTTGAGCAGCTGCGCGCGGATGGCCGCATCGTCCACTCCTTCGGGGATCACCACGCCGATCACGTCGTTCATACGGTGGCTTTGGTCTCCGTACGGTTTGAGTCCCATGCCTTCGATCGCGGCGCTCATGGCTGCTCCGTTGATGCGATGGCGTTCGATCACGTTGTCGATTCCCTCGTTGACGATGATGCGTGCCGCTTCGTGCGTCGCGTACAGCATATGCGTGGCCTCGGTGTGGTGGTTGAGATGCCGCGGCCCCCAGTAATCGAAAATCTGAGGCATGTCGAAGTAGTTGCTGCGAATACGCTTCGCGGCGATTTCCTGCGCGCTGTCGGCGACCCCGGCCTCGATGCTCTTACGTTCCTCCATGACGGCCACGGCTCTGTCGGAGACGGTGATCGGCGCCATGCCGGAAGGTCCTCCGAAACATTTCTGCAGACCGGTCGTCGCGATGTCGATGCCCCATTCGTCCACACGCAGGTCGTTGCCCACCATCGAAGCGGTGGCGTCCGTATACAGCAGCGCTCCGTACTTGTGGCAGATGTCTCCCAGGCCTTCAAGCGGCTGGCACATGGTGGTGGAGGTGTCTCCCTGCACGGTGGCTACCAGCTTTGGTCTTACTTCGACGATGGCCTGCTCGATCTGCTCGATCGGGAACACTTCGCCCCAAGGCCGTTCGATCACATGCACGTCGGCGTCGCAGCGCTCCGCGATTTCCTTGAGCAGCATGCCGAAACGCCCGGCGCAACAGACCAGCACCGGATCGCCCGGCGCGATCACCGACACGAACGCCGCTTCGATGGCGGAGCGGGATGTGCCGTCCACGACCATGGTCTGCTTGTTGCGTGTTTTGAAGATCGTGCGCAACATCGACTGGACTTCGTCCATCGCTTTGAACATGTACGGGTCGAACTGGCCGACCGTCGGCTTGCTCATCGCCGCCAACACGCGCGGGTCCACATTGGTGGGGCCGGGGGCCATGAGCAGACGGTGCGGCGGGTCGAGCGGTTCGATGCCGGATGTTGGTTGATCGGCGTATGCTTTTTCTGCCATGATTGGTCATCTCCTGTTGGTGAACATGTTGCGTGGCGGCGTCGTTGTTTTTGTCGGTTCAATGCCGCCGTATTGATGGCAGATTTCAGCATTCAGACGTGTCTGAAATTTTTCATTCACGTTAACGATCGTTTACGATAGGGTTGATAACGCTTGAAATTCAGCTATTTCGACTAAATTGCCGGGTGTTGTTGACGGGAAAAACAGTTTAAGGAAAGATAGACGGTATGACAGCTGAAATTTTTGTTTCACCAAATGCCGGTGGTGTGGAGCGTACCGATGCCGTCGGAGGCATGCCGGTTTCCGGTGTCGGGGAAAACAAGGAGGGGGATGCCGGACGGGGCCTTGTGTCGCGTATCCGCGAATCCTATGAAACGTTGACCGCGACGGAACGAGATGCCGCGCAATACATCCTCGGACATCTCACTGATGTTCTGGTATGCAATTCCGTGGAGCTTTCGCGGCTCAGCGGCGTCTCCCAGCCCACGCTCAGCCGTCTCTACCGCAAACTCGGCTACGCCAACGCAAGTGAATTCAGACACGATGTTCGCCGCGTGCACCAACCCGGGGCTCCGGAAACCGCAAGAACCGAACAATGCGACGACCTTCTCGACGATCATCTTCACCGAGATGAGGAAAGTCTACGCCATACATTCGAAGGCATCGATCGTGGCCGGTTGGAATATGTGTGCCGATCCATGGCAAAAGCCTCCCGCATCGTGGTGATCGGATTCCGCAACAGCTATCCGGTGGCGTTGCACCTGCGTGAACAACTGTTGCAGTTGCGTGGAAACGTCGATATTCTGCCTCACCCGGGGCAAAGCGTCGCGGAAGAGATGTCCGATCTGTCCGCGCAGGACGTGGCGGTGGTGGTCGGCGTGCGCAGACGCCCGGCCTTCTTCGCAAGTCTGGTCGACGCTCTGCTGGAACGTGGCGTCAACGTGGTGGTGATCGGCGACGTCTCGGTCAAATCCGCGCTGGTCGGACGCAACGTCACCATCTTCGAAGTGGCATTGAACTCCCATCTGCTGTCAAGCTTCACTGCCGCATTCGCGTTCGTGGCGCTGCTCGCCGACGAAGTGGGTGAGTGTCTGAACGAAACTGGTGAGGTATCGGCGCGCATCGAAAGAATCAACGGATATTTCAGCGAGCTTAGCGAACTCGAAGGCTGCTGATCAGGGCAATACGGAAACGGAAAACATTGCCGGGAGTGGGGAGAGAACCATATGAACACGAAGGACGCAAGGGGTGACGCTCAAGCGAACAAGCTTTATGGCGGGTCGTCATGGCGGAACGACTCACCCTCCACCGGCCTGTGGGCGGCGCTGGTGTTCCTGGTGGCGTTGAATCTGCGTCCGTCCATCGCTGCGGTCGGACCATTGCTCGAACAGATCGGCACCGATCTTTCCTGGGGAGAGGGCGTGCAGGGCATTCTCACCGCGATTCCGTTGCTCGCCTTCGCCGCGGTGAGTCCGCTGGTAACGTTCCTTGAACGCAGAATCGGCATCGACTGGTCGGTGTTGCTGGCGCTCCTGTGCATCGCTTTGGGCGATTTCGTCCGTTCCTATTGCGGAGGCGTCGGCATTTGGCTGGGCACGGTGATGTTCGCATCGTCAATCGCAATAGGCAACGTGCTCGTGCCGGTGATCGCCAAACGCGATTACGTCGGACATGTCGCGATGGCCACCGGAATCTATTCCGGCTGCATTACAGCCGGCTCGGCCACCGCGGGATTGATCGCCGTGCCTCTGGCGCAAATGTTGGGTGGTTGGAGAGGTTCGCTGTCCTTCTGGTCGATTCCTCCTCTGGCGGTCGCCGCATTATGGTTCCTGCGCATCGTGCATAACCGTAACGTCATGCGTTCCGTGCCGTCCGTTCGCGGGCCGGAGCGGGCCGGCGATGTCTCCGGCAAGACGGATTCGCGCAAATCCCTGTCCCGAACCGATGGCGTGTTCCTGCGCGTGCTGCGCCGTCCGGTCACCTGGTATGTGACCCTGTTCATGGGACTGCAGTCATCCGCCTTCTACACCATGTCGAACTGGATGCCACGGGTCTGCACGTCCGCAGGATTCGACACGTCCGTGGCCGGCGTGCACCTGTTCATATTCCAAGGCATCGGCATATTCGCCGGTCTGCTCATTCCCAAACTGATGAATGTGCGCGGCAATCAGATCTGCGCCGCGCTTACGGCCAGCGTCCCCATGCTCATCGCAGGACTTGGCATGCTGCTGTTTCCGAAAGCCATGGTCGCGTGGGCGCTCATCGGCGGTTGCGCGCAAGGGGCGGCATTGGTCGTGGCGTTCGCGTTGATCGCCATGCGAGGACGCGACAGCGCCGAAACCGTCGTGCTTTCCGGCATCGCGCAATCGTTCGGCTATCTGCTCGCAGCAATGGGACCTCTGACATTCGGCGTGATCGCACAGCTTACGGGCGGATGCCGGGCGTCGCTTGCGCTGTTCACATTCATGGCGTTCCTTCAAAGCGTCGTCGCCGTCCTCGCGGGGAAAACCCCGAAAACGCGCTGACGGAAAACCCATCGGCGAAAGTCCGTTGACGAAAACCTTCCATCCGGGAATGCGCTAATATACGTAAAGCCAATGGAGGTGTCATGAGCGTCAATGTTGCCATCGTCGAAGACGAACCGGAGTATGCCGACGAACTGCAGGACTATCTGAAACGGTACGGCAGGGAGATAGGGGAACGTTTCGACGTCACCGTATATCCCGACGGCGAGGACATCGTGGACGATTACCGTTCCGGCATGCACGACATCATCCTCATGGACATCGAAATGAAATCGATGGACGGCATGACCGCGGCCGAACGCATACGCAAGACCGACGATGACGTGGTCATCATGTTCATCACCAACATGGCACAATACGCCATCCGCGGCTATCAGGTGGACGCGCTCGACTATGTGCTCAAGCCGATCTCGTACTTCGCGTTCACCCAACGTCTCGGACGCGCCATGGAACGCATGCGCCGACGCGAAGAGAAATACGTGATGATCACCTCGAAAAACGGCACCAGCAGAGTGCCGCTTTCCTCCATCCAATGGATCGAAAGCAGCGGCCACCGCCTGACGTACCACACCACAGGCGGACCATACGAATCCACCACGCAATCCATGAAAGACGTCGAAGCGCAGCTTTCCGCCGACGGGTTCTTCCGTTGCAACAAAGGCTATCTGATCAACCTCGCGCACGTTCAGGGCGTTGAGAACGGCTACGCCATGGTCGGATTCGACCGGGTGGCGGTCAGCCGCGCCAAGCAACGTGAATTGCTCGACGCATTATCCGCGTATTTCGGCGACACCATCAAATAGAACAAACAGAACAAACAGAACCTGTCGGCACGGCCTGCCGTCAAGACTTGCAACAAGCGGGGTTCCCATGAACACGGTCGGCGTGATTCCAGACATTCCCAAACTGTATACGGCGCTCGCCGAATGGTGCTCATGCGTCATGTACATTTCGGTATGCGTGCGCAGATGGCCGCGCGTCAAGGGAATCGTCGCTTTGTTGGCCGGCCTGTTTGCGTTGATATTGGTGCAGGTCGCGATCGGCGTGGTGCCGGTCGCGCTGTGGCTGCCGGGGATGGCGGTCGCGCTGGCGATCATGATGGTCCTGTTCCACCGGTGCTGCCGTTTCGAAATCCCGACCTGCCTGTATTGGCTGATGAGGGCCTTTCTTCTGGCTGAATTCGCGGCTTCGCTGGATTGGCAGTTGTATTTCTATTTTTCAGGGAAAAACGATTGGGGCACGGGTAGAACCACGGCCATCGTCGTGCAGATCATCATGCTGATCGCCGTGTATGCCATGACGTTTGGTGTGGCCGCGTTTCTGGAATTGCGGCATTTGCGCGACTTGGAGGATTCCGACATGCGCATGGGCTCGTTGAGCATCACCATGCGTGAACTTTCCACGGCGGTGATCATCGCGCTCACCACGTTCACGTTGAGCAATCTGAGCTACGTCTCCACGGCAACGCCGTTCACCAGCGAGATAGGAACGGAAGTGTTCAACATCCGCACGCTGGTGGGATTCGGCGGCGTGGCATTCCTGTACGCCTACCATATTCAGCTCTGCGAACAGCATGCCATGCGTGAGCTCGGCTCCATCCGAAACATTCTGCAAGCGCAGTATCTGCAATATCAGCAGTCGAAGGAAAACATCGCCATCATCAACCACAAATACCATGATCTCAAACACCAGATCGCGGTATTGCGCACCGAAAGCAACCCCGGAAAACGAGAAGAATATCTGAACGATATCGAACAGGGCATCAAACAGTACGAATCGCAATATAAGACCGGCAATGCGGTGCTCGACACCATTCTTACGAGCAAGGCGCTCGTCTGCGCGAAGGACGGCATCGAAATGACCTGCGTGGCCGACGGCACCCTGCTCGGCTGCATCAGCGAAATGGACATGTGCACGCTCGTGGGCAACGCGCTCGACAACGCCATCGAATACGAACGGAGCCTGTCCGACGGCGAGCGCCGTCTCATACACGTGACGGTCAGCCAGGTCAACGGTTTCGTGTTGATCCGTGTGGAGAACTACATCAGCAACCCGGACGCGTTCGTCATCAAGAACGGTCTTCCGATAACCACGAAAAGCAACACCGACTACCACGGATTCGGCCTGAAAAGCATACGTCATACGGCCAAGTCGTATGGAGGGACGCTTACCGTGACGATACGCGACCACTGGTTCGACCTTCGTGTGCTCATTCCGTTGAGGTCGCGCAGCGCAAAGCCGTGCAAGGGCCTATAGGCCATATAGGAAGAGACGTCTGTGCCAACGGTTTCCGGCAATGACCGTAGCTGACCCCTCTTTCGACCATTCGTGCGATAAAACTCCGGTTCGTGCAATTGCCGTCGCACGAATGGTTTCCTACGGGAATATGGAACCATCATCCTGCAACAAGGCAGTGATGATCTCATCCAGGATTCTCGAAGAGGAGTGGCAGTGCGGCAGGCATTCAATCCGTATCTTCCGGCAGGCGAATACGTTCCCGACGCGGAGCCCCACGTGTTCGGAGACCGTGTGTATATCTACGGTTCGCATGACCGGTTCGGAGCGCCGATGTTCTGCGTCAACGATTATGTCTGCTGGTCGGCGCCGGTCGATGACCTGACCGATTGGCGTTACGAAGGCGTGGTGTTCCGTAAGAAGCAGGATCCGAAAAACAGGTTCGGATTGCGCCTGCTGTTCGCCCCCGACGTGGTGCAGGGCAAAGATGGACGCTATTACATGTATTACGCGTTCGATTTCATGGGAATCATGGGTGTGGCCGTCGCCGATTCGCCGACCGGCCCCTTCCGGTTCCACGGTCACGTTCACTACGCGGACGGTACGATCTGGGGGCGGAAGAAAGGCGATTCCTTCCCGTTCGACCCGGGCGCGCTCGTAGACGACGACGGCAGGGTGTTCCTGTTCTCCGGCTTCTACACGCCGGTGCCGGCAGTGGTCACTGGATTGCGCAAACTCGGATTCGAAGGCGGATACGTCCTTGAACTCGAATCGGACATGACAACCATCAAAACCCCGGAAAAACTCCTGTTCCCCAAGGAGGCAGAAGGCTCCTTCCAAGGTCATGAATTCTTCGAGGCGAGCTCCATCCGCAAATGGGACGGCCACTACTATTTCGTCTACTCATCCCGACTCAACCACGAGCTGTGCTACGCGGTATCGGACAAGCCGGACAGCGGATACGTCTACGGCGGCACGCTCGTATCGATCGGCGACGTCGGACTGAACGGTCATACGGACGAGAGGAACGCCAGCAACTACACCGGAAACACGCACGGCGGAATGCTGCGCGTGGGAGACGACTTCTACACCTTCTACCACCGCCAAACCAACCGCAGCTCCTACGCGCGCCAGGCATGCGCCGAAAAACTCGTCGCCCGCCAGGATGAGCGGGGCGTCTGGCATTTCAACCAGGCGGAAGTCACCAGCTGCGGACTGAACGGCGGAGCGCTCGCTGGTTCGGGAACGTATGAGGCGCGCATCGCATGCAATCTGTGGAGCGCCGATGGGGCCGGTCGCTACGACGGTTCCGGAGTGGTCAAAAAGCTTGCCGCGCATCCGTATTTCACGCAGGATGCGAAAGATACGGATCCCGATGTGACCGGCCGGATTTCCGTTACGCAGCATATTGCGAACATGCGCGATGGAGCCACCGCAGGATTCAAATATTTCGATTTTCGCGGTACGGCGGAGAAGCTTTCCTTGCGATTGACGGTGCGCGCCCACTGCAAGGACAAGGCTCCGGGAACCGCGCAGGGCGTGATGGTGGTTTCCGGTGACGCGAAGGGCGACGGCGTGCTGGCGCGGGTGCCGATTCGTTTGGCGGGCATCGAGTGGAACAGCACGCAGACGGTGCCGATGCGCTCGCCGAATGATGTGGCCGCTCTGTACTTCACCTACAAGGGTGATGGCGTCGTTGATTTTCTTGATTTCAGTATTGGGCACGTTATGGAAGGAGATGTTTGCTGATGTCGCAGTCGGAACATGGCGCTGGTTTTGGCGCGAAGATGGTCGAACCGGTGCGTGATGCGTGGCGTTCGTTCGAAACCAAGCATCGCACATTGGCCGAGTTCATCATGTTTTTCGTCATATGCAACGCGGTGACCGTATTGCAGCTGGTGTTGATGCCGTTGCTTAAATGGATATTCGGCTTCACCCCGCTGGTAGGCACCGATTTCCGGGTGCTCCCGATCGGACACAACATCGATGGATCCACATACTACGTGTTCGACTACGCTTCCGGTGCGATCTCCGATGGTGGCGGTGGCGGCCTCGCCTATTTCCTGGCGGTGGAGATCACCATGGCCATCGCGCAGATGATCAATTTCATCACACAGCGCAGCGTCACGTTCAAGTCCACCGGCAACGTGTGGAAAGCGGCCGCCTGGTATGTGTTCGCCTACGTGATCATCACCATCGGCGCGGCCGCATTGCAGGGTCTGTACAAGGCTCCGCTGTATGGCTGGTGCATAGACGTCATGGGATCCGGCGCGGGTTCGACGGTCGCTGACGTGGCGACCATGCTCATCAACTGCACGATTTCGTTCTGGGTCTTCTATCCGATCATGAAGCTTATCTTCAAGCAGAAGTAGCGATGAAGCAATCGCAGTGAGTTTATCCAAAGGAGGATGAAATGAAGAAAAACAAACTCAAGATGCGCGGAGGAGTGTTCCGTGCCATCGTGATTCCGATTATGACGGTCTTCGTCGTGTTCGGAATCGCGTTGACCACCATCACCAACTATTTCACGCCATCGCTGGATTCGTTCCTGGGCAAAGGTTCGAAGGCGTACACCACGCCTAGCGGAACGAAGGATTGGAACGCGAGCTATTACGATTTCACCGCGTCCAATTCCGAAGAAGCGGTGAACAACAGCGTGAAGATCGCAGAGCAGGTCGGCGACGAGGGCGAGGTGCTGTTGAAGAACGACGGCACGCTGCCGCTGACCAAAGACACTCCGGTCACTCCGATGGGCTACGACTACATCAATCCTGTGATGAGCGGCTCCGGTTCCGGAAGCACCAACACCTCCGCGGATTACGCGTACACCGCCGAGCGAGGCATCACCGAGGCATTCTCCAACGTGAACACCACATTCGTCGACGCCATGAAGAAGGCCGAAACCGTTACCACGGCTCCCGCGGCCGCTTCCGGCGAAGGCGGTCAGACCGCGTTCCTCGGTGCCGGACTGAACCTTGAAGAGTATGACTTCTCCAAGCTTGATTCCGTTGCCGATTCCTGCAAAGACACCGTGGGAATCGTGTTCCTGGGCCGTGCCTCCGGCGAAGGCGGCGACCTGTACACCTTCGAATACGACGATGGAACCCCTCACCAGCTGGCCGTCACCAAGGCCGAGCGCGCCATGCTCGACTATGCCAAGGCGAACTGCAAGGGCGTGGTCGTGGTGCTGAACACCACCAACACCATGCAGGTGGCGGAACTTCAGGATGATGAAGGCATCAACGCCATCATGCAGATCGCCACCCCGGGCGCCATGGGCTTCAAGTCCCTTGGCAGGATTCTCAACGGCTCCGTCAACCCTTCCGCACGCACCGTCGATACCTTCAGCTCCGATCTGACCAAGCAGCCGACATTCGTGAACTTCAACAACGGCACCGGCAACACCGTGTACGAGAACACCGAGTACACCCGTGACATCTGGCTGGCCAAGTTCAAGGGCGGCGCGCAGTTCCAGGCTCCTTTCCGTGAGTATGAGGAAGGCGTCTACATGGGCTATCGTTGGTACGAGACCGCTTCCGACGTCGGATATTTCGACTCCACCAACCTGCCGGAAGGCGAGAGCGACCCGTACTACAACCGCGACAACGGTGTGGTGTATCCGTTCGGCTATGGCCTGTCGTACACCACCTACGACCAGCAGATCGTGAAGTACGACGATTCCGGCGACACCATCAAGGTCTCCGTCAAGGTGACCAACACCGGCGACGTGGCGGGCAAGGACGTCGTGCAGCTGTATTACGCGGCTCCGTATACCCAGTTCGATGTCGATAACAAGATCGAAAAGCCGACAGCCAACCTCATCGCCTTCGGCAAGACCGCCGAGATCGAGCCGGGCAAATCCGACACCGTGGAACTGTCCTTCACCAAGGAAGACATGGCGTCGTACTGCTACACCCACGACAACGGCAACGGCACCACCGGATCGTACGTTCTGGAGAACGGCGACTACACCATCTCGCTGCGCTCCAACAGCCATGATGTGATTGAGACCAAGACCACGACCATCGCGGAAACCATCTGGTACAACGGCGAGGAAGGCGATATCCGCCAGTCCGAGCAGGACGCGCAGTCCAAGCTCAACGACGACGGCACCTCCACCGGCACTCCGGCCAAGGCCGAAGAGGACGCCGACGCCACCTATGTCGCCGCATCCAACCAGTTCGACGACGCCAACACCTACATGACCGACCCGTCCGTAGGCAATGACGTGACCATCCTTTCTCGCCAGACCTGGAACACCACCCAGCCGAGTGCCCCGACCGATGAGACCCGTCAGGCCTCCGACCAGGTCAAGGAATGGCTGGACTACGGCTACACCACCATGGATCTGGGCAACGGCGAATGGGATGAGGAGAACGATCCGGTCCTCGGCAACAACGAGAACAGCAAGGTCTACGTCTCCGAAGAGGATGCTCCGGCATCCAATCAGGAAAACGGCCTGACACTGTCCAACATGCGTGGCCTGAGCTACTACGATTCCAAGTGGGATGACCTGCTCGACCAGCTCGATTACGACGACGAGCAGATCAACAGCGCCCTGTTCTACAACGGCTACGCATCCGGCAAGCTCGATTCCGTCGGCAAGCCGGCGACCTCCGAACATGACGGTCCGCAGGGCCTGGCCTTGAACGACAACAACGGCAACAGCTGGGTCGACGCCTGCTCGTTCCCGTCCGAAACCACCATGGCGCAGACCTTCAATGTGGAGCTCGCCGAGGCGATGGGCGAAGCCGTGGGCGAGGAGAACTACTACATCGATGGCGGCGGCTGGTACGCGCCTGCCGTGAACCTGCACTGGTCCGCATTCTCCGGCCGCAACTACGAGTACTACTCCGAGGATCCGCTGATTTCCGGCAAGATGGCCGCCAACGTCATCGCCGGTGCGGGCAGCAAGGGCACCTACTGCGCGTTCAAGCACTTCGCCATGGTCGACCAGGAGGAGCAGCGCTGGTGGATTCCGTCGGTGTGGGCCACCGAGCAGACCATTCGTGAAATCTACCTCAAGCCGTTCGAAATCGGCGTGAAGGAGGCCATGAAGACCATCAAGTACATCTCCGACGACAACGGCACGGTCTCCACCAAGACCATGCGCGCCGCCGACTGCATGATGACCAGCGGCTGGGCCGGCATCGGAGGTCTGTACTCCGGCTACAGCTACAACCTGCTGACCAGCGTGCTGCGCGACGAGTGGGGCTTCCAGGGCTTCGTGATCACCGATTACGATCAGGGCAACGGCGCCAACGACGACATCGCCGTGAACCGTATGGTCAGAGCCGGAGTCGACCAGCATATGATCGACAAGACGCTCAGCCCGGGCAACTACACCTCCACCGACACCGCCACCGGCAAGATGGCTCTGCGCAGGGCCGTGAAGAACACCCTGTACACCATGGCCAATTCCGCCCAGACCAACAACCTGGTTCCGGGAGCCAAGATGTACTACCGTATGTCGCCGTGGCGCATCGGCGTGGTGGCCGTCGACGTCGTGATCGCTCTGGGAGTGACGCTCGGTGTGATCGTCATGGTCAAGCGCGCCAAGGACGAGAAGGAACATCCGGAACATTACAAGGCCAAGAAGTCCAAGTAAAGCCGGCTGCATCCCATAGCGAATCACGGTATGCGGCTGTGATCGCGTGAATCCGTGGCAGCAAGCGCCGCGTTCCATTCCGGAATGCGGCGCTTATTGCGTTTTCGGCCCTTTCGAGTCCTTAGCGGGAAGTAGCGTTGAAAGCATGACAGACGGTATGATGCATCTTCTCGATCCCGCTCCTTTCGGACGAATTCTTCCGGCCATGGTTACCCCTATGAAGGCCGACGGTTCCGTTGATTTCGAAGCCGCGCGCAAGCTCGCCAAACAGCTTGTGGCGGACGGCGCCGACGGCATTGTGGTCAATGGCACCACCGGCGAATCCCCGACCACCCACATGGAGGAGAAGGTCGAGCTGGTTCAGGCCGTCAAGGAAGTCGTGGACGTGCCGGTCATCTCCGGCGCCGGTTCCAACGACACCGCACATACCGTACGCATGGTTGAACAGACCCAGGAAGCGGGCGCCGACGCGGTGCTCGTGGTCGCCCCGTACTATTCCCGTCCGTCCCAGGAAGGCGTGTACCGCCACTACAAGGCGGTCAACGATTCGGCCGACAAGCCGATCATCGTCTACGATGTGCCGGGCCGCACCGGTCTGCATATCCAGCTGGAAACCTACCGTCGTCTTGCCGAGCTTGATCATGTCAAGGCCGTGAAGGACGCCACCGGAGACATCGCCGGTGCGGTGCGCAAGCGTATGGAAACCGGACTCACCTGGTATTCGGGCGACGACGGCCTGTTCCTGCCGTTCCTTTCCGTCGGCGCCGTCGGCATTATCTCCGTGATCGCGCATGCGGCGGCCGGTCCGATGCGTGACCTCGCCGACGCGTTCGACCGCGGAGACATCCATGAGGCGCAGCGTATCGCAGTGCAGCTCGCTCCGGTCACCGAAGCCATGAACGGCAACGGTTTCCAGGCGGTGATGGCCAAGGCTTCGCTGCAGGTCCGCGGCATCCTCGATTCCACCACCATGCGCCTGCCGAACGTCGGCCCCGGCGAAGCGGAACTCAAGCGCGCGGAAGAAGGCATGCGCGCATCCGGTCTGCTCTGATCAAAGGCCTGGCGATTTCGGTGCACGGTCCGCGTTTTCATGCTGAATGCTGGAAATCGCGGACTCTCTCATTCCTCGTTTCCGCATAGGCGGAAACAATTAACAATAGAAATCCAACTAGGAAATGGCTGAAGAAACAAAGAAAAAAACAACGCACAAGCGCGGCAGCAAAGCTGTCAAGCGCACTGATTCCGCGGCAAAGAAGGAAAACGCAACCACGCGTAAGTCCACTGGCCGCACTCGTGGCGCCGCCGGCAACAACCGCGGCAGGTCCACCGGTTCCCGTCCGGCCGGCAATCGCCGCACCAATCGTCCGGCTCCGCAGACCACTTCGCCTCAGCAGGACGCCGTTCTGATCGCTCCGCCGAAGTATCGCAAGGGCTCCATGCGCATCGTGCCGCTGGGAGGCTTGGGCGAGATCGGCCGCAACATGAACGTGATTGAATACAACGGCCATCTGCTGCTCATCGACTGCGGCGTGCTCTTCCCGGAAGAGGAGCAGCCGGGCGTGGATCTGATCCTGCCCGACTTCCACTACATCAAGGATCGTCTCGACAAGGTCGAGGCCCTCGTGCTCACGCACGGCCATGAAGACCACATCGGCGGTGTTCCGTACCTGCTCAGGCTCCGTCCGGACATTCCGCTGATCGGTTCCAAGCTGACCCTCGCCTTCGCCGAAGCCAAGTGCAAGGAACATCACATCAATCCGACGCTCGTCGAGGTCAAGGGCCGCGACAAGCTCAAGGTCGGCCCATACAACCTGGAATTCGTGAATGTGACCCATTCCATTCCGGACGCTCTGGCCGTGTTCGTGCAGACTCCGGCGGGCTCCCTGATCGACACGGGAGACATCAAGCTCGACCAGCTTCCGCTCGACCATCGCATCACCGATCTGGTCGAGTTCGGCAAGCTCGGCGAAAAAGGCGTTGACCTGCTGATGATGGATTCCACCAACGCCGAGGTGCCGGGCTTCGTCAAGCCGGAAACCACCATCGGCCCGGCCCTTGACCAGGCGTTCGCGCAGGCCACCCGCAAGATCATCGTGGCCAGCTTCTCCAGCCACGTGCACCGCGTGCAGCAGGTCGTGGACGCGGCCCACAAGTATGGGCGCAAGGTGGTGTTCGTGGGCCGTTCCATGGTCCGCAACATGTCCATCGCGGCCGATCTGGGCTATCTGAGGCTTCCGGAAGACACCGTCATCGACCTCAAGCAGGCGCATGACGTGCAGGACGACAAACTCGTCTACATGTGCACCGGCTCCCAGGGCGAGCCGATGGCAGCTCTCGGACGCATCGCCGACGGCAACCACCGCGACATCTCCATCAACGAGTTCGATACCGTCATTCTGGCCAGCTCCCTGATTCCGGGCAACGAGCATGGTGTGTACAAGATCATCAACAAGCTGGTTCAGCTGGGCGCGCGCGTGGTCAACCGAGACAACGCCGCGGTGCACGTCTCCGGCCACTGCAACGAAGGCGAACTGCTGTACATGTACAACATCGTCCGCCCGAAGTGCGCCATGCCTATCCACGGCGAGAACCGCCACCTGGTGGCCAACGGCATGATCGCGGTGAAGACCGGCGTCGATCCGAAGAACGTCGTGCTCGCCGAAGACGGTGACGTCGTCGACCTGTACCACGGTCAGGCGGCGGTCGTCGGTTCCGTTCCGTGCGGCTACGTCTATGTTGATGGCGATTCCGTCGGAGAACTCACCGAAGAGGAGCTTGAGAAGCGCCGTATCCTCGGTACCGAAGGATTCGTCTCCAGCTTCGTCGTGGTCGACACCGAAACCTCGGATGTGGTGTCCGGTCCGAAGATCTACCTCAACGCGGTCGCGGAAGACGAAAGCGAGTTCGACAAGGTGCGTCACCAGATCGTCGAGCAGCTGCAGGACGCGATGATGACCGGAACCAAGGACACGTACAAGCTGCAGCAGATCATGCGCCGCACGCTTGGCAGCTGGGTGGCCCGCCAGCTGCATCGCAAGCCGATGATCGTGCCCGTCGTGGCGGACATCGCACAGGATGTGGACGACTCTATGGGGCTGAACGCTTCGAGGTAAGACGCTTCGAGGTAAGACGTGGGGCTCACGTAAGCTGAAGGCAACGTGAGAATCGCCAGTAAATATAAGTAGGCGGCGCAACCGGCACAACTGGTTGCGCCGTCTCTGTTGATAACAAAGGAGTGACATGCCAGGAGCAAACCTCACCCGAATCGAAGCCGAAGAACGCAAAAGCGTTATCTCGGCGCCGATCCACTACACGGTCAAACTCGATCTGACCCGTGGCGCCAAGGACTTCGGGTCCGAGGCCACCATCACCTTCAACGCCCAACCGGGCTCCACCAGCTTCCTCGACCTGATCGCGCAGGAAGTCACCGAAGTGGTGCTCAACGGGGAAAGCCTCGACGTTGCGGAAGTGTTCGCGGACAATCGCATCGAACTGAAGAACCTCAAGGAAACCAACGAGGTCACCGTCAAGGCGATGTGCCAGTATTCCAACACCGGCGAAGGCCTGCACCGCAGCGTCGACCCGTCCGATGGCAACATCTACCTGTATTCCCAGTTCGAAGTGCCGGACGCGCGCCGCGTGTACGCCGTGTTCGACCAGCCTGATCTGAAGGCCGTGTTCGACTTCTCCGTGCTGGCCGCAAAGTCCTGGATCGTCACGTCCAACATGCCGGCCGTCAGCGTCACCGACAACGAAACCGTCACCGAAGACGGCACTCTCGGCACCCACGAAGCCGAAACCTGCAAGCTGTGGGTGTTCGATTCCACCCCGGTCATGAGCTCCTACCTGACCGCCATCTGCGCGGGTCCGTACGCGCAGTGGCACACCGAATACGCCAATGAGGACGGCCGTACCGTTCCGATGGCCATGTACTGCCGCCAGGCCCTCGCCAGCGCCTTCGAGAAGGACGTCGATTACCTGTTCGACATCACCAAGAAGGGCTTCGCGTTCTATGCCAAGACCTGGGGAGTGCCGTACCCGTACGCCAAGTACGACCAGATCTACGTGCCGGAATACAACGCCGGCGCCATGGAGAACATCGGCATGGTCACCATCCGCGACCAGTACGTGTTCGAATCCAAGGTCACCGACGCCTACGCCGAGCGCCGCGTGGTCACCGTGCTGCACGAGCTCGCACACATGTGGTTCGGCGACTACGTGACCATGAAGTGGTGGAACGACCTGTGGCTCAACGAATCCTTCGCCGAATTCACCTCCACGCTCGCCACCGCCGAAGCCACCGATTGGAAGGACGCCTGGGCGACCTTCAGCTCCGGCGAGAAGAGCTGGGCCCTGCGTCAGGACCAGCTGAGCACCACCCATCCGATCGTCGCTCCGATCAACGATCTGAACGACACCTACGTCAACTTCGATGGCATCACCTACGCCAAGGGCGCTTCCGTGCTCAAGCAGCTGGTGTTCTACGTCGGCCGTGAGAAGTTCTTCAAGGGCATCAACAACTATCTGAACAAGCATGCCTATTCCAACGCCACTCTGGCCGACCTGCTCACCGAACTCGAGATCACTTCCGGCCGTGACCTGAAGTCCTGGAGCGCCCAGTGGCTCGAACAGGCCGGCATCAACACGATCGCCACCGAAGTCGAGGAGAACGAGGACGGCACCATCAAGCAGCTCACGCTCAAGCAGTCCGCTTCCGCGGAGCATCCGGTGCTGCGTTCCCACCGTCTCGCCATCGGCTTCTACAATGAGGATCCGGAAACGGGCGACATCGTGCGCACCGATCGTTTTGAACTCGACGTCGACGGCGAAACCACAGTTGTGGAGCAGGCCGCCGGCAAGACCCGTCCGGCGCTGATCCTCGTGAACGACGACGATCTGACCTACACGAAGCTGCGTTTCGACGAGAAGAGCCTGAAGTTCGCCGCCGAAAACCTGTATCGTTTCAGCGATGCCCTGGCCCGTTCCGTGATCTGGCTCGCATTCTGGGACATGACCCGCGATGGCGAACTGCCGGCCAAGCAGTTCATCGAAACCTCCCTGGCGGCCCTCGCCACGGAGCACGAATCCACCACCTTCCGCTATGCGCTGGCACAGATCAGTACCACCGCCTGGCACTACACCGCTCCGAACGACCGCGCCGAAGTGGTGGAGCATGTGGCCGCCGAACTGTTCAAGCTGGCCAGCAACGCGGAAGCCGGCTCCGACGAGCAGTTCCAGCTGATCACCGCCTATCTCGGATACGGCGAGCCTGGAGACGAGGCGTTCGTGGCCAACGCGAAGGGTCTGCTCGATGGTTCCGTCGTCCTTGACGGCCTTGCCATCGACAACAACTTCCGTTGGACGATCATCAACGCGCTGAGCACCATCAACGCGATCGGCCAGGAGGAGATCGACGCCGAACTCGCCAAGCGCGATACCACCGAGAACCGCGAATTCGCGTTGGGCGCACGCGCCGTCGCCGGCACCGCCGAGGCGAAGGCTTGGGCTTGGAACGAGGCTTTGAACAATGGTGAGCTGACCAACATGCAGCTCGAAGCCGTTGCCGGCGGTTTCGCTTCCACTCCTCGCGCCGATCTGGCTGAACCGTATGCCGAGAAGTACTTCGAGGTGGCCGACTGGATCTGGCAGAACAAGACCTTCCACATGGCCGAGGCCCTGCTCGAAGGTCTGTACCCGAGCTACGCCGATCCGGCGAAGCTGGTTGAGCTGGGTGATGCGTGGCTGGCCAGCCACGAGGACGCCGACAACGCGTTCAAGCGCATTGTCCGCGGCAACGTCGAATCTTCGCACCGTACGCTGAAGGTGCGCGATTTCAACGCTTCCCTCTGACATCCCCTGACTTGGGGCGTATCGTAGGGTGGATTCCGGCAGGGGATCCGCCCTCTTTCGTATAAGCGGCGTAATCATTCGCCGCGATTCACGACACAGTGGCCCGAAGTGAGTACGATAGTGCGAGGAAAAGCAACTTCAGATAGCGAGGATTTGAGACTCATGCCACGTATGTTCGGAACCGACGGCGTTCGAGGATTGGCAAACAGGGACCTGACCGCACAATTGGCGCTTGATATGGGCGATGCCGCGGTGCGTGTGCTGGGCCGTGACGGCGGCAGAGGCGAGTTCGAAGGACGCCGCCGTGCGCTGGTGGGGCGTGATACGCGAGTATCCGGCGATTTTCTCGCATCGGCACTGTCCGCAGGCATGAGCGCGGGCGGCTTCGACGTGATCGACGCCGGCATCATTCCGACTCCCGGCGTGGCCTACCTGACTTCCGTGCTCAATGTCGAAATGGGCGCGGTCATTTCCGCGTCCCACAATCCGATGCCGGACAATGGCATCAAATTCTTCGCCCGTGGCGGTTTCAAACTTCCCGACACCAAGGAAGACGAGATCGAAGCCGTGCTTGGCCAGGATTGGGAACGCCCGACCGGTGCCGGTGTGGGCCGCGTGAGCCACGACACCGTGACCGCGACCAACTTGTACATCGACCATCTGGTCTCAACCATCGCTCCGGTCAATCTCGACAAATCGCAGGCCGCTCCGCTCAAGGGACTGAAAGTGGTGGCGGACTGCGCGAACGGCGCGACTTCCGTGGTTGCCCCCGAAGCGTTACGTCGCGCAGGTGCCGACGTGATCGTAATCAACGCGTCCCCGGACGGCTACAACATCAATAAGAACGCCGGTTCCACGCATCCGGAGCAGCTGCAGGCCATCGTCAAGGCTTCCGACGCCGATCTTGGTGTTGCGTTCGACGGCGATGCCGACCGTTGCCTTGCCGTCGACGGCAAGGGCGAGCTCGTCAACGGCGATCAGATCATGGGTATTCTGGCCCGTGCGAAAAAGGAAGCCGGCAAGCTCAACCACGATACCCTCGTGGTGACGGTCATGAGCAATCTCGGTTTGAAGCTTGCGCTGCGTTCCATGGGTATCAAGACCGTGCAGACCGGTGTGGGCGACCGCTACGTTCTCGAAGAGATGCTTCGCGGCGACTATTCGCTCGGCGGTGAACAGTCCGGCCATGTGATCAACCGCGAGTTCGCCACCACGGGAGACGGAACCCTGACCGCGCTGACGTTGTGCAACGAGATCGTGAAGTCCGGCAAGAGCCTTCACGAGTTGGCCTCCGACTTCCCGCAGCTGCCGCAACAGCTCATCAACGTTCCGAATGTGGACAAGCTGGCGGCCAAGACCAACGCCAAGGTGCAGGCGGCGGTGGAGCGCGAGGAGAAGATGCTGGGAGATACCGGCCGCGTGCTGCTGCGCCCGTCCGGAACCGAACCGCTGGTGCGCGTTATGGCCGAAGCGGAGACCCAGCGGCAGGCCGATGAGGTCTGCGATCGTCTCGCCAAGGTCGTGGCCGAGGAACTCGCCCTGTAATCTCGCCCAATATCAATCAACCCGCTTATTCGTTCCCGCCCGCATGCAGGATTTTGCGTGCGGGCGGGAACCTCGCCTACGAAAACCGAAACGGAGCAACCATGTTTGGACGCAATTCGAAAGTGAATCTCGAGCTCAATCGCGAAGTCGAAAAGCTCATCAAATCCGGTGGCAAGGAGAAGCTGCTGCCGATCGTGCAGGCAGGCGAACCGGTGCTGCGCCAGCAGACAGCGGCCTATGATGGCCAGCTGAGCCGCAAGACGCTCGACAAGCTCATCGAAACCATGCGTGTCACCATGCTGGAGGCTCCGGGTGTGGGCCTGGCGGCCACGCAGATCGGTCTCGGTCTGGCGATGGCCGTGGTCGAGGACCATGTGCGTGAGGGCGACGATGAGGATCCGCGTGAGGCTGCGGAATTCCCGTTCCATGTGATCATCAACCCGAGTTATGAGCCCATCGGCTCCGAAACCCGCAGCTTCTATGAGGGCTGCCTGAGTTTCGACGGATACCAGGCCGTGCGCAAGCGTTGGCTTGACATCACCGCCCGCTGGCAGGATGAGGACGGCAACCAGCATGAGGAGCATCTGCATGGTTGGCCGGCGCGAATCTTCCAGCATGAGACGGACCATCTCAGCGGCGAGTTGTACATCGACAAGGCTGAGATCCGCAGCCTGACCACGAACGAGAATCTTGAGGACTTCTGGTGCGAGGATCCCGTCCCCACCGAAGCCGCCGCCGAACTCGGCTTCGATCTGTGATTGCTTCATGAATTGAAAAGCGATATGAAAAGCGATGTGAAATGAACCGCACCTCCGATCGTTGAACTGTATTTTTTCAGTTCAACGATCAGGGTGCGGTTCATAACGATACCCCCTTTTGTGGTCCACAACCGCGAGAAAACGGCCCTATCTCCCGGTTGTGACCAGCCCGTATATAAATCACTGAGACAGCAAAATCGCAAATCGTTGGAAAATGGCCGTTTCTGAATCGCACGAAAAAAGCGGGGCGGGATGGAGATGCCCCCTTTTGCTCACAACCGCGAGAAAACGGCCCTATCTCCCGGTTGTGCGCAAAGTGTTGTGCGCAAAGTGCGTTCTCAGCCGAGTCATATCGAAGGTTATGGGCTTATAGGGCGACGTATGGTCTGAACCGCTTTCGTGGCGGTTTTCTTGTATGCATGGTTCGTGGGCTACGATGCTGAGGTATGAGCGAATCGACGATTGATCGTGCGTGGCTGAGCGAAGCCAAGCAGGATATTGCGCAATGGTCGGCATCGATGCCGAAGAATGCAGATGACCGGCTGATCGACTGGCGTTGGGTTGAATCCCTTGACCTTGAGCATGGCATAGGAAAGGCGTGCCGTAGGAACGTGGATCTGCTTGCGATTTTCCGCGCTTTTACCACGGCGGATTCCTCGGC
>CAVEXE010000006.1:0-1457 GCA_963619615.1 Senegalimassilia sp. | reverse complement strand
GCGCATCTGATTCCTTTGAAGCGTCGGAAGCGGCCTCGCAATTGCCTCCTGCGAAGCTGCATGACCTGTTGCGGGACGATCTTTCCATTCGGGACGAGCTTGAATCGATAATCGCGCAATGCAATACCGTTTTTATGAAGGATTTCGACCGTTTGATCGCGTCCTACCGACTGCCTCGCGCGCTTGCCTATGCGAATCGTCGTCTGTGCGACGAAATCGCGTTGCTGCGTCAGATCGGCGTCCGGATGGGATTGTGGACGATTGCCGAGGAACGCAAAGGGCGCTTGACCGTTCCCGTTTTGCAGCCTTCTGAAGGTGTGCGGGTCGACGATATTCAGGATCGTGCCGCTGATATCGCAGCGGAACGTGCGGCTCGACGCAAATCCCAGAACAATCAGAAACATGCCAGCGACTATGCCATGTCCCGCGCGAATTTGAGCGGCGTCACCAGCCCAGGCGGTTCTGCGGTATTCGACCATAATGCCGCTTTCGGGGGAGCGGACGATCGGGGAAGTTCCGATCTTGAACGTCGTTTGGCGGATTATCGGAAGCCGGATTGGCGTGATTCCTACCTTCCCGGTCGTGACGTCGACGCCGTTATGGGCATAGACATAGAAACCACGGGTATTGATCCGGCTCGTGTGTACATCATCGACGCCGGTTTCGAATTCATGAATATGGCGTCGCCACGGCCTTCCGAGGATCAATCGGATTACCGTTACGAGCAGGATTATTATGCGGCCGGCGACGCTTACGGCCAGGCGCGTCTTTCGTTCGGCGTTCCGGCGCAGAATGCGATTCTCGGCAATCAGCTGATTCTCGATTTGACCGGAATCGACGTTCGTTCCCGTGCCGATGTTGCTTTGCCCGTACGCGATGAAGGCTCGTCTTCCGAAGATTCGCAACCCACTTCCGTTGCCGATGGCGATGATTGCGATTGCGATGATACGGCTTCTTCTGCCTACCGTCTGTTCGACGAATGGCCTGAGGCGCAGCTTGGATTGCTGCAAAGATTGCAGCAGCAGCCGTATGTTGCGCATAACGCGCGTTTCGAACACGGCTTTTTCATGCTGAATGTCGCCGGTTATGCGGAGAGCTACCGTGCCGGCAATATCACGATTATCGATACGATGCCGATGAGCAAGCGTTGGGATGAGGGTTCGATTCCCGACGAGGGTCATCCGTATGGCCAGAATTCGTTGGAGGCTTATGCCAAGCGGCAGGGCGCGTTGGACGAGTCCAAGGCGGAACGTCATTTGGGTTTGGAGGATGCGCATATCATGCTGGTCTCCATGAAGAACCATCTTTCGAAGCTTCAGCAGGAGGGCCGTGGTCCGTGGGGGCCGGATGGCAGATCCGGTGTCGGTGGCAAGCGTTGCGGCCGTCGTTGGTGACGGTGCCCGATTGATTGCGCCCGGGCCGCGTTGCTGCGTGCCCGGGTTTTGTTGTTTCCGGTC
>CAVEXE010000005.1:0-127913 GCA_963619615.1 Senegalimassilia sp. | reverse complement strand
AGCTCCTGCGACTGGGCTTGAACCAGTGACCGTCCGATTAACAGTCGGATGCTCTGCCAACTGAGCTACGCAGGAATATTTCTCGTCGCACAAAATTGCTTCCGTGCACAAGTCATATATATTACACACAATGCTCGTTTACGCAAATCGAACGTCACACCGCGTGTCGCAACGCACTACCATTCAAGTTCGTCAATGCTCATAGGGGCCTCGTTCACGTCGACCGAAGCCACACGTCCGTCGTGCATGCGAATCACACGATTCGCGATCGGCGCAATCGCCGAATTATGCGTCACCACCACAACCGTAGCCCCGCCAACACGGCTCATGTCCTGCAGAATGCGCAACACCTGCTTGCCAGTCTCATAATCCAACGCACCGGTCGGCTCGTCACACAACAGCACTTTCGGATTCTTCGCAACCGCACGAGCGATCGCCACGCGCTGCTGCTCGCCGCCCGACAGCTGCGCAGGAAACGAATTCACCCGATCCGCCAGCCCCACATCCGTCAGCGCCTTAACCGGATCCATGGCATCATCCACCAGTTCCGATGCGAGCTCCACGTTCTCCCTGGCGGTAAGATTCGCCACCAGATTGTAGAACTGGAAGACGAATCCCACATCCTTGCGGCGGTATTCCGTCAGTTCACGAGGGGAATACGACGAAATATCACGTCCGTCCACCACCACACGGCCCTCGGAGCACATGTCCATTCCGCCCAGAATGTTCAACACCGTCGACTTGCCCGCTCCGGACGCGCCCAACACTACGGCCAGTTCGCCATGTTCAACACCGAACGACACGTCATCGTTCGCCACGACGTCGACGGAACCGACACGATACCGCTTGAAACAATGGGACAACTCGATAAAAGCCATACGAACTCCGTTCACACCCGAAAAAGCGCCTCCTCCAGATATTACGCGACTAAGGTAGGAAATATCGCTTCGCGTACAAAGGAAGGGAATGACCATGACCACCGACATCGACGCCGACCGTTTGAAGACTCTGCTGTACAGCGCCTACGATTCCGATACCGTACGCGCCTTGGAACGCCCTCTGCTGAACGACGGCGTTCCCCTGATGCGCATGGCCGCGTCCGCCACCGCGCAGGTGACGATGGATTTGCTCGACAACGAGGATCTCAACGTCGAGGACGCCCGCATCACCCTGCTGGTCGGTTCGGGAGACAACGGCGGCGACGGCCTGTACGCAGGAGCGCAGCTGGCACACGAAGGCGCGCAGGTCACCGCGATTGTGGTCGGCCGCTCACTGCACAAGGAGGCGTTCTCCGCTTTCGTTCATGCCGGCGGACGCGCACTGGTGCTGGACCCCAACGCGGACATTCCCGGCTGCTCCGCGGGATTCTCGGCGGGCGAGGCCGGCGAGCGCATGCAGGCCGCCGTCGAGTATGCTCAGGGTTCGCATGTGGTTATTGATGCGATGACGGGTATTGGCGTGTCCGGCGCGTTGCGTGGAGTGGCCGGTGCTATTGCCGCGTCTTTGGGATTGGATGGCGGTTTGCCGGATAGTCCTGCGTTGCCGGATAATGATCCGTCTTCTGATT
This sequence comes from Senegalimassilia sp., assembly GCA_963619615.1. Lineage (GTDB taxonomy): Bacteria > Actinomycetota > Actinomycetes > Actinomycetales > Bifidobacteriaceae > Bifidobacterium. The sequence continues at coordinate 126,346 of CAVEXE010000005.1, read as the reverse complement.
TGCCTTTGGTGGTGGCCGTCGATGTGCCTTCCGGTGTTGGTGTGGATGACGGCTCTTTGCCTGGCTCGTATATTCCCGCTGATGTTACGGTGATGTTTGGCGCTATGAAGCCGTGTGCGATGGTACCGCCCGCTTCTTATGCGTGCGGCAAGCTGGTGTTGGTGGATTTCGGGTTCGATGTCGATGAGTTTGTTCCCGCGGTTGAGATGACTGATGGGGATTTTGTTGCCGATTCGATTCGTTTGCCTCATCTTGCGGATGGCAAGTATGAGCGTGGTGTGGTTGGTTTGGTGACCGGTTCGGCGCATTTTCCGGGTGCGGCTGTGCTGTCCGCACGGGCTGCGGCGCGGACGAATGCCGGTATGGTGCGTTATTTGGGGCCGCGGACCGCGCAGGATATGGTGCTTTCGGCGTTGCCGGAGGCTGTTGTGGGTAAGGGGCGCGTGCAATCCTGGGTGGTTGGTTCGGGTGTTCCCGCGGTCGGCGATGATACGGCTGACGGAGATGTGCAGCGTGAGACGATTGGTGCGTTGCTGAAGCATTATGCGTTGGATTGTTCCGGGTCCGATGCGTCGGCGCAGGCGAATGAGCGGGTGCGTGCGATGCCGCCGATTGTGGTGGATGCCGGCGCGTTGGATATGCTTCCGGAGCGGGTTCCCGCGCAGGTGGTCATTACGCCCCACGTCGGCGAATTGACGCGCTTGTTGGGCAGGCTTGATCGGGTTGATGTCGGTGTTGACGATGTGCGTGACAGGCCTCTCGCATATGCGCGCAGGGTTCATGAATTGACCGGCGCGACCGTTGTGCTTAAGGGTGCGGTGACGATGGTTGTCGGCGAGGATGGCGATGGCGGCGAGCGCGTGATTCTTTCCGGCCGGGCTCCCGCTTGGCTGGCCACTGCCGGGGCGGGGGATGTGCTTGCCGGCATGTTGGGGGCTTTGCTCGCGCAGCAGGATGATATGCTCGCCGACGATCCGGCTCTTGTTCCCGAAGTCGCCGCGGCGGCGGCTTATCTGCATGGTCTTGCGGCGGCGATCGGGTCGCAGTCCGATCAGCGTGGCTGGCATCGTCCGCGGATTTATGGACAGTCCCATAAGCAGCGTTTCGGAGCGATCGGGCATCCGATCATCGCGAGCGATGTCATCGATGGAATTCAGCCCGCTTTCATGGAGTTGCTGCAATAGCGGTCCCGCTTTGACGCGCTCGTGGATAATGACGGCCTCCAGGATTCCGCATTCGCTTGTGGGTGGAATCCTGGAGGCCGCTGGCTTGATCAGGCTTGTGCCTTATTCGACGGATTTGAGCGCGGCGAGCATGTCGACCGTTTTCAGACGGCGGTATACCACCCATCCGAGTATGGCCAACACCACGCCCACCACCACAAGCGGCACGACGAACGCCTTCCAGCCGAGTGCCGGATCGAACATGACCTCGTCCGGCGGCACTTCGGTGATGATATAGCCGTGCAACCATGCGCCGAACCCGTATCCGACCAGGATACCGAAGCCGGACAGCAGTATGGTTTCGCGGTAGATATACATCGTCGTCTCGTTCGTATGGAACCCCAACACTTTGATGGTGGACAATTCGCGGATGCGTTCGGACACGTTCAGATTCGTCAGATTGTACAGGATTACCACCGCCAGCATCACCGCTACGACGATCAGCACCTCCATGATCTGATTAAGCGATTTCACAATCGTGGACACCATGTTCTTCTGCACGGTGTTCTGGACCACGCTTTGCACGGCGGACAGTTTCATAAGCCTCGCGCCCTGACGTTCCGCATTGTCTATGCTTGAGTCCTTGAGACGCACCATATACGAGTTCGTCGAATAATCCGTACCGAACACCTTCTCATAGCATTGCGCGTTCATGAATACGAAATGACCTATGTACATTTCGCAGATGCCGGATACTTTGACGGTGCGTTCCACGCCATCCGCATCGGTCACACTGAAGCTGTCCCCTACGGATACGTGCAGCATTTCGGAAAGCCGCTCCGAGATGATCGCGCCATCGTTGACCATGATCTGATTCTCATGCGACCGCCTGTCGCGCAAGGTCAAATACGTGTCGAAATTGTATGCGTCATCCGTGGCCAACAGCGTGATCTGCTGCTTATCGGCGTTTTTTCCGGACGTTTTCGACAGTTCCTCGTAATGCACGGCGGTAGAGGAACTCACCGAATCCTTGTTCAACGCTTGTTTGAGCTCATCGATCTGGTCGGAATTCGTACTCGACTGTTCGACCGCGATCAGGTCGTAATGGATCAGCTCGTCGAACTGGCGCTCGCCGATCTGTCCGATGGACGCCTGTACGCCAAGTCCTGCGGTAAGCAGTGACACGGCCCCGCAAACACCGAATATGGTCATGAACATGCGTGTTTTGTATCGGAAGATGTTGCGCGCGGTCACTTTGCGGGTGAAATTGAGCCGATTCCAGATGGGTGTGATGCGTTCCAGGAAAATCTTGGAACCTTTCGCCGGCGGTTTGGGCAAAAGCAGTGCGGCCGGTTTCTCACGCAGCTCCCGTGACGCGACGATCCATGTGGGAACGACCGCGCTCGTCCAGGCCAGCAGGAAGGAAACCAATGTGACCCATGGGTGGAATCCGAGTTTGATGGATGGCATGGTGAAACCGCTGCTGTATGCGTGTTCCACAATGAGCGGCAGTATCGTATGTCCGGCCAGCACTCCGATGACGGTGCCAATGGTAGAAGCCGTGAAACCGTAAATCGTGAATTTGAGCATCACGTCGCCGTTCGTATAGCCGAGGGCTTTCAGCGTGCCGGAATTCGTGCGCTCTTCATCCACCATGCGTCCCATGGTGGTGAAGGTGACGAGCGCCGCGACGAAATACAGGAAGATCGGGAAGATGTTCGCCAATTTGCTGATGATGCTCACGATGATCATGTAGACACGGTAGCCTTGCGAGGTGAGTCCCTCGCGCCTGCCGCTGACCGAGTATGCGGGAACGGTAAGGTTGTCGGCCTGCTCCTGCGCCAGTTCGATCCGCGTTTTCGCTTCGGCTATTTTCTTTTCCGCAGCTGGCTTGCTGCTATTGAATTCGGCGAGTTTGCTTTCGTATTCCTCTTCGGCCTTTTCGATGCTGCGTTGGCTTTCGATGAGTTGTTCGGCACCGTCGGCGACCGTGCCGCCAGTTTGCGAGGCCGCCTGGCCGAGCTGCGTCTGCTTGTTGGCTATGAGATCGGATGCCTGCGCGAGATTGTCGGCGTTGTTCTGGTATTCCTGCGAACCTTGTTCAAGCTGGTTCACGCCATCCTGATATTGCTGAAGGCCATTGTTGTATTCCTCCAATCGTTCGTTGTATTCCTGCACGGACGTGTTGTACTGGTCCAGCATCGTCTCGTACCGTTGTTTGAGCTGCTCGCATACCGTTCCTGTAATGCCGGCCTGTTCCATTTTGTTCAGCATGGCAGCCGCCTGATCGAGCATGGTTTTGGTGAGTTCAAGCTGGCTGCGGGCGTCATCGAGCTGTGATTTGGCGTCGGCGAGCTTGTTCCATGATTCGCACAGCTGGTCCTGTCCTTCGACGAGTTTCGTCTGCGCCGACTGCAGCTGCACTTGCCCGGCTGCGATCGACGCGTTGGCCGCAGCGATCTGCGATTGCGCCGACGCGAGTTGCGCGATGGCGGCCGAACCCTCCTGCACCATGGTCGTTTCGCCTTCACTTACTTGGTCCTTGGCGCTTTCTATCTGCGCTTTGGCGTCGGCAAGCTGCTGTTCCGCATCGGCGAGCCGCTGTTCGGAATCCTTGACCTGCTGTCTGGCCTGATCGATCTTCTCCTGCTGCTGTTCACGGATGCTCGACTCCCTTGCCTTCGGTTGATCTGCGAGGAGTTCGACGAGCTGGTTTTTGTGTTCCTGAACGCGGTCGCGGTAATCATCCGTCCAATAGTCGAGGTTTTCGGTGTCGTCGTAGACGATGCGGGCGATCATCGTCACTTCGGAATCGAATTCCGACGGCATGGCCACGGCGTATGATGCCAGCGTGCCGCTACCGGATGTTGACTGGCCCATGTTCAGTCTTGATACGATTTCGCTTGCGCGAACGAATCCGACGACTTCGAAACGATGATGCCGCAGAACCGTACTGCCGGAAATGTCCGCCTTTTCGGTGACGTCAAGCGTGCTGCCTACTGCGAATTTGCTCCGCTGGCTCAGATCGAGGACGATCTCCCCTTGCTGTTTCGGCATCCTGCCTTCCACCACGTCGTAGGTGGAGATGCGTTCCGGCTTCGAAAAGACGCGCATGCTGGAGTTGGTGCCCTTGATGACGACGTCTTTGAAATAGCCGTATTCGACGTCCCTGATGCCGTCGGCCTCGCCGATGATTTTCTCGTCGTCGTCGGACAGCCCGTATGTGGATACGACCGTGACATCGGCAAGGCTGTTGTTTCCGTAGAATTCGGCGCCTGTGGCCTGCATGTCCGGTCCAGTCGCTTTAAGGCCCACCAAGGCGAAGGAACCCAATGCCATCAGACAGACGATCGAGATGAATCGTCCCATCGAGCCGGACAGTGTCTGGCGAATGTCCTTCCATAGGATGCGCTTTACCATACGAGCTCCTCGATATTCATCGGATGCTCGTTCAATTCGATCGCGGTGACGCGGCCGTCATGCATGTGGATCACGCGGTCGGCGATCGGCGCGATGGCGGAGTTGTGCGTCACGATCACCACCGTCGAACCTTTCTGGCGGCTCATGTCCTGCAAGATTCGCAACACCTGCTTTCCCGTGTTGTAGTCCAGCGCGCCCGTCGGCTCATCGCATAGCAGGATTTTCGGATTCTTCGCCACCGCCCGCGCGATGGCCACACGCTGCTGCTCGCCGCCCGAAAGCTGCGCGGGAAAGTTGTTGACTCGGTCGGCGAGACCTACGCTCTCCAACGCTTCCACCGGGTTCATCGCGTCGGTCACGATCTGCGAAGCCAGCTCCACGTTCTCTTTGGCCGTCAGGTTCGCGACCAGATTGTAAAACTGGAACACGAAGCCGATGTCCGTGCGGCGATAATCCGTCAGCTGGCGTGCGGTGTAGTTCGAGATGTCCTTGCCGTCGATGACGACCTTCCCCTCGGAATTGGTGTCCATTCCGCCCAGAATGTTAAGGACCGTTGATTTGCCGGCTCCCGAGGATCCCAGGATAATCGCCAGCTCACCCTGTTCGATGCCGAAGGTCACGTCATCATTCGCCACGACCGTGGTGGATCCCATCTGATAACGCTTGTAGCTATGTTCCATCTCAATGTACGGCATTGACTCATCACCTCCACTAGTAGACAACGTGTTGATTTAATTTCGGCATGATTGTATACACGCGGCAAAAAGGGAGACAATGACCAGATTCGTTGGAAACGTTCACTTTAGACGTTCTGAAGAAAACTGTTGATTCTTGTCAGAATACACAACGTGTTGATTTAGACTGGTGGCATGGCACGACAACGACAGACCAAAACGGAAGCCAAAATCAAGGCGGCGTTCACCACGCTCGTCAAGAACAGGGGCTTCGACGCTATGACGGTCAGCGATCTGGCCCGGGAGGCCGACATCAATCGCGGCACCTTCTACATGCACTATGTCGACAAATTCGACCTGCGCGACCAATTGCTCGATGATGTCATCGCGGACCTGACGTCCATACTCATCTCGGAACCGCGCGACGATGGCGGAACGCTCGACGTCGAGGACATCATCACATGCCAAAGCCTCATATCCGCCATGCGCTACATCAAACAGGACTACGCCTTCTTCGACGCCATCACCAGCAGCGGCAACGACATGCAGCTATACGAGCGGGTCAAAGCCGTCATCAAGCAACTGCTTCTCGGACAGGTGTCACGGTTGCGCAAGGCTCCGGACGGAATCCCGGGAATCCCCTGGGAGTACGCCACGGAGATCCTTGTCTCATCCACTTCGTCCGTATTGTGGATGTGGCTGCGCCGCGGGTGCAAGGAATCGCCGGAGACGATCTCGGCCATCATCGAACGCAGCAAATCCATTGCCCCCGTGGACGTTCTGCGCTGAGAACACCGGAAACGCAACGGCCGCGATATACGCCGCGAAAACGCGAAACATCAGGAGACTATGCTCTCGTCCCGTCGGCAAGAACAAACCACGGGAAGGTGGAATCATGGAAAAGCGTCCGGTCATCGGCATCACCCCCCTGTTCGATTACGGGCGCGACAGCCTGTGGATGCTTCCCGGATACATGGACGGCGTGAAGGATGCCGGCGGACTGCCGGTCATGCTGCCGTTGACCTCCGACGAGCATGGCATCCGCCAGCTGGCCGACATGTGCGACGGCGTCCTGTTCACTGGCGGCCAGGACGTGGATCCATCGATCTATGGCGAGGAAATCACCGCCGAATATCAGGCGACGAACCCCGAACTGAGCGCCGAGCGTGACGCGATGGAACCCCTGCTGCTCGACGCCATGATTCGACTCGACAAGCCGGTATTGGGCATCTGCCGGGGAATCCAGCTCATCAACGCCTGCCTTGGCGGCACGCTATGGCATGACCTGCCAAGCGAACATCCAAGCGATGTGGAGCATCATATGAACCCGCCGTACGACACCTTCGGCCATGACGTGCTCGTGGAAGCGAACACGCCGCTGGGTAACATGCTCGACGGTATGGCGCAGTCGCAGATGGACGATTCGAGCATGACACGCGACGAGTCCGGCGATTGGCTGATCGCGGTCAACAGCTACCATCATCAGGCCGTGCGGACCGTGGCGCCGCCGCTGAGCGTCATGGCCACAGCCACGGACGGTGTCACGGAAGCCGTGTATCGGCCGGAGTCCCGGTTCCTGTGGGCGGTACAGTGGCATCCGGAATTCCTGCATAAGGTCGACGCGCGCAGCCGGGCCATCTTCCGAACGTTCGTCGACGCGGCACGGAGGTAGCCACTCCCCCGCACTGCCGTCGAGCAGCAGGAGCATCGCACCAAACATTCCGAAAGACTTCATCCTGAAGTCACCTTCGCACCGCCCTGTTACGCCATCCCGTTGCGATACACTGGCGAACGGCATATACACGCTTTTTATGAGGAAGGCTTCCCATGGTCAACGCAATCCCCGCCATCACCGACGTCATTTTCGATTTCTGCGGAGTCGTGGTCGATTGGCAGTGCCGCGCGGCGCTGGAAGGCCGTTATCCGCAGGATCTGGTCGACCGTGTCTGCTCCGATGACGACGAATACGGTTTCTTCGACTATGAGGACCGCATGGACCATGGCGAGTTGCTGTCCGAAGTGCTGCCCAGCGTGGAGCGCGACCACGGCAAGGAAATCGCCGATATCTTCAAGGATTACATCACGCGTTACAACGATGCGCTGGTCGGTTTGCTTCCGGGATCGGAACAATTGCTGCGTGATCTGAAGGCCGCCGGATACGGCGTATGGGGGTTGACGAACTGGTCTTGCGAGACCATCCATTTCGCTTTTGAGAAGTTCCCCCAGCTCGACGAGGTTCTTGACGGCACATTGGTGTCGGGCGAGGAGAAGATGTTCAAGCCGAACGCGGACTTCTACGAGCTTGCGCTGGATCGTTTCAACATCAAAGCCGAAACGTCGGTGTTCTTCGACGATACGTTGAAGAACGTGGCCGGCGCGAACGCCGTCGGCATCCATGCCTTCCGTTTCACGGACGCGGAACAGGCGCGAAAGGATCTCGCGTCGCTGGGCGTGCGTCTGTGATCGACCGCACGCGGCCTGAGTTGGCGAGGACGTCCACATTGCAGAATCGACCGTTATAAATCAACCATTCGTAAATGGTCGCTGCTATTAATTGATGTTATGACTCTCCTACAGCTGAAATACATCGTCAAAATCGTGGAATGCGGTTCCATGAACGAGGCTTCGCATGAACTGTACGTGTCGCAGCCCGCATTGAGCTCCTCCGTGAAGGAACTCGAGAACGAGCTCGGCATCGAAATCTTCACCCGATCGTCCCAAGGCATCGCATTGACCGTGGACGGCGCCGAATTCCTCACCTACGCACGCCAAGTCCTCGATCAGGCATCCCTGCTTGAGGAGCGTTACAAGAACGCGAAGCCCCGCAAACAGCTATGCTCCGTTTCGACTCAGCACTACATGTTCGCGGTCGAGGCGTTCGTGGAAATGATCAGTTCCATCAAATCCGACGAATACGAGTTCACGATTCGTGAGACCCGCACGAAGGACATCATCAACCAGGTTGCGAACATGCTTTCGGAGATCGGCATCATCTACCTGTCCGATTTCAACAAGGATGTGATCGGCAAGCTGCTCCGAGAGAAGCATCTGGAATTCCATCCCCTGTTCCGCGCGCCGTTGCACGTGTTCATTTCACGCAACAATCCGCTGGCGGGCAAGAAGAAAGTCACCATGGACGATTTGAAGCCGTTCCCGTTCATCCAATATGAGCAGGGCGAGGAAGGCAGCTTCTTCTTCGCGGAGGAAGCGGTGTGGCCGGAATACTCGCCCAAGCAGATCAACGTGACCGACCGCGCCACCATTTTGAACTTCATCATCGGCCTGAACGGATACACCGTGTGCACCGGCATCGACAACGGCGATCTCAACAACGAGAAGATCGTGACCGTGCCGCTCGATAGCGACGAGACGATGCTCGTCGGATGGATCACCAACGAGCGTGCGAAACTGTCGAAAGCCGCGGAGAGCTATCTTGACAAGCTCAAGTCGGTCGTTGCCGACCATGGCTACAATCTCATCGATTAGTCGCTTTCCGATCAACCATGTTCTGATGTAACGTTCGAAACACATATGGCAGGTGGCCCGCCTTCATGGTTGTGAAGGCGGGCCACCTGCCATATGTAATCGCACGAATGCGGAAAACGGGAATCAGGCGCCGTACTGTTCGAGATACGCGTCGGCGGCGGCCTTGATTTCCTCGGTCACGTACGGGGTTCCCTCGGCGGTCTCGATATGCTGACCAGCCTCGAAGATCTCCCTCACGTTGGCGATGGCGAACACCGGGAATCCGAATTCCGCTTCGACGGCCTTCACCGCGGAAGTGTCGGAATCCTTGGTCTTCTCCATACGGTCCACGGACAGGACCAGGCCCACGACCTCGACATCCGCCTCGGCCTTGAGCTTCGGAATGACTTCACGTACCGCGGTGCCGGCGGTCATCACGTCGTCCACGAGCAGCACCTTCATACCGTCGACCAGTTGGGTGCCGACCATCATGCCGCCGTCGCCATGGTCCTTCTTCTCCTTGCGGTCGAAGGTGTAGCCGACCTCCATGCCGTGGCCGGAAGTCAACGCGATGGCCGTGGAGACACCGAGCGGAATGCCTTTGTAGGCCGGTCCGAACACGGTGTCGATGTTCCCCGGCAGGTTGCCGGCCTCGATCTCCGCCACGATCTTCTCCGCGTAGAATGCGCCGAGTTTCGCGATCTTGCTGCCGTCATTGAACGCGCCCGCGTTGATGAAATACGGGGATTTGCGTCCGGACTTCAGCGTGAACTCGCCGAATTTCAACGCCTGGGACTCCAGAAGGAATTCGGTAAAACGATGGTCGAGGGATTCCATAGTCACTCCTTTGTTTGCTTTGTTGGGACGGTTGTCAGCGCCAGGTCTCGCCTTTGGCGAGCTTTTCGGCCAATTCGGGACGCGAATCGAGCAGGTCATCGAGTTCACGGGCCACGCGCAGCGGAGCCGTCGGCTCGAACAACGCGGCCGCTCCCACCTCGACGGCGTTGGCTCCCGCATACAGGTATTCGAGCGCCTTCTCACCGGAATCGATGCCGCCGATGCCGATGATCGGCGTGTTCGGCAATGCGGTGCGCACCCGCCATACCGCGGCCAATCCCACCGGCAGCACAGCCGGGCCGGACACGCCGCCCGTCACATGGGTGATGACCGGTTCGCCCGTACGAATGTCGATGCGCATGCCCAACAGCGTGTTGATCAGGCTCAGCGCGTCGGCGCCGCTTTCCACCGCGGCACGAGCCGGAACGGTGATGTCGGTCACGTTCGGCGTGAGCTTGACGATCATCTTCTTATCGGTGATTTTGCGGAGTCTCGTAATCAGTCGGCTCAGCGCAATCGGATCGGTTCCGACGCTCATGCCGCCTGCGGACACGTTGGGGCAGCTCACGTTGATCTCCAGCATGTCGGCCGGCGAATCATTGAGCTTGGCCACGACTTCGGCGTAATCGTCGTCGCAATGGCCCGCCACGTTGGCGATCACCGTCGCGTTGATGACCTTGAGCTTGGGCAGGTCGTCCTCAAGATAGTGGTCGACGCCAGGATTCTGCAAACCGACGGCGTTGATGTTGCTGGAAGGCCCCTCGGCCGTTCGGACGCCGGGGTTGCCTTCCCACGGCACCGGAGACACGCCCTTGGTGGTGACCGCGCCGAGCTGGCTCACATCGTAGAACCAGCGGACAGCCGCATACTGGAAGGTGCCCGATGCCGTGGCCACAGGATTCTTCCAGGGGACGCCGGCCACTTGGGTGGGATGCTTCCATTCGTGCTGCTCATACAGGTTCGCGTGCTGCGTGTTGTCGGTCGTCATCGTCACTCACCCCATCCCAAACGTTCACGTGTGAAAACCGGTCCGTCCGAGCAGACCTTCAATCGTCCCTCGGTCGTGTCGACGGTGCACAGCACACAGGTGCCGTAACCGCATCCCATGCGCTGTTCGAGGCTCAGCTGAGCTTCGATGCCACGCTTCGCGGCCCACTCGGCCACGGCCTTCATCATCGGCAACGGGCCACAGGAAAGGATCACCGGCTTCAGTTCACCGTTCAGCAGCTCATCTTCGATGCGGTCGAGCAGGGTAATGACGTTGCCTTCGGTCTCATCGATGCTGTACGTCTTATCGGCGTATTTTCCAACGTATTCATCGCCGAAACGCACGTTTCGGTATCCGAACACGGCCGTGCTGGTGGATTCCTGAGAATCCGCGACGGCCTGGGCCGCGCATACCAACGGCGGTACGCCAAGACCGCCAGCCACCAGCACGTAGTTGGCCTTCTCCGTGATGTTGAAGGAATTGCCGAGCGGCCCCAACACACGGATGCTGTCTCCCGGCTGAAGAGCCGCGAATTCGGCCGTGCCCTTTCCTACGACGGCGAACATCAGACTCACTTCATCGCCGTTGACTTCGGATACGCCGAACGGGCGAGGCATGAGCTTGCTCGGATCATTGGAATATACGTCGACGAATTGCGCCGGCCTGGCATGAGATGCGATGTATTCGTCGCGGAAGGTCAGGCGGTAGACGCCATCGGTCAGTTCACGGTTGTCAACGATCTCGACCTCATGCCGGCTCGGAAAGAATCCGGCATCCGTAGCTTCGGCTACGGTCGGAACGAACGTTGCTGCGGTGGTCATGGACTCCCTCTCTATTGCGTTCGATTTGTGGACTGGATTAGGTTACGGCAGAACGACGCGCAGATTGTCACGCATGTCTTCCGCGGCTTCACGAGCCGATTGCGCGACGAGTTCGAGCGCGGATTGCGCGCTCATGGACGGCGAGTACTTGCCGGATTTCTTCCATGCGCCGATAATGCCGCGAGACGAGTTGACGATCGCTCCGGAACCGTCCCGGTCGAACATGCCGGCCACGTCTTGTGCGGTGCCTCCCTGGGCGCCATATCCCGGCACAAGGAAGAAGGTATGCGGCATACGGGCACGCAGGGCCTTGCCCTCTTCCGGATGGGTCGCGCCCACCACCGCGCCGACGCGGGAGTATCCGGAACGTCCGATGGTTCCGGATCCCCAGCCTTCGACCAGGTCGGCCATATGCTCATACACACGTTCACCCGAGGCGAGCTCAAGTTCCTGAAGCTCGCTACTGGACGGGTTGGATGTGCGTACCAGTACGAAGATGTCCTTGTCTGTTTTTTCGGCCGCATCCACAAACGGAGTGATACCGTCCGTGCCAAGATATGGGTTCACGGTCACGGCGTCCTCATGCCATGGATCAAAGGTGCTCTCCCCCGCCGTCACGCCGCTCAGATGGTGCGCATAGGCGGCCGCCGTGGATCCGATGTCTCCTCGTTTTACGTCTCCCAACACGTACAGACCCTGCTGTTCGGCATATTCGCAAGTCATGGTGTAGGCATCGATGCCTGCCGGGCCAAGCGCCTCATACATGGCGATCTGCGGTTTGACCGCCGGCACGATGTCCGCCACAGCGTCGATGATGACGCGGTTGAATTCGAAGAAGGCCACGGAAAGCTGTGCCGCCGGCGCTTCGGTCGGATCCTCCACCTGTTCCGATATTTCCTCGGCGAAACTTGCCACGATCTGTTCGGGCACGAGCGCTTCGGTCGGGTCAAGGCCGACCACGCTCGGATTCTGCTTGGATGCGATCGCTTCGACTAGACGGTCCATCAATCCTCCTTGTTGATGCGGCTGAAAACCAGTTTCGAGCCGATGATGGTGGCGAGGGGACGGCCGGTGACCTTCCACCCGCCGAACGGGGTGTTGCGTGCGGTGGAATGGAACTTCTCCGGGTCCACGGTCCATTCCCGGGTGGTGTCGAGCACTACGAGATCGACGGTTTCCGGATGGTTCACCTTGCCGAGGTCAAGCACGCGCTTGGTCTCGCAATCTCCCGGTACGGCGTCAGCGTTCTCATCAAGCAGCACTGCCATGTCGGTCGTTTCGTGTCCCATGAGCTTCGCCGGACCGGTGGCCATGAGCTCGATGAGTCGCTCGTCGGAGATATGACCGCCGTCGACCAGCACTTTGTGGCATACGCCGTAGGCGCATTCGAGTCCGATGATTCCGTTTGGCGCGTCGAGGAAGCCCAGGGCCTTCTCCTCCAAAGTGTGCGGCGCATGGTCGGTGGCCAGCAGATCCACAGTGCCGTCCGCCACCGCCGCGATGGTCGCCAGACGATCCTCTTCGCTTCGAAGGGGCGGATTCATTTTGGCGAGAGTGCCGTATTCCAGCAAGGCTTCATCGCACAAGGCGATGTAATGCGGCGCCGTCTCGCAGGTAATCGGCAGCCCTTCGGCCTTGGCCTTGCGGATCGCTTCGAACGAAATCGCCGTGCTCACATGCTGGAAGTGCACATGCACACCGGTCTTACGCGACATTTCGATATCGCGTTCGACGATTTTCAGTTCGGTGTCTTCCGGAATGCCGGGCACACCGAGCTTGCGTGAGACCGGACCGTCATTGACCGCACCCGTATCGTGATGCTCGCAATGCTCGATCAGATACAGACCGGATTCCTTTACGTTGGCGAACACCTGGTCGAGGATCTGCGGCGTGACTGCCGATCCGTCATCACTGATGGCGGTCACAGGGTGGGCCAGCTGGCAGGCATCCTTCTCATCGTCGCCATGCCCCGGCAGATATCCGATCCAATCGGCGACGTCCGTGGCCTCCCCGCCGCTACGGCCTTTGGATGCGCACACGCAAAGGTCGTAGCGGACAGGCAGTTTCACGTCATGGGCGGCTTCGTAATGCTGCAGATAGTCGATCACCGTGTCATATCCCGCGTCGAGCACCTCGCTTGCGCCGGGCTGATCGGCATCGACCTTCATACCGTCCATCGCGGGAACGGTGTTCGGCATGATGAGCACGTTCGTGTAACCGCCGGATGCGGCAGCCGCGCAGCCGGAGACCATCGACTCCTTGTAGGTCTGGCCCGGATCGCGGAAATGCACATGGGGATCCCCGAATCCCGGCGCGATGGTCATGGAAGAAGCATCCACGGACTCATCCACGTCGGAAGGAACGATCAGGTCAATGACCTCATTGGTGTTCCAGACTTTGATGTCGTGAAGGGTGAGCGTCATGTCAGAACTTCGCTTCCTCATCGCAGTAGTCGCAACGGTATTCCTGTCGATCGGAGTGGACCAGATGGAACATTTGCACGGCCGGTTCGGTGGTGGTCACACAACGCGGGTTCACGCATTTGAGGATATTGACCACATGCTCCGGCAACGTCGGCTGCTTCTTCTCGACGATCGTGCCTCCACGAACCACGCCCACCGTAGCAGTGCGTGCCACAAGGCCGAGTACATCCAAGTCCACGGATTCGACCGCATCCTCGATCTTGATGATGTCCTTGGTGCCATACAGGTGGCTGTCGGCATTCATGATCAGCGCGAGCTTGGTCTTGGCCGGATCGATTTTCAGATACTCGAGCACCTTGAGCGCGGTGCCGGCCGGCACATGGTCGATGATGATGCCGTTTTGAATGCTGGTGACTTCCATCAGGCAGCTACCTCCTCGGATCCGAGCGGTTCATACCCCGGCAGGTCGTCGCCGACCACCGAGCTTTCCAAAGCCATGCGCATAAGCATACCGTTCTTGACCTGTTCGAAATAGGCAGCACGCGGATCGTCGTCGACTTCGACGGCGATTTCGTTGACGCGCGGGAGCGGATGCAGCACAGCCATGTCTTTCTTGGCAAGGCCCATCTTGGCTTCGTCAAGAATGTAGGTATCGCGCAGACGCAGATAATCGTCCTCGTTGAAGAAGCGCTCCTTCTGCACACGAGTCATGTACAGCACGTCAAGGTCGCCGATCACCGAAGCCAGATCCTTGACCTCCGTATAGGAGCACGATTCGGTCGCATCGATGCGATCGAGCACATAGCGCGGTGTTTTGAGCTCGTCAGGGCTGATGAGCACGAAGTGCACATTGCCGAAACGGCACAGCGTCTCGATCAGCGAGTGCACGGTACGTCCGAAGGTCAGATCGCCGCACAGGCCGACGGTCAGGTCGGTCACACGGCCGAAACGCGACTGCAACGTGGCCAGATCGGCCAGGGTCTGAGTCGGATGCATGTGCCCACCGTCGCCTGCGTTGATCACCGGCACCGATGCGGCACGCGACGCCACAAGAGCGGCACCCTCCTTTGGGTGACGGATGGCGACCACATCCACATAGTTGGAAACGGTTTTCAACGTGTCGGCGATCGTCTCGCCCTTAGTCACGGAGGCAAGCTGCGCCCCCGCGAAACCGATCACCTTGCCGCCAAGTCTCAGCATGGCGGTCTCAAAGCTCAGACGAGTACGTGTGCTCGGCTCATAAAACAAAGTGGCAAGCACCCTGCCTTCACAGGTGTGTGCCACTTCCTTACGGTGCGAATCGATGTACTGCGCCTTGCGCAACAGATCCTGAATCTGACGAATGGAAAGATCATCGAGAGTGATGACGCTTTTTCCAACCATCGGCGTCTCAATCGCCGGTTCGAGTGTTGAGGACAACGGCTCACCTTTCATACAACTTATGGTCGAAGGTGGCCACTCGAAGTGACCTAGCCAACTATAGCCTGAACTGCTGACCCTCCAGTTCACCGCGTGTTCATGATCGTTGCGCCAATCACAGGTTTTTCATAAAGAAACGGTCCATCGCCGAGTGGAAGACGCAATCCGGCTTTCCGATCTCAACGAATCCATCACGCTCATACAGGCGAATCGCGGGCTTCAATGCGGAATGCGTCTCCAGATACAGCCGCCGATATCCTTTCCTGCGAGCGCAGTTCTGGATTTCGGCCAATAGTCGGCTTCCCGTTCCTTTTCCTTTGGCCGTGTCCGCTACGTATAGTTTTTGGAGTTCCGCGCATTGTTCGAAACCGTCGAATCGGGCGATGCCGACTCCTCCGATGACCTGTCCGCCGTTGTCGGCTGCGATGAGGTAATCCCTTTGTTCCGGTTCGCTCAGATAATAGCGGCTTAGGTGGTTCAGTTCGAGGTCGAAGTACGCCGTTCCCGGAACATCCAGGCCGTATGATTCGAGGTTTGCCCGGATGATTGCGGCTATGTCGGTGTCGTCGTCTTCCTGGATGAAACGTATTTCTACCATTTTTCACCTTTCGTCCGTCAGAGTCGTGTTGTCCGTGCCATAGATGGCGGTTGGCCGTTATACGCGGCCGTAGAAGAGCCGTTCCATCACGTCGCGGCTTTTGCGCATCACGGCGAGCAGGTCGTTTTCGAAATGCTGGCCGCGGTTGGCGTCGTATCCGAGGTATACCGCTATGCCGCCGAGTGAATATGTGTCGTCGGGCAGAATGTCGGCTTGGTTGACTCGTCCGCTCCATAGGTAGCTGCCGTTGCGCGCCGCTGTGCACATGCGCCAGGCTTTGCGTAGGATGACTGCGTCCGCGGCATCGATCAGCTTGCGGTGTTCCAGTTCGTCCAGTGCTTCCAGGGTTCCGTTGACGCGCAGGTTCGCGTTGTTTCCCGCATGCTGCAGCTGCAGTAGTTGGATGGTCCATTCCACGTCCGACAGGCCGCCTTTTCCGAGTTTCAGGTGACGGTCCCGGCGTACGCCTCGTGGCAATCGTTCGGCTTCCATACGTGCTTTGAGCTTGCGGATTTCGGTGATCTGCGAGTCGCTCAGATCAGTTTTCGGGTAGCGCAGCGGATTGGCTATGTTCATCAGGAAGTCTTCGGCCAGGGTCGCGTCTCCTGCGGCGTAGCGGGCGCGTAGCAGGGCCTGATGCTCCCATGTGCTCGCCCATGAACGGTAGTATTCCTCGCAGGATGCGTAGGAACGCACCAGTGGTCCGTTCTTTCCTTCGGGGCGTAGGTCCATGTCGAGTTCGATTTTCGGTTCGAATGTGGTCGGACCTTGTAGGATGGCGCGAAGGTCCTCCTGGACCTTTCGTGCGAACAGGTTGGCTTGCCCGTCGTCGGCTCCTTCGTTCGGCCGGTAGATGATGATCACATCGGCGTCGGAGCTGAAGTTCACTTCCCTGCCGCCGTAGCGGCCCATTCCTATGATGGCGATCGATGCGGGCGCGTCCGTCAATTCCATACTGTTTTTCTGATGGCGGATGGCCCATTGCAGGGCTGCTTCGAGGGCTGCGTCGTATACGTCGGTCATTCCTGTCAGCGATTCGGCTCCGTCGATCGCGCCACTCATCCAGGCGAGGCCGATGCGTTCGATTTCATGTCTGCGCATGGAACGAATCGAATTGGCGAAGTCGTTGATGTTGCCGGCGTTGCGTTCCAGGGAGGATCCGGTCTGTATGTCGAGGCTTGAGCGCGAGCGTGGTTTGAGGCTTTCGTCCTCTCCGAGCCAGGTCACTGATTCGACCGATTTGTTGAGCGCGTCTCCCAGGAAGCGCGAGTTCGACAGAACGTGGCATAGTCGCTGTGCGGCGGACGACGAGTCGCGCAGGAATCCGAGATATTCGCTTTCCGTGCCGAAGTTCTCTTCGAGTTTGCGCCAGTTGAGCAATCCCATATCCGGATTCTGTCCTTCTCCGAGCCATTGCAGCACGGCCGGCAGTAGGATCCTGTTGATTTTCGCGGCGCGCGACACTCCGGCGGTGAGGGCCGCCACATGGCGCATGGCTGCGTCGGCGTCGGCGAATCCGATGGATTCGAATCGTTCCTTCATCACCTTTGCGGACAGCTCCACCTGTTCGTCCTCAAGCCCCGCGTTGATCGGCAGCATCGGACGGTAGTAGATGTCGAGGTGGAGCCTGCGCACTTCGCGGCGGGTGTCGTCGTATCGTTCGACGAGTTCCTCCGGATGCATGCGGAAGGCGCGGGAAAGTCTGCGTAGCTCGACGTTCCGGTTCAGCTCGTCCACGTCGATTTCCCGTTTGCGTTCCAGTACGCCGCGGTTCGGTTTTCCTAGATCCGGGAACAGATGGGTTCGTTTGAGCGCCCACATCTGCTGTCGGTGTTCCAGCACCCGTTCGAAACGGTAATCCCATGAAAGCTTCTTGGCTTGGACCCTTGAAACGTATCCGCCTTCCGCGAGCGCTCTGAGCGAGTCGAGTGTGGATTTGGTTCTCAGGGTTTCGTCGGAGCGTCCGTGTACGAGTTGGAGCATCTGCACGGTGAATTCGACGTCTCTGAGGCCTCCTTGTCCGAGTTTGATCTCTCTGTCTTTGAGGGGTGCGGGGATGAGGTCTTCCACTCGTTTGCGCATCTGCTGGCAGTCGTAGACGAAGTTGTCTCGTTTGGATGCCGTCCACACGAATGGGCGGGTCATGGCCATGTAGGCTTCGCCGAGTTCAGGGTCTCCCGCCACCGGTCGGGCTTTGAGCAGTGCTTGGAATTCCCAGTTTTCCGCCCATTGCTCATAGTAGGCCTCATGCGATTCGAGTCTGCGGACGAGCGGGCCGTCTTTGCCTTCGGGTCGTAGTCCTCCATCTATCTGCCATAGGGTTGGTTCGGCGACTCCCATGATCACCGATTGGCACACGCGCTGCATCGTGGTGGCCATTTTGGTGCCGGTCCGGCTCAGCGTTATGCCGTCGATGTTGTGGTCGGCCGGTTCCACCACGTAGATCAGGTCGACGTCGGAGACGTAGTTGAGTTCCTGTGCTCCGAGTTTGCCCATGCCGATGATGGCGAATCGTACGTGTTCGCTGCCTTCCACTTCGTTGCGCGCTATGGCGAGGGCGCCTTCCAGTGCCGCGTCGGCTAGGTCGGACAGTTCCTGGCTGATGCGCGGCTGTATTTCGGTTGGGTCCGCCGCGGTGGTGTCTTGCGCCATGATCGCGGCAAGTTGTTTTCTGTATGTCTGGCGCAATGCGGTGGCCGCCTGCGCCAATGGGTAGGAAGCTGTCGGCGCGGCGGTGTCTTCGGGGTTCGCGCCGACCGCTTTGAGCACATGTGCCCTGCGTTGTTTGTGGTTGTACAGGTGGCTTTCGCAGGTGTCGTTGGCGGCGGCTTCCACGAGTTCGGGGCGGAATCGCATGAGTTTGCCCATTTCGTCGGAAACCCCGAGCACGGTGATGAGTCTGACGAATCCGGCCTCGTCCACGATGATATCGCTGAAATGCCTTCCTTGGCTTTGCAACGCTTTGACTATGTCTACCAAGTTGCGTAGGGCCACGTCGGGGTCGCATGCTTTTTCGAGCGCGTTCATCAGGATGTGCAGGTGTTCGCTGCTGACACCGTCGGCGTGCAATCCGTCAAGCAATGCGCGTGCTTTGTCAAGGTCCTGAAGGCCGGCTCGAATCAGGTCGAGCACACGAAACTCTTGTTGCGTAGAAGACATGTTTTATATAGTAGCTGCTCACAAGAGTAGGAGGGGCGCTCCCCCGAATTATTTCGCGGGAACGCCCCTCGTGTTTGTTGCATCGTCCGTTCAGACGAAGAATGGTTTGACGTTCGCCCAGATACGCCGGCTGACGCATGGGTGGTTCATGGTGTAAAGGTGCACTCCATCGACACCGCGTGCCACCAGGTCGCTGATCTGTTCGGATGCGTAGGCTATGCCGGCTTCTTTGAGCACGGTTTTGTTGTCCGCCCACTTGGTCAGCATGGTCTCGAGTTTTTCCGGTACCCTTGATTGGCAGATGGATGCCATGCGGCGTACCGATCCGGCGTTCATCACGGGCATGATTCCGGCTTCGATCGGCACGTCTATTCCGGCGGCACGCGCCTTGTCGAGGAATCGCAGGAAGTCTTCGTTGTCGTAGAACAGCTGCGATATCAGATGCGTGACTCCCGCATCGACTTTCTTTTTGAGATTGTCGATGTCGTCTTCCAACGTGGCCGATTGGGGATGCTTCTCCGGATAGCATGCTCCGTAGATCTTCAGTTCCGGTCGTTCCTGCCGGATGTAGGCCGCTAGATCGCTGGCGTGCTCGAACACGCCGACCGGCTGCACGCCTTCCACCGCATCTCCCCTGAGGGCCAGCACGCCCGATACCTTCGCTTCGTCGAACATGGCGAGCGCCTGGTCCACGTCGTCTTTGTCCAGGTATTGCGCGGTCAGATGCGCTACGGCGGGTATGCCGTATTCGTTCACGGTGTGCGCGATGCGTGCCGTGAGCGTCCGGTCCGAGGATTTGCCCGTTCCGTATGTCACCGAAATGAAATCGGGGTCCAACCCCTGCAGGCCATCCAATGTGTCGTAGATGGTTCCTACAGGGGAGGTTCGTTTCGGAGGAAACACTTCAAGTGAGAACAGTGGTGAGTGCATTGCCTTTTCCTGTCAGAATGCTTTGCCTGCGGCCTTATTCGGCGATTTTGGCGCGCACCGCCTTGGCCGCCGCCACGAGATTCTCCAGGCTTGGCCAGGTTTCGGCGTTGCCACGGGTCTTCAGGCCGCAATCAGGGTTGATCCACACTTTTTCGACGTCCATCTTCTTGAGGATTTCGTAGATGCGCTCTTCGATCTCCTGCTCGGAGGGGATGCGCGGCGAGTGGATGTCGTAGACGCCCGGACCGGCTTCGGTCTCGAAATTGGCTTCGTGGATGGCGTCGAGCACCACGAGATCGCCGCGGGACGCTTCGAACGAGATCACATCGGCGTCCATGGCGTCGATATCCTTGATGATGTCGTTGAATTCCGAATAGCACATGTGGGTGTGGATCTGCGTGGTCGGCTTGACTGCGGAATGCACCAGTCGGAAGGCGGGAATGGCCCAGTCAAGATACTGCTTGTGCCAGTCGGACTTCCTGAGCGGAAGCTTCTCGCGCAAAGCGGCCTCGTCAATCTGGATGACCTTGATGCCTGCGGCTTCGAGATCGAGCACTTCGTCGCGGATGGCGAGGGCCAGCTGCTGGGTCTGCTGCTCATGGGTGATGTCCTCACGCGGCCAGGACCAATTGAGGATGGTCACCGGGCCGGTGAGCATGCCCTTCATGACATGGTTGGTACGGGACTGCGCGTAGGCGCTCCACTCCACGGTAATCGCAGAGGCGCGCGAGACGTCGCCCCATACGATCGGGGGCTTCACGCAGCGGGTGCCGTAGGACTGCACCCAGGCGTTCTTGGTGAACAGGAATCCGTTGAGGTTCTGGCCGAAGTATTCGACCATGTCGTTACGTTCGAACTCACCGTGCACAAGCACGTCCAGACCGAGCTCTTCCTGGTGCTTGATGCAGGCGTCGATCTGCGATTTCATGTACTCGTCGTATTCGGCCTTGCTGATCTCGCCCTTGCGCAGCTTCGCTCGTTCGGCGCGCACTTCCTTGGTTTGCGGGAAGGATCCGATGGTGGTGGTCGGCAGCAGCGGCAGACCGAGGGATTCACGCTGTTCCTTCTGGCGTTCCGTACGGGCCGGCTGACGAACGAAATCAGCATCGGTCAATGCCGCAAGACGATCGGCCACCGCCTGGTCGGCGGCCACGCGGGTTCCATCGAACAGCGCCTGGTTGGCAGCGAGCGCCGTGGACGCCTTTTTCCCCTCTTCGTCCGTATCGGTAAGATCGGCGATTTCACTGAGCTCGTCCAGTTTTTCGACGGCGAAGGCGAAATGCTTGCGGACTTCGCCGGACAGCCCGTCCTCGCCTTCGGTGCTGAATGGCACGTGCAGGAGCGAGCTGGCGGTGGAGACCGCCACGTTGTCGGTGACCTTCTTCAAAGCGTCGATCAGGCCGAGGCTGACTGCGTAGTTGTTGCGCCAGATGTTGCGTCCATTGACGACTCCGGCGAAGATGGTGGTGTTTTCCGCCACACCATGCTGTTCGACCGCGGCGAGGTTTTCTTCCTTGCCTTCGTTCAGGTCCAGGCCGATGCCGTCGAAGCCGAGCAGGTTGATGGTTTCGTAGATGTCGGCGACATGGCCGAAGTAGGTGTTGAGCAGTACCTTGATCCTGCCTTCGCGGGCGGGCAGGATCTTGGCGTACAGGGACTTGAAGAGTTCCACGTCGCCGGGTTCCTTGTCGAGCACCAGATACGGTTCGTCGATCTGGATCCATTCGGCGCCCAGTTGTGCGAACTTGGTCACGATTTCGGCATAGACCGCGCAGACCGCGTTCACAAGGCCCTTGTCGTATTCAAGTTCCTCGGCCTGTGGATTGCGTGCCAGCTTGAGGAACGTGTACGGTCCGATGAGCACCGGCTTGGTGATGATGCCGAGTTCCTTCGCTTCGTTGAATTCGTCGAAGGGCTTGGTGCTGTTGAGCTTGATGTTCGTGGCTTCGTCGATTTCCGGAACGAGATAGTGGTAGTTGGTGGTGAACCACTTCTTCATTGGCAGTGCGGTCACATCGCCCTTTTCACCCTGGTAGCCGCGGCCCATGGCGAAGAGGGTCTCCTCGGGATTGTCGAAGGCAAGACGCTGGTAACGCTGCGGGATGACGTTGAGCAGAATCGCCGTGTCGAGGATTTGATCGTAGTAGCTGAAATCGTTGCTGGGAATCAGGTTGATTCCGGCGTCCTGCTGCAGCTTCCAATGCTTGGCGCGCAGTTCCTTGGCCGTGACGCGAACGTCGTCGAGGGCGGCATTGCCCTTCCAATAGGCTTCGATGATTTTCTTCAGTTCACGGTTTTGGCCGATGCGCGGGAAACCGGAGACGGAAGTAAGAGCGGACATGAAATCCTCCATCAGATATGAACGAATGCAACCCGCTCAAGCTACCACGAAACGACTTGTTATAAGACATTAGGAAAATTTGAGTGTCGTTATTAGTTGGATTTATAACCAATCATGTCTAAATAGGTTCTTACGGTTGACGTCGTTCCGCGGCATCACTCAAATCCCGGCAGACGTCGGGAGATGCTGTGCGGATTTTCGGCAGGTTGTGCGGATTGGCCCGCTGCCCAAAACCGTCCAAGAACGGTCTTTTATGGCTAAAAGTCGCCAATTCAGTGCTTATTTGGAGGAAAATCCCTATGACGAATCCGCACAAGTCTTCAAAAATCCGCACGGCCAAGCCAGAATCCGCACAGTCGGCCCAGAATCCGCACGGCCGTCTTTCTGCACCATGGATCGCAAACGGGATCTTTACGCATTACGCAAAAGGTTCAAGTCACGGCGGACCTTCCTCTGCCACAACCTCGAGAAACGGGCATATCTCCCGGTTGGGGCCGAATTGGATGCAGACCATTTCGACACCAAAATCATAAATCGTTGGAAAATGGCCGTTTTCGAATCGCTCGAGAAAAGCGGAACCTGATGGAGCATACCCCCTTTCGATCACAACCTCGAAAAAACGGGCCTATCTCCCGGTTGTGCGCGCCGTGCACATCGAACGTACGGCGCAACTGAGCTGACCGACTGGACTGTTCCATGGCAGCAGCGTCTTACGCACCTTGCCGCAACGCCACAGTCATACCCGCTTCCTTATCCGGGCGAATCCGTCACGCACCAATCCGAACATCCACCAAGCGGTATCCTCCCGCACCAGTAGACCGGCAGCCATCCACACCGAACAATACGAAAGCATGCCGAACGCCACCTGCGCGCCGCATCCCATCGATAGCCCTGATGCGCTGCGCAGCAGTACCAGCAAAACCGAAAACGCACACACATGGCAGCCGGTCATGCGGATTACACGCCCCAGATTCACCGCCCTGCGAAGCACATCCCGGGAATAACGCACTTGCATCGCGAAAATAATAACCTCCGCGACCAGCATCGACGCCGCCGCACCCGTAGCTCCGAAACGCGCATCGAGCAGGAAGTTCCCTGCAAGACTGACCGGCACACCCATCAGATTGGATGCGGCGAGCTTGTCCTCACGGTCAAGAGGCGTGAGGATGCATAATCCCAGAAACGTACTCATGCAGGCGAAAAATCCCACCAATCCGATGATGCGCACCGCTGTAACCGCGTCAAGATACTTCTCCGTGGATACCCATACGGTCAACGGTCCGGCCTCCGCCACCAGGTAGCAACACAATCCAAGGCACAGATTGCAGACGAATCCGAAACCTTTGCCGACGAGATCGTAATACCGCCGCATGGAATGCCGCGCATAGTATGACAGTCGTGGCACCAGCACCCCGACGATCGCATTGACCACACTCCAGCACACACCCTTGAGTTTGGCGGCAAGCTGGTAGAAACCGACCTGCATATTGTTGGCGGAAAGCATGCCGAGCAGCACGCTATCGAAGAACAGATACATCGACGACGCGATCGATTGCGCCGCAAACGATGCGAGCGGTCTTGCATGGCGACGCATGCGCAGAGGCCCCGCGGCACGCAGATCGACCATGCTTCCAAGCCGAATCAGATTGAACACGTTATTGCCGCAGGTCACGAACGCCGTTATCGCACCATAGATCAGATAGTCCCCGTCGGCCCGCACGAAAACAAGCATGGCGGCGAACGAGAGCATTTTGAACACGACGCTTCGTATGGTGATGTACTCGTATTCCTCCATGGCTTGGAAGAACCACTCCACCCCGTAGGAGAGCATCAGCGTGCTGACGAGGAACATGAGCATCAACGCCGAAAGCTCACGAAGCCGGGGTACGAGCGCTATGGCCAATGCGAAGCATGCCAGCGTCGTCAACGTGCAGATGGTGATGATGACGAGCAGTTCTTTGACCACGGACGCCAGTCGTCCCTTGTCATTGCGTACGCGCGCGCATTCGCGTATGCCGTAGGTCGGTATGCCCACCAGGCAGATCGCCGACAGCCACTGCGAAATGTTCTGGGCGAATGTGACGTTGCCGTAGCCTTCCACGGAAAGCGTTCTGGTGATGTATGGAATGGTGATGATTCCGATCAGCATGTTGGATGCGGTCAGGATCGTGTTCATCACCGCATTGAACTTCACGGAATGAGCGAAACGCATGGACACCCCACTCAGCTCAAGGCCCTGGCATGGTGATGTTTGAACATGACCAGCGTTCTTCGGTACAGGGCGGGCGAAAGACACAGCAGCAGCATCTGCGCACGTTTGGTTTTTGGAATCTCCCGCAGCTTCATGATACGGGGCAGCGACTTCCGCGTAAGTGCGACGGCATGCCGTTCGAAATCCGTCCACCGTCCACGCTGCCCTTGCAGAACGATGTTGTTGTAGGTGCCGATCGTCGCGATGAGATGACCGTACAGCATGTAGTCGTACGATTGCGGATATTTGGCTCGCACCAGTTCCAGCGCGGCGCCGGTTTCGTCGCTTTGCGCGGTGGTGACGCGCAGACGCAACGTCATCCGCTCATGCAGATGGTAGTAATACCTCGGAGCGGAATCATAGATCAATGTTTCAGCCTTATCGATCACACGGAACGTGACGGGATAATCCTCGCCGCTGCGTCGTTCCAACGGGAAACGCACATCGTCGAACAGTTCGCGTCGGTACAGTTTGTCCCACACCGCCACATAAAAATATCCGGGCAGGTTCACGTATTTGAAGGCCTGTTCCGAAGTCATGCGAAAACGGCACTTGGTCGCATGCGGCACGTATGGTTTGCCGTCCTCCCCCACCAGACTGGTTCCGATGATGGAGATGTCCGCCCGTTCGCCCACCAGGTTCCGCAATAGCGTTTCATACATGTCTTCGGCGATGCTGTCGTCCGAGTCCACGAATCCGAGATATTCGCCCCGCGACGCTTCGATTCCGGCGTTGCGGGCCGCGGACGGACCGCCGTTGCGTTGGTGGATGACGCGGATTCTGGAATCCCGAACAGCCCAACGGTCGCATAATTCCGGGCACTGGTCCGGCGATCCGTCATCCACCAGAATGATCTCAAGATTACGGTAGGTCTGCTTCACGATGGATTCCACGCATGCGTCCAGAGAGTCCTCGACGCCATACACCGGAACAATCACCGAAATCAGCGGCCGTACATCGGACATACCGTCCCCTTTCCGTCCCCGCTCAGAAGAACACCCTATAAGGCAGTACGCCGAAATTTCCCCTGATGTAAACCTGCCGGTAACACACGAGGAACGACATGACCAGAACCAGCAGCTCCACTGCAATCTGCATGCGCTTGCCCAGCGTGGAGAACAGAGCCGTCAACAGCCAGACGAAAAACATGGTGAAGAACACGGATACACGACTCAACGTGCCGACGCCGGCAAAGGCATCGGACACGACCACATAGACCACTGCGCCGGCCAACAACAAATCATCGCACTCACAACGCGCGATTCCGCACGCATCATCCGACCCACCGACGCGCTTGTTTCGTTTTCTGCGCCACATATAGACGATATAGACCACCGATAGCGCCAATGTGTACGCCAGCATAGACACCGACGTTCCGGTATTGTCCATCAGCGAATCATGCTGGTAATGGCGGTATTTGGGAATGAAACCGGCAATCCAGGAAATGATCCCGCCGTAGTCGAGGAATTGCATCAGGAACGCCACTACGACCACGGCCGCGGACCGGAACTCGAAACGCTCGGATCGCGTCCACCGCGCTACGAGCGGAACGAGCAGCACCACGATGGACGTGATATGGAAGGTCATGGCAAGCAGCACCAACCCCAACGCGGACTTCCAACGTCTTCGCTCGTACAGCATGAAGGCAAGCAAACACAAGGCCACCGCAATGTATTGGCGAGAGATGTTCATCGCCATGAAGAACATGCGTGTTCCGAAAATCATCAGGCAGGAGAAACCCCACCATCGTTTCTCGACGTATCGGTAGATGAATAATCCGATGGAGCCATACAGCAGAAAGCTTTCCAAAACGAACAGCACGGCATAGGTCGCGCCCGACCAATGTATGGCACTGTTCAACAGGCAATAGCCGGCCTCGAAACCATATTCGGAGCATCTATCGGAATGTCCGATCAGCCTTTCATACATGGGACTGTCCGTGCCGACGCCGCTGGAACGCAACCCGGAAACGATCGCCGTCAGCGTCAGCATCACGATCAGACCGAAGCATCGGATTTGCCGCAGCTTCGGTATCCGCATGAGCAGACACACCGAGCAGCAGGCCAGAATCAGCAGGCCGTAGACCATGTCAACCTCCCGTTCCCGTCAAACTCTCCGCACCTTCAGAATCCAATCCAACGATAATGCCCCCGATACAGCCTGCAAAACATGGCGAATACGCGTTCCCCGGACATCACGCAATACGCCGCAATACGATCCTTCAACCGGGCCCCCGCATCGTCACGGACCAGAACGGAGTATCGCTGGATCTCCTGCCACAGGGCCTTCTCATTGCCCTGCTCATGACGGCCCAGTGAAGCGTACACCGTGCACAACAGGGCAAGGCATCGTGATGCGGTCTCTTTACTGAGTTCGGGATACCACAGCAGCATATTCTCATATAATCCGCGCGATACCTGAATCGCGGACTTTGTCTTTTCGTCATGGAGCGCGTCAAGACTCCCCATGATGCTCGAGCGTCTACGCCTGTACGCATACAGATTCCCATGTACCAGCGCGCTGCCGCCCGCCTCATGCATGAAGCGGTATACCGTTGCCAGATCCTCATACAGCAGACTTTCCGGGAACACCTTACCATCAACCGCGGCATCGAACAGCACGTCTCGACGGTATAATCTCGCTTGGGCCCCGCAATTGACACGCTGGCGCAGCAATGCTTTCTGGATGGTCAGTTCGTCCATGACCTGCACGTGCTTTCCTCCGATCCATGCAGGCTGCGTTCCCCGAACATCATGCAATCTACAGTCATGACCATCGCGGAATGGTTTGAGATGCGCGAGAGACGCGCAAGGCATGCCAGTTCGTTTAATAGCGGACATAAGCATGGACAGATAATGCCGGGAAACCCAATCGTCACTGTCCACGAAGGAAATATACTGGCCGCAGGCGAAAGACAACCCCCTATTACGGGCGGCACTCAGTCCTTCGTTTTGCTGATGCACGACCTTGAAGCATCTGTTCTGCGACGCATATTCGTCGCAAAGCAATCCCGACCCATCCGTCGAACCGTCATCGACAAGAATGACCTCGAATGACGGATAGTCCTGTGCCGCCAGGGATTCGAGGCATTGACGAAGATACCGCCGAACGTTGTACACAGGAACGATGACGCTGATGTGTTTGCTGGCGGGCATGCCTCTCTCCTTGGTAACGCACGTAAGGCTGCGCACTGTGAATCATGGCCGTCCATGGCGCAAAGACCATTCGTCCCCCTAAGCATGTCACCGAACCTAGACACGTTCGTATGCTCATACGGAAACGTTAGCTGAAATCCTTCGCCGTAAGCAGGGCTATGAGCTCTCCTTCATGCAGTTGCCATTGGTTGAATGGGACGTTGGAACCAAATACCGCGATCGATGCCGGTGACATGCCCAGATTGAGCATGTCGAGCAACGACGAGTCGGATTCGGAACTGGCTATCCACTGGCAGGCGACCGATACCGTCGGCTCATGACCAAGCACCAGCAGGACATGATGCTTGTCTTTGGTCTGAGCCAGCTCGTCGAACACGGACTGCACGCCATCTTCATACAGACTTTGCCGATAGTCGACTTTCGGATCGTCTCCGAACACCTTGAGCATACGGTCGCAGGTCTGGCGTGCACGGGTGGCGCTTGAACACGCTATGCGGCTCGGCATCATCTTGTGTTCCACCAATCCCTTGGCCACGGCCTTCGCCTGCTTGCGTCCCTTGTCGGTAAGCTCACGACCCGCATCGCCACCGTTGCCGAAAGGCTCCGTCTTCGCATGGCGCATCACCAGCAGCACATACTTGTAGTCCTTGGCCTTTTTCGCGACTTTTTTCAGGCTTGTTCCCATAGCCGTATGCTCCCATCTTTGGTCGGACACCACATCGTTCGCGATCCTCAACCCATTATCCCGCAGATACGCGCGAACCGGGTGAATCACTCGCCGATTGCGTCCACCTGCGCGTCGAGATCGCGCAACACCTTGCGAAGCTTACGGTCGGAGATGTCACGCAGTTCGAGATCCTCAAGCTGTTCGGCCCGTTCCTGTGCGCTCAGAGAGTCAATGTCCGTGGTCGTGTCTTTTGTGGTGCGATCGCGTTTGCGCAATGCTTGGAATCCGGGAGCCATGGCACGAGACACCATCAGGAAGCCGGTATGTCCGATCATCTGATGGTCGGGACGAATCGCCAGTCCCTGGACCTTCCAATTGCGTTCCATCGTCTCCTGGATGTCCGGTTCCGTCCAGCATCCCGCTTCACGCAACGCCTCGGCCATGCGGCTCAGCTGGGTCGTCGTGGTCACGTACGCAACGAGCACGCCGCCCGGAGCAATCACACGGTACGCCTGTTCGAGCCGGTTCCACGGATCGAGCATATCAAGCATGATGCGGTCGTAGGAATGTTCCGGCAGCGTGGCCGCGACCGAATCGAAATCACCGGTCTTCAAATCCCACCATGACGGACGGGCACCAAAGTAAATCGTGGCGTTCGCCTCAGCCACACGGGCGAATTCGGAACGCATCTCAATGGTGGTAAGACCGCCGCCTTCCCCTACTGCGTCCAACAGATTGATGCTCATCGCGCCCGATCCCGCTCCGGATTCCAGAACGTTCATGCCGGAACGGATGTCTCCGAGCTGAATCACCTGCGCGATGTCTTTCGGATACATGATCTGCGCGCCGCGGGGCATGGACAGCACGTAATCGGCCAGTCGCGGACGCATGACGCAGAATTCCCAACCTCCGATGGCACGGACGCCTTTCCACGGCTTGTTCGCATCCCGTTCCGGATGCTGCTGGTTGATCTGCGCCTCGCGTTTGGCGGTGACGGTGACGACCACGGAACCTTCCTGCGATCCGATCACCTCGTCATGGAGGATGATGCCGTGCGATGTCTGCGTCACACCTCCGGGCACGAGCTGATCGGTGATCTTATTGGATTTGCGATCCGTGAACTGCACTTTCTCGCCGGCCACGAATGGTCCTCGACGCATCTTGCTCTCCTTATCCGAACTTACGTTCCGCTTCGGCTGTTGCGGCATTCCCGACCATCCATGCTATCGTATGCGCGGATTCAGGTCTTCGTGGGAATTTTCGCACACCCGTTGGTTGGCTGGCTACTGCGCGTATGCGCTCCAGCGCCCATTCGAATGCGTCACATGCAGGTCCAGTCCGAAAATTCGACTGAGGCGTTCGGATGTGAAGCCATGTTCCAAATCGCCGGAATATATGACGGTTCCCGGAGCCGGATCGTTGCCCGCGACGTTGTCCGCATACGCGTCGGCCTCGTTTCCGGCGATGCGTCCCATGATTGCCACATGGTCGAATCCCTGCGGAATCTCCTCAAGCCTGTGCGTGACCAGTAGCACGGCACGATCCGATTCCTCGGCACCCACCTTGCTCAACGCGTGCAACGCGATCTCACGGCCTCCCAAGTCCAATCCGGTGGTAGGCTCATCCAGAATCAGCAGATCCGGATCGGCCATCAGTGCTCGGCAGATGAGCACGCGGGTGCGTTCACCCTCCGACAGTTTGAACATCATCTTTCCCTCAAGATATTCAATGCCGAACTCACGCATCAGGGAACGGGCCTTGGCGTAATCCTCATCCGTATAAGTGTCGCGCCAACGGCCGGTGACTGCGGTCAATGCGGTCACGATCGCGTCGATCGGATCTTCCTGCGGAGGGAAGGCACGTCCCAATTCCGCGGAACTCAATCCGATTCGGTTGCGGTAGGAGAACACGTCGACCTTGCCCAGACGGTTGCCCAGAATGTCGACCGTTCCACAGGACGGGAAACCCCTTGTGCTCATCATTTGAACCAGGCTGGATTTACCGATGCCATTGGGCCCGAACAGCACCCATTTCTCGCCTTTTTTGATCTCCAGATTCACATCGGTCAGAATCACACGCCTACGCCTGCGAAATTCCACACCTTCGAGTCTCAGCGCGATATTCTCCTCGACCATGACATCTCCTCCTCATCGCAGGTCCGTACCATGGGCCGCATATCGGCCCGCATATCGAACATGAAAAACCTCCCGCCAGCATAATGCGCCGGAGGGAGGCAACGTTGCAATCGCCCATCCTTCGGGCGTTCAGCCAAGCGCAGGCTCAACCGAGCGCCGAAAGGCATCAGAATCTACTGGCGTTCCGCCAGCACATCCTCATATACCTGGACTGTCTTATCGGCAATGGATTCCCAGCTGAAATGGTCGCGGGCACGCTCGTAGCCGGCCTGTCCCATCTTCTTGGCGGTCTCCGGATCTGCCATGATCTTGTTGATGGCGTCCGCCATATCGTGCACGAACTTGTCGGGATCGGTCGGAGTGCCGGTGCCGTCGTGCAGCTGGTCGATCGGAACGAGATAGCCGGTTTCGCC
Source organism: Senegalimassilia sp. (assembly GCA_963619615.1). Classification (GTDB taxonomy): domain Bacteria; phylum Actinomycetota; class Actinomycetes; order Actinomycetales; family Bifidobacteriaceae; genus Bifidobacterium. Next base: position 95,487 of record CAVEXE010000005.1, on the reverse strand, counting down.
GTCGACGACCACTTCCGGAATGCCACCGGTGGCGGATGCCACGACCGGCAGACCGCAGGCCATGGCTTCAAGGTTCACGATGCCGAGCGGTTCGTAGATGGACGGGCAGATGAACGCGTCGCAACCATGTTCAAGAGCGTTCAGTTCCGGCTTCGGAAGCATTTCCTCGATCCAGATCACGTTGCCGCGTTCTTCGTCAAGCTTGGCGAAGGCGGTCTTGACCTCCTCCATGATTTCCGGAGTGTCCGGAGCGCCCGCGCACAGCACGATCTGAACGCCCGGATCAACGAAATGCAGCGCCTTGAGCAGATACGGCAGGCCCTTCTGCCGTGTGATGCGTCCGACGAATAGCAACGTCGGCTTGCTGCGGTCGATGTTGTAGCGCTCGAACACCTTCCAGCCCTCGTCATCGTCGGACGGTGTCTCGAATTGGCTCATGGTGATGCCGTTATGCACCACGACCACCTTGTCCGGATCGAGGTTCGGATATGCCGCGAGGATGTCCTCACGCATGCCAGCGGACACCGCGATCACGCGGTCGGCGTGCTCGTAGGCGTCCTTCTCGGCCCAGGAGCTCAGGTTGTATCCGCCGCCGAGCTGCTCGCGCTTCCACGGGCGGAACGGTTCAAGCGAGTGGGCGGTGATGACCAGCGGGGTTCCGTGCAGCATCTTGGCGAGGTAACCGGCCAGGCATGCATACCAGGTATGTGCGTGGATGATGTCGGCATCGACGTCGTTGGCTATCTGCAGATCAACGCCGAAGGTCTTCAATGCTCCGTTGGCGTCCTTAAGCTCTTGGGGAACGTCGTATCCTACGACCTTAAGCGAACCTTTGGGATCATCGCCCGGAATCTCGGGTATATCCGCCGGTTCGCGGGGGCCGTCGAACGCACGTACGGTAACGTCCACTCGCTCGGCCAGCACTTTGGAAAGCTCCTCCGCATGCACGCCTGCGCCGCCGTACACTTTCGGTGGGTATTCTCGGGAAAGGATGTCAACCTTCATATCCGCATTCTCCTCTTCGAGTCAGGTAGTCGTTTCCGTGTTCCACTTTAGGACACATCAACGCGAAAACGCGCGATTGTTGCGTTCGTGTCACAATAATCGCGCGTTTATTCCGGGTTTTCCGCGTCAGGAAAAGTTTTGCCGTGAACTTTTGTCAGACGGCGGTGCCATTTTGGTCGAGATTCGGATTGTGGCTTGGATTGCCGGCCGTGAAGAACAGGCTCAACACACCGACCACGAAGACGCCGCAAACGGTGGCGATGAGCCACATCGGATGCTGCGGCAGCCACATGATCACGAAGAAAGCGATCGCGGAGATCGCGATGAGCACCCAGCTCACCACACGGAACCACTGACGGACCGAATGCGGAGCCTTGAACATCTTGGGATTGGAGTAGTTGGGATTCGCGGTCAGCGTGCTTTCCGCATTTTCGAGCGTGCCACCGCTCGGCTTCCATGGGCCATCCGTCCCCTCCTGAAGACGGCGGGACTTCTCCTGCAGCTGATATTCGTCCAGCATGCCGGAGCGTCCACGGCCACGGGTCTGATCGTATTGCTGCGGTACTCCCCTGCGATTCTGCTTGGCCTGGGCTCGACGCTCTGCACGGTTAGGCATTGTGCACTCCTTTGTTACGTGTTGCTGCATGCCACTTTACCCCACACCGTCCGTTTTCCCCGCCTTGCGCACGTCAATTGGCCGACTTTTCTTCATATCTCGCCTTTGTGCCATACGAAAAGCGGCTTCCCTTACGATTCGGGAAGCCGCTTTAGCGCTCGTTTCTTACGATTGACGCATATGTTCCGTTCAGCGAGGCAGCATCATCGGACGCTTGGATGCGACGATCGGCGCCGGCAGTTCGGTGGAGCCGGTGAGGTATTCATCCACGGCGGCCGCGCAGGAGCGTCCTTCGGAGATGGCCCACACCACGAGGCTCTGGCCACGACCTGCGTCGCCACAGGCGAAGACGCCATCCTGGGATGTGGCGAACTTGTCGTTGCGCGCCACATTGCCACGGCCGTCAAGATCCACCGGCAACTGGTCTACGAGCGTGGTGGTATCCGGATGCAGGAAGCCCACGGAGATGAGCACCAGATCGGCAGGAATCACACGTTCGGTGCCAGGCTGTCGAGTGAACGGTCCGTTCTCACCCGGAGCCACGCTCACCACCTTCAAGCCGGTGACGTGACCGTTTTCGTCTGCCACGAAACCTTCGGTCGCAGTGGAATCCTCCACCTTCACCTTGTTCTGATCGTCTTCGGAGCCTACGAAGTTGACGGAATCCGTGTTGTACACGTACTCTCCGCCTTCCTTCATGGACGTGGTCTCCTTGTACAGTCGCGCGAAAGTCGGCCACGGCTGGTTGTCCGGACGTTCGGCCGGCTCCTGCGGCATGATCTGCAGCACGGTAACGTCCTTCGCGCCCTGGCGGATGGACGTGCCAAGGCAGTCGGAACCGGTATCGCCGCCGCCGATGATCACCACATGCTTGCCTTCGGCGGTGATGTCGTTCACCGGCTTGACGCCATACACGCGACGCGTGGCATCGGGCAGGAATTCCATGGCGAAATGGATGCCCTTGAGCTCACGGCCCGGAATGTTCATGTCACGCGGCACGGTGGAACCGATGGCCACTACCACGGCGTCATAACGGGAACGCAGGTCATCCCAGGAGATGTCCTTGCCGATTTCGACGCCGGTACGGAACACGGTGCCTTCCGCTTCCATCTGTTCCACTCTGCGATCGATGAGTCGCTTGTCGAGTTTGAAGTTCGGAATGCCGTAACGCAGCAGACCGCCGATGGCATCGTCACGCTCGTACACGACCACGGTGTGGCCGGCTCGCGTGAGCTGCTGGGCACAGGCCAGTCCGGACGGACCGGAGCCTACCACCGCAACGGTCTGATCGGTCAGACGCTGCGGAGGAAGTGGCTTGACATAGTCAAGTTCCCAAGCTTGGTCGATAATCGTACGCTCATCGTTCTGCACCATCGTCGCCGGCTGGTGGATGCCGAGCACGCAGGCCGCCTCACACAACGCCGGGCAGATGCGTCCGGTGAACTCAGGGAAGTTGTTGGTTTCGGACAGACGGTTGTACGCGTCCTCCCACCGTTCCTGGCGAACCAGATCATTGAAATCCGGAATGATGTTGCCGAGAGGGCAGCCACTCATACAGAACGGCGTACCGCAATCCATGCAGCGGGATGCCTGTTCGGTGGTCCACGGCTGCAGGCCGGATTCGGCGTGGACATCGAACCAGTCCTTGATGCGCTCCTCAATGGGGCGTTCGGCTAGTTCGCGACGGGTACGGACCTTCAGGAATCCACGAGGATCTCCCATGTCAGCGCGCTCCTTCCATAACCTGCTCGTACACCTGTTCCCAGACGCCGGGCGTGTTGAAATCTATGTTCTTCTCTTCGGCTTCCTTCATCGCCTTCTGCATGGCGAGGAAGTGCTTCGGAACGATGTGGGTGAATCGCTTGGCGCTGTTCTCCCAGTCGTCAAGCAGTCCTTGGGCGAATGCGGAACCCGTCTCCTCAGCATGCTGCTTGACGAGTTCGCGCACCAGTTCGTTCGTGTTCTCATCCAGGGATTCGAACAGCAGCGCTCCGCTGTTGGCCGCAGCCGGATTGACCTGCTTCATATCAAGGTCAAGCACGTACACGTTTCCGCCGGAGAAACCTGCGCCCAGGTTACGTCCGGTGGGGCCGAGAATCACCACGGTACCGCCGGTCATGTATTCGCAGCCGTGGTCGCCCACGCCCTCCACCACGAAGGTTGCTCCGCCGTTACGAACACCGAAACGCTCGCCTGCGCGTCCTGCGACGAACATCTGTCCGGAAGTCGCGCCGAAACCAGTGACGTTTCCTGCGATCACGTTCTCATGGGGATCGAAGGTGACGCCGTTCTCCGCACGAACGACCATACGACCGCCGGAAAGTCCCTTGCCTGCGTAGTCGTTGACCTCGCCGTATACGCGGATGGTCTCGCCACGCGGAATGAACGCGCCGATGGACTGACCGCCGGCACCGTGGAACGTCATATCGATGGTATCGTCCGGCAGACCTTCCTCACCATAGCGCTTGGTGATTTCGTAGCCGACCATGGTTCCCAGCGTGCGGTAGACATTGCGGATCGGCATATCGATGCGCACCGGTTCCTTATTGTCAAGGGCGGGCTGGGCAAGCTCGATGAGCTTGTTGTCAAGCGCCCTGTCGAGTTCATGGTTCTGCTCGATGGTCTGGTGCAGGATGGTTCCGGGAACCGGGCCCGGCTGCATCAGCACGTTGCTCAAATCGATTCCGTCGGACTTCCAACGCTTGATGGCTTCGTTCTGGTCGAGGCATTCGACGTGGCCGACGGCCTCTTCCAGAGTACGGAAGCCAAGCTGTGCGAGCAGTTCACGCACCTCCTCGGCGATGAACATGAAGAAGTTGACCACATGTTCCGGCTTGCCCTTGAATCGGGCGCGCAATTCCGGATCCTGGGTCGCAATGCCCTGCGGGCAGGTGTTCTTCTGGCAGGCACGCATCATGACGCAGCCTTCAACGATCAGGGCCGCGGTGGCGAAACCGAATTCTTCGGCTCCGAGCAGGGCCGCGATCACGACGTCTCGTCCGGTCTTGAGCTCGCCGTCGCACTGCACCGTAATACGGGAACGCAGACCATTGAGCACCAGGGTCTGCTGGGTTTCGGACAGACCGATTTCCCATGGGGTGCCGGCATGCTTGATCGCGTTGAGCGGAGCCGCGCCGGTACCGCCGTCATATCCGGAAATCAGCACGACATCGGCATGGCACTTGGCCACGCCCGCCGCGATGGTACCAACACCGAACTCGGAAACGAGCTTGACGTGGATGCGGGCCTTCGGATTGGCCATCTTCGCATCGTTGATCAGCTGCTTGAGATCCTCGATGGAGTAGATGTCATGGTGCGGCGGCGGGGAGATGAGCTCCACGCCCGGAGTGGCGTGGCGCACCTTGGCGATCCACGGCGGAACCTTGGCTCCCGGCAGATGACCGCCTTCACCCGGCTTGGCACCCTGAGCCAGCTTAATCTGCAGGTCGGTGGCGTGCACGAGATAATCGCTGGTCACGCCGAAACGGGCCGACGCAATCTGCTTGATCTTGCTGTAGCGAAGAGGATCGTTGATACGGTCTTCAGACTCGCCGCCTTCACCAGAATTGGAACGTGCTCCGATGGTGTTCATGGCGATGGCGAGGGTTTCGTGCGCTTCCTGGGAAATGGAGCCGTAGCTCATCGCACCTGTGGAGAAACGCTTGACGATTTCGCTGGCCGGCTCGACTTCGCTGATGTCGATCGGTTTACGGTCGGACTTGAACTTCATCAGGCCACGCAGCGTCATCAGACGGTTGGATGTGTCGTTGATGTGATTCGAGTACTTCTTGAACATGTCGTAGTCGCCACGCTGGGTCGACTGCTGCAGCAGGAAGATGGCTTCCGGATCGTTGAGATGGTCCTCGCCGGTACGACGCCACTTGTATTCGCCGCCGGTACGCAGGTTGCGGTGTGGTCGTGCGGTCCACTGGGTCGGATACGCCACGCGGTGACGGATGGCCACTTCTTCCGCGATCTCGTCGAGGCCGATGCCTCCCACACGGGATGTCGTTCCGGTGAAGTACTCGTCGATGACGTCTTTGTTCAGGCCGATGGCCTCGAACAGCTGCGCGCCACGGTAGCTCATGATCGTGGAAACACCCATCTTGGCCATGATCTTGAGCACGCCGGTGGAGAGTGCGTTGGTCAGGTTCTTCACGGCGGTTTCGCCATCGACCTTGAGATAATCCTTATGCGCCAGGTCTTCGACGGATTCGAAGGCGAGGTACGGGTTCACGGCCGCGGCTCCGTAGGCGATCAACAGCGCCACGTGGTGAATTTCGCGCACGTCGCCGGCTTCGACCACCATGGAAATCTGCGTACGCGTATGGGTGCGCAGCAGGTGATGCTGCACCGCGGATGTGAGCAGCAGGGACGGAATCGGACCCCAAGCGTAATTGGAGTCACGGTCGGAAAGCACCAGGAAGTTGCATCCATCCGCGATCGCTTCGTCGATCTCTTCGAAGATTTCGCTCAGACGCTCCTTGAGGGCCTTTCCGCCGCCGGCCACCTGATAGAGACCCTTGACCACGAAGGGCTTATAGTAGCCGCCGAGTGCTTTGGCCCGGTCGAGACGCTTGAGCTGAGCCATCTCATCGGAGTTGACCACGGGAAGCGGAATAAGGATCTTCTTGGCATGCAGCTCCGAATCGGACAGGAGGTTCGGTTCCGGTCCGATGGCGGATTCGAGGCAGGTCACGATCTTTTCGCGTTCCCAATCCAGCGGAGGGTTGGTGACCTGTGCGAACTTCTGAGTGAAGTAGTCGAACAGCATGCGGCTTTTGTTGGACAATGCCGCCATCGGCGCATCGTTGCCCATGGAGCCGAGCGGCTCCTTGCCGGTGTTGGCCATCGGTGCGAGCAGCAGCTTCAGGTCTTCCTCGGTGTAGCCGAACGCGCGCTGACGACGCTGCACGGACTGGCCGGAATGATTGACATGCTCACGCTTGGGCAGTTCGCTCAACTCGATGGAGTTGCCTTCCACCCACTGGCGGTACGGATGCTGGGATGCAAGATTCTTCTTGATTTCCTCATCGGAGACGATGCGGCCCTCGTTGGTGTCGACGAGGAACATCTTGCCAGGTTCGAGACGGCCCTTGGATACGATATGTTCGTCGGACACTTCCGGCAGTACGCCGGTCTCGGACGCAAGCACGATGTAGCCGTCGTCGGTGAGCTGCCAACGACCCGGACGGAATCCGTTGCGGTCAAGCAATGCGCCGACTTGGGTTCCGTCGGTGAAGATGATGTGCGCCGGGCCGTCCCACGGTTCGATCAGCGTGTTGTTGTACTCGTAGAACGCCTTGACGTCGGGATCGAGCTGGTCGTTCTTTTCCCATGCCGGCGGCAGCATCATGGAAATGGCGTGCGGCATGGAACGTCCTGCGAGATGCAGCAGTTCGAGGCATTCGTCGAACGTACCCGAATCGGAATATCCTGGGGTGGTGATCGGCAACAGCGGCTCGAACTCGCCGAGCAGCTCGGAACTCAGGCGTCCCTCACGTGCGGAGAGCCAGTTACGGTTGCCCTGGATGGTATTGATTTCGCCGTTGTGGGCAAGCTGACGGAACGGCTGCGCCAACGGCCAGCTCGGGAAGGTGTTCGTGGAGAAACGCGAGTGCACGATGGCGATCTTGGCCTTCATGCGCTCGTCGGACAGATCCAGGAAGAAGGGCTTGAGCTGCATGGTGGTGAGCATGCCCTTGTAAGTGATGGTTCGCGCGGACAGGGACGCGAAATAGATGCCCACTTCATGTTCGACGCGCTTGCGGATGCGGAAGGTCTTGCGGTCCAGCTCGATGCCCGCAAGCTGACCTTCCGGATCAGCCACGACCAGTGTCTTGAACGACGGCATGCTGGCCAGTGCCTGCAGTCCCAGTCCGTCAGGATTGGTGGGCACGACGCGCCATGCGAGCACTTCGAGGCCCTCCTCGCGCACGATCTTGGCGATGGCCTGCTCCTGCTGTCCGGAGGTGGCGATGTCGCGATCGAGGAACGCGATGCCGGCAGCGTAGTGGCCTTCTTCCGGGAGTTCCACACCCGCGGTGGCGCGCATGAACTCATCGGGCATGCTCATGAGGATGCCGGCGCCGTCGCCGGTGTTCTCCTCGGCTCCGACTGCGCCACGGTGATTGAGGTTCACCAGCACTTCGATGGCATCGTCAACGATCTTTCGTTCCGGACGCTTGTTGAGGGTGGTGACCATACCCACGCCGCAGGCGTCGTGCTCGGCGCCGGGATCGTACATACCTTGGGAATCATGGATCGTGAGATCTAACGGGGCGTGGAAAGTCACCGAAACCACCTTCAATGTTTTTGGGCAAGAAAAGTCTTGCGGTTCTTTAATGCGTGGTTTAGAATACCGCGTCCCTATGTCGTTGACGTTTCGGTTGTCCATATAACGAATCGAGGATAAAGTCAATAGGCTTTTCCGATTCTTCTTTTGCATCTCGCCTTTGCGGTTCCGATTCTTGCCGTAAGGCCCGTAAAATCACAGTGATTCCAACAGTTTTGCGATGATAGTGTCGTTAAGGAGACGTCCACGCAAAGTTGGAATCGCACGTTGCGATTTTCTCATTATCAGACCATCATTTTCGAGACAATGCCATACTTCCTCGTCAATGATCCCGCCGAATCGCGTGATATCGAGACCGTCCCGCAGGCGAAGACCAAGCATGATGGCCTCCTCAAGCGTTTCCTCGGGAGTGATTCTCTCGCTTCCGGCCCAGGGCACCTTGTCTTCGTTGAGAGCGGCACCCCATAGGCGCGGGTGCGAGATGTCCCACGAACGCAGCGCATACGCGGAATCCTCGCCGCCGTTCAAAGTGAAGTCCGAGCTCTCATGAACCGTGTTGTAGTGGGAATGGGCGCCGGGTCCGAGACCCGCCCAATCAACATTGCGCCAATAGCCGAGATTGTGCCGTGATTCGTTACCGGGTCGGGCCCAATTGCTGATTTCATACCATTCAAGTCCCGCAGCGGACAGCATTTCATCGGCGATCTCGTATTTCGTCGCCTCGTCGTCATCATCCGGCATCGGCAACATGCCCGCCGCGATCTGTCTGCCCATCTTGGTGGTCGGAGCGATGGTCAGCGCATATGCGGAAATGTGGTCCACACCAAGATCGATCGCGGTACGCACCGAATCGCGCCAATCGTCGAGGCTCTCCCCCGGGGCGCCATATATCAGATCCACGCTTGATCTCATGCCGGCTTTGTCTGCCGCCTTGATTCCAGCCGCAACATTCGCCGGCGTGTGCGTACGGTCCAACGTTCTGAGCACATGCGGCACGGACGACTGCATGCCGAAGGAGATACGATTGAATCCTCCATCCGCGAGTTCCTTCACGTAGTCGGCGTCAACCGTGTCTGGATTCGCCTCGGTCGTGATTTCGGCGTTCCGGACGATTCCCCACGTTTTGCGCACGGCATCCAGCATGGCCACCAAATCGGACGCCTTGAGGATGGTCGGCGTGCCTCCCCCGAAGAAGACCGTGCTTGCCGGTTCCGGCACGATTCCGTGGCGTTCCTGCCAATCGCGCACAAGGCGCATCTCACGAACCACCATATTGGCGTAGTTCGAACGGGACGCGCCTTCACCCAGGTCCGTCGCGGTATATGTGTTGAAATCGCAGTATCCGCAACGCCTCATGCAAAACGGCACATGCACGTAGACTTCGAACATCAGCCCTCGGTCTTCTGCGCCGCGCGAATCTTGTCTTTCGTGTCGCGGTCGTTGCCGGCTTCTCCAGTGGAAAGCGCCGCGATGAACGCCTCCTGCGGCACTTCGACATGGCCGAGCATCTTCATGCGCTTCTTACCGGCCTTCTGCTTCTCAAGCAGCTTGCGCTTACGGGAGATGTCGCCGCCGTAGCACTTGGCGAGCACATCCTTGCGCAATGCGCGGATGTTCTCGCGTGCGATGATCCTGGAACCGATGGCCGCCTGAATCGGAATCTCGAACTGCTGGCGCGGAATAAGCTCACGCAGCTTCTTCGTCATCATCACACCGTAGGAATACGACTTGTCTTTGTGTACGATGGCGCTGAACGCGTCGACCTTCTCGCCTTGGATGAGAATGTCCACCTTCACCAGATCGGCGGACTGCTCGCCGTCCTCATGGTAGTCAAGGGACGCATAGCCCTTGGTGCGGCTCTTCAGCTGATCGAAGAAGTCGAAAACGATTTCAGCCAAAGGAATGCGGTAATGCATCTCCACGCGGTCGGCGGAGATATACTCCATGGTTCCCATCTGACCACGATGGTCCTGGCACAGGTCCATGACCGCGCCGATGAATTCCTTCGGCGTGATGATGTCGGCCGCCACCATGGGCTCCACGATCTTCTTGATCTTGCCTTCCGGGAATTCGCTCGGATTGGTCACACGGTGCACACTGTTGTCTTCCGCGGTGACCTCGTAAGGAACGTTCGGAGCCGTGGAAATCAGGTCAAGATTGAATTCACGGCTCAGACGCTCGGTCACGATCTCCATGTGCAGCAGTCCGAGGAAGCCGCACCGGAAACCGAATCCTAGCGCCACGGAGGTCTCGGGCTCGTAGATGAGCGCGGCATCGTTGAGCTTGAGCTTGTCGAGCGCCTCCCTCAATTCCGGATATTGCGCGTTGTCGATCGGGAACAGGCCCGCGTAGACCATCGGCTGCGGATCCCTGTAACCACTGAGCGGTTCCGTGGCCGATTTCACGGCGGATGTGATCGTGTCGCCCACCTTGGACTGGCTTACGTCCTTCGCGCCGGTGATCACGTATCCGACCTCGCCCGCGCCAAGGGCCTTGGTGGGCATCATATCCGGGCTAATCACGCCGATCTCAATCGGATCATGCGTCATGCCGATGCCCATCATGTGCAGCTTCTCACGGGAACGCAGTTCACCGTCGACCATACGGATGTAGGTGACGATTCCCCTGTAGGAGTCGTAGACGGAGTCGAAGATCAGCGCGCGGGCGGGCGCGTCGGCATCTCCTTTCGGCGCGGGAATGTCGGTCACGATGCGGTCGAGCAGCTCGGCGACCCCTTCTCCCGTCTTGCCGGACACACGCAGCACCTCGGAGGGATCGCAGCCGATCAGACCGGCGATCTCCTCCGCATGCTTGTCGGGCTCGGCGCTGGGAAGATCGATTTTGTTCAGCACGGGGATGATGGCCAAGTCATGGTCGATGGCCATATACAGGTTCGACAGCGTCTGCGCTTCGATACCCTGCGTGGCGTCGACGAGCAGCACCGCTCCCTCGCATGCCGCAAGGGCACGGGAGACCTCATAGGTGAAGTCGACATGCCCCGGAGTGTCGATCATGCCGAGCGTGTATTCGACGCCGTCGAACGTCCAGGGAACGCGCACGGCCTGCGACTTGATGGTGATGCCGCGTTCCTGCTCGATGTCCATGCGGTCGAGGAATCGGTCACGCATCTCACGTTCCGGTACAATGCCGCTGAGCTGCAGAATACGGTCCGCCACCGTCGACTTTCCGTGGTCGATATGCGCGATGATGCAGAAATTGCGAATCAACGACTGATCGGTGAAACCGGGCTGGTTATGCTGCTGGCCCACGCCAACCTCCTCCTGAAATATTCAACGCAAACGATTCTATCCGTTACCGTCGGCAGTGCGTGCCGCGACACTCACAGGCCCGTTGGCGATTTATCCGCGTGCCATGTTATCATCTTCGTTTGTATGTCCTTATAGAAAACGTCGTTTGGAGTAATAGTGGCAAACATTAAGTCGCAGAAGAAGCGCGTTCTCACCAACGAGAAGGCCCACAAGCGTAACGTGGCCGTGAAGTCCGGTCTGAAGACCGCCGTCCGCGCTACCCGCGAAGCCATCGCCGCTGGCGATAAGTCCGCTGCCGAAGCCGCCTACAAGGTCGCAGCTCAGAAGCTCGACAAGGCTGCTGGCGCCGGCGTGATCCACAAGAACCAGGCTGCAAACCGCAAGTCCGGTCTCGCTGTGGCCATCAACGCTCTCTGAGTTTTATAAAGCTCACAGCTTATCGAGGCTCCGCAAGATTCGTCTTGCGGAGCCTCTTATCGTTTCAGGAGCTTTTGTTCTCTTGTCCCTCCGTTGAGTAATCCAGTTCTCCGAACGTATCAGCGTCTAACTGCGGCCATCATCGGATTTGTCATCCCTGGAGTCGGGATGGATGACCGGACGTTTCAGATAACGAGACTCCCCCGGCAGATATGTATTATGCCGTACGAGAGCACCTGGCAGCTGAATGTCGAATATGACGGACAGCAGCCTCATGGCGACCATAAGAACGACGATCAGCACGTCAAGCGTCACTTCGGCGGCGAATCCCACGACTCCGGCATCGACGCCTTTACACACCAGCACAGTCAGCACGCATCCGACGATGGATGGCACCGCATACCAATGTCTGTCTCGAATCACCATCGGCACCTCGTTGATGAGCATATCCCGAATCAGACCTCCACCGAGAGCCGTGAACATGCCAAGGAACACCGCCGTGGTTCCGGACATGTGGTACATCATCGCCTTCGATGTGCCGTTCACCGCATATAGTCCCAAGGCCAAGGCGTCCAGAGCGAGCATCGACCATTTCAGCCTGTTGATTTCCGGATGGATGACCGCGACGGTGATGGAGGCCAGCAATGCGGTGATCACCAAGCCTTTGTCGGAAACACCGACCGGCGGCACCACACCCAGAAGCACATCGCGGATTATGCCACCTCCCAATGCGGTCAGCCATGTGGTGACAAGAATCGCGAAAATGTCATATCCCTTGCGCACCGCTGCAAGGCCTCCCACCATACCGCAGCAGAAGGTGGCCAGATATTCGACGCCCATGAGGAAATCATTGCTTTCCAGCGCCACTTCCATAATCCCTCCAATCCAACGACCAAAGAGAGCCTACCATCTTCCTTGCCGGGGCGGAACATCGCCCGGAATCATGAAGGGAAACCAAACATGAATCGTTGCCAATATGACGAAAAACGCCGGAAAAGCGGAATCCTCCACCTCTCCGGCGCCCATCATATGGCACTAATCAGCTGTACGAATCAGCAAACCTTCCACATCCAGTTGTGCGGGTCCTCGATCTCGCCGAGCTGAATGCCCAGCAGCTGGTTGCGCAGGTTCACGGTGAACTCGCCGGAACCGCCATCGGCCACGGTCACATCGAACTTCTCGGACTTGAAACGGCCGATCGGGGTGATGATGGCGGCGGTGCCGCAGGCGAACACCTCGGTGACCTCGCCGGACTTGATGTCTTCGAGCAGCTGGTCCAGCGCGATCATGGTCTCGACCACGTCATGGCCGTTGTCCTGGATGAGCTGGATCAGGGAGCGGCGGGTCACGCCCGGCAGGATGTTGCCGGTCAGGGACGGGGTTTCAACATGGCCGTCCCTGTGCACGACCATCATGTTCATGCCGCCGAGCTCCTCGAGATAGGTCTTGGTCGCGGCGTCAACGAAGCAAACCTGCTCACAGCCATGGTCGATACCGGTGTACTCACCGAGCAGCGAGGCCGCGTAGTTGCCGCCACACTTGGCGAAGCCGGTGCCGCCAGGACCGGTACGGAACCACTTGTCTTCAACCCAGATGCTGACCGGCTTCACGCCGCCCGGGAAGTACGGGCCGGACGGGGATGCGATCACGCAGTAATCCACCTCATGCGGGGCGCGCACTCCAAGGAACGGTTCGGATGCGAACATGAACGGACGCATGTACAGGGTGTATTCGCGACGGGTCGGAACCCAGTTCACATCGCGCTTGACGAGCGCGGCCACGGAACCGATGAAGTCGTCGATCGGCAGTTCCGGCAGGTACAGACGCTTTGCGGAATTCTGGAAACGTTCGGCGTTCGCATCCGGACGGAACAGCCAGGTGGAGCCATCGGCATGACGGTATGCCTTCAGGCCTTCGAAGCATTCCTGGGCGTAATGCAGCACGGATGCGCCCGGATCCATCTTCAGCGGCGCGTACGGCTCGATACGGCGGTCTCCCCAACCTTCTCCCTTGGTCCAGGTCATGTGGGCCATGTTGTCGGAGAACAGCTGTCCGAAAGCCGGCTTGTCGATGAGTTCGGCGCGCTTGGCGTCGGATGCCGGGTTTTCGTTCGGAAGCACGGTGAACTTGTCGGTGAGCTTGTCCAGCTCCGCCGGATCATGATGATTCTGTTCAGTCATTTCTAACTTCTTCTGTTGCATCAGCCGTGTTGAACGGCATGCGGTTATTGTGTTTTCGGCGCTTGTGGCACCGGTTTCTGGTATGTACTCTCTCACACAGCGATTGCTTTTCGATTACTTGCGTTCGCGATATGAGATGGCATGATTTCCGGCGAAAAACGTAAGAGTCCACGCGTGCAACCACACGTGGACTCTTACGTTTTCCAGACTCGAGATTCGTCAGTCAGAGAACTGAGTTCACTCAGCGGCCGGAGCCTCGGCAGCGGCGTCTTCCGGCACCACGACGGAGACGACGGACTCTTCCGGATCCTCAACGTCGAGCTCGACGCCTTCCGGCAGAACGACGTCCTTGGCGAAGACCTTGGCGCCGTCGGTCAGGCCGTCGACGTTGACAACGATCTTCTCCGGCAGGTTGGCCACGTCGGCGCGAACCTTGAGCTCCTGAATGTCGACGAATGCGACGGCGGCACCCTTCGGAGCGCCTTCAACGAACACCGGCACCTCGACGTCGATCTTCTCGCCGGCCTTGACCTCGTAGAAGTCAACGTGCTCGACGATGCGCTTGACCGGGTTGCGCTGAACATCCTTGACGACGGCCATCTTGGTCTGATCGCCGAACTTGATTGTGAACAGAGCGTTGGTGTGGCGCAGAGCCAGGGTGGTCTCCTTCATCGGCAGCTGCACGAAGACCGGAGCCTCGCCGCCCGCATACACGGTGGCCGGGATGAGCTTGGCGACGCGCATACGGCGTGCAGCGCCCTTACCGAATTCGTTGCGGACTTCACCCTCGAGGGTAATGGTGGTAGCCATAATCAATATCTCCTTGATATTCGTTCTTCTGTTTCGGCGCATCAACGAGCCGTGAGGACGCACAAGGAGTGCATTCACGCGCCGAGTCGATTACGGAGGCGGAACCTCCCTCGCCAAGACAACAGTCATCCAGTATACAGACGGCATTGACATCGCCAATGCCGACGCTACTTTCAACAGGCTTGCGCATAACCGCGGGCGCAACACGAAACCGATGTCCGCTGCGCGCCCGCACCACGTACAATCGTAGGCGGAAGCAATCAACGCCGACAGGCGGGAATCGAGGCAGCAATGAAGCAAAACCATTCCGATATCGTCCGCAACATACGTATCGCCACCGGTACCTCCGTGGCGGTATTCGCCGGAATCGTGGCGGCGAGCGCCGGTGTTCTGTTCCATTTCGCTCTTGATACCAAGTGGAAGCATTCCATTTTCCATCAGGATATAATCGCGCCGGATCGTTATGAGAAGATGAGTTCCGGACCGGCTGCGGAGGCTTCCGCCTGGTTCGAGCAGACCAAACAGCCCGTGACGATGACGAACGGGGATGGTTTGAAATTGCACGGCTGGCTGTTTGATCCGGATTGCGTTGATCCCGAACCTCATTTGTACGCGATTTGCATGCATGGGTATACGGGGCATGCGGAGGAGACCGCGGTGTGGGCGCACCGGTATGCGCGCTTGGGGTTCACCGTGCTTGCGCCGTCGCAGAGGACGGCGGATTTGAGCGAGGGTCGTTACGTCGGTATGGGTTGGCTGGAGCGTAACGATTTGTTGGATTGGATCGATTTGATCGTTTCCAGTGATAGCCAGGCCCGCATTCTGCTGTATGGCGGGTCGATGGGTGCGACGACTGTGATGATGACGGTCGGGGATCCGAGGTTGCCTCGTAATGTGGTCGCGGCCATTGAGGATAGCGGCTATACGTCGGTTCGTTCCGCGTTTATCGACAGCGCCCGTACCATGTTCCATCTTCCTCGTCCGCTCGCCGCCGCCTGTGTGGATACCGCAGGGCTTATCTGCAAGTGGCGTGCCGGATATGATTTCACGGAGGCGTCGTGCGTGAAGTCGTTGAGGCGTGCGGTCATTCCGATGCTGTTCATTCATGGCGGGGATGATCATATGGTCAATCCGCGGTTCCTTGAGATCAATTACAATGCCTGCGCGAGCATGGACCGCGAGAAGCTGCTGGTTCCCGGTGCCAATCATATGGAGAGCGCGGGTGTGGCTCCTGATGTTTATTGGCGTAAGGTGGAGGGCTTCATCAGGCGTGTGTTCGAACTGTAGTTCGACGGTCCCATACATCTTTTGCGTGTGATTCTTTGCGTATGCGACTCATATGACGAATAGGGGTGTGTTGTTCCGATGGTATCGACGGAACAACACACCCCTATGAATCGGCGTTCTTAGCGTTCGGCGCTTAGAGCATGGCCTCGTACAGTTTCTCCAGGGATTCCTCGGATGTGACGAGCTTGGAGCCCGGCGTGTTCACGAGGTTTCCGGGAGAGACCTTGTGGGTGTTCTGGGCGAGCCACGGAATGTCCTTCTTCTCGATGCCCAGGTCGCTCAGGGTCACGTCGAGGTCGAGATCGCGCAGCAGGGTTTTCATTCGCGGAGCGCAATCCTCTGCGGTGAAGCCTCCCAGCACCCTTGCGATGCGGCCGTACTTGAAGCGGTTGTACTGGTAGGTCGCTTCGATGGTGGCCGGTTCGATGGCGGCCAGACCCTTGCCGTGGGTGACGTTCTTCAGTCCGCTGACGGGGTGTTCCATGGCATGGCCCAGGCCGACTCCCGCCGTGTTGATGATCATGCCTCCGATGGTGCCCGCAAGGCAGACCTTGGCCCACTGTTCGTCGGTTCCCTCGCCGCGGTACAGGCTCACGATGTTGTTGGCGATGAGCGGGATCGCATACAGTGCGAGGGCGTCGGTGAACGGCTGGGCGTTGTTGGCGGTGTACGCCTCGATGCAGTGGCACAGCATGTCGCATCCGTTGGCTGCGATTACGCTGCTCGGCATGGTGCGCATCAGGTCAGGGTCGACGATGGACGCGGTCGCCACGAGTGCCGGGCTGCGCAGCGACTTCTTGTCGCCGTTGGCCGGATTGGTCATGACGGAGAAGCCGTTGGCTTCGGATCCGGTGCCGAAGGTGGTCGGCACGAGAATGAGCGGCAATGCCTTGCTGGAGGCGCGTTCGCCATAGATGTATTCGCTGACGCCGCCCTCGTTCTCGGCCATGAACGCGATGCCCTTGGCGGAGTCCATGGCGCTGCCGCCACCGAGGCCGATCACCACATCGACATGCTGCTGCTTGGCGATTCTGCCGCCTTCGTCAACGGTGGTGGTCAACGGATTCGGCGTGACCTTGTCGAAGAGCACGGTGGTCATGCCGGCTTCTTCAAGCAGCGCACGGACCTTGTCGTAGGTGCCGTTGGCCTTCACGGAGTTGCCGCCCGTGACGATCATCGCGGTGGAGCCGTGCATGGATGCGAGCTTGCCGATCTCCTGCACCTTGCCCTTGCCGAATACGAGGTTCACCGGCAGGAAGTAATTGAAGCCGTTGGACCATTCGTCCGGAACGCTGGCTTCGGCGGCCGCGGGGTTGACGACGGTGGCGGATTCGGGGATTTCCTTCTCCTCCTCGGCCCCATCGTGCAATTCGCTGACGTACAGCTGTGCGTAGTAGCCGAACTTGTCTTTGTAGACCAGCTTGCTGAAGATGAAGAACACGACGCCGAGCGCGGACCATCCGGCGACCATGAGCCATTCCTGCGGGGCCAGGGTCACGCCGGTGCCGGGCAGGATGTACAGCATGATCATGATGCCGGACATCAGCACTGCGATTACGCCGACCAGCTTCCAGTGCTTCACCTGGTACGGGCGAACCATGTTCGGCTCCTTCACATGCAGGATGAGGAAGGACAGCGCGACCATGCAATACGCGAGGATGCATCCGAAGTTGCCTGCATCCACGACCCACACGAGCATCTTGCGTCCGGCGAACGGAGCGAGCACGCTCAGCACGCCGACGACGATGATCGCGACGTACGGCGAGTTGGTCTTGGGATGGAGCTTGGTGAAGAAACGCGGGATCATGTAGGACTCGGCCATGGAGTACATGGCGCGGCTGCCGCCGATCATGAACGAGTTCCAGCTGGTGAGGATGCCGCACATACCCGCGAGGATCAATACCTTCGCCATGATGGTGCTGTGGAATGCCGCCGCCATGGCGTCCGCGGTCACCAAACCGGTTCCGCTGCTGGATGCCGCGATCTGGTCTCCGGTCATCACATAGCCGACGGAGAAGATGACCAGCGCATAGAAGCTGGTGCCCAGGATGATGGAGAGGATGAGGATCTTGCCGATTTTCTTAAGCGGCACGTTGATCTCTTCCGCGGCCTGTGGAATCACGTCGAAGCCGATGAAGAAGAACGGGCTGATGGCCGCCACCTTGACAATGGTCGACATCATACCGGCCATGCCGGAGCCTTCGAACAGCTGGTTCTCGAGGTTGGAGACGTCACCGGTGACAACGGACGCGGCGATCAGCAGGATGCCCGCGGCACCGATGCACATGGTCAGGATGTTCTGCAGTTTGGCGGCGATCTGCGCACCCATGATGTTGATCACGGTGATGAAGACCGCGAACAGCACGGCGGTGCCCAGCCATGTGGCGTAGATGTCGAATCCCGCCACGGAATACAGGTAGCCCTGCAGGAAGCTCGGCCAGATGTAGGTGATGATGGTCGGCAACGCGCATGCCTCGAAGCAGACGACGCTCACGTAGCCGAGGATGATGGCCCAGGTACAGACGAATGATCCGATCGGACCCATGGCTCTCATGCTGAACACATGTTCGCCGCCGCATTCAGGCATCGCCGGCGTCAGTTCGGCGTAGGTCATGCCGATGAAGAAGATCATCACGCCGCCGAGGATGAAGCCGAGCATGGCGCCGATCACGCCTGCGGTTCCGATCCAATCGCCCGTGGAGACCACCCATCCCCAACCGATCATCGCGCCGAAGGCGATCATCAGGATGTCGAGCGAACTGAATGATTTCTTAAATTCTGATGTTTTCTTAGTTGGAGTTTCCATCGAAAGTTCCTTCCTCACGTAAGCTCTGCGATGGTGTTCAAGAATGGAAAAGGACCGAGCTCCCCCGAGCCACGGCCCTTTCGTCCGTTATTCGTTCATCATTTCGATAAGCAGCAGCAGATACTGGCAGGTTTTCTCCCAGCCGAGCATGCTGCTGTCGATCAGAATGTCGCGCTGTCTGCGATCGCCGCGGTCCATACCGGTGATGTACTGATGCCTGCTGCGGTTCTTCTCGTCGTTGTAACCGACGATTTCCCTCGCCTGCTTCTCGTTCACGGACTGCTTCTCCATGATCGCGCGGACTCGTTCCTCTTCCGGCGCGTAGATGAAGATGTTGACCAGGTCGTCCCTGTCCTGCAGCAGATAGTTGGCGCTACGGCCAATGATGACGCAGGACGAGCGTTCGGCCATCTCATGCATGGCCTGATACTGCAGGGAAATGACCTTGTTCGTCAGGTTCGCGTAGCGCGGGCCGAGCGTCGTTTCGAACGTGTAGGGAACGTTCGCTCCCTTATCGGCCTTTTCGACGAGTTCCTTGTCTACGTCGAGATCGTTGATGATCTTGTCGACGAGATCGCGGTCGTAGTATTCGATGCCAAGCGCTTTGGCGAGCATCTTTCCGATTTCAGGGCCACCGGCGCCGTATTCGCAACCGATGGTTATGACCATGTGTTTCATGCCGCTCCCCTCTTTCTTGGTTGTGGTTACGATTCCCGTAGGTTCGCCCGGGTCACGCGGACAATGCTTCGACGGTCTGCGCGATGATCGACACGGCCTTGTCGGCGTCCTCCTCGGTGATGATCAGCGGCGGTACCATACGGACCACGTCCTTGCCGATGGCGGTAACGAGCAGCTTGCGGTCGAGGCAGCCGTGCTTGATGTCGACCGCGTTGACGCTGCCGTCGAATTCGACGCCGACGAACAGGCCTTGGCCGCGGGCCTCCTTGACATGCGGCAGCTTGGAAAGCTTGTCGATGAAATAGGCACCGACCTTCTTGGCGTTGCCGGCCAGATCACGGTCGATGATTTCGGTGACCGCGGCAAGCGATGCCGCACAGCAGACCGGATGCCCGCCGAAAGTGGAACCGTGGGAGCCCATGGTGAAGGCTTCGGCGACTTCCTTGGTGGCGCAGATGGCGCCAATCGGCATGCCGCCGCCCATGGCCTTCGCCATGGAGACGATGTCGGGCTTGATGCCATAGTTCATGTACGACATGAGCGCACCGGTACGGCCCCAGCCGGACTGCACTTCATCGAGCAGCAGCAGCAGTCCCTTTTCATCGCAGAATTCACGCAGGCCCTGCAGGAATTCCTGGGTTGCCGGGTGCACGCCACCTTCGCCCTGAACAGGCTCGACCATGATGGCGATGGTGTTCTCGTTGCATGCTGCCTTGAACGCCTCAAGATCGTTGAACGGCGCGTAGGAGAAGCCTCCGGTCATCGGTCCGAAACCGATCTGGCATGCGTTGTCCGGCTGGCCGGTTGCAGACATGGCGCCGAAAGTGCGGCCGTGGAAGGATTCGCGGGCGGTGACGATGTGGTACTTGTTCGGACCGTACTTCTCGACGCCGTACTTGCGGGCCATCTTGATCATGGCCTCGTTCGACTCGGTGCCGGAGTTCTGGAAGAAGATCTTGTCCATGCCGATGGAAGTACAGATCTTCTCGGCGAGCAGCGCCTGCGGGATGGTGTACGGATAGTTGAAGGTCTGCATCAAGGTGGCGGCCTGATCCTGCACGGCCTCGACCACCTTCTCGTTGCAGTTGCCGACGGAGTTCACTGCGATGCCTGCGTAGAAATCGAGATACGGGGTATCGTTCTCGTCATACATATAGACACCCTTGGCGTGGTCGGCGAGGAAGTCGAAACGCTCGTAGGTTTCGACCATGTAGGTGTCGACCTTGCCCTTGATGTCTTCGAACGTCAGTCCGGTGTCCTGCAGCTTCATAATGCATGTCTCCTTGCTTCTCATGACGGAATATCCTGAAACAAATTGCCCGGCCGTCATCTCCAGTCGGAACTGGGACTCATTATGTTGCCTTCCAAAACGGTTTCTCCAGCCATGCAAGCCCAAATTCGATTAGGCTCCAGCACAATCGATTTGTCGTAACATTGCAGGCGATGCAAAGAGACGGACGGATGATTCGCGAAAAACCGTAATATCGGGCCGCTATGATGTCCTTCAGTCACGACGCTGCGCCAAAGATGTCCAAAACATCTCGAAATACGCAGTTAACGTTATGTTTCGTTGGGATTACATATGACTTTGGAATTACATGAGTTGATTGAGGACTGTCCGGACGTTCCGCTTCAGCTGGTCGCAGGAAAAGATGGGCTTGGACATCACGTTACCTGGGTTCATGTGCTGGAGCCTACACTGATGATCAATTATCTTGCGGGCGACGAACTGATACTCGTCACCGGCATCGCCCTGCAGGAAGACGGCGCGCTGCTCAACCACGTCAAATCCTTATATGAGCATCATGCGGCCGGCATAGCGCTCGACATCGGACATTTCTTCATGGAACCGCCCGTCGAGGTGATGACCTTCTGCGAAGAGCATGGCTTCGCGCTGTTCACCATTCCCAAAGACGCGTCGTTCGAGAACATCGCGCGTCCGCTATGTCGACGCATCATCGAGGAGGAAACCAAGGAACGCATGGTGAGCACGGCGTTCCAGAACGCCATCTCATTCCCGGACCAGCAGGAACTGTATACGGCGACGCTTTCGGAATTCCACTTCGAAATCGAATGGCGTTACGCCGTCGCCATCGTGCAGGTGGAGCATTATGCGGCGGATCCGTATGAAAGATTGGAATCCATCGCAACGCAGATTCAAAAATATCTGCACAGGAACGTACGTTTCAGCGCCGTGTTCAGCGCCTGGAAACAGATCATCATCGTGATGCACTGCGACGAACCGCAGCAGCTGCGCGCATGGGGACGCGGCATACTCACCATCGTCGAGCATGCGTTGCGCATGCAGGAAACCGCATCCATAGGCGTGGGGAAACTCACCAAAAGCATCCGCTGCGTCAGCAAGAGCCATCGTCAGGCGGCGTCCATCCTGAAATTGCAGTCACGCAGGAAGCTGAAAGACCGCATCAATTTCTTCGACGACCTCGGCGCATACCGCGTGCTGCTCGGCATCGAGGATCCGGAAATCTCGCATGAATACTACGAACAGGTTCTGGGGCCTCTGATCGAGTACGACAAGGAATCCAGTTCCGACCTGCTGGACGTGCTCCGCTGCTATCTCAACCACAACGGCAGCGTGAAGGAGACCGCCGACGAGCTGTTTGTACACCGCAACACGGTGAACTACAAAATCGCCAAAGCAGCGGAAATCCTGTGCATGGACCTATCCAGACTGGACAGCAGACTGCAGTTGCTGCTCGCCTTCATGTTGATGGACATGATGTAGGATCAGCCGTTGCAAGTGTCTTTTGTTTTAGTTTGTCGCCGACACGGGTGTCGCTTACATGGTCTCGCGCCGAGGCCAGTTCCGATCCGCGAAGCCAGTCCACTGGTGAAGACGATTTCATCGGCAAAACGATCAGTCGAGACGCCCGTATGCCACTGCGTCGACCGGTTCGAGCCACTCGTTGCTCATGGCGGAGGTGTCACCGGCGGGCACCATGAATGCGAGGTGCGAGAACGCCTCACCCGGAGCGGCACCATGCCAGTGCTTGGTATCGGCCGGAATGCACACGGCCTGACCCGCCCTGAGCTCCTTCGGTTCCTGCCCGTCAATCTGGTAATAACCACGTCCACCTACCGCGATGAGCACCTGCGCGCCACCATGATGGATATGCCAGTTATTGCGGCACCCAGGCTCGAAGGTTACATTGTGGATGGCGATTTCCGGAGCATCAAGCACCGGTGCCAGATAGCTCCGTCCAACGAAATACTGTGCGAAACCGTCATTCGGATCACCCATCGGAAATGCACTTGGATTGTTCATACGCCGTATTCAACGCCCATACGAAAAGAATGTCCAATGAGTGTACGACATGTTCTTCCATAGTTTTTTTGCATGGAAACCGATGATATGCAAGGCATTGGTTTCCTCCGGGCGAACGTGATAGCTTCAAGCCATACCTTTCACGTCAGAAAGAAGGAGCCAATATGGTAGACATGCAGTATGCGCCTCTGGGCTGGTCCGGAATTCAGGTCTCCAAAGTCTGTCTCGGTGGTATGAGCTTCGGCGAGGCATCACCGGACTTCCACCAGTGGACCATCGATCAGGATGCCACCGAACGCGTCATCGGCCATGCGCTCGACAATGGCGTCAACTTCATCGACACCGCCAATTGCTATGCGTTCGGCACTTCCGAAACGTATATCGGACGCGCGCTCAAGCATCTGAACGTCGATCGCGGCAAAGTGGTTCTGGCCAGCAAGGTGTATTTCAACGAGGGACATCTATCGAAGGACGCCATCAACCGTGAAATCGAAGGCACACTCACAAGGTTGGGCACCGACTATCTGGACCTGTACATCATCCACAGATTCGACTATGGCACACCCGTCGAAGAAACCATGGAGACGCTGGATGCGCTCGTCAAATCCGGCAAGGTGCGCGCGCTCGGCGCCAGTGAGATGTACGCCTATCAATTCCATAATATGCAGGCCGTGGCGGATGCGAACGGATGGACGAAATTCACCAGCATGCAGTGCCATTACAATCTGCTCTATCGTGAGGACGAGCGTGAGATGATTCCGGTTTGCCGTCAATATGACGTTGCTTTGACGCCATACTCCCCCATGGCTTCCGGCCATTTGACACGACCGACCTGGGATTCGGATTCGACAAGAAGCGTCACTGACAATACCATGCGCAACAAATACGACCGTGATATGGAACAGGATATGCCGATCGTCAGGCACGTCCATGAAGTGGCCGAACGTCTTGGCGTTCCGATGGCCAGCGTCGCATTGGCGTGGCACTGGGCCAAGGGCGTGACCGCGCCAATCGTCGGTTGCTCAAAACCGGAACGCGTGGACGATGCCATCACGGCGCTCGGTCTGGAGCTCACGGCCGAAGACATCTCCTACATCGAGGAACCCTATTCGGCGCATGAACTGGTAGGCCCGCTGGCCCGCCCAGGAGAGCGCGCCCTTGCCGGCACACTTGCACCGAAACGCCGTTAGAAGTCATTGGAAACCGACAGAACCAGCCGGTTCTCGCTTAACCTCACTTCACCGCGAGCACGCCTTCACGTTTCATCCACGCGTAGAAGCCAATGCATATGAGCACGGACAGGAACGATCCTGCCGGCGCGGCGATGCCCATGGGGAACAAGGTGTCGGAGAACATCTTCGACGCTATGTACGACCCGGGCACGCGAACCAGTGTGATGGCGATGATGTTGTGGATGAATCCGATGTAGGAGCGACCATAGGCCGCGAAGAAGCCGGAGAAGCAGAAATGCACTCCGGCGAAGATAGAGTCCACGATGTAGCTGCTCAAATATTGGGTGCCGAGCAATATCACCGCGGCGTCGGTGGTGAACAGTCCGACTATGGGCGCCGCGGTGAGCTCCACGATGACGGAAATCACAATGCCGTACGCCACGGTGATGCCGGTGGCATACCGGAGCGTCTTCGTGGCGCGGTCGTATTTGCCTGCACCGATGTTCTGCGCGGAAACTGCCGAGACCGTGGCAAGCATGGACGATGGCACCAGGAACAGCGCGCTGATTACTTTTTCGACCACGCCGACCGCCGCGGCGTCGTTGAGTCCGCGATAGTTGGCGATGACGGTGATGATGATGAACGCCACCTGGATGCATCCGTCCTGCACTGCGGTCGGTACGCCGATTTTGAGAATTCCGCCAAGTATGGCGCGTTGCGGACGCAGGATCGTCACGTTCAGATGTATACCGGTACGCCTTCGCCGTATGGTCGCGAATGCCACCAACACGCTGAACGACTGTGCGAGCGTGGTGCCGAGCGCGGCTCCGGAAGGGCCCATGTCCATATATCCCATGAACAGGTAGTCGAGCGCGATGTTGCCTGCGCATGCCACGGCGATGAAATACATCGGGCTTTTCGAATCTCCCAGTCCTCGGAAGATGGAGCTGATGATGTTGTAGGCCACGATGAAGGGAACGCCGATGAAGCAGATCGTCAGATATTGCGTGGTGCCCGTCACTGCTTCGGATGGTGTGCCGATGAGCGATACGATGCCGTTGACGTTGGCCAGCAGTACCACGGTGAGCGCAAGGGCCACGCCCGCGAACAACGTGATGGTGTTGCCTATGGCTTCGGCCGCGTCATCGAGCCGATTCGCACCGACGCAGCGACCGATGCTCACGGTGGCTCCCATGGCGAGGCCGACGATCACCACGGTGAGCATGTACAGCACTTGGCTGCCGTTGGCCACCGCGGTGATGCCGTCCACACCGATGAATTGTCCGGCGATGAACAGATCGGCCATGCCGTACAGGGTTTGTAGGAAGTACGAGAGGAAATATGGCATGGCGAACGTGACGATGATTTTGAATACGTTGCCGTCCGTCAGGTTCTTTTCCATGTTCTCCGCTCGATTACCCGTATCTCTCTCATCGCCGCGATTATTGGCTTTTTCATGGTTAGGCTACTCCGTGGCCCAGCTATTCCGCGCTGCCCCGTTCCACGATTCGGAAGTCCACGGTCACGGATCGGGCGACATCGTTCGTTTTTGCATCCGAATCGATGCGGTCGAACAGCATGTCGAGGCTTGCCGCGGCCATATCGCGCGGACTGACGGCAACGCTGGTCAATCCTGGACTGGCGTAGGCGCCGTCTTCCAGTCCGTCGAATCCGATGACTGCCACATCGTCGGGGATGCTGAATCCGTGTTCGGACAATGCCCTCATGGCGCCGAATGCTATCGGATCGGTGGCGCAGAACACCGCGTCGAAGTCCGACCGCTCCCCCAATACTCGTAGCATGGCCTCATATCCGGCTTGACGGGTCCACTTGCATGGAATCGCATCGTTTCGCAGATCGTATGGAATCGAAAGTTCTTCCATGGCATCGACCGCGCCACGCAGACGGAGCGCCGCGGAATTCGGTTCGGCTTCGGCCTGTTCGAGGCCGTTGGGCCACATGCCCAGCAGAAGTATCCGCGAGCGCCCGTGGGCGTGAAGATGTTTGATGGCGGCGGCGGAGCCTTCCAGACATGGGGTGAAGACGCAGTCCACTTTGCCTTTGAGCGCGAATCCGTCGACCGCGACCAGCGGGTGGTTGTTTCCGAATTCCAGGATGGCTTCTCCGGCTCCGCTGGGCCAGCAGATGATGGTGCCGTCGCATACCTGCATCGCGGCGCTGGACATTATGCGCTGTTCGAAGTCGCTGGAGAATCTCGTTTGTTGCGAGATGGTCTGGTATCCGCGGCGCTGTGCCATGTCCGACGCGTATGCCGCCACCGCCGCGGGGTAGATCAGGTCGAAGTCGCTGACCGTCACTCCGATGATGTGGCTTTTGCCTGAGCTGAGTTGTCTTGCCGCAAGGTTGGGCCTGTATCCGAGTTGCGCGGCGGCCGTCAATACCCGTTTCGCGGTTTCGGGTTTGACGATTGCCTTGCCGCGTATCGCGTTGGACGCCGTCATGCGGGAGACTCCGGCGAGGCGTGCCACATCATCTAAAGTAGTCATGGTCAGATCATACCGTTCAGCCCGTGATCTGCGCCGTTGCGGGCGAATACGGGTATGACGTCCAGCGGTGCTTCGACGGTGACTGTCCTGCCTCCGTTGAAGGTTTGTCCGGTATGGAGGTCGGTCCATCGCGTTTCTTCGCCGCCCGGCAGGTAGACCGTGCGGGAGCGTGCCGAAAGGTCGGTGACCGGTGCTATCAGCAGGTCCGGGCCGAACAGGTATTCGTCGGCTATGTTCGCGACCTGGTCGTCTTGCGGGAAGTCGAAGAACAGTCCTCGTACGATTGGCTGGCCGTCCTCGTGGGCTGATGCGAACAGTTTCCGGGTGTATGGCCTCATGGTTTCGCGGATGGTGATGTATTTGACCATCAGGTTCTCGATGGTCTCACCGTAGCTCCATGGTTCGTTGTCCGAGCCCGTGGTGATGTGGTCTATCGGATTGCCGATGCGGTCGAATGCCGGTTTCCCTTCGATTCTGGTGTATGGCGCGCGGTTGCCATGGTTGCGCATGACCGGTGAGAAGCAGGAGAATTCGCACCAGCGTGCATAGAGTTCCTTGAAGGATTCGTCGTCCAGGCCGCCCGGGTTGAATCCGCCCATGTCGGTGGTGAACCACGGGATTCCCGCCACACCCATGTGGATGGCGCAGGTGATCTGCGCCTTGAGGTCTTCGAAGGTGGAGTGCACGTCGCCCGACCAGATGAGCGAGCCGTAACGTTGCGAACCTGCCCATCCGGCACGCGTGAGGTTCACGATGTCTCCTTCGCGCCCGATGGAGAGCTGTCCGTCGTAGAAGGTTTTGTTGTATAGCTGCGGATACACGTTGCCTACCTTGCCGACCGGGCCGATATGGTACAGGTAGTGCGCGTAGTCGTAGTCTCCGCCCCATTCCGGTTCGGCTTCGTCGAGCCAGAACGCGTCCACGCCGAGGTCGGCATAGTTCTTACGGCATAGGTTCCATACGAAGTCACGTGCGGCCGGGTTGGTGGCGTCAAAGAACTGGTTGTCCCGAGGCCACCACATGCCCACGTCCTTGCCTTGGCGTGTTTTGGCCAGGTAGTTATGGTGACGCATTTCGTCGTAGTTTTCGGATTGCAGGTCAATCTGCGGCCAGATGGACACCATGAGTTTGATGCCCATGTCGTGCAGTTCCTGTGCCATCGCTTTCGGGTCCGGCCAGAATTCCTCATCGAATCGGAAATCTCCCATGAGTGGCCAGTGGAAGAAGTCGATGACGATGAGGTCGATGGGAATGCGCTTGTTTTTGAACGTGCGGGCCACGTTCAAAAGTTCTTCCTGGTTCCAGTAGCGCAGCTTGCATTGCCAGAATCCCAGTCCCCATTCGGGCATGTTCGGCGCGTGTCCGGTCGCGTCGGCGTATTGGCGTTCGATCTGCGCGTTGGTTCCGACGGTGATCCAGTAGTCGATCTGGTCAGAGACTCCCGCCTTCCATTCCGTCCGGTTGTTGCCGAACGTCACGGATCCCACCGCCGGATTATGCCAAAGGAATCCGTACCCTCTGCTGGAGAGCATGAACGGAATGGATACTTGGGAATTGCGGTGGGCAAGTTCCAGCGTGGACCCTTTAAGGTCCATGACGGACTGCTGATACTCGCCCATTCCGTAAATGTGCTCTCCGTCATTCGCCTCGAACATGACCACCGGCGATTCCGCACCGTCCATGCGTGGATTGTGGGCGCGGGCCCTCAGTCGCAAGGCTCCCCCATCGGTGCATTCGCGCAGCAGGATCGTTCCTGTGCTGGCGTTCATGAAGGTCAGTCTGCAGATGCTTGTTTCCGCGGACTGCTCATACTGCTCGGCCAGAACCCTCACCAATCCGTTCGTCAAAGTGGCCGTCGATTCGTTGATGTCGATTTCCACATGCTCGTCGTCCGAATCCTTCGGTTCCAGCAGGGCCCAGTCCGCATCGGCCACGTCCTGCATGAGCCGGGCTCTGATGCGCACGCTGTTTCTTCCCCATGGTTCGATGCGGAGATATTCTCCGTCGCTGGTCCAGTTCAACGCTTTGCCGTCAGTGGTGAAATTGACGTTCTTCGTCACGATGACACTCCTTTGTGGTGGTGCGAAATAATACCGACACTGAAATTGTAGCGCTAAAAACCGATGTGTCACAATTCTCCGCAGGCACATCGGCAAGCTTGCTCAACTTGGCATCGGCACGGATTCCTCCATACCCCCATCCGACCAGTCGGCGAGACCCATGAGCGCTCCCATTTCGTCCACGTACGCTCCTTTATCACGGTTCAACAGGGCCCGAACGGAACGCAATGACCGTGCATCGCGGGGAAGGCGGTACAACGCGATCAAGGCGGCAGCCTCCCCGAGTCGTTCGGAATAGTCCAGCATGCGTCTTTTCTCCGTGCGCGACATCGTCAGCACGTCCATTCTGTTTTCCGGCCCGCAGAAGAAGATGTAGCCCGCCAAGGTCATCAGCAGACCCATCCTTTCAACATTTCCGGCCATCTTCTCAACCTCGCGGACGCCTTTCTCGAACAATTCGGCGTCTCGCATGCGGAATCCATCATCCAACAGGCACGCGCCGTTCGGTCCAAGCAGGGAAATCGCCAGATCGTACAGGTACACGGGGTCCTCCCAGATGTCTTCAACCTCGTACGTACCCGATCGCTCGATCTCATCCAACATCGACGCGGCCGAACGGGGGTCCCGTTCCCACAGCGCGCGATAGGATTCCACCAATTTGCGGGCGTCATACAGATATCTGGCATCCATGCATTCGGGATACTCCGCGAATTGTCCATCACCGAAATTCGCGTTGCACGCATAATCGAAATCCGACGAGACCTTGAGATCGCGCAGCTGGTCGCATACATTGCGGTATCCACGGTCTGGATTGCAGCCAAAATCCGTCACGTTGGCGTCCTCACGCAACGCGCATATACCCAATCCGCCATAGGCCAACAGCATCAACGCGGCGTCGGCGGCACGAGGCTCATCCGGCCCCCATTGAAGCAGGCAGCTCGCCGCGAACCGATACACGCCCCGAAGATATCCTTCAAGGCATTCGTGCCTTTTCTTCTTCCCACCCGCGTATTTCCTCCCCTTGCCGCCGCTCTTGCGGAAGACCTCCCTGGTGTCGAACAATCCGAGCAGGATCGGCATCCTGTCGCTTGGCCTGCCCGTCATCATGGCCGCGGAGGCATCGTTGACCATTTCATAGAGCCAGACGACCATCCCGTATTTGCGGATCACATTGCGACTGCCCATAAGGAAGCACATGTTCCGTCGCTTCATCTCGACATCGTCCATGAGGAAGGCCGCGATCAGATCCGGCGTCCAAGGAGAGTTCCCGAAGGCCTCATGGATCAACGTGTACGTGTCTTCGCTCATACCGAACAGCAGATCGCATTCGGCACACTCCGGATGGCTCCCGTCCGGACCCGCATCGCATTCAGACGAACCACATCCGTTGAGGCGGTCAATCAGTCGGTCCAGCACCTTCAGCAGACCCTGCTCATCCATGTTGAAAGGGACGATTCTGTTGTTTTCCATGGCAACTCCTTCGTTGTAGGCATCTACCACTGTCGCATAGCCGATGCGCCTCACGCCACCGCCCCTCTCAAATCCGTGGATAAGTGGATAAACGAATGATTATCCACCGGAGGGGAGTCCATTGTGCACAACTTTGCGGTCATCCAATGATTCCGTTTGCCGAAGAAGGAAGAAATAAAAAAGCCCTTCCCGAAGGAAGGACTTTTCCGCTTTTCGACGATGCCTCAGACAGGGCCGCGCCATGGGATGGCACGCTTAGTCGATCAGCTCCTTGACCGCCGCGATGACGCCCTGCAGGCTGGACTTCGCGTCTCCGAAAAGCATCTGCGTGTTGTCTTCGAAGTACAGTTCGTTCTGAATGCCCGCATAGCCGGTACCACGGCCACGCTTCATGACCACCACGTTCTGCGACTTGTCGACATCGAGGATCGGCATGCCGGAAACCGGAGTGCCCGGCTTGCGCGCGGCCGGATTGGTCACATCGTTCGCGCCGACCACAAGTGCCACGTTGGCCTGGGGGAACTGCGGGTTGATATCGTCGAGGTCCACGAGTTCCTCGTACGGCACGTTGGCTTCCGCAAGCAGCACGTTCATATGGCCCGGCATACGACCTGCCACCGGGTGGATGGCGTAGGAGACCTCGACGCCATGACCCTTGAGCAGTTCGCCAAGGTCGGCGAGTTCACGCTGGGCCTGCGCCTGGGCAAGGCCGAAGCCAGGAACGAAAATGACCTTTTCGGCATAGACCAGCTGCACCGCCAGATCGTCGGCGGAGGTTTCCTTCATCGTACCTTCCGGTCCTTCGCCCGCGCCCGCAGCGGAGTTGGATCCGCCGAAGCCGCCCGCAAGCACGGACAGCAGCGGTCGGTTCATGGCCTTGGACATGGCGATGGACAGGGTCACGCCGGCCGCGCCGACGAGCGCGCCTGCCACAATCAGCGCGATGTTGTTGATCGCCAGGCCGGACATGGCCACTGCGGTGCCGGTGCATGCGTTAAGCACGGAGATGACGACGGGCATGTCCGCGCCACCGATCGGAATGACGAAGACGAGACCGTAACCAAGTGCGAACACGGTGGAGAGAATCGACCACAGAAGACGCTGCTCCGGCTGCACGCACAGCATGACGAACGATGCGACGGTCAGCACGATGAACGCGACGTTCCAGATGTTCTTGCCGGGCAGGGAAAGATTCTTGATGAACTTGATGCCCTGCAGCTTGCCCGCGGCGATGAGGGAGCCGGAGAAGGTGACGGAGCCGATGACGATGCCCAATCCCGCGGTGATCAGCACCACCAGGGACGGCGTGCCGTCGGAGGTCAGGATGTCGTTCAACGCCACAAGCGCGGCCGCACCGCCGCCCACAGTGTTGAACACGGAGACCAGCTGCGGCATATCGGTCATCTGCACCTTCTTGGCGGAGACCACGCCCGCGACGGCACCGATGGCGATGCCGACGATCAGCAGCACGACGGCCACGGCATGCTGGAAACCGTTGGAGACCTCTTCCGCGAACAACACGATGAAGGCCATCGCCACGGCCATCACCATGCCGATGGCGGAGACCGTATTGCCCTTGCGTGCGGTCTTCGGAGAGTTCATCAAATGCAGACCGACGACGAACATGACCGCGGCCAGCAGATAGACGAACCATTCGACGACGCCGAGCGGAGTGCTCAGCATTTCGGCCAGGGTACCCATTTACTTGGCCTCCTCTTCCTTCTTCTTGCCCTTGTCGGACTTGAACATTTCCAGCATGCGGTCGGTCACCACATAGCCGCCGACAACATTCATGGTGCCCAGAACGGCAGCCAGGAAAATGAACACCCATGCGAGGGGGCTGGTGGCATGCGCGGCGACGATTACCACGCCGGCGATGACGATGCCGTGGATGGAGTTCGCGCCCGACATCAGCGGGGTATGCAGGGTGGCTGGCACCTTGCCGATGACCTCGACGCCGATGAGCAGCGCGAGGACGAACAGTGTGATGGCAACGACGATATCCATTGCTTACTTCTCTTCCTTCTTGGCTTCTTCGCCACGGCCGGCCACGACCATGGCGTTATCGAGCTCCTCGTTCAGGTCGACGGCAAGTTTGCCATCACGCACGAAATGCGCGAGCACATCGGCCACGTTACGGCTGAGGAGGTTGGATGCGGTCGTGGACACGCCACTGGCCAGGTATGGAGCGCCGATGATGGTCACGCCGTTTTCGGTCACCTGGGTGCCGATGGCGGAGCCTTCGACGTTGCCACCGAGGTCGCTGGCCGCGCAGTCCACGATCACCGCGCCACGATGCAGTCCGGCCACGCCTGCGCTGGTCAGCAGGACCGGAGGCTTGCGTCCCGGAACCTTGGCTGTGGTGATGACGATATCGAATTCGGCGGCCTTCTTGTCGACCGCGGCCTGCTGCTGAGCCTGTTCTTCGGCGCTCAGCGCACGTGCATAGCCGCCTTCGCCCTGTCCCTTGGAGAAGTCGAGTCCAAGATCCAGGAACTTGGCGCCCAGGGATTCGACTTCTCCCTTGGATGCCGGACGGACGTCGTATGCGGTGACGACGGCACCCAGGCGCTTCGCCGTGCCGATCGCCTGAAGGCCTGCGATGCCGGCACCGAGGATGAGCACCTTCGCCGGTCGGATCGTACCGGCGGCGGTGGTCATCATCGGCAGGAAGGAACCGTAGGCGTCGGCCGCCACGATGGCCGCCTTGTAGCCCATCACGGAATTCTGGGACGTCATCTCGTCCATGGATTGGGCGGAGCTCAACTGACGCGGCAGCTTCTCCATCGCCACACCGACCAGTCCCGCCTTTTCGAGAGCGGCCACGTAGCCGGCATCGGTGAACGAACCGAGCATACCGATAATCCAGGTTCCCCGCTTGACCTTGGCAAGCAGTGCATCGCTCGGACGATCGACGAAACCGAGCGCGTCGGCGCGCGCGATCACATCGTCCGCGGAAACGACCTGCGCTCCGGCCTTGACGTAAGCCTCATCAACATAGTGCGACGCCACACCCGCACCGGACTCGATCAGGCAGTTAACACCCGATTTACGCAATCTCGTTACGATATCCGGTGTCAGAGCAACGCGGGACTCGTGTTCGGACGTCTCGTTGAGAACTCCGAAGACCACGGTGGCTTCAGCTGTTTCAGCCATAGGTGCCCTTTCTTCCTCTTCAAAGAAAATCTAATGAACAGATACAGCGAACCAGTGTAACGTAGGTCACACCTTTCACAGGAGAAACGTTCATCTATTGAGTCGAGCAGGCGCCTCTTCCCTACGCTACCGTAAGGTGACGTGTCGCGCTCGGTGGTCTATCATTCCTACTCAGATACCTTGTTTTCATACCTGTGGGAGTGTCACGTGTCTATCTTCACCTCTTTGAACAATCAAGCCGCCAATCTTGCGCAGAAGGCGCTGCGGTTGGGAGGTGACTTCGTCCATCCCGTCAGCGACGATTCCGGCAACACCCCGGATTACAACGATCCGGACGCATTCCTCTCCCCCGACGAGCATATCGAGCTTCCTCATACCGAGGAGTGGGGGCCGGAATTCCCTTCGACCACCTTCCTCGACCCGCAGACCGGCCTGCTGACCACCGGTACGCAAGGCCGTCCTTCGTTGGACGAGAGCACCACCCTCTACGACATCTACGCCGACCGAGCCGAACGCATGGGAGACGAACCGCTCTACACATTCAAGCAGAACGGCGAATGGGTCACGAAAACCGGCAACGAAGTGCTTGCCGATATCCGCAAGACCGCGAAGGGTCTGTTGCATTATGGTCTGAAGAAGGGCGACGGCGTGGCCTTCATGTGCCGTACGTCCTATGAGTGGAATGTGTTCGATGCCGCCGTTCTGGCATGCGGCGGCGTGCTGGCCACGATCTACGACACCGATTCCGCCGAACAGATTCGCAACATCGTCAATAATTCCGATTCACGTCTGCTTGTCGTCGAGACCAAGGATATGCAGGCCAAAGCGGACGGCGCGGAATCGGACTGTCCGACGCTGGAGCATATCATCTGCTTCGAGAACGGCGGTTTGGATGAGATTCAGGCGTACGGTTCCGGCGTAAGCGATGAGGACCTCGACGCGCGCATCGCATCGGTCAAAAAGACCGACCTGTGCTCCATCGTGTACACGTCCGGTTCCACCGCTGCGCCGAAGGGCGTGGAGATGACGCACGAGCACTACTGCACCACCGCGTTGAATCTGCCCGAGTACATGCCGCAGCTGCTGCATGAGAAGTCCCACACCGTGTTGCTGTTCCTGCCGCAGGCGCACTCTTTTGCGAGGGCCATCAACTATATTTGCGTGGCCAGCGAGATGCGCATCTACATCGCCCAGGGCATCAAGACCCTCATTTCCGATCTGCAGGTGGCCAAGCCGACCATCATGATCGTGGTTCCCCGTGTTCTTGAGAAGGTCTATAACGCGGCTTCCCAGAAGGCCGGTCATGGAGCAAAGGGCGTGGCGTTCGCGGCAGCCGTGGTGGCAGCGCAGAACTATATGAAGGAGATCAGCGCCAAGGGCAAGGCGAGTGCAATCACGAAGGCCCGCCGCGCGGCGTTCGACCCGGTCGTCTACTCCTCGCTGCGCGAGGTACTGGGCGGACGCGCCAAGTGGATCGTGGCCGGCGGAGCGCCGCTCGATCCGGAACTCATGGCGTTCTTCCGCGGCGCGAACGTTCCGGTGTATGAGGGGTACGGCCTAACCGAGACCACCGCGCCATGCGCATTCAACCCGCTTGGAGTGCCGTACCATCAGGGTTCCGTGGGCGTCGCGTTCCCCGGATTCGAACTGCGTATCGCGCAGGATGGCGAGATTCAGGTCAAAGGCACCGCAGTGTTCCCGAAGTACCATAAGAACGAAGAGGCTTCCGAGGATTCGTTCACTGAGGATGGCTGGTACAAGACCGGCGATCTGGGACGAATCGACGATGAAGGCTTCCTGTATATCATCGGCAGGAAGAAGGATCTCATCATCACGGCAGGTGGCAAGAACGTTTCCCCCGGTCCCATCGAGGAAGTCATCAAGCGTTGCGAATTTGTCTCGCAGGCCCTGGTCCTCGGAGACAAGCGTCCGTTCATTTCCGCTTTGGTAACGCTTGACGAGGATGCGTTGCGTCCGTGGTTGGCGGCCAAGGGATTGAATCGCGACATGCCTTTGGACGAGGCTGCCGGGAACGCCGCGGTGCGTGCCGAGGTGCAGAAGTGGGTGGATCAGGCCAATGAAGGCGTCTCCCGTGCCGAATCCGTCCGTAAGTTCATCATTCTTCCGGAAGAGTTCACCCAGGAAAACGGCTTGATGACCGCATCCATGAAGGTAATCCGTCCGAAGGTCATCCAGCGTTACTCCACTCTGCTGAACACGCAGATGTACACAAAGAAGAAGTAAGCCCCGCGCGAAAGCAGCGATGAGGGTCTAATACAATGGCCGTTCCCACGCAATCATCACGTGGGAACGGCCATTGTCATTGGATCGGGGAAGTTCAGAATCCCAGCTTCTCCAGCTGCTTGGGATCGGACTGCCATCCCTTGGCGACTTTGACATGCAGGTCAAGCTTCGCTTTCTGCCCGACGATGCGGTTCACCGCGGTGCGCAGTTTCTTCTTGACGCGAACGAGATGCTCCGCTCCCCTACCGATGATGATGGGCTTCTGTGAATCGCGTTCCACGTAAATGGAGACGATCACATGCGCCTTGCCATCATACGACTGGCCGCTTTCGTTGTCTTCCGGATATTCGATGGAGTCGACCACGACCGCCAGCGAGTGAGGCAGCTCATCGTCCAATTCCTCCAGGAATGCGCCACGCACGAGTTCCGCGATGGTCTCTTCCGGACGTTCCTCGGTGATCTGCTCGGCAGGGTACATCTGCGGGCCTTCGGGCATGTTCTCGATCAGGACGTTGCGGACCTCCGACAGATTGTCGTGCTTCAACGCGCTGACGGGGACGATGTCGGTGAAGTCGGCGAATTCGTTGATTTCGATGAGTTTGTCGATTAGGCCGCTACGGCTCAGTTCGTCGATCTTCGTGACGACCGCGATGAGCGGCACCTTCCACTTGAACGTGCCATCATCACGCTTGACCGCGAATTCCGAACGCAAACGGCTCAGTATGCGCTTGTCTCCCGGGCCGATTTCCTGATCTCCCGGAAGCAGGAACGCGATCGCGTCCACATCGGACAGCGATTCGTCCACGACATCGTTCAGACGCTGTCCCAGCAACGTACGCGGGCGGTGAATGCCGGGAGTGTCCACCAACACGATCTGCGCGTTCTCGGTGGTGAGAATGCCTCGGATGGCTTTACGGGTGGTTTCCGGACGGGAGGACGCGATGGCCACCTGCGTGCCGATCAACGCGTTGATCAACGTGGATTTGCCTACATTCGGGCGGCCCACCACGGCAACGAATCCAGAACGATACGCAACGGGTGCCACGGAATCGGAATGTTCGGATGTCGTCTGGTTCATGTCTGCATCAGTCATGCTTGTCTTTGGAATCCTTGTCATGGTCAGGCGTCTGTTCGGCGCCGTCGTTATGGTCTTCTTGCTGTGTTTCAGTTTCGTCCACGCCCTCGACGTGGGCCGGTTCCACCACGATGGTGGAGACCTTCTTTCTGCGCCCTGCGGAATCGACCGCGGTCATACGCAGTCCCCGGGTCACCGCGCTGGATCCGACGATCGGAACCCTGCCGAGCAGTTTGGTGAGCAATCCGTAGATGGTGTCCACGTCGTCTTCGTCGATGTCGATTTCGAAGATCTCCTCCAAATCGGCGATCGGAGTGCGGGCTGGCAGACTCCACTTCTTCTCGCCGATTCGTTCGGGATCGGCATGCTGGGTGCGGTCGTGTTCGTCCTCGAGTTCGCCGACGATCTGCTCTATGGCGTCCTCGATGGTCACCATGCCGGCGATGCCACCGTATTCATCCACGACGATCGCCACATGCTGGCGGGTGCGTTGCATCTGGTGGAACAGATCGTCGACCGGTTTGGATTCCGGGACGAGCATCGGATCGCGCACCACCGACTCGACTTCGCGTGTCAGTGCTGCCGGGTTGAACGCGGTGGAACGGACAGCGTCCTTCAGATAGGCAACGCCCACCAGATCGTCCACGTCATCCCCGATGACGGGAACGCGGGAGAATCCGGAACGGGAGCACAGCTTCAGCATGTTCTCCAACGTCTCATCGCGTTCGATGCAGATCATGTCGGTGCGCGGCACCATGATCTCCCTCGTCAGGGTGTCCGACAGCGTGAGCACGCTGCGCAGCATTTCGGAGACCTCCGGATCGAAATCGTTCGTTTCGACGAGACGGTCGATGGCGGCGCGTCCCTGTTCAAGCTGGATCTTCTCCAATTCCTCATCGTCCGACAGATCGCCGCCATGACGTTTGGAATCCTTTTGGCTCCCGATCTTCGCGAACGGAGTCATCGCCACCGCAACCGCAACCGCATTGGCATGCTGCAACATGATGTCGACCGGTTTGGCCGCACCGGCGCTTCTTGGCCGCACCATCAGGGAGACCACCGCCACCACCAGCGCGAAAACGAATCCGACGAGTAGTTCCGCCCACAGCGGAGCCTCGAACAGCGCCACGATCGCAGCCACCAGCACGCCGTCGAGTACATTGCAGGTAATACGGAAGAACGCACAGGATCCCGCCGTCGCATAACGATCGGCCACCAGTTTCTGTACGTTATGGATGCGCTTGATCTTCTTCTCACGTATGAACTGCGAGATTTCCGAATCCGTTTGGATTTCGAGAATGAGATTGTTCAGGCTCGCCCTCGTCACGCGGCCGACCGCGCCTTCCGTGGCCGCCATCGACAGCGAGAGCCAGACCAGCAGCAACGCCACGACGCCCAGCACCACAATCATCGCAATAGTCGTTGCCATTGTCATACGTTCCCCGTTTTCAATGCTTATTTGGCGATCTGACGTCCGGAACCGTGCTCGCGGTCCCACTCGGCGAGCGCGTCCGTCGTGCCTGCCGGCAGCACTGCCTGCGCCTGCGCGCCCTGCCTCAATGCGAAGAAGGTGAGCAACAGTTGGCGTTGCAGCCCGAACATCTGCCGTTCCTGTTCGGGTGTCACATGGTCGTATCCGAGTAGGTGCAGTGTTCCGTGGATGGTCAGCAGCATCATTTCCTCCATGGTGCTGTGTCCGGCCGCGAGCGCCTGCTGTGCGGCCACCCATGGGCAGATCACGATGTCTCCGAGCACGCCTTCCATGACGGTGCGTCCGTCTCCGGGGCGTAGTTCGTCCATGGGGAAGCTCATCACGTCGGTCGGTCCTTCAAGGTTCATCCAACGCATGTGCAGTTGTGCGATCGGGTCCGGATCCACGAACATGATGGTCAGGTCGGATTGCGTGCTTACGCGCATCTGGTCCATGACCCATATGCCGAGGTCGGAGAATATCTTGGCGTCGATCTGCCAAGCGGTTTCATTGGTCACTTCAACGCTCATCGGCGTTCCTTTCAAGATGTTCGTCGGCGACCGGCTGTTCAGCACCTTGTTCGTTGCTCACGGCGGAGGTTTTGCCGCGCGCCTGCCTGCTGTGGTCTCCCGCGATGGCCGCGTGCTTGTCGTAGGCGGCCACGATTTTGCCCACCAGCTCGTGACGGACCACGTCCTGTGGGTTCAGGTGCGCGAAGGCTATGCCGTCGATGCCGCCGAGAATGCGTTCGATGGTGGCCAGTCCCGATCTCGGCACGGTCAGATCCACCTGGGTCACGTCGCCGGTGATGATCATTTTGGTATTGAATCCAAGGCGCGTCAGGAACATCTTCATCTGCTGTTCCGTGGTGTTCTGCGCTTCGTCGAGTATTACGAACGCGTCGTTGAGGGTGCGTCCTCGCATGTATGCGAGGGGCGCCACTTCGATATCGCCGTCGTCCATGTATCGTTTGAGCTGTTCGGCTCCCAGCATGTCGGAAAGCGCGTCGTAAAGCGGTCGCAGATACGGATCCACCTTCTCGTTCAGCGTTCCGGGCAGGAATCCGAGGTTCTCCCCCGCTTCAACGGCGGGTCTGGTCAGGATGATGCGTCGTACTTGGTGGTCTTGGAACGCGCGCACGGCTTTCGCCACGGCGAGATACGTTTTTCCGGTTCCCGCCGGGCCGATTGCGAAGGTGATCGTGTGCGACTCGATGGCGTTGATGTACGCGATCTGTCCTGCGGTTTTCGCGCGTACCGGTTTTCCGAGGGCGAACGTGATGACTCCGGGCACATGCGGCTTGCGACGGTCCGCCTTCGCTTCCCGATTGGCCACGGAGGATTGCTGTTGGTCGGCGATCCGCAGTTCCTCCACGATCCGTCCATGTCCGGGTCTGGTGGCCCTCACGCTGTTCTTCAGCACGTTCTGTTCCAGCATGCGTCGTACCGTATCGGCGTCCATCGGCGCGGTGTACGCGGCCTGGATGATGTCGGCGATCACATGTTCGGCCTGTGCCGCCTGCGATTCGGATTTGCTGGAACGAGACATGATCGCGATGCGGTTGCCTCTGACGATGATGGTCAGGTCGGGGAACGCCCGTTCCACTTCTCTGAGCACTTCGTCCACGGGTCCGAGAACGGCTACCGGGTCAAGTTGCTGCGGGATGGCGATGGTACGTGTTGTGGTGGCCACAAAACCTCTTCTGGTAATCGAGATATTCGAATATGTCGAAATGCGTGTCGGATGCGAGTCCGTCCAGTTACTCGTCGAGCTTCTCGCCGGTAAGCACGTGCGCGTGCACGTGGAACACGGTCTGTCCCGCGTCGAGTCCGGTGTTGAAGATCAGGCGGAACGCTCCGTTGAATTCGTCGTCGGCGATCTTCTGCGCGACCTGGGACATGTGGGCGAGTTGCACGGGATCGGCCGCCGCGAGTTCGGATACGTTGCCGTAGTGGTCGCGCGGCACGACCAGCACATGCACCTTGGCTTTCGGATTGATGTCCTTGAACGCATAGGTGGTATCGTCCTCATACACCTTCTCGCTCGGAATCTCGCCGGCGATGATCTTGCAGAACAGGCAATCCTGGTCGCTCATGATGCTCCTTCTATGCTGGGAAACGTTCCCTACCATGCTATTGCCCAACCGGGATAATTACCCGTATTGGATCGCCATGTCGTCAGGCGTAACGGCCCAATGCGCGGGAAAGCAGCGACAACGCCACGGGTCCGGCGGTGGATGCGCGCAGAATGTTCGTTCCCAGCACACAGACCTGCGCGCCCGCATCGGTGAAGGATTCCACCTCCGAGTCGCTGATGCCGCCTTCGGGTCCGACCACCACGTATATGGTCCGCACACGCCCGTCTTCGAGGCATCTGTCGGAAAGACCGGCAATGTCGGACTCCAACTGGTCCCACGTTTTCGTGGCATCCTGATGCAGCACGATCACCATGTCGCCATGCACACAGGCGCGGCGGCAGATCGCCACCACCTGCTTGCTGGTCACGCACTCACCCAATCGCGGCGTCCATGATCTGCGCGATTGCTCGGTGGCGGCCTGCAGCACCTGGGTCCACTTGCGGTCGGTGCGTCCGGATTTCCATTTGGCGATGGAACGGTCGGACTGCCACGGGATTATCTCATCCACGCCGATCTGCGTGGCCACATCGATCGCCTGCTCGTCGTGGCCGTTCTTCGCCAGCGCCTGCACCAATGCGAGTCGTACGGTCGGCTGGGGCTCCCTGCCGAACCGCAGCACTTCGGCGATGCCCTGCTGCGCGTCACGCAACACCACGTGGATGCGCAATCCCATTCCGTCGGAAAGCTGCATTTCGTCGCCTTCCTTGAGTCGCATGGCCTGGATCGCGTGCCGACGCACGGAAGACGGCAACGCCAGTCTCCATCCGGCATTGAGTTCGTCACTGTTCACAGGTACGTCATCATGTTCCGTATCAAGCAGAAAAAGGGCATCAGTCATAGCTTCCGAGCCTATCATCACCCGCACATCAATGGCGGAATCATGCGCGACACGCCGAGATTTGCATCGTGGAGACAAGCTGGTATAGTTTTCTTCTGTTGCCGCTGAGCAACGTCACCTGTCCGGGTGGCGGAATGGTAGACGCGCTAGCTTGAGGTGCTAGTGCCTATTTATACAGGCGTGCGGGTTCAAGTCCCGCTCCGGACACTGGAAAAAACCCCTTGGAAACAAGGGGTTTTCTTGTATCTCCATGCATATGGCTCCACAGTGAAAGACAGATCATGCGTTTCATCCATCTTGATTCCATCGACGACGAACGCGTATACGCGTATACGAATCTCACGGAGATTCAACTGCGCAACAAGTTGGAGCCGAGCAAAGGGCTGTTCATCGCGGAATCACCCAAAGTCATAGACCGGGCCCTTGCCGCCGGACGCGAGCCCATCTCACTCCTCGTGGAAGAACCTTGGATCGACGGCATGGGCGAAACGTTCTCATTTATTGACGAGCACTGGGGCATAGACGTTCCCGTATACGTGGCTTCCCCCGAACAACTGAAGTCGTTGACCGGCTACAGACTCCACCGTGGAGCGCTGTCCGCGATGAAGCGCTGGCCTCTGCCCAGCGTCGAGGAAGTATGTCGCGGGGCCCGACGCATCGCGGTCATGGAGAACATCGTCGACCATACGAATGTCGGCGCGTTGATGCGTTCCGCGGCCGCGCTGGACGTGGATGCGGTTCTGGTGACCCCGTCATGCGGCGATCCGCTGTACCGTCGCGCCGCACGCGTGTCAATGGGAACCGTCTTCCAGATTCCTTGGACGCGCATCGGCGGCGACGACAAACACTATTGGCCGTTCAAAGGCATGGACGAACTCCATGATCTTGGATTCACGACCGTGGCCATGGCTCTGCAGGACGACTCGATTTCCTTGGATGAACTGGTGCGACGGCTGAACAACAGTCCCGAGCAGAGCGATCACATCAGCAGACTCGCACTGATTTTCGGCACCGAAGGCGACGGATTGTCTCACCACACCATCTCGCGCGCCGACCTTACCGTGAAGATTCCCATGAGCCATGGCGTCGACAGCCTCAACGTGGCTGCGTCGAGCGCCGTGGCGTTCTATTCAACCGCGGTCCACTGAAAAGTCTTGAAAAAACTCAAGACTCGCGGGGCAATCTCCTTGCGTGTTTCGCAAAATATGCAATTATTGAGTGCGTAAGCGGTTTGCGAGGAAGCAGACCGAATGTGTGCGGTGTCGAAATGACGCTCTAGGAGAGGAGTTCTCATGGCGAAGAATCCAAAAATTCTTTCCATCGTACTTGCTGGCGGTGAAGGTACACGACTAATGCCTTTGACCAGGGACAGGGCCAAGCCGGCCGTCCCGTTCGGAGGCGTGTTCCGTCTTATTGATTTCCCGTTGAGCAATCTGGTCAATTCCGGCTATATGCAGACCGTTGTGCTCACCCAGTACAAGTCCCATTCGCTTGACCGCCATATTTCCACCGTATGGCGTTTCTCGCCGCTTCTGGGCAACTACGTCTCCCCTGTTCCTGCGCAGCAGCGTCTTGGCAAGCATTGGTATCTGGGCTCCGCTGACGCAATCTACCAGACCATCAACATCATCGAGGACGTTCAACCCGACATCGTCGTGATCGTCGGCGCCGATCATGTGTATCGCATGGACTTCCAGCAGATGGTTCAGCAGCACATCGAATCCGGAGCCGAGTTTACGGTCGCCGGTATCCGCCAGCCCATCAGCCAGTCGAACCAGTTCGGCGTGATCGAGGTCGATCCGGACCATCCGACCATGATCAAGAGCTTCCAGGAGAAGCCGCAGACCACCACCGGACTGCCGGATGATCCGAACTCCATTCTGGCATCCATGGGCAATTACGTGGCCAACACGGACGCCCTGTTCGAGGCGTTGGCACTCGATGAGAAGGCCGAAGACACCAAGCACGACATGGGTGGCGACATCGCACCGTACTTCGCGGCACGAAACGAAGCCGGCGTCTACGACTTCAACTCCAACGAGATTCCTGGAGCCACTCCGACCGATCATGCCTACTGGCGTGACGTGGGTACTCTGAAGCAGTTCTATGATGCGCACATGGATCTGATTTCCTATGTGCCGGAATTCAACCTGTACAACACCGAATGGCCGATCTATACGCTGTCCGGCAACCTGCCGCCGGCGAAGTTCGTTCATGCCGGACGCGACCGCCTCGGACATGCCACCGACTCGATCGTCTCTCCGGGCGTCATCGTGTCGGGCGGCGAAGTGCACCATTCCGTGCTCTCCCCGAACGTGCGCATCCATTCGTGGTCGCAGGTGGTCGACTCCATCCTGTTCGACAACGTGACCATCAACCGCCGAGCACGCGTCTACAAGGCAATCCTTGATAAGAACGTCGTGCTGACCGAGAATTCCACCGTCGGCATTGATACCGAGCATGATCTGGCACGTGGCTTCACCGTCACGCCTGAAGGTATCACCGTTGTGCCGAAGGGCACCGTCGTCGACGACTGACGTTCTGCCGCACACAGAACAAAGCCGTGCTCCCAATCGAACGGAAGCACGGCTTTTTTGTCGCCGAATTATCGGTCATTTCGAAGTATCACACAATACAACGCTTCGAGATGACGCTACGAGATCTAGTATTTCGGCAGATTATCGAAGTTGAATCCAAGAGCGGCCAACTGCTCGCGGCCTTCCGGAGTGATCTTCTCCATGGTCCAGCGCGGCTGCCAAGTCCAATCGATGCGGAATTCCTCAACGAGACCGGCCAGAGTACTGGCGCATTCGTCTTCGATCAGATCGGTCAACGGGCATGCCGGCGTAGTCAAGGTCATGGTAATGATGGCACGACCCAGTTCGTCGATCTCGATGCCGTATACCAAACCCAGATCGATGACGTCGATACCGAGCTCCGGGTCGATGACCTGATGCAACGCTTCCTTCACATCG
This sequence comes from Senegalimassilia sp., assembly GCA_963619615.1. GTDB lineage: Bacteria > Actinomycetota > Actinomycetes > Actinomycetales > Bifidobacteriaceae > Bifidobacterium. The sequence goes on along the minus strand of CAVEXE010000005.1, from coordinate 51,733 downwards.
GCCGCAGTGGCGCGACCGATCTCGTCAACGGCCTTCAAAGCGATGCCGTCGTCCTGCGTGTCCTCGCAGCCGCAGGACCCATGATTTCCGCAACCACAGCCATCGACTTCGGTTTCCTTGTGTTCGATCTCCACTGGTTTGCCGTCCTTGAATCCTTTGGCCAGATTGGGGTTGAGCATCACGCGCCGCGCCGCGTTCTCGTCATTGCCCAATGCCTTGGCCACGGAATCGAACACCGAAGCCTGCGGTTCAGGTACCAGATTATCGCTCATTGTCGCTCCATATACGCTTGCGTGTTTTGTTGTGTAGATTAGCGCGTGTCCTATACCGCATATCATGCGGCATAGGGATCGTCTAGCGTTTCGCGGCCAATGCCTTGGCCACGGAATCCTTCATGCCTTCCCATCCGAGCAGCGCGCATTTGATGCGCATCGGATACTTGGACACCCCTTGGAAGACGATGCCGTCCTCCAACGATTCCTCGGCCTGCTCGTCGTCAAGACCTTTGCCCCTGGATTCCATGAGTCTATGGAACGTTGAGGCAAGCTCCATGGCCTCGTCGACGCTTTTCCCTTCGACAAGATCGACCATGACGGACAGGCTGGCCTGTGAGATGGAACAACCGTGGCCGTCCCACACCAGCCGTTCGATGACGTGCGGTTCACTGTCGGAGACCTCCACATGCACGGTGGCCTCATCGCCGCAGGTCGGATTGAACTGATGCGATTCACCGGGAGTGCAGTATTCGTGAGACGCCCTCAGCGTGGTCGTTGCGTTTCCCGACGCGTCTTCCCGCGCCAAGTCGGGAGCGAAACGCTCCTTGCCATGAGGATTCTTCGAAGCTTCGAGAATAACCTCCTGATACATCTGTTCCAGGTCGGTTCCGGACATTGCAAAATCATTCATATCGGTCACTCAACTCCAAAGAACGAACGGACCTTACGGAGCGCCGCAAGCAGCGCCTGAACGTCCTCGACGCTGTTGTATATGCCACTGGACGCACGGTTGGACGCGTACACTCCGAAATGACGGTGCACCAGCTGCGCGCAGTGGTGACCCACGCGGATGGCGATGCCCTGCGCATCGATGAACTGGCCGACGTCATGCGGGTGCACCCCTTCGACGTCGAACGCGACCGTACCGATGCGGTCGTGCGCCGACGTTGGACCGAGGATGCGGATGCCTTCGATCTCGCCCATCTTCAGCAGTTCTTCGGTGATGGCCTTTTCATGCGATTCGAGATTGACCATACCGATGTCCATCAGCCATTGCGCAGCGACTCCCGCCGCGACGACCTGTGCGACCGGCTGCGTTCCCGCCTCGAAACGTGCGGGAGGAGCCATATATTGCGCTTCCTGGTCCATCCAGGCAAGTTCGACCATCGATCCTCCGAAATTCGCGGGAGGAAGGGCTTCCAACAGTTCGCGCTTGCCATACAGGAATCCGACGCCGGTCGGACCATACATCTTGTGCGCGCTGAAGGCGGCGAAGTCAACATCCATGGCATGGAAATCGACGCTCAGATGCGGAACCGACTGGCATGCGTCGAGCACGAACACGGCACCCACCTCATGCGCGCGACGCACGATCGGCGCGATGTCGGTGATGGCTCCGGTCGTGTTTCCCACATGGGTCACAGCTACGATCTTCGTACGTTCGGTGATCACCTCTTCGGCGAGGTCGGTACGCACGCGGCCGTCCTCGTCCAGATCGAACCATGTGAGCGTGGCCCCCGTTCGCGCCGCAAGCTCTTGGAACGGCAGCAGCACGGAGTGGTGTTCCGCCTTCGACACGACTATTTCATCGCCCGGGTGCAGCGAGAAGCGTTTGGCGGCCTCTCCCCCGCGTCCGAGCGATGCATTGCCGAAAGCCGTGGCCAACAGGTTCAGTCCGGCCGTCGCGCCGGAGGTCACGACAAGTTCCTCCTCGCCTTCACCGGCGTTCGCGCCTACCAGTTTCGCCACCGACGCGCGTGCCTGTTCGAACGCCATGGTGCTACGCGCGGCGAGCTCATGCGCGCCGCGGTGAACGCCGGCGTTGATCGTACGGTAGAAGTCGGCTTCGGAGTCAATCACGCACCGGGGTTTTTGGGAGGTTGCGGCGGAGTCCAGATATACGAGCGGATGCCCATGTATCTGCTGGTCGAGAATCGGGAATTCGGAACGGATCTTTTCAAAATCGATCATGCCAACGCGCTTTCGGAATCGGCTCCTTCGGGCAGATAGGCATCATAACCGAACTCTTCAAGCTCGTCGGCCAGCTCCGGGCCTCCGGTCTTGACGAAGTGGCCGCCCGCGAACACATGCACGATGTCCGGCTTGATGTACTTGAGGATGCGCGTGTAGTGCGTGACCATGAGAATGCCGAACTGGTTGGCTTCCTTGGCGCGGTTCACACCTTCGGAAACGATGCGCAACGCGTCGACGTCGAGTCCCGAATCGGTCTCGTCAAGAATGGCGAACTTCGGCTTAAGCAGTTCAAGCTGGAGTACTTCGGCACGCTTCTTCTCACCGCCGGAGAAGCCTTCGTTCACGGAACGGGTGGCGAACTTCGGATCCATCTTGAGACGCTTCATCGCCTCGGTCAATTCTTTGGTCCAGGTGCGGATGGCCGGTGCCTTGCCATCCACTTCGGTCTTTGCGGTACGCAGGAAGTTGGTCATGGACACGCCCGGCACCTCGACCGGATACTGCATGGCAAGGAACAGTCCGGCCTTGGCACGCTCGTCCGGGGTCATTTTGAGCACGTCCTCACCGTCGAGCAGCACCTGTCCGGAGTCGACGATGTACTTCGGATGACCTGCCAGCGTGTAGGCCAACGTGGACTTTCCGGAACCGTTCGGACCCATGATCGCATGGGTCTCACCCGAGTTGACCGTCAGGTTCACACCTTTGAGGATCGGCTTGACGCCGTCCTTGGTCTCGACGTGCGCGTAAAGATCTTTGATTTCAAGTGTTGACATGGTTTGCTCCTACCGGTTTATTACTCGTTCTCGGCTTGTGCGGCGGATTCGGCCTCACCGCGGGTCAGACGCTTATCGATGACGTTCATGAGGTGTTCGGAAATCGCCGGGATTCCAATCTCTTCGACCAGTTCGCCGAAGAATCCGCGGACCACAAGCTTGCGTGCTTCGGTCTGCGAAATTCCACGCGACTGCAGGTAGAACAGCTCCTCGTCGTCGAAACGGCCGACGGACGACGCATGGCCCGCTCCGACGATATTGCCGTTTTCGATTTCGAGATTCGGCTCGGAATCCGCGATCGCCCCCGGCGTGAGCACGAGGTTGCGATTGAGCTCATAGGAATCGGTGCCCGGCGCGCTCGGAGCGATCAACGCGTTGCCGACCCATGTGGAATGGGCGCCCTTGCCGTCGAGCGCACCCTTGTAGACCACACGGCTTTTGCATTCCGGATGGTTGTGGACGATCATGGTGCGGTGCTCGATATGCTCCCCCGGATCCACGAAGTAGATGCCCAGCATGTTGAGATCGCCACGATCCCCACCGAAATCCTGATCCATACGAATGCGGACTACGTCTCCGCCAAGGGTCACGACGGAATGGCGCAGGGATGCACCCTCGCCGAGGTGGATACGCTGGTTTCCAACGTGCTTGGAGCCCTTGCCCCATTCTTGGATGAAGGTGGTGGACACATGGGAATCCTTGCCCGTGATGATCTCCACGCCTTCGGCGACCCGCGCGTCTCCGTCATGCTCGACTACCACATCCGCATGGGCGCGATCCGCCGCGTTGATCACCAGGTGGAACGCGTCAAGGTCCATGCCGTTGCCGTGCACCTTGACCAATATCGGCTGTTCGATCTCACCTTCGATGGTAAGCACGCCGGCACGCTTCGAAGAGTTCCACGCGACGGCGGACACGCGGTCGCTCGGCTTGGACACGACGCCGGTACCGGGATCCGCCGGCTTGCATTCGCTATAGGTGACGCCTTCCGCCAAATCGGAACCGTCGATCATCAAGACATTAATCTCGGTTTCGAGGGACGGCTCGAACACGTCGAAGAATTCCTCTATGCGCTCCACCGGGGTGTAACGCCAGTCCTCCTGCGTGCGATCCGGCCTGGCGAACGCCGCCACATCGAATGAGCGCGGCGCGCGATCTGCCGATGACGGCATCGCCGCGGGATTCGCATACGGATCGTTGGGGTCCGCAACCGGAATATTGATTTCCTGAGTCTGTGCCATGGTGATCAGCCCACCGATCCTTCCATCTGCAATTCAACCAAACGATTCAGTTCGAGCGCGTATTCCATCGGCAGCTCACGGCTGATCGGCTCCACAAATCCCCGCACGATCATGCCCATGGCCTCGTCTTCTGAAAGACCGCGGCTCATCAGATAGAACAGCTGGTCTTCCGACACCTTCGAAACGGTGGCTTCGTGGGCCATGGACACGTCATCCTCGCGAACATCCACATGCGGGTACGTGTCGGAGCGGCTGAATTCGTCGACCAGCAGCGCGTCGCATACGGTGGAGTTCGACGATCCTTCGGCGCCTTCCACGATTTTGACGAGTCCGCGGTATGCGGAGCGTCCGCCGCCGCGGGAGATGGATTTGGCCACGATGGTGGAACTGGTGTGCGGGGCAAGATGAATCATCTTCGCGCCGGTGTCCTGGTACTGTCCCTTGCCCGCGAAGCCCAAAGACATGGTGCTCGCCTTGGCGTACGGCTCGGCGAGGATGCATGCCGGATATTTCATGGTCGCCTTGGAACCGATGTTGCCATCGACCCATTCCATGGTGCCGCCCTCACGCACGTATGCGCGCTGGGTCACCAGGTTGTACACGTTGTTGGACCAGTTCTGCACGGTGGTGTAACGCACTCGCGCATGCGGTTCGACGAAAATCTCGACCACACCGGAATGCAACGAATCCGTGGAGTAGATCGGAGCGGTGCATCCTTCCACGTAATGCACGTAGGATCCTTCGTCCGCGATGATGAGTGTGCGTTCGAACTGACCCATGTTCGGGGTGTTGATGCGGAAATAGGCCTGCAGCGGAATGTCCACATGCACGCCCTTCGGCACGTACACGAACGATCCGCCCGACCATGCGGCCGTGTTCAGCGCGGAGAACTTGTTATCGTTGCTCGGGATGCATTTTCCGAAATACTTCTGCACGATTTCCGGATACTTCTGTACCGCGGTGTCAGTATCGACGAAGATTACGCCCTGGTCTTCGAGATCCTTCTGAATCGAGTTGTAGATGACCTCGGACTCATACTGCGCGGCAACGCCCGACACCAAGCGGCTTTTCTCCGCTTCGGGGATGCCCAGCTTGTCGTAGGTGGAACGAATCTCATCAGGCAGTTCCTCCCAGGTGGTGGCCTGCTTGTCGATCGGTTTCACGTAATACTTGAAATCGTCGGCGTCGAAATCCTTCAGGTCGACGCCCCATTGCGGCATCGGACGGTTGATGAAGTCGCGGTATCCTTCCAACCGCTTTTCCAGCATCCATTCCGGCTCGTTCTTGTCGGCGGAGATGGCGCGCACGACGCTCTCATCGATGCCCTTCTTCGCCGCTTCCCCGGCGAAGTCGGTATCATGCCAGCCGTAGGTGTAGTCACCGAACTGCTGGATGATCTCATCGTCCTGCTTGATCTTGTCTTCGTTCACTCGCGTGCGGTCAGCCACGTACTGGCTCATCTCCACGTCAGCCGCGGCATTGGGCGCTTGGTTCTCTGACACCTTACGCTGCCTCCATTCACTCATTCGTACCTATGACAACCTAACAGAATGACCGTCGAATTACTAGTGGATTATTCGAAATTCGGCGATGAATCAGATTGAACGTCCTGCATACCAAAACGGAAGACCAGCATGTGGCCTTCCGTTTTGGTATGCATCGTGCCGTTTTCGCCTCAATCAGGCCTGCACATGCACGGTGGTTCCCATCAGACACCAGTTGTAGAACCATTCCGCCTGATCCCAGCCGATGCCCACGCATCCATGCGACGTGTTGCTGGCCATGGCCTCTATGCTGGAGTCGTTGAATGCGCTCTGCGTTGCGATTCGGTGGATGGCGCAACCGGTTTTGGAGAAATAGTTCACGAACCCGACGTTCTTGACATCCCAATTCTCCGAACTGCCGTCGGACAGCGTCAGTGTGCCGCTCATGTTCTGCGACTGGTATTTGAGCCAGACCTTGAAATCACCGTCAGGCGTGCAGTTGTCGTACGTGTTCGGATCGCAATAGGTCGGGGTGCACAGATCACCGCTCGGCTGGCACTGACCGGTCTGATAGTCGTTGCCCTGGCCTGCGGACATGTGCATCACGCGAACGACCTGTCCGTTCTCAATCGCGGAAACGGTGTGACCCGAGAGGCTGACCACCACCGTTCTTGTGGTTTTCTTCTCGTTCTGCTGGTCGCAGGTTCCCTGAATCGCCACCGATTCTCCACCTTGCGCAAGGGCCTTCGCCGCGTCGGCGCCTACGTTCGTATCGCCGCCACTGCTCACGGTGATTCCGTCATGGCCTTCGATGTTGGTCTGCAGAACGTCACCCACGCTGTTGACGATCACGTCGCCGTCCACACGGTCCTTATGGAAGTTCGTCTTGATGGATGCCTCGTAGTATTCCTGCAACTTGGTTCCGTCGATCACCAACAGATCCTTGCGGAACTGTCCGTCGGCAAGTTTCTCATTGTTACGCTGCGCGCTGACGGTTATGGCCGAGGCGATGGCCGAAGCATTGAATTCAGCGACTTTGTGGTCGCCGATGTTGATGGCGATGGGCTTGGCGATCAGCGCGTCGGCGACGGTTTTCGCCTGTTGCGCCTGTTCGTCGGTGACGTCCGGGTCGGTCTGGTCCTCCTTGAGGGCAATTGTGCTCGCGTCTTCTTCACCGAGCGATTCAAGCACGCGTTCGGCTTCTTGGGCGACGGTGGCGACGCTGATGCCGGTTCCCTGCTGACCTGCGACGACATCGAAAGCCGTGCCGTCCTCATTGAGCTTCAGCGAGGCATCGACTGCGGAAGATGACTGCACTCCCAGCATGCTGCCGACCGTCTGCGCATCGACGGCCTTCACATCGAACGGTTCAGTCGTGATGTCCTTGACGTTCCAGAAAGCGTATCGGTCGATGAAGGAGTCGTTCCTTTTGGCGTTGTACACTTCCTCGGCGATCGCTTCGCTGTCCGCGCTGATGCCCAGATCCTGCAATGTGATTTTTTTCGTCGTTCCATTGTAGGAGACGGGCACTTCGATTTCGGATGCCTTCTGCGAAATCTCGTCGGCGATCTGCTGCTGGGTGCGTCCCATCATGGAATGCCCCCACAGTTTGACTCCGGGCAGCGCATGGGACTGGAAGAACCAGTATCCGCCTCCGGCCGCGGCTCCGAGCAACACCAACACAACAAGAACGATCCATGGCCACCCCAGACCGCGCTTCTTCTTCAGCGCGATTGATGGCTCCTGTTCGAAATCCTCGATCGTGGCGAAAGATTCCATGTCGATTTTCGGCACGATCATTGTCGAATCACCCGTTTCCGGGAATGCATTGCCTTGACCGTTCATTCCCGAAGCATTATTGTCGTTCAACCTCGCAACCCTTCCGATGCTATCTGAGATTCAACCATTCATCACTTGTTGACTCTGACCAATTATGCAACATGGCCATGAACTCCCCCGTGGAATTCATGGCCATGCAGTCAATGAATCAGCCGAAATCCGAACTGTCAACGTTCAGAATATCCGCCCATTCCCCCCGTTCAGCGGGCCTGCTGATGGTCGATGGCCGCCTTGACCAGCCCCGCGAACAGCGGATGAGGCTTGGTCGGGCGGGACTTGAACTCAGGATGGGCCTGGGTGGACACGTAGAACGGGTGCACTTCGCGCGGCAGCTCCACGAATTCGGTGAGTTCGCCGTCCGGGCTCTGGCCGGAGATGCGCAGACCCGCCTCGCGCAGGCGGTCCTTGTAGGCCACGTTCACTTCATAACGATGGCGGTGACGTTCGGTGACGTGCGTGGAACCATACAGTTCGGCGACGATGGAACCTTCCTCGAGCTCGGCCGGGTAAGAGCCAAGGCGCATGGTGTGGCCCATATCTCCGTTGCCTGCGACGATGTCCTTCTGCTCTTCCATGGTCGCGATCACCGGATTCGCGCAATCCGGTTCGAATTCGGAGGAATTCGCGTCTTCGATGCCGAGGACGTCGCGTGCGTATTCGATGACCATGGACTGCAGGCCGAGGCACAGACCGAGTGCCGGCAGCTGGTTCTCACGGGCGTAGCGCAGGGCGCCGATCTTGCCGTCGATGCCGCGGATGCCGAAACCGCCCGGAATCACGATGCCGTCCACCTGGTCGAGCGCCGCTGCGGCGCCTTCTTCGGTGGCGCACTTGTCGGCGGCCACCCACTTGACGTTGACCTTGGCCCAGTTGGCGAAACCGCCGGCCTTGATGGCTTCGGTGACGGACAGATAGGCGTCCGGCAGATCGATGTACTTGCCGACGATGGCCACGTTGACCTCGTGCTTCGGATGATGCACTCGTTCGAGCAGATCCTCCCACTCGTCCCAATCGACGTCGTGGAACGGCAATCCCAGCTCACGCACCACGTATGCGTCGAGGCCTTCGTCGAACAGGGTCTTCGGCACATCGTAGATGCTCGGAGCATCCACGCAGTTGACCACGCCTTCGGAATCCACGTCGCACATCAGGGAGATCTTGTCCTTGATGGACTGGTTGAGGGTACGGTCGGAACGCAGCACGAGCGCGTCCGGGGAGATGCCCAGCTGGCGCAGCATCATCACGGAGTGCTGGGTCGGCTTGGTCTTGAGCTCGTGCGCGGCCGCGATGTACGGCACCAGGGAGACATGCACGAACATGCAGTTCTCGGAACCGAGATCGCGACGCACTTCACGTGCCGCTTCCAGGAACGGCTGCGATTCGATATCGCCGACAGTACCACCGATCTCGGTGATGATCACGTCGACGTCGTCGGAGGCCTGGGCGCGCATACGGGACTTGATTTCGTTGGTGATGTGCGGAATGACCTGCACGCACTGGCCAAGATATTCGCCCGCACGTTCCTTGCGCAGAACCTCCTGATAGATCTGGCCGGTGGTCACGTTGGCCTTCTGGCTCAGATACACGTCGAGGAAGCGCTCGTAGTGGCCGATGTCGAGATCGGTTTCGGCTCCGTCTTCGGTCACATAGACTTCGCCGTGCTGGAACGGGTTCATGGTACCCGGGTCGACGTTAATGTACGGGTCGAGCTTCTGCTGCAAAACCCTGATGCCGCGGCTACGAAGCAGGCGGCCGAGAGAGGAGGCGGTCAGGCCCTTGCCGAGAGAGGAAACAACACCACCGGTGACGAAAATATGCTTGGTGATGTGCTCTTGAGAATTGCCATGTTGTCTTCTAACCATGGAACTCCAGCCTATCATCGGTCTATGACGCGGCGTGTTTCGGGATATGAAAAATCGGGCACGACGAATCGTCATGCCCGACCTCAATATATGAGAAACCGTTTTCCTACCGTTCTGCGACCAGATGCGCCACGGCATCGAGCGCCATCTTGTAGCCGTAGAAGCCCATGCCGGTAATGGTTCCGGTGGCCACGGGAGAGATGACGGAGCGCTTGCGGAACTCGTCTCGCGCTGAAGGGTTGGAGATATGCACCTCCATGAGGGGCAGTCCTTCGTCGATCACCATATGCGCGGCATCGGCCAAACCGTAGGAATAATGGGTGAAGGCCGCCGGGTTCATGACGATCGGAGTCTTCTCGTCGGCCGCCTGATGCATCCAGCCGATCATTTCGGCTTCGTCGTCGCTTTGGCGGACTTCCACGTCGAGACCGAGCTCCTCGCCCCACTCGGAGCACAGCTTGCGCAAGGTCTCAAGATCCTGCTTGCCGTATACGTCCGGCTGCCGCACGCCGAGACGGCCGAGATTCGGCCCGTTTACCACCACTACTTTGGTCATGTCTCTTTCCTTTGCGTTGTCGTTGTTCTTCCGTGCTATCGCTTCGATCCGGCAGACGCGCTACCGCTGAATGCGGCGGAACGCCTCCTCGACGGCGTCCGCCGGTGGATCCTCGAGATGGGTCGGATGTCCGATGCCGTCAAGCACCACGAAGCGCAGCTTGTTGCCCCGGGCTTTCTTGTCTCGATGCATGAGGGCGAGCACGTCGTCCCAGCTTCCGTTGTTCCACGATGTCGGCAGTCCCAATGATCCGAGCAGACGACGATGGTAATCCACGAGATCCTGATCGATGTATCCGAGCAGATGCGCCAGTTCCGCCGCGTATACGCAGCCTACGGCCACGGCATTGCCATGCCTCCAGCGGAAATGCTCCAGCTTTTCGATGGCATGGCCGAGCGTATGGCCGTAGTTGAGGAACTCACGCAACCCGGCTTCCTTGAGATCGGCGGACACATGGTAGGACTTCACCGTGACGGTGCGTTCTATCAGTTCTCCAACCACGTCCTTCAGGTCGGAATCGAGGAAAAGCTCTCCGTCGAATCCGCGCAGCTCATCGGCGTGGCGTTCCAGAATGCGCAGAATCTCCGAATCCTTGATGAATCCGGACTTCGCCACCTCACCCAAGCCCTCGACGAAGATGTCGTTCGGCAGGGAGGACAACGTCTTCATATCCGCCAGCACGCCCGCGGGGGTATAGAAGGAACCGACCAGGTTCTTCCCCTGAGGGGTGTTGATGCCGGTTTTACCGCCTGTGGAAGCATCGACCATGGCGAGCAGCGACGTCGGGCAATTCACATAACGGATGCCTCGCATCCATGTGGCGGCCACGAACCCGGCCAGATCGGTCGCGGCTCCGCCACCGAGTCCGACGATCGCATCGGAACGGGTGAACCCTTCTTCTCCAAGGCGCTGCCATATGCCGTTGGCCACCTCGATGGTCTTGCCGGCTTCGGCATCGGGAATGACGATGTCATATACGTCATACCCCCCTTGACGCAACAGCGTACGTGCGCGATCGCAATGGCGCTGCACCGGCTGCGTATGGATCAACGCAACCTTCGACGGCTTGCTTCCCAGTATCTGCGCCAACTGGTTCATGGAGCCCTCGCCGATACGAACATCGTATGGTTCGATGGTGGAACCGGTGACGTGCACGATTCTCTGGTCGATCATTTCCATCAGCTTTCTCGCCGCGGCCCGCGGCGTCTGTCCGTGCGTACGCACATATACGTTGGCCACCTCGCGAAACACCGGATCACGCTCCTTGTAGAGCTTCTTCCACCGTTCGTTGGCGTCCCCGTTGAGCATCGGTCTGCCACCCGAACGATTGGCGCGTTCCATGGCTTCCTCCGCGTCGGCCATCAAGTACACGACCTTGCCACCGTCGGAAATGTATTCCGCCAGACCCTCCTGGATGGAAGGAGTCATCGGGGCACCCCCTCCCAGGGAGAAGATGCCGTCGAAGTCCTCAAGCATGTCGAGTACGACATCGCTTTCCAGCTTACGGAACTCGGGTTCGCCGTACCTTTCGAAATATTCGGGAATCCTCATTCCCGCATCCAGTTCGATCTCATTGTCCGCATCGGCGAAAGGCAGGTTCATCATCTGCGCCACTTCCTTGCCGACGCGCGTCTTGCCGGCGCCCATCATGCCGATGATCACCGCAAAAGGCCTACGCATGCCGCTCATAGCCGAATCACCTCATGTGTTCCGGCCAGGAAGCCACATAGTTTTCCGCATTGCGCTTGGTTTCGGCCACATTGTCTCCACCGAACTTCTCCAGCACGTACTGCGCGATGGTAAGCCTCACCATCGCTTCGGCCACAACCGCCGCCGCCGGAACCGCGGTGTTGTCGGACCTCTGATTGATGGCCTGGGCGGCCTCTCCGGTGGCCACGTCAACCGTGCGCAACGCCTTCGGAATGGACGGAATCGGCTTCATCGCCGCGCGGATCACAATCGGCTGTCCGTTCGACATGCCGCCTTCGATGCCTCCGGCGCGATTGGTCAAACGTTCGATTCGGCCATCATCACCAACCACCATCTCATCGTGAGCCTGCGATCCCGGACGCATGGCCTCGAGGAAGCCGTCGCCGATTTCCACACCTTTGATGGCCTGGATTCCCATCACCGCGCTGGCCAATGCCGCATCGAGTCGGCGATCGGATTCCACATACGTTCCCACACCGGCCGGCATGCCGTACACCACCACTTCAACCACGCCGCCCAAGGTGTCGGCGTTTTCCTTGGCTTCGTCGATGTGTTCGACCATGGCCTTCTCGGCGTTCCTGTCGAGGGTACGGACTGGAGACGCGTCCAATGCTTCAAGATCTTCCGGCTTGGGCAACACGGACTGCTGCGGGTCGCAGATTCCCGCGCCGCCGATGGACAGCACATGGGAGACGGTGCGCACCGAAAGCGCCTGCTCAAGGAATTTACCCGCCACTTCGCCCAATGCCACGCGCGATGCGGTCTCACGGGCGCTGGAACGTTCCAGCACCGGGCGTGCGTCGTCGAAACCGTATTTGCGCATGCCGGTCAGATCAGCATGTCCTGGCCGAGGACGGGACAAAGGCGCATTGCGCCCCTCACGAGCGATTTCGTGGTCGAGCGGATCTGCGCTCATCACTTCCGTCCATTTGGGCCATTCGGTGTTCGCGATTTCAATGGCCACCGGAGATCCGATGGTCTCACCGAAACGCACGCCTGTAAGCATGCGCACCTTGTCTTGTTCGAACTTCATACGGGCGCCACGGCCGTATCCAAGACGCCTGCGCGCCAATGCGCCGACGATGTCTTCCGTGGTGATGCGGACGCCCGCAGGCAACCCTTCGATCATGGCGACGAGCGCCTCACCGTGCGATTCGCCTGCTGTCTGCCAGCGCAACATGCCCTCTCCTTTTCTGCCGGATGCAACTAGTGGACTATCTTAACGGTATGTGGTACCTGATTTGCCTGCCGAGTCTACTGTGTGGACTGACTCTGAGCGTTGAGGACATTCGTGCGCGTCGGATTCCGCGCTCATGGGTCGCAGCCGGCTGCACGGTCCAGATCATGGCGAACATCGTGTATGCCGTATCGACCAATTCGCTTTATCTGGTGTTGCAGGCGTTGCTGTTCGCCACGCTATCCGCCGTTTTGCAGTGCGCGCTCGCACTGGTCAAACCCGGCGCGTTGGGATTCGGAGATGTTACTTCCACACTGCTCATCGGCCTGGCCGTGGGCATGTTCGGTCTTGACGCGATGATTGTCTGGTGGCTTGCGATGGCCCTTGTAGGCCTTGCGTGGATTGCCTTGTGGACTCTGGTCGATCCTCAGAGGAACACAAGATACGCAGGCAGAACGCCGTTCGTCCCGGCCATTGTTGTGGCGGGGACGATTGGCGTCGCATTCGGCGTGATGTTCTGATTGTTCTTGGCCTAGTTCGCGTTTTCGTTGTTGTTCTTGTACTCGTCGCGAATCTGCCAGAATTCGTCTTCGGTTTCAACGAACTTCGTCTCGCCTGTCTGCAGGTTGGTGGTCACGAAGTACAACCACTTGCCGGCAGGAGGATTGACGGCCGCGGTGATGGCACCGTCTCCCGGATTGCTGATCGGCGTAGGCGTAAGGCCCTTATGAACACGGGTGTTGTATTCGTTGCTTGTATCGGCAAGCTGCTCGTCGGTCAGCTGGCTCGCCGAAATGCCCAGACCATAGGCCACCGTGGTATCCATACCAAGGGCCATATCGGCGTCGAGGCGGTTGAGGATCACCCTGGCCACCTGTCCGTAGTATTGCTCACTGCCCACTTCGGATTCGGCGATGGACGCGATGATGAGGATACGCTGTCGCTCACTGCCCGTCGGCACTCCGAGTGAATCGAGCTTGTCGATTCGCGCGTCGACCATTTCCTTGATGATCTCCTGCGCGGTTTTGCCCTGCACGTTGTAGGTTCCCGGTTCCAGCCAACCCTCGAACTTTCCTCCGGCCTCACTTGGCAGAATGCCGGAGCCACCGCCATCTATGACGGCCTGGAATTGCGAAACGTCCAGTCCCGACACTTCAGCCGCGTTGTCGATGACGTCGGATACTCGCTCCCCTGCGCGAACTTGGGCGAAACCACCGGCCTGCGTCTGATCGGAAAGGATCTTGACCACTTCGGACGCCTTCATATGGGTCTTCAACGAGTACATCCCCGGATACAGGGTGGCCCTGGCCGAGCTCACTGCGCTGGTAAAGGCCGTCGTGGATTTGACGATTTTCGCTTCAACCAGATTCTCCGCGATTTCGGCGACGCCCTGGCCACTTTCCACGGTGAAAGTCACATCTTCGTCTCCGGAACCGGAATAATCCGCAATCTGAATCTGCGTGTTGGAGGATGCCAGGGCTTTCCAATGTTTAATCAATCGCACACCGAACACGCCCGCGACCACAATCATGGCCAACACAACCACAATCGCGACGATCCTGATCACACGACGTCGGCGCGCGCGTTCCCGGCGCATACGCATATCGCGACGTGACCTCGGAGGGTGCGGTGGCACATCCGTATTCAGCACGTTCCCTGACTGATCGACCCACTGCGCGTTATCGGAGAAAAAATCATTCAGATCATCGGTCATTGTTTTTCTCTCCTTTTACTCTTCCTTACGGTCCAGTGCGGTCTGCAGTATCACTACCGCCGACTGCTGATCCACCATCGGCCGATGCTTGCGTCCGCCTATTTGCGCTTCAAACAACTGCCGATGAGCAGTCACCGTGGTCAGTCGCTCATCCACGAATTCGATGGAAGGGACTTGCGTGAACGAGTATTCCTCATCCTGCGCGGCGATTTGCAATCTCTTTTCCAGATTCGCGACCCAACGTCTGGCCTTTTTCGCGCTTTTTCCCTCATCTCCGTTCAACAGCAACGGTAGGCCCACCACCACATGATCCACCGATTCGTCCTCAATGACGTCGATCACATCATCCAGCGCACGGAATGAATCCCCATATACCTGAATATTGCCTGCGGGATGGGCAAGGGCAAGCCCCGGGTCGGACAATGCCAGTCCGACCCGGGCGTCTCCCAAATCTATTCCAAGCCAAACCATGCTTGGAATATCAGACCTTCATGGCCTGGTTGGCCAGTGCTTCGAGAGCCTCGTCGATCTTCGTGGCGTCCGCTCCACCGCCCTGGGCGAAGTCCGGCTTGCCGCCGCCACCGCCGCCGAGGATCTTGGATGCGCCGCGAACCAGATCGCCCGCCTTGATGCCCTGCTTGCGCGCGGCATCATTCGTGGCGACGGCGACCATCGGCTTGCCTTCCTCGTTCACACCCGCGAGGGCCACCACGACCGGGAATTCCTCGCCAAGCTGTCCGCGCACATCCAGAACGGTCTTGCGCAGTGCATCAAAGGAACCGAAGTGGTCGACGTTCTTGGCAGCCACCTTGACCGCGGCGGTCGAGGCCTTGGTATCCGCCACAAGTGCCGGAACGGATGCCGCCAGCTGGGATTCGTACATGGCCGCGAGGCGTCGGTCGGATTCCTTGAGCTTGGCCAGCAGAGTGTTCACTCGTTCAGCGAGCTCGTCAGGGCGGGCGTTGACCATGTCGGAAAGCTGGGAGACCAGGGCGTGCTCACGTGCGTTGAACTCGTAGGCGCTCTGTCCGACCACCGCGTCAACACGACGCACGCCGGAACCGATGGAGGCTTCGGACATGATGTTGATCGCACCGATCTTGCCGACGTGGTCGATGTGGGTGCCGCCGCACAGCTCACGGCTCCAACCATCCTCGCCGATGGACACGACTCGCACGACGTCGCCGTATTTCTCACCGAACAGGTGCATGGCACCCAATGCGATGGCGTCGTCGAACTTCATCTCCTGAGTGGTCACGGCAAGGTTCTCGCGCAGCTTTTCGTTGACGCGTGCCTCCACTGCGTTCATGGCGTTCTTGCTCGGAGCGCTGGACCACTGGAAGTCGAAGCGCAGACGGTTCGGAGCGTCTTCGGAACCACGCTGGGTCGCCTGCGGGCCGAGTTCCTCACGCAGGGCCTTGTGCACCATGTGGGTGGCGGTATGGGAACGTGCGATCGCCCCACGGCGTTCGAGGTCGATGTTGGCGTTGACTTCGGCGCCGACCACCAGCGTGCCTTCGGTCAGACGGCACTGGTGCACGATAAGGTCCTTGATGGGCTTCTGCACGTCGTCGACTTCAAGCACGGCTCCGTCGTCGGACAGAATCTCGCCCTGATCGGCAAGCTGGCCACCGGACTGCGCGTAGAACGGGGTACGGTCCAAAATGACTTCGATATTGGCCGGACCGGTCACTGCGGGAACGGAACCCTTGCCTTCCTGCATGATGCCGAGCACCTTGGCACGGGCGGACATGTCAGTGTATCCAAGGAAGTCAATCGGCCGCAGCAGGGTCTTCTTGAAGTCGTCGTACACGGAAAGATCCACGTTATGACGCTTCTTAAGCGCATCGGCGCGTGCGCGGCTCTTCTGCTCGGCCATGAGTTCGCGGAACTTGGCCTCATCGACCTTCACGCCTTGGTCCGCGGCCATCTCAAGCGTGATCTCGATCGGGAACCCGTAGGTATCGTGCAGCTTGAACGCATCTTCGCCGGAAACGAAGTCCGAACCGGCCTGCTTGGCCTTGGAAACGGCCATGTCGAAGATCTCGGTACCGGATTCAAGAGTGCGGCGGAACGCGTCCTCTTCGCCGTACGCGGCTTCGGAGACGTCATGGAAGGTTTCGTTGAGCTCCGGATAGCTCGGCTCCATGGCGGCCTTGGAGGTCGGCAGAAGCGTCGGCATGACGGCTTCGGTCACGCCGAGCTCACGCATGGCCTTGACGGTACGGCGCAGCAGACGGCGCAGTACGTAGCCACGGCCGTTGTTGGACGGGCGCACGCCGTCGGACATGATCATCAACGCGGAGCGCACGTGGTCGGCCACGATGCGGAAACGCACGTCCATGGACTCATCGTCGCCGTAGGTGCGACCGGACAGCTTCTGGGCCGCTTCGATCACAGGGAAGACCTCGTCGGTCTCGTAGATGTTCTGCTTGCCCTGCATCAGGTATGCGAGACGTTCCAAGCCCGCACCCGTATCGATGTTCTTGTTCTCGAGCTCGCCCACGATATGCAGGTCCGTCTTGGACTTGACGTTATCGACTTCGAAGTTCTCGAACACGAGATCCCAGATTTCGATGTAACGGTTCTCATCAGCGATCGGGCCGCCTTCAACGCCGTATTCCGGACCACGGTCCACGTAGATTTCGGAGCACGGACCGCCAGGCCCCGGGCCGCCGGTGGTCCAGAAGTTGTCTTCCATGCCCATGATCTGGATGTGCTCGGGATCGACGCCTTCGTTGCGCCACAACGAGCGGGCTTCCTCGTCATCGGTGAAGGTGGTCATCCACAGCTTCTCGGGGTCGAAGCCGTAGCCGCCCTTGTCCTGCGGGGTGGTCAGCAGCTCGTAGGCGTAGTGAATCGCCTCTTCCTTGAAGTAATCCCCGAAGGAGAAGTTGCCGAGCATCTGGAAGAACGTGCCGTGACGGGTGGTCTTGCCCACCTCGTCGATGTCGAGGGTGCGCACGCACTTCTGGTTGGATGCCATGCGGCTCTTCGGCGGGGTCTGCTCTCCCATGAGGTATGGGATGAACGGAACCATGCCTGCGATGGTGAACAGCGTGGTCGGGTTCGGCGAGATCAGAGATGCGGACGGCACGACAAGATGGTCGTGCTTTTCGAAATAGTCAAGATAGCGCTTCGCGATTTCAGAAGTGCGCATATGAGTTTGAGCTCCTTGTATTGTTGGAGGGCCCTATGCCCTCCAAGCATGTTCGTTGATGGTTCCGGATGGTCTGTATGTCTTACGAATCAGTCGGCTGGATCAGTCGACTGTGGCCGCATACTTGGTGTTGAGTTCAGCCTCGCGGGCTCGGCGCGTGGCGTTGAACTCATTGACCAGACCTTCAAGCGTGCGCATGGTCACATGGTCCTGATCCGGACCGAGGAGAAACTCCCTTGCGACGTCAGGCGTATTAGCTTTGACGTAGGCCTGCGCCTTGGTGACGGCCACCACGCCGATGCCCACGCCGATCGAAATCCAGAATAGACGTTTGAACATCACTCCCCCTTGTTGACCGTGGAACGGTTGATGTTCTGCTGGTTCAGGAACGATTGTGCCGTGGACTTCAACGCGTAGACGGTCGACGCCACCTTGATGACCGGCTTGCCCAGGAACGACCCGTACAGGTCGGTGAGTGCGCCGACATTGGTGGCCGTAGTGGATGCTGCCGCGGAAATCTTATTGACGTCCTCCAGGGACTTGTTGACCTGCTGGACGGTGGTAACGCCTTCGTCAAGCGCCGGAATCGCATGGTCGCCGGTGTCCTTGACGGTTTCGGCGATCTGGTCGAACAGCTTTCCGAGACGAATCAGCGGGTAAATCATGAAACCGGCGAGAATCGCGAACGCGATCGCCGCAATCAGACCGGCGATTTCTCCAACACCCATCTTGTACCTCTTTTCAGCTTCGCGGTGTTCCGCGAACACAATACCTGCACAACAGTAGTGAAAAGCCCCGACTGAAGGCAAATCACACGGCGGAATCTCACTGGTTGTATGCGATGATCTCGATGGCCTGATCCAGAGGCCTGCTCGTGTCGAAATCGATGCTGGTCACCGATCCGTTGGCCGGTCTTTCGCTCAGATCGTATCCGGCCGGCGCGAAACGGTGCATCAGACTCAGCAACGTGTTGCCGTGAGAGATCTGCAATACGTCGTCGCCGTCCTTGAGATCGGGATTGGATGCGATCAGCGCGAACCCTTCCTCCACGCGGGCCCAGTATTGCGCGTCCGATTCAGCATCATGGAACGGATCGGCCTCCTTGAGGAAGTCTCGTGTGGCTCCCAGGCCGTACCTGGCTACGATGTCGTTGTAGGTCTTCGCCCCGTGAGGGCCTCCGGCAGCAGTCCAGGCCATGGACATGTCTTGTCCCTCGAAATATCCGTAGAACTGCTCGCGGAAGTGCATGTCGTCATGCAGCTTCGGACGCTCATGCCCCGCGGCCTCATTGACGTCGAGAATGCGCATCGCCGTCATCTGCGCGCGCGTGGTGTCGGAGCAATAGGCTGCGGCGAAGTCGTAATCCTTCAGTTTGTCGGCGGCCTTGTCGGCATCCGCGATTCCCGATTCGGTCAATGGCGAATTGGACCATCCCTGAAGACGGTTGTACCGGTTGAAGAAGGTCTGTCCATGTCGGACGAGATGAAGATGAAGCAACATGGTTTACATGGTACCCGCGAACCTGCGAAAAACCCAGTGTTCGAGAAAAGGTACGAAATCGAATGCACTACGATTGTGGTATGCATCATTTCATTTCTCGTTGGCTGGTTCTTACCATAGCGGCCGGCGTCATGGTCGCGCTGCTGCCCGGCATGCACGCCGTCGGGGATCCGCCCATTCTCGGCATCGCGACGTTCTCGTTGTTCCTCGCGTTAATTAACGCTTCCGTCAAGCCGATCGTCCATGCCATCGCGTTGCCGTTTTCGATACTGACGTTTGGCCTTGTGGCCCTGATTATCAACTGGATGTTCATGCAATTGGCCTCATGGCTGGCTTTGAGCCTGTTCGACGTGGGTGTCACCATTGATGGTTTCTGGTGGTCAGTGATCGGTTCGCTGATTATGTCGATCGTGTCCGGCATCGTCGGAGGAATCCTCGGCGATTGAACGTCTTGCATCACCGTCCGGGCGGTTCCAGAATAGCGAAGAGCCTCGCAACCAAATGATTGCGAGGCTCTTGCTGTATGTCCTTATACTGTATGTTCTTACAGTATGTGAATCCAGATCAGCGGGCGTAGAATTCGACCACGTACTGGATGTTGACCTGCACCGGAACTTCCTCGGCTTCAGGCTTGCGAGTCAGGGTGGCCTTCAGGGAAGGCAGGTTGACGTCCAGGTAGCCCGGAACCGCCGGCAGCACGTCGCGGTGCACGCCTTCGGCAGCAATCTGGAACGGAACCATGGTCTGGCTCTTGGCCCTGACCTGAATGGTCTGGCCAGGCTTGACGCGGTAGGACGGGCGGTCGACGATGTTGCCGTCAACGAGGATGTGACGATGGACCACGAACTGGCGGGCCTGGGCGGTGGTGCGGGCGAAGCCTGCACGCAGAACCAGGGCGTCGAGACGGGTTTCGAGGTCGGTCAGCATGGCATTACCGGTCTGGCCGGCGGTGTGGGTGGCCTTCTCGTAGGCAGCACGGAGCTGCTTCTCGGAGACGCCATACTGAGCGCGAAGACGCTGCTTCTCGCGCAGACGCACTGCGTAATCGGATTCAGTGCGACGGCGGGTGCGGCCGTGCTCACCCGGAGCGTACGGACGCTTTTCGAAAATGCGCTGAGCCTTAGGGGTCAGAGCGATGCCGAGGGCGCGGGAAAGGCGCACCTGGCGGCGAGAACGCTGAACGTTCGTCATTGGTTTAATCCTTTGTTTGTTCTGTCGTTGTCTGAACGGAACGCATATCGGTTGCCCGACATGCGCTGAGCCAGCCTCTCCAGTGCTTCTTCGTGCATGGCACGAACGACTTGGACCCGCATCTTTCGACCCGGGTCCGTCGCCGACCCACTGATGGGCCAAGGCTCCAGACGGCGTATGCCCCTTCGAGCGCACACCAGTCGTCAATAATACACATGAGGGCGGGACTATCAGCAAGTCTCGCCCTCCATCGGCATGTCATGCGGCCATTCCCGCTCACTCTTCGCTCAGCACTCCCCTGTCCATGCGGTATGTGCGGTCCACGTACGCGAGCGCGTCAGGGTCGTGGGTGACCATCAGCACGGCCGTCCCGTTACGCGCCACCTGTTGCAGCAGTTCCATGACGATGGCCGTGCTCTGCATGTCCAGGTCTCCGGTGGGTTCGTCCGCTATCAGGAGTTTCGGATCGTTCATCAGCGCGCGTGCGATTGATACGCGTCGCATCTCGCCTCCCGACAGTTCCTTCGGATAGCAGTCCGATAGGTCGTCCACCTGCAGTTTGGCAAGCAGTTTGTGCGCTCGTTCCGTCAAGTGGTCGCTTTGGATGTTCTTTTCCGGTTTCGGCGGCGCGGCTATGACGTCGGGGAGTTCGTCGTCGGTCTGCGTTGGCACGGCGTCCGTGTCGGATGATTGCGTATTTGCCGCGTCGATGTCGTCTCCGCACGTATTTTCGGAACGGTTCGATGGTTGCATCACCGATGGCAGGATCACGTTGTCGAGTACGGTGAGGTTCGCCAGCAGTGTTTGGCTTTGGGTGACGAATCCGATTGTACGGTTGCGCATCCGGGACATATCGCGGTCGTTCAATGTCTCAACGTCTTTGCCGTCAAGAGTGACGTTGCCCGATGTTGGTTTGAGCAGTCCTGTGATGAGATTGAGCAGGGTGCTTTTTCCATTGCCGGAGCGTCCGACTATGGCCACGAATTCGCCTGCTTTCAGTGTCAGATCCACATGGTCCACCGCTGCGAACGGTTTGCCTCTTCTGGTGAATTCACGGGTTAGGTCTTTTGCTTCAAGAACGGTATCGTCGGTCATGTCACTCCCCTTCCCTGAGTGTCAGATAGGTTTCCGGGGTGGACAATCTCACCGCCGTGGCGATCGATGCGAGCACGCCTGTGAACACCGCGAATATGAGGCTCACCGCAATCAGCCCGATTACGTTCCACGCATTGGTTTGCAGGTACGGTAGCTGGAGTTGTTTTCCTATGAGCGTGCTGAACGGGAATATGGCCAGTGAGGCCGCGGCTACGCCGACCACTCCTCCCGATACGCCGATCAGTGCGGATTCCTTGACGATGATTCCTACCAGTGTGGCACGGTCGGCGCCCATGATACGGTATGCGGCGAATTCGCGTTTGCGTTCGTTCATGGCCGATGAGAACACCGCGATGAGTACGATGAGGCCCATCATCCAGAACACCGCCACAAACAGGGTCACGTATTTGACGATGCTGTTCAGGCTTGATTTTGTGGTGGCGGTGATTCCTCCCGGATACACGTATCCGAGTCCTTCGAGTCCGGTGGTCTTCTCTATGTTGGAGGCCACCTGCTGTGCCGAATAGCCGTCTTTGACTTTGATGAGCACTGATGAGACGGCTTTGTCGGCATATTCGGTCGGAATCGCGGGATGCCCGACCTTGGCTGAATAGCTGACGACGTCCGGCACCGTGTCCATGTTCACGAAGACCGAATTGTCCAACGATGTTCCCGTGTTCGCCAGCTGCGCAGCCACGGGAAATTCATGTCCGTACAGTTTGACCGTGTTGTTGCTCGACACGTTGATGCCCGATCCGGCGATGATCTGCCCGCGTTCCAAGGTTCCGTCGAATTGCGAGGATATCCACGGGGTGATTACGAAATCGGTGTCCGGATTGAACCCGATGATCTGCACTTTCTCGTCGCAGCATGCCGCGGTCAGCGAGGAAATGTAGGTCTGTACGGTGAGTTCCTCGATGCCGTCCGCTTCGGCGACCTGTGTTTCGATGTCGTTGGTGAAGTAGAAGGTGCTGGCCGATCCGTCGGTGAGCAGCGCTTCGGCTTCGGTTTTGGTGTTCTGCGGGGTGACCATGAGATCCGCGCCCATGCGTTCCTGCATGCTGTTGAGTCCGGCTTTGAGGTTCATGGACAGCAGCGAACCACCGTAGAAGGCCACCGTAAGCATGGTGACGACGATGACCAGCGCAGTCGTGCGGAAAGGTTTGCGTCGAAGATTGGCCAACGGCAATCCGGCAAGGGTGATATGCGGCATGTCAGGCACGCTTCGATGGCTTGGCATCCAGATACGCCGCGATCGCGGACACCACGATCAGCAGTGCGCCAAGTACGATCAGCACGGGCATGGTCACCATGTGGCAGTGCATCATGGCACCTTTGCACACGCCGATCAGCGTGGTCGGCACCACGATCGTCAACACACCGAGCGCTACGTTGGCGATGCTGATTCCGGCACGGATTTTACCGTCAACGAACAGTCCGATCGCGGCCAGCACCGCGATCGCGGCGCCGATGCCCAACTCGGCCTGTGCCGTATAGTGGCAGGCCATCGGAGTATCACCGACCTCGCACACATGGGCGAATGTCTGCGGTCCGATGGCGATCAGCACGCCGAATACGATCTGCGGAACGGCCGCAAAAAGCTTCTTGTTCATGACTTCCTCTCTGTTACAACGAACACGGCGATTATTACAGTGTTGCCGACAAAAGAAAAGTCTTGATTTTCCGCACTGCTTATGCTATAAAGCCACCGAACGGCCGATATCACAGTTTATTGATGGGAGCCACACGCAGCAACAGCCGTTTGATATTGCCTCCGCCGAAGTCGACGGTGATCACTGAATTCGCGCCTTTGTCCTGCGTATCGAGGATGGCGCCCCTTCCGTATGTAGCATGCGTGACCCTGTCTCCGACATGGAAGTCGGCGATATCCAGACCATTGTTCTTTCTCAACGAACCTGACGAAGTGCCCTTCGTCAAGTCCCTTGGTTTGGTTTGACGCGTGCTCACCTTGCCGGATTCGCCTGTGGTTTTTCCGCTCGAACCGTGCCTGTATGAGTCATACGAACCGTAAGAGGACGAGCCATATGAGGATGATTTGCCGGAACCGTATGAAGAACCATACGACGATCTCCTTCCCCGTCCCGACGAACCGTAGGAGGATGAGCCGTACGAAGAACCGCCATACATGGATCCTCCGAACGATGTCGAGCCGAAATCGTCATCATCCGACCAGCCGCCGAATTCATCATCATCGAGACCACTCTGCCAGGTGGAACGCATTCGCTCCACCCCGGCCTCGCGTCTCTTCCAATCGATCAGTTCGTCCGGGATCTCATCCAAAAACTGGCTCGGCAGCATATCGGCGGACTGTCCCCACTGCGCGCGTACCGCGGATCTCGTAACATACAGACGCCTCTTGGCTCGGGTAATGCCCACATAAGCCAGGCGACGCTCTTCGGAAAGCTCGCTCGCGTTCTCCATGGCACGTTGATGAGGGAACGTGCCCTGCTCCATTCCGGTAAGGAACACGTATGGATATTCCAAACCCTTGGCAGTATGCAACGTCATCATCGTGACCTTGCCGAAATCCTCATGCTCTCCCGGCAGCTGGTCGGAATCCGCCACCAGTGCGGTCGTCTCGAGGAACGCGGACAACGTGGCGTCCGGAGTGTTCTGTTCGAACTCGGCGGCCACGGACTGCAGCTGGGAGAGGTTATCGACACGTGATGCGTCCTGCGGGTCCTCGGAACGTTGCAATTCCTCCAAAAGACCGGTCTTGGAAAGCACCTCGGCAACCACCTCGGACGGCTTGGAATCATGCTCTCGGGCAAAATTCGAAAGCTCATGCATCAAATCACGGAAAGCGCCCAACGGCTTGGCCGTGCGCCCCGTCATGCCTTCGATCTGCTCCATATGCTCCACGCCATCGAAGAACGTCGTACCATGGGCATCCGCATACGAGGCGACCAACCCCTCGGCGCGAGCGCCCAAGCCACGCTTCGGCACATTGAGGATACGCCGCATGTTCACGTTATCCGCAGGATTCACAATCGCCTGCAGATACGCGAGAGCATCCTTGACTTCCCTGCGTTCGTAGAACTTGGTTCCGCCGACCAGCTGATATGGCAGATCGGCCTTGATCAGCGCTTCCTCCAGCGAGCGAGATTGCGCATTGGCGCGATACATGATCGCAATGTCGCGATAGGCCACTGATTCCTCACTGTGGATACGGCTGATTTCGTTCGCGATCCAGCCGGCCTCCTGCTGCGCATTGTCCGCGGCATAGCCGACGATCTTGTCTCCCACGCCGAATGCGGTCCACAGTTTCTTCGGCTTGCGATTCTCGTTCTTTGCGATCACCGCATTCGCCGCATCCAGAATCGTCTGTGTGGAACGATAGTTCTGCTCAAGCATGATGGTCTTCGCGTTCGGGAAATCCTTTTCGAAATCCTGAATATTGCGAATATCCGCGCCACGGAACGCGTAGATGGACTGGTCGGAATCACCGACGACGGTGATCCACGACGGGCCGACCGTTCCCGCGCCCCTCATTCTCGGATCGGGTTCCTCGCCCGAATCGATACCGCTCAGCTCACGTACCAGCACATATTGCGCATGATTCGTGTCCTGGTATTCGTCGACGAAAATGTAGCGGAACCTGTGTCGGTAATACTCGGACACCTGTGGGCAACGCTGGAACAGCTCCACCGTACGCATGATCAAATCATCGAAATCGACCGCATTCGCCATGGCCAGGCGATGTTGGTACTCGGCATACATCACGGCGACCAGTTCCTCGACGGCGCCATCCGTGACCCTGTAACCGCGGACACCGGGCTGATAATCGCAGTTCACGGCCTTCAACTGGTCTCTCCAGCCGGTCAACGCGTTCTTGCAATCGGAAATCCTGCCAAGGATCATACGCGGCGTATACCGCTTCATGTCAACATTCAGATCGGCGCCGATGAGTTTGAGCAGTCGTTCGCAATCAGCCGTGTCATATATGGAGAAGCCCGATTTGAGGCCGATCTGGTCACCGTCTCTTCTCAGGATGCGCACGCATGCGGAGTGGAAGGTGGAGATCCACATGCGTTCGGCTTCCGGGCCTACGAGTGCGGCGAGTCGCTCCTTCATTTCCGCCGCGGCCTTGTTGGTGAAGGTGATGGCGAGGATGCTGCTGGCCCAGAAACCATGCGCCAGGAGCCATGCGATGCGTCGGGTCAGCACGCGGGTCTTGCCCGAGCCGGCTCCCGCGCCGATGAGCAATGCCTGTCCGTAATACTTGACCGCTTCTTTCTGCTGCGGGTTGAGATCCTCGATCAGACTTTGAGGGTCGCATAAAACCGGTCCCATGTTCTGCCCCACTGGTTCCTCTTTCCTGCATAGTAAGAAGTCGTTCGTTCGCGAAGTCCATGTTTACCATACGCGCCGGTCAGTATTCGCGTACCCGGTCAATCGAAAAGCGTACGCTGAATCCTATGTGGCTTTGCGAAAATCAATCCATTGCAACCTTCGCAAGGCATATCGATTAAGGAGATTCATGAAGGAACTCGAAGAGCGTATCAAAACCCAGGGCATCGTCGGGGTGGGCAATGTGCTTAAAGTGGATGCGTTTCTTAACCAGCAGTGCGATGTTGCTCTGTATGACCGCATGGGCGCGGCTTGGGCCGAGCACTTCCGGGGTAAGCCGATCAACAAGATTCTGACCATTGAGGCGTCGGGCATCGGCATCGCCTGTGTGGCGGCGCGGCATTTCGGCAACGTGCCGGTGGTGTTCGCCAAGAAGACACAGTCCATCAACCTCGACGGCGATCAGTATGCCACAACCGTGTATTCCTATACCAAGCAGAAAACGTATCCGATCATCGTCGCCAAACGTTTCCTTAATGAAGGCGACCATGTGCTGATCATCGATGATTTTCTGGCCAATGGCAAGGCGCTTCGTGGTCTGATCGAACTGTGCGATGCCGCCGGTGCCGTGGTGGAGGGCATCGGCATCGCCGTGGAAAAGGGTTTCCAGAGCGGCGGGGACGAACTGCGCGGCGAGGGTTATGACATTGATTCGCTGGCGATTGTGGAATCGATGGATTGCGAGGCCGGAACGATCGAGTTCCGCGACTGATTCGACTCCACACTGAAAACGAATATACTAAGGAGCCGCTTCCTTTGATCGGTTGGCTGATTTCCTCAACTTCGCGATCGAAGGAAGCGGCTCCTCATTTTTCGAACGAAATCACCTGTCGCGATTACCGTTCAGATCGTTCTCACTTGGAGAAGACGTTGCCGTAGCTGTCTTCGCCGGCTTCTGCGATGGCCGCGGACTTGCGGGCGATTGCCAGCTCCTCGTTGGTCGGGATGACGCAGATGGTAATCGCAGAATCCGGAGTGGAGATGATGCGCGGTTCCTTGGAACGGGTGGCGTTCTTCTCCTCGTCCAGCTTGACGCCGAACGGAGCGAGCTTGTCGCACACTTCCTTACGCACGATGTCGTCGTTCTCGCCAACGCCTGCGGTGAAGGTGATCACGTCGACGCCACCCATCTGGGCGGTGTAGTTGCCGATGTAGCCGACGATGCGGTGCACGTAGACGTCGAGGGCCAGCTTGGCGTCCTCGTTGCCTTCGGCGATCAGGCGATGCACTTCACGCAGATCGCCGTAGCCGGTCATGCCCATCATGCCGGAGCGCTTGTTGAACAGGGCATCCAGCTCGTCCACGTTCATGTGGGCGTTGCGAATCAGGTGGAAGACCACTGCCGGGTCGATGTCGCCGGTACGGCCGCCCATCATGAGGCCTTCCAGCGGGGTCAGACCCATGGAGGTCTCAACCGGCTTGCCGGAGACTTCGGCGGAAGCGGAAGCGCCGTTGCCCACGTGCAGAACAATCTGCTTGAGGCCTTCGGCCGGCTTGCCGACGACGGACGGGACCACGGAGGAGATGAACTCGTGGGAGGTGCCGTGGGCGCCATAACGACGGATGTGGTACTGCTCGGCGATCTCCTTGTTCAGCGCGTAGGTGCTGGCGGCCTTCGGCAGCTGGAAGAAGAAGGAGGAATCGAACACGAAGATCTGCGGAACGTCCGGCAGCAGGGCACGCATGACTTCGGCGCCCTTGGCCTCCGGGCCGTTGTGCAGCGGAGCGAGGACGGCGAGGTCCTTGACCTGGTTGATGGTCTTGTCTGTGACCAGTGCCGGGTTCGGGAAGAGGGAGCCGCCCTGAACCACGCGGTGGCCGACAGCCACGATGCCGGCTTCATCCAGCTTCGGGCCGAACTCGTCGAAGAAGCCGAGAACGCGCTTCAGACCCTGCTCGTGGTCGTGAATCGGCTCTTCCAGCTCGTGCTTCTCACCGTTGAATTCGTGCTTGTAGTGGCCGTCAACCGGCTCGCCGATCTTCTCGACCAGGCCGGAAGCGATACCTTCACCGGTTTCAAGATCAACCAGCTGGTACTTGATAGAGCTGGAACCGGAATTGATGACAAGGACGGTTTTCGCCATTGTGGGCATCCTCCATGTGTTAATCGATGTGCCGCTTTCGCGACTTTCCAAAACCTTAGATTACTCTTTGCTTGCTACAAATTGCCGTATTACTGGGCTTCGATGGCCGTCAGCGCAACAGTGTTGATGATGTCCTGCACGGTGGCACCTCGGCTCAGATCGTTGACCGGGCGGTTCAGACCCTGCAGCACCGGGCCGACGGCGACCGCGCCGGAAGAGCGCTGTACCGCCTTGTAACCGATGTTGCCCGCGCACAGATCCGGGAAGACGAACACGTTGACGTGTCCTGCCACGGCGTCGCCCTTGGCCTTGGTAGCGGCGACGGTCGGCGACCATGCGGCGTCGAACTGGATGGAGCCGACCACCGAAAGCTCGGGGGCCTTGTCCTTCACGATGGCGGTGGCTTCCTCAACGAGATCGACGTCCGGACCCTTGCCGGAGCCGAGGGTGGAGTACGACAGCATGCCGACCTTCGGATCGAGGCCGAACGCCTGCGCGGTCTGGGCGGACTGAATGGCGATCTCGGCCAATTGTTCGGCGGACGGGTTCAGGTTGATGGCGCAATCCGAGAACACGGCCACATGATCCTTGAAGCACATGAGGAACGCGCCGGAAACCAAGGACGTGCCGGGCTTGGTCTTGATGACCTGCAGCGCGGGACGTACCGTGTTCGCGGTGGAGTTCACGGAACCGGATACCAGACCGTCGGCCATGCCGAGCACCACCAGCATGGTGCCGAAATAGCTGTCGTCGGTCAGCTGCTTGCGCGCCTGCTCTTCGGTCATGCCCTTCTTGGCGCGCAGCTCGCACAGCTTGGCCACCATTGGAGCGAGCACTTCCTCGTCGTCCTTGGCCTGGAACTTCGCCTTGGAAAGGGACTTGAGTCCGAGCTCCTCGCCGCGGGCGAGAATAGTGTTCTCGTCGCCGACGATGATCAGGTCCACGATATCGCGCTCAAGCAGGTAATCGGCCGCCTTGATGATGCGGTCTTCCGCACCTTCCGGCAGAACGATGGTCTTCTTGTCGGCCTTCGCCTTGCCCAGCAGACTGTACTGGAACGCATACGGAGTGGTAGGGGCTTCGAACGGGGCTTCGATGGCTGCCACCAGTTCGGAGGTGTCGACGTTCTCGGCGAACACGGCGGTCGCCTTTTCCACGGCGCCTTCCTCATCGAAATCAACGGCGGGCAGGGTCCAGACCGGCACCGCGTAATCCGCGAATTCCACCTTGAGCGGCTCGGTCTGCTCACCGTCACATCCTGTGATGAACACGCCCTGCACCTTGCTTCCGGCCTCTTCGATGATGACCGTGGACGCCTCGACGGTTGCCTTGACCTGTTCCGGAGTGCGGTTGATGGTGCATACGGCAAGCACGACCGGAGACATCAGATCTGCCGCGACGTCGGCGTTGAAGGAGAAGATGGCGGGATCGTTGATGGCGGACCTGTCCGTACCGACGATCACCATCGCCTCCGGTTCGGCGGCTTCGACGGCCTGGGTGTAGGCTGCCACGATATCGGCCCTCGAGCCTTCCTTGTCGGCGCGAGCACGCTTCGGGCAGACGCCAACGGACTGTTCGCGGGTCAGTCCCGCGTTGCTTGCGGCGATCAGTGTGTCGGTGAACGTGTCTTTCCTACATACCGCTGGGCGGAAAACTCCTGTTTTCTTCACGGAAGAGAGGGCTTGAGTTACGCCAAGTGCCACTACGTTGCGGCCGTTTGCTGCCTCTGGGCTGATGATGGTGATGCTGGTAAGACTCACGGTGTCTTCTCCTATTCGTTTGTTCAGTGTGCGTGACTGCATTGTTCGCACCATCAGCAATTCTAATGTGCGATTCATGGCAAACACACGTCTTCATTCTGGGAGTTTAGTGATTTATCTTACGTGCGAAATGTAAAGACCTCCGGGAAACAAAGTTCCCGGAGGTCTTTATTCAAGCAATCAGGCTATATAGCCTAGACTCACTCGTTATCGCCAGCGGTTGCGGCGGTAGCGGAAACAGCACCCTGCTTGTTGGTGTTGACACCGGAGTAGACCCAGTCGGTGTAATCCGGGTGATCGTAGCCGTTGTCCACAGCGAACTGGAAGGCTTCCTGACGGAAGGCCTCGAGCTCGTCGATCTTCTCGGCGTACTTCTCGGCATCGATCATGCGCAGAGCTTCGGCAACGAGCTCGTAGCGGTCGATGTTGTTCACGCGAACCATGTCGTACGGGGTGGTGGTGGAGCCCTGCTCCTCGTAGCCGTGGACGTTGAAGTTGTCGTGGTTCGGGCGATCGTAGATCAGACCACGCACGTCGCGGGCGTAGGAGTGGTAAGCGAACAGAACCGGCTTGTCCTCGGTGAACAGCTCAGCGAAGTCGGCGTCGGAGATGGCTTCGTCATTCTCCTTGGCGGACTGCAGCTTGACCAGATCCACAACGTTGACAACCTTGAACTTGATGCCCAGCTCGGTCAGCTTGTCGGCGGCGGCCATGAGTTCCTGAGCCGGAACATCGCCAGCGGAGGCGAGCACGATCTGTGCTTCGTCGTTGGACTTGGCGGTGGAGGCCCACTCCCATTCGGCAGCACCCTTCTCGAGCTCGGCGCGAGCTTCGTCCAGGGTCAGCCAGGTGGCGGCCGGCTGCTTGCCGGCGATGATCGCGTTGATCATGTTGGTGGACTTGTAGCACTTCTCAGCCACAGCGAGCAGCATGTTGGAATCCACCGGGAAGTAGATGCCGATCACGTGATCGTTGTTGAAGCACTTGTTCAGCAGGACGGAGGTGACACCCGGATCCTGGTGGGAGAAGCCGTTGTGATCCTGACGCCACACGTGGGAGGAGACGAGCAGGTTCATGGAGGAGATCGGCTTGCGCCACGGAATCTCGCGGACGGTAGCCTCGAGCCACTTGGCGTGCTGGTTCAGCATGGAGTCGATCACGTGCACGAAGGACTCGTAGGAGCTCCAGATGCCGTGACGGCCGGTGAGCAGGTAGGCCTCGAGGAAGCCTTCCATCTGGTGCTCGGAGAGCTGCTCGGTGACCTGGCCGGTGACAGCCATGTGCTCATCAACCTGAGCGGACAGGTAGCCGGCGTCCCACTGCTTGTTGGTGACGTCGTAAGCGGCCTGCAGACGGTTGGAAGCGGTCTCGTCCGGTCCGAAGATACGGAAGGAGTCCGGGTTGTTCTTGATGATGTCGCGGGTGTAGACGCCCAGACGACGGGTAGCCTCGAGCTGGCCCCAGCCGTGGCCGAACTCGGCGACTTCCTTGACCTCGTAGTCCTCGAGGGCCGGCAGAACCAGCTCTTCGCGGATGCGGCCACCGTTGGCGTTCGGGTTCTCACCAATGCGCAGTTCGCCGGTCGGCATGAAGGCGGTGACTTCCGGCTTCACAGCGCCGTTCTCGTCGAACAGCTCTTCCGGCTTGTAGGACTCGAGCCAGTTCTTGAGGACCTCGAAGTGGGCCTCGGTGTCGCGGGCGGAAGCCAGCGGCACCTGGTGGGAACGCCAGGAGCCTTCGGTCTTCTTGCCGTCGATGAACTTCGGGCAGGTCCAGCCCTTCGGGGTGCGGAAGATGATCATCGGATAGAACGGACGAGTCATGTCGTCGGTCTGAGCGGCGGCCTTGATGTCGCAGATCTCGTCGAAGACGGTCTCGAACAGGTCGGCGAAACGACGGTGGATCGACAGGTGATCCTCGTTGTCGAAGCCAGCGACGAACTCGTACGGCTCGTAGCCCATGCCGTGGAAGAACTCGTGCAGCTCTTCGTCGGAGATGCGGGCCAGCAGGGTCGGGTTGGCGATCTTGTAGCCGTTGAGGTGCAGGATCGGCAGCACGATACCGTCGGTGCGCGGGTTCACGAGCTTGTTGGACTGCCAGCCGGTAGCCAGCGGGCCGGTCTCGGCTTCGCCGTCGCCGACGATGGCCGGAACGAACAGGCTCGGGTTGTTCATGACAGCGCCATAAGCGTGGGACAGGGCGTAGCCCAGCTCGCCACCCTCGTGGATGGAGCCCGGGGTTTCCGGAGCGTAGTGGGACGGAATGCCGCCCGGGTAGGAGAACTGGCGGAAGAACTTCTGCAGGCCAGCTTCATCCTTGGTGATTTCCGGGAAGTACTCGGTGTAGGTGCCGTCCAGGTAGGACTGAGCGGTACCAGCCGGGCCGCCGTGGCCCGGGCCCATGATGATCACGGTGTTCTGCTGGTGATCAGCGATGAGGCGGTTGATGTGGCCGATGAGGAAGTTCAGGCCCGGGGTGGTGCCCCAGTGGCCAACCAGACGGTGCTTGACATCTTCGCGGGTGAAGGGTTCCTTCATCAGCGGGTTGCTGCGCAGATAGATCTGGCCGATGGAGAGGTAGTTGGCTGCACGCCAGTACTTATCCACGCCTTCGATAGCTTCCTCAGAAACCGGAGCGTTCAGCTTCTTCCAAGGGGTGCCAATAACAGGACTCGTCATGTGTACTCCTGTACTCCTGCACTGTATTGTGCGATTGTTTATTTCCTTAGGTCCTGAGCGCCCACAAAACCTTGCGGTTCAACGGATGGCTCATTTCCAATCACTTGTGCATATTACGGGAATGGTGCGACTTTTGGCTGTTTTTTTGCGACTGTGTGCGCAATTGACGCTATTTTGATAGAAATTGAGATGTTTTTCGGGGTTATTTGTGAATACTGAACATGCAGGGAAAATGACCTGTATTTGGCTTAATTCCAACGTTTATAGGCGTTTTTTACCGAATTGCCACGTTCGTTTCAGAGTGTTCGGTTGCGGCGTGTTGTACCTTGTGCCGTAAGCAATTGTGAGGTTTGTTCATGCAACGTTTACAGTTCGTCATTGTCGCCTTGCAACGCAACAATGGAGTGGTTACTATTGTCGGTTCTTGATACCTCACATTCAATAAGGGAGAGTGTTATGGCTGCAGGTCCTGTGCTCGTCGTCGATTTCGGAGCCCAGTATGCCCAGTTGATCGCACGCCGCGTGCGTGAAGCCAATGTTTATTCGGAGCTTGTGCCGCATTCCATGCCAGTCGAAGAGATGCTGGCCAAGGATCCGCAGGCCATCATCCTTTCCGGCGGTCCCGCTTCCGTGTTCGAGCCGGGAGCTCCGCGCGTGGACAAGAAGCTGTTCGAAGCCGGCGTGCCCGTGCTGGGCATCTGCTACGGCTTCCAGGCCATGGCCTACGCGCTGGGCGCGGACGTTGACAAGGCGGCGCTTGGCGAATACGGCAAGACCGAAACCGTCATCGATAAGTCCGAAGGCCTGCTGGAAGGCTCCCCCGCCGACCAGAACACCTGGATGAGCCACGGCGTGGCCGTCAAGACCGCTCCGGAAGGCTTCGAAGTGCTTGCCCACACCGAAGGCGCGCCGGTCGCGGCCATGCAGGACGAGTCCCGCAAGCTGTACGGCGTGCAGTGGCATCCGGAAGTCAAGCACACTCCCCTGGGCCAGGAGCTCATCGAAACCTTCCTGCATAAGTGTGCCGGATTGGGCAACAATTGGGATGCGTCCAGCATCATCGAAGATCAGGTCAAGAAGATCCGCGAGAAGGTCGGCGACGCCCAGGTGATCTGCGGCCTATCCGGCGGCGTTGATTCCGCCGTCGCCGCGGCTCTCGTGCACAAGGCCATCGGCGATCAGCTCACCTGCGTGTTCGTCGACCACGGTCTGCTGCGCAAGGGCGAGGCCGAACAGGTCCGCCACGACTTCGTTGAGGCAACCGGCATCAAGCTGATCGCAGTGGACGCATCCGACGACTTCCTCACCGCACTCAAGGGCGTGAGCGAACCGGAGAAGAAGCGCAAGATCATCGGCGAGAAGTTCATCCGTACTTTCGAAAAGGCCCAGCGTCAGGTCATCGAAGAGGCCGGCGCTTCCGGCAAGGAAGTCAAGTTCCTCGTTCAGGGAACCCTGTATCCGGACGTCGTGGAATCCGGTGGCGGAGACGGTGCCGCCAACATCAAGTCCCACCACAACGTCGGCGGCCTGCCGGACGACATCAAGTTCCAGCTTGTCGAACCGTTGCGCACCCTGTTCAAGGATGAGGTCCGTGCCATCGGCACCGAACTCGGCCTGCCGGACGAAATCGTTTGGCGCCAGCCGTTCCCGGGACCGGGCTTGGGCATCCGCATCATCGGCGAAATCACCAAGGAACGTCTCGACTTGCTGCGCGAAGCCGATGCGATCGCCCGCGAGGAGCTTTCGAAGGCAGGACTGGATCGCGACATCTGGCAGTGCCCGGTCGTGCTCCTTGCCGACGTCCACTCCGTCGGCGTGCAGGGAGACGAACGCACCTACGGCTCCCCGATCGTGCTGCGCCCGGTCTCTTCCGAAGACGCCATGACCGCCGACTGGTCCCGTGTTCCGTACGACGTGCTGGCCACCATCTCCACGCGCATCACCAACGAATGCCGTCAGATCAACCGTGTGGTGCTCGACTGCACATCCAAGCCGCCGGCAACCATTGAGTGGGAGTAGGCCGATAGGGTTCTGACCTGCACTTTTGAGTACCGCACTGTGCCGCTGAGTTTCGTTTCGTACGAGAGTCATGGCAAAGCCGCCAGCGACGGCGGTGAGTAAATACGATAATCCGGCCTCCGTTCCCGCGTTGGGACGGAGGCTTTTTCTTTGCCGTTTTACTCCCTTTCACCTGCGATTTCGCGATCTACTCCCCGTGTTTCAAGACGGCAAGGCACGGGGCGGCATTCGGAGGAATGGGGGTAAGGATTTATCCCAAGTGAGTGGTCGCGTGATTTTTGTCCCCGAGGGCCAAACGGTGTCGTTTCGGGCCCCATGAAACTCAAATCGAACTCAATGGGCGTTTTTGAGGTCTCCGCACGGCATTTCCCCAGGTGGTTAATGGGGAGTAAAGAATCTCGCCGTCTCAATGAAAACGGGAGCAACCAGGAGAAATGCCGCGGCGTGCTGCCGTGTGCCGCCGTGTAAGCCACCGCGTCATTTACTCCCCAGACACGCCGGAAATGCCTCGGCATGCAATGGGGAGTAAAAACTCAGCCTACGCAGGAGCGAGCGGCGCTCACCGTCTAGCCTGGCGTCCTGATTTGGTTTCATTGGTTGCGAAATGCAGAGAGCCGCTACAGCGAGGCTTTCCAGTCCTCGTATTCGTCGGCGTCGATCTCGCCGTTCTCGAGCTGCGCGCGCTTCTCTGCCCACAGCTCGATCGCCACCGCGGCTTTGGGCGCGTGCGGCGCGTTGGGATTCAGGGAGAGCCCCGTGCCGTCGGCTGCGGGCGCGATGCCGAAGGAGTCCTCGAGCCGCACGAGCAGCGACATGAGGTCGCCCGCGGTCTCGACGCCGTAATCCTTGAGGGCGTTGACGGACACGCCGAGCGCTGCGGCGATGAATTCGAGCAGCTCGGGCTTCACGGCGCGGATGCCGCTCTCGTAGTGGCGCACGGCCCCCTCGGTCAGGCCGACCGCCTCGGCGAGCTGCGCCTGCGTCACGCCCCGCAACTTGCGATACCGCCTTATGTTCTCGCCTACGGACATGCGCCCTCCTCCTGGAAATACGTACCAGCACATCTTATCAGCGTACGCAAATGTACGCAATTCTATTGACAGTACGGATTTGTACGTTTACTCTGAATCTGTAAACCGTACATATTCGTACGCTGTTGATAGGAGGAGCTATGGACGAGAAGGTGGCGAAGACGCCGAGGCCGCACATGCTGGACGCCGACGAGGTCGCGGAGCTGCTGAGGATCAAGAAAGGCAGCGCCTACGAGGTGATCAGGAAGATAAACGCCGAGCAGGAGGCGCGCGGGCGCGTGGTTATCCGCGGGCGCGTTCGAAGCGACGTCTTCGACGCCCTGTACTTCCCGGAGGTGGACTGACATGCCCGTGTACAAGGATGACAACAACGGCACGTTCTATGTGCAGTGTTACTACCGCGATGCCCGCGGCTCGAAGCGTCATAAGACGAAGCGCGGCTTCACCTCCGAGATGGAGGCCGCCGTGTGGGAAGGCCAGTTCAAGAGCCTTAACGGCGGGGCGATGGACATGACGTTCTCCGAGTTCGTCGAGGTGTATGCCTCCGAGGTGAAGCCGCGCATACGCGAGCACACCTGGATCACCAAGGAGTACATCATCAACGACAAGCTCGTGCCGTTCTTCGGCGACATGCGCATGTGCGACGTGAGGCCGATCGACGTCGTCAGGTGGCAGAACGAGCTCACCGAGCACCGCGATGCCGACGGGAAGCCCTGGGCGCCGACGTACCTGCGCACGGTGAACAACCAGCTCAACGCCATCTTCAACCATGCCGAGCGCTACTACGGCCTCACCGACAACCCGGTGCGCAGGGTCGACAAGATAGGCTCGAAGAAGGGCGGCGAGATGCAGTTCTGGACCAAGGACGAGTACCTGAGGTTCAGCGAGGCCGTCATGGACAAGCCGCTGTCGTTCCACGCCTTCGAGCTGCTCTACTGGACGGGCATCCGGTGCGGCGAGCTCCTGGCGCTCACCCCGTCCGACTTCATGCTGGAGGGTT
The DNA here is from genome assembly GCA_963619615.1 of Senegalimassilia sp. Taxonomy (GTDB): domain Bacteria; phylum Actinomycetota; class Actinomycetes; order Actinomycetales; family Bifidobacteriaceae; genus Bifidobacterium. The sequence continues at coordinate 15,299 of CAVEXE010000005.1, read as the reverse complement.
CACGGCTGCGCATCAACAAGTCGTACCAGAGCCTCCGCGGCGTGGACACCGTGACCGATCCCAAGACGCCAAAGTCGGTGCGCACGATCGTCATGCCAGCCTTTCTGCGCGACGAGATGGCCGACTTCATCGAGATGCGCGACGACGTCGCCCCCGACGAGCGCCTGTTCGCCGTTACCAAGCACTTCCTGGCCCACGAGATGAAGCGCGGGTGCAAGGCGTCTGGCGTGAAGCGCATCCGCGTTCACGACATACGCCACAGCCATGTGAGCCTGCTGATCGAGATGGGCTTCTCCGCGCTGGCCATCGCCGAGCGCATGGGCCACGAGGCGGTGGACATCACCTACCGCTACGCACACCTGTTCCCCACGAAGCAGGACGAGATGGCCGCCTGGAGCGGCATGCTCAGGCAGGACTACATCATCGCCAAACTCACCGATACTAAGGTCGACGTGAGACCCTCCGTGAGCGTTCAGAAGGCGCTGAAGGACTCGATGGCGGAGGTTGGCCAAGGAGGTGCGTCTGGCGGCCGCCTACGGCGAGCTGAGCGAGCCTCTGCAGCAGAGGATTGAGATCGTTATGAGGTTCTTCCTGGCACTCGGCGAGGGGGTCGGCGACTCAGTGTCTGAACCGTTGCAGCAGGCCGTGCCTTCGGAAGAGCCAGCGACAGCCGTAATGGATGCAGAGTCCAACACCGCAAGCATCTTCGGAATGGGCCGCGGTTGACGCCTAAAGCCCCAGCTCGGCAATTAGCTTCTTCATGGCAAGAGCCCACTCGAGCTGCTCAGATATGAATCTCGGCCAGGCAGTCTCGTTGTTCTTGATCTTGCAGCCGTCTTTGTAGAAGCGAAGCCCCGATGCCTTCTTGGCGTCGAAAGGTGTGGCCGCAAGGCCGAGACGTTCTTCAAACAAATCGGTGTTGTCGATAGCCTTGTGGCCGATTTCCTTGTCGTCGGGCGCGTAGAATTCGATGCCGATTCTGCCATGTTGCGTGTCAATAAGCAGCGCGATATGGTAGGCAGACGTGCCGCAGCGCAACGTGGTCCAATGGTCTTTCGAGGGCTTTTGCGGGTTGAAGACCTTCAAAAACTCAGGCGTCGCCTGGGCCACCTCGCGATATTTGGTCCAGTACGACAGCTTGACACGCTCGGTCTCGGAGAGGCCCTCGCTGAGCTTGATGGTCTTCGTCCACTCGTTAGGCTGCTCGACCACATTGAAACGCGGAGCGGGCAGGGAGTCTCCGATGGACCACAGCCCTATCTCAACCAGGAAAAATCCGAAATCGCTGTCGGTGTGCTGATTGAGCCACTCGATGGCCTGACGGTGCTCGTCGCGCGCGCGTGCCACCACCCACACGACAACCTCGGCGCCCTTACCGGCGGCGTAAGTGATTACTTTGCCTAGGTGGTCGTGGTTGGTGTCCTCGAGTTGGTTCTCGATGATCACCTTGCGTCCGGTGCCGGCTTCTTGCGCATAGATGTCAACGTTGAACGAGCCCACTGACGACTCGGTCTCTATAAGCTCAAGCTCAATGCCAACGGCCGAGCTCAGTATGGCAAGGTTGGGCTCCTCGGAGAGCCACTTGGTGAAGTCAAGCGCCTCGTGGGGCCATACATCGCGCAGCTCGACTTTCTTGAGCTTGTCGAGGTTGTATTTCATCGGGGACCCCCTTGCTCTGATCGAGAGTTAGTGCTGACTCGTCCACCGGCAGCTTTTCTTCGAGGATTTTCTCTCGAGCCGTTATGAGTTCCTGATTCAGCACGCTCACATACTCTCTGCAAACGTCTTCGTAGATTCTGGTTTTGTATCCGTCAGTTTTGACGAATTTAATTTCAACATCCTCTTTGAACAGCTCATGTAGCAAACATGCGAAAAGATTTTTGAGGTCGTTTGTCCCATTGTCTTCGGTAAGAACAACATCGATATGTTCTGGCTCCGTCCTTAACCTAAAGACATCTTGCGCTCTTTCGTTTGTGGTGACGGTCATCTCTATATGCTTCATTATTTCCCTGCCTCGTATATCCTTTGCCTGTCGTAAAACGCCTCGAATCCGCCTTCGAGCGTTGTTATGCTCGTTTCGCTCCAACTTATTCGATCGTTCTGGTCATCAATATTGGTCAACTCATTCAGAAACGGATTGCCTAAATACGTTCTGTATTCATCGCCTTGCATGTGCCTTCTGTAAATAGAAGGGTATGGTAACGTTCTAACCGCAACGTTGGCGTTGTGCGTGGCGACAACGACCGTTTTTCTCGACAGGGCAAGTTCCATCAGCTTTGGCCTGATGACCGAATCAATATAAAGATTGCCCATCCCCAGTTCTGGTTCGTCAAGGAAATACGCATCAGCCTCTTGGTTCAAAGTTCTCTCTATGACGAGAATGCCCTTCTCTCCGTCAGATGGGGCGTAGCGTTTTCCATCTTCCGCTCTAATGACATACTTTTCGAGACCGATAAACGCAGAGAGATCCTTTACCCCTGATTCTTGGTGTACTGCCTTGAACTCTTCTACCGTCTCTGGCAGACTGGGGGAACAAATCGATGCAGCAAGGGCATCTAGCTTTCCTCGCCAATTTTTGAGCGTGGTGATTTTTAAACCAAACTCCGCGGTTTTTGAGTTCGAGCATAGCCATCGGCTTTGAAGAACAATATCGAGCCTGCCTTTATCCTCGAGTGTTCCGAGATAGCTTGGCGTCGTCCTGGTCCCTTCTTTCATGTTTCTTTTGATTGTTTCGACGGCGCCAAAGAGGTCAATGCGGCCTAGCGCGAAACGAAGAAATCCAGTATCGCTTGGCTTCGATTGAGTGTCCGACTTTTTATCGATGCACTTCTTGATCTGAATCAGCGCATTGTTGGCGAGGATGACGGATTCCTTATTTATGTACTCTCGCTTGACGGCGGAGGCGGCTGACCGACGCAGCTTATCAAGCAGCGAAAATAACGTCGCGTAATCCTCTGCCTGCAAATAGTTGCCAAGATCGCGCTCGCTGCAGTCTGTTATGAATTGGTCTATCGATTCGTAATCGCCTTTAGCCCTCTTAAAAGCAGCATCACTCACCTGGGGAAGTGATTGGCATTCCGATAGTTTGAATCAATCCTTCTTTTCGCTATTGCCAACCGTTTTTCGCCATTGGATGTAATGAGAGATGGGGGTTGGAAGTTCGTCAGACCAGTTGATCACTGTTCGTATCTCATCCAGACATTCCGACCGACCGAAGCTTGAGCAAGATCGTTCTTCATCTTTTACAGTCATCAGCTTGTCGAAAGCGGTATTTTTCTGCCCGCCAATATAGGAGGCGATTTTTATACCATCAGCTTCGAATTGCGAGCGAATCGATTTGACTATCTCCGACTTGCCAGTTCCTTTTTGACCGAATAGCACATTTACATCCTGGTAAAGTGGGAGTTCGATTGCTACCGAGTTATGCGGATGAGCGATGACCTTCGTTCTCCCTTTCCTGTTCAGAAGCGTTTCGACGACTTGGTGGTCTCGCTTGGCAAGAAGATAGAACTGCTCAAAACTGTCAACATTGACTCTGAGTGAGACGAAATCCTCCTCTTCGTACCTGCTCCAGTCTTTAACATCACTTCCCATTAGCATATTGAAACCATGGTTTGACCATATTCCAAGAGTCAGCAACGTTCTCGGCTCAAAATAGAAACGCCAGTCATCGTTTGTTATTTCCCCAACGCGCGCAATCTCCTCTTCGGTGATAGCGGGCGACTTGTCATGGCAATGCGAGATAAACAGAACGTTGGAATCCTTGAAGGCTTCCCATATTGTCTCAAATGGCCAACTGCAATCCTTTGGACTCTGGCCATTTTGCAGAGACTTGATGGATTCACTGAAAGAGACCTTCGAATCAGGACTCGTTATCACGACCATGTGCCAAGGTTTCCCACCAGACCAACGCTCTACATCGAGTTCAACGCCAGGCCAAACCTGAGCAGCTCCATCGACCGCGCTACATAACAGCTCATACTGATTAAGGTCGAAATGGTTATGATTGGTTACCGCAACGATGTCGACTTGCACCGCATCGATTTTCTCGGCGAACAGTTCAGGAGTAACATTTCTTTCCTGCCCCTCGCCCTTGGTCGCCAATGTATGGCAATGCAGGTCTATTTTCACGCCCGGTTATCCTCCTTGCAATTTCGCGCTAGCGCATTCATAAGCCCCTAAAATGCTGACCACCTCACGAAAGCCTCCGTTCAGCAAATACGGGTTTTAGGCGATTAGGGGTCTTGCGTTCTATTCTGCCTTTCAATAATTCAAACCCCTGGCATCTTCTCCGAGCAGCCTCCCGTAAACGATGCGCAGGTCCTCCTCGTCGAGGTAACCGCCCTCGAGGTAACCGCCGTCGATGGCGGCGAGCATCGTCTGCTCTTTCTCCTTCAGGCGCTCGTAGATGACCTGGTCCAAGGATGCCTCCTTGTCGCGGTACTCGAAGGTCTCGCGCATGAAGTAGTACCGTGTCTTCTGGTCTTCAGGCAGCCCCAGGCGGTGAATGCGGTCCTTCGACTGCAGCAGGTGCACCAGGTTATAGCTGTACTCAAAATAGACGGCGTCGTGGCACACCGAGTGCAGCGAGACCGACTCCGCGAGGGTCTGCGGGTTCGTCACCAGCACCTTGAAGCCGCCGGCCCGGAACCTGTCCAGGATCTCGCGCCGCTCGTCCTGCGGCGTCGCCCCGTAGATGGCCTCGCAGGCTATGCCCCTGGCGGCGAGGTCGCGCCGAAGGTTGCTGATGCTCCTCACGAAGATGCACCACACGATGACGGGGCGCCCTTTCGCCACGATGTCGGCCACCAGCTCCTCGCAGGCAACGGTCTTCGAGCTCGGTCGGCACCGGTCGATGGCGTCCGAGAAGGTCTGCGAGAAGTCAACGTAGTCGATGTCCGAGTAGTCGTCGCCCACCTGGTCCAGGACAAACTCGAGGTCCTCGGGGTCGATGGCCGCCCCCAGCATCTCGGGGTCGCTCTCGAGCTGCAGGGTGCGGATGGTCAGCGCGAGCGCGTTGGAGCACGAGGCGTACAGCACGTGCATCAGCGTGTTCTCGTCGGGCGTCGCCGCGACGTCCACGATGGCGTCCGGCTCCGGGGCGGGCACCCCCAGCTCGTCTTTGTTGGTGCGGCAGAAGAAGGGCGCGAACCTCGTGTTCAGCTGCTGGCGAGTCTGCTCGTCGGGCTTCTTGAGCTCGCCCGGCTCGTAACCGAAGAACGTGTCGTAGTCCTCGGGGTAGAGGATATGGAGCATGTTGTAGATGTCCTGGTAAGTGTTGGGGATGGGCGTCCCCGTGAGCGCGATGACATACTTGGCTCCCTCGCTGGCCTCAAGGGCCGCGGCAGCGCGCTTGCCCCTCACGGCCTTCACCCGGTGCACCTCGTCGTAGACGAGAAGGGTCTGGTCGGCCACGATCGGGTGCAGCTCGCGCGTGTAGTTCTGCAGCGACTCGTAGTTGAACATCAAAAGGTTGCACGATCCGCTGTCGAGCGCGAGGGCCCGCTTGCGGCGCTCGGTCGTCATGGCGGCGACGCCCGGGTCGCCCAGCGAGAAGCACCGCAGGGGGAGCTTGTCGCCAAAGGTGGCGGACCACTCGCGCTCCCACGACTCGAAGCCGTTCTTGGGGCAGACCACCACGACGCGGCGCGCCAGGCCCAGGCGCCTCAGATACGCGAACACACCGAGCACGGTCGCCGTCTTGCCGGCGCCGGGGACCGAGAAGTCGGCCGCGCGCCCCACGCTCGCCATGAAGAAGGCATCGAGCATCTGGCGGTCACGCAGGGGGCGCGCACATGCCGCGTTCACCGCTTCGCGAAACTCCCGGTAGCGCGGCCCCAGCTGCGGGTCGTCGGCGATGCCGGCGACGCCGCGCTCCTTGATGGCAAGGCCCACCTTCGACCGCTCGCGTATGTAGGTCTCCCCGGCGTCGACGTAGGCCGCAAAGCTCGCGTCGACCGCCGCCTCGAAGCCGTGACCGTCCGCGTCCTGCACGGCCTCGAGGATCTCCTGGCACTCGCGGAGCCCCAGCTCACCGTCGAGCAAGATCCTGTCGCCCTCTGTCCCCACTACGAAGTCGGCCGGGTAATACAGCCAGGCGCGCCAGGCCGGGCTCGCCATGAAGGCGGAGACGTCCTGGCCCTCGACGCGGAGGTGCATGCCGGGGCGGGCGTCGTCGTAGCAGACGTGTACCCTAGGCGCGCTCATCGATCTCCCCGATAAGCTCCTCGGCCTTATCGATTACCGCGGCCAGGTTGCGCCGCGCCTTCTCAAGGTCCTCCGAGCCCAGCACGTCCAGCATCTCGGGCAGGATCTTCTCGAGGTCGGCGAGGCAGTCGGCCGATTTCTTCACGGGCGTGTCCATGAGCTTGACGCGCCGCACGGTCTCCCTCGCGCGGTCGCCCGCGCGCGTGAAGGACTCCACGAGGCGGGCGTCGGAGCGAAGGTCGCTCACCTTCTCTCGGGTGAGGGGCTCGGGCCCCATCTTCTCCAGCAGCTCAGACATGGCCTGCTGCTCGGCGGCCTTGAAGTCCGCCTCGGCCTCCGTGCCGGCGACGTTGCCGAAGTCCCTCACGTAGCGGGTGATGTCGCCCTCGGGCTGCACCACCATGTTGGCGTACATGAGCCGTTTGACCAGCTGCTTGTCGCGCTTGTTGTCGTACTTCTTCAGGATGCGGCTAAACTCGCCCAAAGGGCCGTCCACCTTCAGCGAGCGCGCCAGGTGGTACTGCTCGGGCGCCTGGCAGAACTCAAGGAAGTCCTCCATGTACTCGGCGCGCTCGACCAGTTTGTTGACGTCGCGCTCGGTCATGCCGGTGGCGTTGCCGTACTCGGCGGGGGTGATGAGGTGGTTCTTGATTACGTCGCGGTACACGCCCACCAGGCGGTCGACGGGGTCGTAGGCCACCTTCTCCTCCTCGCCGATCTGGATGGCGAGCTCCAACAGCTTGATGCGCTTCTCGTCGCTGCCCGTGGCGTCGTCCAGGATCGCCGCCTCGAACCAGCCGGGCTCGCTGCTCTCGCGCGCGATGCGGCGGATGCAGGTCAGGCGGCGGTTGCCGTCGATGACGCGCCCGTCGTTGAGCACGATGCCCGGGCGCAGCTGCCCGCGCAGGGCGATGTCCTTCTGGGTCTTGCGCAGCGCCTTCGGGTTGCTCTGCACGATGAAGTCCTCGATGACGGTGTTGTACTCCTCGCGCCCAAGCGAGAGCAGGTCGGCGCCCTGCGCGGTGTTGTACTCAGAGACCCACGTGGCCACGCGGTCGTTCTTGTCGTTGTAGAAGAGCAGGTCGCTCTTGATGCGGTAGATGTCGAAGTCCCTCGTCACGCCGTCGATGGAGTGCTTCTCCCGGCTCCCCGTCATCATCACGTCGCCCGACTTGATCCCCTCGTTAAGCAAGCTCATGCCGTGCCTCCTTCTTCCAAGCCTCTATCGATGAGTAATATGCGTCGCCGACGTCGTCGTAATAGACGCCGGAGTTACGTACGGTCGTGGTGAGCAGCTGCGGCGGGCAGATGATTCCCAGCTCGCGCCTCAGAAGCCGCGGCAGGTCATCGCGCTCGACGCCCTCGTTGCGGGCCACGAGCCAGTCCAAAAGCGCGCCGCCGCTCATCCTGCCCTCGCCGCCCAGGCAAAAGACCCTCGTCCCGGCCATCACGCAGCTGCGGAATAGCCCGCTCACGTCGAGGAGCCCCTCATAGAAGGCGTCGGGCATCTCCAGCGCGTCGAGCGCGTGCCTAAACGTCCCGGCCCCGTGCAGGCTCGTCACCGTGAAGGGCTCGAGCTCGGGCACCCCGGCGCTCACGACCACGGCGTAAGACTCGATGTCGGCCATGCGCACACCCAACACGTCGTGCAGCCGCGTGAAGGCGAGGTAGCTGGCATCGTCGTAAAGCAGGACCGAGTGGCTCTCCAACGCCTTTCCCAGGACGTAGCGAAACGTCGGGTGCTTCCACACCGCGTCCTCGAATCCAACATCGCCCCGCGTGAACGAGGGGTGGTCGAGCAACAGGCGCGAGAACAGCTCGTTGGGCGTCGGCCCGCACTTAAAGAGCAGCCCGTGATCCTCGTAGTAGCCGGCGCCCGCAAGTGCCCGCCCAAAGTCCGCGCCGTCGCCGCACTCGAACGCGAACCGCCGCCGCACGAGGTCGGCGTCGCAGATGTCGCCGTTAAGCTCGCGGGAGAGGAACGCTGCGGGGTCGGGGGCCTTTTGCTCCACAACGGCCCCGCCTGTATCGGCCTCGTCACGAGCGTCGACCTTATCAGCCGCCTCAATCGCAACGTGGTCGCCCCCGCCGTGCAGCCACTCCGAGACCGTCACGTCGTCGGGCTCCGCGAACAGGTCGATCCATATCGCCGCGACGCCAGCGCTAAAGCCGTACTCGCGCTCGTAGCCCTTGGCAAGGACACCGCGCGGCTCGCCCGGGTGGTTAGCGACAAAGGCGCGTACCTGCCTGCGTCGGTCAAAGTCTCCGAACCCCACGGAGAGGTGGCCGCCTAAGCGCACGCCGCCCTCGGCGTCGCAGAAGACCTGCCGCAGGATGCCGTGGAGCTCCGCCGGGCTGCGCACACCGAGCCGTCTCATCAGGCCGCGCGCGCTGCGGTAGAGCAGCCGGGCAGAGAGCTCGGTGTCCGGCGCGGCGGCAGCCTCCACGGCGGCGCGGACCTCGTCCTCGCTACCGCGCCAGGCCTCCGTTCCCGGTATGTATTTTCCTTCCGCCAACCTACGCCTCGCCCAGCTTGTCTCCAAAGACGCGCTCGACGTAGGCCTCGAGCTCGCCGTTCTTGGCAAGCTCGGCGGTGTCCTCAAGCGCGAAGTTCGCGTCGCAGCCCTGGCCCACCTCGTCGTGGAATCCCAGGATGTAGTGCGTGGCTATCTCGTAGATGATCTTGGTGGGTGCGATGCCAAAGATCTGGTGCTCCAGGATATGGTCCAAGCGCTCGCGGTCGTCAGGGAAGGCGGCGCGCATGCCGTCGCTCGCGTACAGGCGCTTGATGATCTCGGTGAGGTACAGGCCGCTCTTCATGTACAGGTCGGCGAAGGTGTGCGACGGGTCGTCGAAGCACCCCGGGTTCTCCTTCTCAAAGAGGTCGAGCATCTGCACCACCACGGCGCGCGGCGTGAAGATCTGGTTGGTCTTCTGCGGGGGCACGTAGTCAAAGATGTCCTCGTCGTGGCTCTCGTCGAAGTAGTCGGCCAGGCGCTCGCGCAGGTTTATGAACTCCTTCACAGAGTCGTCGAAAACCACCTCGTCGAAGAGATGCCCCGCGAAGTGCCTTGTCTCGCCGGTCTGGGCGTCGGTGTAGTCGCCGCCGTCGCGCAGGAAGCGGAACTGCTCCACGGTGATGCTCGTCACGTCCAGGAACACGTCGGCCGGGATCCGGGTGTCGAAGTTGGCGAGCCTCGTGTCCTCCTCGCCGTACGCCATGAGGAAGGACGGGATGGTGCGCGAGAAGCCTCGCAGGTGGGCGCGCACTTGGTCTTCGATGCCCTGCTTCTCGGTCTCCTTCTTGGCGGTCTCCACCTCGCGCACGACGGTCTCGCCGGCGCTGTGCACCAGCTCCTCGCGGGACTCCTCGAGCTTCTGGGTGAGCGCCTGGAAGGCCTCCACCTTCTGCTCGTCGTGCCTGCGGTTGATCTCGGCGCGCTCGGTCGCGCTTGCGGCCGCCTTCAGCTCGTCTTTGCGCTCCTGCTCGATGCGCCTCGCCTGGATCTGATAGTCGCCAACCTGGCGGTTGAGCTGGATGTCGGCGTCGGCCTGCACCTTGCGCTCGAGCTGCTTTTGCTGGCGGGGCTTGAGCTCGCTGCCGTAGCTCTCGGTGGCGGCCGCCACCAAAGGCGCCGTCACCCGGGCCTTGAAGGCGTCCTTCAGCCCCTCAAGCATCGCCTTCTCGTCGCTGTCCTCTGCGTGCTGGGCCGCGATGGCCTCGACCTCGCGCGCGAGGCTTTCGGCCACGTCCCCGTAGACCTTCGCGCCGAAGATGCCCTGCGCCTGCCCGATGACCTGTTCCTCGGGGATCTCCACCTCGCCCTCGTCGTTGAGCGAGAGCTCGTCGGCCGTGCGCTCGTCGATCTCGACCTTGTTCTTCTCCTTGTCCTTGGCCTTGCCCTGCTCGTAGGGCTCGAACTTTTGGATGATGTCCACCACCTCGGCGGGCGCGCGGAACACGCTCGCGATGTTGGCAAAGAGGAAGTTGCTCATGAAGCCGCGCCGCACGACCTCCTTGGCGTGGATGCGCCTGGGCACGCTGAGCACCTGCTCGGCGTCCAGCTCCACCATCTGGCCGTCCTCGTCCTCGCCGTAGACGGGGAAGAAGTTGAGCAGCTGGCGGATGCGGCGCTCGCGCGTCCCCGTTTCTCCGCCGCCGCCAACGGTGTTGCTGTAGAGGTCGTTGGCGAACTGCTCGAAGATGGTGAGGGTGCGCGCCGGGTCGAAGTCGAACACGTAGGCGTTCTCCTTGCGCGCGTAGGCCCCGCCGCCCAGGTCGAACAGGCACGGGTTCTGGCAGCGGAAGGCCGCCTGCATGTAGAGAGCCGGGCTCTGCATGTTGCAGAGCATGAGCACCGCCGTCCACTCGGGCACGGTGACGCCCGTGGTGAGCTGCCCCACCGAGAGGGTGATGGTCTTGTCGTTGCCTGCGATGGCGGCGCGCACGCGGTCGAGCGACTTCTCGTTCTCGTCGTCGGCGTCTATCTTGCCGTCTCCGGCGGCCAGCACCACCTCGTAGTCCTTGAACACAGGGTGGTTCTTGAGCTTCTTGGCCAGCGCCCGCGCCGAGTCCACGCGGTCGAGCATCCAGAACGTGTGCTTGAGCTCGTCGCGCAGCTCAGGGGTGGAGAACGGGAACTTCTCCTGGCGGGTCAGGGCATCCAGGAACCGGTCGACGTCCGCGTCGTGCACAAAGGCGCCGCCCTGCGTGGTCGAGAAGAACTCGTTCAGGTCGAAGGCGAACTCGGTCTGCTCGCCGTCGATCTCCACGCCCTCGCGCGCCTCGTCGGCAACGATGTCGCTCATCTGGTAGGTCAAGAGGGAAAGACGCGGCAGGTTGGCGTAGGGGTTGGGCCCCTCGGCGTCGTCCGGCCAGTCGCGCTTGGCCTGCTGCTCGTCGGCGTAGGTCCAGTTGTAGATAGCGTCCGCCTCGAACTTCTCGTTGGTGATGGCCTTGAACGGCGTGCCCGAGAGGTGCAGCGTGAAGCGGCGCCTGATGTGGTCGAAAGCCACGTCGGTCTTGAAGGTGTCCACGCCCTCGTGCGCCTCGTCGATGATCAGCACGTCCCAAGTGAGGTCGGCCACCTCGTCGAGTTTCTGGTACACGCCGCCAAAGCGGATGGAGCCCTTGAGGTCCTGCAGGCTCACGAACTCGATGAACCCCTTGGGGCCGTCCGGGTCGTTTCTGATGGCGCGCAGGTAGTCATCGCGCGTCAGGCAATAGGGCTTGCCGGAAAGCGCGTCCACGCTGCTGATAAAGCGGTAGCCGCCCGCAAGGCCTATGAACTTCTCGTAGTCGTCGTACCACGAGTTGGCGATGGCCGGGCGGTTCGTCACGATAAGCACCTTCTGCGCGCCCAGGGTGCGACACAGGTCGTAGGCGGTGAGCGTCTTGCCGAAGCGCGGCTTGGCGTTCCAGAGGAACTCGCCGCCGTGCTCGCCGGCCTCGTCCCAGTGGGCACGGGCGTAGGCGCTCGTCTGCTCCACGGCGGCGGCCTGCTCGGCGCGAAGCGTGTAGCTCGTGCCGCCGGGGGCGTCGAGCACGCCGTCGGTGTCGCGGAACTTGTAGAACTGCAGGTGCGACTCCTCGCCGCCTATCTCGAACCACTCGGTCTTGGGCTCGCGGGCCACGCCCTGCTTCTCGAGGTAGGCATGGAAGTCGGTGTCGCGGAAGGTGCCGTTGCGGTGCTCCCACGTGGCGTTGCCGCTCCACTCCAGGTGCCACTGCACGTCGGCGGTGTGCGTCTGCTGCTTAATGCGCTCGTGCACGTTCTGCTCGGTGTAGCCGATCTTGGTCCAGCCGTCGTGCCGCGCGATCTCGGGCGTCGTATACGCGTAGATCTTCGGTGTGGCCGGCGTGGTCGTCTCGATGATCTGGGAGATGTCGATGCTCGCCATGGCTAGTCCATCTCCTTCACGTGCGACTCGATGAACTCGATCTCGCTCTCGTCCAGGCCGTACTTGGCGTAGAGCTGGCGGTCGATGTCGGGAATGGGCTTCGTCCAGTCGATATCGGAGGTGGCGGTGAAATCCTGGAGGGGGACAAATTTCCAAACAGGCTTCTTGCCATTTTGGGTAATTTTCAATATTCCCAGTAACGTCCTGCATAGCTTAGTCTTGATATATTTAAGCGTTGCCTCGGCCTCGTTCTTGCTCGAGAAATTGCCAAAGCTAATGAAGGTCTGAGTAAATCCGTCTCCTGGACCAGCGACAACTGGGGCGGCAATCGTTTCACCCAATTCCCCGGATCCGTTATTCGCGGGGATAATGACTTTGTAGCCACTCAAATTAGAGCCTGCAGAATTAATGTACTTACTATCCAAGTACTTCCAAGACCTTGCATTGTCTGCCTTCCCAAGTATGCGGAATTCATCACAATTGTCGATTGAATGCGTTCTGAAACACGAGAAGTTAAAACAACCGCTTGTCAAACGTTGCTCGTGCCCATCGCTGCTCACCTCATTTTTCAATGAAGGATAGTCGCGATATAAAGCGAGTAAATCAAATTTGCTTTGATTAAAAATGATTTCCATTATCGATGACTCGCCCCGAGACTGAACCTTTGCGAGTATTCCATTAAGTTCTTTGTGTTGCGTGAAGTGTACGACCGGTTCAAATTCCCGAGACGAATCACGATACGAAATGACAACACCGCCCTTAATGTCAGTGTTAGCAAATACCTCACCACTGCTCTCGACGTAATGGAGAACTTTGAAGTGCTTGTCAGAGAGCATTTTTCTGTTCCAGGCTTTTGGGGTATTGCCGTTATCAAATAAGAATCTAGCAGGTGTAATTAGCTCGGCCCGCTCCGCTACTTCATAGCTTGCATCCATAAAGTAGTTGTAGATAGAAGCATCGGCCTTCTTCTCCCCCCCCCCAGACGTTTCCTGATACGGCGGATTACCGATTACCGCGTAGAACTTCTTTCCCATGGTCGTCGCCTTGCCTTTCATAGATGCGAACTCGAAGGGCTCGTCTGCTTTCCAGTCGTATATGACGCAAAGGGGCACCGTCTCGCGGGGCTCCTCGGGGGTTTCTGCTTGATCGTCGCCAAAGCCGCCGTCGAACAGGTCGAAGAGCGACGGCTGTATAGGCTCGGGCGCGGGCTGCTCGTAGGTGCCCAGCGTGGATTCAACCTCGGCGCCCATCTTGTTGGTGGGCACCGCGTCGGTGAAGCCGTTCATCTGCCACAGGTTCCGCGAAACCACCCAGGCGGCCGCCTCTGCCTCCTCGGGCGTCGGCGCCTCGCCCCAGCGCTCCCGCAGGTGCTCGGCGAAGGTCTCCAGCACGTTGATGCGGGCGATGAGCAGGTTGTCGCCCTGGTACTCGAAGGCGTAGGTGGCCTTGAGCGCCGCGAGCGCCCACTTGACCCATTCCTTGCGCGTCTTGGTCTTCTCGGTGACCACGCGCAGCTTGCGGTCGAGGAAGCCCACCCGCTCGGCAACGGGAAGGGCACGGCCGGTCACGGTGTCGTAGCGGCTGCACACGAACGGCGCCTCGCCGCAGGTGATCTCGAGCCGGGTGGCCTCCACGTAGGCGTGCCACCCGCGCCCCTTGGCCTTGGGGAACGTGACCGGCTCGGGCACGGCCGTCCAGCCGCGGGCGCCGTCGTCGCCAACCGTCTCGGTGTTGAAGGCGTCGCGCCGCCCGAACCACACGGCGTCTATGTCGTTGTTCATCTGGTTGCACAGCCACGAGGGGGTGAACACCTCGGCGCGGCTCTTGGTGCGCTGACTCTGCCGCTCGGCCTCCTTGGCGATGCGCGGCTTGATGACGCCGCTGGCCAGGCCGCAGATCTTATCGACGGTTATCTCGTCGTCGCCGAGGTAGCCGTCGCCCAGGGTCTCGTACTCGTTGTCGGCCCAGATGATGTTCTTGCCCGTCGTGCGGTCGCAGAGCAGCGTCTCCAGCACGTGCGTGGGGTAACGGCGCTCGAAGCCCTCGATAAAGCCCTCGCTCAGGATTTCGTGTTCGGCATCAGCCACCCTACGCACCCTTCTTCGCGAGCTCTTCGATCATGCAGTTGCGCACGAAGGCACTAAAGCTCATGCCCCGAAGCGCCGCCTCCTGCTTGGCCGCGTCGCGCAGTGTGTCCGGGATGCGCATCGTCACAGACACGCGCTCGCCATCCACCAGATAGCGCCTTATGTCGGTCTCGCTGGCCTTGGAGTCGACCAGCTCCGTGTAGCTCCTCATCGCATGCTCCTAGCGTACAGAGTGCAATACATTTGCTTTAGTTGCATTATACGCCGTACTCACCTGTGACCATATCCCACAAAGGTGGCTGGAGGTGTACGAAACAATGGACAGTAGAGGTGGGGTTGCACCAAAGTACTCAGCTCGTTCGGATAAAAGCTCGCTAATAGATATGCCTTGAACCGTTCCCAAGGCTGCGTTAGCTAAGCCTTCAGTTGTGTTGTTTCGTCCATCGCCGTGAATGCAAGTCAGGAATCCGCCGCCTCGTGCTCATGCCCATGCTTTTCACCTCGTAGCATCCACGAGTTTGCATTTCCCGATCGATAGGAGTGAATAATGGATGCAACTGAAACGATGCTCAAAGCCGCGGACGCGCTGAACACAACGAGGCGCAACCTCATGGGGTTGGCAGAGCTCTGCTCCGCAATGGATACCATGACGGAAGAGGATATCTGGGCGACGCTGCATAACTTTGTCACCCACTGCGCCGAGCAAACCCAAGAGCCAGCCGAAGAACTAACGCAACTGATCACAGAAATGCGAGGCTCAAAACCAGAGCACCCGCAGGCTATCTTCGATCCCTCAATTACCCTATGATTTAGACACCTTGAAAACCCACTTGGGCAGGGTGCCGTGACCCACCGTGACCCACGAAAGCGCCCTGCCCCGCCCCGAAAACCGTGACCCAGATTTGACCGCATGGCCGCACCGATTTTTGTGAGACTCAGTGTAAATAGGACAAACTGGAGCAAACTGCGGCGAACTGGAACAAACTGGGGATACTTTTTGACGATTGAGTGGGAGTAGGCCGATAGGATTCTGACCTGCATTTTTGAGTGCCGCACTGTGCCGCTGAGTTTCGTTTCGTACGGGAGTCATGGCAAAGCCACCAG
>CAVEXE010000004.1:151199-159753 GCA_963619615.1 Senegalimassilia sp. | reverse complement strand
AAAACGGGCGTATCTTCCGGTTGGGGCCGGATCGAATGCCGGCCATCATGACATCAAAATCCCAAATCGTTGGAAAATGGCCGTTTCCAGATTACACGAGAGACAAGGGACGCAATGAAGCGCACCCCCTTCCAGCCCCAACCCCGGAAAAACGGGCGCATCTCTCGGTTGGGGCCGGAAGAGGGGCGCGGGCGGAACGTTCCGAGCCCCCTGCAGGCGCGGCACCGGCATCGACCGGAACGAATTCCACACCAGCGTGCGATACCCCGACACCACCGATTGACCCCTATAGCCAGACACACATTCTGGCCTATAACCCATGGAACCATGCCACACGATAAACAAAAAGTCCCGAAAACCAACGAACATGAAGGTTTCAGGACTTCTGAGCGGTACCCCCCGTGGGATTCGAACCCACAACCCACGACTTAAAAGGACGCTGCTCTAACCGTTGAGCTAGAGGGGCAACAGCAAGTCATTGTACAACACTTTTGACCCAAACGCCACAACGAGTGTCTAAAAGACAATCCACCCAAGCCAGACAACCATCAGGACCGACAGTTCACCCCAGCCCAATCACATCAGACCGATGCCCATGCGCCCCGTGGTTGAACAGGACCAACAGCTCGCCCAGTCCGATCACACCAAGGCCAGCCGGACGTGGACCTTCGAACACCACTCCCCTCCCAACAGGAGGCCCCAGTCCAAACAATCAGGGCCAATTCGCATGGAAGCCGATTTGCACGATCGCAGTACGCCACCCACGCGGGATGAGCGTCGAAATCATCATGAGCATAAACAGAATCAGATCGGCCACATGCTGCCCACACGCAATGGGTGTCGAAATAGATTCGGCGCGCCGATTCGCAGAAAATGATAGACTGGTCAAATATTCGAACAAATGTTCGCATTACTTCCGCAATGTGGGGATTTCCCCACTATATGCAGTAGCGAAACTCGCAACACACCACTACCGGTAGTGTGTACACTAGAGTGTGGCCGCATACGAAATACGGCACGAAACAACAGAACATGTGGCTGAGCAAAAAGGAGGAATCGATGACCGTTACCGTCTTCACCAATCCAAGCAATCCGCAATGCGAAGCCACCGAACAAGAACTTTCCAAACTCGGCGTGAAATACGTGGCCGTGGATCTGACCCAGAACCCGTGCACCTTCAGACAAATCAAAGACGCCGGATTCAAGCAGATCCCCGTGGTCATCTCGCCGAACTCTTCCTGGAGCGGACATCGCCCGGATCTCATCAAGCAACTGGCTCAAAGCTTCACCGCATAGCCAACCAGCCCAGGAAACCTGGTTTTTCCACAAAACCACCCACGGATAAACTCACCCCAAATACAGCGGCAATAGGAGCAGCAGGAAATCGGGCGTAACGTCTTCCCGATCGCAGTCAACACGGTCAGACCTCACGGCCAGCGCACAGTCGGCCCACATCCCGTAGCCAACCGTTCTACGGAACAACCTGCAGCCACACCCGACCGACGTCCGACAAACCGGCACGATCGAGAACCCACTCGCCCGCAACCGACCCGCAAACACACCCTACCGACGACCGGCGGAAGACGGGTCGAGCGTCATGGTCTGGAATCGATTGGCCATGAAATCATCGCCGAAATACGTGGCGAAGAACTGCGAAACCGGCGAATTCTGTGCGATACCGGCCATACGTGAATACCATGCGTCCAACGCCATCAACGTCATGATGCCGTCGATGAAAATCAGCACGAAGCACACCACCGTCAGCGAATAGCGAATCTTCCACGGAATGCGCTGAATCATGGACAGCATGCGCGGCAATACCAACTTGACCCAGACCAGGCCGAGCAATCCCCAGAAAAACATGTACTTGCCCGACGTACGGCCATCGATCGACAACCATTTGCCGGTGTAATCCCACGCACGAATACCGAACGCCGTTTCCATGAACCAGCTGGTGAAGTATTCGAACGCTCCGCCGATCACCGCGCTGGAACAGAAGATCAGCAGCCAATTCGACCGCCATAAATGGTTGAGCAGCACCGTGAGCAGCACCGCCCCGAAGCCGTAGATCGGCGACAACGGACCCCACAGGAAGCCGGCACGATCCTGATATTCGCCGAACAGGACGAAGTGGTACACGGTTTCCACAACGAGACCGAATACGCAGGCGAACACGAACAGCCAGAACAGATTGAAGAAATCCAAGGAAATATAGCCCTTGCCGGTCATGTCACGCCCGGCCATGCCTACGGAAGCGGCCTCCTCGTACTCACTGCGCGCATCCATTTCACGCAGGGCGAACTTCAGACGGCGCTCATCCCGAAGCGACGGGTCGGCGATGATGTGCAGCACCACCAACGCGGATAGTTTCAGCGCCGGGCCGAGCAAATCGATTCCAAAACCCTGCAGCGCCAGAGCCAGCAGACCTTCGACCACGACGAGCGGAATCAGCACGTACGTCCACTGCGCCACATGCCTGCGCTTGTTCAGAATCAGCAGCGCACCGAAAATCGACAACGTGATCGTGTCGGTCACTAGAACAGCCGCACGAAGCGATTCGAGAATGGTGGTGAGATTGACCACACCGACCTGCATGCGCCCGTCGATCACGGCATGTGCCACAGTCAGGCAGGAAACAACGATCGCCGGTAACGCCATCACGCCTTCCGCAAGCATGATGAAGCCGAAAATGCGGAAAATCAGCGGCAATCTGCGATCGGCGGGATTGTCGATTTCAGTATTCGCCTCGCCGGTTTCCATGGCGTCGAGTTGCGTTTTGACTGCGATCGCCTCGCTCTGTTCACGTTCTTCCATATCGGTCACGCTATCAACCGTAGGCAATATCGCAGACCGACAATTAGATCGACGAAATACGGGGAACCCCCATTTTTGCAGGGGATTGATGAAGATTGATTCATGTCGATCGTCGAAAAAGCCGTTCCCCACGATTTCGGGGAACGGCTTGGAACGTTGACTTACGGTAGTCGGCGAGCGCGTCAGCTGGCGATGGCGTCGGAATCGGTCGAGCCGTAGTACCCGCTGGAACTGTTCGATCCGCCGGAACTGTTCGATCCGCCGGAACCGTTCGATTGGCCTGAACCGTTGGAGCCGCTGGAGTTATCCGAGCCATTCGAATCGCCTGGCTGGCCGGAACCTGACTGGCCGGAACCACCCTGGCCGTCGGAATTCTGGCCCGGCTGACCACTCGGCGGCTCACCCATCTGGCCGTTGGAGTCACCACCCTGACCGCCTTGGCCACCCATCTGGCCGCCCTGACCGCCGGGGCCTCCCTGCTGGCTCATCTGAGGTTCGCTGGAGCCGGACAGCGCGTTCACCGCGAATGCGCCGCCGACGCCGCCGATCAGACCGCACAGCAGGCTGATTCCCGCAACGAGTCCGATTACCTTGCCGCCAAGCGACGGCTTTTTCGCTCCATTCGCGCCCGTAGCGGCTTTTGCTTGAAACGCCGGATTCGTTTGGCCATTGCCCAAACCATTACCCAAGCCATTCGCCGGCCCATTGGAGTACTGCGGATTCTGTTGCGCATATTCCTGTGAATATTCCTGTGAATATTGCTGAGAATACTGCTGCCCGGAACCGTTCTGCTGCCCCTGCCCGTACGCCGCCGCATAGTAGGCGGGATTCGAGTTCGCGGACGCCTGTTGCGCTTGGCGGGCCGCGGAATACTGCGCCGGCTGGGCGGAAGAGTATCCCTGTGAAACGTTCCGCGTGGAATCCGCGTTGGCACTGGAACCGTAGGGATCGTTCAGCGGGTTCGATGCGCTGCCCCTATCGTTGTTGCTATTACCAGCATTGCCGTTGTTGGCCCCACCGTTGTTGCTATTGCCGGCATTGTTGAGATTGAAGTCCGTCATGATTGCTCCTTGATTACGAATTGCGTGAAATGATCAGATGATTGAAACGATGAATAACGATTGAAACGATGGGATCGGGCGTGATCTGCGCGATTCACGCACGTCCGTCACAGGCTCCAGGTGGTCGATGTGCCGAACTGCTCGTCGAACGAGCTGCGGTCGATCACATCCGAGCTCAGTTCCGTTTCGGATCCGGCGTCCACGGAAGTGCCGTACGAGCCGGTGACCGTGACGGTAATGTCGCTGTCGCCGGAGACCACGGTCTTGCCGCCCGCGACGATGGTCACCGTACGGCCGGATGCGTCCACGACAGCGCCGCCGGATGCCACATTCAGCGCGGAAATGGTCGTATCGGACGTGACCACCCATGTGGAGGTGCCGTCGACGTTCACGGTGATCGGAGCGTCCGTGGTCTGCGTTCCGGCGGAATTTTCGGTGATTTCGGCGGAACCGGTCCACGTGGATCCTTCCAGCAGGTTGAGCGTCACGCTGGAGATGGTGTCGGCGCTCACCTTGCCTTCCAACGTCTGCGAGCGCCCGGTGAAGTTCACCGTCGCACCGTTCGAGCCGGCGCTTCCCCAGCTGTTCGCATCGTTGCCTGCGGCGAGGATCAGGTTCGCCGCGGACGAGTCGAAGTCGAGTTCCATGTTGGAGAGCACCACATCCGCCGTGGTGTTGGTGAAGTAGAACATGGAGCCGGATTCGATCGCCGATTTCAGGGTGGAATCCTTGGCTTGGAAGGTGGCGTGCTCGCCGGTGGACGTTTCCGCGTCGCCGGAGGTGGACTGGTAGATGATCACGCCGTTGGCCACCGGATCGGATCCGGTCGTGCCGGTATTGGTGCTTTCCAGGGTCGAATCGTTGATGAGTATGGTGTTGAGGCCTTCCATACCCGCGATCTGCGCGCCGGTGGCGGTTCCCGTCACGCCAGACACTTCAACGTCTCCGGTGGAGTACAGCAGCGGAGAGCCGCTTCCCGCCGTGTTGAGCGTGGAATCGGTGACGGATATCGAGCCGCCGCCACGATCCGTGGCGAGCGTCGCGCTGTGGTCGCCTTGCGTGGAGATGGTCATTTTGTTGGCCACCACCGAACCGGAATATGTTGCGTCGAGTCCGCGCGAATTGTCGGATGATGTGGAGATGGTCACGTTATTGGCGAGGACGGTCGCCGAGTCGGTGGAGAAGATCGCGTTGGAGCCGGAGCTTGTTGCGTTGATGGAGGAGTCGGAGATCACCGCTTTGGAATTTTCCCCAACCGCCAGCAATACCGAGTTCGTGCCGTAGAAGTTGCAGTTGTCGGCGTTGTCGCTGTCTCCGGACTTGACGAGTTCGCCCGAGGTGATGGTGAGAGTGCCGCCGTTCTGCACGAGCGCCGCGTTCTGGTCGCTGTCGCTTGCTGTGATGGTCTCGCCGTCGGAGCTCACTTCCTCGCCGTCCGCGGTGAGCGCGCCGGAGTAGCTGCCGGTGTAGTCGTAGGTCGTGGTGTTGGCGCCGCCGCCATCGCCCATCAATGTTTGGAAGGATTGCTGGCTGCTGGCGCTCGCCCTGAGTACCGCGGTCACGCCCGCACCCGCTCCGAAACCGGATATGAGTGATACCGCCGCAGCGATGGCGATGATTTTTCCGAGATTGCGATTGCCGCCACGCGGCTTACGTTGCTGTGTGGCACGTTCCGCCGCAGTCGTCATGATCGCTCCTTTCATGAAGCGTGGGGATGGTTCATTTACGTCGTTAGTTGCATTGAACAACAGTCTTTTTCGCCTTTGCTGGGCGCGGACAAAACGGTTTCTGCAAGATTTTTGGATGTTTCCTGAAAGCGATATTCCGTTAAGCGGATTTGTTCCACACCCCGTATTACGATACGTGAGGCGTAGCGCTACGCGTAGCGTATCGCTATGCGATCTACTTCGACACCTGAGCGAACCAAACCAAGGGGATGCCTGCCAATGAGTAACGTGCTGCAGATTCTGCGCCGAGATTTCATACGACTAGCCACCGTGCCGACCGCATGGGTCATCATAATCGGCCTGATTCTCCTTCCGCCGCTGTACTCATGGTTCAACATCTACGGATTCTGGGATCCGTACGGCAACACCAACAGCATCAGGGTCGCGGTAGCCAACTCCGACAAAGGCACGGACAACGAACTGCTCGGCTCGGTGAATCTCGGCGACCAGATCGAAGAGACCCTCAGAAACAACGATCAGCTCGGATGGCAGTTCATGAGCGAGGACGAGGCCCTGGATGCGGTGAAGTCCAGCGATTGCTATGCGGCGATCATCATCCCCTCCGACTTCAGCGCCAACCTCGCCGGTGTACTCGACAATAACGGCACAAAACCGACGCTCGAATACTACGTGAACGAGAAATCCAATCCGATCTCTCCGAAAATCACCGATTTGGGCGCAACGACCGTGGATCGCACCGTCAACAACACCTTCGTGTCGACGGTCAGCGAAGTGCTCTCCAGCGCACTTAATTCCGCCAACGAAAACATCAGCGGGACCAACAGCAAAATCGCCGACGAGACGACCAGCAAGCTTGACGAGACCAAGCAGAAGGTAAGCGACATGCGCTCCACCATCAGCAGTCTCAACGGGCAGTTGGCCGACATTCCTCAGAAAACGCAATCCGCGCGCAACGCCATCAACGAAGTGAAGATCGCCGCGGCGGCGGCAAGCAGCGGACTGGCCAGCACGTCGCAGGCCATCACCAGCGCGCAGAACACACTGAACACGTTCTCCGCCAATGCCAACAGCGCGATCGAAACCGGCTCCGGACTCGCATCTCAGGCGGCCAGCCAATCCACCGCAAGCATCAACAAAGTCTCGTCGGCCGTATCTCAAGCCAGCGGAACCGCCAGCCAGGCCGTATCCGAAATGCAGTCCGTCACCGATTCCAATGCGAAACTCATCGAAAGACTCAAATCGGTCAGCGACGACACGGCATACCAGCAGATAATCAAGAAGCTGGAAGAAACCAACAACACCGCCGCAAATACGCTAAGCGACCTCAAAACCCTCAGCGACGACACCACGGCCACATCCGAAAGCGTGTCCAAACTCTCCACGGATTTCAACACCGGCACGCAGGATCTGCTGAAAAACGTGGACACCGCGCGCAACACCATCAATACGGGCGCGATGCCGCAGCTCAATTCCGGTCTCAGCTCGCTGGCCGCCACCGCAGGCACGCTGTCCGGCACGGTGACCAGCCAGGACATGATCGTCAGCCAGACCACATCCGTCCTCGACCAGCTCGACCAGGTTGCGGCCAACGCGCAGACCGCGCTGACCAGCACCGATGCGCAGCTCGCGAAAGTGGAGACCAAACTCACCACCATCAGCACCGATCTGAAGGCCCTTGGCACCGCGGATCTGTTGCAAAGCGTGACCGGCATCAGCGATCTCAACACCGAGAAGATCGCTTCGTTCATGCAATCGCCCACCGTGCTGAAAACCGAAAACGTATATCCGATCAACTCGTACGGCTCGGGCATGGCCCCGCTGCTCACCAATCTGGCATTGTGGGTGGGAGCGTTCGCTTTCGTGGTGATTTTCAAGGTGGAAGTGGATGACGAAGGCCTCGAAGACCTTGAACTCACGCCAAAGGAAAAGTACATTGCCCGATACCTGCTGCTCGGCGTGATGGGCGCCATCCAAGGCGTGCTGTGCACCGTCGGCGACCTCATGCTCGGCGTGCAGACCGAAAACGCCTTCTTGTTCTGCCTGACCGGCGTGATCACATCGTTGGTGTATCTCAGCATCACCTATGCGCTGTCCACCACGTTCATGCATGTGGGCAAGGGCCTGTGCATCGCATTGGTGATCGTGCAGATTCCAGGCGCCTCCGGCCTCTACCCGATCGAAATGATGTCGTCGTTCTTCCGACTGGTATATCCGTTCGTGCCGTTCAGCTACTCGATCGACGCGTTCCGCGAGACCATAGCCGGGTTCTATAACTGGCACTGGCTCAAGTCGATCGGCTCGCTGCTGCTGTTCGCAGTCGCGGCGTTCTTCATCGGACTGGTCGTCCGGCCATTGTTCACCAACCTCAACAAGCTGTTCGCACGGCAGATCGCGGAAAGCGACATGATCATCGGCGAGGAAGTGCAGCTCAAGGAACGCGGATACAACGTCTCCCAGGCGATTCAGGTACTGGCCGACAAGGGCGGATACCGCGAAGCCATCGAAGAGAAGGCGAGCAGATTCGCCATGCTGTATCCGAAACTCAAGCGTGGTGCGCTCATCGCGGGATTCGTCGTGCCGATCGTACTCATACTCGTATTCTCGATGACCACCGGAGAAAAGGTGGTGGTGCTTGCCACCTGGATGCTGTGGATACTGCTCATCATCGGCTTCCTGATAATCATCGAATACGTGCGCTACAGCCTGGAACGCCAGGTGGAGCTCGGCAATCTGAGCGACGATGCGATCCAGAGTCTGATCATGGAACGCCAGGCCAAGCATATGCGCCGTAAAAAGCGTGCTCGGCTCGTCAAACGGCAGAAACTGCTGCGCAAAGCCGAACTCAGGCATGCGGAGGGACACTCCGACGGCGTCGCCATGCTCACACAGCGCATGAACACCGCCGATGGGAACGTGCCCAACGAAACGGATGAGATCACCGAACCCATCGCAATAACCCCCGAACCCAACGCGGCCAACAGCACAGCCAAC
>CAVEXE010000004.1:94905-151192 GCA_963619615.1 Senegalimassilia sp. | reverse complement strand
CCAACAACACGGCCAACACCGAAAACACCGAAAACGACGAAAGGAGCAACGCATGAAGAACATCTGGAAACTGTTCGTAGGCGACGTCCGCCGTCTCACCAGCAATGTGGTCTCCATAATCATCGTGATCGGACTGGTGGTGATACCCGGCCTGTTCACCTGGTTCAACGTGGCGGCCAGCTGGGATCCGTTCTCCAATACCGGAAACCTCAAGTTCGCCGTGGCGAACAACGATGAAGGTTACAAGTCCGACCTCATCCCGTTGAAGATCAACGTCGGCGACCAGGTAGTCAACACCTTGCGCGCCAACAGCCAGCTCGACTGGACCTTCACCTCCGAAAAAGATGCCATCGATGGCATCAAATCGGGCAAATACTATGCCGCGGTGGTGATTCCGGAGAACTTCAGCACCCGCATGATGACCTTCTTCACCGCGGACGGCGACCATGCGACGCTCACCTACTACAACAACGAGAAGAAGAACGCCCTCGCCCCGAAGATCACAGGCCAGGGCGCCGACACCGTGGCCGCGCAGATCAACGAGACGTTCTCGGAGACGCTTACCAGCACCGCGCTGGAAATAGCCTCGCAGCTCGCGGACGCGATCGACGATCCCGAAACGCAGAACCAGCTGAGCAAATTCAACGGCAACATCACGCAATTCGCGCAATCGCTCAACGATTCCGCCACCACCCTGCGAACGTTCGTATCATTGACGTCAAGCGCGCAGACCATGCTCAACAGCTCGAACCAGCTGCTCGGACAGGTCAAGAGCAACACCAAGGATGCGAAAAAGCAACTCAAGGAATCCAGCAGCAATGTAAGCGACCTGACCGACGCGCTGGGCACCAGCACACAGGCGCTCAGCACCGCGCTCGACAGCTCGGCGAACGGTCTCGCCACCGTGTCGGACGACGTGGACTCGCTGTTCTCCAACGCCGGCACGCAAGCCGGCGACACATCCTCCGCATTGCGCAATCAGGCGTCGAACATCAGCACGCACGCGGAAAGCTACCAGAAGGTCTACGATTCGGTCGACGAGCTCAGTAAGAGCGAATACCTGCCGGAAGCCGCGAAAGCGGCGCTGGAGCTGTTCAAGACGAATCTGTCCTCCACCATCGAACAGCTCAACAATCTGGCTGCGTCCATCAACGAAAGCGCCGATCGAATCGACGCCAAGGTAAGCGACGCAACGCAGGAAAAAGAGCAGGTCAAGCAACTCATCGACCAGGCGAAATCGTCCGTCGGCAACGTCAAAACCAGCTACGACGATGAGCTCAAGCCGCAACTCGACAACATAGCCAGCTCCATAAGCACCCTGTCCACATCGTTGACCAACTCCGCATCAAGCCTGAAAAACGCTCTCGGGGACCTGAACTCAACCACATCCACCGTGAACAGCCAGCTGACCTCCCTGCAGGACACGCTCAACTCCACCGCGGAAACCCTCGACAACAGCGCCGGAAAGCTCTCCGAATTCAGCACGAAGCTCTCCGAAGCGCTGAACAGCGGAGACCTGAACTCCATCAAGGAAGTGCTCAGCACCGATACCGAAACGCTGGCGTCCTCGCTGGCCGCACCCGTGGCGCTCAAGCGCACGGCCGTGTTCCCCGTGGAGAATTTCGGCTCCCAGATGACCCCGTTCTACACGTTCCTTCCACTGTGGGTGGGCTCGCTGCTCCTCGCGGTGACCTTGAAGACCACAGTCTCGCGCAAGACCCGCAAGCAACTGGGCGATCCGAAACCGCATCAGCTGTTCCTGGGCCATTATGGAGTGTTCGGTCTGATATCCCTCATGCAAAGCACGTTCTCGCTGGGCGGCAGCCTGCTGTTCCTACGCGTGCAGGCGGTGCACCCATGGCTGTTCATGCTTACCGGATGGGTCAGCGGCCTCGTGTTCTCGTTCTTCGTGTATACACTGGTGGTCAGCTTCGGCAACGTCGGCAAGGCGATCGGCGTGATCTACCTCGTCGTGCAGATATCCGGTTCGAACGGCGCATACCCGCTTGCGCTGCTGCCGGGCATCATCACGAAGATCAGCCCGTTCCTGCCGGTCACGCATTCGATCACGGCATTGCGCGCGGCGATCGGCGGCATCTACAACAATGATTATTGGCAGGCGATCGGCTCCCTGCTGCTGTTCATTCCTCCGATGCTGATCATCGGCCTGCTGCTGCGCATCCCGTTGATCAAGTTCAACAGATGGTATGTGGAGAAGGTGGAAAGCACGAAGGTGATCGCATGACATCGGAGAATTGCGCCGATTCCCCAAAAGGAATCGTGCAGAACGCCGTCGACGCGGCCGTGCAGAAAGTGCAGGGACGTCGAGAGATGCTTCGCGAGCAGATCGATAGCAAAATCATGCAGGCCACGCTATCGATCGTCATTTCCGCCGGCATAGGCGCGGTGACGATCGAGGAAGTGTCGAGACGTTCCGGCGTTGCGAAAACCACTATCTACCGCAGATACAAGAACGCGGACGATCTACTGCAGCGCGCGAAGCTGGAAATCGCGGGACTGCCGGATTTCAGTGATTTGGAGACGTCACGCAACGGCCTGCTCACCATGTTGCAGCGCATCCAGAACTGTTTCGACAGCGAATTGGGATTGAAGGCCGTGGGCGTGGTGTTGTCTTCCGACAACGATTTGCTCCGGTCAATTGCGGATCAGGTGATTCAGCCCGCCGAACAGCGGTTCTCGGCGTTCATCAACCGTGGCATGGCCAGCGGCACGTTCCGCGACTGTCTCGACCCGCATTTCCTGTTCAGCACGGTACTGGGTTCGATGCTCACGTACAAGGCCCTCTACAGCAGCAATGAGACCACATGGGCGGAGCATATGACCGGGCTTCTCTGGCAGGCCATGGCCGCCTGACATACGACTGACGAGATTTCCCGCCGGTTGCGCCAGCCACTGTATGGACTGCCCAGCTACTGTATGGACGCTTCCTGACGTGCCACGTCGAGCGCCTTGTTGAACGCTTCGGAAGTCCAGCTGGCACCGGCGAGCTTGTCTATCTTGAGATCCTTCAAGGGCTTGCCGACCACCGCGTCCTGAACGGCTTCGGCGAAGCTGTTCTGATGCTTTTCGGAAATCGACGTGAACGCGTGACCGACGACCTTCACGGCCGTGACGTTCTGGTCCTTGACCGTCAGATACACGTCGATGGAATCCTCGCCGACCGGCCCGTACTGGCCTTTGATCGCATAGTCGCCGTCCGCGTAATTGCCGGTGTCCTCCTTGTCGGAAGTGGTGGATTCCTCGCTGTCGGCATGGTTTTTGACGGAATCGTCGCTGTCGGCGGAATCGTCGGTGGCGCTGCCGCTGGTCTGCGATTTCTCCTGCTGGGACTGCACGCTTTCGCCGGAATTACCTGAATATTCGTCGTCCATCGGTGTGGCCGTCGTCTCGCCGCATGCCGAAAGCAATGCAAGGCTGGCCGCCGTCAATGCGATGGTCTTTACCACAGTGGATCGCTCGTTGTTCATGGTCACTTCCGTTGCCTCTCCGACCGTTTCGGCCGTCCCTTTTTCGTTCTCTCCGGCCGCGATGAAACGCTTGCGATGTATTCTCCTCTTATTCCTCGCCGCCGGTTTTCGCCGCTTTGGTGGGATCCGCGAATTCGATTGCGACATCGCCGTTCTGCGCGCCTTCCGCAGACGATCCGGTGAACGCCGGCTTGCCGCCGTTCGCCTCATACGCCCGCTTCGCATCCTCATCATTCCACTTCTCGCCGACGAGCACACCATGGTTGAGCATGATCTCACGCTGGGCGCAGGATGCGACGAGAGCGTCATGCGTGACCACGATGATCGTGGTGCCCTGCTCATGCAGCTGACGGAACAGGTCGAGCACGATCTTCTCGTTCTTCTCGTCGAGATTGCCGGTCGGCTCATCGGCCAGAATCAGCTTCGGGCAGTTGATCAGCGCACGCGCGATGCACACGCGCTGCTGTTCGCCGCCCGAAAGCTGGCCGGGCAAATGGTGCGCGCGATCCTTCAATCCCACACGTTCCAACGCTTCCATGGCCTGCTTCTCGTTGACCACGGAATGGTAGTACTGGGCCACCATGACGTTTTCCACAGCCGTCAGGTGGGGCACGAGATAGAACTTCTGGAACACCAGACCGATCATGTTCTTGCGCACGTCCGCCAACTGCTTGGCGTTCAGATCCTCCAGCTTACGGCCTTCAAGCATCACGGAACCCTCGGAAGGCGTATCCATGCAGCCGATCATGTTCATCAGCGTGGTTTTGCCGGAACCGGACGAGCCGACGATCGCCAGCCATTCGCCCTGCGGAACGGTCAACGTCAAATCGTCGACGGCGTGCAAGTCGCCGTAGATCTTGGAAATATGGCTCAATTCAAGAAGCATTTCGGAGCTCATGGTTATTCCTCCCTCAGAACGATGGCGGGGTCGATACGGGTTGCGCGGCGGACCGGCGGAATGGAAGCCGCGACGGCGATCAGCATGCTGAGCATCAGCGAAGCGAAGCCCAGCAGCCAGTTGAAGCCGATTGCGCGTTCGAATACGGTGACGCACAGCACACGGGCCAGCAGATAGCCGATCGCAGTGCCGAACAGACCGCCGATCAGGCCGTATATGGCGGATTCCACGTAAAATTCGATGCCGATGGCCCGCGAGGATGCGCCGAGCGCCTTACGCAGGCCGATTTCGCTGCGTCGTTGGCTCACGATCGAGCTGATTGTGGTACCCACGCCGACGAACGTCAGTACAAGCACCACCAGCGAAACGATCCAGAAGAGGGTTTGCAGCATGGTGATGATTCGGGTGTCGGATGACGTGATTTTGGTAACGGCCTGGGCTTTCACACCGGTATTCGGATTGGCGTTGAGGCTTTTGATGACGGCACTGAGCTCGTCACCCACCGCGTTCACGGAGTATTCCACCACGTCGGCGCCACGATCGGAGCCGGAAAGCTTGGTCACATCGGCGTTGGTGGCATACACGATGGAATCCTCGTTGCCGCCCGTATCCACGATGCCGGCCACACGGAACTCCGTGCCTTCGGTGTCGAGAATGTCGGACGAGACACGGCCGTTCTCCGTGATCTGGGATTTGGTGGAATCGGACGTGTTGTCGGAAGCGCGGTAGCCGATGGTCACGCGCGAGCCGACCTGCACGCCGAGTGCGTCGGCAACATCACGGCCGATCATGACGTTGCCTTCGCTCGGCCAATCACCGGTGACGCTCCAATGGGCGTTCAGCGCCTTGACCGCTTCCGTGTTCACGCCCGCCAACGTGTAGGGGGCGGAGTTGATGCGTACGCTCTCATACCGGTAGGCCGCGGATTTCGTGCTGTATTCGCCGGAAATGAACGCGGTCACGATATCGATGGTCTCGCTGCTGATACCCTGCGATTTTTCTTCGGCGTCCGACGGGGTGACGATCATGTTCGCGCCGTACGCACGCATTTCCTCGTTCATCTGCTGCGGCACCGCGATGCATACGGAAGCCAGGCAGAACAACGTGGCCGCACCCACCAGAGACGCGATGACGGCCATCACCGCACGCGAACGACGGCGGAACACCGCGCCCCACAGCATGGTGAGGAACATCTTACGATTGGTCATGTCATGCCCTTTACGTTCACGAATCCTACGTTCATCAGCGGCCATGGAGCACCTCCGCCGGTTTCAGGTTCAGAATCGAACGGATCGACGAGAACGACGCCACGAGCACGGTGATCGTCAGCAGCACGAACACCAGCACGAACACCATCGGCCTCATCGTAATGCCGGAACCGAAAACGACCTGTCCCACAATCTGCGCGACGCCGGAACCCGCCAACGCGCCGACCAGCGCGCCAAACAACGAAATCACAGCCGTTTCAGCCAACATAAGGCGGGAAACCGCGCCGTCGGTGGCGCCAATCGCCTTCATCAGCGCAAGTTCCGAACCACGTTCGCCGATCGAAGCGGCCATCAGATTCGCGACGGCGATCGCGGCGGCGACCAGCGAAAGCGCGGTCATCAGCACCATCACCGCCTGCGTTTTCTGCAGCACATTGCCCTGCAACGCGGCCACCTGACGTACCTGCTTCGCCACGGAACCGTCGATCACCTCCTCGATCTGGTAGGCGATCGAAGACGGGTAGGCCGTGCAATACCAGGTTTCCCATTCGTCCTGAGTAAGCGCGTTCGGATTCTTCGATGCCTTGTTGGCCAGGTCGTTGTCCGGCGTGGTGAGCGCCTTGACTTCGATCTTGTCGATGGAATTCGGCAGATCGGCGAGTTCCTGCGCCACGCTGGACGCGATGTACATGCCGTTGTTGTCGGAATCGCCGGAATCGTAGATGCCGGTGATTGTGATCCGCGTGGTGTTGCGGGCGCCCGACGATGTGGTTTTGCCGAGGGTCACGGTATCTCCGATGCCCACGCCCAGTTTCGAGGCGAGCGTGGTGCCGATGAGCCCCTGATTGGAATCATCTTCCGGCCAGGAACCTTCCATCGTCCACCAGGAGCGCATGCCGTTCATGCCGGCCACCGCCGATTCGCCGGAATCCATGTGCAGGGTTTTGGCGAACCACGTGCCCACGATCGCGATGTTGGACGCCTCGCATGAGCTTGCGTCAGCGGAATCGTCCGTGCAGCCGGCATCGACGTGAATGTTCAGTTCCGGCGCGAAATTGGTGATGTTGAACGCCCAGAAGATCGTTTTGATCTTCACCGCATCGGATTCCTTGAGGAACGCGGTCGGGTCGGCATCGTCGGCGCCCGATTCGGAGGTGTTGTACAGATCGTTCACCACGGCATCGGCCTTGGGCTGCACGACGATGTTGGAACCGTAGGAGGAAAGCTCCGCGGTGAGTTTGTCTCCAACGTCGAACACCACGCCGAGCATGGCCACGCTTACCGTGGCCGAAAGGCATACCGTGACGGCGATCAGCAGCCTGCGTTTGAACTGGCGGCTGAACGAACGGAGGATCATTCTCAGGAAGAACATGGTTCAATCACCCCTTTCGCTCACTGGAAATGGCTCGACAGCTCGTCGAGCACGGACGTTTGAATGACGATTTCGCCTTGTTCGACCTTGTAATCGAACGGCACGGGGTTGCATCCGCCTTGGAATCCGATGGTGGCGAGATTGATGGCCACATCGCACTTCTTGCAGATGATCTTGCCGTCCTTCTCGTAGTAGCCGGCATCGCCGCAGTTGTCGCACGCGTCGAGGCCCACGCCGTACGCGCCGCCGTTCTTCTTGATGACGATGAAACGCATGACCGTACCGTCCTTCGCCGTATATTCGAAACGATGCAGATGGCCGTCGGAAACCTGGCTGAATTTGATTGTGGCCACGCCGTCCTCAAGCGAATATTCCTCCGGTTCGGAAAGGGTGATGACCTGCTGTGTCTGGGCAACGCCATATGTGAGCGCCACCGTGACGCCGATCACCGCCACCATCGTCCATGCGCCGGCCGCCTTGGCACGGCGGCGGAACGCGATGTGGGAGCGTGCGATGGCCTCGTTCGCGCCGGTGGGCTTCACCTTGAATCCCATGATGATGCTGGCGAGCGCGGGAATGGCGAACACCACAGCCATCGCGATGGTGATATGCCGCTGATGGTTGATGCCCCATACGAGCGCGAGGAAGGCGGATGTCGGGAATTTCACGATGCGCTTGGACTGCAGCAGCTGCGCGAGATCGGTGAAATGCGTGACGAACAGCAGCACGATGAGCAGCAGCGCGGCAACGGTGAACGACCAACGCACCGCCGTGGAACGCATGGTGCGGAAAATGCAGGCGGAGATAATCGCGGTGGCCGCACCAAGCGCGAAACCGAGGGCGCGCAGCAGCATGTCGGAAGTGAAGACCGGATCGCCGGGTTCCACGAAAATCGTCAGTTTCAAAATGACGTCCGGCAATGCGCGGAATGTGGTGGCGGCGATCGCAAGGGCCGCGATCAGATTGGCCACGTCCAGCATCATACGGTGGTCATGCCAATTGGAGGTGATGCGGCGTGCAAGCAGCACGACCACGAAAACCGCGATGTCGAGAATCACGCAGCACCACAACGTCGGATAGTTGATGAACGTACGCTGCGTGATCACGGCGGTGGCGCGCAGCGCGGCGAACACCACGGAGCCGGCGAACCCTACGAGGAAGCCAATCAACCGCCAGTATGCGCTTGTCGGTTTGTCTCGCCCCTCCCCGACCGTGAGCATCACATTCAGAGCCATGATCAGCAAAGCCGGTGCCAGCAATCCCTGCAACACCGTCACATACTGCAGCAGCATCTTTCCCCTTACGGTTACGTGTTTCGGCTGCGCAATTTTGTCGCGCGATTTTGTCGCGCAATTACGCATGAAGTCGGAACCCGCTTACGCAGGCTCCGACTCGTTTTATGTTTACGGATTCAGACCGTGGAGATCACCACTCCTGCGGAGTGTAGTTCCAGTTCGGGAAGGTGACCTCGAGCGGCTCGGTCCAGAACTTGCCGGTAACACCGGTTTCCGGATCAACGTGGAGCATCCAGCCCTTCTTTTCCGGGGATTCGATCGACAGCACCAGCTTGTAGGAACCGGCCTGGTCCAGCTTGATGTTGGCGCCGTAGTGCGGGCCGTCGGAAGCGTTCATCTGCATGAAGGTGCCGGAGCCGACGGATTCGTTGGTGGAGTTGTCGATGATGTCGTAGTTCACGGTCAGGTCCGGAACGAAGTCGCCCTTGCCGTAGCCGAGCTCGGTGCCCTTCTGGTTGGCGTGGATGTCGGCTTCCAGGTGGAAGCTGGCGTCGGCGGCTTTCAGACCCATGCCGGACGGTTCCATATCGATCGGCTGGAAGTACACGGCGTTGACGGTCAGCGGGCCGACTTCCTGATCGGAGTTGTCCTCGTCAACCTGAATCTCCTCGAAGCCGGCGGAATCATCGGAGGAATCCGAAGAATCGCTGGAGTCGGTGGTGGTGGAGGTGTCCGTGGAGCTCGTGTCGGAGCTGGAGGAGCTGCTGGTACCGCAAGCGGACAGCGAGAATGCCATGGAGCCAGCCAGCAGAAGGCCGAGCAGAGCGGCGATTTTCTTGTTCTTCATTTTCTCTTCCTTTATTGTTGTGGTTCCGTATTGGAAATTTCGGAAATCTTCATTTTGCGCTTCTTGGCGAAGCCGATCACGAACAACGCGATCACGGCAATCGCGGCGAGCGCTTGTGCGACAAGGCATTCAACGTACGGGTACAGGCCAATCCAATCATTGGTCGGCACGGAGCTCAGGTAGTGTCCTTCCACAAGGTCGCCTTCGATGAGCGCGTGCACGCCGCCACCGGCGAACACCACGACCAGCACGGCCATCAGAATCGAAGTGACGAGGAAGAACGGGCCGATCGGAATCTTCACCGAGGTGAATCGCAGAATCAGGAAGATGACCAGCAGCACGGCCGCGGCCGCAAGACCGCCGATCCACATGCCACGCGAATCCTGGCTCATGGAGTAGATGGATTCGTAGAAGATGACCGTTTCGGCACCTTCGCGGAACACCGCGAGGAAGCTCAGCATGGCGAGCGAGACGACCATGCCCATGCTTACGCTTTCGCCGGACTCCACCTTGCTTTGCGCATTGGCCACGACGGCCTCGGTCTTGTTGCGAATGTAGCGGTTCCATGCTTCCACGGAGCTCTTGTTGAGCATCCAGTTGCTGGTCCACAGCAGCATGCACATGGCGATCAGCGCGCACACGCCTTCGGAAATCTCCTGAATCGGGCCGGAGCCACCGAACAGGAACGTGAAGAGCACCGCGATCAGACCGGAAGCGGCAAGGCCGACCAGCACGCCCAAATAGATGTATTTGGTGAAACGCTTGTTTCCGGACTTCACCAGATAGGCGATCACCGCGGCCACCACGAGCAGCGCTTCGAGGCCCTCACGGATCAGAATGAGGAACGCCTGACCCACGGAGCTGGTGATGAACTTGGTGAAGCCGTTGACGTTGCTTGCGGCACCGCCGTCGAGGGTGGCGGCGTCCTCGGTGAGCCAGCTCTTCAGATCGTCGACCAGCTGCTTGATCTCCTTCTGGGAGCCTCCGTCACGCATGGTCTTGCGGGTCATCTTGAACTGGTATTCCACCTGGGAGACACGGCTGCCGGAAATCGCGTTCATCACGTTCTTCTCGAAGCCGAGCTTCTCGTAGTACTGGTAGTACGCGGTGTTCACCAGGCTGGAGCCTTCCGAACCCTTGCCCGACACCGCGGCGTCGTAGGCCTGGTCGAGGATCTCGTTCATTTCGGCGGCGACATCGCTCCAGGTGCGGTCGCCCTTGCCTTTGGAGGAGTTCTTCTTGGCCGCGTCGAGTTCCTTGCGTTCCGCGGCGGTCTGCGCGGCACGCTGCTTGGCATACTCCTTCGGCGTGGCAAGGTCGGCGTTGGAGTCAAGCGTCTGTGCGGTTTCGTTGAGCTCGGCGGTCAGCGCGTCGACTTTGGATGCGATTTCGCTTCCTTGGTCCTGCTGGTAGGCAAGCGTTTCAAGATCGGTGAATTCCTTGAGCAGCGCGGTCTGCTTCTCGGCGGAGATGGTGTCGTTGACCACTTTGGAGAAGTTCGACGCGTCATAGCCGATCCAGTGAGCGTTCTGGAAGTCGGTGCCGGCCTGGTAATAGTTGCCGTCGTTGTATTCCTGTTCGGCGGTGGCGAGCTGCTGCTCGATATTGGCGGCCGCTTCGGCCCATGAAGCGAAGTTCGTCTGGGAATCGTCGGCGGCGATGGCCCGTTGCGGGGTCACCGTGCCCACGAACAGCGTTGCCAACGCGATCATCATCGCCGCGATGAAAGCAACGAGACGCCCCGAAACGAATCCGTACTCCGAATCCACGGAGCATCGCCGACGACGCGAGACGCAAGATGACACGAGACCTGTTCCTTCTCTTCGACGGCCGGAAGGGCCGTTTCAAACCCTGGTTCCAGTGCGCCTCCATCGCCGTACGCAAGGTGCGCACCGGAATCACAACGTAAAACGGAATTTTTTGAAAAAACAGTCTTGATTTTTGTTTATTTTTGTTGTAGCCGCCCTGAAAATGGCGGAATTTCGCCGTTTATATTTTTTCTCTCATGGACGTTTCGTCTCACATTGTGGCTATTTCCATAATTTCCCAATCGAACTCCAAGCAAAAGGGTCTTCCGTCTCGCGGAACTAGCCGCGCAACGGAAGACCCTGCCACGTTTTTTGATTATGCTTTGTTGGCGTATGTTCGATTGAACCTTGCTTACGGATGGCGGGTAAACGGGAGAGAGGTCATTTCCCGCCATCCATAAGCGAAGTCCGTCTTACTTTTGCCCGGTTTTGCCGGGTTTGCCGGTCTTGCGCTAGTCGACCTTCTTGATGAGCATGATCACCACGGCTCCGACGAGCACGGAGACGATGGCGACCGGGAAGATCTGCGCGTAGCTGCCCGTGACCACCACGATCGCGCCGGTCGCCACCGGAGCGAGCACCTGGCCGACCGTGTTGGCGAGGTTGAGGATGCCCAGATCCTTGCCGGCTTCATCGGCACTCGGCAGCACGTCCACGTTCAGCGCCTGATCGACGGCGATGTAGATGCCGTAGCCGACGCCGCCGATACCCGCGTAAAGCATCATGCCCAGCGCGGTCGGCATGAAGAACGGGATGGCCACGCCCACGGCGATGATCACGGAGCCGATGGCCACAATGATCTTGCGCTTGTGCAGTCTGTCGGAAATCGGACCGGAAACGACCGAGCAGACCATGAGCACAACCATGGAAATCAGCGACATGGTGGCGAGCGTCGCGGCGGCATCCTCGACGCTGAGCCCGCAATACTTCTTGAGAATGTATAGCTGGTAGCCGGAAATCATGGACCATCCGAAAATCAGCATCAAACGGCCGACGAGCGCGAGATAGAAATCGCGGCAGTTCTTGGTCGGAGGAATGAACGATTTGGCGATGGCGGCCGGGCTGAGTTTGACGTTCGATTTGGTGTCGTCCGCCGCGCTGCCGACCTTCGACGAACGCTCGGCCGGCCAGATGATGATCGTCAGAATGCCGGTGACGGCGAACAGCGCGGCGCCGATCACGAAGCCGACGCCCATGGAATCGATGAACTTCGATCCCAGGAAGGTGCCCGCGGACTGGCCGACGATCATCGCGCCGCCGTAGAACGACGAGAAGGTGCCACGCACGTTCTCCGGAATACGGTCGGACAGGACTGCCACGGCCGGGGCGATCATCATGTTGACGCCGACCTGCACCACGGACCAGCCCGCCACAATGCCCGCGAGCGAGACGGACGAGAACGCCAGCACGTAGCCCGCGGCGGTGATGAAACCGCCCGCCACGATCCACGGCGTACGCTTGCCGAAACGCGAACGGGTGATATCGGACAGCGCGCCGAAGATGATGTTGGCGAAGAGTGCGAAAATGCAGCCGACGGAGTTCATCGCACCCAGAATCACTTCCGGAGTGCCGATGTTGAGCTCATCGAAGCGCTGCGGCAGCAGTACGCCGGAACCTGAGGTGCCGGCGGTCATCCACAGGAGCGAGAACAGCGCGAAGCCGATGCCGAAACGTAGTTTTTCCGCCATAGTAAGGCGACGGCCGGTGTCCGGGGCGATTTCCTCCGGCGCAATGGCGACCGCTGCCGACTCATCGTTGAGTGACATGATTTTCCCTTTCTCTTTTGTTTGCGCGACCGCGGCTGACTGCCATGTTTGACGGCCGTCAGCTCGCGGTTGCGGTCGATTTGATTCCATCGGAGGACCGCGGCGGGGCAAGGCGCTCACGGTCCGCCGATGGATTCGGTTCACATCCTTACGACCAGATGATGCGTTCCGCCGGCCAGTTCGACCGGTTCGTGATCGGGCAGCTGAACCACCGCGGTGGTGCCGACCGGCACGGTCACGTCAAGTTCCACACCGGTTTCGCAAGTCTTCCAATCCACGCAAGCCTTGCCGTACGGGGTGACGTGCGAAGTGGATGCGTGATCGATGCCGCCGCCGACCACCGGAGCGACGCGGAATCGCCTCCATCCGGCCTCGATGGCTTCAAGACCACCGATATGCGCATGCATCCATTCGGCCACGGAGCCGAGCGCATAGTGGTTGAACGAGGTCATGCCTCCCGGGTTGAGCGAACCGTCAGGGCGCATGGAATCCCAACGTTCCCACGTGGTGGTGGCACCCATCTTCACCTGATACAGCCAGCTCGGGCACTCCTCGGAAAGCAGCAGCCCGTAAGCTTCCTCGTTATGGCCGGTCATGGTCAGCGCCGGCAGCACGAACGGCGTACCAGCAAAACCGGTGCTCACCTTGCCGCCGGACTCGCGCACGAGCCTGGCCAGACGATTGCCGGCCTTCACCTTGCGCACCGGTTCGCCGTCAAGCAGACCGAACGCGATCGCCAACGCATACGCGCACTGCGTATCGGACGTCATCGTGCCATCCAGATTCGTGAAGCGGGCCAGGAAGCCGGAAGTCACGCGATGCAGCAAATCCTTGAATCGCAAGGCATCGTCGGACTTTCCGAGAATCGTGGCGATCTGTTCGGCCTGCGCGCAGGAACGGGCGAAGAACGCGGTCGCCACAAGTTCCTTCTCCGTCATGGCCTGCGTCGGATCCTCCGGAGGAGCTGTCGGATCAAGCCAGTCGCCGAGCTGCCCCAGCACATAGTCCGGGCGGCGGTCCCAAACGCCGTCAGGCGAAAGATAACCGGCAACCTCATCGATCCAGTCACGGCTCAGATCGTACGTTTCCGCAAGAATCTGCGGATCACCGGACTCCATGTACAGCACCCACGGCACTTCCACAGCGCTATCGCCCCACGTGGAGATGGCCTTTGGATGAGCCCAGCCGCCAAGCGGAATGAACGGCACATAGAACGGCACCGTACCCCACTTGACCTGGTCGGCGCGAACGTCCTTGAGCCAGCTCTTGAGGAAGCCGTACACGTCGTACAGGTAGGCTGCTGTCGGCGCGAACAGGCAGATGTCGCCCGTCCATCCCATACGTTCGTCGCGCTGCGGGCAGTCCTGCGGAATGGACACGAAATTGGAACGCATCGACCACAACGCGTTGGCGTGCAGACGGTTGAGCAGCGGGTTGGAGGTTTCCAACTCACCGGCGCGGTCCATCACAGAGTGGTACACGTGGCATTCGATGTCGGCGGCCGTCAGTTCGCCCTCCACGCCTTCGATCTGCGCGTAGCGGAAGCCATGCATCGCAAAGCGCGGCTCCCACCATGCGTCGGTTCCATTGGACGTGTAGATGTCATGCTGCTGACCACGGCGCAGGGTACGCGTGGCAATCTCGCCATTCGGTTCGAGTACTTCCACATGGTGCAGTTCCACGCTCTGGCCCGCCGGCAATCCCTTGATATGCAGACGGATGCGCTGCGTGCAGTTCTGACCGAAATCAACCAGCCAGATTCCACGGCCTTCGGAAGTATCGCCGATGCGCGCGATGGACACCGGTTCATTGATCTCATGCGCGCGCACCGGTGAAGTATCGGGGTTTTCGATCTTCGCGGGATCGTAGAAGATCTCGGAGACCGGCTTCCAATTTGAATCGTCGAAGCCCGGCTTGGACCAGCCCGTCTGCTCGAGACGGGCATCGTAGCGCTCGCCTTCGCATAGGTCGGAGCAGACGATCGGGCCGAGCGTGGCCTTCCACCGGCGGTCCCACGCGTTCGAATAAACGTGTTCGATGCCGCCGTCCTCGTATTCGATCTCGAGCTGCGCGAAGACGCCGATACGATCGCCGTAATAGTTCACGTAGCCGCCGTCGAAACCGAGACGTCCACGATACCAACCGTCGCCAAGCCAGAATCCCATGGCGTTGGCGCCTTCGACGAGTTCGTCGGTGACGTCGTAGGTCCAGCACTGCACGCGCTGCTCGTAGTTGGTCCATCCGGGGATCAGCGCGTCATTGCCGATTTTCACGCCGTTGATCTCCGCTTCGACCAATCCCAGCGCGCTCAGATACAGACGCGCGCGCTTCGGCTTGGCTTTGAGCGCGATTTCCGTGCGTACCAGCGGCAGGTGGCGGTGGTCGGTTTCCGGTTCGGCCCAGGACGGGCCGACGAAATCGGCGACATGCTCGTATTCCTGCATGAGACCGGCTTCGAAATGCAAGGTTGCGCTGGGCTCGCTCAGCGGCTTGTGCGCGGCGGACACGAGCTGCACGGTGGCGAACACCTCTTCACGCGAGACGAGCGGGGTGAACTGCCACGGCACGAGCACATTGTTCTCCGGAGGAAGATAGGTGTACTCCTCCTTGGCCTGCGTGCCCGGAACGCGGCGGCTGATCTTCAGCAGAATCTGGGAACCGTCCGGAACGGTACGCGAGTAGGTCCAGTTCATGCGCGGAGTGGAGGTCGGAATGCCGAGCGCGTCTCCGGGAAAATGTTCGATGGTGAATCGCGTGATATGCAGATCCCCGGCCGCAATCGGCTTGATCACTTGCGTTTCCATGATTTTCGTAACTCCTTTGTTATCGACGGGCTGTCAGCGGACTATCGATTGAATATCGACTGGATATTGACATGTCATCGACGTGATATTGACGGGCGGGGCGTCTTCCTTTGAAGGAGAAGACGCCCCGCATCGCATCAGGCTTCGACGGAGGATTCCTTGAGCTGGCGCTCCTCGTCGGTGCCGTACTTGTTCTGCTTGGAGATCATGATCGAGCCGGCGACCAGTTCGAGCACGACCACACCCACGAAGCACCACATGGTGGTCTTGATGGTGGACGGCAGCACGAGGGCCGGGGTGACCAGTGCGAACAGGCCGCACAGCAGGCGGGAGAAGCCGTTGATGAAGCCTTGGATGGAGGCGCGGATCTCAATCGGGAAGGATTCCTGGGTCCACACCTTGTACATGGCCTCGCCGGCGAACGGGCCGCCGAGGTTCATCAGTGCGGTGGCGCCGAAGA
Source organism: Senegalimassilia sp. (assembly GCA_963619615.1). Classification (GTDB taxonomy): domain Bacteria; phylum Actinomycetota; class Actinomycetes; order Actinomycetales; family Bifidobacteriaceae; genus Bifidobacterium. Next base: position 135,306 of record CAVEXE010000004.1, on the reverse strand, counting down.
TGACCCACATGTTGGTGCCGCCCAGAGCCAGGCAGATCATGGCCACGATGGAAATGCCCATGCCCACGAAGAACAGCTTGTTACGGTACTTGCCGCCCGCGATGGATGCGAAGGCGATGTTCAGCGCGAGGGTGATGAAGTTCAGGATGATGCCCAGACCAGTGGCCAGGGACTGGGATGCGTTGGCCTGCACCAGCATGTAGGTCTGGAACTGGCCCCAGGTGTTGGCCAGCAGGTTCCAGCCGCAGTAGAAGACGGTGATGGCCAGGAAGAAGCCAAGCAGCATCTTGCTGTTTTCGGTGCCGGCGAACAGCATCTTGGTGACGGAGACCTTTTCGGTGGCGGTGGCTGCGTGGCCCGCGGCTGCGTCACGGGCGTCGGCTTCCTCATGGAAGCGGCGGAAAGTCGGTGAAAGCAGACGCCACAGCCAAGCGACGACGGCGAACACCGCGAGGATGGCGAAGACCACGCGGCCACCCATCGCGCCTTCCATGGTGGAGACGAGGAACGCGCAGATGAAGGAGATGAACACACCCACCTGCCAGAACACCTGGGTGGTGGAGACGAGCTGCGCAGCCACCTTGTCGTTCGGAGCGTCATGGGAGACGATGGTCATGGAGATCGGCAGGTCGGCGCCCGAAGCCACGCCGGCGATGATCAGGCCGACGAGCAGCACGGTGAAGTCCGGTGCGAACACGCAGATGGCGGCACCGACCGCGTACAGCAGATTGATCCAGTTGAACACCAGCACGCGGCCGATTTTGTCGGCCAGACGGCCGCCGAACAACGAACCGAACGCGATGGCGAAGGTCAGGATGCCGGAAAGCAGACCGACCTGCGTGGTGTCAAGACCGAGGCCGTTCTGCCAGACGGTGATGGTTGCGGACAGGCCCACGATGATGCCCGATCCGAGCATGGAACCGATGCCTGCGGCAACGGCGAGCGGCATGTATCCGCCGATTCCTTCCTTTTTCTGAGCTGCAGCGTTCATTTCCCTTTTCCTTCTTTTGAAATATTCAACGAGATTCAAAGCATCCAAGAACCCCGCTGTTACTAGATATTTCTTCTTTGACAGGTTCAAGGATAGATCTATGTTTTGAAATTTTCAATCCGGTTTTCAATCGGCGTGTTGAAAGTTTCAAAGCATAAATGGCAATCTTCTACTAATATTTCATTGAAAGACCTGTAAAGAGACTCATCTCAACAAACGCAAGCCAAAGGAGACCCTATGTCAGACAACAAGAAAGTCGGCGTTTCCGACATCGCCAAGCACGCGGGCGTCTCCATCGGCACCGTCTCCAACTATCTCAACTATCCGGAACGCGTTTCGGAAACGCTGAAAACGAAAATCAGCCGCGCGATCGCCGATCTCGGATACGTGCCGAAGCACAGCAGCGGGCAGATCCCCGCATCCAACACCACCCCGGTCATCGGCTTCATCATGACCGACATCGAACATTCGCTGTTCACATCGATTTTCGAAGGCGCGCAAGAGGTGTGCGAAGACCACGGCATGCAGATCATCGGACTCAACGCGCTGTCGGACAGGCAGCGGCAAAGCGACATGGTGCGGCTGCTGATCGACATGAACGTGGCCGGCATCATCCTGAGCACCGTGGAGGACTCTCCGGAAGACGTGGCGGCCGCACGCGCCGCGGGAATCCCGATCATCCTTATCGACCACACAAATCCGCGCGATGCCGACCCGGTCTGCTCCGTAATGACCGACAACGTGGCGGCCGGGCAGATCGCAGCCGAGGAGCTCATCCGCACGGGCTGCACGAAACTCGCGTTCCTGGCGCATTCCTTCGACTACGAATCGGTACAGGACAGGCAGCTCGGCGTGCAGAAAGCCGTGATGCTGGCCACACGCAAAGGCACGCAGGTCACCGCGGAAGTGGTGGATTCCGGCGGACTGTACATCGAAGACGGCTACGAATCGGGACTGGCGATCGCCGCACTCCCCGAGAGCGAACGGCCCGACGGCATCATCGCCGTGGATGCGCCGCTGGGTGTAGGCATCATCAACGCGCTACTCGAACAAGGCGTGCGCGTGCCTGAAGACATCAGCGTGATCGCGAGCGAGGAGGCGCAGATCAAGCCGCTCGGTTCGCTCCCGTTGAGCAGCATGTCCGCCAACGCCACCGACATCGGACGCAAGGCCATGACCCAGATGCTCGACCACATGGGCGACTCCAATGCGCACGTGCATGCCACCACATTGATCAAACCGACTTTGGTTCGCCGCGCCTCCACACGGCAGTAGCGCCGCTACACGGCAACGGTACGGCTGCAGCGCGGCGGTTGCGCGGCGAACGCGCGGCGACAGCACTGCAGCCGTACGACAGCACTCAGGATTCGAGCACGTCAAGCACCTTACGCTCGTTATAGAACGAGAACACCACACCGCCGATCGCACACAGCACGGCCGCGCAGCAGGCCGCGATGCGATATCCGGCGCCCGAAGCCATGCCGATCGTGCTCACACCGGTGAACAGCAGCATCGCAACGGACTGGCCCATCTTCATCGCGAACGTACGCGCCGCATAGAACATGCCCTGACGGTCCTGGCCGGTGGTCTTCGAACTTGCGTCGGCGATGTTCGCAACGATCGCCTGCGGAAGAATGCCGAACGCGGCCATCGGAATCGCACCGGCAACCGAAAGGATCAGACCCTGCGCCATCGGCGGAATCGCACCGAGCACACCGGAACCGAGCGCACCCGCGAACGTGAAGGCGCAGGTGAACAGCACGAACGCACCCAGCAGAATCCGCTTCTTTCCGATGCGGTTGGCCAGTAGGTTCACCGGCAGATAGAACAGCACGGACACGCCCGTCATCAGCACGAAGTAAATGGTCGTGGCGGTTTCCGGCAGTTTCAACAGGCTTGTCACGAAGAACGGCAGACCCGTCTGGAAGGTGGTGATGGCAACCCAGTAGACCACGTCGGAGCAGACGAACTTGCGGAATTCGCCGTCGCCGAAGGTCTGCTTGAGCGATTCGATGGTGGATTCGCTGGTCGGCTGCGAGTTGACATAGTCGCGTTCCTTGATGGTCAGCGGCGGCACGAGCATGCACACCAAGGCGAGGACCGCCATGATGGAGAACGTCAGGCGAATGGCGTTCACGCGGCCAAGGCCCGGCACGAAATTGGCCCAGACCACCGGAGCCACGTAGGCGATCGCCGTGCCGGCGACCCAAGTGAAGGAAATGGCCGTGGAGATGGTGAGCTGTTGTTTGGAATCATGGCCGAGTTCGGCGATGAGCGCGTTATATGGGGTGCAATAGAAGGTGAGCGCGATGTAGTACCCGATCACCGTGACGAACAGGAACGCGCCGTTGATCCAGCTGGTGCCGTTGATCGGGCTCCAGAACACGAGAACGGTGATGACCGCGAGCGGGAGCGCTCCGAACTTGAGGAACGGCATGCGGCGGCCGGACTTCGATTCACAACGATCGGAAAGGCTCGCGACGGCCGGGTCCACAAACGCATCGAAGAAACGGGCGAATGCCGTGATGCCACCGACAACCGTCACAATACCAAGCACCGCAAGGCCTTGCGGCACGAACACCGTCTGCCCCTGAGACACGGTCTCGTTGTCGGGCTGGTAGAAATACACCAGCCAGTTGGAAATAATTCCCGACAGCAACGCCCAGCCGAACTGACCGACTGCGAACGCGCACACCTTTGGCATCGGCAGGTTCTTTACCTTGCCCACGCTCTTCTGTTCCATCATCAACCTCCTCGTTGACACTGTGTCAACTACCCTAACACCGCCTCCAGACCCCATGCAGGCCATCTATAAGCGAAATACCGCTAGCATCGTGGATATGACGTCACTTTCGCAGCGCATGCCCCATGCCATCGCCTTCCCGAAGGCGCTTGGCACCGGAATCGTGATTTCAACACCTCTCCCCTTGCACGAGGACTTGCACATGAGGATGTCGGATCTCCTGGAAACATACGAGCAGACGCTGTCTCGGTTCCGAGATGATTCGATTGTCGCCAAAATCGGCGAATCTTCGCACGGAGGCAGCTTCGACTTCCCGGATTGGACCGAACCGTTGTTCGGCCTGTATGACGCTTTGTTCGCCGCCACGGACGGTGCGATCGATCCGTGCATCGGAGAAGACCTGATTCGCCTCGGATACGACGCCTCGCTGAGTTTCACGGTCAAGTCCGGGGCCGCCGAACATTTGGGCGCGCTTCGAGGGCGGCCCACTTGGGGCAATGACGTGGAACGCCACGGCACCACATTGACCACCCATCAGCCCGTTCACTTGGATTTCGGCGCATGCGGCAAAGGCTACCTCGTGGATCTGCTGGGCAACGAGCTCAGCAGCTTATTCGAGGAGTTTGTGATCGACGCGGGCGGCGATCTGCTGATACGCTCCGCCGAACCGATCTCCATAGCGCTTGAGGATCCGGAAGACCCGACCCGCGCGATCGGCGTGGCGCATGTGGCCAACGGCGCGTTCTGCGCAAGCGCCCCGAGCCGCCGCCATTGGAATGTACCCGTCAACGAACGGGTCCAGTTGAGCATCCATCATTTGCTCAACGCCATCGACGGACTGCCCGCGCAGCAAATCGAAGCCGCGTGGACCTGTGTGGCCGAGACCGCCGAAAACCCCTACCCCACCGCGTCCGCCGACGGCCTGGCGACAGCACTGTTCACCACCAGCCCGGAGACGCTGCGCCGGAAATTCCCCTTCACCTGCGTCACATTGGACGCCGACCGTCATGCCGTCATTGGCGGCAAGTTCCCCGGAGAAGTCTTCTCGGAGAAGTAGCGCTCAGCACGCCAACCGGCTTCCGGCCTGCCAGCCGACTTCCGGCACACCAGCCGATTACAAAAAATCCGCCCGGCATCACACGTTGACACCGGGCGGATTTATCCAGTCATACTCGCGAATAATCGCGAACAATCACGGAATGTCACGGAATGAGGTTGCCGGCGGCCGCGTACAAATCCCACCAGTCCTGCCGGTCGAGTGTGATATCCGCGCCGTCGAGCATCTCGTTCAGGCGCGAAGGATTCATCGAACCGAGCACGATCTGAATGCCCGCCGGATGCCTGAGCACCCATGCCGTGGCAACGGCGTTGGCGCTCACACCATACTTGGCGCCCTTTTCATCCAGCGCGGCATTTAGCTCGGGGAATTTCCCATTGCCCACGAACGGCCCGTATTCCGTGCCGGACTGGAACGGGCTCCATGCCTGAATAGTCATGCGGCGCAGACGCGAATACGATAGCAAGCCGTCCGAATGGTTCGCCGCAATCACGCCCTCCGCGCCGGAATTGGTCATCAGCTCATCGCTGACCATCTGCGCGTGCATCAGGCCGAACTGCAGCTGGTTCGCCTCAAGCCTCATGGCGGGATCATCGCCAAGCCAGGACTGCAACAGTTCCGCCTGCCACGGATTCACATTGCTCACACCGAAATGACGCACCTTGCCGGCCTTATGCAATGCGTCGAACGCCTCGACAATCTCCTCGGCCTCCATCAGCGTGTCCGGCCTGTGCAGCAACGCGAAGTCCACGTAATCCGTGCCAAGCGCCTCCAGTTCCTCATCCAACCGCGCAATCAGATGCTTCGCGGAGAAGTCGTACCGGGTGGCGTGAATGTTGCCGGGATCGGTGAAATCAATGTTGATGCCGAACTTCGTTTGGATGAGGATGTCTTCTCGCCGCAGCCCGGCATCCTGCCATGCGCGCCCGAACGCACGCGAACTGGCATGATCGCTGTTGACGTTGAACCCGTAAATGTCTGCAGTATCGAAGAAATTGACGCCACGATCCGCCACCGTGCGTACGACGGTTGCCGCAGCAGCCGGTTCCAGCGCATCCATACGCATCACGCCCAGCGCGGCCTGTGATGCGATCACTCCAGATTTACCGATTTCAATGCTTTTCATTGCCGTACCCACCTTTGCGTAAATCGATTTACGGATCACATATCCAACGGTAAATCCTCAACCTAACTTGAATGCAAACGACAGGCAGGCGGCCAAACCGACAGAAGCCCGCTCAGCCGCCATAAAGCCATCCCAACAACAAATCAGTCGCTCAGCGCGAACTGGCTGTTGTAGATGTCGGCGTAGAATCCGCCCTTCGCCAGCAGTTCCTCATGGGTACCGCGCTCCACGATGTCGCCGCCATCCATCACAAGAATCATGTCGGCGTCACGAATCGTCGAAAGCCTGTGCGCGATCACGAAACTGGTACGGCCGACCGTCAGTGCGTCCATCGCCCGCTGAATCAGCTCTTCGGTACGCGTGTCAACGGAAGACGTGGCCTCATCGAGAATCAGGATCGGCGCATCCTCAACCATCGCGCGGGCAATCGTCAACAGCTGCTTCTGGCCCTGCGAAAGCGACGATTTGTCGTCCAAAACCGTGTCGTAGCCGTCCGGCAGAGACATGATGTAGTGGTGCAGCCCAACGGCCTTACAAGCCGCGACGATCTGCTCGTCGGTTACATCCTTCTTCGAATACGCGATGTTTTCACGCACTGTTCCACGGAACACCCACGTATCCTGCAGCACCATCGAGAACTGGTCGTGCACATTCCAGCGCGGCACCGACCTGGTATCGACGCCGTCAATCGAAATCGTACCGCCGGAAATCTCGTAGAAGCGCATCAGCAAGTTCACCATCGTGGTTTTGCCGGCACCGGTCGGGCCCACAATCGCAACCTTTCTGCCGCTCTGCACCGAGGCGGAGAAGTCGTGGATGATCGTCTTGCCAGGCTCGTATCCGAAGCTCACGTGGCTGAACTCAACATCGCCGCGCACCGGCTTGGGCTTGCCGTCCGCACCCACGCCGAGCAGCGCGCGCTTGCCGGATTCGTCCTCCAACTCAGGTTCGTCGAGGAAGCCGAACACCCTTTCAGACGCGGCGGCGCAGCGCTGCAAATTCTGGAACGCCTGCGCGAACTGGGAGAGCGGCTGCGTGAACAGGCGGATATACATCATGAACGCCACGATCACGCCGAATTCGATCTTGCCGTCCATGGCGAGCGCGGCACCCACCACGCAGACCACCACGTACCCGAAGTTGCCGACGAAGCTCATGATCGGCATCATCAGGCCGGAAAGGAACTGGCTTTTCCAGCCGGACACATACAGATCCTCGTTGTACCGCTCGAATTGTTCGATCGAATCGGCCTCGCCGCAGTACGCCTTGACCACGCTGTGGCCGGTGTACATCTCCTCCACATGGCCGTTCACATCGCCGAGAGCCACCTGCTGCTGCACGAAGTAGCGCTGCGAAGCCTTCATGATGACACCCATGATTATCAGGCCGAGCAGTGCGGAGCCGATCGCGCTCAACGCCATGATCACGTTGTTGTAGAACATCATGATCAGCGCGCCGAAGAACAGCGTGACCGACGTGATCAGCGTGCCGATCGACTGGCCGAGCGTCTGGCCGATCGCGTCCACATCGTTGGTGATGCGGCTCAGCACGTCGCCGTAGCTGACCTTGTCGAAGTATTTGAGCGGCAGGCGATTGATCTTCTCGCTGATCGCCTTGCGCAGCTGCTGCGCGGTTCGCTGAGTGACGCCGGCCATCAGCCAGCTTTGCACGTAGCAGAACACCGCATACCCCACGTATAGCGCCACGAGAAGCCACGCGATGCGCGAGACCGCGTCGAGATCGATCGAATTCATGACCGGTTTGCCGTTCACCAGCGCCGGCAAGCCTTTCGTGATCTCGTTGGTCATGTCTTTGAGCTTGTCCGGTCCGATGATCTGGCAGACCGTTCCGGCCGCGCCGAGCACCAGCGCGACGACGATCACCGGAATGTATCCGCGGCAGAAGCGTACGAGCGAGCGCATCGCGCCGCCGAAATCCTTCGGTTTTTCCGCAGGCCCACGGCCCATTGGTCCCCTAGCCATGTCAGTGGCCTCCATTCAGTTCGTTTTCGCTCAGCTGGGACTGCGCGATCTGCCGGTACACGTCGCAGGTTTCCAGAAGTTCGCGGTGCGTGCCCTGGCCGACCACTTTTCCTCCGTCGAGCACCACAATCGTGTCGGCGTCCATGATCGTTCCGATACGCTGCGCGACGATCAGTTTCGTGGCGTCCTTCGCTTCCTTGGCGAGCGCGTCGCGCACGGCGCGGTCCGTTTTGAAATCGAGTGCGGAGAAGGAGTCGTCGAAGATCAGGATTTCCGGATGGCGATAGACGGCTCTTGCGATCGACAATCGCTGCTTCTGCCCGCCCGAGACGTTGGCGCCGCCTTGCGAAATGGCGGTTTCGTAGCCGTCTTCCTTCCTGCTGATGAATTCCGTGGCCTGCGCCACTTCGCAGGCGTTGCGGATGGCTTCGTCGGATGCGGATCTGTCTGCGGACCTGTCTGCGGATTTGCCTGCGGTCGTCCGGCCGGCGTTATTGCCGTCTGCGCGCCCGCTACCGTAACTCACGTTGCTCGCGATCGTTCCTTTGAACATGAATGACTGTTGCGGCACGTATCCGATCTTTCCTCGCAGCGACTCCAGGGTGTAGTCGCGTACGTCAACGCCGTCCACGAGCACCTCGCCTTGCGTCGCGTCGTAGAATCGCGGAACAAGATTGACCAGCGACGATTTTCCGGAACCTGTCGAGCCGATGAACGCGACCGTCTGCCCCTTCGATGCCTTGAAATTGATGCCTTCCAGCATGGCCTCGCGCGAATCGGGATAGGTGAAGCTTACGTTGCGGAATTCGATTTCGCCTTCCATTCCGGGCTTCCCCACGGTTCGTGTTCCGCTTACGACCATCGGCTCCGTATCGATGACTTCGAGCACGCGGTTGGCGGACACGTCGGCGCGTGGCCACAACACGAACACCATGCTCATCAGCAGGAAGCTCATGATCACCTGCACGGAGTAGCTGGAGAACACCACCATGTCGGCGAAAGTGGTGAGTTTGTCGGTTGCGTCTGCGGCGTCGATCAGGTAGGCGCCGATCCAGTAGACGGCCAGCATCAGGCCGTTCATGATGGTGTTCATCATCGGCATCATCACCGACATCGCACGGTTGGTGAACAGCTGCGTATCGGTGAGGTCCTTGTTGGCCTGGGCGAATTTTGATTCCTGATAGTCTTCTGCGTTGTACGCACGCACCACGCGCAGGCCGGTGAGGTTCTCGCGTGCCACGAGGTTGATGTTGTCGGTCAGGCGCTGCATGGATTTGAATTTCGGCATGACCATGGCCATGAGCGCGCCGATCGAAATGACCAGCACCACGACGGCCACGCCCGTGGCGAGTGTCCATTCGAAGCCACCGCCGGCAATCTTGCAGATGGCCCACACCGCCATGATCGGCGATTTGACGATCATCATCAGGCCCATGGTGATGAACATCTGAATCTGCGTGATGTCGTTGGTGGAGCGGGTGATGAGCGACGCCGTTGAGAAACGGCTCATTTCCGCCGATCCGAAGCTTTCCACCTTGCTGAATTCGAGCGAGCGCAGACGCTGGCTGAACGATGCGCCCACGCGTGCAGCGATGAAGCCCGTTACGATCGCGCAGGCCGCCGAGCCGAGCGATATGGCGAGCATTTTGCCGCCCGCCACCCAGATGTCGGACATGTTGCTGCCCGGGGTCTCCACGAGTTGCGTGATGTCGGACATGTAGTCCGGCAGGGTCAGGTCAAGCCAGACCTGGCCTACTATGCTGACCAACGCTATGAGCATTTGGCCTATCTCCGCTTTGGAGAGGTATCGCATAATGCGAAGCATGACTGGTTCCTTCTCTTATTTGGTTTGCTTGGTTTGTTGCTTGGTTTACTTGGTATTCGGCCTGTTAGGCGTTTGGCCCGCCCGGTCTGTTCGTACCGTTCGTCATGTATCGACCGTTTCGCTTCGGTATTACTTTATATCGTAAATTACTTACAGTGTAAGATATTAACGACCAACCTGCGTGTTTCCTGATTGCGATTCCTGGTCGGAGCTTACGCGCGCAGCACCCGGAAAACCTTGATTCAGCGCATCCTCCGGAATCGCAAAACATGATTCATCGGGCAACGTCGATACGGAAAGGCCCGCGCACGTTACGGAAAACGCAATTCGTCCGGCAACCCCCACCCGCCAGCCGTTCGCCGAGCACCCGCGGAAGCCTGACGCCAGAAGAATCCTCGACCCCGTTTAGAAGTTCTCCGGAGCCTTCTCCCATTCCTTTTGATTCCGATCCTCACAAGAGCGGAAGGCAGCCTCAACCTGTTCCGCCGTCGGACGGGGCTTACCCGGCGTACATAGCGACATATACGTGGTGAACTCAACGGTGAGGTCCACGAATTCACGCGCGCGACGCTCCCCCATTTGCGAGAAGATCCAGCACACCGCCTCCCGCATATCCTCACGCTGCTTTCTGGCATAGGCCATCCCCTCCTCGGTCAGGCTCACATGCACGATTCTGCGATCGTCCGCGTCGAGTTCACGCGCAACATACCCCTTTTTCTCCAACGCGGACAGCAATGTGGACACTCTTCCGGTCGTGGCGCGCATGGAAGCGGCAAGCTGCGTCGGCGTCTGCGACCCCCGCATCGCAAGCTCCTGCACAATGAAGGGCTCGCCCTTCACACCCTTCGACATCTCCTCCTGCATCTGAGATTTACGCCCCCAGATGTTCGACATCAGCTTGTGAAACGCCTCCTGCTCAAAACTCAACACATCCTCCTTCCAACACAAACGAACCGCATCATCGACCATCTTTTATCTTACACCGTAAGCTTTTTACGATCCCTCTTGGCAAATCCGGCTGCCTTCATTTGAGGTAACAGGAAATCTTCCCCCGTTTCCGGACGATCACGTTCATGGACTGCGAACACCGTTGAAAACTTTTCCTGCCTGCACCGCGCAAGAGGCACGATCATAAATGCTTGCGATTTTCGTATGTTCAGAATCGCAAGTTCAGAAAATCAAGCTCCTCCTGCGTAAGTTCCATGTCGACCGCAGCGAAGGAATCGTTGATTTCCAGCGGATTACGGGCACTTGGAATCGTAAACAGGCGATTGTAGCGGCTCAATTCCCAAGCCAACACCACCCGCTGGTACGAACAACCGCGACCGGCAGCGATCTTGCGGAACGGATCGTACGCATGCTGATCGAAAGCGTCGAGGAAACCTCCAAGCGGACTCCAGCAAACGAACGCGAGTCCCAACTCGGCGCAATGCTCCATCGTACGCTCAGGGTCCGGATGCGACGGGGAAAACTGGTTCTGCACGGCAACCAAGCCATCCCCCAAAATCTTGCGTGCGATATCGATCTGCTCGTTGTTCACACGCGAAATGCCGGCGTGCCTAATCACGCCTTCATCAAGCAACTGCTTCAACGCACCGATCTGATCCTCATAAGGGACCGCCGGATCCGGACCGTGCGAGTACAGCAAATCGATGGCCTCCACACCAAGATGCGCGGCGGATTCCTTCGCGTCACGGATCATGGTTTCCGGGCGCGAATCCGCCATCCAGCCGTACTGGCTGCCATCCGCCTGCAAATGCTGGCGATCGTCATCGTATGCGGTGGAGGAATTCGGCGCAATTGCGGAATCCGGCGTAATTGCATGGGTGGTTGAAGCCGATGAAATCTTCGCGGACGGGATGTCTGAACGCATGCCGCCCGCGCAAGAATCCGCATCCGAAGGCAAACTCCTCGTCGGATTCTTCTGCGGCGGCTGGGGCAATGCCTCCATCGTGCGACGGTAGCCGGTCTTCGTAGCAACAAGAACCTCGTTCCGCGGACCGTCCCAAGTGGCGAGCGCGTCACGTACCAGCTTCTCGCCGTACCCCAAATCCGCCGGAGTGCCAGTACCCGGAACACTTGGCAGATAATACGACCAGGCGGTATCCAAATAACGCACGCCCGCATCCAAACCGGCATGAATCGTACGGATTGCCGTCTCCCTATCCGGCCGACCTTCGATCGCCAAAGCCATCGTGCCCATGCCAAGCCGCGGAATCGCAAATCCCGCCAGGTTTGCTGTTGCCGCATCTTCCGAACCCGCCGCCGTACCGTTCATAGTGCCGCGACCATGCGCCAAACCCGCCATAACGTCTAAGTTCGCGGACACACCTTCCAAACTTGCAACCGTATCTTCCGAACCCGCCGCCGTACCCGCCATTTTTCCTCCGTCCCGCCGTATTTCTGGCGTATCCGCCGTAATCCGCTGCCTACATTCTCACATAAGACGCCCGACCTGAGCTTTTGCGGCGGTTTGGGAATAGTGGCGGGGCTTGAGTATCCCCATACCGACGCAAACATAAGCCATTGCGTAGGTATGGGGATAGTCACCGGGCGTCAGTATGCCCATACCGACGCAAAGGAGAGGGAAGGTGTGGTGACTTTTGGCCGAACACACCCTTGACCGGACGGACGGGCGACCTTTTGTCGGACGGGCGCGCGAAGATGGGAGCACAACCGAACGGGAGCCGAAAGGCTGAGAGGAAGTCGCAAGACTTCGACCGAGGACTTGATGCGGGTAATGCCGCCGTAAGGAGACGGGTTGTTCGCGCCATAGGCGCATCTCATCTTCCGTTCGCGATAACCGAATATCGCGTGAATAGGGTCACGGAGGGGCGCACCACCTCACAGGGTACGGCTTCTTCGGCGACCCTTTTTTCGTACTCCAGCCGAACTGTCGCAACAGTAACGAAAGGACATCCATGATCATCAACGGCAAGGAAGAAAACATCGCCACCCCAATCACCGTGGCCGAACTGGTGGAACAGCGCGGATTGCGTGCCGACCGCGTGGCCATCGAGCTCAACGGGGAAATCGTGCCGCGCGCACTTCGCGCACAGACCGAACTCAAAGGCACCGACACCGTGGAGATCGTCACCTTCGTACAAGGCGGCTGAGTCGCAGCCAGACACCGCCAGGCACACGGCGATCAGGCGCAAGATGGCAAAGTCCACCGGCATAAACCAGCCGGAAAGTAAACACGCGGAACGGCAACGCAGAACGGTGGAATGCCAACCGAAAGATCGGGCATATGCAGACCAGCACATGAACCGGGACCAGACGCAACACCAGTCAAAGACTGGCCACAACCGGATTGCCAGCGGACAGCACGCCCCAACTGGGGCCTCCCACAAGCGCGACGCCTTGGAACACTTCGCAAACGCGTCGGCGCACACAATCCAAAGCAGCCCAAAACGCAACAATCGCAAGAAGACACAGCGAACGGAAGACAATCATGACTTTCACACCATCGGCAACGCAGGAACAGATCGACAATCGTCAGGAAGCGTTCAACAACCTCCCCGACCCGACCACGCTCGTAAGTCGTGAGGAAATCCGCGCGGCTCTGCTCGACCGCCACACCGCCGCGACGCAAGACAAGCTGGACGCGGCGCGCGTGGCCATCTGCGGCTGCGGCGGACTCGGATCGACCATCGCCGTGGCGCTGACGCGAATCGGCGTCGGCCATCTGCATCTGATCGACTTCGATAAGGTCGATATGACGAACCTCAATCGCCAGCAGTACTTCCTCAAGGACCTCGGCCAATACAAGACGGAAGCGCTGCGCAGCAATCTGCTGCAGATCAATCCGTTCATCGACATCACCGTCAGCACTGTGAAGGTGACCGACGAGAACGTGCCGACGCTGTTCGAAAACGAAGACATTATTTGCGAGGCGTTCGATGTTCCGGAAAACAAGACGATGCTCGTGAACGCGGTGTTGGAGAACCTGCCAGGCAAGAAGCTCGTCAGCGCATCGGGAATGGCGGGATTCCGCAGTTCCAACCTGGTGAGCACACGTCGCGTGGCAAAGAACTTCTACTTCTGCGGCGACGGCGAAACCGCTCCGGAGCCGGGTGCGGGTCTTATGGCACCGCGCGTGGGCGTAGTGGCCTGCCACGAGGCGAATATGATCACCCGTCTGATCCTCGGCGAAGAAGAAGCGTAACGCGCAGCAACGCAAACGCCACCATCGCCACAGAAACAACACCACAGGAACAACGCCGCAAACCAACCATCACACACCACCCACCAACCACCACACCCAAAGGAGCCAATGATGAGCAAGGAAAACACCATCACCACCGCGTCGGCCGACTTCGCCGCAGCCCCGAACGCCACAATCGACGAACTGGTCGGCACCACCACCAACACCGCGCTACTGCCGGAACCGGACGCGCATGCGTACGACGAGATCGCCACCGGAAACGCGGATCCGCTGATTCTTGGCGGCCACGAGTTCACCAGCCGATTCATCCTCGGATCAGGCCGCTATGACCTGAATCTCATCAAGGCCACGATCGAGAACGCGGGCACGCAAATCGTGACCATGGCGCTGCGCCGCTGCCGCACCACCGAAAACAATCTGCTCGACTACATTCCGAAGGGCATCACCATGCTGCCGAACACGTCCGGCGCACGCAACGCGGAGGAGGCGGTGCGCATCGCACGTCTTGCTCGCGAAGTATGCCAGACGGACTTCGTGAAGGTCGAGATCGAACATGAGTCGAAGTACCTGCTGCCCGACAACGAGGAAACCATCAAGGCCACGGAAAAGCTGGCGAAGGAAGGCTTCGTGGTCATGCCATACATGTTCCCCGATCCGATCGCCGCAAAGCGTCTTGAAGATGCGGGCGCGGCCTGCGTAATGCCTCTCGGCGCGATGATCGGCTCCAACAAGGGTCTGCGCGCACGCGATTTCATTGAAGTGATCATCAGGAATTCGAATGTTCCGGTGATCATCGACGCGGGAATCGGCCGTCCAAGCCAGGCCGCCGAGGCTATGGAGATGGGCGCGGACGCGGTGATGGCCTATACCGCCATCGCTTCGGCCGGCAATATTCCGTTGATGGCCCGTGCGTTCAAGAAGGCGATTGAGGCCGGCCGTGAAGCGTACCTGTCCGGTTTGGGCAAGGTGACCGAGGACCACGCGGTTCCGTCCAGCCCTACGAACGAGGCCGATTACATCGGCTGATTGCATTCGCGATTGCGTCGGCTGGCCGCTGCCGATTGACGCCAGCCGACTCGCTTAAAGAGGTTTGAACCCGGACAATTTATCCGGCTGCTCGGCCTAGCCTCATGCTCGGGCCGGTCCCATTTTCGACCGGTCCGAGCTTTCCTCCAGGCACCCGCCACAGCAAGCAGCAAAACAGCAAACAGCAAACAGACAGAGCAGACAACCAGTCCAGCCCGTCAGCCAAGCCGCTCGCGCAATTCGGCATTGGCTTTCTCCAGTTCGTCGATGCGGCGGGCCTGCTGCTTGATGATGATTCCCGCAGTACCGGCGTCAATCATGTTCGCAGAACCCCGCTGCTGGCCGAACAGACCGGATTGCCAATACAATTCGGAAGCGTTCCCGACTCCCCCTACATTGGTAACGTTCGCAGCATTCGAAGCGCCCACGTTACTCGTGCCGTTCATGCCACTCACGCCATTCACGCCATCGGCGACGTTCATAACGGCCGCGTTCATCTTGCCTAATGTCGAATCGTCCGAGACCGCATCGGAGACGAACGCACCGTTCGAATCGCCACCGGCCGCACCATTCAACGCAGCACCCGCAGAACCACCCGCAGAACCGTCGCCTTCCGCAATGTTTTTTGCGATGCTGTCGAGATTCTGCTTGGTGACCAGCACCTGCTTATACCGCTCGATAAGCTGCGCAATAAGTTCGGTATTGCTCATCTCCTCGCTGCCGTTCACCGATTTGAGCGCGGACTCCTTCCAACGCGCCACGCTGCGTTCAATACGCTTGTAGCCCACAAGATCCGGCGGAAGACCTGCTTCACGGAAGATTTTCGTAGGCGATTCCCCCGCCAGGTAGCGGATGGTGCACACTTGCCTGAAGATGTCGGAATATGTGATGCGATCGCGGGTTACGTTGGCAACTGCCGGCAATCCTCGTAACAGTTGCATTTCCTCGCTGCTGAATGCTCCACCGCCACGGACCATGGTTTTTCACCTTCCTCTGCGTTCCCCTACAATCCCTGCTGAGGGGTTGAATTCGCTGCGATTCTATGGCCTTGCGGATTGGCGATGCCCCCACTTTGCTCCCCTATATATCCACGTTGTTCGGTTGCGTTCCACACCTCCCCCCTTGTGCGATTGGGCAGCAATGCTCGGATAAAACGAAAAGCCGCACCCCTCAATCGCAGGAACCGGATTTCTCGGTTCCGCAATCGAAGGATGCGGCTTGTGCGTTTCGCCGTCTACGCTATCCGCAATCCGTGCGATTCGTGCGAATCATATGAATCACACGGATTACGGGTTTACGCACGTCAGCTCAAGCGTGCCAATCACACCAATCAGGCGATGGAGCTCTTGGAACGGGTCTTGAGCACCACTGCAACGCCAGCGCCGGCCAGCATCAGAGCCACGACGGAGAACATGATGGTTCCGGCAGCACCGGTGAGCGGCAGCTGATCGACGGACTTCACGTTCTTCACGGTCCTGTCGGTGGTGTTGACCAGGCCCCACGGATCAGATTGGATGGTCTTGGCCAAAACAGCGGTGGTATCGCGGAAGGACACGGTAAACGACGGCTTAAGATCCAGATACTTTCCAGTGGCGACCTTGGTTTCGTCCACGGTGTAGGTCTTCGTTGCGTCAAGGCCGGTGACCTTCACAGTGCCGTCAGCGGCGGACACGAGGGTCTTGGTGGCACCTTCGGTATCCTTGGAAGCGGCCTTCTTGTAGGAGCCGTCATCCTGCTTGACGAAGTACAGTGCAACGCCTCCGTCCAGAACCTGGAATTCAGCGCCTTCGATGCCCTTGTTATCGGAATCGATCTTCTTGAAGTCGAAGCCGACGAACTTAGTGTAGACCTTAATCGGCTCGCCATAGTTGTAGAGCTCGTTCACAACGCCATCTTCCACAACAGCTTCATCGTTCACCAGAGCCTGGAACTCGACCTTGATGGTCTGTCCTGCGTACTTGGACGGATCCTTCACGGTAACGTCGAAGGAAGTGTTGCCGTCGCCAATCACATCTGCTTCAGGGAAAGTGAAATCGGTGGACGGAACCTCGATGTCTCCATCGGCTCCAACAGTGTAGAACGTGAAGGTTCCGGCCTTGACGGTCAGGCCAACGCCCGGAGTATCGGTGAATGCGAAGGCTTCCGGAGCCGGGTTGGAAACGGTACCGGTCAGGGTGTAGGTCAGGGTGTCGCCAATGGCCGCGTACGCCTTGTCGACTTCCTTGTTCTGCTCAGGATTTTCGGTGTTCTTCATGTTGACGGTGTTCGTGCCGTTCACCGGGTCAGTCAGCACACCATCTTCCACAGTACCGGAAGCAACGATCATCGGGATGGCCACAGTGACCTTTGCGGTGGCAACGTCGTTGGTATCCAGGAACAGATAGATACCGGCGGGGAGAGTCACGGTAGCCTCATAGCCACCCGCTGCGGAAGCGGTCGGTGCCAGCGTGCCAATCTCCTGTCCTGCCTGCAGATCTTCTTTAGCAAGCGCATTGGCGAAAGCACGGGAAGTGCTGGCCACGCCGTCGGCGGTGGTGTTCCACGGGCGGGTGGCGGAGATGTCAAGCTTGCCTTCGTTCAACGCGGCGGCCAGGTTATCCTGATCATCCGTGACGAAATCGGTGAAAATGCCAGCCAGAGCGTTATCAACGGCAGTCTTGTTAGCCTCGTTCGTGGCCACGCCGTAAGCAACGGTGTCCGAGCCGCCTTCGCCATACTGCACGTAGTCGCCGATCTTATAGGCAACCAGCTTGGCGTTCGTCAGCTGCGCCTCGGAATCAGCGGTGAACGTGAACGTGGCATCGTTTTCAACGATGGTCTCCGCAGCCGAAGCGCTGGTGGCGCCTACGGCCAGACCACCCAGCAGCGTTGCGGCCGCAGCGATGCCGGCGAAAAGTTTCCTCATCTTCATGAGTAAGCCCCTCTTCCTTATTCTTGTTGTTGTCGGGTTTTTTAAATTACGAAAGACGGGCCCAACATTTCCCATGATCCGCAAATCTTGTTGTGTTCCGTCGGGCCGTCCACGTTGTTGCGAACGGCCCGACTTGGCCGGATTACGGCCGGTTGCCCACCGAAAGTCAGACGAGACGTTTCTTGCCGCGCCAGATTCCGGCCGCGCCGATCGTCAGCATGGACAGCGCCGCGATCACGCCTGCGGTCAACAGCCACTGACGTTCCGTCGTGCTGCCGGTAAACGGCAGCGTGGCCACGGAGATGTAGCTGTTGGTGATGACCACCGTCGCTTCCTGCGATTCGGTCGATTCGGGAACGGTCACCTCGTTGCCGTCGGCAAGATCCTCGTCAGCGAGCTTGTGCTGGTAGGTTGCGTTCCACAGGCGGCTCAGGCTGGTTTCCGTAACGGTGTAGGTCTTCTCCTCACCGGCCGGAATCACCACGTCGGCGGTCCAGTTGCCGTTGTCGTCGGCCTTCAGCGTGACGGTCTTGTAGACGTCGTCGCCACGCTTGACATCCACCGTGACGCTCTCCGGCTTGTTGCCGTTGCCCTTCCACTGCTTTTCGATATGCAGGGTGGAGGAAACCACCTGAATCACAGGATGCGGATACGGGTTGTCGGAGCAGGCATGTGCCACATTGTTGGCCGTGTAAGCCAGGCATGCGGACTCGTTCGAGTGGAAGCCGGGCTGGCCGGACGATGTGGTATTGCCGTCAAGATCGGTGCCTTCGTCGCCAATCGTGTCGCCATAGCCGCTGACCGCATACTCGTCGTACGCCTTCTGGGTCGGCTTCACGTTGTAGGCGAGCGTATAGGTAACACCGTCACCCAACGTGTTCAGGAACACGACCGTGAACTTCTTGGCGGATTCGTCGTAGGCCAGCGTGTAGTCCGTGCCCTCTTCGAGAGCGACTTCGTTGTCGTTGGCATCCTTCGCCGTCACCGTATAGTTCTTGTCGGAAAGTTCGACGTATTCGGAAAGCGTATCTTCGATGCTCACACCGGTGAAACCGTAAGTGGTGGTTTCTTCCTTCTGGATTTCGTCGAAAATCTTATCCAATGCGTCGGCATCGGCAGCGGCCCTGAAGTAGCCGTTGTTTCCGCCTTCGCCCAAGTCGAACGTCGTGACGTACTGCCAGCTCCACCCTTGCTGCTTGTATTCAGCCGTGGCATTCGGATAGTTGCTGGAAACCGCGTTCAGGAACTTGTTGATATCCAACTTCGTGGTATCCGACGGATCGGCACCGGAAACCACGCCAATGCTGTAGATCGTCTTTCCGGAAGCCTTGAGTTCCTTCGCTACAGATACCGCGTCCTGCGCGCACTCATCTTCGAACGGCGTGTTGTACTTGGTCGGGCCGCCATCCGTAAAGAAGATGACCACCTGCTTGGCGTCGGAACGAGTTCCGGTGACCTGCTTTACCTTTTCCAAGCCAAGATCCGCACGGGTGGCTCCATCAGCACTCAGCTGGCTCACCTTCGTCTTCACCGAATCGAAATCATCGGTAAGATTCGCTCGCAAGTATGCATTGCTCGCAAATGAGATCAACGACACCTGCACCAGCGAGGAGCCCGACTGCTCATTGACTTTCGCAGCGCTGTCGAGGAAGTTGTTCACCGAATCCTTCAACGCCTTGATTTTCTTCACACCATCAATCGGTTCGCTCATGGAACCGGAGGTATCGAGCACCAGCGTGAAGTCGACCGGTTCGCTGGTCACGATGGTGCCACCGGTCTGAGCGCCGGTCACGTCGATGTTCACCGTGTAGGTGTTGTCGTCGTTCTTCTTGATCCTCTTATGCTTTTCAGGTGCGCCGAGCGGCTTAATCACCTTGATCATCACACTGGCTTCGGGGGAAGTCACAATATTGCCGTCGGTGTCCATACCCGTAGCCGTGGCGGTGTTCGTGAAGTGGCCTTCGCTGTCCACCATGTCTTCGGTAAGGGTCAACGTTCCGGAGCACGTGGTCTGCTGGTTTGAGGCAAGTTCGGTGGCCACGCAGGTAACATTCGTGATGTTGGGGTCGTTCACCGCAACATTGCTCAGTGTGGTGGTACCGCTGTTGCGCACTACGAACGTATACGGAACCTTATCGCCCACATTGAACGTGTGGGAATCCGCATCCGGGTATTTGTCTTTGTTGACGGACTTCACCAGTTCGAGCTGGTTCAGCTTACCTACCGAGTGGACCTTCAGGCCACGAACCAGCTGCACCTGATGGTCGGCACCGGTGGATGCGCTGAAGCCGAACTTCACTGTATCCGGAAGACGATCGATATTCGTTTCAAGAACGGTCACGCCTTCGATCTTCACAGTCAGTTGCTGCGTTGTGGCATCATCATCGGCAGGAGCGATGATGATGTCAACGGACTTGCCGTTGTTGTCGTCTTCGCTCTTGGTTGCCTTGCCACTGTCGAGTCCGTCAGTGACTTTCCCGGAAACGTTTTCAGAAGCCACAATGCAGTAGCCGTTGTTCCACTTGCCGTTGCTGTCGGTAGATCCCTTGCCTCGCACGGTAACGGAATTCGCTCCTTGCGGATCGCTCCATTGACCACAGTCCTCACCACCGGTAACACGCGCATAACCACTATCGGACTTCGTTCCGGTCGCGTTCTGCTGGCTGAAGTTGCCGAAACGATCAAAACCGACGCCAAGCACACCCTGGGCGACGCCCTGTCCTCGGGCGTTTTTAGTGCCGATGCCATCGTCGTCACTGGTCGCATAGCCGAGTGCCGCACCTGAAGTGCCTGCCTGGCTCAGCGTGGCAGCGCCATCCGTCAGGAAGAAGCTGATGCCGTCCGCAGGTGTTTTATAATCGCCCGCGCCGGACGTCTGATACATGTAATAGTCGAACGTGACATGCAGGCCGTTCTTGCTGATGACCGGCTGGTTGTACAGCACTGCAGCGCTCTGGCTTTTGCTGTTGTCCGTTAGCTGCAGGTAGCCCTTGCCGCTCTCTCCTTGGATATTGCTGCTATCCGTCGTGTTCTTGCAGCTCAACGAACCGCTGGTCGCGGCCGTCAGGCATGCGCTACCCGCGGCGGTCCAGCTTCCAGATTCACCGAAGGTGCTGTTCTTGAACGTTTCGTCCAGCAGCAGCGAACCATCGTTCGATGAATCGTCCGAACCAGCATCCGCCACCGGAGCCGGTTCATTAGCCACTTGCTCCGCCGCTTCATCAGCACCGTTCTGCACGTCGGCATCAGCTTCGGTGTCGGTATCCGTTTTATTTGCGTCTTCAGCGGAATCATCCACAGTGGTTTCATCCGTAGCGGCCTCACCATCGGTTCCTTCGGAACCGGAAGTCCCTTCATCCTGCGATTCGCCTGTATTCTCCACAGTCTGTTCCGTCTGCTGCGTCACATCATCCTGCGCAACAGCAGTGCTGGCAGTGGCGTATCCAAGGCCACCTACCATGGCCACAGCAGCAAGCGCCGCGATGACCCGCTTGGCAAGTCCCCCTCTGCGCACTGCCTGCCATTCGTCGCATGCACGTTTCATATTGTCCCCTTACACAGCGCCTTGCAGCGCCAGGTTGTCTTCATACGGCATCAACGACTTGCAGTCGTTCGACACCGCTCCAACCCTGAAACGTAGAGGAATTCACCCGCGCGCACATACACCCTAATAGTGGAAGAGTCGGGGGAAGGATTTGCGGCAAAACCCACTGATTGCAACGCGCGAAGGCTGTTTGCTGTACCCGATTTTCAGAACGGGAATTCATCACCTTTTCGGCCACTGAGCCGCATGACGGCGAATATGCCATGGCTTTCTGCGCAACCACAGCAGAACCAGTCCGAGCAGCAATGTAATCACCGCTGCCGCAATCGCTATGGAACGTGCGTCCTTCGCCGCGTCGTCCTGTGCGGGAATCACATCCGGAATGGACGAACGTACCGCGGAAACCAGCAGACGGTGGGTGTTCACGCCATACGGAGTGCATGTCATCAGCGTCACCCGATCCTCGCCGTCCACGATTTTGAGCTTCGAAGTATCGTTCGGCTCGATAACGGATATACGGTCGACCATATATCCGAGCGTGCGGCCCATCACGTCTATATAGAAGTAGTCGCCGACGCGCAACTCGTCGATGCGCGTGAACATCGCCGCGCTCACCATGCCACGATGCCCTGTTATGACCGCATGCGTACTCGTTCCCCCAACCGGCAGACTCGTGCCGTACAAGTGGCCGGCACCCGACGCGAGCACGCTTTCGGACGTGCCATGATAGATCGGCAGGTTCACGGAAATCTTCGGAATGCGGATGGTGCCCATCACGCCGCCGCCGGAATCAAGCAGCGACTGGTATTCCTCATCATTGTCGGACATGCTGGAACCATCCGAATCGCTATCCGAATCACCGTCCGAATCACCATTCTGCAGAGCCGCGAACGGGTCCTGTGCCTCGCCAAGCACCGGCTGCCCCGACTGCGCGAGCCTCTCGTTATACTGCTGGGCAGCCGCGAATGCCTCATCTGCCTGCGGATACGGCCAGCTCTCAACACGCTGCGCCGACTGTTGCGAGGCGGCGCTCAATTCCTGGGCCGAACGGTATTGCAGCACGGCGGGGAAACCACCCACGCAAATGGCCGCGACGATCAGCAACGCGCCGATCGCATACATCACACGCATGCTTCTACGATTTCGGCGGCGCTCCCGCATATATTCCGAAGCGTCGATGGCATCGGCGAAATTCGGAGACTTCCACGCCTCCTGCGATGCTCCCTTCGCCGTTTCCCACGATGTTTCGGCGTGCGTTCCACGCTTCGTTTTACGTATGTGTTTCATTTCACGAACTTGCCAAGCACCCGTTCCAGCTCACTGATACGCAACGCCTGCCGGGCGATCAACAAGTCACGTTCGTTGATGGCCAGTTGCGCCTGCGCGATTTTCGATATGCTCTCATCGTCACCGTTTGCCAAATCCAATTCCGGTTTCGCAAGATCGCGATGTTCAAGAATCCGCATTCCTTCATCCGTCGTGGAATACAAAACCGGCTTTTTGCCGTTCTTCTCGTCTTTCTTCTGCCGTTCCTTCCAACGAGCTATGCAACGTTCCACACGCTTGTATCCGATGAGTTTCGGATCAAGCCCCGCTTCACGGAAGATGGAGGATGGCGATTCTCCCGCATCGTAACGGCACATGCATTCAACCCGGAAACTCTCCGTGTAGCGAATATGTGAGGCACTGACGCTTTTCACCGCCGGCAGACTGGCCAAATAGGCGCGCTCCTTCGCCGTAAATTTGCCGTCGATCATCGCACACCCCAGCAGGTCAATGGAGCGGCGCAATGCAGTGAAAATCCGCCGTTCTTATGAATATGGAGCTCGGAAGCCCCCCCCCCGGGATTAATATTGGAAATATAGTCGCTCATTGTGAAATCCCCTTGGTTACTACCTTCGCAGATATTTTAAAAGGGGTTTATCAAACCACCGTCTTCCACATACCCCCATGCATTGACGGGGCAAAGGTCTTTAGACTGAGAATACAAGGTTCTTAATGTCAGCAACCAGTAATCGCAAACCACGGTAAGGGTGCAGATGCGCCAATACCCCCATAACCTCTTTCCGCTTTCGGCGTGCCGCCATATGCGCAATCGCATTGAGGGGCAATACCTACGGACGTGCGAAAACCGCGGAGGGGAGGCGGCACCCCACCGGCGACACCCGCCCAGCGCCACTCAACCGAAGTCACTCAACCAGCGCTACTCAACCGATTTGAGCGAAGTCACAGGCTCGATACGATCAAGCACGGGATTGACGAACAACTGCACCACAATCGCAAACGCCATGGTAACCGCCGCCGCAATCACATAACTGAACGGCTTGACCTCAACCTCGAAATACAACGAGGGCATGTTCAATACGGCGGTGAGCAGACCACCGACCCAGCGGCCGAACGGCAATCCCACAATCACGCCCATCACGGTGAGCAGCATCATCTCGCGATTCACATAGCGATGTACCTCATTGTCGAAGAATCCCAGCACCTTGAGCGTGGCCATCTCACGCACGCGTTCCGACACGTTCGTATTGGCCAGTGTGAACAACACCACCAGGGCCAGTCCTCCGGCGAGCGCCACAATCAGCGCCACAACAGCCCCCATAAGGTCGAATTTGAAGCTTTCCGCCATGTCCGCGCAGCTGACGGCTTTGGTTACGGAATCGTCTTCCTCAAGGGTTTGGGCGTAGTCGATCTGCGATTGATCGTTTCCCTTGAGAGTGGCGTACATTGCGTTCCATACGAGTTCGTCGCCTTCCGAAGAGCTGTCCGCGGAATCGTCCGAGGCGCCACCGGCAGAACTATTCGAAGCACCGTCGACGCTGAATATCTCGCGGTAATACTGTTCGCTCACGTACACGTCCGAGCCGATGAGATTGCGAGTCACCGCTCTTACCGTCGCTTCGGCCTGCACGCCATCGCCGTTGGTGACCGTTATGGTGTTGCCGGCTGTGATGCCGAGCGCATGGGCCGCCGATTGCGCCACGATCACGCCGTCGTCATTCAACGCAATGGTGTCGGATTCCTTGGAGCCTCCCAACCAGGATGGCCGTTTGAAGCCGTCCCAACCGGTTTTCACCGGCTGAAGCGTGATCATGTCTCCCAACTCGTTCAGCGAATCCTCCGGCACCACGACCAGCTGAATGCTTTCGCTGCCCTCGCTGCCCGCCAAATCGCCCGATTCGATGCGTATGTTCAGGCTTGACGTAACGTTGCCGTCTTTCTGTATTTTCTGCCGCATCGCGTCGGCGTCGGCATCACTCGCGACCACCATGAGATCGTATTGGTAGACGCCGCGGTATTGTTTCATGCCGAGTTCCGCGACGGTGTCGTTGATGGCCAGACCGCATACGATCAGCGCGGTGCAGCCGGCCACGCCGCCGATCGTCATGATCAGGCGAGATTTGAATCGCACGATATTGCGTGCGGTGACTTTGCTGAGGAATCCCATGCGCGTCCACACCGGCTTGATTCGTTCCAGGAAGATACGCGAACCCGCACGCGGCGGCTTGGGCCGCATCAATGTGGACGGCAGTTGCCGCATTTCGTTGAGGCACGCGTATATGGTCGCACCAACCACGCCGACCACAAACAGTACGATTCCGGCGGTGCCGTATAGCGGATCGTATTCGAGCCGTACGCCCGGCATCACATACATGCCTTCCAGCACGGTCAGCAGGAACGCCGGAATGCCGACGAATCCGAGCAGCATGCCGAATCCGCCTCCCACCAGGCAGGCGAGCAATGCGAACAGCACGTATCGCAACGCCACTTTCACATGCCCGTAGCCGAGCGCCATGTAGGTGCCGATGAGCCCGCGGTCCTCCTCGACTTTGCGCGCCATGGAGGTGAGGCTCATCATCACCGCCACGATCAGGAATACGACCGGGAATGCGTTGCCGATGGATTGGATGGATTCCAGATCGGATTTGAGTGCGCTGAATCCGCCTGATTGCGACCGGTCCTGAACATACCATCGTACGGCCGGTATGCTGCTTTCCAGCTTGTCTTCCTCGTCTTGCAGCTGTTGTTCGGCCTGTGTGAGCTGTTGCGATTGCGCGGCCAGCTCCTCCTGCGTCATCTGACCGGTCTGCAGCAACAGTTGCGCGGCTTGGGCGGCTTGGTTTTTCCGCTCTTCCAATTGCGATTTCGCCTGGTCGATGCTTTTGCGCGCCTGATCGAGGAGTTCCTGCTGACGTGCTTTTTGGCGTTCGCTTTTCACATTGTCGTCGATGCGGTCCACGACTTCGCTGACTTTGCTCTCGTAGGCGCTGCCGTAGGTGTTTTCGTCGGCCGCACCCGAAACAAGCAGCGTCGCTCCCGTATATAAGGTGCCGGTCACGCCGTCGGATGGGGCGAAGAACGTGTAGTCGCTGGTACTGGTCGATCTGAACGACGTCGTGCCGGAATAGCCGTCCGGATTGCTCAGGTTCTGCGGATCAAGCACAACGCCCACGATGGTCAGTTCCGTCGGGAAGGATGGGGCTTGATCGGCGGATTGCGTATCGGTTTGACTGCTGGCTTGGTTGCCGGTCTGCTCATCGGACCGGTTGCCGGATTGTGTGGAATCTTCCGCTTCCACGGTTATTTCAGTGCCGATCGCATACCCGGAGTCTTTGATGAACTGCTTGGTGACCGCGATTTCGCCGGCCTTCTTCGGCATACGGCCTTCCTGCAGATACGGCTGGTCAATGCCGTTCACGCCGATTTCGCGCAAAATCACGGATTTACGCCCGTTCACGTTCACCGTCACGTTTTGCGAACGTTCCGGCTGCACTTGCTCAACGCCATCGACCTGCTTGAGCGCGGTTATGTCGTCCTCGGTCAAGCCCGCGGTAGACAGCACCTGAATGTCATGAAGTCCCTGACTATCGAAAAAACGGTCCGTAGCCAGAAAAGCGTCACGGCATCCCGCATAGATGCCCGTCAATACGGCCACGCCGAGCATGGTGATCATGGCAATCGAAATGAACCTTCTCCACGAGCCCACCCACATACGCAACATGTCTTTGACGAACGCCATGGCACCCTCCGGAACACGAATTTCAGACCGTTTCCATTCAATCATCGAACACTGATGAATCACGGGACCGATCCGAATATACGAAAAACAGACATCGTCTGTCTATTTTTCTGAGAACGTCGATTCATGGCGAATCGCGCAACGTTACAATCAGGAAAGTTTTCGGAAAACCGCGCAAGGCCGCAATGCACAAATACGTGCGCAAAGTAGGGTGGACCGCAACTGCGGTGGAGAGAAGAAGCGAGGAAAATACATGAGCAGTGCCCCGACCAAAACGAAACTCCGCGAAACCGACGACGTGCCGGTACCCCCGACGCTACGCAGATCGTTGAAGAATCGCCATATCCAGCTAATCGCATTGGGCGGGGCCATCGGTACCGGCCTGTTCTACGGATCGAGCGAATCGATCCAATTGGCCGGACCTTCCATCCTGCTCGCCTACTTGGTCGGCGGACTCGTGATCTTCCTGATCGTGCGCGCCTTGGGCGAGATGACCGTGGAAGATCCGAAAGCGGGCGCGTTCAGCTACTACGCCACACGTTACTGGTCGAAGCGTGCGGGATTCATCTCCGGATGGAACTACTGGTTCAACTACGTGCTCGTTTCAATGGTGGAGCTGGCCGTGGTCGGAACGTTTGTGAATTACTGGTTTCCGAACATTCCGAAGTGGGTGTCGGCGATCGTGTTTCTTGTGGCCATCGCCGCGTTGAATCTTATGGGCGTCAACCATTTCGGCGAATTCGAATTCTGGTTCGCGCTCATCAAGATCTTCGCCGTGCTCGCCATGATTCTCGGCGGATTGTATGTGATCATCGCGAACGTGCCGACCGCATCCGGCGTCCGCGCGTCATTCACCAATCTGTTCACCGAGGGAGACGGCTTCATGCCGCATGGTCTGCTCAGCCATAATGCGGACGGCACATGGTCCGGCTTGATGATGGCTCTGATCGTGGTGATGTTCAGCTTCGGCGGCACCGAGCTGATCGGCATCACCGCGGGCGAGACGGAAAATCCCCGCGTTACCATCCCGAAGGCGACGAACCGTATCATCTGGCGTATTCTCGTGTTCTACATCTGCGCACTCGGCGTGATCATGGCAGTGGTTCCGTGGGATACGATCGACGGCAATTCCAGCCCGTTCGTGCAGATCTTCGATTCGGTGGGCGTGCACGCGGCCGCCGCGATCCTGAATTTCGTGTGCCTGACCGCCGTGATGAGCGTATACAATTCGGGCCTGTACGCAAACTCCCGCATGCTGTACTCGCTGGCCAAGCAGGGTAACGCGCCCGCGTATCTCGGCAAACTCAACAAGCGCGGCGTGCCTGTCGCCGGCGTGCTCACTTCCGCGCTCATCATCGCCCTTGCCGTGGTTGTGGTGTTCGTATGGCCGGAATTCGCGTTCAACTTTCTGATGTCGATCGCCACCATTGCGGCGGCGATCAATTGGACGATGATCATGATTACGCAGCTCAAGTTCCGCAAGGTTGTGGCCGCCGGAGATGGCCCGGCCGAGCTCAAGGGGCTCAAAGGCAAGGAAGCGATCGACAGGATTTCGTTCAAACTGCCGTTCGCGCAGGTCACGCCGTATTTTGTGATCGCGTTCATGATTGCCCTTGTGGTGATGATGTGCTTCTCCAGCAGCTACCGTGTGGCCGTGTTCGCCGGCGTTATCTGGCTGATCGTACTGTTCGCGGGTTACCGGTTCAGGCAGGCCAGGGCAAGGGCCTATCGGAAGCTCAAGGCGCGTCTTGAGGAGCAGCGCGCCGAACATGAGCGATTGGAACGGTTGAAGGCGGAGCAGGAGGCCGGGCAGAGTGTCGGGGATGCCGGGCAAGGTGTCGGGCAAGGTGTCGGGCAAGGTGTCGGGCAAGCCGGGGATGCCGGGGAACACGCTGGACAGACCGGAAAATAGGTAGCAGAACAGACCACAGGATGACCGCACGAGCAGTGAAGGGCTGAACACGATTCAATCCCACGCGTTCGGCCCTTCGCGCGTTCGGCCGTCCACCGTTGAACGCCAGCACCTCCCAGAATCCACCCCTTCCTCCGGCCCCAACTGGGAGATACGGACGTTTATTGCAGGTTGGGGTCGGAAGAGGGTATGCGCCATTGGGTCTCGCTGCTTTTGTGCGATATGGGAATGGCGGAATTCCAACGATTTAAAATTTGTGCGCCGGAATATTCAATCTGTGTGGCAACCCCAACCGGGAGATACGGGCGTTTATTGCGAGTTATGGCCGGAAGGGGGCACAAGCCATTACACCTTGGGCTCTTCGCCCAATCCAAAAACGGCCATTTTCCAACGATTCGAGATTCACACGCCAAGACGGCCGACGTAATCGCCGGCCCCAACTGGGAAATACGCCCATATCTCCCGGTTGGGGCCGGAAAGGGGTGTACGGCACGGCTACAGCCGAAAGCCTACAGCGCCTCGACCTCAAGCACGATCGCTTCAAGCGGCCACAGCGGCGGCATCTGCAGACCAACCCGCTCAAGCAGACGGCCGGAAACCTTGAATCCGTCCATCTGGGCCGCGGCGATCCACTGCGGAGTGTTCCAGCCCCAACGCACCTCACCGACGTCGTCGCGCAGACGCACACGGTACGTGGCAGTCGAATCGAGACCCTTCATGCGCAGACGCTCGGTGAGCACGTCGCGAAGATTGGTGACGGTGGCCACCACCCACACCGCATGCTTGCCGTCGCCGGAAACCACGCCACGGCCACGCAGCGCCGGATCCTTGAAGTCGGCATGCATCACGGTGCCGTGATGCAGCACGCCGCGCAGTTCCTTATACAGGCTCACGAACGCCTTGAGCTGTTCCAGCTCGTCGTCGGAGCATTCGAGAATGTTCCATTCAAAACCGGAGCAGCCTTCAAGCGAGATGGCCGCACGGTAGCTCAGCTCGGTGGCGCGCCATGTGGAGTGCGCCGGCGACGGGCCTACATGCGCGCCGATCATTTCCGGCGGCACGACGAGCTCGGTGTAGCGCTGGATGTCCACGCGGTCGCGCGGGTCATTGGAATCGGAGCCCCAGATGCGGTCAGCATGCTGCAGAATGCCCGCGTCGGTACGTGCACCGCCGGAAGAGCAGCTTTCGATTTCCAGCTTCGGGAATTCCTTCTTGAGATCGTCGAACAACCGATAGCAGGCGAGGGTCTGCTCGTGCAGACCGTAGCGGCCGTCATGCACCGGTTCGGTGACATCACGATTGTGATCCCACTTGATGTAGTCGATACCGAGCTGTTCGACGAGCGCTGCCATCTGGTCGTGCACATGTCGGTAGGCGTCCGGATTGGCCAGATCGAGTACATACTGGGTGCGGTAGGAGACGTCTTCACGGTATGGCACGGCCTCCGGGGCGGCGAGAATCCAATCGGGATGCTCGCGGGCGCAATCGGAGTCGAGGTTCACCATTTCCGGCTCGAACCACAGGCCGAATTGCATGCCGAGGTCGTGCACATGCTGGGCGATGCCGTCGAGACCATTTGGCCAGACCTCCGGATCGACCACCCAGTCGCCCAGACCCTTGGTGTCGTCACGGCGCTCATGGAACCAGCCGTCGTCGAGCACGAAGCGTTCCACGCCCACGGCTGCGGCGCGGTCGGCAAGCTTTTTCAGCGTGGATTCGTCGTGGTTAAAGTACACGGCTTCCCACGTGTTGAGCGTGAACGGACGCGGACTCGACACATGCTTCGGCAGGGAGCGCAGCCACGTATGGAAACGGGAGGCCATGCCGTCAAGGCCGTTTGCGGAGTAAGAGAAGCACACTTGCGGAGCCGTATAGGATTCGCCGGCGGCCAACTGAATCTCACCCGGTCCGAGCAGTTCGCCAGCGCCGATGAGCGGCTCGTGCGGCGGCATGTTGTCGATGCGGTAGGTTTGGTTGCCACTCCATGCGAGATGACAGGCCCAGACTTCGCCTTCCGACCATTTCGGCTCACCATCGGAGGCGATGAACATCCACGGGCTTTCATGGCTGGTCTTGCCGTGGCGGCATTCGCGGGTCACGGAACCTGACGGCATCACGGCGGTGCGCGGCTGCTTTTCGAGGGGCCAGCGTCCGGTGAATTGGGTGAGGGTGTCGGCGCGGCGTGGCATCGGCAACGTCGATTCCAGCCAGTTGACGGTCAGTGGTGATTTCTCGGATTCGGCGGTATTGGTGACGTTCTGTTCCACCAGCACCAGACCGCCCTTTTTGATGGAAAGCTTCAGTTCCAGCCTAACCTCGTTGACCGCGTCTTCGGCCACGATGTTCAGCGCATTGGCGTTGACTTCGCCGTCCGCCGCAATCGGGGTGGCGCTCACCGACGTCCAGCGCACGAATACCGGCTTGCCGCCGCGGTAGGCTTCCAGTCCTGGACGGCCGGCGAACGCTTCGGCTCCTTGCGGCAGCAGTGACGGGCGAAGCGCCGCGTCCGGTTTTTCCTGCGGTGGGGTGATCTTCAGGGTCATGGCGTCGAGCTGGCTGAGCGACGGCTCGTCGACGGCGATGCCGAAATCCTCCCCCCAGTATTCGACCTGCGGCATCTCGTCGGCCGGGGTTTTCAGCACCACGCAGACGCCATCGCGGCGCAGCACCGCATGTGGTCCCTGATCAAACATCGTTGTCTCTCCTTGAGTCATCTCACCGGCGGGATCATGGGATTGGTTGGAAGACCCTTTACGGTGGGCGTAATTGACTTTTACGAAAAGTCAGTATATATTAAGCGCTTAAGTAGAGCAAGTGCGTGGCATGGCGCACGCAACGACGATGGCATAGGCGCCAGAGGGGTGATTCGATGACGACGAGCATGCGGCTTACCAAGGAACAACAGGACGCCATCAACACCCTGGCATCCGCACCTGCGTACGCAGGACAGTCAAAACTGGCGGTTTTCCGCCAACTTCCATGGAACAGGAAACTCGAATACTTCCGCGAGCACTTCCTTGTGCCACTCGTGGCGGCGGCGATCGTCATCTCCCTCGTCTCGTTCCTCGCCGTATGCTACCTCTCCCCCGAAAGCCGTCCCGCGCTGTATGCGGCGGTGGTGGACGACGCCCTCACCGCCAGCGACGCCACCGATATGCAGAACGCACTTGAGGAGAAGCTCGGCGAAAGCGTCATCATCGACGATTATTTCGATATGAACAAAGACGGGCTGACCAAGCTGCAGACCATGCTTTCCAGCAAGCAGATCGACGTGATCATCGCCCCCGAGGAGACCTTCGAACAGTTGGCCGGGTACGGATATCTCACCAATCTCGAATCGACCGTCAGCAAGTTGAGCAATAGCAAGATCAGCGACGCCATCGTACAACTTAAGGGCTTCAGCGACGCGGACGACGACGGCATCGACTCGTCCGGGTCCGGCAAAGGCGCGTCGAAATCCTACGGATTGAAGCTTTCCGACGCGGCAGGATGGACGAGCATCGCGGACAGCGACCACAGCGCGCTCATCGGCATCGCAACCGGCACCAAGAACACAGGTACCGCGCAGCAATTCATCAATTGGCTGTACCGATAGCGCAGGCCGCACCGGTATCCGCCCACACCGGCATGCGCTCCGCCAACGAATGGCCGCCGATGAATGGTCTGCCGGCAGACAGTCTGCCGCAATCGCAGGTCACACAGCACACAGCACAACAACATCCATAGCAACGCAAGAACAGCAACCGAAGGACCGACATGGCATCGAATTTCTTCCGCGAAGACAATCCGTACAACGTGGTGATGAGTACCATCGGCGATCTGGCGATGCTGTCGGTCGCCTGGTTCGTCGGATCGATTCCGATCGTCACCATCGGCGTCTCCACATCCGCCGCATGCGAAGTGGCGCGCAAGATGCAGGAAGCGCGCGACAACGGCATCTTTCGCGGTTATATCGCCGCGTTCAGACGACGCATCGGCACGAATTTCGCACTGTCGCTGATCATCGCCGCAGTATGGGCGCTGGCCGCCTTCGACTTGAGGTTCCTGTCGATGCAACGCGGAGGTGACACCATCTCGCTCGTCTACGGCGTCACCGTCGCGGTGTTTGCGATTCTCGGCGTGATGCTGGCGTTCGTACTGCCGCTTTCCGGTCGCAGCAAGCTGAGCGTGACCGAACAGATCAGACAGTCGTTCAAACTGGCCGTGCTCAAGCCGCTCGTCGCCATCGCCGTGTTCGCGCTTGACATTCTGCCGATCGTACTGCTGGCCACCGTGCCGGGCGCCATCATATGGGTGCCGCTGCTGTGGATTATCGTGGCGAGCGGCGGCTCATTCTGGCTACAGATACTGATGATTCGCAAGGCCTTCAAGCTGGAATAGCCGGAACCGAGCCGGCGGGCCGAATGCCCAACGGACGCACATAGGAACCGACCTGAGGGCGCACCTGCTCAAGCGAGCCGTCGGGCAGATGATTGAGCGGGGCGAACACCGTCTCACGATGGCATCCATCTCCGCCGGCCCATCGACCGGACGGATGGTAGGCGAAACGATGATAGGCGATAATCCATTCGTCAGTGCCAGGAATGTTCACGATGCTATGGTGGCCGGTGCCGTATAAGTGAAGCCCGGGATTCTGCTCGACCAGCACGCGGGGTTCGCTCCACGGACCCGCCAACGATTCGGCTACCGCGTACTTCACGCAGTATGCCGGGTCCCTGGTGTCGTTTTCCGACCAGCTCGCGTAATACAGACCGTCATGCCTGTGTACCCAGATCGCCTCTCGGAAGTCACCCGGAATCCAGCCGATCGCCTTGGATTCGTCGAAGCTCAGGCAGTCGTCGGAAAACGGTGCGATCCACGCCTTGCCATTGCCCCACAGAAAATAGCGGGTGCCGTCATCGTCGATGAATACGCCCGGATCGATGGTGTGGCAGCCGAAGGTCCCCCTGCGCACAATCGGTTCGACGGTAGGGATGAAAGGCCCATATGGAGTGTTGGCCACGGCGGTGCCGATCTGCGAATCAGCCACGAACAACAACACATATCGTCCGTCGGCGTTACGCACTATAGACGGCGCCCACGCGCCATCCGAACCCGTCCACCATGGCACGTCGCGCAGGTCGAGCGCCGGGTAACGCTCCCAATCCATCAGATCGTCGGAAACGTACACGCTGAATGCAGTGGAACCCCAGTCATCGACGCCGTCGTCGGTGCAGTACAGAAAGTATCGGCCGTCGAAAATTGCCAGATTCGGGTCGGCGCAATAGCGATGCAGTGGATTGGTGGCAAGTGCGGCGTTGTTCACGCGATACGGCAGATCATGCCGATCGATGGTTCGAGCGGACGTTTCCACGGTACAAGCGGGGGTAGCGATTTCAGTCATTGCAACCTCTTCTTTCAAACTATTCGCGTCAATTCACACCGATGTGTCAGTCAGGAGCGGCCGGGTCGAGACTGGACGGACGATCCCGCACCGTCTCGACCTCAAAACCCGATCAACCCTTGACGGAACCGGCGACCAAGCCGGAAACAATCCACTTCTGGCAGAAGATGAAGAAGATAAACACCGGCAGCAACGCCAGCACGGTGATGGTCATGAAGCTCGGCCAGTCAGTCGAGAACTGACCGACCGCGTTGTAGACCTGCAGCACGATGGTGCGCAGTTCGGAGGAGCTGATGAACACGTTGGCGTTCATGAAGTCGTTCCACGTACCCATGGTCTGGAACACGATGACGGTGGTAAGAATCGGCTTGATCAGCGGCATCACGATATTCCAGAAGATACGCAACGGACCGGCGCCATCGATGCGGGCGGCCTCGATCAGCTCAAACGGCAACGAGCGCATGTAGCCGACAATCAGGAAGTAACAGAACACGGCACCGCCGAGATAGATGAGCACCAAGCCCGCAAGCGTATTGACGAGATGTACGCCGGCCTCCATGC
The DNA here is from genome assembly GCA_963619615.1 of Senegalimassilia sp. Classification (GTDB taxonomy): domain Bacteria; phylum Actinomycetota; class Actinomycetes; order Actinomycetales; family Bifidobacteriaceae; genus Bifidobacterium. The sequence goes on along the minus strand of CAVEXE010000004.1, from coordinate 101,054 downwards.
GGTACAACGGAATCAGCGTGGACTGCGCGGGCACGACGAAGGCGACCATGAGCACGGCCCCGACGGCCGAGGTAAAACGGGACTTGCGCAGGATCATGCCGTAGGCGGCGAGCGCGCCGACGATCACTTGAATGGCCACGCCGAAGAAGGTAACGATGACGGTGTTCCACAGCGAGCGCAGAATCGGCACGGTTTTGAAGGCGTTGACGTAGTTGTCGAAGGTCCAATCGTTCGGTAGGCCGAGTGGATTGACGTTCATGTCAGCGATGGTCTTGAACGTGTTGATGACGATGTACCACAATGGCACGGCGCAAACGAGTGAGATGGCAATCATGACGATGCTGGTCACGACGGATCCGATGCGCTTGCGGGCGGTGAAGGTCATACCCTTGGCCTTAACCGAAGTCTTATCGACGGTTGCGTTGCTCATTATTGGAACCTCCTCGAAATCAGGTTGGAAATGCCCATCTGCAAGAAGACGACGACACCGGTGGCGACGAAGAAGAGCACTGCCAGGGCGGATCCGATGCCGTATTGGGACTGACCGATGCCCTGTTGGATGATGGATTGCGTAACGGTATAGGTGGAGTAACCTGGTCCGCCCTTGGTCATGGTGTAAGGCAGGTCGTACACTTTCAGACCGCCCGACATGAGCAGAAAGGTGGAGGTGACGATGCCCGGCATGAGCTGCGGCAGGGTGATATGGAAGAACTGCTGCCACTTGTTGGCGCCGTCTACGGTGGCCTGCTCGTATAGGTCGGCGGGAATCGCCTGCAGAAACGCCAGATACAGAGTGGCATGCCAGCCGATCTGCGCCCAGATGGCGATGAAGATCACGCAGAACTTGGCAAGAGCGTTGTTGCTCAACCACGGAATCGGATCGATGCCAAAAATGGAAAGCACAGAGTTGACGACGCCCGTCTTCATTGGAGAGAAGATATATTTCCAGACCATGCCCATGATGGCAAGCGATGGTACGGAAAAGAAGAAGAACAAGGAGCGCACGAAGTTGCAGCCAATGAACTTCTTGTTGAGTACCACTGCCAGCGGAATCGCCAGGCAGGTGACACCGACCATCACGATGACGGCGTACAGGATGGTGAAACTGAGTCCCTGCAAGGTTGATGAATCGGAGAATACTTTTTTGTAGTTGTCGAGACCGACCAGATGCATGTTCATGCTATAGCCGTTGAAGTCAGTGAACGAGTAGTACAGGGTCTGCGCCAGCGGCACCAGGAACAGCACCACGAAGAGCGCGAGAATCGGCAGCAGAAACCAGAATGAGGTCAGGTCGTCATGGAACGCACGAGCCTTACGGCGCTTGCGGTTCAGTGCTTCATTGATTGGCGGCAACGTGCGTGCCGCAGTCGCATTGCTCATGTTTGCTTCTTTCGATTGATAGGGAGGGAGAGATTCCGGCCGGAGGTCAGAAGAGAGACCGGCCGGAATGTCGGTTCGGAAGGTTTCGCTGAAGATTCCTCGGATTACTGGGCCGCAGCCATCTTGGCGTCGATGTTCTTGGCCCATTGGTCGACGGTGATGGTTCCCTGCACAAGTTGCTGAATCTCAGCGGTGTTGGTGGAGTTCAGCACGTCGGGGTTGGCATAAAAATTGGTGATAAGGAAATATTTGCCGGTCTTTACGTTGTTCTCGTACACGTCCTTATACTGCTCGGCCACATCGGAGGTAAAGCCTTCGACGGTGATGGCGTCGCCATTCTTGCTGCGCTGCTTCAGGGACCAGTCGGAGACCATGAAGTCGAGGAACTTCTCGGCGGCCTTGAGCTTATCACCGGAAAGCTTGGAGTAAATGGCCAAGCCGGGGGACGGCGAACCCTGCGCATACTGCTCGTGATTCTTGTCCATCGCCGGAATCTGGGCGAAGCCCCAGTCGAAACTCACCTGTTCGAAGGTGGAGAAGTCCCATGCGCCAGTGGTGTACATGGCCACCTGACCGTTGGTGAACTGGGTTTTGGCATCGTCGCCGCTTACTCCAACGTTGTCTCGGGAGGCATAGCCCTGCTCGTAGACCTTCATCCACGCCTTGACGGCTTCCTTCTCGTGTTCGCCCGGGGTCTGTGGATCCTCGGAGGCGAGCGTGGTCACGTCAATGCCTTGTTTGGCGAGAATCGCACCGGTGAAGGAATCCGGAATACGGTCCGCGCCATCTCCGATCGCCTCGATATACGGGCTGATGCCCGCATCCTTGAGTTTCTTGCACAAGGTGAGGAACTCGTCCCACGTGGATGGCACGACATCATAACCAACCTGCTTGAGCAGTTCTTTGTTGTAGGCGATGCCTGCGGCCCAAGACGAGATGGACTGACCGTAGAGCTTACCGTCGCGGGAGACGAAGTCCTTGTTGGCCTGCGAGAGTTTTTCGGTGTAGGATTTGCCGGTCATGTCCATGACGTAGCCGTTGTCGATGAGATCGTTCTTGTTTTCGGAAGTGATGATGAACACATCCGGGGCTTGGTTGCCAACCAGTCGTGTTTGCAGGGTCTGGATGTATTCAGCGGTCGGCGGAGCGTAGCTGAAGTCGATTGCGACATCCGGATTTTCCTTCTCGAATTCCTCGATGAATGGCTTCATCACCTGTTCGTTGTCCCAACTGAGGAAGCTGATCTTGGTTTTGCCAGCATCCGCATCGGATCCGCAGGCCGCCAACGGCAGCAGCATTGCCCCAGCGGAGACGGCTGCGATTACCGTCTTCGTGATTGTCCTGAGATTCATGGTCTTCTCCTTTTTTCGCCTTGGGCGCCCGCGCCCGAACCCTGCGTTGGCGTGGCCTCTGCGCCTCGCCTCCTCTTTTGAATCGATTATTTGACACGATTCAAAAAACTGATGACTCTGTTATACACCCATGATTTGAATCGTGTCAAATTGTTGAGATACACTATTGCGCAGTACAGGAAACGGATACCCCAGCATACGAGAGACAACCGCTGCGCCACCGGGAATCCAAGCGAATTGCAACGAAGGGGCTGAATATGGTCACCATGAGCGACGTGGCAAAGGCGGCCGGCGTGTCGCGAGCCACGGCATCGTACGCATTGCGAGGCGATCCGCGCATCATGCCAGAAACCGCCGAAAAAGTGCGCACTACGGCGCGTAGGCTGCACTACACCGCGAATCTGTCGGCAAGATCCCTGCGATCGGGACGCAACGGCGTGATCGGCTTGGCAATCTTCGAACTCGACCGCGCGTATCCGTCCGAAATGGGCGCGGCGATCTCACGAGAGGCGAGTCGCCATGGCCTGCAGACCATCGTGCAGGAAACCTCCAATTCCAAAGAAGGCGAGGTCTCCATCCTGCGCAAGGTGACCAGCCAATTGTGCGACGGCATGATATTCAGCCCCGGCAACGTCAGCGACGAGGAACTACGCGAGCTTTCCGGGGGCAAGCCGATGGTACTGCTTGACGGCCTCTCCCCCGATCCCATCTTCGACACCGTAAACACACCATGTGAGATAGGCGTGCAAACCGCCATCGACCATCTGGTCGACGTCGGCTGCCAAAACATTCTGGTGGTCGGCGCCCGCTACGAAAGCCTTGCCGAAGATGCGCAAAGCACATCAGTGTCCGCCAGACGACTATACGGGTGCCTTAAAGCCTTCGACAACCATGGCATGGAGGTCTCGCCCGAGAACTTTCTGTACATCAACTGGAATCCCGAGGATGCACGAGCGCTCGCCCATCAAGTCGTGCGATCAGGACGGCGATTCGACGGCGTATTCTGCATGACCGACACGCTCGCCATGGGCTTCATTCGCGGACTCGCCGACTGTGGGGTGCACGTACCCAACGATACGGCGGTGGTCGGCTTCGACGGCATCAACGAATCCGACTACTTCGTGCCGTCCCTCACCACCGTCAGCACTGATCTGAACGATTTGGCGGCCAAAGCCGTCAACCTGCTACTCAAGCGCATCGACGAGGATGGTACGGATTTCAAGCCCGAAAAGCTCACAGCCGATTTCCGGCTCGTCCGACGCGAATCCACCGGAAGGTAGACCGAACGGAACCGTCATCGTTCAGCGGGAACCGGGCCGGTGGTGCCGCGCTGCCGCAACTCATACGGCTCTTCCATGACGTTGCCAACGCGCTCACCATCGATGAGTTTGAGCAACAGCTCGGCGGCCTTCGTACCGGTGCCCACCACATCACGGCCCATGGCGGTGAGATTCGGATAGGCGGCGGTGCACATGAAGGAATCGTCCCAAGACATGATCGACAATTCCTCAGGCACGCGAATGCCCTCCTCCATAGCCACGCCAAGGCCCGCCAACGCCATCACGTCGTTATCGTAGATAATCGCGGTCGGATGGTCGTTGAACGACAGCAGTCGCTTGGTGGCCTCTCCACCGGTTTCCGGCGTGTAGTCGGCGTGCAGGCAACGGTATTTCAGGCCCAGTTCGGAAGCCACATCGGCAAAGGTGGAATCACGGATATACGAGTGCGCAAGCGATTCCGGGCCGCCCACACGCGCGATCTGACGATGACCGAGATCATACAGATACTGCACGGCCTTGCGCACGGCGTCCGCGTCGGCGCTCGACAGGCTGGGCAGATTGCCGACCACGGAAGCGTCGGCGATCGCAAGAACGGGCATTTCCGAATGCTCTTCCAACAGCGCCACGCACGGGTCGCCCAACTCAACGTTGACCAGAAGCAGACCGTCCACGTTGCCGGTGGCGATCCAATCCTTGATGATCGCAAGTTTGGAATCCTCACCGACGGCCATGCGCACGAGAATCGAATAATCGTGGCGTTCCAGCTCGGCTCCGAGGCCGGAAATGAGCTCCATCATGTACGATTCGACGGAAAGCAGCTTGGGATCGTAGCCCAGCACCAGGCCAATGCGCTTCGTGGTGGATTTGGCCAATGCCTGTGCCGCGCCGTTTGGCTTCCAGCCCAGTTCGCGGGCGATGTTCAGCACTTTCGCACGGGTTTCCTCGGAAACGCCGGCCTTGCCGTTCAGCGCGTACGAGACCGCGCTGCTGGACACTCCTGAAGCCTTGGCAACATCGAAAATCGTCACCTTACTTTTCTGGATTGGCATGTCCGATTCCTCTTCCCCGGCTGAAAACCGCCTACTTAAACGTTTCATCTACATAGTACAGCAAAAGCGCCAACAGACCCCCGCAGAGAATCGGTGACTTCCATCACCTCATCCTGCGGGACTGCCGGCGCTTCGCTGATGCGACGCGTGACTCCACACGCGGCCGCCCCCACTATTCGGGTTGCGCGACCCGGATCCTCACCACCCGTATTGCGCAACCCCGGGCCTTACAGCCCGAGGTTCAACGACTACCACTCACGCTTCAGGTCGTTGGCGCAACGCAGCACGTTGGACGCGAGGAACGCGTCAGGATCGCAATCCGCCTGCGTGCTCACATGCAGCGTGACCGTCTCGCCCGGCAGCAGGCTGACCATGCCCTCGGCAACGGTTGCCTTGGCATCAACCTTATCGGCCATGCAGAACAGATCACGCACATAGCTCTTGGCGGCCACCGTCAGCTCAACACCACCGTCCACGGCCTTCGCGCCGGCTTCGAATGCTTCAGCGGGAGCGGTCAGCTTCTGGTCGATGATCTCGGCAGGGTTGAACACAACGCGGGCGAACGCATCGTCGGAAGCGGTGGCCACGACCAGCTCGTTGCCGGCATCCTCATAGGAGACGATCTCCTCGGCCAACGGTAGACCCACATGGTCCACTGCGCCGAGTTCAACATCGAAGCTCTGCGACGCAAGCACTTCGCCGGCCAGAGTCACGCGTTCGACCCTCCAGGAGCCCTTCCATGCCTCGCGGGTGTCGTTGAGCACGATCAGCTCGTAATGGTCGTTGGCGGTCTTGACGCCTTCCCAGCTGTGGGTTTCGCGGTATTCGTCGGAGACGCGCGGCTGGATGGTGGCCAGGCGCGGCGCGAAGAAGTCGCGGGACGCGTACCACAGCGGCTTACGCTGGCCGTTGAAGTCCACGGCCGCCCAGGAGACGACAGGCCAATCGTCATTGAGCTGCCAGATCAGCGCACCGGCGTTGACCGGCTCCAGCGAGCGCATATGCTCCACGCCGAAGCGCATGGCCTGCGCCTGCTGCAGCTGGCAGGCCCAATGCCAATCCTCGATATCGGCCCAGTTGTCGGTGGG
>CAVEXE010000004.1:55682-94664 GCA_963619615.1 Senegalimassilia sp. | reverse complement strand
CGCGGGGTGTACTGCGCGTACACGGTGTAGTCGGCGCGGTTCCAAGCGTCCCAGATGTGCATGGTGCCGTCGGTGTCGAAGTTGGCGCCCACGAACTTGGTGAAGCTCATCGGAGAGCTCGGCAGGTATGCGGAACGGTTCGGGTCGAGTTCGGCCAGCAATGCCGGGAACAGTTCGGCGTAGCAGTAATCGCCCCACGGCTTTTCACCGTATCCGTATTCGTTGGCCGGCAGATCGTCGTCGCGCAGCGCCTGCTTGTAGCCGCCCCATTCGGAGTAGGCCACGTAGTTCTCGTTGGAGCCGTTCCACACGATCAGGCTGGCGTGCTCGGACAGACGGGTGATATGCTCACGGGCTTCGGCTTCGACTTCGGCCTTGGTTTCGGCGTCTTCCGGATAGGCGGCGCAGGCAAGCATGAAGTCCTGCCAGACCATGATGCCGTTGCGGTCGCACAGATCGTAGAATTCGTCGGCTTCGTAGATGCCGCCTCCCCACACGCGCACCATGTTGGAATTGGATTCCACAAGGTCTCGAATGCCGCGCTCGTAATCGCGGTTCGACACTCGTGCGATGAACGCGTCGTCGGGAATCCAGTTGTAGCCGTGGGCGTGCACCGGCACGTCGTTGACGTAGATCTGGAACGGACGGCCCACGTTGTCGGCGCGGGTATCGACATGCACCGTACGGAAGCCGACGCGGCCGTTCCAGGAGGCGTTCTCGCCGGCTTCGGCGGAATCTCCGGCGGTCACGGCGATGTCGTACAGCGGCTGTTCGCCGTAGCCCAGAGGCCACCACAGCTTCGCTTCCGGTACCTGAATCGTCAGTACCGTCTCGTTACGGCCTTCCGCGACCGTACCGTCGACGGCGATTTCCGTGCCGAAGCCGCTGACCACGGCATGCACCGGCACTGCAGCGCGCACGGCATGGGAATCATACGGAGACATGATGCGGCCCTTGCCGGCACGCTCGATTTCAACATGCACGTTGAGCAGACCGGTTCCGTCCGCGGCAACGCCCACCAGCGGGCGTACCGAAACGATGCGCGCGTCGGACCAGGAGTCGATGCCGATCTCACGCCAGATGCCGGCGTTGGCCACGTCGATGCCCCAATCCCAACCGAAGGAGTAGCTCGGCTTGCGGATTTGATTGAATGCATGATGCTCGGTGTGCGGATAGTAGCCGCGGGCCTGTTCCATGCGGTCGGATTCGCGAACCGGCGAAGTGAAGGTGACGGTCAGCTCGTTGGAGCCTTCGCGAAGCAGATCACGCACGTCCCAGCGGTAGGAACGGTGGAAGTTGCGCGTGGATGCGACCGGACGGCCGTTCAGCGAGACGTCGGCGATGGTGTCGAGACCGTAGGCAACCAAATCGTGGCGGTCGTCTCCGTTGTCATGCCATTCGAAAACGCAGGTGAAACGCCAATCGACGTCGCCAATCCACTGCTGGTCGTTTTCGTTGGCCCCGTCGAACGGCTCGGCGATCAGTCCGGCGTTGAGCAGGTCGAGCGTAGCTTCTCCCGGCACGGTTGCCGGAATGCCAGCGGTGATGGTTTCGCGCAGCGATTCGGGTGCGGCCTGCGGGTTGACCGCCGTCAGCGTCCAGCCTTTGCTGAGCGGGGTGAACGTGCTGGGAATGTGAGACATTGCGTGGTCCTTTTCTGCTTTTGTTAAGGGTGGGCCGTGCCTTTGACATTGGTCTCCGGCACGGCCTTGGTGGTGATGAAAAGAGAGTTTTCGGTTTTTCAGCGAAGGATTATTCCTTCACCGCGCCTGCCGCGACGCCGTTGTAGATCTGCTTCTGGAAGATCAGGAAGGCGATCAGGGCCGGCAGCAGCGTGATGATCACGCCTGCACAGATCAGGTTGTACTTCGAGCCTTGCGGTCCTGTGAACGCGTACAGCGAGATTGCCACCGTGCCGAGTTTCTGTTTGTCTTGCAGATACAGGTTGGCCGAGTAGTACTCGTTGTAGATGCCCACGCCCTTGAGGATCAGGCAGGTCACGATGGCCGGCTTGAGCAGCGGCAGGAGGATGCGGCTGTAGATGGTGAAGTAGCTTGCGCCATCCATCAGCGCGGCTTCGTCGAGGGAGATGGACAGGTTCTCGAAATACTGGATGAAGATGTAGATCGAGATCACGTCGGTGCCCATCGACATGATGATGTAGCCCCACAGCGAGTTGATCAGGTGGAACGTGCCCATGATCTTGTAGACCGCGACCTGCATTGCGATGCCCGGTAGCAGGGCCGCCATCATGAACGCCGTACGGATCAGCGCGTTTCCCGGGAATTGGAAGCGGGAAAGCACGTATGCCAGCTGGGTGCCGATGATGGTGGTCAGGAAGCAGACGCACACGAGCACGATCACCGAGTTGCGGAACGCGATGCCCATGTTCGAAAGCTGGAACGCCTCGACGTAGTTGCTGATGTTGAAGATGTTCTTCGGGAAGGCCATCACGGATGTGGAGCGCCACTCTTCGGTGTCCTTCGCGGCGGTGAAGAAGCAGGTGACCAGCGGCAGAAGAATCCAGAACGTGATGAACACGAGGCTGAAATACTTGAGGAAGATCAGAATCCACTGCTTGAGGTGGTAGCCGAAGCTGACCTTTTGGATTTCGGCCTGAGGCACGACGGTTGTAGTGGACATCACGCACTCACCTTTCCGTTCTTGAACAATGGGGCTTTGCCGGCCTGGACCTTGTTGGCGGCCTTCATGGCGCGTCTACGGGCCTTGTCGGCCTTCATGGCCTGCTTGGCGGCCTTCTTGGTGCCGTCGTCGGCGTCCCTGAACAGGAATCCCATGACGATCTTCTGCAGCAGCGTGCAGAAGATGATGATGATCAGCAGAATCACGGCCATTGCGGACGCCAGGCCGACCTTCTGATCGGTGTGCGCGATCTTGTCCATCTGCACCATGTAGGTGCCGGTGCCGTTCGCGCCGGAGGTGATCACATACGGGCCTTCGAATGCGGAAAGCGAGCCGGTGATCGACAGGATGATGTTGAGCACCAGAATGGTCTGGATGCCCGGCAGAATGATGTGCTTGAACTGCTGCCACTTGTTCGCGCCGTCGATTTCGGCGGCTTCGTACAGCGAGGAGTCGATCGACATGATCGCGCCGATGAACAGGATCAGGGTTGAGCCGAGGTAACGCCAGATGGAGGAGCCCACCAGAGACCAGTTGTTGATGGACTGGTCCCTCAGCCAGTACGGCAGGCTGTCCTGCGTGAAGCCGCACCACTGAAGCACGGTGTCGAGCACGTAGCCGCGGGTGTAGAAGAACTTGAAGATGAAGCCGACCGCGATGCCGTTGATCAGGTACGGGAAGAACATGGCGCCCTTGAAGAACGCGCCGCCGCGCACGTGGAACGCCAGCACGGTCGCCAGATACAGCGCGAGGGCCACCTGGATGAGCGCGCCGGCCATGTAGTAGAGGCTGAGCTTCAGGGTGGCGAGCAGTTCCGGACGGGTGAAGATGTCTGTGTAGTTCTTGAAGCCGATGAAGCGCGGGGTTCCGATGTACTTCATCTTGTAGAAGGAGTATCCACACATCTGGATGAACGGCCAGTAGGTGAACACTACGAGCAGCGCGACGGGGATGATGCAGAAGGCGACGATGATGCCGGCCTTCTTGTAATCGCGCTTATGCGGATTGAAGGGGATGTCGTCCACGGATGTGGCCGTTGCTCCCGAAATCGCGGTAGTCATGATGCTCTCTTTTCGTTGACGTACCAATGGCATGAAAAACCGGCGGCCGCAGCCGGATGGGTGGATGGGTGCGGCCGCCGGCAGGAGGAAATGAAAGGAGAAATGTTGGTTTGACTTTGTCAGTCAGATGGCGTCAGTACTTTGCCTCGGCGCCGTCATCCTGCATTGCCTGGTACCAAGCGTCGTTCCACTCGTTCATGATGTCGTCGTAGGACTTGTCCTTGTTGGCGGCATGCTCGACGATTGCCTGGACGCGCTTGTTGCCATTGGAGTTGATGCCCAGCTCGGAGTCGGAATTGACTTCGGTGAACAGGTCTTCCTCGCCTTCGAGGGAATCCTCGTCAGGCTCCATGTCAACGTCCGCGAAGTCCTCGTAGATGGACGGCAGTTCGGTCTCGCCGTACTTGATCGGGATGCCGCCTTCGTTCATGGCGTAGCCGGATTCCTCGGTGAGCCACTTGACGAAGATCATCGCGGCTTCCTGGTTCTCCTTGGAGGACTTCTTGTTGATGCCCATGGAGTAGTTGCCGCCCATGGAGGCGTACTGCTTGCCGTCGATGGAGATCGGGAACGGCATGTAGCCGATGTCGTCGGCGTGGTCGCCGGCCTGCTGCATCTGGGTCACGGCCCATGCGCCCAGGACCATGGTGGCGACCTGGCCGTTGTTGATCATGCTCTTGGAGGACTCCCAATCGGTGGTGGAGTAATCTTCCTCGGTCAGACCATCGGCAACGGAGTCGTACAGGATCTTGTAGACGTTGTAGGCGTGGGTGCCGTCGCCCGGATCCTTGAACGGAGCCTTGGTGTGTACGAGCTTCTGGTTCATGTACGAGGTGTCGCCGGTTGCGGCGGTGCCGATGTAGGAATCCCAGGCGCCCATGGTGAAGCCGGCCGCGTAGTTGGTGTACAGCGGAATCGCGTCGGTCTTCTCCTTGATGAGCTTAAGATCGGCGATGAACTCTTCGGGGGTGGTCGGCAGCTCGATGATGCCGGCTTCCTTGAAGACGGCCTTGTTGTAGATCACGCCGGAGGTCTGGCCGTCGGTGGCGATGCCGTAGCACTCGCCATCGTACGCCTTTTCGGATGCCAGCTTGACCTGGGTCTTCATGGTGTCGAGGGAGCCGTAGGAGATGAAGTAGTTCTCCATTTCGGACTTATCGACCGAAGGGATCATCATGATGTCGCCCCAGTCGCCGCCCTGCAGACGGGTCAGTGCGTTGTCGGCGTAGTTGGTGTCGGTCTGGGATTCGACCGTGATGTTCGGATACAGCTTGTTGAAGTCTTCGATGTAGGACTTCCAGTTCTTGCCCGGGTAGGAGTCGAGGCCCATGTCGGTACGGCCGTTGTAGAACTTGATGGTGGTCTTGATGTCCGTGCCGGTCTCGCCAAGCTTGATCTGGTCGTAGGTCAGGTCCGTGACTTCGCCGGAGCTGCTGCTGCCACCGCAGGCCGCCATGCTCACCGCGCAGACGGCTGCGACGCCGGCCGCTGCGATCTTCTTGAGATTCATCTTCCGATCCTTCCTTATGAATCACTGTTCATCACCGACGAAGTCTCGGCACCGATTCTTCGTTGGTGATGCCGTTCATCTCAGGCCTCTCTGCCTGCCTTTGATGATTGGTGTTAACCACATTAACTGAACCCCTTAAGTTTGTCAAGCGCTTAAGTTGCTTAAGTCATATCACCAACACCGTCGTCCATGCGATTTCATTGTCTGGATATATCCGCAAGCAATGCGAAACATATTGAAAATACAGACTTTCAGAACACTTTGCAACAAAAAAACGACACTCTGGAAGTAATCACCGATGATTTTTCGGTAATTATTTTTACCAGAGTGTCGTTAAGCGCTTAAGCTCCTCGGTATTACCGAGGACGCCGCAATGCCAGCCTTCTCAGCTACGAGAAGCGATGAAATCGCGGTACCACAGGAAGCTGTCCTTCTTTATGCGCTCCTGGGTGTCGTAATCGACGTAGGTGATGCCGAATCGCTTGGCATAGCCGAAATACCATTCGAAATTATCAAGCAGCGACCACACGAAATAGCCGGTCAGCGGCACGCCGTCGTCCAACGCACGCTTCGCGGCCTCGAAATGCCGCTCAAGGTAGTCGATGCGATCTTCATCATGCACCGCCTTGGAGCCGTCGTCGTTCACGACCAGCCGGTCCTTACAGGCCATACCATTCTCGGTGACGGTCAGGTCGACCTCCGGATAGCGGTCATGCACGCGCATCAACGTGTCGTACAGACCTTGCGGATCGATGTTCCATCCCATGTCGGTATGCGGGCCGTCGGTCGGCAGCCAATCGATGTCGGAAGCGCCGGGGCACGTGGACGGGCCGGTCTCCTGCGGGAACTGCGGACGGTCGCTCATGGCCACGCGATTGGTGGAATAGTAGTTGACGCCCAGCACGTCGATCGGCTGGTGCGCGTTCTCAAGGTCGCCCGGCTGGATGAAGCTCCAGTCGCAGATGCCCTTGGTGATGGCGAACAGCTCATCAGGGTAACGGCCGCGCAGCATCGGATCGAGGAAGGCGCGGTTGGCGATCAGGTCGAGACGATGGCAGGCGTCGGCGTCGCCGCGATTGAACGGCATGTTCAACGTGACGGAATACTTCGATTTGTCTCCGACCACGCCGCGCACCGCCTGCACCATCAGGCCGTGGGCGAGATTCAGATGGTGCACCGCGGGGAACGCGCCCGGGCCGAGACCCAGCCCCGGAGCCTGTTCCTTCGCGCCATAGCTCAGATACGAGGCGCACCACGGCTCGTTCAACGTGGTCCAGGTGTCGACGCGGTCTCCAAGCCGCTTGGCCACCACGGCCGCGTAGTCGCCCAACGCATAGGAGGTCACTCGATTGAGCCAACCGCCGGCATCCTCCAGATACTGGGGCAGATCCCAATGGTAGAGCGTGACGACCGGCTTGATGCCGTTCTCAAGCAAGGTGTCGACGATGCGTTCGTAGAAGTCGAGTCCCTTGGCGTTCGGAATGCCGTTCGGAGCCGGCATGATACGGGGCATGGCGATCGAGAAGCGGTAGGCGTCCACTCCCAGATCCTTGAGCAACGCGATGTCCTCGCGCCAACGGTGGTACGAATCGGTGGCCACGTCTCCGGTATCGCCCGCGAAAGTGGCTCCCGGAGTATGGCTGAACGTATCCCAGATCGAAGGGCAGCGGCCGTCCTCATTGACCGCGCCCTCGATTTGATAGGATGCCGTAGCCGTGCCGAAAACGAAATCCTTCGGAAATGTGTTCTCCATTGCACATCCTTTCCTGAAGCGGTTAAGACACCGCCATTTTAAAGGACGCCCACGCCAAAACCAGCCCCGTCTAATCCTCACGGGAGGCCAGATCCAGACGGAACGGTTGCGCGGGAAGATCATCGCAATTGAACAGCGGAGCCGCTCCCCAGCTTCGCCACGCATAGCGCAACGAAACCGGTTCCGGCACTTCCGGAGAAGCCAGCGTAATCGTGCCGATGCTGCGGCTGTTGATCGGAATGCCGAATTCCGTGGCGTTGTAATCGACGACGTTGATCCTTGAATTGACCAGATCGTCAATATCGCAATCCACGAAAATCGCGGCGGTAGCCGGATGAAACACGCCATCGCTGCCGGCCAGCTCAAAACCGGAACGATCCGGCAGACGCACCAATAGGGGAAGATCTCGTACGAAATCGTCATCGTAGCAGCCGGGCGTCGTGCCCTCGAAATGCAGACCGTGCGCGTACCGGAAGAACAGGCGCACGCGACCGTCATCGCCGACACGGAAGCCCAGCACGGTCGGACCATGCACTGGAACGTCTTCAAGTCCATACACTTGGCGGAGCGCGCATTCGCCGAGACGCTCGCCCGGAGTGCGCTTGTCGACCGGATGGATGTTGTCGAACTCACCGCAGTCGATCGTGCAGATGGCATACACATTATCGATGGTCTGCGAGGCATCCCATTGGGCCTCACGCAACACAGGCCACAGCATCGGATCGGGCATATCGGCGCTGGCGCGATCGCCGTACTGCGGCAACTGCACGATGAGGAACGGCAGATTGCTGCTCCACATGGCACGCCACTCGCCGATCAGCATGCCCAACATTTCACGGTAGGAATCGCAGTATTTCTCGTCTTCCTCGCCCTGATACCAGAGGAATCCGGCAAGGGAATACGGCGTGACGCGTTCCAGCATGGCATGGAACGGGCCGGACGGCCTCCACTGCGATGTCGGCGTCAACGGCGGCGGCCACGGACATTCGCCGTACTGCTGGCTCAAAGTCTCCCACGTAATATCCGGGTCGGCCTGACGCGCGGCCTCGATATTGGCATTCCACGCGTCGACGCTATGCTCCCATTGCGTCATTTCCAGATCGAACTGCGCCGTGGTCTTGCCTTCGATCGCCTTGTTGAAGCGCTCCAAGTACCCGCGGCCCGCCTCACCGGATTCCAGCGCGTTCTCGCTCATCCAGCAACTGATCGACGTACCGCCGATATAGCAGTCGATGATGCCGATCGGAAGGTCCGGATCGAGCTCTTCGCGCAGTTTGCGTGCGAAATAGTAGGCGACCGCGCTCATGGAGCCGCTGTTCTCCGGCGACGACTCCACCCAGCCCGCCGCGTTTTCCGCATCGCGATTGATCACGCCGGTTTTCGGTACATTGTAGAAACGCAATAGCGGATCGGCGCAGTTGTCCAGAGCCTCTTCCGCGTTCTCGCTGTTGCGCAGTTCCAGTTCCATGTTGCTTTGGCCACTGGCCAGCCACACTTCGCCGATGAGCACGTCATGGTATTCGATCCAGTCGTTACCGGCGGTGACGTGAAGCGTATACGGGCCGCCCTCCTGCTGGGCCGGCAGCATGATATGCCAGCTTGCGAAGCCGTCTTTCGGCTCCTGCACGGCATGCGCATGGGCTTTGGCGATGCTGGAACCGTCGATATCGCGGATTTCGGCCGACACTTCCATACCGGCGCAATCCGCGGTCACCGCGCCGAACACCGCAATCGGTTTATTGCGTTGCAACACCATATGCGACGCGAAAATCGAAGCCACGTTCAACGCACCGGAAGTGGTTCGATTCTCCGCGTCGGATATGGTTGTCGTCATTTCGGAACCAGGTGCCGGACCGGTAGTGGTGACCATGCTCACTCTTCTTTCGCAGGAATCCTATGCATCACCATCTTATGGCAACGAAAGCAAACCTTTGTCAGCAATCGTCGGCAACATGCCTACGGCGAGTCATAATCGCCACGGATCCGCCGAGCAGCATGATCGCAAGTACGGCAACAAACGTGACGTCGCTGCCGGTCCGTGCGGTCTGAACGGAATTCTGCTTGTCGGAAGCGGACGACTTGCCGGACGAGTCGGAATCGGACTTGCCGGACGAGTCGGAATCGGACTTGCCGGAATCCGGAGTCGGTGCAGGAGTCGGTTCCGGAGTAGGCTCCGGCGTCGGCTCGGGTTCCGGCGTCGGCTCGACTTCCGTCCAATTGTAGGAATAGGCGATCTTCCTGTTGCCGTCGCCGTCCGTGTAATACAACGCCATGCCTTCGCTGCCATCGTCCTTGGTTTGCCTTGCCACCGAATACGTAGAGCTTCCGTCATTCACGGAGATATTGCCGGCAAGCTTGTTCGCCTTGGCCAGCAAGTCGGTCAAATCGCTGGTCAAAGAGGAACCGATGGTCAGTTTTTCAAGGAACTCAAGTTCGGCAAACGCATCCGGAGACATTGTTTTCAGCGAATCCGGCAGTACGAGCTCCTGGATCGTATTGGCGTCGACATGGCTCATCTCGCCATCCCACTCCATGTCTCGCGAATGCGTTTCGAACGCCTTGGAACCAATGCTTTCCAGTCGATTAAGATCGGCACGCAGATTGAGATCGGTAATGGTGAACAGCTCCGCGAAGGCCTCGTCGCCAATGGACTTGGCTCCGCCGATGTTGATCGTTATAAACGAGCTTCCCTTGAACGCCCTTGCGCCGACGGTTTCAAAACCGTCCGGCAGAACGATATCATGGACGAATATTCCACTTTGATTGAAGTTCATGAACGCCTCGTCGCCAATGGACTTCAGAGTCGTCGGGAACTCAATGATGGACACTCTATCGCTTCCCTTGAACGCCGCCTTGCCAATGGTTTCAAGACCTTCCGGCAGAGTGACGGTATGACTGCGGCAATTCTGCAACGCATGATCGCCGATATGCTTGACGCCTTCCGGAACCTCGACGTTGGTAGCCCCGCCATTGTAGGCGAGCAGCGTCTCACCATCCTCGCTGATCACGTATACGCTGGTCTCCGACCGGCTTTCCGTGACATTCGAGTTCATGGAGAGCGCAACGCCCTTGCTGGAGTTCATGCCGTAATCCCACGCGTAGAGCACCGGCATATCCGGCAGTTCGTCATCGCTGTACTCAGCCCATGCCTGCTTGACATCGGCGATGTTCAACGTCACATGCCAGGTGCGCTTCCCGTTCTCGTTCACCGTGGGTTCGGCATCCGGAACGACCCGATAGAAGAACTTGTCGTTGGACGGATCATGCAATTCCCAGGCCGCCAACCACGACGCGTCCGTCACATCGAAACTCCAGGTGCCCCCAGCCTCGTCATACGTGGCATTGGTGATTTCAGGTCCCTTCGTATCGATCTGGAACGTCAGATCCGATGCCTGCTCGGTTTTGCTGGTGCCGGCCAGCACTCCCGTACGGTGCATGACATACGTGCCGTCCGACAGACGATTACCCTGTTTGTCGGTGCAGTCGAACGCCACCTGCAGACCGTTGAGATATTCCGCGGATCCCGAGACACCGGCAGCCCTGGATGTATACCTGCGCACGCCCGTATTGATGCTCATGTGGTCGTACTCCGTCGCGCCGCTCACGTCGGTGATGGAATACTCCAGCTTTGTTGCATTGCGCAACAGTCGGGTCTGCACGCCAAGCTTCGAATATCCCTTCACGTTGGAAACCACGAGTTTGTTGACATCGACCGCGCTATAGTCGGCGGAGGTCCCGCCCATGGCCCTGATTCCGTCATTGTCAAACGGATTGACACCCAACGGAACAGCCGACCCCATATAGTAGTTGACCTCCTTGCTGGCCGAACCGTCCTTGGTCACGACTTCGCCGCCGTACACGAAACTGCCGACCGTATGGTCGCCCTGGTTCAGGTTGGCATCGAACAAAGGCGCGGCGGACCAATCACCATAGAATCCCATGAACGGTACGGACAGATTTACACCGCCGTCCGTGGAAGCAAGCATGCTGTAGCCTTCCACATATGCGCCGTTCGGCATGTTTTCGGCAGCCCAATCCTTGAAGGTCTGCGCACAGGCCACGGTCACGGTGAAGGACACCTCTCCCCCTGCGGGGACGGTGACGGTGTTGTTCTGGGAATCGTAATCGCCGGAGAACGTCACATCAATGCCCTCACCCGTCCAATTACGGTCATATCCCTTGATGAACCCACCTTCGGAATACTGGCTCATGGCCACTGCGCTCGCCGTGAAGCTGCGGTCCGTCTCGCCCGTGTTGTGCAAGGTCACCGTATAGCTCCACGTGCCGTCCGCATTGTCACCCAATTCGGCCTTCACATAGGAAGCATCCGTGTTCTTCGCGCCGGTCACCGTCTCATACACGTCCGTGGTCGTGGCGGCCTTCACCGCAATCAGTCCAGCGCCTTGGCGTCTCGGACTGTAGTAGGCGTCTTTCACCGACTCGTCCTCAACCGTACTCGGATCCACGATCGGCACCGCGGTGCTCATCAACAGCTGGGTCGTCCTCGTCCGCTTTTCCTGATCGCTCAACGACGGAAAACGCTGGTCCACATACTGGCGCACCAGCGCAACGCTTCCGGCCGAATGCGGAGCGGCCATGGAAGTGCCGTTGTAAGTCGCATAGCGGTTGTCGGGAATCGACGAATAGATGTTTCCTCCCGGAGCTGTCAGATCCGGCTTAAGCGTAAGCTCCGGCGTGCTTCCCCAACTGCTGAAGGCGCTCATGTTCGGCGTGCTGTAAACGTCTACGTATTCGCCATCCTGCTGGCTGGGGTGGAAATTCTCCACGCTCGCAATGGCCAAAGAGCTCGACAGCGACCCCGGAGAGCTAATCGTGCCGATATCGGGATCCGTGTTGTATGCGCCCTGCTCACTGTTGGAGGCTTGTGCATACGAACCGTCATTGCCCGCAGACGAGTTCACCACGATGCCGGCATCCTCCATTTTGTGCGTTCCGGAGGAGACCACCTCATAGAAGTCGTCCGAGAAGCCGGAGGACATGCCCAGAGACATGTTCACCACTGCTGGTTTGATGATGGCGCAATCCTCCATGGCGCTCAGCATGGTATCTTCCGCGATGGTTTCGTCCTTGTCTTTCATCACTTTCATGGCAACCAGCTGAGCATCCGGAGCCACACCACGAATCTGGCCACCATTGGCCACCGCAGTGCCTGCAACGTGAGTACCGTGGGAAAAATTGTCGTTGTTCAGATCCACCGGCGACACATCATCATCGTCATCGGCGTAATCATGGACGAAAGGCACCTTGGTGTTCACGTAGGCACCACGGTCAAGCTGGGTCGTCAGTTCCTCCACGTCGCTCTCATGCAAGGCTACAGCGCTCTCATCCATGGCACCGGAGAACGCCTCGTGATTCAGGTCGAAAGCGCTGTCGATAACGGCCACGACCATGCCTTTGCCCGTCTGTTCCACACCGTCCAGATCGAGCATGTCGAGCGCGCTTTGATTCTGCACGGTTTGCGAGCCGTCCGAGTCCGTCTGATCATTGTCCGGATTCTCGTCCGGGAGCTTGAACTCGCGGCTGATGAACGCGTTCTCAACACCATCGATCTGCTTGATGGATTCCAAAGCGTCCGCCGGAGCGGTAATGGCAAAGCCGTCGAAAATGTGGTAGTAGTCGTCCACATCCTCCACGGTCACGTCCTCATCGGAGGAACGGGAACGGGCGTTGCCGCTCCCCTCGATTTCATCGCGTATCTCCGCCTTGATGGATTCGTGACGTTCCTCGGCCTCAGCGACTTCGCTGGAATCGTTTTCGGAATCAATCGCAAGGCCTTCGTCGGAAAGTTGCACGATAATCGTGACCTGCTCTCCGTCCGACGCAACCTCGGACGCGACCGACGTATCCTTCGCATATGCGAACTGCGGGACGCATAGCGAAAGCGACGCCACAAGGGCGATGGCAACGCCACACCTGCGTGACGCCGAATGGAAAAACTCAATGAAACTTGGGTTGGGGCGATTTCTCATAACTATTCTTCTCTCCGTTGCGAATCGTCTGAGAATACTTTACCCGTTCCCGGTTACATATGGGGACGTTTTTTCCCCGCACTACTCATCTGCGTTTTCATTCATCCGTAAATCCGTCTGCGTGACGAACTGGGCATGGCCACGTACTTCGCCGACCCCTATTTCAGCTGGTAGCGGGGCAGCGACGAGAACAGGAACTGCGTCATCCGACGGTACCTGCCCAAACGAAACGAGCTTAGGATGGGCATGGCCAAGGACATGCAGGAGATCGTCGACGAAAATAACAACCGGCTCATGCGCATACTCGGCTACCACGCGCCCGCCGAAGCCTTCGCCGACGCGCCGCTAAACTTACAAGCCTGACAAAGGTGTTGCACTTTCATTTAGACAACAGGCGGAATCGTAAAACATTCAGGATATCAGGTCAAGGAATACATGCGGCAGAAAGCAGAAGCCCCCCCCCCAAAAAAAAACACCAACGGAAGTCGTATGTCGTGCGGATTTCTGACATGCCGTGCGGATTTTCAGCAGGTTGTGCGGATTTCTGACGTGCCGTGCGGATTTTGAACGATGTTTGCGGATTCTGAGGTATCCGTGTTGATTTTTAATAAGTCGTGCGGATTCAGCAAAGGGAAATCTTGATCTTTTTCTCCGAAATCGCCCTGATTTCGAGGTTTTTAGCCCTAAAAAGGCCTCTTTGACGGTTTCTTTAGTGACGGGCAATCCGCACAACCTGCTCAAAATCCGCACGACACGTCAGAAATCCACACGGCTCTTCAAAAATCCGCACAATGTTGTAAAAATCCGCACGCCAGGATTCAAGCTTGCATGATTAAACGCGCGGGCACCCCTCGCGCAACGCATGCAGACGGGTTCCCACACTTTATGGAGCTCACCCTTCCGCATACGGAGTGCCGGTCCCGTCCATGCGGGTTCAAACACCTTATTGAGCTCATATAGGCCTAAATGACGAAACCGCCATCCACACCCCGCCAACGTGCGTAATGACTTGAAAACTCCATAAACCCAAACAAAAAGACCGCTACCCAAACAAAAAGACCGCCATCCACACGGATGACGGTCTTAAAAAGCCTTACGGCCTACTCCCGGGCGGGAGCGTCAATCACTGCACGGAGGTACGAGCGATCTTGCCGTTGAAGGTAGCCATATCGGCGTCTTCGTCCTTGCCGTTGTTCCAGGAGAACATGGCGCGCAGCTTCGGGCCGACGGTCTCGATGCGAACGTTGCCGTACTCTTCCTGCAGAGCCTTGAACTTCGGAGCGCCAGCGTCCTGATCCTCGATGAACTCCTTGGCGAAGGAGCCGTCCTGGATGCGCTTGAGGTGGTACTCCATGCGCTCACGCACGTGCTCGTCGATGCAGGTGTTGGTGTAGTCGCCGTACTGTGCGGTGTCGGAGCAGGACCAACGATCCTTGTTCAGGCCACCCTCGTTCATGAGGTCGACGATCATCTTCAGCTCGTGGCACACCTCGAAGTAGGCGATCTCCGGCTGGTAGCCAGCGTCAGTGAGGACCTCGAAGCCCATCTCGACGAGCTTGTTCACACCACCCATGAGCACGTTCTGCTCGCCGAACAGATCGGTCTCGGTCTCCTCGGTGAAGGTGGTCTTGATGGCGCCCGCACGCAGAGCGCCCAGAGCCTTGGCGTAAGCCAGGGTGATGTCCCATGCGTCGCCGCGCGGATCCTGCTCCACGGCCACCACAACCGGAACGCCACGTCCGTTGACGTACTCACGACGAACGATATGGCCCGGGCCCTTCGGAGCGACCATGAAGACCGGATGATCCTCGGACGGCTTGATGTAGCCGTAGTGAATGTTGAAGCCATGAGCGAAAGCGATGGCAGCGCCCGGCTTCAGGTTCGGCTCGATGTCGTTGGCCCAGATGTTGCGCTGGTGCTGATCCGGAGCCAGGATCATGATGATGTCGGCTTCAGCGGCGGCTTCCGGAACGGACTTGACTTCCAGGCCCTGCTCCTTGGCGTTCTCGACGGACTTGGAGGTCGGGCGCAGGCCGACGACCACGTCAACGCCGGAATCGCGCAGGTTCAGAGCATGAGCGTGGCCCTGGGAACCATAACCGATGATGGCGACCTTCTTGCCTTCGAGGACCGAGAGATCAGCGTCGTTCTCGTACCAGATTTGTGCAGCCATTGTGATTGGCACTCCTTTATATGTAGTGGGGTGTGGCACTATGTGCCGGGGTATCTACATGTTTGCAGATTATTCGTCTTGCGAAGAATTTTGTCCTTCGAAACTGGAAACTATCCTACCGTCAATGCTCCCCCAACCCCAACACCGTCCACAAAGTGGCCATATCAGCGCAAACTTGGCGATAAAACCGACTGAAAACCGGACCACGGATTCACTCATATCAAACTCGCGCAAACACAAAACCGCCGCCCGAACGAATCGGACGGCGGCCTTGCATGGTACCGAAGATATTCAGCTTTCGAGTCTCATCCCGAAATCACGCGATCTCACTGAACCTGGGTGCGGGCGATCTTGCCGTTGAAGGACTCGGCCATATCGGCGTCGGCATCTTCCTGGTTGTTCCAAGAGAACATGGAACGCAGCTTCGGGCCGACGGTCTCCAGATGCGGATGGCTGTACTCTTCCTGCAGAGCCTTGAACTTCGGAGCGCCGGCAGCCTGATCGTCCATGAACTCCTTGGCGAAGGAGCCATCCTGGATGCGCTTGAGCTGGTACTGCATGCGCTTCTTGGTCTCCTCGGTGATGACCGTGGAGGTGTAGTCGCCGTACTGAGCGGTGTCGGAGCAGGACCAACGGGCCTTGTTCAGACCACCCTCGTTAGCCAGGTCGACCAGCATCTTCAACTCGTGGAACACCTCGAAGTAAGCGATCTCCGGCTGGTAGCCGGCCTCGGTCAGCACATCGAAGCCCATGTCGCACAGGTGGTTGATGCCGCCCATGAGCACATCCTGCTCGCCGAACAGATCGGTCTCGGTCTCCTCGGTGAAGGTGGTCTTGATGGCGCCCGCACGCAGAGCGCCCAGAGCCTTGGCGTAAGCCAGGGTGATGTCCCATGCGTCGCCGCGCGGATCCTGCTCCACGGCCACCACAACCGGAACGCCACGTCCGTTGACGTACTCACGACGAACGATATGGCCCGGGCCCTTCGGAGCGACCATGAAGACCGGATGATCCTCGGACGGCTTGATGTAGCCGTAGTGAATGTTGAAGCCATGAGCGAAGGCCAGCGCAGCACCCGGCTTCAGATTCGGCTCGATCTCGGACTTGTACACGGCGGCCTGGTACTGGTCAGGCAGCAGGATCATCACCACATCTGCCTCGGCGGTGGCGTCGGCCACGGACTGGACCTCCAGGCCCTGCTCCTTGGCGTATTCCACGGACTTGGACGTAGGACGCAGGCCGACGACCACGTCGACACCGGAGTCACGCAGGTTCAGAGCATGGGCGTGGCCCTGGGAACCGTAACCGATAACGGCCACCTTCTTGCCTTCGAACACGGACAGGTCGGCATCTTTTTCGTACCAGATAGTTGCAGCCATGATTGGCGCTCCTTTTATTATTTAATATCTTTCTCGTGAGTGCGGGATGATTTCCCGGAATGTTCGCGATGTTCTTTTTTCTGTTGTTCGGTTGTTTACGACGGCTGGCGATTCCTGGGATGCTGCTCCCCCGGATTGTGTCCGCGAGAATCGGACCGCCCCTACTGCGGGACTGTTCTAGTCCCGCTTTCTTTATGGTGATTGTTGACGTCCACATAGTGGTTATGTTTTCGTCGAACGTTTTTTATGGCGCCGCCGATACACCCTTACTTGGTGAAGTCGACGTCCTTGGTCTCGTGGCAGCTCACCACGGCGATGAGGCAACACACAGCCATTACGCCGAGGTACAGGCCCACGGAGTGCACGCCCCAGTTGTGGGACAGCCAGGTGGCGATGGTCGGCACGAACGCGGCGCCGACGATGGCGGCCAGGTTATAGCCGATGCCGGAACCGGAGTAGCGCACGTTGGCGTCGAACAGTTCTGGCAGGAACGCGCCGATCGGGCCGAATGCGGTACCCATCAGAGCGAAACCAATGCACAGGAACGCAAGGTTGGCCGCGAAGTTGCGCTGTCCGACCACTTCCGGGTTGAGCAGGAATGGGAACAGAAGCGCGAATGCCACGAGGCAGCAAGACGAGAAGATGATCACGCGCTTGCGGCCGAGCTTATCGGCGGCCACGCAGGAGATCACGATGAATGCCGCGAGCATGCATACGGACAGCATCAGCATGAGCAGATATTCCTGATTGGTGAAACCGAGATCGCCGCCGCCGTTTTCCGCGCTCTTGGTGCCCCAAGCGAGCGACCATGTTGCCAGCGTGTAGAACAACGTGTAGGTGACCGCCACAAGGAA
The DNA here is from genome assembly GCA_963619615.1 of Senegalimassilia sp. Classification (GTDB taxonomy): domain Bacteria; phylum Actinomycetota; class Actinomycetes; order Actinomycetales; family Bifidobacteriaceae; genus Bifidobacterium. The sequence continues at coordinate 77,301 of CAVEXE010000004.1, read as the reverse complement.
CGTGGCCTGAACAACCTGCTTCCAGCTCTTCTTGAAGACTTCGGTAAGCGGGGACTTGACGACCTTCTTCTGTTCCTGGGCAAGGCGGAAGATCGGAGTCTCCTCCATATGTACTCGCACGATGAGACCGACGGCCACGAGAGCCGCGGACAGCAGGAACGGCACACGCCATCCCCAAGCAAGCATCGCCTGCTCATCGTTGAAGGTCTCCAGAAGGAAGTAGGTGCCGTTCGACAGGAAGAAACCGATCGGCGCACCCAGCTCCGGGAAGGAACCGTACAGCGCACGCTTGTTTTCCGGCGCGTTCTCGGTGGCCACCAAAGCGGCACCGGACCATTCGCCGCCAAGACCGATGCCCTGCGCGAAACGGCACAAACACAGCATCACGACGGCCGCAACACCCCACTGGCCGTAGGTCGGCAGGCAGCCGATCAGGAAGGTCGCGATGCCCATGGTGAGCAGGGAGACCACCAACGTGGTCTTGCGGCCCATACGATCGCCGAAATGTCCGAACACCAAGGAACCCAGCGGACGTGCGATGAACGCGATGGCGAACGTCAGCAGGCTGGCCAGCAGCGCGACGGTCTGGTTGGAAGAGTCTCCGAAGAAGACCTTCGGGAAATAGTTCGCAGCGGCCGTGCCGTATGCGTAAAAATCGTAGAATTCGATGGCGGTGCCGACCATGGAAGCGGCGATCACGGTTTTGACCGAATCGCGTACCAGTGCCTGCGCTTTGCCTGCAGCTGCTTCAACTGCGCTCATTGGAATGCTCCTGTATGTTTCGGCGTCGCCGATTCCAAAATCGAAACGGCAACGCTATGCGTTCTCTCTCCACAGGCCTCGACCCGTTCCGCTGTTTTGCCTTGTGGACGCAACAGCAAAAGGGCCCCGCTTCATGCAGGGCCCTCAACGTGGTATCAGCGCTTCAAACCCTGCCTCCGTCGGCGGGGATTGAAGCCATATCGCTCGAATCAGTCCGCCAACGGAAGCGGAATAATAATTCGTGCGGACAGCAGTGCGTTGGCAACCATTCCGTTCATCGTGGCGAACCTCCTTTCGCAAAGTCTCTTGTTCAAAACGGTCTCCCGTCCGAACCCATCCGTAAACATAAGCGCGCCCACACACCCTATCTACTAAAGGTTCATTATGTGGACGCGCCTATCCGATACGAATTCGATCGGGATTCAGCCGTTCACTTCAGCCGTTCACTTCAACAATGCCGTCAGCACGCCCGCAATCAGCATGAACACAATGGCCACCGCGAACATCGGCAGGTACGCGCCAAACGCAAGAACGGCAATCGCACCGGCAATAACGCCCAACAGCGAACCGAACGTGTTCGCCAAACTGAACGAAGCGAGCGCACGGCCGACGGAACGTACATCCGGAACGGTGGCAAGGTTGAGGCTTTGGCTCACACCGTCATACAACACATATGCGAAACCCGCGATCAGCGCATACAGCCCGACGGCGAGCAACGTGTCTTCCAAAACCAACGGCAGAACGGCAGCGACGACGAACAGCGCAATCGCAGCGACGGCCGGAATGCGCGAATCCTCAATCGCACGGGAAACACGGCCAAGCACGGTGGCTCCAAGCAACGAACCGACAAACGCGGCAACGGCCATCATCGCCACGACAGCGCCCGTTCCCTGCAATCCAAAACCCCGCGAACCACTGGAATCGACGTCATTCACCACCAAATACCACTGATAGACGGCAATCATCGCGGGCGCGGCCACCGCAAAGGTTCTGGCAACGAACGCCACGAAGAACTTCGGAGCACCCTTCGGCGGACGATACTGGGAGAAGAAAGAGCCCTTGCGCACGTCTTCACGAGGCATATAGGTGCTGGTTCCCTCAAACGGCAACACCAGAAGAGTCACGATTCCCGCAACAACGAACCAAATGGCAAAACGGAGAATGGAGGAACGCGTGGTGCCGTCCCAACCGGACGCATCGGCGTTCCACGTGCCGTATACGGCCACAATGACGCCGATCAGCTGGCCAACGGTCAATCCGATTCCACGCCATGCGTCGGCACGATCACGGAACTTGTCCGGAATGCGCTCGCCGAATGCGGCGGCAAGCGGCATGGATACCAGCGCGTACCCGACCAACGTGAGCAGCCAGAAAAATCCGACCAGCTGGATGAGCTCACACGCGGACAGAATCGCCACACTCGCGGCGGTCAGCAGCGTTCCGCCGATGATCCATGGCATGCGCCGTCCGAGCGGACCGAACGTATGGTCCGAGCCGACCGCGACCCACGCGTTCATGAAGAAGGTCACCACGGTGCCGAGCCCCATGAGCCATGCCAGAGACGTCACACCGCCATTCAGCGCACCACCCGCAATCCGACCAACCAGCTGCGGAACGAGCACCGTGTTGAGTGCGGCCATGGGCGCGGTGAACAGCAACGCCCCGAGCGTGAAGCCGACCATCAGTCGTCGTACTTGCGTTTTATCAGGCGTGGTACCGTCCGGCGCCGTCATCGGATCGCGCAGATCGAGGAAGGACGATTCGAGGTTCGGCACGGCCGCATCGAGGTGCGCCGCGGCGGTCAGCGGAGAACCGCCTTCCGCATTGATGCGTGCCGCCTGCACTTCCGGACGTTCGTTCGAGGCTTCCGGCACACGTGGATTCTGCTGCACGGCCAGTCGTTTCAGTGCGGCCTTGGCTTCTTCGGTCAGTGTTTTCTCATAGTCGGGACGATCGTCGATGCCGGGACGAATATATATTTGACCGGGCAACGGCGGCGGGGTCGGCATGGACTCGTTCTTGTTCTCTTCTTCCATCGTCTGTTTTCTCTTCGCGCACATGGCTGCATACGGAAATCGCCCGAATGCACTGCGACTGCGCATTCGGGCGATCTTTTTTGACGGGAGAAACTATATCAACACGCCGAGAATAATCTCACTTCACGTTCTTGATACGCATGATCAGGAAGGCCGCGATAAGCACGATCACGATGGCCACGCCGAAGACCACGGTATAGGCGACGACCGGAGTTTCGGAAACGCCCATCATGGACTTCACGATCACGACGAGAATCGAGGTCATGCCGGAGCCGATCACCGTGGAAAGCGTGTTGGCGAGGTTCAGAATGCCCAGATCCTTGCCCGCTTCCTCAGGATTCGGCAGCACGGAGACGTTCAGAGCCTGATCGATGGCGTTGTAGATGCCGTAGCCGAGGCCTGCGATGCCGGCGAACAGCAGCATGCCGGTGGCGGAGCGGAACAGCATGGGCATCAGCGCGCCGACGGCGAACAGGCAGCTGGCCAGCGCGACCGGCACCTTGCGCATGCCGATCTTATCGGTGATGGGTCCGGCTGCGACGGCTGCGATCAGGGAGACCACCAACGTGATGACGGCCATGGTGGCGATAAGCTCGGCGGCCTTGACGCCGGCGTCCGCATCTCCGGCGAACACGTAGTCCTGCGCGATGTACAGCTGGTAGGTGTTGATCATCCAGTAACCGCCCATCATCATGGTGCGGCCGGCAAGCGCGTAGTAGAAGTCGGGCGCGTTCTTCGGCGGACGGAAGCTCATGAGCATGGACTTGAAGTTGAGCTCGCCGCGGGCTTCATCGCGGTTGGACTTCTCGCGAGGCCAGATGAGTACCACGACGATGCCCGTGAGACTGAAGATGATCATGCCCATCATCCAGCCGCTGAAGATGCCTGCGTCACCTTGCTTGAGCAGCTGCGCGCCGACGAAGGAACCCAGGGTCTGTCCGACTGCGATGCCTGCGCCGTAGAAACCGGAGATGGTGCCGCGGAACTTGTCGGGCACACGGTCGGACATGGTGGCCACGTACGGGGCGAGCATCATGTTGTAGCCGAGCTGAGCGCAGCACCACAGGATGATGATGACCGGTTCGGAATGGGTCAGAGACACGGCTCCGACGCTCAGGCCGGTCACCAGACCGCCGGCGATCATCCACGGGGTACGCTTGCCGAAACGCGAGCGGGTCAGATCGGAGAAGGTTCCGAAGACGATGTTGGCCACCAGCGCCACCACGGAGCCGAAGATGTTGACCAGGCCGAGCATGGACTCCTTGCTGGCCGGATCGATGGATTCGAATACGCGTGGCAGGATGATGGAGGTCAGGGCCACCCACGGGATGGCGCAGGCCACTGCGGAGATGGTGAAGCCCACGCCGAGACGGATGACTTCCGCCTTGGTAGGACGGTGGCCGTCCGCGGAGACCATCGGGTCACGCATGTCCATGAAGGCGGAGGACGGATCCGGCACTGCGGTGTCCACTGCCGCGATGGCTCCCAAACCGGAACCTGCGGCATCGGACGACGCTGCGAGATTGGTTGCCTGAACTTGCACGTCGGTCTGGCTGGCGTCTCCGGCACGGCGTTCCGGCATCGAGGTGGCCAAACGGGAGACCGCGTCCCTCTGCTCGGGAGTCAGAGCCTTGTCATAATCCGGACGGTCATCAATGCCCGGGCGAACAAATTTATCCATAATTGTAAAACCCCTTTTATAGCTCGACCTCTGTATCGAACCGGTTCGATATTATCCCGAAGATTAAAAAGGTTCAAACCTCAACCCCGTTCGCGCGTGTCGAACCGGTTCGATATTGTTTTATCCCCTAAAATCAAGCCTTTTTCGGCATCTGATATCACAATCTCAATCAAAACCGACAACCATGTAACAGACATATCGCGGACATACAAAAAGTCCGGATGCGTAGTGAATTACGCATCCGGACTTATCTATTTTTCGTTGTGCGATTCGTTGTGCGACTCAGCCCTTCACCGCGCCGGAGGTCACGCCTTCGACGATGTAACGCTGCAGGAACAGGTACAGGATCAGGATCGGCAGCATGGCCAGCAACAGGGCGGCCATAATCAGACCGATGTCGTTGGAGTAGGTGCCGTAGAAGATCTGGGTTGCAATCGGGATGGTGTACAGCTCACGACGGCCGAGGACCAGGGACGGCAGCAGGTAGTCGTTCCAGAAGGCCATGGCGTCGATGATCGCCACGGTTGCCACGGTCGGCTTGAGCAGCGGGAACACGATCGTCCAGAAGGTGCGCCACTTGGAGCAGCCGTCGATGCTGGCGGCCTCTTCGAGCTCATTCGGAATGTTCGTCTTGATCGCGCCATGGAACATGAACACGGCCAGCGACACCGAGAAGCCGGTGTGCATGAGGATCAGCGTGATGCGGCTGTTGAGCACGCTGAGCAGACCACCATACACGGAGACAAGCGGGACCATGAGCACCTGGAACGGAATGACCATGGATGCGACCATAAGCGCGAAGACGAGGCCACCGAACTTCCACGAGGGGTTACGTACGATGACGTACGCGCACATAGCGGAGAACAGGATGGTCAGGATGGTTGCACAGATGGTGATAATCGCCGAGTTCCCGAACACGGTGAAGAAGTTCATCTTGTCCATCGCCCTGGGGAAGTTGTCCAGGGTGAAGCCATGCTTGCCGATCAGGGCGAGCGGCTCCGTGTTGATGTCCGCCTTCGTCTTGAAGACGTTGATCAGGACGAGCAGGAACGGTGCGATGAACAGCAGCAGCAGAATCGTCAGAATGACGATCATCAGTGCGTGCAGAATCTTGGTGCGAGTGCTTACTTGACCCTTCATTATGCTGCCACCTCACCCTTCTTGCCGAAGTACACCTGCAGCATGCCGATCACTGCGCAGACGATGAAGAGGACCAACGCCTCGGCCTGACCGGTGCCATAGTTCTTGTAAACGAATGCCTGGTTGTAGACGTGCATTGCCGCGAGCACCGACTGGTTGAACGGCTCGCCCTTGGTAAGCGAGAGGTTCAGGTCGTACACCATGAAGCAGCGGGTGGTGCTCAGGAAGATGCACTGCACGAAGGAGGAACGCATCAGCGGGATGACGACGTGCCACATCGCGAGGCCCTTGTTGCAGCCGTCGATCATGGCGGCTTCCTTCAGACTCTGGTCGACGCTCATGAAGCCGGCCACGTAGATCAGCATCATGTAGCCTGCGTACTGCCAGACCGACACGAGGATCAAGCAGAACATTGCGCCGTTCGGCGTGGAGAGGAGCGATGCGTGATCGGACTGGGTCGCCGCTTCGGCGATGGCCACGAAAGCGCGGTTGAAAACGAACTTCCACACGTAGCCCAGGACGATGCCGCCGATGAGGTTCGGGATGAAGAATCCCGCACGGAAGAAGTTCTGTCCCTTGATGCCGCTGGTCACCAGATAAGCCAGCAGGAAGGCGACGATGTTGACAAGGATGACTGCGATTACGGAGTAGATGAAGGTGCGGCCAAGCGACTGCCAGTATGCGGTGTCTGCGATGGCTGCCTTGTAGTTTTCGAGACCGACGAAAGGCTTCTTTGCGGAAACGCCGTCCCAGCTGGTGAAGGTGAGATAAAGGCCGTAGATGAACGGAAGGATTACCACAGCGAAGAAGAGAATCGTCGCCGGGCCGCCGAACATCAGAAACTGGCCGATCTTATATGAAAGCTTGTTTTGTTTCATGATGGTTCCCATCCATATCGGGGATGTAAGGTCCGCCGCCGTCGCGGGCGGCGGACCCTGCATCATGGTGCTTTATTTTTCAGATTCAGGCGGTAGCGCCGGTGAACTTGGCGGTCTTCCAGTAATCCTGGATGTCCTGGGCGAGGGTTGCACGATCCTCTTCGCCAGCGAGCCACTTCTGGAACTTGGCGCCCAGCACGGAGTAGTGGTCATCCGGCAGATAGTTGTAGTTCTCGATGAGCTTGCCGGCGTCAGCGTAGGACTTCACGGACTTGCCCAGCGGGTCAGCGGCTTCGATCTCGTTGTTCTTGAACGGGGAAATCAGAGCTGCGTCGGTGGAGATGAACTCCTGGCCTTCGGAATCCTCGGCGAGCCAGTTCAGGAAGTCCTTGGCGGCCTGGCGCTGTTCGTCGGAGGTGTTGTCGGAGGAGTCGATGAAGAAGTACTTGGAGCCGCCGCCGACGAGCTTCTCGTTGGAGCCGTCATCGGTGTTCTGCGGAACCGGCATGAGGCCCATGTTCTCGGTGTAGTCGTACTGGTTGATCACGGACCAATCCCAGTTGCCGCCGAACATGAAGGCGATCTCGCCTTCGGCCAGCTTCTGCTCGGTCACTTCGCGCTCTGCGGAGATGGCGGAGGACTTGGCGTAGTTGTTGTCCTTCATGACGTCGAAGAAGTTCATGAGGGAGGTCCACTTGGCGTTGGAGTTCAGATCAACGTTGCCGGCCTGCATGTCGAGGAGGAAGGCGTTCGGGTCTTCCTGCTCCTCATAGACCTCAGGCAGGAAGTGTGCCGCGAGGGACCAGTCTTCCTTCATGACGCCGGTCGGGGATTCCATGCCGCCATCCTTGAGTTCCTGGATGAGTTCCTTGAAGGAGTCAAGGGTCTTGTAATCTTCCGGATTGAATTCCTTGCCGGTGATCTTCTTGATGGCGTCGGCATTGTAGATCAGGCCACGGGCCTCGATGGAAACCGGGAAGCCGTAGGTCTTGCCGTCAACGGTGACGGCGTAGTCGGTGTCGCTGACCCAATCTTCGCCGGACAGATCGACGGCGTGCTCCTCACCCAGGGAGTAGATGTCCTTGGCGTCGACCATGGAAATGGTGTACGGATCGTTGGAGGCGTACTTGGTGGCCAGGTGGGCCGCAACGGTGTCGTTGGAGTAGTAGACCTCAACGTTGACGCCCTTTTCCTCGGAATACTTCTTGGCCATCTCTTCCATCTGGCTTTCGATCTCAACCTTGGAGTTGAAGATGGTGATGGTGGTGCCGCTGGAAGAGCTGGAGGAGCCGCAGGCTCCCAGCATGCCGACGGTCATCAGCGTAGCGACGACGGCGGTGCCAGCCTTCTTCCAAGTCGAAAACTTGCTCATTTCCAATCCCTTTCTATCCACTGTTCACCAGGCAGCCCTGCTTGGTGAGGTGTCGAAGGATGCAGATTTTCCAACTCGCGTTGTCGGAATTTCCACGTCCTTGATGCACAAGGTTATCAAACCGGTTCGAGAGTTGTCAAACCGGTTCGAGAAATACCCGTCCCTCCTTATGTTTCTCAGCGTGTCGCGTCAATGGTTTGACCCCCTGAAACCATTGGTTTCCCAATACTTCAAATTGACCGACGTATCGGTATAATGACACTCGAACACCGCAGTTTCGATGCGACGCTTTGTTTACATCGATAGAAAACGACAACGACGTGCATTTCGGAGGAAATATGGCTTCCTGGCTTAACGACGCGATTTTTTATGAAATCTATCCGCAGTCATTCAACGACTCGAACGCCGACGGCATCGGCGATTTCCAAGGCATCATCGAAAAACTCGACTACATCAAGAACCTCGGCTGCAACGCCGTATGGATCAACCCCTGTTTCGACTCCTCCTTCTACGACGCCGGCTACGACGTGCGCGACTACTACAAGACGGCCGAACGTTACGGCAGCAACGAGGATCTGCGCCGCGTATTCGAACGCGCGCACGAACTCGGCATGCGCGTGCTGCTCGATCTCGTCCCCGGCCATTCCGCAGTCGACAATCCCTGGTTCCTTGAATCCGGCAAAGACGAACACAATGCGTGGACGGACCGGTATATCTGGCGTCCGATGACGCAATCACCGAATCTCAATTCCCCCTACGAATCGATTCGCGGCTTCCTCGGCGGCATCGCGGAACGCCCCGACGCTGCGGCGGTCAACTGCTTCTCCACGCAGGCCTGCCTCAATTACGGATTCGGCACCGTAACGGAGGACTGGCAGTTCGCAGCCGACTCACCCCAAGCGCAGGGCGGCAGACTGCTCATTCAAGACATCATGGACTTCTGGCTGGGCCTCGGCGCGGACGGTTTCCGCGTGGACATGGCCGCCAGCCTGGTCAAAGAGGATCCGGACCACTATTGGACGTCGAAACTGTGGCAGCAGGTACGTGAACATCTGGATGAAACGCATCCGGAAGCGGTGCTCGTCTCGGAATGGGGCAATCCGAAGGAAGCGCTGCATGCCGGATTCAACATGGACTTCCTGCTGCACTTCGGCCCTTCGCACTACCTCGACTTGTTCCGCGAGAACCCTTACTTCTCCGCCCAGTCCAACGGAGACGCCGCGGAATTCGTGAACACCTATATGGGCATGCTCGCCGACACCGAAGGCAACGGATACATCTGCATCCCCTCCGGCAACCACGACATGATCCGCATGCGCGACACCCTGACCCTCGACGAGATGAAGCTCGCGTTCGCATTCCTTCTGACCATGCCCGGATGCCCGTTCATCTACTACGGCGATGAAATCGGCATGCGCTACGTCCACGGGCTGAAATCGAAGGAGGGCGCATACGAACGCACCGGATCCCGCACCCCGATGCAGTGGGACGCATCCACCAACGCGGGATTCTCGGCCGGTCGACGCGAAGACCTGTATCTGCCGCTTGACGGCGAGCAGGATCGCCCGAACGTGGCCCAGCAGGAAGCCGACCCCACTTCCCTGCTGCACGTCGTGCGCGCGCTGAACGCGCTGCGATCGGAACATCCCGCACTCAAGGCAGACGGCGCAATCGAGTTCCTCCATGCGCAAAGCCACGCCTATCCGCTGGTGTACGCAAGGTCCTCAGCGGATGAGCGCATCATCGTGGCCATCAATCCGTCCGCGGCCGAGGCCGGCTGCACGTTGCCGGAAGCCGACGCGCAGGCCGCAGCACAGGGCAACGTATTGTTCAATATCGGAGAAGCCGTGACGGTCAACGGCATCGAACTGACCGTTCCGTCCGGCAGCGCAACCGTATTCGCCGCCTAGAAGGCCGCCTAAGGTGCGCGTCACATATGGCGCGCACCTACTATCGCTCGATGGTACGGCCCTTTGCGTCGATCTCACCGTCGATGCGGCGGAAAATCCAGTTGTAGATCCATGCGCAGCAGTATTGCGGAAGCGTGATACCCATCAACAGCAACAGCGGAATCATATAGGCGAAGAACTGCATGTACAGCGCGGCGAACGCCACGAGAATCACCAGCATGCACAATGTGCGCGGGAAGAATCCGATCGTAAGCTTCGCGGCGTTCTTCAAGTGCATGATCGACTTGTCTTCATAGCGGGACAGCAACGGGAAGAAATACTGTGCGAGGGCCACCACAACCAGCCCCATGAAAGCCACGCACGCCACAAGCGGGCCGCGCAACTCCCCCATGGACCATGCGATCATGCCGTCGACCACCAGCACGATGGCCGCGAACAGAAACAGCAGCCACGGCACAAGCGACTGCTTGAGATTGCGTTTGAACGAGTCGAAGAACTGGCGCGCCACATAGGTTTCCTCATGGCGGACCATATGCCACAGCACGTTGTGCATCGCGGTGAACGACGCTCCGGCCGTGATGATCGGAATGCAGCATACGATCGTGAGCACGTTGAGGATGATCAGGTCGAACAGCACGCCCATGATGGCGAAGAACATGTTATCTTGATCGAACAGTTTTGACATCTTTGACATACTGCACACCTTACCGGTAGAAACTGGCATCAACGCTCATACAAACGTCTTTTGCATAAAGAACTGCCCTTCCATCAGCGAAGGGGGAAAATGATGGAAGGGCAGGATTTACTGCGACGCCTGAATCAGGCGACGGTCGGAGGCTCGGCGATCAGATCGTCGGTACGGTGGGTTCCAGCGGAGTCCTCCCATTCGATGGAGGCCACGGACGCGGTGTTCTCCACGCCAAGACCCTTGCCCGGCTCGAAGGTGAGCGTGGCGGAAGTGGTCTCGCCCTTCCAGGTGAAGCTGATGGACTTGTCTCCATCGACCTCGTAGGAGAAGGTGCCGTCGAAGGCGTCGAGCTCGTTGCGGAACTTGGAGAGAGCGTTGAGCGCCTGAACGACCGGACGCTGGAGGTTCTCGTCGATCTCCGCGGTGGAGTAGTAGTGACGGTTGATGTCACGGCCGTTGTTGGTCTTCCTCAGCAGCTCCATGTCGTTCTTGCCGGCAAGAGCGCCGACATAGTAGACCTGCGGCACGCCCGGCAGGAAGAACTGCACGGCGCGGGCTGCGATGTAGTGCTGGTCGTTGCATCCGAGCGCCGAATAGTAGGTGCTGTTGACCTGGTAAAGGTCGAGGTTGGATGCGGCGGCGCCGGTTGCGGCCTGGGATTCGCCGTTGGTGTTGGCGTGGATGGTGTTGACGAGATTGTCGACGTCCTCATCCGGCACAAGTCCCTTGAGCGAACGATCCAGCTGGTCGGAGCCGATGTCGATCACGCCGATGCCGTCGTGCGTATCGAGCACGGTGACGGCGTTGTTCGGGCGGATGTCGGTCCAGTGGGCGACCGGCTCGACATGGCCGGTGTTCAGCGAATGCAGCAGCAGCGGCGGCAGCGCGAAGTCGTAGACGCGATCGACCTTCGATGCGATTTCGACCTGCTTCTTGTAGTAGGAGTGCACTTCGATGAGGATTTCCAGGCCGCGCTTGACACCTTCCTCGCGCAGGCGGGAGATCAGCTTGAAGGTCTTCGGGGTCATGAAGCAGCTGGTGCCGGCTTCCTTCGCGCCGTATCCGACCGCGTCAAGACGGATGTAGCTCACGTGGGATGCCGCCATCTGGTCGAAGATCGACATGAGGTATTCCCAACCCTTGTCGGAGTCGGTGTCGATATCGACCTGCTGCGGAGTGAAGCTGACCCACACCAGGCGGGTCTTGCCCGCGAACTTGTAGTGGGTGAACGGCAGACCCGGGCGCGGACGGTAGATGCCGGCCAGATCCTCTTCGGTGGCGCCGTTCGGGAAGACGGAGCTCATGGTCAGGAACATCGGATAGTACTCGGATTCCTCACCGTTGGCGAGCACGTCCTGGAACTGCTTGGATTCCCAGCTCATGTGGTTGACGATGGCGTCGACCATGATGTCATGGGTCTTGGAAAGCTCCGCGACGTCGTCCCAGTCGCCGAGACGAGAATCGACCTTGGTGTGGTCGATCGGGTCGAAGCCCGCGTCAGCACCGTCGTACGGGGTGAAGAACGGCAGAATGTGAACGCCGTCATACACGCCGTCGAAACGGGTGCGCAGAATGTCGGTCATCGACTTGATGGTGCCGTCTCCAAGGCGGTCAGCATAAGTGATGAGCTGCACTTTGTTTTTCATGGGACCTCCTTCGGTTCCAAGTTTTGATCCACTTGCGATATTTCCCACGACAATCGTTTGACGCGAGTGTATTGCGATGCCGTCACAAAATATCGAACCGGTTCGATATTACCGCCGAAAGACTGCTTATGTCCAGTCGGAGACGAAATATCGGCGTGTCAGACCATCGTTAGCGCTACCGGCGCGCGGCGGAAATTACGAACGATCACTGGTCGACGGCACCGCTCTTGTAGTGTCGCCCATGGTGATGGACACAGGAATCAGCACATTCGGCTCGAACGGCTTGCCGTCGCCCGTCAATGGCGCGCGTGCCGCAGCGGCGTCCTCATCGTCGATCGCCTGCGTGATACGGCCGACCACGGCTTCCGCGATCGCGGAAAAATCCTGCGCGGCCGCAGTCATCTTCATACCTGCCATATCGGTCAGATACGTGCCGTCGTAGCCGATGATCTGCAAATCGCGGGGAACCGAAATGCCGCGACGCAACGCCTCCCGTACGCAGAACGCGGCACCGATATCGGAACTGACCACGGCATCGACGCCATCCTGTCCAACATTATCCAGCACATGTTCCACGGCACGATAGTAACCGTCGAAGTCCATGACCTCACCGGCTTCAACATAGTCGTACCGCACGCCGGCCCTCGTCAATTCCTGTTCCAACGTAAGGTAATAACGCACCGTGGGGAAGGTCGTCTTTCCAAGATCAAACGATTCAGGCTCGGCCTCACCGCGCGCATCCAAATCGAAGAACTGTTCACGCGGGCCGCCGATCATCGCAACATGGCGGGCGCCCGTGCGAATCAGCAGATCGGCGATCAGCCGTCCGCCCTGCTCATGGTCGGAGCCGATCGACGCGATACCCTCTCCCAGAACACGGTCGAACGCAACAATCGGACGGTGTATGGAAGTCCAGTAGTCGGGCGCGTGCGACGTATGGCCGCTCATCACGATGCCATCCATCATACGGCGACGCAGCATGTCGATATATTCGATTTCGCCGTTTTCCTCATCGGCTGTGGAGCACAGCATGGTGCGCAATCCGCGTGCGGCGAGCGCGTGCTGCAGATGCGCCGTGAAGGTGGAAAAGAAGGGATGCCGGATAGTCGGCACGATCACGCCGACCATATTGGTGCGGTTATGGTACAGGTTGCGCGCCAGTTCGTTCGGCACGTAGTTGAGCGACGTCATGGCATGCTGCACACGCTCACGCATATCGTCGGATACATATCCGGTTTTGTTGACCACCAGCGAGACGGTACTCAGCGACACCCCGGCCTTCTTCGCCACGTCGCGCATGCCGACCATCATTCACCTCTTCCCCGCCATATTTGCATCGTTGGAATTTAACAGACTAGTACGGCCATTTTACATATCCTCGAACCGGTTCGCTATCGGACGCGCGGCACTTCCCGGAAAAGCAATGCCTTTTTCATTGCACGACACGGAAGTTGCAACACGGAAATTACGTGGGAATTCCAACGAACAACGCGTCCGGCATTCCCACTGGCATCCTCGTTAAAGAACGAGCGAGGCCAGTCCAAAGCCCAGCGCCACGCAGCCCAAAGGCACCAGCACCGTAGCCGCACCGTAGCCTAAGGCCATGGCGAAACGCCTCTTGCGAATCAATGACAGCACTTCGTTGATGGCGGTGGAAAGCGTTGAGAATCCACCGAGGAAGCCCGTGACGAACAACGCCATGGTGTTCGAATCCACGGATTGTGAAAAATACGACATCACGGCGACTCCGGCGCACAACGCCGCGATTCCGTTGATGACAAGAGTGGATATGGGAAAATTACGGCACCAGCTGCGCTGAATCGACACATCCAGCACGTAGCGGGCCATGGCGCCCAGACCACCGCACAGGCACATGAGCCATACCATCAGTGGACCTCCCCTGTGGTCGGGTCCGCAACCAGGGGAATTTCCGCGGTGACCGGATTGGGGTCAACAAGATTCGCCAATGCCTGCGACTGTTGGATTTCAATCGGCTCCTGAACGCCAAGCGAATCAGCTTGCGCGGCCTGCGCGGCCTGCGCGGCGGCCGCCTGTGCCACCGCAGCGGCCTCAAGCGCGGCCTGCGCGGCGGAATGCGCCACATCGGCCACCTTCATCTGACGAACCTCGGCACGCGCCCTCCGCGGACCCCTGCGAACACTCGCCGCACCATGCGACGGAGCGTTGCCAAACGAGCCATTACCCGTGGCTCCCGCCATGACGTCCATCATGTGTCTGCCGGTAAGTTTCGGCAGAAACAACCGCACAAACGCAACACCCAGGGCCGCGGCAATCAACGCGCAGACGAACGTGCATGCGAGATATACGAACGTACCGACGGGCTGCTGGTCGCGCAATCCCTCAACCGTGGAGACCATAAGGCCCGACATCGTGGAAAGGCCGCCCGCGAATCCCATGCCAAGGCCTTTGCTGGCCACCTGGCGTACACGCTTGCGAATCCACGACGCGGAAGCCATGTATTCGGTCAACGCGGCCAGCAGGAAGCATGCAAGTATGTTCGAAACGAATGTGCCCAAATCGAACACGGAATCGGAAGCCGGCATCAGCGCATTCATGACGTGCCGAAGGCCGACACCGAGAAAACCACCTACGAAAACCACGAGGTATATCAGGCCGTCGGCCAACGGATTGAACCGTGCCTGCACACGCTTCGCGGGGGCCAGTGGAATCTGCGGAGGATTCGACTGGCCGCCCTTACTGCTTCCGGAGCCGGACATGCGCTCTTACAACCGTTGGAATTTCAGTCGATAAGCGAGTTGATCTGAATGATGTGGTCACGCTGAGGGCCGGTGCCGATCACGGAAATACGACATCCGGACAGCTCTTCAAGACGCTTCACATACTCCTGGCAGGTCTTCGGCAGATCTTCGAAGTCATGCACCTGGGAAATATCCTCGGACCAACCCGGCATGGTCTCGTAAATCGGCTTCGCCGCAGCGAACTCCGCCTGATCGGTCGGCATGTATTCGCGGCGCTCGCCGTCAACATCGTAGGCCACGCAAATCGGAATCTCTTCCAAACCGGTGAGCACGTCAAGCTTGGTGAGCACGATATCGGTCAGACCGTTCACCTGCGAAGCGTAACGGTTGACCACGGCGTCGAACCAGCCGCAACGACGCGGACGGCCGGTGGTCACGCCATATTCATGGCCCTGCGCACGCAGCCAATCGCCGGACTCGTCGGACAGCTCAGTCGGGAACGGGCCTTCGCCGACGCGGGTCACATATGCCTTGGAAACGCCGATCACACGGCTGATCTTGGTCGGGCCGACGCCGGTACCGGTGCATGCGCCGCCTGCGGTCGGGTTGGAGGAGGTGACGAACGGATAGGTGCCGTGGTCCACGTCGAGCATGGTGGCCTGGCCGCCTTCGAACAGCACGGTCTTGCCTTCGTCGAGCGCGTTGTTGAGCACCAGCGAAGTGTTGGTGACGTACGGCTTCAGGCGTTCTCCGAGCGTCAGCAACTCGTCGGTGACCTCGTTCACGTCAATCGGACGACGGTTGTACAGCTTGACGAGCATCTGGTTCTTCTGGTGCAGGCTCGCCTCGACCTTGTCCTTCAAGTGGTCGGCGTTGAACAGGTCATGCACGCGGATGCCGACACGGTTGATCTTGTCGGCATATGCCGGGCCGATGCCACGGCCGGTGGTGCCGATCTTGCGCTTGCCGAGGAAGCGTTCCGTCACCTTGTCGAGCACGCGATGATACGGCGCAATGATGTGCGCGCCTTCGCTTACCAGCAGTCGGGAGCAGTCCACACCACGGCTTTCCAGACCGTCGATCTCTTCGAACAGCACTTCCGGATCGACCACAACGCCATTGCCGATGACCGGCGTCGTATTCGGGCTGATGATGCCGGACGGCAGCAGATGAAGCGCATACGATTCGTCTCCGACCACCACGGTATGGCCGGCGTTGTTGCCGCCGTTGAAACGTGCTACATAATCGACTTTCGTGCCGATAAGATCGGTAGCCTTGCCCTTACCTTCGTCGCCCCACTGAGCGCCGATCAACACGATTCCCGGCATAACGAACCTCCACGCTCTCGCCTTATTCCACCGAAAACAGCCTACATTGGCCCCTCTACTGAGAGGCTGCCGTTTCAATACGGGCAAAACCGTGGGATGACATCGTTTCACAGTGGTTTCACGGTATCGTCGCCGAGACTTCACGGCGATTCCGCGGCAGTTTCACGGCATGAAGTAACGTTGGCTGCATGAATCAAGACGAGGGGAAAGTCGAATTTCAGTCACAGCCATCCCAACAGGCACGGCAAGCGCAGCAGGAACACTGGACGCAACAGGAACACCAATCCAGAAATCCGCTTCTCGGCCATGCCATCTCGCACAATGGCACCATCATCGGCCTGTGCGCCATCGTGCTATGGGGATTCATGGCCGGTCTGGTACGTCTCGTCGCCGAATCGTTCGGCGCCACCCTCGGCTCCGCACTGATCTACACCGTTGGTGGAGTGCTGCTGTTCCTTACGCGCAGACCGGCCCCCGTACGTGAGGCGCCGCGCAAATACCTGCTGATCGGCGGCATACTGTTCATCGCATACGAGACCTCAATCTCACTGTCGATCGGTTTGGCATCCACCGCCGCCCAATCCGTGGAAGTCAGTCTGGTCAACTATCTGTGGCCCACATTGCTCGTATTGATGACGGCCGCGATCTCATCTCGCAAAGGAGCCGTTCTGACCGCGATTCCCGGCGCGATCGTGGCCACGATCGGCGTGGCGTTGGCCGTCGGCGGAGAAAGCCTGGATGTGCATGAGGCGCTGCATAACATCGCCTCGAATCCCCTGCCGTATGCGCTGGCCCTTGCCGGAGCGTTCATCTGGTCGTTCTACGCGACCTTCACTCCGGCAATGTCCAAAGGCTACGACGGCACAACCTATTTCTTCTGCTGCGTGGCCGTCATGCTGTGGATCATCCATTTCGTCTCAGGCCAAGGATTGCCGTCCACCGCACCAGGCATCGGCGGTTACGTTGCGCTGGCCGCCTGTGCCGCATCCATTGCCGGCGGATACTCCTGCTGGGGGTACGGCATGCTGCACGGAAGCATGGAAACGCTTGCGATCGCGTCGTACGCGACTCCCGTCTTTTCCACGGCCTGCAGCACCCTTCTGCTGGGCGTGGCATTGGGCGTTCCGTTCTGGATCGGCGTGGCCCTGGTGGTCACAGGATCGCTCATCAACCTCTGGTTCGCACGCAGATCACGCTGATTCCGCTACTTCAGCGCACGACCTGCGGAACCGAGCTGCTTGCACGCCTCAACAACGCGGGCCGCCATCGCGGATTCCGCCTCACGGCCCCAAGAACGCGGATCGTACAGCTTCTTATTGCCGACTTCACCGTCAATCTTCAGCACCGCATCGTAATTGCGGAACATGTGTCCGGCAATCGAACGGGAGAACGCGTACTGCGTGTCCGTATCGATGTTCATCTTGACCACGCCGTAACTGACCGCTTCCGCAATCTCTTCGGCGCTTGAGCCCGACCCGCCATGGAACACCAGCGGGAACGGCTTGCCTTCCGGCATATCCGGCAGAGCACATGCGGCGACATGCGCGGAATCCACGCTTCCCAATCGACCGTCATACGCCGCGTTCCACACCTCCGACTGAATGTCGCGCAGCAGCTTCGGACGCAGCTGCACCACGCCCGGCTTATACGTGCCATGCACGTTGCCGAACGTGAACGCGGCCATGTAACGACCGTGCTCACCCAGTCCCAGACGTTCGGCCACGCGCACGCCATCAGCCGGCGTGGAATACAGTTTTTCGTTGATTTCCGCGCTATGCCCGTCTTCTTCACCGCCGACCGCACCGATTTCGATTTCCAGCACGGTGTGCGCCTTCACGGATTTTTCCAGCAGTTCCGCCGCGATATCAAGATTTTCCTCCAGCGGCACCGTCGAACCGTCCCACATGTGCGACTGGAACGTAGGATCCTCGCCTCGGCGAACCTGCTCGGCCTCATGCGCAAGCAGCGGGCGAACCCACTCGTCCAAATATTGCTTCGCGCAATGATCGGTATGCAGTGCGACCGTGATATTCGGGTAATGCGCGGCCACCTCATGCGCGAACGCCGCGAACGCCAGAGAACCGACCACGCGATCGTTCACGCTCTGCCCGGAGAAATACGCGGAACCACCCACCGACACCTGGATGATGCCGTCGGATTCCGCTTCCGCGAAGCCTTGCAGGGCCGCGTTCAGGGTCTGTGTGCTGGTCACGTTGATTGCGGGGTACGCATATCCGCCGCGTTGTGCGGCATCCAGCATTTCGGCATAACGTTCAGGAGTTGCGATAGTCATGCTTCCATTATGTCCGGCAACATGACAGAGGCACATAGTGGGCGGAAAGGGGAAAATCGTCACATACAATTGACGTGTTGCCCCGTCGATGTGATGACGAGACGTTTGAGAGAGAAGCGAAAAATGAGTTTGGAACACGACATCGAGGAACTGTCCTTCGACGACCACACCCATACGAGACGGAACCGACCTTCGTGGCTCCGCATCACCCTATCGGTAGTGGCTCTGATCGCTTTTCTGTCGGTCGCTTCCGGCGGACTGTACGCATGGCACTACCATCTGCGCCGCATTCCCGTCACCGTGAACACCATTGATCGGCAGATCCGCGTCGACACGACAATCGCAACGCTGCTTTCGGAAAACAACAATTTCAACGCCAAGCCCGGCCGTCTTCTCGACATTGCCGGGGAAGTGCTGGAAGAGACCGGCGGCGAATCAATCGTCGTCAAGATCAACGGCAATACTGTGGCGCCCGAAACCTACGACAGCAAGCGCATGCCGGAAAATGCCGAGATAACCGTTGAATCCGGCGGGGACAAGACCGAGGGCCATACCGTGGAATACGAGACCGTGGAACATGGCACGAACATCAATCTCAATAATGGTCCGTTGCAAGAGCTCAAGCAGCAGGGCAAGGACGGTAAGAAAGAGGTTTGGGTCGGCGAGAAATCGCAGAAGCGTGTTGATAAAGAGGTTGTGGAGGAGCCTCAGGATCTGGTGGTCGAGTCGCGCACTCCTCGTCCGGCGGGAAACAAGGTGATCGCGTTGACGTTCGATGATGGACCGAGCCAGTACAGCGGTCAGATTCTCGATATTCTGAAGTCGAAGGGCGTGAAAGCCACGTTCTTCGACGTCGGCACGTCGGCGGCGGCGTATCCGAATCTGGAGCAGCGCATGCTGAATGAAGGCCATCAGGTGGCAAGCCACAGCAACACCCATGCGTATTTGCCGGATTTGGACGCCAATGCGTTGTGTTCCGAATTGCAGAACGGCTTCAACAACATCAAGGCGGCTTCCGGGGTTGAGACCACCGTCATGCGCGCGCCGTATGGCTCGTTCGGCGTTGACCAGTGGAAGCAGGCCGCGGGCATAGTCAGCATGAATGTGCTGTGGGATATCGATACTTTGGATTGGAAGATGCCGGGCGCTCAGGCGATTCACGATGCCGTGCTCAATAATGCGCACAACGGTGCGATTGTGCTGATGCATGACGGCGGCGGCGATCGTTCGCAGGACGTGCAGGCGCTGCCCGGAATCATCGATGACCTGAAGAAGCAGGGCTATACATTCGTGACCATCGAACAGCTTGCCAGCATGTAACACATGTGGTGCATGCGACGGCCGGGCCAAAATGGAAAATCCGCAACCTTCGATGCGTAGGCAGTTCTTGAGGCGCCCTATAATCACCCCCTTTCGTGCATAACCGGGAGATACAGCCGTTTCTCAGTGGTTGTGGCTGAAAGGGGGTGCGCATCATCGCGTTCCGCTCTTTTTCCACAATGCAAAAAACGGCTATTTTCCAACGATTTACGATTCATGCGTCGGAATGGCCCGCACGCACACCGTGCACAACCAGGAGAAAACGGCCGTATCTCCCAGTTGTGCGCAGTCAGCCGCCAGCATTCCGACAAAAATCTTATAATCCATCGAAGGTACGCGCATAACCAGAAATCGTTGGAATAATCGGAAGCCGCAATCCCGGCATCGAGAAAAATGGAGCGGATGACGGGAGTCGAACCCGCCTCTAAAGCTTGGGAAGCTTTCGTTCTACCGATGAACTACATCCGCAAAATGTGCCTTTTGGGCACGAAGAGAAAGTCTATCACGTCGGAAGGCGACAACATACACGCTTCCCGATATGCGGATTGGTATGCGGATTATCCGCATACCTGCGATTACTTGCAAACCTCGGATTATCCGAAATCATCCGCAAAGCCGCATATCATCTACGCGGCGGAGCATACCCCCCTTGCGAATATCCACCTTGCGAACGCCCTCCTTGGGAGTATCCGCCCTGCACATAGCCGCCATTCCCATACCCGGAATACCCGGCATAACCGGAATAACCGGACTGCACGCCCTGCATCTTCATTTCCTGACTCATCTGCATGAGACGCGCAATACGATCGGCGGTCGGCGGATGCGTGGAGAACAGACGGGAGAAACCCTCCGCGGAGAACGGGTTTGCAATCATCATCGCCGCCACCGACTGCGTTCCCGCGGTCTTGTCCATCGGCATTTCGGCGGCACCATACGAAATCTTGTTCAGTGCGGAAGCGAGCGCTTCGGGATCGCCGGTCAGCAACGAGCCGTCTTCGTCGGCATCGTATTCTCGGGTGCGCGAAATCGCCATTTGTATCAAGGAAGCCGCGATCGGCGCAAGAATCGTGCTCAGCAGCACGCCAATCAATCCCACGCCGGAAGACGAACCGTCGCGTTCGTCACGGGAGGAGGAACCTCCGAAATACATGAGCGAATAACCGAGATACGTGATCACCGTGGCCATTGCGGATGCGATTGCGGATGTCAGGATATCGTGGTTGTACACGTGCATGAGCTCATGGCCGAGCACGCCACGGATTTCACGCTCGTTGAGCATCTGCAGAATGCCCTGCGTGCAGCAGACCGCCGCATGACGTTCATTGCGGCCTGTTGCGAACGCGTTGGGGCTCATGGTCGGCGCGATGTAGATTCGCGGCATCGGCTTGCCGGCCTTCGCCGAAAGTTCGCGCACGATTTTGTACAGCATCGGCGCTTCCTGCTCGCTGACGGCCCGTGCGCCCATAGACGCGATGGCAAGTTTGTCGGAAAACCAGTACGAGATGAAGGTCGAACCGATGCCGATGAGAATGTAGACGCCCAACGTGCGCTGGCTGCCACCAGTGGCCCACCAAATGAGCATGATGACGCCCCACATCAGAGCGAAGAGCATCGTCGTCTTCAAGCCGTTGCAATGCCCATGCACACGCAAATTGCCATTCATATGGCCCAAGGGTAAGTACGCAGTCTGATATTTTGCTGGATATTCGCTGGCCATCACCGAGTTGTTGGAAGACTGCCGCCAGGCCTTCCGGCAGCCCGACGCCCCAACGCACAACGGCCCCCGAAACGATGTCCGGGAGCCGTTACTTGCGAAACCGATGTCAGAGAACCAACTTCGGTCAA
>CAVEXE010000004.1:0-55636 GCA_963619615.1 Senegalimassilia sp. | reverse complement strand
TCAGCCAAATTCAAGCGAAATCAGGCGTGGGCCAGAGCGCGCATCTGCTCCGGATCAATCACCTTCTTGTGCTCGCGGCCTTCCTTCGCACCTTCGGCACGTTCGAAGGCGTCGACCTTCTTCCAGCCAGCGAAGTCGATCGGTTTGACGCCACGCTCGGCAAGCAGTCGATCGATGGATTCCGGATCACGGTCCGCGGCCACGCGTCCGCCTTCCGCAGCCTTGGAAAGATCCTCAAGCATGTTGGTCACGATCAGCAGGGCATCGGACTTGGTGGAACCGATCAGGCCCACCGGACCGCGCTTGGCCCAACCGGTGGCGTACAGGCGTTCACGCACTTCACCGGATTCGGCATCCGTGGTGATGCGGCCGTCGCCATTGGCGTTGGCCAGATGCGCATGACGTTCGTCGTAGGCGATGCCGGGAGCGGTGGCCGGCTTGTAGCCAATCGCATGGTACACGGCCTGCACCGGGTAGTCTTCGAACTCGCCGGTACGGCTCATCTTGCCGTCAGCGGAGGTTTCGGTCTTCTCCACGCGAATGCCGACGACCTTGCCGTCCTCGCCGAGCACCTCGACCGGAGCGGCATTGAAATGCACGTAATACTTGCGGTCCGCCGGATTGCCTTCGAAGTCGGTATCGCCGTCGTCTTCCATGTCTTCGGCCATCTCACGGATGGTGAACAGCTCCTCGACCATCTGGCGGGTGAGCTTGTCTTTGCCGGCTTCCTCGATGGTCTCCTCATCAAGGTCGAAGTCGTCTTCGTTGATGATCAGCTGCACGCCCGGCAGCTTCTCCATCTCACGCAGCTCCTGCACGGAGAACTTGGCCTGAGCCACGCCACGGCGGATGAACAGGTGCAGCACCTTGGCCTTGTTGCCCTTGATGCCTTCGTACACGTTGTCCGGAATGTCGGTGCGTTCCTTCAGGTCGTCGGCGTTGCGCATGAGCTCGCGGGCCACGTCCATGGCCACGTTGCCGCCGCCGATCACGGCCACTTCCTCGGCTTCCAGCGGCCATTCGCGAGCGCCGGTCGGATATCCGTCATACCATTCCACGAACTTGGCGGCACCGTAGACGCCGTCGAGTTCGGCGCCCGGCAGTCCAAGCGGCTTGTCTTCCACGGCGCCGGTGGCGAACAGTACGGCGTCGTAGCGTTCGAGCAGTTCGTCGAGAGTCACGTCCTTGCCGAATTCCACGTCGCAATACAGGTGGATGTCCGGGTTGTCGAGCGTCTTTTCGAGTGCGCTGGCAATGAATTTGATGGAAGGGTGGTCGGGGGCCACGCCGTAGCGCACCAGGCCAAACGGCACCGGCAGCTTTTCGAACAGGTCGATGCGGGCCTTGGTTCCCAGGCCCAGTTCTTCGCCGAGCTTGCCCAGCTGGCGTAGGAAAATGTCGGAGGAGTAGACGCCCGCAGGGCCGGCGCCGATTACTGCGATACGAAGTTCATTAGTTTCAGTCACGCGCTCTAGCCTAATATATTCCCTGCATTTCCAACAGGGTCGGAACCTTTCTTTTTCGCGATTTCCACGCTCGTTCTACACAGGTTGTACACAACCCATATAATGCTTACGGACGTTTTCGCACAGTGCGGTCGATTCTGGCCGAACTACGACATGTGAGAGGGATGGAACAGCTGATTATGAGTAGTTCCAATGATTCGTCTTCGTTGAGGGCAACGAAGCAGGATAAGAGCGACGCCGGCTATGCGAAGGATCTCAAGCCGCGTCATATTCAGATGATCGCGATCGGCGGCTCGATCGGCACCGGTCTGTTCTTGGGCGCCGGCGGCCGTCTTTCGCAGGGTGGCGCGGGACTTGCGATCGCTTACGCGGTGTGCGGCATTTTCGCGTTCCTGATGGTGCGTTCGCTGGGCGAACTCGCGATCCGCCGTCCGTCTTCCGGCGCTTTCGTCTCGTATGCGCGTGAGTTCCTTGGCGAGAAGGGCGCGTACGTGACCGGTTGGCTGTTCTTCCTTGACTGGTCGGTCACCGTCATGGCCGACATCACCGCCGTGGCCGTGTATTTCCATTATTGGAAGGCGTTCCAGGACGTGCCGCAGTGGTTGCTGGCGTTGATCGCGCTGGCTCTTGTGTTCGTGCTGAACATGTTGAGCGTGAAGATGTTCGGCGAGGCGGAGTTCTGGTTCGCGGCCATCAAGGTGGCCACCATCGTCGCGTTCATGGTCATCGCCATTTGGGCCATTGTGACCGGTGCGCAGGTTGGCGATTCCCACGCCGGCCTTGCCAACATCACCGATAACGGCGGTCTGTTCCCGATGGGCATCGCACCGGTGTTCGCACTGACGCTGGGTGTGGTGTTCGCGTTCGGCGGTACCGAAATGGTGGGTGTGGCCGCCGGCGAGGCGAAGGACGCCGTGAAGGTGCTGCCGAAGGCCATCAATTCCATGATCATCCGTATTTTCGTGTTCTACGTGGGTTCCGTCGTGCTGATGGCGCTGGTCCTGCCGTATAGCGCCTATTCGTCCAATGAATCGCCGTTCGTCACGTTCTTCTCCGGCATCGGCATTCCGCATGCCGCCGACGTGATTCAGGTCGTGGTGTTGACCGCGGCGCTTTCCTCGCTGAACGCCGGCCTGTATTCCACCGGTCGTACGCTGCGTTCGCTCGCAGTGGCTGGTTCCGGCCCGAAGTTCGCCGCGCGTATGAACAAGCATCACGTGCCGTATGGCGGCATCATCATCACTTCCGCGCTTGGTCTGATTGGTGTCGTGCTGAACGCGGTGCTGCCGTCCGACGCTTTTGAGATCGTCATGAATCTGGCCGGCATCGGCATCGCCGGAACCTGGGCCTGCATTCTCGTCACGCACCTCGCGTTCCTCAAGAAGGTGAAGGCCGGCGAGGAGACCCGTCCTGAATACCGTATGCCGGGCGCTCCGTACACCAACTATCTTTCCCTGCTGTTCTTCGCCGTGGTCGTACTGTCGAATCTCACCAGCGCTGCCGGCCGTTGGACGCTGCTGATGTTCCTCGTGGTCGTCATCGCCATGGTGGCCGGCTGGTTCTACGTGCGAGGCCGCATCAACGGCGATCTGATGGATGAAATGCTCGACGATAACGGCAACGACGTTCCCGACGTTCTGGAAACGATGCAGACGCCCGGAAAGTAAGCCTGCGGAAACGCCTACGGCCTGACCGAAATCGACCTGATATCGGACCGGAATCAGGCAAGAATCAGGCAAGTCGCTAAAGTGGACGGAAGGTAATCAACCGTCCACTTTTTATTTGGGATTTCGATGAGGAGGAAGGCTATGCGCATTCATATCACGTACACCGGCGGCACAATCGGCATGATCGATTCGCCGAACGGTCTGGTTCCGGGTGCCGACACCCGTGGATGGCTGTTCCGGCTGCTTGAGGACGCGCATATGGACCCAAGCCTGTTCTCGTTCACCGAACTTGATCCGCTGATCGATTCGTCGAACGCCACTCCCGATAATTGGCAGACGATAGCCGACGATTTGCGCGCCCATGCCGACGATGCCGACGCTTTCGTCGTGTTGCACGGCACCGATACGATGAGTTATTCCAGCGCGGCATTGTCGTACGCGTTGACGGATTTCAGCAAACCCGTCATTTTCACGGGTTCGCAGCATCCTCTCGGCAAGATCGAGTCGGATGCCACTGCGAACGTCACCGGCGCGTTGAATGCCGCGATGAGCGGCCGATTCCATGGCGTCGGCCTGTTCTTCGGGCATCATCTGTTTGCCGGAAACCGTGTGAGCAAGTCGTCAAGTTGGGCTTTTGAAGGTTTTTCGGCGCCTTCCACCGGTCCGCTGGCACGTACCGGCACCCCGTGGCATTGGTATGCGGGCGATTGCGAAGGCTGCGGTTGGGCCGATCCGAAGCCGTACGCACGTCACGACGTCGCCGTGATCGACATGGCTCCCGGCATCAGCGCCGACCGTCTTGCCGCAATGCTGTCTCCGCATCCCGAAGCGGTGCTGTTGCGCGCGTACGGTGTCGGCAATGTGCCGAGCGACGAGCCGGGACTGACCGACGTAATCGCCGACGTGCTGCATGACGGCGTGCCTGTCGTGATCGCATCGCAATGCCAGCAGGCCGAAGTGCTGCTCGGCCATTACGAGACGGGCGATGCGATCGCACGCGCCGGAGCGATCGGTTCGGGCGACATGACGCTGGAAGCCACGTATGCGAAAATCGTCTTCCTGCTGTCTCAGGGCGTGAGCGCCGAGGACTTCGGCGTGTGGATGAAGCGTTCCATCGCAGGCGAGATCTCTCCGAGCTCACTGTAATCGCGTCACGCCATCGCTGCCATCATTCCCACTCCCGCACAGCCCCGCTTTCCGCGCTACTCCCGGTCAAGCAGGGCTGTGAGCGCCCAAAGGATGCTCACCACATCGATCGCCTCCTGCATGAACGCGCCGACCACCACGGGAATCAGGTTGAACGCGGCCGCGACCATGCCCACAACCGCCAGGCCAAGGCCCATGAGCACGGCTTGAAGCATCACTTTCTTCGTACGCCGTGCGATGGCTATGGCGCGCGGCACGGAGGCGATGTCGTCGTTCATAATGACCACCTGCGCGGATTCGGACGCGGCCGTGGACGTGCCGTCGGTCATGGCCATGCCGATATCGGCCGCCGCCAGAACAGGCGCGTCGTTCACGCCGTCGCCGACCATCATGGTGATTGGCTGCGTTGAATATGCTCCCGTCAACCGTTGCGCAATCCTGTTCCACAGCGGTTGATGTTCGGCATCCCCGCTCTTGCCTTCGGTGGCGTTTTTGACCGCGGCCACTTTGTCTTCCGGGAACAGTTCGGCCTGAACGTCGTCGATACCGACTTCTTCGGCGATGATTCGCGCGGATGCGGCCTTGTCTCCCGTAAGCATGGACAGTTCGGAAACGCCAAGTTCGTGCAGCCTCTGTAGGGAAGCCTTCGCATTTGCCCTCGGTACATCTCGCAACACGATTCGCGCCGCAAGTTCGCCGTCAAGCGCCACGTACGCGGCCATCTCGTCCGGCTCGAGCGGAGAGAACAGCGAATTCACGTCCGATTTCGTCGTTGTCCCGCCATCCTTACCATTCTCGCCATTCTTGCCGTGCAGCACCGGCGTGAATCCGGATTCATCCGCCGTGACGTACGCGAATCTGCCGACGCGCACGTCATGCCCGTTTACTTCTCCGGAAACACCCTTGCCGGATTCCTCGACAATGTTCTTCACCACCGGATAATCGCGACCGTGGCCCGGCATATTACGTTCCGCACACAACCTTTGGCCATGTTCGTAACGCGAATACAAGTCGTTCATGGCACGTTTGCCGGCCGCCGCTATGCCCTTCGAAAGAATGTGCACGGAGTAGCCTTCCACGATGCCGGCCATCATGAGAATATGATCCTCGTCGAACGGCGATTTCGTTACGAACGGTTTCTCCACGCGCACGACCTGCGGTTGTTTGACGGTGAGGGTGCCGGTTTTGTCGAAGAAGATATGCGACACCTTTCCCAAAGTCTCCAGCACGTCCTGCGCTTTGATGAGAATACCGGCCTTGGCGAGACGTCCGGTTCCCGCAACATACGCGACCGGTGCCGCGATCAGAAGCGGGCAGGGAGTGGCCAATACCAGCACCTGTGCGAATCGCAGCGGAGTGCCGGAAACCATCCATGCGATCGCCGCGATCGCAAGGGAGAGAATCGTGAACGGCACCGCAAGCACGTCCGCGGTCTTCACAACCGCCGGACGCGATTCCTGCGCGGACGAAACCAGCTCCAGAATCTTCTGATACTGCGAATCCTGGGCAAGCTGCGTGGCACGCATGGTCAGTGTGGTCGAACCGTTGACCGCACCCGACATGACCCGGGCTCCTGCGAACACCTCACGTGGGACCGGCTCGCCGTTGATGTTGCTCAGATCCAGCGTCGCCACGCCCGACAACAGCTCGCCGTCGACCGGCACGGTTTCTCCGGGGAGCACGAGAATCACATCACCAAGCTTCACGTTTTCCACGGCTATGGTTTCGAAATGCTCTCCGGTTGCTCCGCGGGAGGTGTCCGCTTCGTTGAGATCCCGCGTCTTGAGGGCTTGCCGGAATCCGTCCTGGGTAACGCTTGCGGCATGTTCGTCGCCAGACGCGTGTACATGCCCGTGCAGTCCAGGCAGCGCGACGACGTGCGCGGTTCGCGGGGCCGCGTCGATCAGCGCAGTCAGATTTCCTTCCGCTTTCGATTGCGCGAATTCCTCTATCGCCTCGCCCGAGGAGATCATCAGCACCACGGCCCAGGCGGCCCAGTATTCCTGCACCGCAACCGTCGAAGCGATCGCAACGACAGCCAGCAGATCCACACCGACCTGCCCGTTGCGCAAGTCGTCTATCATGCCGCGCACCGTGACGATGATCGTATACAGCACGAGCGCGATCACAATCCATTGCCCGACTCCGGGATTGAACGGGCCAAAATGGACGGCATGAGCGCCCCACGGACGCCATGAGCCCGCCAACGCCAACGGAATCGCGGCTATGACGGTAATGGGCAGCAGCGGAACCCGCTTGCAAAGATCGATGATTCTACGCATAGAATCTCCTTACGCTCGTATCGGACGCCTTGTTAACCCACCGGCGCCCCGCCAAAGCGGGCCATCGATACACGGCGTAAAAAGATAGTGTTCAGCGTAGCAAACGTCTGCGATTTTCGCCGGTTCCGCAATTGCACGCGTTTCAATCCTCACGCATACGAAAAACCGCACCCCGATCATCGAATCTGAATTTCTTCAGTCCGATGATCGGAATGCGGTTCTTTCCTTGCTGGTACAGCCCTTTGCGGATCGGATACCGGTCCAGTTTGCGGCTGACGTAAGCTGCGCCAGTCACGCCGCTTGCGTCAGTTGCATCAAACCTTCCGGTATTCCCGCGGGTTTACCACTGGCCGAACGGATCGGAGAATCCGTAACCGTTGTTGGAATCGCCGTAGCCGTTGTTGGAATCGCCCTGGCCGTTCTGTCCGTTGTTGTTCTGGTTATTCTGGTTGTTCTGGCTGTTGGAGGAGCTGCTGCTGGTCGACTCCTCCTGATCGAGCGTCACATCGATATCCATGGTGTTGCCGTCACGCACGATGGTCAGCGTCACGGTATCGTTCATCGCGGAGGCACGTACGTAGCCGAGCAGCGAGTAGTTGTTGTTCACGGCCTTGCCGTTGAACGCCACGATGGAGTCGCCCGCCTTCAGTCCGGCCTTGGAAGCCGGTCCACCGTCAACCACGGACTGCACCTGCGTGCATCCACGGGTCACGCCGTCCGCCTCGACCGAGGAGCTGGTGATGGTGATGCCGAGCGCCACATGCTGCACGGAACCGTTTTCGATGATCTCGTTGGCCACACGCTTGACGAGGTTCGACGGAATCGCGAAGCCGATGCCGATGGAGCCCGCGGTGCTGGAGGAGCTGGCGGTGGATGCGATGGACGAGTTGATGCCGATCACCTGTCCGGCCGCATTGAAGGTCGGGCCGCCGGAGTTGCCCGGATTGATGGCCGCATCGATCTGCACGGCGTTGGTGACGATTGCGTTGTTGTCGTCATCGGTCACGGTGACGGGGCGGTTCAGCGCGGAGATGATGCCGGTCGTCGCGGTGTCGTCGTAGCCGAGCGGGTTGCCGATGGCCATGACGCTTTCGCCGACGGCAAGGCTGTCGGAATCGGCGAATTCAACGGCCTTCAGGTCGCTCGGCGCATTGTCGAGCTTGATGACGGCCAGATCGGTGGTAGTGTCCGTTCCCACGATCTGCGCGGAATAGATGGTGCCGTTGGCCAACGTGACCTGAATCTGCTGGGCGCCGGAGATCACGTGGTTGTTCGTGACGATGTAGCCCTTGTCGCTGACGATCGCACCGGATCCCTTGGCCGTGCCCTCGCTGGTGGCCACCTGGATGGACACCACGGAGTCGGAAACATCCTTGGCGACCGAAACCCAGTCGGCGGCCTCGCCGCTCTTGGCGGTTGCGGAACCGGAGCCGGAGGAGTTGGAGCTGATGCTCGACAGCGAGCTCGACGTCGGCACACGTACCCAGCCGTTGGTGATCGCCGCATAGCCGACTCCGAGGCACAGGCCCGCGGAGACCAGCGCGGCCACCACTGCGGTCACCACATGGGTCGCGGTCTTCGACTTCAGACCGGCCTGGGCATTCGGCTGGCCGGACTGACCCGGCTGGCCGTGGTTCGCATTGCCGAACGGGTTACCGAACGGATTGCCGTTGTTCGGGGTGCCGGAACCGTTCGGCGGCACGTTTGCCCCGCCCTGCGGCCTGAAGAACGGATTGCCGTTGTTCGGCTGCGTATTGCCTTGGTTGGAGTTCTGCGCGCCGTTCGCGTTATTCGCGTTATTCGCATACGGATTGCCGAAGAAGGGATTGCGATGCTGCTGCGGCTGCTGTGCGGCGTTGTTCGGCACGCCGTAAGACTGCTGCTGCGCTGCCGGCTGTTCCTGTGTCGGCTGCGTCGGAGTAGGACCGTATGCACCGTATTCGGGCGCCGGTCGATACTGCTCGGTCGGCGCCGCGCCGACTACGGTGCTTTCTCCGGCCGCCGAAGCGTAATCCGGAGTATCGTCCACCGTCTGCGTTGCGGAGGTCTCTACGGTGGGAATGGTAACCGTCGGCTGCTGCTGCACATCGATCGGCTCGGTTACGGAAGTCTGTGTCTGATCAGCCGACTGCTGCGGCTCGTTCTGCGGCTGCACGGCGTTCTGCTCGCGATTCTCTTCAGCCATTGTTGCTCCTTATTCGTCTCGCGGCATTCCACATGTTCAGCATTCGTGCCGCTCGAACTGCTACATACGAGTAAAGATACCCGCTCTGGAAGTTTCCTGAATGTTTGTTGAAAGCAGCAAATGAATTAGTTAGCAAAAACGTGACTCCACCGCCAATGGCCCCACGCAATCTTCGCTATCGCCTAAAGTGAAGCATATGACAAGCCTTACCGAAACCAACGATTCCAAGAATCTCGTGGAACATCCGCGAGGCGCGGAACCCGGCAAGCCGGGCGATCGCAGCGCTTTTTACTTTGAGCAGAAAACCCGACTCTCCAACACCGCCGAAGGCAAGGGACGCGACGGCGCACGCTACGGCCGAACCGGCATAATCCACACGCCGCACGGAGACATCAACACTCCGGCATTCGTGCCGGTGGCCACGCAGGCGGCCATGAAGGCCGTACTGCCGGAAACCATGAAGGATCTCGGCGCGCAATGCCTGCTGTCCAACGCGTTCCACTTGTACGAACGCCCCGGCGAACAGGTGCTCGACGAAGCCGGCGGCCTTGCCAAATTCATGAACTGGAACGGCCCGACCTTCACCGATTCCGGCGGATTCCAGGTGCTCTCCCTCGGTGCGGGATTCAAGAAGACCCTCGCCATGGACGTGACCGGCATGAAATCCGACGATGTGATCGCGGAAGGTAAGGAACGTCTCGCGTTCGTGGACGAAGACGGCGTGACCTTCAAGTCGCCGCTCAATGGCTCACTGCACCGTTTCTCCGCCGAAATCTCGATGGGCATCCAGCATAAGATCGGCGCCGACATCATGTTCGCCTTCGACGAGCTGACCACACTGATGAACACGCGCAGCTATCAGGAACGTTCCGTCGAGCGCACCTATCGTTGGGCGCAACGTTGCGTGGCGGAGCACAAGCGACTCACCGAGGAACGCCTGGGCAAGCCGTATCAGGCGCTGTATGGCGTGGTGCAGGGCGCGAATTACGAGGATCTGCGCCGTCATGCCGCCGAACAGATCGCATCCCTTGATTTCGACGGCGTCGGCATAGGTGGTGCGATTGAGAAGCGCATCATCGGCGATACCTGCGCCTGGATCTGCGATGCGATGCCGGAGAGCCGTCCTCGCCATGTGCTCGGCATTGCCGCGGTCGACGATATTTTCGCGTGCGTCGAGAACGGTGGCGACACCTTCGATTGCGTGGCACCCGCCCGCTGCGGACGCAATGGCGCGATTTTCACCCGTTCCGGCCGCTACAACATCAAGCGCGCGCAGTTCAAGCACGATTTCGGTCCGCTTGAGGAAGGTTGTACGTGCTACACCTGCACGCATTACACGCGCGCTTACGTGGATCATGCGCTGCGAGCACGCGAATTCAACGGCTTTACGCTGGCCACGATTCACAACGAGCATTTCTTCGTGAAGTTGCTTGACGATATTCGCGCGTCGATCGACGGCGGATATTTTGACGAGTTCCGCGACGAGACCTTGGCCAGGTTCTACGCCAACGGATCTCGCGGCTGAACGTTCTCCTCGCCTCTTTCGAGATGGCAGGCCGCCGATTCCGACGATTTCGATGGTCTCGGCGGCCTTGGATTACGGCGGCCCTTTTCTCCAGCTACGACCTCGAGATAGGCGTGTATCTGGCGCATCGTGCGGGTAGCGTGCCGATTGTTGGCGTCACGGCCCTATTGGGGATGCGCAGGTCTTGGCCCGCCCGGGCAAACGGGACGTCGTCTGGAACCGATTGCATCCCACGCCAAGATCGCGAGCCCCCTTCCTTTAGCCACAACCGCGAGATAGGTGTGTATCTGGTAGGTTGTGGTTGGTTAGGGGGTGCATTTCGGCCCTTTTTGCCATGATTTCATACCCCCTTTTAGCCACAAGGGGATGCGGACATTTTCCTGGACCGCTCATGAAGAGTAGCCCAGACTCCTGCGATACTCGTTCGGGCTCATCCAGCCCAGGGATTCCTTGATTCGGCCCTCGCAATAGTACTCCATGTAGCCGTCGAGCTCGGCCATGAACGCATCGACGCCCACGCCGGACCTTCCATGGTCCAACTTTTCGTCCGCATCCCCCAACTGCCCTAAAAGGGTCGTTTCTGCCGGTTGTGGCCAAGATTCGCACCCAGCCAAGATTCGCACGCCCGAAGGTTCCGCCCCGGCCTGTTCCTTTGGGTTCGGACACCGTTCCCGCACCCTTCGCCGATGCGGCAGCTCTGTCCGGCGAATTCCAACAGGCCGCGACACGCCGACTTGTTCACTTCGCAGTCAAGGTGTAGACTAATTGATTGTCTGCGAGCGTGGCGGAATGGTAGACGCGCTGTCTTCAGGTGGCAGTGAGTGTATGCTCGTGGGGGTTCAACTCCCCCCGCTCGCACCAGGAGAAAACCCCGGAACGTTGGAGTACCAACGGTTCGGGGTTTTTCATATGTACTCGAAGCGGAAATACACCGGAAAATGTACTAATTCACCGCGTCTTACATTCATCCCCATCAATGAACGACGATGAAACAGCGGTGTCCACCTCGGATATGAGCGCGTCCAGATCCTCGCTGAAGAGATTCGTGTACCAGTCCAATGCCATGGCCGCCGACGAATAGCCCAGCTACGCCGTATAGCCTTCACGTTCGTTGGTTTTCGGGACTTTTTGTTTACCATGCGGTATGGTTCCATGGAATGTGGGGCGTAGGGCTGTGGGCCGGAATGCACCGCGAAGCCCCTGTTTCGGCACGCTTGACGGTCCGCCGCCTGTGGAACACCCGATCGCGCCGGAATGCGCCGCGAGGGATGCCGCCGCAGGTCGCGGGCGCGTATCGGCGGCACGCCGGACACTCCAGAGCCCGCGGAACACCCCGACCACACCGGCCACATCATCCGGCAGTCCGGACCGCGACGCCGCATACGGCACGTTCGCGTCGTCACGGGGATACTCCGGCGGATCGGCCGTCCCCATACCGACGCGATCAGGATGGCCCGCGTCGTTACGGGAACAGTCGCGGCCCCATTCGGGCCACGGGCCGAAACACGCCCGGATGCGCCATCCGCAGCGGGACGCCCGGGCGTCGCATGCCCGCATGCGGGTCCGTCGGATCATGAAACCGTAGGCAGGGATGTGCCTGACGGGCATCGTCCGACGGACGCCCGCGCCCCGTCACGCCAAAGAAGCCCGGGACGGCGCGTCGATCCAGTCCGAAAAACGGCGGATCCCGGTCCGACCGGACGGAACGTCCCGCCCGCACCCCTCTTCCGGCCCCAACCGGGAGATACGCCCGTTACTTCGAGGTCGTGGCCGGAAGGGGCGTACTCCATTACGTTCCGTTTCTTTTGTGCGCTATAGAAACGGCGCAATTCCAACGATTTGGGATTTTGATGTCATGATGGTCTGCGTTCAAGCCGGCCCCAACCGGCAAGATGCGCCCGTTTCCCCGAGGTTGGGGCTGGAAGGGGGGTGCTTCATTGCGTCCCTTGTCTCTCGTGTAATCTGGAAACGGCCATTTTCCAACGATTTGCGATTCTGGTATCGGAATGGTCCGCGTCCGGCCCGGCCCCAACCGGGAGATGCGCCCGTTTCCCGGAGTTGGGGACAGAAGGGGGTGCGCTTCATTGCGCTCCGTGT
This sequence comes from Senegalimassilia sp., assembly GCA_963619615.1. Lineage (GTDB taxonomy): Bacteria > Actinomycetota > Actinomycetes > Actinomycetales > Bifidobacteriaceae > Bifidobacterium. Next base: position 43,268 of record CAVEXE010000004.1, on the reverse strand, counting down.
TTCTTACGCGATTCAGAAACGGCCATTTTCCAGCGATTCGTGATTTTGGAATCGGGATGATCCGCGGCCGTCTCCGCCCCAACCGGGAGATGCGCCCGTTTCCCGGAGTTGGGGACAGAAGGGGGTGCGCTTCATTGCGCTCCGTGTTTCTTACGCGATTCAGAAACGGCCATTTTCCAGCGATTCGTGATTTTGGAATCGGGATGATCCGCGGCCGTCTCCGCCCCAACCGGGAGATGCGCCCGTTTCCCGGAGTTGGGGACAGAAGGGGGTGCGCTTCATTGCGCTCCGTGTTTCTTACGCGATTCAGAAACGGCCATTTTCCAGCGATTCGTGATTTTGGAATCGGGATGATCCGCGGCCGTCTCCGCCCCAACCGGGAGATGCGCCCGTTTTTTCGAGGTTGTGGTTGGAAAGGGGTGTGCGCCGTCGTGTCCCGTGCTTCTCATGCAATCAGAAAACGGCGGAATTCCAACGATTTGGAATTCTGGTGTCGGGGTGCCAGGCATTCGATCCTGCCCCAACCGGCAAGATACGCCCGTTTCTCGAGGTTGGGGCCGCCAGGAAACGGTCGTCGCGCCCGGGCGGTCCGTGACGCTCCGGCGGAGGGCGCGTATAACGCGAGTGGCGCGAACCGCGAGACCCCGCATGGGAGATTTCGCGATCCGCGCCACTATCCGTCGGAGGCGCCGGCTACCCGGCGCCGCCCGTTCAGCCGCGCTTGCGCAGCACCAGTGTCACTGCGCCGGCCGCCACCAGCACCACTGCAGCCAGGACCATGCCAAGCACGTTGGAACCGGTCTTCGCAGTGCCTGCCGCCGCTGTGGCGGACTTCTTGGCGTCCGTCGAGGACTTGCTGGCCGGCGTGGTCTGATCGTCGGTAGGCGTGACAGGCTGAGCGCCCGGCGTGCCGTCCTTGATTGTGACAGTGAAGCCCACGCGGGCACCGCGGTTGAAGGACACCTCCACAGAACCGGTGCTGCCGGTCTCCTTGCCGTTCAGGAACGCGCTGGTCAACGTGATGCCGGAACCGTCCTCGTTCACCACGTAGTCCTCGCCGGCCTTGAGCGATACGTAGTCGTACCGCACGTCCTCCACGGTGTTTCCGTTGAACGTGATGCCGACGCTCAGGCCCTGCTGGTTCGCGGACTTAGACTGCGAATCGTACTTGTCGTACGTGTAGGCGTCGCCATCCACCAGCTCGGCGTCCTTCACGTCACCGGAACCGTCGCTCAGCGTCCAGATCTGGGTGCCGTGGTAGGGGTTCGCGGTGCCGACGCTCAGACCGGAGTTCGTGACCGCGAACACACGCAGACCGTGGTTGTTGTTGTCGCCGAAACCGTTGCGCGTGATGGTCTGGAAGTTCACGCCGTCGGAGGTCACGACCAGATCGCAGCCACGCGTAGAGGTGGTGGCGTAATGCAGGTAGTTGCACACTCCCACGAAGTCGGTGAAGTTGTCGACGTTATCCTGGGTGAGCCACTTGTCGAGCGCATCGGTGATGGACTGCGGCAGGTACTGCTTGTTCTCGTTGTACAGCGAGAGCAGTTCGTTCAGCCAACGCTGGAACTGGACGCGGTCGTCGATGGTGTAGTCGTCGCTCTGCGCCGAGGCCTCGTCGACGTCCACATCGGTCTGCTTGGATTCCAGGTCGTTGCCCATGTTGCCCAGCAGCTCGCTCATCCTGGACAGGTCGGCGATTACGTCGGACGTCTTTCCGTCCGCCACGACGCCGTCCGCCGCGCTCTGCTCGTCAGTAGTCTCGTCGGCGTCGACGACGGGCTTGGCATCGTCGAGGGTCTGCGCAGCCGCGTCATCCGCTACAGCGGCGTCATCCGCGTCGTCGGCTTCCGGCTTGGTCGCCTCAAGCGATTCGGAGGATTCCGCAGCGGCCGAGGAACCGTTCTGCTGCTCCTGGAGGATCTCGAGGAACGCCTTGATGTATTCGATCTGCTTCTTCCACTGCTCCGGGGTGCGCTTCAGCACGTCGCCGTTGGTGAACTGCGTGAGCGGGTAGGCAAGGTCGCTGATGTCGAAGGTGCCGGCGTACATCTTGCCGTCGTACGCCTGCATACGCCACACGTACTGGTTGAGATGGCGGCTCATGTCGCTGTCGGAGCCCAGGCCCGCGCGCATGGTCTCGCCGTCGATGGTGCCGATCGGCTCGCCGAAGTACTTGTTGTTGCTTTCGCCCGCCACGAGCTCGAAGTTCTCGTCGGCATCCATGCGCCACAGGTTGACCGGGCTGGACAGATCCTTGTACAGGCTCTCGAACTTGAAGTCGAGCGCGTCCGGCAACGCCACCATCGGATCGTTGTAGCCGCCGATGTACAGGTGGTCCTTGTACACCACCAGATTGGCCGCGCCGGAGCGATCCGCGCCGAAGCCGTATTCATAGCGCGCGCCGTCGTTCGGATCGCCGACCAGCAGGGTGTACGTCCAGTCACCGTCGGCGTTCTGCTCGCCGCGGAACAGCGCGAAGGACTGCTTGCCGCCGCTCTTGCCGGTCACGACGGTGATGTACAGCCTGCCGTTGAACCCGACCATGTCCCAGATCGCGCCGCCGAAGATGTTGTCGGTGTAGTGGTACGCCGGGTAGTCGAGCAGATCCTGCTGCGTCGCGATGGTCTTGAACGAATCGGCCCCCGAGGACGGATCCGAGGAAGCCACGATATAGGCTCCGTCCGCACCGATCATGCTGGCGATCAGCTGGCCGTTCAGCTCGGCCAGACCACGGATGCCGACGGAGATTCCCGGAGCGACGCCGCTGGTCTGGTAGACGATCTGGGTCTTATCGGTGGCCGGATCGACTTCCAGCAAATACGGGCTGCCCGTAGCGGCGGCCGCGAAATACAGTTTGTCATGGAATTCGATGGCCGCGCGATAGCCGTTCACGTTATAGCTGCTGCCGGTGGACTTCTGAATCGGATCGACGACGATCTTGACCTCGCCGGTCTTCGTGTTGATCTTCAGCAGCAGGCTGCGGTTCTCGCCGCTGTCGAGGTACAGCTCGCCGTTGAACGCCACGTCAAGCGCGGACTTGAGCACCTTGTAGGTGGTGCCCATGTTACTGGCCATAAGTTTGAGGGTGCTTCCCATTGCGGAATAGCAGGTTCCCACGTACATCCAGTCCCCGTATCCGACGGAGGACCAGGAATAGCTCTGGCCACGGTCGGCGTCGCCGTCGCCGGTGGTCGCGGTGCCGCTGGAATCCGCATTGACGATGCCATCGTTCTCGCCGAGCGCGGCATCCGGATGAGAAATCTTCGTGGCGGTATAACCGGCGCCTTGGGGTACCGTTACGCCCTGAGCCGATGTCGCGGAAGCCACGCCGACCGGCAGCAGCATCGAACATGCCGCGACGGCCGCAATCGCAGCCTTACGAACATAAGCAGGTATCAATTTCATGAGTCCCTCTTCTTTGATATAAGGAGGCGGATAAAAACCCCCTTTATTACACCCCCAAAAATGTAATGTCTCTCAAAGACAGAACTCCCCCGAATCATCACTTACATAAATGTGCATATTCGGCAGAAAATCAGGAAAAAATACTGCATAACTTCGTTAAAACAGAAAAATTATCTATACACCCTAAAAAGGGAGTAATTTTGACGACTCAACCCCCCGTTCATAAAAAAAGACACGCCGAATCAGGGGGGTATCGAAAAAATGCATGAAAAGACGTGACGACTACGTCAACCAGCGAATCCAACGATGCGAAAAAACCAAACCATTCGGACGCCCGTCCACAGCACGGGGGATAGATCCGCTGTTATACCCATCCCCCCGCTTCGCGCATTCATCGCACGAGAATAATCATGAAAATGATCAGCACCAATCCGACCAATTCAGCCGTGGAGAACACGGAACCCGTCCACAACACGGCGGTAATCGTGGCCACGACCGGCTCTATCGCGCCGATCAGGCTGCCTCGCATCGATCCGATAATCGACACACCTGCCATGAACAGGCCGCAAGCCATGAACGTTCCAACCACCGCCAGAAACGCAAGCATCAACCACCCGCGCGCATCCAGCTGCGGCATGTGATTCCACGGCTGCACAAAAGGCAGCAGCACAAAACCGGAAATCAAGAAAGACACACCGTTCACCGAAAAAGCGCCCCAACGCGCTATCAGTTCAATCGGCATAATCGCCATGGCCGCATTGCCAAACGCGCTTGCCAATCCCCAGACCAATCCCGGAAGCGGCAGCGAAAGGGACGAAAGATCACCGCCTGTGGAGATCAATACGATTCCGATCGCGGCGCACGTTACGCCAATCGCCTCGACAAACGTCGGCAATCGCCTGCCACGCACGCACACATACGCAAGCACGAACAACAGACTGAAATTCTGCAGTACGGTGGCGGTACCGGAATTGGTCCAATGAATCGCCTGAAGGTAGCCCACCTGAATCACCAGCACGCAGATTATGGCCACGGCAACCAGCATCGGATAGTTCTTGCGCTCACGCAGCATGCCGGTCAGAAGCTTCGGAGTCGCTATGGCCGCGAAAGCAAAATACAGCATTCCGGCAATGATCTGTCGGACGCAAGCCACCCACATCGGATCGATGCTATACGATTCCATAAGCAGTTTCGATACGGTTCCGTTGATTCCCCACAGTACGGCTCCGCTTGCGGTCATGATCGCGCCCACAGCCAGCTTTTTGGGAGTCAGTTCGAAAGTCCTTCCGGCCATTTATCACTCCTTTCCGTCTCTAGAGGTCCGGCCTGATTCTATCGCGGCAAGAAAACCCGACACCCGCACATAAAAAACGGGAGATTTCGCGCTTTATCAGCTACGAAACCTCCCGTTTATCCAAGGCCAACAAGACCTATGATCAGCCCGTGTTCTGCAGGCCCGCGGCCACACCGGAAACGGTGCACAGGATCAGGTAGGTGAAGTTCTCCTGCTGGCCATGGGTCAGTTCTTCCTTGTCGACGCGCTTACGCAGCGAGCCGAGCGCAAGCACCTGGGTCACGGAAAGCACGTCCACATACGGAGAACGGATGCGGATTGCCTGGCCGAGCACATGGCGGTGCTGCAGCGGCCACTTGTCTCCGACGATCTTGAGCACCCATTCGCGGGTAAGCTCCATCTCGTCGAGCACCTTCTTGTTAAGATCCTCACGATCGCCGAGAGCCAGATACATCTTGGCGATACGCTCGTCGGTCTTCGCCAGAGACATTTCGATGTTGTCGATGAACGTGGAGAACAACGGCCATTCCTCGTACGCCTTGCGTAGGGTCTCCAGATCGCCGAACTCCTGGCATGCGGTACCAAGTCCGTACCATGCGGCCAGGTTGATGCGGGCCTGGGCCCAGGAGAAGATCCACGGAATGGTACGCAGATCGTCGAGGGACTTGGCTCCAAGACCGCGCTTCGCCGGACGTGAACCGATTGGCAGGAGGCCGATTTCGGTCAGCGGGGTGACGGTGGAGAACCACGGTGCGAAGTCCGGGGTGTTCAGCAGGTCCAGGAAGCGGCTGTGCGCGGCTTCATCGAGCTGGTTCGCCATTTCGGCGTACTTCTCGGTCATGTCGGTGTTGCGCTTCTCCACACTCGGAGCGGACTGCAGCAACGTCGCGGCGGCAACGGATTCCACGTGGCGAATCGCCAGCGACGGGTTGCCGTAGCGTGCGAAGATGACTTCGCCCTGTTCGGTGAGCTTGAAACGGCACTTCACGGAGCCGACCGGCTGCGCGAGCACGGCACGGTTGGCCGGGCCACCGCCACGGCCGACGGCGCCGCCACGGCCATGGAACAGGGTCAGATCGATGTTATGCGATTCCGCCCACTTGGCGATGCGCTCCTGGGCTGCGTGCAGCGCCAGCGTTGCGGAGGTCGGGCCGGCGTCCTTCGAGGAATCGGAGTAGCCGAGCATGACCTCGAGCTTGCCGCCGGTGGCCTTCAGACGGGCCTGCACCTCAGGGATCTTGATCATGTCTTCGAGCACGTCGACGGAGTTCTGCAGATCCTCAAGCTGTTCGAACAGCGGAATCACATCGATGGTCGGAACATCTTCCGGATGGGCGAATGCAAGACGGTTCAGCTCATACACGTCCTTGATGTTCTGGGCGCTCTTGGTGAAGGAGATGATGTATCGGCGGGCTGCCTTGATGCCGTTGCGCTTCTGGATGGAGCCAAGCGCACGGAAGGTGTCAAGCACCTCATGGGTCATCGGCTGCAGCGGACCGCGTTCGCCGTGCAGACCATGTTCGCGGATGTCTTCCAGAGCGCGGGAATGCACCACGGAATGCTGACGGAATTCCATTTCCACCATGTGGAAGCCGAAGGTTTCCGCCTGCCAGATCAGATCCTGAACCGGACCATAAGCCGAACGCTTCGCATTGGCCGCGGCCAGCGAACGCTGAACGACTCTGAGGTCCTCCAGGAACTCCTCGCAGGAGTGGTACATCAGGTCGGCGTCACGCTCAATGGTGTAGTGCAGACGATCGGCCATGACCAGCATGACCGCACGGTGGATTTCCTTGGTGGAGATCAGCGCGGCCTTGTCGGTGAGCCTCTCGCTCATTTCCTTCTGGTGGTTCCACAGGTTCTTCAGCTCTTCGCTTGCGGGGGTGGTGCCCGATTCCATCGTCAGATTCTTGCCGATGGAACGGGTTTCGATCTCCAACGCACCCAGCACGTGGTCGCTGAACTTGCGCGCCACCTGACGGCTCACCTTGGCGGTGACGTTCGGATTGCCGTCGCGGTCGGAACCGATCCAGCTTCCCGGGTGGAAGAACGCCGGACACACCGGCGGCACGAGACCGGCCTTGTCGCCGAGAATCCAATCATCGAAACGACGGTAGACCTGAGGAATGGTGTAGAACAGCGTGTTGTCGAAGATATCGAGGATGGTATCCGCTTCCTCGACGGGAGTCGGCTTCTTCAAAGCGATCGGGGAAGTGCGGAACAGGGCGTCGATCTCGTTGAACAGACGACGGGAGTTTTCCTTCTTATCCGAACCGCCGAGCAGATTGTGCACTTCGAGCAGTTTGGAGATACGGCGAATCTTGCCTTCCACGGCCTTACGGCGGGCTTCGGTCGGATGCGCGGTGAACACCGGATGGAACTCGAGCCTGTCAAGCAGGTCCTTGGCCTTTGCCGGACCGAGTTCGTTGATGAGCTTGTGGTAGGCGCAAGTCATCTCATTCGCAGGATCGACGGCCTGATTCTCATCCACCGCGGCTTCGCGCTTGCGCAGCACGGAGACTCGATAGTTCTCCTCGCACAGATTCGCCAAGTGGAAGTACGTGGTGAACGCGCGAGCCAGCAGCTGGGCGTCATGCACGTTCATGTTGTCGATGGTGGAGACCACATTCTGCAGGTCATCCTGATCGGGATTGGTGTCCGTGAGGACTTCGGAGAAGCGTTCGGCGCTGGCGTTCAGCGCGTAACCGCGAACCTCATCGAAGGTTTCCAGAAGCTTTTTGTCGAACTCACCGAGAACCTCGCGAAGAATCTGCAGACACAGATCCATCGACTCCTTGAGGGACGGCGGAAGATCACGTTCCTCCGGTCCCTTGGTTCCGGTACCGGACGACACGATAGCAGCGTCCGCCGGTTTGATTTGCTGATCATCAGTTGTCATGTGAACTCCTTCCCCAAACCATCGGGTTGCTCGGTCTGCCGGTCCTTCGCGGCTCCTCCGCGATTGTTTTGGCCGTCTGTTGCGAGCCCACAGCCCTGAGTTTGGCAAGTAAAGAAATGCGTGAACATTGTATGCCGGGCAAATCGACAGTTGCGTTACGGAAACGTTTGACCAGTCCGCATTTTGGTCAGCCACGTCCGAAAGATGAACTTAGGGGGCCTCGTGGAAAACATCCGACCAGCCCACACGTTAGACCTGAATACCGTGAGCGAAGAACATGAGCATGGCGTGAGCGCCGACAACAACGCGAAAGCCGTCAGCAATTTCCATACGCATTCGATTCCGCTCGATATGGAAGACATCGAGAGGGATTGGAACAAACCCATCACCGAAGCCGGCATAGCGGCCAAAGCGAGTGTGATCGTACGCGTCGGCATGCTGGATCTGGGCGCGGGTACCGGTAGTTTCCGTGTACGCGAGATGATGCACCGCATCGCATATCCGCTTGGCGTGCACGTTCGCGCGGACGTGAATCTCACCGACATCGAAGCCTCCTGCACCGACGGCAAAGACCGCATCACCGAAGTCGTCGACCTGCCGACCACCGGCGTCAACACCGAACGCATCTGGCTGCTCGAGCACTTCGCCGACTGGTTCAACGTCAATCTCGGCAAAGGATCGATGTACCACAGCCAGTCCGTCGTCTCCGAAGGCCTCATGCAACATCTCGACGAAAAAGACGCGTCGCAGGTCTCCGCGGATCTTTCCAAGCAAATCAGGGAACAGCAGAAGGCCGAGCAGAATCAGGAAGGTTCCGACGATCCGGTGCTCGACGCACTGGAAATGGTGACAAAACAAACCAAAGCCGGCTCCCCCACCGCGCAGCCGTTGCACCTGCGCGACATCAAAGCCGCCGACCACCATGCGAATCATGGCGCGGAACGGGATGCGGAACCTGATGCGGAGCACCACACCGGCCACCATGCGCAATCCGGCGACGGCGAAACCGCAGGCAAATCGCGCAAGCATCACCAGCACAAGCCGCCGAAAGGCATGTATGCCAAACATTTCGACCATGTGGGCAAGCAGGCGGACGAATCGCAAGGCATCACCGTGCGTCAAGCCCACGAACGGCTCGACATGATCGAGCGACGCAGACCGCTGTATTCTCCGGAATTCGCCGGATTCGCATCGGCCTGCGCCTGCGCGTCCTTCGTATTCCTACTCGGCGGCGGACCCTTCGATATGGTCGGCGCGTTCGTCGGCGCGGGCCTCGGCCACTGGCTGCGTCGCAAACTGTTCGCCCATCATCTCAACCAGTTCTTCGTGACCTTCGTATGCGTGGCCGTCGCGGCCCTCGCCTGCACGGAGACGCTGCGCGTGATCGGCCTGTTCAATCCGGTCGCCCTGCAGCACGACACCGCGTACATCGGCGCCATGCTGTTCGTCATCCCCGGATTCCCACTCATCACGGGAGGTCTCGACATGGCGAAGATAGACTTTCCTTCTGGCGTGCAGCGCATCACCTACGTGATGTGCATCATCCTGATGGCCACCTTGGCGGGATGGATGGTGGCATCGATCGTGCACCTGAACCCGCAAGGATTCGAGCCGCTCAACCTGCCTTGGGCGGTCAACCTTCTGCTGCGCATGCTGTTCGCCTTCATCGGTGTGTGGGGATTCTCCGTGATGTTCAACTCCCCGCAGCGCATGTGCCTGGTCGCCGCGACCATCGGTATGGTCACCGACACCCTGCGACTGGAAATCGTCGATCTGGGCGTTCCCGCCGAGGCCGGCGCCTTCATCGGCGCACTGCTTGCCGGCCTGATGGCCTCCGCATGGCGCACCTCGGTACGCCGAGGCCTCCTCGCGCCGCATCTGGGATATCCGCGAATCTGCCTTACCGTGCCTTCCATCGTGATCATGGTGCCGGGTATGTATATGTACCAGGCCATGTTCCACCTCGGCGAGTTCGACACGTTGAATGCGCTCGACTGGGCGTTCCGCGCGTTCATGGTGATCATCTGCCTGCCGATCGGTCTGGCGATGGCCCGAGTGCTCACCGACAAGTCGTGGCGGTACGACACCTGAGATTCCGATACCGCCCGGACCGCGGCAACCGCCCGATATCGGACGATCATCCGATTCATGGCGCCCGCCGATACGGAAGTGAGATGTTTCGTCCCTATGTGACGCTCAGCCGCTACATTGTGTCGAATCACTGAATTTTTAAGAAGGAAGAGATTGTGGTCACCAAGGATTTCTGGGTGTTGCTGGCGATGGTCCTCTATTTCGTGGCCATGCTCACCATCGGTTTCATATATTCGAAAAGGTCCAATTCCTCCACCCGCCAGTATTTCGCAGGTGGGCGAGGCGTGGGCCCTTGGCTCACCGCGCTGAGCGCCGAAGCCTCCGACATGAGCGGCTGGCTGCTCATGGGCCTGCCGGGCGTGGCGTATTTCACGGGAGCCGCCGATCCTCTATGGACCGCGCTGGGACTCGCCCTCGGAACATACCTCAATTGGAAGCTCGTCGCCCGCAGATTGCGCCGCTATTCGGTGGTCGCAGGCGATTCCATCACCATTCCGGACTTCTTCTCCAAGCGATTCCATGACGACAAGAACATCGTTTCCACCATTGCCGCGTTGATCATCCTCGTGTTCTTCTGCGTGTATGTGGGCAGCTGCTTCGTTACCGTGGGCAAGCTGTTCTCAACTTTGTTCGGCTGGGATTACCACCTGACCATGGTGATCGGAGCGGCTGTCGTGTTCGCCTACACCATCATCGGCGGCTATCTGTCCGTGGTGGTGACCGACTTCATCCAGGGCCTGCTCATGTTCTTCGCCCTGGCTGTGGTGTTCATCGGCTCCGTGGCGTCCGCCGGCGGCATCGACAACACCGTCACGTTCCTGAAGAGCATCCCGGGCTTCCTTGACGGTACGCAGATGGCCACTCCTCTGCTCAATGACGCCGGAGAACAGATCATCGAAGCCGGTCAGGCCATGTTCGGCGCTCCAAGCGAATACGGCGTGATCACCATGATCTCCATGCTCGCATGGGGATTGGGTTATTTCGGCATGCCTCAGGTTCTCGTGAGGTTCCTGTCCATCCGCAGTTCCGAGGAGATCAAGAAGTCTCGAATCATCGCCACCACCTGGTGCGTGGTCTCCCTCGCGTGCGGTGTGTGCATCGGATTGGTCGGACGCGCCATGATGCCGACCCAGTTCGTCACGCAATCGGCGGCCGAGAACATCTTCATCGTCGTCTCCCAGGCGCTGCTGCCGAGCTTCATGTGCGGTGTTGTGGTATCCGGCATTTTCGCGGCGTCCATGAGCTCTTCGTCCTCGTACCTGATCATCGGCGCTTCCGCGGTCGGCGAGAACATCTTCCATGGATTGATCTACCGCAAGGCCACTGAACGACAGGTCATGATGGTGGCAAGGATCACACTGCTCGTCATGTTCGTGTTCGGCATTGTGGTGGCTTTCGACCAGAACTCGTCCATCTTCCAGGTGGTCTCCTATGCGTGGGCCGGTCTAGGAGCCTCCTTCGGCCCCTTGATGCTCACATCCCTGTACTGGAGGCGTACCAATAAATACGGAGCCATTGCGGGAATGCTTTCCGGCACCGCCACTGTGCTGATCTGGCACAACTTCGTCAAGCCGCTCGGTGGCGTCTTCGCCATCTACGAACTGCTGCCGGCGTTCATTATTTCCCTGGCGTTCATCGTGGTGGTTTCCCTGCTCACCCCGGCGCCCAGTTCCGAGGTTTTGCACGAATTCGACCACTACCTTGACGACCCGGACGACCAGTCCGTGGACGACGACCTCGTCGCCGCCGAAATCGCCGCGGGCGAGCGCCTCGCGCAGCTCTGAGCATCTATATCCCCATACGGTCTCGTCCCACCGTACGGGCCTATACGAGCAAGACCGTATAGGCCATAGACGCAAAGAGGGCGCCGAATTGCAAGTCAATCCGACGCCCTCTTGATTGTGTTGGCGACTCAGTAGCGCATGCCCATGGCCTCGCGCACCTGTTCCAGCGTCTCGTTGGCGATCTCGTTGGCCTTCCTGTTGCCTTCGGCCAGCACGTCGCGCACATAATCCATGTCCTTGGACAGCTCGGCGCGGCGCTCACGCATCGGGGCTAGATAGTTGTTCACGGATTCCACCACATACATCTTCAAGGCGCCTGCGCCGGAATCACCGATTTCCGCGGCGATTTCCTTCGGGTCGCGGCCGGTCACCAGACCAGCGGTGGTCAGCAGTGCGGAGACCTCCGGGCGGTTGATCGGATCGAACGTGATGGTGCGCTCGGAATCGGTGCGGCTCTTCTTGATGAGCTTGGCGGTCTCCTCCGCGGTGGCGCTCAACATGATGGAGTTTCCGCGGGACTTGCTCATCTTCTGACCGTCGAGGCCCGGGATTTCAGGCGCTTCGGACAGAATCGCGGCCGGCTCCGGGAACACCGGGTTCTTCTTGGCGTAGCGCTCGTTGAAACGGCGTGCGATGGTACGGGTCAGCTCGATGTGCGGCAGCTGATCCTTGCCCACCGGCACGATGTTGCCCTTGCAGAACAGGATGTCGCATGCCTGATGCACCGGGTAGGTGAGCAGCAGACCGGTCAACGCATGGCCGGACGCTTCCATCTCGGCCTTCACGGTCGGGTTGCGGTGCAGTTCGGATTCGGTGACGAGGGAAAGGAACGGCAGCATGAGCTGATTCTCGGCCGGCACTGCGGAATGCGTGTAGATCATGGTCTTCTCCGGATCGATGCCGGCGGCCATGTAGTCGATGACCAGGTTGAGCACGTTGTCCTGGATGTGCTCGGTGGTGTCGCGATCAGTGATCACTTGGTAATCGGCGACGATGATGTTGGTATGCACACCTTTGTTCTGCATCTCCACACGACTGCGAAGCGTGCCGAAATAGTGGCCCATGTGCAGACGCCCGGTCGGACGGTCGCCGGTGAGCATGGTGAATTTGCCCGGATTCTTTTCGATTTCGGCCAGCGTTGCGTCGGAACGCTTCTTTGCGGCAAGGAAGCTGGCGCTCATTTCATTGCCCACAGCGGTAATCTGCTGTTCCTGGGTGTCGTCCGTCATCATTTGTCCTTTTCCTGCGAAAAATAAACGATTTTATCGTAAAAGTCTGAGCAGACAACGAAACAAGGCCCAACAAGTGGTACTCTCTTGTTTGATGAATTGATAGCACAGTAATACCCAGGGGGTCAGATGGGCCGCGGACGTCAGAAAGCCAAACAGCAGAAAATAGCCCGAAAGCTCAAGTACCTGACCACCGACACGGATTACGATGAGCTTGCCAAGGAGCTTGGAGCGCAGGAACCAGGCTCGGGTTCTTTCGATCCTTTCGCCGATATCGAAGCCAAGTATTCTCACGATTCGGACGATTTTGACGAAGAAAATGAGACGGCAGACGGCGAAACGAATTCCGTCCAGAACGAAGCCGACGACGATCTTGACGAGTATGCCAAGTGGGCGGCCGAAGCCGCAGCGAAGGCTACGAGCGGCGAATTCCCGGCAACCAAGGCCACAGCGACACCCAAGCCGCACAAGCCCATCCCGATGCCGATGCCCAGTGCTTTGAAGCCTAAAAAGCAGTAACACAAGACTGTTTCGGAAAGGTCCGTGGCCGCAACGCCGCGGACCTTTCTTTTTCGCCGAAAATCCCACCTCGGACGCCAGCGCGCTCGGCAGTCACACCAGCGGCAGCAGTCCGCTCAGATCGTCACGCTCCCCGACCGCGCTGATGCGTCCGGCTTCCAGCTCCTCCTGCCAACCGGTAATGCCGGTGGCCAGTCGCATCCATACGTCCGGCTCAAGTTCGATCACATCCGGAGGCGTCAGATTATGCGGATCGGACGCCGGGCCGTCGAGAATCTTGATGGCGCCCCACGGCGCGACCCGAACTTCGACGCCGCCGCCGGGCGCTTTGCATTCCAGAAGATGCAGCGAATAGCGGACCGCCATCGCCCACAGTTGGCGCGGGAGCCGCGGGGAAAGGTTGAGTCTGAAGTCGCTTGCGGCTTGTTCTTCGGCCGGCATATGCTCGGCGATTATCCCGCTCGCCTCCCGCATCCATTGCGCCAAAGCGTCGCGCCCTTTGCCCATGTCTTGTTCTCGAATTACAGCCATAAGCGTTATTGTGCAGCTCGTAAGCGACTATGATGGATGTCTGCAGACAATGTGGTCATAATTGAATAGGGGTATTAAGAGAGGAAATTATCAGTGATTGCATATTGGCTTCGTGAAGCTGACCCGTCGCGCCCCAGCACGATTATGCAAACGAATGCTTATCTGATTTCTCTTGAAAATTTCGTCTTTTTTGACATGCATTGTATGCTAAGCATGAGAACGTATGCATGATGTCGATCGGCGTTCATGCAGCCTTATCCGCAAGGACGCTGACGCAAGGCATAATGTTCTAGGAGAGTAGTCCATATAAGGGAGTCGTTTAATGACTGAAAACACCGCACCGAAATCCGCGGTAACCGCGGAGCAGTTCGCTGACGAGATTCGTGAGCAGCTGAAGTACACCCAGGGCGTAACCGTCGAGCAGGCCACGCCGGCCGACGTGTATGTCGCCGCGTCTACCGCCGTGCGTCGCCATCTCATGGATTCCTGGATGAAGACCCAGGCAGACATGGTCAATGGCAACACCAAGGCCGTCGGCTACCTGTCCGCAGAATTCCTTATGGGTAAGCAGCTGCGCAACGCCCTGCTCAATGCCGGCCTGACCGAGCAGTTCAACGGAGCCGTGGAATCCCTCGGATTCTCCGTGCAGGACGTTGTCGACGCCGAATACGAGCCGGGTCTGGGCAATGGCGGCCTGGGACGTCTGGCCGCATGCTTCATCGACTCCCTCGCTTCCTTGGGTGTTCCGGCGTTCGGCTACGGCATCCAGTACAAGTACGGCATTTTCAAGCAGGAATTCGACGAGACCGGAAAGCAGATCGAAACCCCGGACTACTGGCTTGCCAACGAAGAGCCGTGGGGCCATGTCGACTACAACCGCAGCCAGAAGGTCTCCTTCGGCGGCGAAGTGGTCGAAGAGGACGGTAAGAGGGTATGGAAGCCGGCTTGGTCCGTGCGCGCCGTGCCGGTCGATTACATGGTTCCGGGCTACGCATCCGGCCGTGTGAACACCCTCCGTCTGTGGACCGCCAAGAGCTACGACGAGTTCGACCTGCTCACCTTCAACAAGTCCGAGTATCTCGATGCCGTCAAGCCGCAGGTCGAGGCCGAGAACATCTCCAAGATCCTGTATCCGGAGGATTCCACCCCGCAGGGCAAGGCACTGCGCCTCGAGCAGCAGTACTTCTTCGTGTCCGCATCCATCCATGACGCCATCCGCGTCTTCTACCCGGGCCAGGACAAGCCGGACCTGACGACGTTCGCCGACAAGATCACCTTCCAGCTCAACGACACCCACCCGGTCATCGGCATTCCGGAGCTCATGCGCGTCCTCATGGACGAATACGGCTACGATTGGGACACCGCCTGGACCGTCACCAACAAGACCTTCAACTACACCTGCCACACCCTGCTTCCGGAAGCCCTGGAAGTGTGGCCGGCCAAGCTCATCGGCGAGCTGCTGCCGCGTCATCTCGAGATCATCGAGAAGATCAACGACCAGTTCGAGGCTGAGCTCAAGGCCAAGGGCGTCAATGACGAGACCATAAAGGACATGGCCATCTACACGGGCGACTCCGTGCGCATGGCATACCTCGCCACCTACGGCGGATCCCACGTGAACGGCGTCGCCGAGCTGCATTCCCAGCTCCTGAAGGACGTCACCCTGAAGAACTTCTCCGATGTGTACCCGGACAAGTTCACCAACGTGACCAACGGCGTGACTCCTCGCCGTTTCATCAAGCTGGCCAACCCGCGCCTTTCCGACCTGATCACCGAAGGCCTCGGCACCGACAAGTGGCTGAGCGACCTCGAGCTGCTCAAGGGCCTCGAACCACTGGCCGCCGATGATGAGTTCGTCAAGAAGTTCGCCGCCGTCAAGCAGGCCAACAAGGTTGATTTCGCAGCCTACGCCAAGCGCGAGTACGGCTTCGACATCGATCCGAACACCATGATCAACACCATGGTCAAGCGTCTGCACGAGTACAAGCGTCAGTCGCTCAAGATTCTGGCCCTGATCGCCCGCTACGCCGACATCAAGTCCGGCAAGCTGTCCGCCGACGACGTCATGCCGCGCACCGTGGTGTTCGGCGCCAAGGCCGCCCCGGGCTATTATCTGGCCAAGCAGACCATCCAGCTCATCAACAACGTGGCCCGCGTCGTCAACAACGATCCGGAAGTCAAGGGCAAGCTCAACGTGTACTTCCCGTGGAACTACAACGTGCGCCTGGCCCAGCACCTCATTCCGGCCACCGACCTCGACGAGCAGATCTCCCAGGCCGGCAAGGAAGCCTCCGGCACCGGCAACATGAAGTTCGCACTCAACGGCGCCATGACCGTCGGCACCCTCGACGGCGCGAACGTTGAGATCCGCGAGCGCGTGGGCGCCGAGAACTTCTTCCTCTTCGGCATGACCGTCGACGAGGTGGATGCCCTGTACGCCGAAGGATACGATCCGAAGAAGTACTACGACGCCAACCCGCGTCTCAAGGCCGCCATCGATATGGTTGCCGATGGCACTTTCTCCAATGGCGACAAGACCGTGTTCGAGGATCTCGTGCACGATTGGCTCTCCAAGGATTGGTTCATGACCTTGGCTGATTTCGGCGCCTACACCGATATTCAGGCCGAGATCGAGGCCCTGTACGCGCAGCCGCTTGAGTGGAACCGCAAGGCGCTCATCAACGTGGCCAACTCCGGCTACTTCAGCTCCGATCGTTCCATCGAGGATTATCTGGAGCGTATCTGGAAGACCGGTCCGCTCGCCTGAGTTCTCCAGATCGCAAAATTTGATGGGTGCATGCCTGTAGCGCATGGCACGCACCCATTAAAAAGCGCATAAAAAAATCCTGCGTCAAGCCAAGCTGACGCAGGATTTGAAAATATCTTTTCCAGGGGTTGAAGGTCAGGCTTCTTCCTCAGCCTCCGATTCGGTCTCTTCCGGTGCCTCAGAAGCCTTGGCCAATCCAAGGTCGACAGGGGAAGAGCTGTTCTCCCACGGTTCCTCCCATGGGTCGTAGTCCGGATTCTGCTGCTTGTATATATACAGGCCCACAACACCTGCAAGCAAAGCTCCGAAGAGCAGTGCGAAGAACTTCCAACCGTTAGAAGACTTGTTCTCCATGACGGCTCCTTTCCCAAAAAACGTCCGGCCTGTTCGTTCAGGCCAGCCCTGTTCACTATATTAATTCCTTGAATGTGTTGATTGGGTGGATTTACGCGCCGGGTATTGACCCGTTCCAGTAGGGTGTAAAGCATGTCATATCAACGATTCAGCCTGTTTCCCAATTCACCTTCTTTGAAGAACCTGTTTTCCCCAAGGTCGCTGCGTTATCGGTGGCTTAGCGGAGAGCCCGTCGTCACCACTACGATCATGACCGCATGCACGGTGATTTGGGGGGTCGAGACGCTGCTGAGATTCGTCTGGCCGTCAGGTCTCAACGCTTTGCTCAACGTCGGTATGTTGTTGCCGGCGACGGCCGTGAGCCGTCCTTGGACTTTTCTCACGTCGATGTTTCTGCATCAGCCGAGTTCGCTGTGGCACATTCTGTTCAATATGATGACGTTGTGGTGCATCGGACCGATGCTGGAACGCATGATGGGCCATCTCCCCTACCTTGCCCTGTACACGCTTTCCGGGCTTGCCGGAGGAACCGGCGTGATGGTGTGGTCCACTTTCGTTCCTCAGGGCTGGGCCACTGCGGTGTACGGCGCATCCGGATCATTGTTCGGTCTGTTCGCGGCGATTCTTGTGGTGTATCGCAGAACGGGAACTGATATTCGTTCGATGCTTATCTGGATGCTCATCAATTTCCTGCTGCCGGTCATTATGCCGAATATCGCGTGGCAGGCGCATCTCGGCGGTTTCACAGTCGGAGGACTGTTTGCATGGCTGCTGACCTCCAAGTTGCGTATTTTCCGTGGCAAGAGCCTGAAATGGTGCACCGTGGTGTGCGGCGTCGTGCTGCTTGTCGCGATCGTTGCGATCACCCAGTTGTGCAATATGGAAAATCCGTGGAGCCAGCTGATGTTCTGACGGGCAAATCACCCATGGTTTCCCACCCCCGAATCCCACTTATCCACATTTGTGGAAAACTCTGTGGATAAGTGGGCCTTCGGCTGTGAGTAACCCGGGGATAACTCGGTGAATTATCCACAGGGATATTCACAAAATGGCGGTTTTTCAGGTTTTTCCTATGTGGATTATGTGGATAACTTTTATCCACACCACCAAAATGCGGGGAAAATGGTCGTCTACATCTAGTATTGCGCGTCCCAATCCAACACTATATATAGAAGTTATCCACAACTTTCCACAACAATCCACCGTTATCCACAATGGTATCCACCGGAAAATTCACGACGGTGATGCACCTGCCGAAGCCAGCACGAATCGCAGGATACGGAAGTCGGCGGAGCGTTTCATCTGCCGATAAGATGGCTGACATGATTGACGAGCAGGAACACAGCGGATGCCATGTGGTCGGCAAACCGGACGAATCGCCGTTGAACGGCGTGACGCGCGCTTTCGTGCAAGCGCATCGCAACGAAAACGTACGTGATCTGGCGCTGAAAACCAAACGCACGGAACAGCTGGATCTTCCGACTGCGCTCGATCAGATCGCAGGATGGCAGATAGCAAGCAGAAAACTGCCGCAATGGGCCCAGAGCGACGACATCGTATACCCGCCGCATATTTCCATGGAACAGTGCTCGTCGCAGTTCACGGCCCAATATAAAAGCGAAATCGCGCGGCGCCTGTGTACAGCGCCATCTCAAGACGGCGCACGATCCGAAACAATGTCGATGGTGGATCTGACCGGCGGTTTCGGCGTCGACTTCTCGTATCTTGCGGATGGTTTCAACCAGGCCACGTATGTTGAGCGCCAGCCGCTTCTGTGTGAGCTGGCCGCGCACAATATGGCCGCGCTTGGACTACGGCAGGCGCGAATCATATGTGGAGATGGTGTCGAGTATCTGCACGGCACAGAACCGGTGGACCTGATCTACATCGATCCGGCGCGTAGGGACGAGCATGGCTCCCGTACCTACGCGATTGAGGATTGCTCCCCCAATGTTCTCGACTTACGCGATCTGCTGCGCGACAAGGCCGAATTCACGATGATCAAGCTTTCTCCGATGCTTGACTGGCGCAAGGCCGTGGCCGATTTCGAAGGAGCCGTCACTGAAGTCCATATAGTGTCGACCGGCAACGAATGCAAGGAACTGCTGCTGGTGTTGAGCGGCAGTCGCGCACATTCCGGAGCGACCATGCAGGCACCGCACGTGCATTGCGTGAACGACGGGCAGCGAATCGATTACGATTCCGCCGCATATACGCAGGGTCTGCGCGTAGGAGGTTCGCCACTGCCTGAAATGGCATACCTGTATGAGCCGAACGCGTCAATCATGAAGGCGGGATGCTTTGACCTGATCGAGGAACGGTACGACGTCAAACAGATCGGCCCGAGCAGCCACCTGTTCGTCTCAGACAAGCCTGTGGGGGATTTTCCCGGACGCGGATTCATGATCGAGGGAATCGGCGGCATGGGAAAGAAGGACATCAAACGGCTATTGGGCGGCATCAAGCAGGCGAACATCGCCGTACGCAATTTTCCGCTCACGGCCACCCAGCTGCGGAAAAAACTCGGCATGACCGACGGCGGAAGCGTGTATCTGTTCGGAACCACCATGCAAGGCGGCGACCATATACTGCTGCGCACCGCGAAGATCGGCCAGTGACGGCATCGACCACTATCCGCCGATCATAGGACGCGTCAAACACAGACGCGTCAGACGCATCAGACGCAAAAAGACGTTTGGACGCTTTGGAACGGCCGATCAAGGCCATTCGTCGAAGCGTTCAAACGCCTTTCAGCAGGTTTGCAAAGACTTAGCGCCACCACATGGTCATGATGAATCCGACCATGATGATCGCGAATGCGATGGCCAGGTTCCATGCGCCGATGTTCGGAATCGGATAATCGGAGGACAGGTAGTAAACGACAGCCCAGATCAGACCGATGATCATCAGCGTGCAGAACAGCGGAACGAACCAGCGCGGATTGGACTTGGTGCCCTTGATGGTCTCTTCCACGCGGCGGGTGTTCTCGGCCTGACGGTTCATCATGCGCTGCATCTGCGGGGTCAGGGAGGACTTGTCGGCGGTGGCGTTCAGCACCGCTTCCACACGGTCCATAGGAATGCCGAGATCGTCGTCATCTTCCTCGGATTCCTCAGTCTCTTCCTTAGTCGTCTCCTCGGAGGATGTCTCTACGGCCTTGGCACCCTCGGCAACTTCGGTGGTATCAGTGGTCTCGTCGGCGGCGGCGGTGTCGTCGACGGCCTGCGGACCGTTCTGACCGTCCGCGGTGGTTTCGTACTGCTCTTCGTCAGCCATCAGCTTAGTCTCCATTCAATAGGCTAAAAGTCATAATAGTGGGTAGACTCGAAAGCGGCGAACTCACATCGCGAAACCGCTCAAATTCAAAGCAAATATTCAGCGGAACGTCGGCACATCACTTAGGGAAGGTCCGCATGGCGAAGCACACCGGCAGACATGCCGCGAAAAGGTCGAAGATGGCCGGAGTGGCGGTTTTCATCGTTCTGATGTTCTCCGGATATCTGCTGACCACGAATCTACGCGTCAACCGTTCCGTCGTGGTGACCAACGACACCGCCGAACTCGTGGAACAACGTGTGGAGAAGGTAAAATCACTGCAGGAGGAGGTCAACTCCCTCAGCTCCCGGGTGGATGACCTGAGCAAGACGCTGAGCACGCAAAGCGGCGATTCGCAGGATTCTGAAAACGCCGGAAACGGTACCATGCTGCCAACCGTCGAAGGACCTGGACTCGTGGTGACGCTCGATGATTCGCCGTTATGGGAAAGCATGGTCGATTCGTCGGGTTCCACGTCGAACATCAACGATTACGTGGTGCATCAGCAGGATGTCGAAGCGGTGGTGAACGCTCTGTGGGCCGGCGGCGCCGAATCGATGATGATCATGGACCAGCGAGTGCTGTTCAATTCCGCGGTGCGTTGTTCCGGCAACGTGCTGTTGCTGCAGGGCAAGAAATATTCGCCGCCATTCACGATTTCCGCGATCGGTTCAGTCGATGACATGCTCAAGGCGCTCGACGAATCCTCGGAAGTGACGATCTACCGACAGTACGTCAGCGCATTCGGCCTAGGATGGAAGGTCGAAGAGAAGGAGAAGCTGCATTTCGACGCCACCGATGCGCTGCAACAGCCGCTGCAGTATGCAAAAGTAAGTGGGAACGAAGAAACGGACGGCAGCCAGGAAGCCGAACAGCAATCGCAGGAGGAATAACCGATGGGAACGGAACATCGCACGAAAGGCGCACTCTGGACGGTACTCGGCGTTCTCGCGGAACTCATGCTGACGGTGGCGGCCATCTGCGCGCTGTACATCGCATGGCAGATGTGGTGGACTGGCGTGCAGTCCGAACATACGCAGAATGAAACGCTCCAATCCGCATCCTGGTCCGATCCGAGCCAATCCGACACCACGACGATCGCCGCAGCACAGGAGGGCGACCCGCCGACGCAGCCGGAAAGCGCGCAGGAGGGCGATCTGATCGCGCAGGTCTACATTCCTCGATTCGGCAGCCAATGGAAGCGCAACCTTGTGGAAGGCACGACGCTGACGGAGCTCAACAAGCATGGACTCGGCCATTACACGACATCGCAGATGCCCGGCCAAATCGGCAATTTCGCGTTCGCAGGCCACCGTAACGGCTACGGACAGCCTCTCGGAGACGTCGACAAACTGCAGGAAGGCGACAAAATCATCGTCCGAACGCAGGATTACTGGTACGTGTACCACTACACGAGCTACAAGATCGTGCTGCCGACGGACGTCGACGTCATCGCGTCCAATCCGGAAAATCCCAACGAAACGCCGACGAAACGCATGTTGACCATGACCACATGCGAACCGAAATACTCCACTCCGACCCATCGTTGGATCAGTTATGCGGAATTCGATTACTGGGCGAAGGTCTCCGATGGCGTGCCGGAGGAATTGACGACCACCGATTCCAACGGCACGGTAACGTTCATCAACCAGGGAAAGGCCTCCGCGGTCTCGCAGATCGGTTCGCTGCAGCCGTGGATTCTCGGCGCGCTGGCCGCCTATGCGATTATCTTCATCGCAGCGGCCGTGGCATGGCAGTGGCCGACGTTCAAGTCCCGCGCAGGCCATAAGAAGGAAACCGATTTCAGCCTGTACGGAGGTTTGGCGCGATTGCAGCCCGGCGTACTGCCGATTCGCATCGTACTGATGCTTCTGCTGGCATTCGCGTTCGCCGCGGCCTGTTTCGAATGGATATTCCCGTGGGCCGCAACGAACATCCCCGTCCTGCAACAAATGTCGAATTACACGTCCGTCTGACGTGGCGCATCCGACGGTCGTCGCATGCGCCACGTGAGACGTGAACAGCCTGCCGAACGCAACGCACGTAGACTGCTTCTCAGATGGATTGCCGTTCAACCGCGATTCACGCGACGGACCACCGCCCGATACATCGCCGTTCAAACGCTGATAGGAGCATCATGACTGATTCCGCACGCATTCTTGTAGTGGATAATTACGATTCATTCGTGTACACGATCGTCGGCTATCTGAAGACGTTGGGCGCCACCGTCACCGTGGTGCGCAACGACGCGATCGATCCGGACGAGCCCGGTGTAATCGATGAATACGACGGCGTATTGATCTCCCCCGGCCCGGGAGCCCCTGCCGAATCGGGAGCAAGCGAGGGCATGATCCGACTGTGCGCGAAGCAGTCCAAGCCGATGTTCGGCGTCTGCCTGGGCATGCAGGCCCTGGCTGAAGTGTTTGGCGCCACCGTAAGCCACGCGCCTACCATCATGCACGGCAAGACCAGCCTCGTGGAGCATCTTGACGATCCGGTTTTCGAAGGCATTCCCAATCCGATGACCGCCACCCGATACCATTCCCTGGCCGTGGAACCGGATTCCGTGCCGGACGAACTGGTGGTCACCGCCTGGACCCGGGGCGACCACATCGTGCAGGGAATCCGGCATCGTGACAAGCCGATGTTCGCGGTGCAGTTCCACCCCGAATCGGTGATGACGCAGGACGGATACAGGATGCTGGCCAACTGGCTGAAGATTTGCGGCCAGGAATCGGCTGTCGAGAAGTCTTTGGGACTGCAGCCCAAAGTGGCGAAGTAACGCCGTCTAAAGGCGGTTTATGAGCGCTGTGGGCGCGCATATATGCACACATGTGACAGCGGGTGGAGGGAACGGTTCCGTACTGTTCCCTCCACCCGCTGTCACATGGCTGTCATATGGCGGTATTCGGTGGCATCGAATACCGCCATCGGCGTTAATTAATTGCCGTTGGTGTTGTTCTGATTTTGATTTTGATTTTGATTCTGATTCGAATTCGAATTTGAGTTCGAGTTTGAATTCGAATCGGTGCTGTCGCTTGAGCTGCTGGTCTTCGTGGTCAGCGTGATGGTGGCGCCGGAATCGGTCTGGGTGCCGCCCTCCGGAGTCATGCTCTCCACCTTGGCGTTATCGTCGGTCGAACCGGTGACGCTCACCTGGAATCCGCTGTTCTGCAACAGGGTCTGGGCCGCGCTCAACGTCATGCCGACCACATTCGGCACACTCACCTGCTGCTTGCCGACAGATACCCAAATGGTCACCGCGGTGCCGGCCGAGACGGTGGTTCCGGAATCCGGGCTGATACGGGTCACCAAACCAGCCTCCAACGAATCGGAATACTCGTTCTCGATGGTGATCTGGGTAAGTCCCGCCTGCTTGAGCGTCTCGATCACGGCATCCCTGGACTGGCCGACGAGGCTATCGGGAATCTGGGTCATTCCGGATGATATGTACAGCGTGATGATCGTGCCCTTCGTCTGCTTCGAATTGGCAGCCGGGTCGGTGCTCACCACCTTGTCTTTGTCGATCGTGGCATTGTCGACCGTCTTGACGCTTCCCACTGTGAATCCGGCGGACTCAAGAAGCGATTTCGCCTCCTCCTGACTCCTGTTCGACACGTCCGGAACAGTAGCGGTCTGCGGGCCCGTGGAGAACCATACGGACACCGTGGAGCCCTTCTCCACCTTCGAACCGCCCTTCGGATTCTGCTTGGTGATCGAGCCTTCCGCCTCGTCGGAACTGGAATCCTCACGGGCGTCGAGCTTCAGTCCAAGAGACTCCAACTGCTCTTTGACGCGATCCTGGGAGATGTTCGACGTGGACGTGAAGTCGGGAACCTCAACGGTTTCGGCGGTCGATGTCTTGTTGCCGTTCATGAAGTACAGAACCGCCAGCACGGCCAGTACCGCCACCAGAACGCCGATGACCGATCCGGCGACGAGCTTCCCCTTACGTTTCTTCGCGGTTTCGGCACGCTGCTCGGTGCGGGACTTCGTGATCGTGTTGTTATTCGGATTGGGAACGACCTCGAACTGACCCGTGACCGGGTTGAACGCCTGTGTTGCGGCGGTCTCCTTGGTCGGGTTCATGGCCACCGTGGCGGCATCGATCTCGGCCTGCTTGCGGGCCTTCATATTGGTAAGGTCGGTCAGCGGATTGAACGACGCGGCCATGGGAACCCCACCGTTCATGAACGCCAGCAGATCGTTCTTGAACTCGGCGGCCGTGGCATAACGGTTCTGCCTGTCCTTGGCCATCGCCTTCGCGCAGATGGAATCCCACATCTTCGGCAGGCCCGGAACGACCGCGCTCGGAGGAGTGGCTACCTCCGAAACATGCTGGTAGGCGATCGCCACGGCGGAATCGCCGGTGAACGGCGGTTTTCCGGTCAGCATCTCATACAGCACGCAACCGGCGGAATACAGATCGGAGCGCATGTCGACGCTTTCGCCGCGCGCCTGCTCCGGAGACAGATACTGCGCGGTGCCGACCACACCCTGGGACTGCGTCATCGTGGCTGCGGAGTCGTCGAGCGCACGGGCGATGCCGAAGTCCATGACCTTGACCATGCCCTGCTCGGAAATCATGATGTTTCCCGGCTTGATGTCTCGGTGAATCACACCCATGCGATGCGAATACTCGAGTGCGTTCAGTACGCCGACCATCACCTGCTCGGCGTCACGCTGGCTCAAGGCGCCGTTCACCTTGAGAATATCGCGCAGGGTCTGCCCCTTGACATACTCCATGACCAGATATGGCAGATGTTCGATCTGGCCGCTCTCTCCGGACACGACTTCCTCTCCCGAATCGTAGATGTTCACGATGTTCGGGTTGTTCATCTGCGCCACGGAGTGAGCTTCACGGCGGAAACGCTCAAGGAAGATGGTGTCGTTGGCAAAATCGGAGCGCATGATCTTGACCGCCACAGTGCGCCCGAGACGTGTGTCATGGGCCACGTAGACCTCGGCCATGCCGCCACGACCAACCAGCTGCCCAAGCTGATAACGGCCACCAGCCAAAGAGGTGGGCATGTTGATACTCATCCCTATTCCTTCCAATCAGTGCTCACGGAGATATGGGGTTTGCTGGACACGCGGCGGGGGATCCTTCCTCCTACGGAAACGACCACCGTGTCGGCCAGTTGCGTCTGCTGGTCAAGCAGACGGCGTTCAATGCGTGACAATGTGCGGGATACCACCAACGCATCCTGAGGACGGTCAAGCGGATCCTTGGCCAGCATCGACATGACGAATTCACGCAACTGCACATCAACGTAGTCGGGCAGAGGCGGAACCGGATTGTTCACATGCGCCGCGGCGATGTCCACCGGCGTGGCGCCCGTGAACGGACGATGCCCGCACAGGCCCTCGTAGGCGACTACGCCAAGCGAATAGATGTCGGATTGCGGCGTGGCCTGCTGGCCTTGCGCCTGCTCCGGAGAGATGTACTGCGCGGTGCCGACCACCATGCCATCCTGGGTGATCTGCTCCTGATTGGTGGAATAGGATACGCCGAAATCGGTGATCTTCACTTCCCCGGAATCGGAGACCATGATGTTGGCGGGCTTCACGTCACGATGAATCACACCATGCGAATGCGCCACATACAGTCCACGCGCGGTCTGTATGAGAATCGGCAGAAGCCTGGTCGGCTCAACCGGGCCGCCTTGCTTATGGAACAGATCCGCCAGTGAGTCGCTTGGCACATATTCCATGATGAGGAACCCGATGCCGTCATGCTCATAATATTCGAACAATGCTGCGATGTTCGGATGCGCGAGATTGGCCGAATTGTGGGCTTCCGCGCGCAGACGGAGCAGTTTGGCCTCCTGCGAGGACCCCAGGTCGCCACGCAACGCCTTGATGGCCACAGGACGACCCAGCTGAATATCGTAGCCCTTCCATACCTCGCCCATACCGCCTTGGGCCAGACGGGAATCCAGCCTGTAGCGTCGGTGGATGAGCTGTCCTTCAATCAGTTTCATTCTGCCAGCGCCTCCTGCAGCATCGCTTTCATGATCGGGCCCGCGGTGAACGAACCGTAGAGGTCAACATTATGCACCACCACGGCCACAGCCACTTTCGGATCGTCGGCCGGGGCGAATCCTATGACCCAACCGTCTATGGACGTGTTTCCCTCTCCAATCTGCGCGGTACCGGTCTTGGCGGCAACCCTAACACCGTCGATGGCCAAGTTCGGGTTCTCCTTGGTCACCACGGATTCCATCATTTGCGTAAGCTTGGCGGCCGTATCGGAGCTGAACGCCTGAGACATTACCGTGGCTTTGGTCTGTGAGATGACCGAAAGATCGGAAGAACGCACGCAATCGACCAGCGTCGGCTGCATGAGTTCGCCTCCGTTGGCTATGGCGGCCGCCACAAGCGCGTTCTGCAGCGGAGTCACCACGGTATCTCCCTGGCCGATCGAAGCCAAGGCAAGCTTGTCTTCGGTAATATCCGACGGGAACTTCGATGCGACGGAAACCCAGGCCGTTCCGGTGGAATCGGAGCCGTCGACCGAAATCGAACTGCCGAATCCGAGCTTTTCGGCCATAGCGGAGATCTTGTCCTCGCCCAAGGTGACGCCGAGCTGGGCGAATGCGGTATTCGACGAATACGCCATGGCGTCTTCCAACGTGATCTTGCCGTCCGTGCCGTCGCCTTGGTACACCGCGTTCGTCAGCTGAGTATTCGTTCCCGGAAGCGTGTAGCTCGAACCGGCGGGAATCTGTGTGTCGGTCTGATATTCGCCCGATTCCAACGCGGCCGCGGCCACCACCGTTTTGAACGTGGATCCGGGCGGGTACAGCTGTGAGGTAACGCGGTTCAGCATCGGATTCGACTCATCCTGAGACAGCGTGGAGTAGTTCGCGTTCGCTTCGGCCGAATTGTGGCTGGCAAGCAGGTTCGGATCATAGCTGGGCGTGCTCGCCATGGCCAGGATGCGGCCCGTCTTGACTTCTATGGCCACGGCGGCACCGTCCATGGACCCCAGACCGTTGTAAGCCGCCTGCTGCACTCTCGGATTGATGGATGTCTCGATGGTCGCGCCCTTGTTTTCCTTGCCTGTGAACAGCGATTTGAAACGCTGCCAGAACAACTGGTCGGATTCGCCGGACAACAACGCGCTGCGAGATGCCTCAACACCGTTCCATCCGCGTTGGCTGATCGAGAAGAAACCCGTAATCGGCGCATACAAGGCGCCGTCGGAGTAAGAACGTTGATAGGAGAACGCGTCGTTGGACGGGTCGGATTTCGCGATCACCGAGCCGTCCGATGCGAGAATCGATCCGCGGGGGGCACCGTATTCGCTGTACAAGGCACGCGTATTGCGCGGATCGCTGTTCAGCTGATTCGCACGGATGGCTGTGATTATGGTCGTAGACATGCCCAACACTACGAACAGGATCACAACAATGGTGAACAGTTGACGAAGCGACTTGTTCATATTGTTCGTTCACCTCCCGTTTGCATGGTGGATTGCCTTGTCTGCTTGGTCGGCGGCACAGGCGGTATCTCCTGGATCTTCAGAGATGGAACCGCCGGCGGTTCGGGAATGAACTGCGATTTCGCCGAATCCTCCGGCATCGAAATAGTCTGCGTTTCCAGCGTCTGAGATTGCGGCTGGACGATTGGCTGCTGCACGGTGGGCGGCAACGGCACAATCGGCGACTGCGCAGCTTGCGCTTGCTGCACGATCGGCTGCTGCGCGGTCGGCGGACGTACGATCTGCGTTTCCTGCGAAGCGGTTTCTCCGGAGACGGTACGTGCGATCAACTTGTTTTTGCGCTTACGCGCCTTAATCGCCTTCATGGCTTCGATCTGGAACGTGTCGCTGTCGATTTCGGATTCCGGTTTGTTCGCGGAATTGGAAATCACCAGCAGGATCGTGGCCAACAGATAATTCGCGATCAGAGACGATCCGCCGGCGGCCATATAGGGAAGGGTCAGACCGGTAAGCGGAATGATGAGCGTAATGCCTCCGACAACGGTGAACACCTGGAAGGCCATGGTGAACACCAGACCGGATGCGAGAAGCTTACCGAACCCATCCTTGATCTTCATCGCGGTGACCATTCCGGCTGCGATGATCAGCAGGTACATCATGAGAATGGCCAGCAGGCCGGTGAGTCCCAGTTCCTCGCCCAAGGCCGCGTAAATGTAGTCGGAGTTGGCGATCGGGGTAAGCGACGGATACCCCTGCCCAAGGCCCGTGCCCATCAGACCGCCGGAAGCCAGTCCGAAAATACCGGTGACGAGCTGATACGAACCACCATACTCCTTGTTGTACTGTTCCGAGGCGAATGGATGCAGCCAGGCATCGACTCGCGCCCCCACATGGCTGAACAGGTTGGCTGCCGCGAACGCGCCGATGGCGAACGCGAAAAAACCGATGACTATCCAACTCGTACGTCCGGTCGCCACATACAGCATGGACACGAACATGGCGAAGAACATCAACGACGTACCAAGATCATGCTGCATGACCAGAACGCCCATGGAGACGATCCACACCACGATGATCGGTCCCATGTCTTGAATACGTGGCAGTTGCAGACCCAGGATCTTCTTGCCTCCGACCGCAAGCTGGTCGCGATGGTCGAACAGGTAGGATGCGAAGAAGAACGCAAGGAACAGCTTGGCGAATTCGCTGGGCTGGAACTGTCCAAGGCCCGGAACCTTCACCCAAATACGCGCTCCGTACTGTTCGGAGCCCAGCACGGGCAGCATCGGAGAAAGCAGCAATACCAGGCCGATCACCATACTGACGTACGAGAATCGCCGCAATAGACGGTAATCCTTCATGAAAATCGTCAGCATATTCGACAACACCAGCGCAATGGACAGCCATATCAGCTGTCTGAACGCCACGGAAGTGTCCGTCGCCTGATCGAGCCGGGCGATCATCATCACACCGACACCAGTCAACACCATCACGCAACACAGAACCGTCTGGTTCGCATACGGCTGGAAACGCAGCAACAGAGCCCACGTGCCGACGAACAGCACACAGACGAAAATCAACATCCACAGATAATTCTGCGGAAAACCACCGGTCGTGCGTTCGAACATCTGGAAGAACGCCACGGCGCAGATCACCAGGCCAAGCAGCACCAGAGACAACTGCCTGAAGCGGGTCGCCATCATGATGCGTCACCGCCCGTCGCGTCGGATTTCGGCGATGTGCCCGCCGAGTCCTGCGATTTGGAGTCCGATCCGTCCGTTGTCTTGCCTGATTCGCCGGATTTGCCTTCCTCCGCCTGCTTGTCGAGCTGCTTCTTGATTACATCGGTATGGCTTTTCGCCTCGTCATACGAATCGAAGGAGATTCCCTGAACAAGCTGTTCCTGCCAGCTTTCCGGCAGATCATTCGTCTTCATGTCCGTACTGGAAACGGCATGCGAAAGCTGGAAGCCGAACAGGCTGGTCGGAACGCCTTGGAAAATCGACACCCTGCCGTTGTCGTCGCCGATATAGTATTTGGTCTGCGTCCAGCGATACGTCAATCCCGCGCCCACGATCATGGCGAGCAGTACCGCCACGGTGATGACGATGCCGATCACGCGATTACGCAGCGTGCGCGTGTGATTCGTCTTGCGCTGCTCGATATGCTCATTGCGGATGGCGATGGCCACTTCCGGATCGTTAGGATCAGCGGAAATACGCCCGTCATTTTTCTGGATAACCGGAATTTCTCCTGTATCGGGATTGAAGAGATCGCCATTTTCCTCGCGGACGATGGAAGGCTGCGCCACGCGCTGTTCCAACTCCGATTCCGGCTCGTCGGAATCCTTTCCGGCGCTCAAGGCCGCGGCACGGGCGGCGGGAGAATCCTTGCCGTCGCGCAACGCAGGTGCCGAGGCGACCGGCTCATTGATGAGATCGGCGATCGTTTCCAAGCTTGCGGAGGCCGCGCCGCCCACCAACGGGGTCTGGTGCGGCAGGTCGAACGAGTCCGCGTCAAGCGCAAGCGTCGCGTCGGCGATCACAGCCGTCACATTGTCGGTACTGCCGGCACGAAGCGCCATCGACACCAGCATCTGCGCGCACTCCTCCTGATCGAGGTAGGTCGACAGTATCTCTTCAAGCGTGGAGTCCTCCAGCACGCCGCACAAACCATCGGAGCACAACAGCCAGCGATCGGACGGATGGGCCTTGCGCACGGCGATGTCCGGACGTGAATCGATATCGAAATCACCGAGCACGCGCATCACCACATTGCGCTGCGGATGGTTGCGGGCCTCGGCCGCGCTGATGCGGCCGGTATCGATCAGATGCTGCACATAGCTGTGATCCGAAGTCATACGGATCAGGTGTCCGTCATGAAGCAGGTAGGCGCGGGAATCGCCGATATGCGCCAAAACCCAATATCCGGCCACCAATGCCACGGAAGTGACCGTCGTTCCCATGCCGGCAAGACGGCGTTCGCGTTTCGCCTTGCCTACGATCGCATCGTGCGCCGCCATTACGGAGGCTCCCATCATGGTGGAAACCGCCTGAACGTCACCTTGAACATCGTCCTGCTCGACATGCGCGAGAGAGCGGATGGCGATGGTCGAAGCGGTATCACCGCCCGCATGTCCGCCCATACCATCGCAGACGGCTATCAGGTGCTCTCCCGCGAAAGCGGAGTCCTGATTGTTGGAACGCACGGTGCCCACGTCGGAGACAACGGTGGAATACATGAACAAAGGCTGTGAAGCAGCGGAAGTCGGCAAATAACTCACCTCAATTCAAAGGTGGTCGCGCCAATGCGCACGGGTACTCGGGATCTGAGGATCATAGGGGAGTTCAGACGCTGATGGTTCACCACTGTTCCATTGGTGGACCCCAAATCCTCGATGGCCCACTGACCTGTGGCCGGATCGGTGTAGACGCGCGCATGATGGGAGGAGACGAACTCGTCATCAAGCACCATGGTGTTCGATGCCGATCGGCCAAGCGTGATGGTTCCGCCGGTCAAAGGGACCGAACTTCCGGCAAGAGGACCATCGATAACGACCAAAAGGGTCGGCTTGGAACCATACGAGGCACCGCTCGCAGGAGACGAGACCGCCACTGGCGCAGGCGATTCCACGGCCTTGCGCGCGCGGCGCTCCTTACGACGGTGGGCCCGCGATTTACGCGGGCTGAACGTCTCAACATCTCTGTACAGCGAACGTACCGTACAGGCCACAAAAATCCACAACAGGGCCAGAAAACCGTACTTGAGGATCGCAAAGGTAAGTTCAGTGAGCATAAAGGCAACTCCCAACAGTGGGGTTGGTTACTCCTGATCCTGCGAAGATGCCCAATACAGGATTCGGGTACGTCCGAGGGTAATCGTGTTGCCGTCGAGCAGCGTTGCCGCCTCAACATGATGGCCTTCGACATACATGCCGTTGGTGGATCCCAGATCACGCGCGATGACGTTGCCGCCCTCGTTGATGTCGATTTCCATATGGCGGCGGGAAATACCCGGATCGTCAATCACGATGTCGCAGTCGGAACCACGTCCGATGACGGTCTTGCTTTCGGTGAGCAGATACTGGTGGTCACCGATCTCCAGCATCGGGCAATCCTCAGTCTGAGCGTCGGTGGTCACGGGAACGGTGTTGCCCTGCACCGACTCACTGGTCAGTTTGAAGTCGCTTTTGTTCAGTTCGAGATCTTCCTCGAAAATCACCACGACGGGTCCGACGAACGCGTAATGCTGGCTCTTGGCATACTGGGTGAGATTATCGGCCAACTCGTTGGCCAGCGTTTCCGCACCCCAATCGACGATGCTGTTGAAGTCGGGAGTGCTCAACTTGAAACGGTACTCGTTCGGAGCTATCGTGCGGTCGCGAGTGACTGGCATGGCCTCTTTATCAATCTCGCGTTCCAGAGCGCTGGAAAGGTCGACAGGCTGCAGGTCTTTGGACCCGAATTTTGCAAAAACCCCGTTGACCGCGCCTTCCACGCTCTTCTCAAATCGGTCGAGAACGCTCATACTTGTCCCTTTCTGTCCAAACCTATCCTACGCGGTAGCCTGCCGAGAGCCAATTCAATCGCCTATAAATTGCAAAAATTCCATGCAAAGTGGGGCATGGATGGTGATTCAAACCTATTTTTTCCAGCTAACTATCAGAAAACCGGCCACCCGAACGACGGGTGGGTTCACGGGTGGATTCACAAGTGGGGTTAGGTGTGGGTAGGTTGGAATCATGAACGATGCGATTGAACAATTTCCACGTCTGAAAGCCCGCACGTTGAGGTTCTCCTGCGGCGCCCCACGTTCCGCACAAGCGATCGCCGACGGATCGCGCGTGCTGTTCCTGCGTTCCGAAGGCCCGGAAGACACCGTCAATTCTCTATGGATGAGCGTGATCGACGACGACGGAACCAACACGGAAGTATTGCTCGCCGACCCGCGCGAACTCCTGGACGACGCCGAAGACGAGAACGTCCCCGAAGAAGAGAAGGCACGACGCGAACGCGCACGCGAAGGCGGCTCCGGAATCGTCGGCTACCATGTCGACGCAGCCGGCAACCGCGTCACCTTTACGATCAACGGCCAGCTGTTCCTCACCGATATCGCGGCCGGCATGACACGCGGCATCGCGCTGGACGACGATTTCAATCCCGTACTGAACCCGCGTATCAGCCCGGACGGCAGACACATCATGTACACCACCGGCACATATCTGGTCGACGTCGACCTTGCGCAGGATCCGGAAAACGAGGATGACGGGGATGCCGTATCGGTGGTGGCGTCCGTTCCGGAACGCGGCGGAGAGCGCGACTGCGAATGGAAGATAGGCCTCGCCGAATTCGCCGCAGGTGAGGAAATGGACCGTTACGACGGTTTCTGGTGGTCCCCCGACTCAAAATACGTGCTCTTCGAAACCTTCGACTCCTCCAATGAGCCGATCTGGCATCTTTCCGATCCGGCCAACCCGACCAGTCCCGCGCAGGCACGCCGCTATCCGCAGGCACTGACATCCAACGCCGACGTGCACCTGACCCTGCTGGAACTTGGTTTCGACGAAGATGGCTGCTACTACGGAGGCATCGCCAACGAAGTGGTCTGGGATCGTGACCGCTACGAATACCTCGCCGCGGTAAGCTGGACCACCGGCCATGAGCCGATCATCGAAGTGCAGGACCGTCTGCAGCAACACGATCAGACACTTGCCGTGCATATTGGCGAGCCGATCGTGACCATGAGCGCGCCGGAAGCCGAATTCACCGACGAAGACGGCAGCGAAGTGGAGACCTTCTCGATCGCGATTCCCGAATATCCGGACGGCGAGCGCCCCGGTACAACGCGCGTGCTGGAGGAGCACGCCAACGACTGTTGGATTGATTTGGTTCCCGGCACTCCCGCTTACACTCCCGACGGGCGGATTGTGGGCGCGGTCAACGACATGCAGGCCGATACGAACCGTTTGACCGTTTCCGGAAAGGTGTTCACGCCTGAGGGCCTGCAGGTTCGCGAAGTGCTTGATGTGACCGACATGGACGTGCTGTGCGTGGTGCAGCGTACGCCGGAGCTCATGCCGGATGTGCCGTTCCTGTGGGAGTCGAATGCCGACGGTCATGATGCGCGCAGTTTCGATGTGGTCTCCATCCGTTTTGACGGAACGTGGGAGCCGCTAACCTATGAACCGGGTCAGTGGACCATGTCTCGTGCCGGCAACGGTTGCGTGGTGACCGGCCGTGGCATGAATGATTCGCTGCTGCAGATGCAGCATTGCGTGAATGTTGTTTCCGTTGATGAAAACGGTGTGCCGATGGCGTCGATGGTCGTTGCGCCGATCGACAATTTCGCCGCCGTCCCCGGTTTCGTGCCGAATGTGCGTTTCGTGCGATTGGGTGAGCGCGCTTTGTATACGGCGATCGTGCTGCCTTCCGAAAACAGCGGATATGCGCATGCCGAAAAGCTTCCCGTGCTGATGAAACCGTATGGAGGCCCGGGATTTCAGCAGGTTGTGGAGAGTCAGTCGTTCTATTGGGATGCTCAGTGGTGGGCCGATCAGGGGTATATCGTCGTCACCACGGACGGTCGCGGCACCACCGGACGTGGTCCGAAGTGGGATCGCGCGATTTACGAGAATATGAAGAGCGTGACGCTGGAGGATCAGGTCGATGCCGTACGCGCGTTGCCGGATGCGCTCTCCTCACTGGAAGGTCAGGTTCCCGAAGCCGATCTGGAACGGGTTGCGATGATCGGATGGTCGTATGGCGGTTTCCTTTCCGCCCTTGCCGTGCTGCGGGCTCCGGATGTGTTCGCCGCGGCTTGCGCGGGCGCTCCGCCGACTGATTGGACCTTGTACGACACCCACTACACCGAGCGTTATCTGGGACTTGATCCGGCGACGTACGAACGCAACGGCATTATCGGGGACGCTCCGCTGCTCAATCGCCCCCTCATGCTCATTCACGGCTTTGCCGACGATAACGTGACGATCGCACACAGTCTGCGTCTCAGCCAGGCGTTGATGGCCGCGGGACGTGAACATACGTTCCTTCCGTTGACGGGAATCACGCATATGACCAACGATGAGGCCGTCGCGGAGAATCTGCTGATATTGCAGCGCGATTTTCTTGCCGATGCGCTGAAGCGTTGATAATTGCCGTATCTGGCACGATGAAATTGCCGAGCCGTTCTCCTATGACGACGGCTCGGCAATCCGACAGAATAACCCCAGGTAAGTAGATGCGCGTTCCCCGGCGGCCATGCGGATTGCCAATCATCCGCATGGCCGCCGAAAAACGCGCGCCCCCTCTCAGTAGGAAAAATTAGAGCGCCTTGAAACGAATACGCAAGTTAGGGTGTACCGCTTTTGTGTAGTTCCGTGACGAAAATCGCTATACCATGGCGTATTCCACAAGTCCCGGCGAAGTATCCATCACCGTCACCGGCAGGTAGACGAACAACGTCCATTCGCCATTGCGGAATGTCGTGACGATCGTTCCGTGAAACGCTTCGATCCGCTTTCTGAAGGCGTCAAGACCGTGCCCTCCCGGAAAATCATCGACGTCATCCTTGTTCTTCACCGCGTTGATCTGCGTTATTTCGATGGCGTTCGGCTTGAGCATCACCGACAGCTCGACCGCGCATCCCGGTTCGGCATGACGTGCGATGTTCGCATACACTTCGCGCAGCAGATCGTTGACCAGCTCGCTCATTTCGCGCGATGCACTCGGAACCCCGCCAGCGGTGTGGCAGACGGATGTCATGTTGAAACCGAGCCTGTGCATACGGGCGTCGCCTTTCCCCATCGAATCGCCCAACAGTTTGATGAGGGCATCCCCGTCCGCGTCTCTCCCGCCGACGGTCTGCGGCTTTGCGTTCAACTCGTCAATGACGCTGTGCACGCTTGTCAAGGCGGAAAGAATGTACTCATTCACCTGGCGCCAGTCCTCCTGGTCCGCCTCGGCGGACACAAAAGAGCCGCCATCGGCAAGATGACGTTGCGTAATGAAAGCCGCGGCGGAAAGGTCGCCCGTGACGGCATCGTGAATGACGTCAGATATCCTGCTTTTATTCTCTATTTCGGCGAGCTTCGCCTTGGTTTTCGTCGCCTCCAAGCGTTCATGGGAAAGGTTCTCACGCCATCGAAGGCCTCTGCCCAAAAGAACGCACAGCACGAACATGGATATGATGGCCACATTGTTGCCAGGCTGCATATCAAACACATAGGTTTGAATGATCTGATAGGCCACTACGTAGCATATCAACAACAATCCGACGATGTTGCTGGTCTCGTAGGCGAGCAGTCCGAACGCATACATGACGCCCGGCATAAGTGAAGTGGATGATTCCACGATGGCGAAGGTCCCGATCAGTTCCATCGCAATGAACGCCGTCGACGTCGATTTCGGATATATGGGCGAGAGAATCAGCACAACCAGTTCGAGCAGATTCCAGATGATCGCCATGGCATTGTGCGGCGGCGCCATCACGATACCAAACAGAATCCAAGACAGCACCACCAGCATGAAAACGAAGCGAATCGGATGCCACAGATTCGGATGTTCCGTACGGAACCGATTACGCCGGGCGATATGCCTGCTGATCAAATCAAAACTCATTGGACCTCACCCATAAAGCCACCGCCTGCCGGGACGTCTTGCAGTTGAGCTTCTTCAGAATGCTTTGCATGTGTTTACGCACAGTGCCTTCGGAAATATTCAATCGTTCGGCGATTTCCTTATCAAGCAGACCTTCCGCGCACTGCGATATAACCTGCTCCTCACGAACGGTAAGCGCCGGAGTGGTCTCCTTTTCCATACCTATTCGCAGAACGGAAAGCGCCGGCGATTCGAAACCCTTCATCGTTTCCCCGTTGCACATGCGCGCGATGGTGTTGACCAGTTGTTCCGTGTTTTCCTTGCCGATCAGCCCCTGCGCTCCTGCCTCCACCATTCTGTCGTGATATCTATTGATTGAAAAACTGGTGATGCCAAGAACCGGCATGCGCTTGCCCATCAATCGCAGACGACGGCACGTGGCCGGGCCCTGCAGACCTTCCATCGACATATCAAGAATCATCAGGCTGAGATTATGTTCCTCATTACGGCAGTATTCGAGCGCCTCATCACCGGAAGACACGGACCACACCACATATGCGGTCGGCACCCGATGCTCGATAAGAAGGCTTATCGACTCCAACGTTCGCGGATCATTGTCCACCAGAGCCACACGGTGAATCTTAGGTTGAGGCATTCCGTCCACCCGCATCCGCCTATTTACCGCAAAGCCACTGCAGTGGCGGAGGGCAGTAGATCACCACGGAAGGATCGTCGGCGGCATCCACTGCCTGCACCGGAGTTCCGAAGCACAGCAGGACCGCCGCCATGGTTGCACTGAGAATCTTCATACACCCTATGCTAGGCCGCGCCCCTGTCTTTCGATCTGCCTTTTCGCGCCTTTCGTCACAACGCTTCCTCACGCGAGATGCCCGCCATAGATGGTCGAAATCCTTGTAAACGCACCATTCATACCGCTTTCGATTTCGGATGTCTATGATGGGTTCCATGACGGTTACGATTATCGACGAGACGCATTACGCCGCCGAAATGGAACACACGGTCCTTCCAGCGTTGGAAGCATGCATGACCGAAGGCTGGATGGAACCGGCCTCCACCGATTGGAACGGCAAGGCCTTGCCTACGCTGAAGAAACCCGGCAAACTGCACTACTACTGCTACGACGTCCGCACATTCAACTCCCTGCACGGCAACGACGCTTCCGGAACGTTCCGCGGCGCCGTGGTCATATCGCACGGATTCACGGAATTCGGCCGCAAATACAGCGAAATGGTGTGGTACTTCCTCAAATACGGCTATTCGGTGTGCGTATTCGAACATCGCGGACATGGCCATTCAACCCACGACATGACCAATCCAAGCCTCGTATGGATCGACGATTGGCGTCGCTATGTCGCCGATTTCGCCACATTCGCACAGACCGTAGGCCGTGAATATGCCGCGGGACTTCCGATGAACCTGTACTGCCACTCCATGGGAGGCGGTATCGGAGCCGCGGTTTTGGAACGATATCCAAGCCTGTTCGACAAAGCCGTGCTGTCCGCCCCGATGATCGCGCCCGTAGTGGGAATGCCCACCTGGATCGCGCGCATCGTCGTCGGAACGTTGTGCGCCGTGGGATTCGGCAAGGCCCGGGTATTCGGACATACGGATTTCTCCGAAGAACTCAACATGGACGAATACCGCGGAGCGTCGGAAGCGCGCATACGCTGGTTCCACGAACAACGCAAGGCCGACTCCTCATGCCAGACGAACGCCGCCACATTCGAATGGGCCAATCAGGCCATGGCGTTGTCCCGTTCCATACTCAAACCTGAAATGTGTGGAGCCATCGAAACGCCGACGCTGCTGTTCCAGGCGGGACTCGACGTATGGGTACTCAACGAACCGCAGGACGCCTTCATCGAACGCGTGCGCGAAGGCGGCGGAACCATCGAAAAAGTACGCTACGACCGTTCCCTGCACGAGATATTCTCCATGCCGAACAACTTCATCGAACCGTATCTGGAAAAAATCATCGATTTTCTGGATGAGCCCACGGCGGCGATTCACTGATTGAAAATAATCACGGACTGCCGCGGATAATCAACAAATGATCATCCGCGGCAGATAACCATCTGTTGCGCGAAATATGCCGAAAGTTACAGGACTGACACGGTTCCGGACCGTATGATGGGCGAGAAGCGAAAATTGGAGGTTACGTCAATGTCAGACGAACTGTTTGTGGACCAGAACGACATCGAAGGTACGGCAAGCGGCGTATGGAGCCGCATGCTGGCCGGTAATCGCAGATTTGCGGAAGGCAAGCCAGTACATCCGAATCGCAGCGCCGAAGCACGTGAAGCGCTCATCGACACACATGAGCCGGAAGCGGCCGTACTCTGCTGCTCCGACTCGCGGGTGAGTCCGGACATCATCTTCGATTCCGGTCTCGGCGAACTGTTCACCGTACGCACTGCCGGCCAGATCATCGACGACGCCGTGATCGCCTCCCTGGAATACGCGGTGGACGTGCTCGGCGTCCGCCTGCTGACGGTACTGGGACACCAGAATTGCGGCGCGATCAAGCAGGCATCGAAGGAATACGAGGCCCTGCTGAACGAACTGACCGCCGACGCCGAAGATTCGCTCACCGCCGCCGACAACGTTGCGGACATCGACGAACACATCATGAACTCGAAATCGATCATGCTGCGCACCGTCGGATTCTCCATCTGGCAGGCACACGAGACGGAACTCGAATCCAACGAGGATTTCGAGCGCGTGCACATCGCACGCACCATCGAACAACTGGTGGAACATTCGGAATCGATTCAGCAGGCGCTCGCCACTGACCGCCTCATGATCGTCGGGGCACGCTACCAGCTGGACTCCGGCAAAGTCGAAGTCCTGAGTTTCTGACGGCTCAATGGGCTTGATTGAGCGCCACCTCATCAAGCCCATTAATCCAACCAGCACAAGCCAACACGTTACGATCATCAACGTTGGGACATGAGTGCGAGCGCAGCGACCGCATACAACGGTAAGTCCTGTATATCGCCGTCCTTGCGTGCGGGAAGCGGTGAGAATCGCACGGAATAGTCAAATCCAAACCGTTTGATGGCGGCTTTGAGACTTTTCGCGTGCAGGTTGATTCCGGCTTTCACTTCAATCGGCACAATATGATCCGTCATTTGCACCAGAAAATCCAGTTCGTTCGTGGAATTGGCGTTCGTCCAGTATCGGGGTTCGAATCCATATGAAACGAGTTCCTGGCAGACAAGCTGTTCGGCAAAGGCGCCTT
Source organism: Senegalimassilia sp. (assembly GCA_963619615.1). Classification (GTDB taxonomy): domain Bacteria; phylum Actinomycetota; class Actinomycetes; order Actinomycetales; family Bifidobacteriaceae; genus Bifidobacterium. The sequence continues at coordinate 3,777 of CAVEXE010000004.1, read as the reverse complement.
TCGCCGTGCCAAACGCTGAATTACCATCCAATATGCTCTGCGCGCTGGCATCGCTCATAGTGCGCAAAAGACCGATATCGGAAGCATAAAGTTTGAACGCATCGCTATCGTCGAACATTTTAATCGGATATTCCGGCGAAGTGGCACGAACAACTTTCAAGGCAATGGCGGAATCAAGTAATCGTTGAATCGCCAATTCGAAATCCTTGCCACGACCGCCGGATCGGACGGCACCATACAGGAATTTCTTGTTCTCACGGGCAAGCTGAGAAGGAATCGAATCCCAGACCTGGGAAAGGCGCAGAGGGAAACCTTTCGGCATCGATTCGGCATATTTGGAGAAATCACCCCGATAGCCCTGCAGAATATCTTTCTGCACTCGCTCTATCGAAACGAAATCAACTCCCGGATAGGTCTCACGGAAGATCCTTACAGCCTCGGGCATTCCTCCAACTATCATGTAATACTTCAACCATTCCATAAGTTGCTCATGGAACACGTTCATCATATCGAGATCAGCCTCTTTGATGACCCGCCGCAAAGAATCCTGATTCAAAGCATCAAGGAATTCCACGAAATTCATTGGATAAAGGCGGTATCGCTCTACTTTCCCGACAGGATAGGAAGTACCTGGATGAACAGTTATGCCCAATGATGAACCCGTTGCGATCAAGGCATATTCAGGCGCTTCCTCGGCGAAGTACTTTAACGATTCAACCGCTCTTGGAATCGCCTGCACTTCATCGAGTACTATAAGCGTCTTCTGTGGCTCGATGCGAGTTTGCGATGCCAATGCAATGCCGGTAATCAAACGTTGAGGCCGCAACGAACCCTCGAAAAGCTGGCTCATAGCGTCGTTATCCTCTAGAGAGATATACGCCATCGATTCGAACTGGGTACGGCCGAATTCCTTGACGAGCCAGCTTTTCCCCGTTTGTCTGGCGCCATCAAGAATCAATGGTTTTCGATGACTGTCATGTTTCCACTCAATCAGACGGTCCATCATCTGACGCCGCATTGCCTTCCTCCATTTCAATCGCGATTTTCAGCAGTATTCCGATATATCAACATATTCTAGGGGAGATTTATCATCTTTAAACACATTTTCTAGGGGAAATAATCCATATAGAACAACATTTTCTTCACTTATCTATGTGGCATACAAAGAACCGCCTCATGATCGTCGGGGCACGCTACCAGCTGGACTCCGGCAAAGTCGAAGTCCTGAGTTTCTGACGGCGACTTCGCTCAAAGCCAAGGCCGATCCGTTGCCAACGGTATTGACATGACGTTGTTTTAGATTGGAAACATGTCACTTGGCTTGAATATCCTGCTGATCTTCATCTTCCTCCTGCTTGGATCCGTGTTCGCCGGAACCGAACTCGCGCTGGTAAGCCTGCGCGGATCGCAGATCGACCAGATGGAACAGGAGGACGCACGCGGCAAGCGTGTGGCACAGATCGCACGCGATCCGAACACGTTCCTTTCCACGGTGCAGATCGGCGTCACGCTGTCCGGCTTCCTTTCGGCATCGTTCGGCGAATCCTCGATCGCACCGTATATCGTGCCGGTCGTCGAAAGCTGGGGCGTACCGAAAACCGTGGCATCTCCGCTTACGACCATCGTGCTGACGATCATCATCTCGTATTGTTCGATTGTCATCTCCGAACTGGTGCCGAAGCGCATCGCCATGCAGCGCAGCGAACAGATCGCACGCGCCGTGGTGCCGGCGATCCATGTGTTCGCGAAGGTCTGCAAGCCGATCATCTGGCTGCTCGGCAAGAACACGAACGGCATCGTGCGACTGCTCGGCTTCGACCCCAACGAAACCGACAGCGAGGTTTCCGACGAAGAATTGCGCGTACTCGTCAACTCCAACACCAACCTCAGCAAAGACGAACGCACCATCCTCGACGATGTGTTCGATGCTTCCGAAACCATCGTGGCTGAGGTCATGCGCCCCCGCGCCGACGTGGTGTTCCTGGACGGCGGCATGAGCATCGAGGACGCCGCGGCCTACGTGCGGGAAATGCCGTACTCCCGATATCCCGTGACCGGCAAGGATTTCGATGACGTACTCGGTTTCGTTCACGTGCGCGACCTGCTTGACGTACGCGACCCCGAAGCGAAAACCGTTGCCGACGTGACCCGCGAGGGAATCTCCATTCCAGGCACGTCGAAGCTGCTGCCAAGCCTTGAACTGCTCCGCAAACGCGGCATCCACCTGGCTGTGGTGATCGACGAATACGGCGGCACCGACGGCATCGTCACGCTGGAAGACATGACCGAGGAATTGGTTGGAGATATTCGCGATGAATACGATCTTCCGGAAGAAAAAGGCGGGGAGCGTACCGAGCGCACCGCTTTCGTGAATGGTGTGGCCACCATCGAAGGCGGCATGACGATTGAGGATTTCGCGGATCTGACCGGCATCGAGCTGGAAGACGGGCCGTATGAGACGGTTGCCGGCTATTTCCTTGCCAATACCGGAAAAATGGGTGAGGTCGGCGATGTATTGCCCTCCGATGACGGCTACGATATGACCGTCACGAAGGTTGATGGCCGACGTATCGAAACGCTTGAAGTGCGCAGACACAATGACGCGCAGTAGTGCTTACCGGAGTCGTCCGGCGCGCTCCTTTCCGTTCACCGCGCGGTCATGACCACATGTCGGTTGATTTCCTTGCGTAACTGTCTCCATTGCGGCAAGTAGGCGTTCATACGCTTCTGGAATCCCTCTCCATGGCCGTTTTCCCACAGATGCGTCATCTCATGCACCAGCACGTATTCAAGGAATTTGGAATCCATCAGCCCCAGCTGCAGGTTCAGTCTGACACGTCCGGTTCGCGGAGTACATGACCCCCATCGCGACGTCATGGTGCGCAGTGTGATCTTCGTTGGTTTTCTACCGATGATCGGACCCCATTTGGCAAGCATCGCCGGCAATGCCGATTCGATATTCCGACGTGCTTTGCTCTTGAGTTCTTCCGTCCACACGAAGCCGCCTTCAGCACCGCTTTCAGCACCACGCCCAATGTCGTTTTCTCCGCCAGGCTCCCCCGATCGCGCAATTTGCTTGTCCCTTGCCTGCAGCATCCCACGTTGCGCCCGTTCTATCCACTCGCGGCGTTCGGCCACGAATCTCACTATCGTGGATTCCGGCATCTTCTCCGGTGCGGAGATGACTACATCGGCATTCGGCGGTTTGATGCGCAGATACATGTTTTTGATCGGCTTACGATGAATACGCACCGTCATACCTGCGATATCCACCGTTTGTTCCACGATGTTGCGCATATTCCCGCGATTACGGAAGCTTGATTTTTCACGATTGTCACGACGGCTGTACGGCATGCCGCCATTGTTGCGCAAACCAGCGTCATCATTATGATTTCATACCCGCCGACCACTGCGACACGCCGAAAACGCTTGCGAGGTTGACTTTCGAAAAGATCCACGTATTATATTAACTCGTTGTGCTTAACAGCACGGCAGGAACGGGCCCGTAGCTCAGCCGGTTAGAGCGCATCCCTGATAAGGATGAGGTCGGAGGTTCAAGTCCTCCCGGGCCCACGTAGATAGAATTGAGCGGCTGGGCCGCTTTTTTCGACTATGGGGCTATAGCGCAGCTGGTAGCGCATCTGCTTTGCAAGCAGAGGGTCGCCGGTTCGAACCCGGCTAGCTCCACGGGGCTATGGCGCAGCTGGTAGCGCATCTCCATGGCATGGAGAGGGTCAGGGGTTCGAATCCCCTTAGCTCCACAGGTAGGGTTTCCGG
>CAVEXE010000003.1:0-199482 GCA_963619615.1 Senegalimassilia sp. | reverse complement strand
CGCCACGCTCATTTTGGTAAGCATGGGCGGTATCAATATGACGATATCCCATCTGCAATGCCATAAGGCAAGCTTCACGGGTATTCTTGTCCCCGGGAATCATATATACGCCAAGTCCAAACTGTGGGATTTTGTTTCCGTCATTCAAAGTTACATATGTCTGTTTCATGTTTTCTTCCTCCGTTGATTTACTTTGTCGGTGTTTAATTCTTGACTTGTACTTTTATCTATGATGTCATTTAGTGCAACCCAAGTTGCTTATTCCTTGTACTTGTATTATATTTTTGTTTTAAACAAGAAACAATGGACAATATTTTTTTAACGGTAGAATATGCCACTCATTAAGCAAATAGGTTGCATATCAATGGATTGAAGGAGAAAACAGCATGATATTAAACGGCACAGAAGACCTTCGTATACAAAAAACAATAGACGCTATTCATAAAGCATTTGATGAAATGATATGCGAAATGAATTATGAGAAAATAACCGTAAAAGAGCTTTGCGAACGCGCAAGAATCAACAAAAAAACATTTTACCGTTACTATGAAACACTTGATGATTTACTGGCAGAACTGCAAAATATCTTCACTCAAGAGTATTTAAAACGAATAGAAAACTACAGAATACCTGAGGATTTGGATAAAATTAACCGTGAGTTTTTTCTCTACTCGGTCGAAAAAGGTGCTTTGTATGAAAAAATCACCTGCTCCGGAAGCTATCATAATATTCACAATAAAATGGTAAATAATGTTATGAATACAGCATGGGGGCAATCCTCATGGTTTCAGTTACTAGAACCCTCCAAGCAAATTATACTGCTTGGCTTTATTCAAAGCGGAGCCTTGGAAATTTACAAAAGATGGGTCGCTGACGGTAAAAAAATTCCTTTGACCGACATTATAGATATGTCAAATCAATTATTGTGCTCCGGAGTAAACGGTTTCATAAAACACACCATGCCAATATAAAAACTCAAAGATAACGCCCGAATTCTTGCGCATTTTCGGGCGTTATCAAACTACGAGCGTGGACAAAGACAGCTTCAGACAGAAATAGAAGAAGGTAAATCGGCATTAATTGATGCAAGTCAGGAAGTTGCCGACCTCAGGCTATTGCTCCGCACCCTCCGTGAATCTACAGAGATTAAGGAACTTACACCAACGCTTGTGAATACACTGATTGAACGAATTGAAGTTCGTAACAATGATAAATCAAGCGGTCACTGTTATGTCAAAGGTGGATGTATATTTTACCGCAGTCGGAATGGTTGATATACCGAACGAACAAGAACTTCTTACCATATTGGAAGAGGCACAGCAAAATCCTCAGGAGTTTAGATTTATTGCCTAAGCAAAAATCGGTGCAACCCTTTTCTGAGTTGCACCGCGGCTATTACTTTAAAACATCCTTATGTGGTGTTGGCAGAGAGGCTCCCTTTATTGTTTAAACTTATTTACTATTTTCCAACCAAGCAATCCACCGACCAACCGCAGCCAATCAGATCTTACGTAATCTCGGCTCGGCTGAATCCTTGGCACCGGTTATGCGGTACACATCGAACACGCCATCAATCTTGCGCACTGCGGCAAGCAGGGTGTTCAAATGCTGCGGATCGGCCATTTCGAAGCTGAACTGGCTGGTGGCAACGCGGTCGGTTCCCGTGGAAATCGAACCGGAGATGATGTTCACTCCATGATCGGACAGCACCCGTGTCACGTCGCTGAGCAGGTGCGGACGATCCAGCGCCTCGACCTGAATCTTGACCATGAACACGCCCTTGGTGCTGGTCCACTGCACGTCCACGGCCCGCTCAGGCTGTCGTTTTTGAAGGTCCATCATATTCTGGCAATCCTTGCGATGCACGGATACGCCTTGGTTCCTCGTAATGAAGCCAACGATCTGGTCTCCCGGAACAGGCATGCAGCAACGAGCCAGTTTGACCCAGATGTCGCCCACGCCCTTGACGGAAATGCCGAGCGAACTGGTGGTGGCCTTCTTCTTCCGCTCCATCTGCCTGAGGGGAAGGGCCTCCTGTTCCACTTCCTCATTGACCTCATCGCTTCCGGCGTCACGCACCAGATGCGATATGACGTTCTGAGTGGAGACCTGCCCTTCGCCGATGGCCGCGAACACAGCCTCCGCATTGGCGAGGTTCAACTCGTCGGCGACGCCGATCAGACCTTCCGGAGTCAGCAAGGTGGCGATTGGCAGGTTACGCTTGCGCATGGCTCGCGTCAGCTCGTCACGCCCCTCTTCGATGGCTTCCGTACGGCGTTCCTTGCTGAACCATTGACGAATCTTGTTGCGGGCCTTCGGGCTCTTCGTGAAGCTCAGCCAATCACGCGACGGACCGGCGGATTCGGACTTGGATGTGAGCACTTCAACGGTATCGCCGTTTTCGAGTTTGGTGTCGAGCGGCACGAGACGTCCGTTCACACGTGCGCCCATGGTGCGGTGGCCGACTTCCGTATGCACGGCATATGCGAAATCGATTGGAGTTGCCTCCGCCGGCAAGGAAACGATCTTGCCTTTCGGTGTGAACACGTATACCTCGGCCGCGCCCAGGTCTTCCTTGAGGGAACCAAGGAACTCGTTCGAGTCGGGAGTCTCGCTCGTCCAATCCGCAAGCTGCTGAATCCACTTGAGGTTATCGGCTTCGCTTAGTTCCTGGCTCTCACCACGTTTGCGGTCGGAACTGTCCGGCGCACTCAGGGCCCTGCCGGCTTGTCCGTTCGCCTTGTACTTCCAGTGTGCCGCGATGCCGAATTCCGCACGGCGATGCATGTCCCACGTACGAATCTGAATCTCCACCGGCTTGCCGCCGGGACCCACCACCGTGGTGTGCAGACTCTGGTACATGTTGAGCTTCGGCATGGCTATGTAGTCTTTGAAACGTCCCGGAACGGGGTTCCAACGCGCATGCACGGCACCCAACGCCGCATAGCAGTCCTGAATGGTGTCGACGATGATGCGCACTCCGACCAAATCGTAGATGTTGGCGAAATCGTGACCGCGAACGATCATCTTCTGGTAGATGGAGAAGTAGTCCTTCGGGCGCCCGGTCACATAGCCCTTGATGTTCTGGTCGTCGAGATCCTCGTTGATTTCGGCAAGAATCTGCTTCAGATACACGTCTCGCTGGCCGGCCCTTCTCGACACCAGCACAACGATTTCGTTGTAGATCTTCGGATACAGCACCTTGAAGCTGAGCTCTTCAAGCTCGGTCTTGATGGCGTTCATGCCCAGACGATTCGCCAGAGGCGCGTACACGTCCAGCGTCTCGTGCGCCTTCTTCTGCGCGCTGGACTGCTTGACGTAACGCCAGGTTCGCGCGTTATGCACGCGATCGGCCAGTTTGACCACCAGTACGCGCACGTCCCGGCTCATGGCCACCACCATCTTGCGGATGGTCTCGGCTTGGGCGGAATCGCCGTACTCCATCTTGGAAAGCTTGGTGACGCCGTCAACCAGGCCGGTCACGGTATCACCGAATTCCGCGCGGCATTCATCGAGCGTGTAGTCGGTGTCTTCAACGGTGTCGTGCAGCAATCCGGCCGCGACCACCAGCGGACCCATGCCCAAATCGGCCAGGATCTGGGCCACTGCCAAGGGGTGGATGATGTAGGGCTCACCCGATTTGCGACGCTGGGAGGAATGCTGCTTGACCGCACGCTCATAGGCACGTTCCAGGATGCTCATGTCCTCATCCGGATGATGATATTCACACATCTTCAGGATCGGCTCAAGCGGATCCAGCGGATTCGTGCTGATCTCACAACCCAACATGTGAGCCGAAAGAACCTCATGATTGTCGGCCATCTTCCACCTCTCGCTCTCAGTTTCCCCTATACTACCCGCGCCACCATAAACGCAACCGCAGCATACGGCCGCGTGTTGTACGGTCGTATGAAAGATTCACGTTCTCGCTCAGGAAGACACCCCAGTCGATCCGAAGCCACGTTCGGCGCGATCCGATCCCGGCAGAACCTGCGCGGGAATGAACTTCGCTTCGACGTAACGTTGGATGACCAGCTGTGCGATGCGGTCTCCCGGCTTGAACGTCACGGTATTTTCCGGATCAAGGTTAATCAGCGGCACTTTGATCTCGCCACGGTAACCCGCATCCACGGTGCCCGGAGCGTTCAACACCGTCACACCCTGCTTGACCGCAAGGCCTGAACGAGGATGAACCAGGGCAACGTATCCGGCGGGCAACGCTATAGCCACTCCGGTGGGCACCAGCGCCCTCTGGAACGGTTTGAGCGTAACCTCTTCGGTGGTGCGAAGATCGGCGCCCGCATCTCCCGCATGCGCGTAATACAGCTCAGCCGGCTGGTCAGGGTTCAGAGACTTTACCAGAACCTCAACGTTTTCCGGTTCGTTATATGTTTCGTCGAAAGACATCAGGCGGCGCACTCCTGGCAGACCGGCTGTCCGTCGCTGGTGGTTTCAGCCAGCTGGCTGCGATGCTTCACCAGGAAGCACTCGGAACAGATGAATTCGTCGCCCTGCATCGGAATGACCGTAACGGAGGCGTCCTCATTGCTCAGATCGGCGCCCGGCAGTTCGTAGTCCTCGGCAATGGCGTTCTCATCGTCGTCCATATCGTTGGACGTGTTCTGAGAGCTCTTTCCCAGAGCCTGGAGCGACTCCTCGTCCTCGTCCTTGTTACGCGGGGAATCATAATCCTGTGCCATCGAGACTCCTTTCGTCATCTACTTTGCTTATGCGCCATAGAATACATGACATTTACCCCGCATAGGATACACGAATCGAAATACTCGTAAAATCCGACACGTGGGGCACAATGTAACAAATAGTTTTTCACAGAGGAAAGTGGTGCATGGTGCCTGAAAGCATACTTGAGGAAGCCCGGTTCGATCATGTCAGCGATGCCGGTGAACTCGTATTCGTTTCGGGCAAGGGAAAATTCCGCGTGAAGGTCGACGAAACGCTTGAAAGAGCCATTTTGGAGGCCAAGCAGATCTGTTCCGAAACCCAGAAGGAACGTCAATCGCACGCCCCCGCGACCTTGCCGATATCACAGATTCAGTCGCTGATCCGCGCCGGCGCCGATCCCGCTCGCGTTGCGGAACGTTATTCTCTGAATGAAGCGCTCGTTCGGCGTTTCTCATCCGCCGTCGAAACGGAAAAACAGTATGCAATCAAACAATTCCTGTCGGCCCCGGCTCCGAAAGGGAGCCGCGTGCATACGCTGTCGGAGTTGATCGAACGCACATTCGCCGCGGCACGCGTACGTCTGGAGGATGTGACATGGAGGGCCACCAGACGTGGTCTGGAACCGTGGAAAATCAGCGCCCAATTCGTTTCCGGCGGTCGCACCCTGCAGGCCGAATGGTCATGGAACATGCATGATAACGCGGTGAACTGCCTGAATGCGGTCGCACGCAAACTCATCGGGGAACAGGACGCCCAGCACAGCGGCGATGTCGGAAACCCCATGGATGACAACTTTCTCACTTCGCTGAATCTGCCGGGCAATTCGGCACGTTCCGCACGCATAGAACAGACCGTGTCCGCGTGGAACACGCCGGAACCGTCAATGCCGGCCGTAAGCCCATCCGAGCCACCGTCCGTGCCCATCGCACCAGCAGGGACCAACGCCATGGCCGATACGGACACCAATGAACATGTCGCCGACTCCGACACGCCGAACACCACGAGCATGTCTCCGCCCGAACAGCATTCCGACTCGCCATCCGAGCGGCAAACGAACACATCCGATGCCTCTTCCGGCAGTGAAACCGCAGCGGATCATACGCAGAACGCGATGAAGTCGAAGCGACGCGCAGGGCGTTCAGCCGTGCCAAGCTGGGATGAGATCCTTTTCGGTGACTGAATCGGAACCATCTGTTTCCCGAAGAAAAAGCAGCCGCCATGCGGCTGTCTGAACCCCATCTAGGCCATGTCAATCAGGCAGGGAATATCCGATTCCATCCTTGTCAACGATCCGTGCACGCTGGGCAGCTGCATCGCTTTTTCCGGTTGCGTGCGCGAGTCAACGATCGTCACGGATCGTGCAGCGGAAACGATCACGTCGCCGATCATCGGCTCAACGTAAGGTTTCACGGGGCCATACACCCCTTCGCGGATCGCTTCGGAGCGCGTACGCACCTGTGCGCGCTCCCCCAGCGTCTCTCGCCATCGTGATGCGATCTCATCGGGATTCTCCCCATCCTCGGCGTACAGCATGACGCAACGAGGCTCTCCCCCAACCTTGCCTATCCCTTGCATCAGTCGTGGATCGGCGGCTATATCGACGCGCGATTCCGGGTCGGCGCTGATCATGCCATGATCGGCCACAATCACGATCAGAGTCCCCTTCGGCAGACTTCGGCGCAATAGGCTCAGTTGTCCGTCGATGCGTTCGTATGTGCCGATCCACTTATCGGAATCCCAGCCATAATTATGCCCAATCTTGTCCGCATCACGCATGTACAGATACGTCAATCCCGGAGTCTGCGCGGCTTTGGCCGCCGCCATGATCCTACGTCTCGGGTCTTCGTTGGAAATATAATCGCTTCCGCGCAACGCCGACTGGGTCAATGCGGAGAACGCGAACTTCGGCAAACCGGAACTGGTGACACGTACCCCTTCTTCCGACAGTCGTTCGAAAATCGTCGGCTGGCGCTGCAGGTCAAGCGGTGGCATGGCGTTCTTGAATGAGATCAGTTGGCAAATCTCCCCGTTCGTAGGATTGAGCTGCGTATAACCGGTCATCGCGGTCAGTCCGGGGCAGGTGCCGGTGCCGAACGTCGACATCGCCGCCACCGTGGTACTCGGCATACACGTGGCTATCGGGCGCTGGTTGACCGAATCGTTCATCAGGGAACGCAGGTACGGCGCATGCCCGAGTCTCATGTTGAGATTCCAGTATCCGAGACCATCAACAAGCACGACTACCGCTGACTCGGCATCCGGTATTCCCAAAACGCTCTGGAGACGCTTGGGATCATCATGAACGGCAGTGCGCTGCGGGTTCCCGATCGCACTGGAAATGGCAGGAAGCACCGAAGACAGGTGAAGGGCCCCTCCCCGCGCTCCGGAGTCAGGCACGTCATCGCCATACCGCGCGGGAACGGTCATCTCCAGCAATTCATCGATATCCGGCACTTCAACACTCATATCCACCATTCAAGCACCGCGGCAGTACCACAATCGGCAGGTCGGACGCAAAAATCAATAAAACGAAAGATTCGGACTGCTGGTAATATTGCAAGGTTGAGTAGTATTCACGCGTCCGTGAGGAGATCCACCGCATGGTGTCGAACCGCAAACCGGCAAAACCCGCCTATGACCCGCGCACGGTCAAGGAAAAGATCATCGAAACCCCTTTGAACGAGGAAATGAGCAAATCGTTCCTCGAATACGCGTATTCGGTGATCTATGCCCGCGCATTGCCCGACGCCAGGGATGGTCTCAAGCCCGTTCAGCGTCGAATCATCTACCAAATGGGACAAATGAACCTCAACCCCGACAGGCCGTACATGAAGTCCGCCCGCGTGGTCGGCGAGGTGATGGGCAAGCTTCACCCCCATGGTGACTCCGCGATCTACGAGGCCATGGTGCGCCTCGCGCAGCCATTCGCGATGCGTCTGCCTCTGGTGGACGGCCACGGCAATTTCGGCTCCCTTGACGACGGCCCGGCGGCATCCCGATACACCGAGGCGCGCATGGCGCAGGCCGCGCTTGGCATGAACGCCGACATCGCGGAGAACACCGTCGATTTCTCCCCCAACTACGACAACAAGCTTCAGGAACCCACCGTTCTCCCGTCGGCCATTCCCAATCTGCTGGTCAACGGAGGTTCCGGCATCGCGGTCGGCATGGCCACGAATATGGCCACGCACAATCTTGGTGAAGTGGTGGCCGCAGCCAAGCATCTCATGCGCAACCCCGATGCCACATTGGAAGAGCTGATGAAGTACGTGCCCGGCCCCGACTGGCCGACCGGTGGCGTGATCGTTGGACGAAACGGCATCCGCGAGGCATACGAGAACGGCCGTGGTGCGCTGACCACACGATCGGTGACGCATATCGAAAACGTCACGGCGCGCAAGAAAGCCATCGTCGTGACGGAACTGCCGTTCATGGTGGGGCCGGAACGTGTGCTGGAGCGTATCTCCGAAGGCGTGAAGAATCGCAAGCTGGAAGGTATCTCTGGCGCCATCGATCTGACGGACAGGCATAACGGCACCAGACTGGTCATAGAAATCAAGACAGGGTTCGATCCGAACGCCGTACTCGCGCAACTGTTCAAGCACACACCGCTGCAAGACAACTTCACCATCAACAACGTGGCGCTGGTCGACGGACGTCCGCATACGATGGGTTTGAAGGAGATGCTTGAGGTATGGGTGGACCACCGCCGTACGGTGATTCGCCGTCGTAGCGAATTCCGCAAGAAGAAGGCTCTGGAGCGCCTGCACCTCGTGGAAGGCCTGCTGCTCGCGATGGTCGACATCGACGAGGTGATTCAGGTGATCCGCTCCTCCGATGATGCGGAAGCCGCGAAAACCAAGCTGATGGTCGTGTTCGACCTCGATGAGATTCAGGCGCAGTACATTCTCGACCTTCGTTTGCGCAGACTCACCAAGATGAGCCGCATAGAGCTTGAGGCCGAGCGTGACGACCTGAAGCAACGCATCGAGGAATTGGAACGCATCCTCGCTTCCGACGAGGCTCTTGACGGTGTGGTGATTGAAGAAATGGACGAGGCCGTGGCCAAGTACGGCACTCCCCGACGCACCGTGTTGCTGGATGAGGACGCGGACGGCAATCTGACGCCCGTTGTTGCCCATGGCGACGACGGTGTCTCCGCATCCGCGATGGCCGCCGCACGCGCCGCCGCAACGGTCTCCTCGGCCGCAGCGGACGTTGCCGCCGCAGCGAAGGCCGCAAAAAAGGCCGGCGAGGACAATGCGACAGCGACCGCCTTGCAGATTGACGACGAGCCGTGCGCCGTGATGCTGTCGGCCACAGGTCTGATAGCCCGCACCAGTGAGGATGCCGTGGAACGTTGGGAGAATCGTTCCGGCTCCGACGAACGTGCCAAAGATGATCAGATCATCTCGATTTTCCGCACCACGACCCGATCCTCATATGGTCTGATCACGTCTGCCGGACGGTTGGTACTGGCCCATGTTGTCGAGCTTCCCCATGTTGCCCCGAATGGCCCGCTAACCGTTTCCGGTGGAGTGAAAGCCGAAGAATTGCTCGCCATGACCGAGAATACCGATCCGGTTCATGGAGAGCGCGTGATTGCAGCGATTTCGATGCCATCCGCCGAGGATTCCGGCAAAGACGCTGATGCGGCGACATCCGTCCCCATAGCGTTGGGCACTCGAAACGGCGTGGTCAAACGATGGAACCGCGAATCCCCGACCACCATGGATTCCTGGAGCGTCATTGATCTGAAGGACGACGATGAGGTTCTGGCCGCGGCCGAAGCCCGCGATGATGATCGTCTGGTGTTCGTTTCCACGGATTCCTCGCTGCTGACCTTCGATGCGAAGAACGTACGTCCGCAGGGCCGCACCGCCGGTGGCATGGCCGGTATCCGCCTGGCCGAAGGATGCTCGGTCATGGCGTTCGCCGTCGTTCCCTCACACAAGGTCGCATGGAACTACGAGGAAGGTGAGAATGGATTGGCCGCTGCTTCGGGTGCTGTGGTGCTCACCGTTGCGGGCGACTCCGATGCGCTGCCCGGAACGGAAAACGGTTCCGCTAAAGTAACTCCACTGGAAATGTATCCAACCAAGGGTCGAGCCACTGGTGGCGTACGCTCACAGCGTTTCCTGAAGGGGCAGAACACGTTGATTTTCGCATGGGTGGGCGCATATCCGGTATATGCCTCCACCAAAGCCGGAACGCCTGTGGAGCTCCCCAAGCCGGATATGCGCCGTGATGGTTCGGGAACCGAGCTGGACTCGCTGATCGAGTTCGCCGGATAGGCAAACAAGCAAAACGTCCGTGTAGGGCATCCTTAAGGACGGGATTGCCCTACACGGACATTGATACCGTCCACACTCGTCAGACCCGCTTCATCAGCCGGCCTGACCTGGCTATCAGTTCGATACGCTCCGATACAACGATGCATATCGACCCTTGATGGCCATCAGTTGTTCATGGGAACCGACCTCAAGGATGTCGCCGTTCTCCATGTACAGGATGCAATCGGCGTTGGGAAAGCGTCTTGCCGGCCGCCAGCGCCATACGATCGTCCGGGTCGACGGCCGCACGCTCCGCATCAAGGCCGGACAATGCGCGACGCCAGCGTTCCCGCTCGAACGGATCCTTCGCATTGCGCATGCGAGCCACGTATTTACCGCCAAGCATGGTGCCGGACTCGTAGAAAACGTCGTATAAAACGACTATCCGGCATAAGGTCGTAGTCAAAAGTCCTTTTGCCCATGACGCCCATCATATATCGCATCCTTGGCTAGCTGCGCTCATGCATCCCGACGGCATGCGCTGTGAAAGACCTCGGTAATGTCTATTTCATGACCGTTCCAACGTTTTTGGACACCTGTTCCCAGCTCCGATTCACTGGGCGAGCTGATCGCCGCACTTCTTGCGCAACGTCTCGTGCATGATGACCATGAGCACAAGGAACACGAGTAGATACCACGGGAAGATATTCATGGAGATGTTCTGCCCGATCAGTCCGAACACAGGCGGCATACACATCGAACCGCAGTATGCGCACGCCATCTGCATGCCGACGATGGCCTGCGACTTATCCTCACCGAAGTAGGCCGGCGTGGAATGGATGACACACGGATAGATCGGAGCGCATCCCAGACCTACGATGATCAAGCCCACGACGGTGCCGAGATTATTCGGTACCGGCAGAAGCATCACAACGATTCCGAGCAATACAAGGGCCTGGCCCATGCGGATCATGGTCGGATCGTCGAATTTCATGGTGATGAAACCGCTAAGCAGGCGTCCCGCCGTAATGCCGATGAAGAACAGACTGCCCCACATGGCGGCGGTGGTTTTGTCGACGCCTCTGCCGAGCGCCATATAGCTGCTGGCCCACAGCATCGCCGTGGACTCAAGCGCGCAATAGCAGAAGAACATGAGAAGGATCTCACGGGCACCGCGGATGGCGAGCACGCCTTTGATACCGAGAGGCTTACTGGCCGGTTCTTCGGCGGATCCCTGATTCTCGGACTGTGCGGCGACACTGACCTGTGAAGAACGCTTCTTCCACAACGGAAGACTGAAAATGAGCACGGCCGTCAGCACGATCTGCAGAATGGAGATGTAACGGTAGCCCCACGACCATCCCTGGCCAGAACTCAACGCGTATCCCATGATGTACGGACCCGTCAACGCGCCAAGGCCCCACATGGCGTGGAGCCAGCTCATATGCCGGCTCTCGTAATGAATGGCAACATAGTTGTTCAGAGCGGCATCCACACCGCCGGCTCCGAGACCGTACGGAATGGCGAAGAGGATCAACACCCAATAGCTTGGCGCGACGGAGAATCCGAACAGGGCGAACGCGGTCAGGGCCACCGACACCGCGGTGACCTTGCCCGCGCCGAATCTGAGGGTCATGCGGTCCGACATCAAGGCGGAGACTATGGTACCCGCCGAAATGACCATGGATATGCCACCCGCCCATGAGACGGGAGCACCCAAATCGGTGCTCATGGTCGGCCATGCCGCACCCAATACGGCGTCAGGCAGACCGAGGCTTATGAAAGCCACATAGATTACTGCAAGCAAAAGGTTAACCATCTCATCCCCCTTCGGCGGGATACGGCACGGCAATGTTTCCGCCTAGTATTGTAAACTTATCTACCTACCGCTCGGTAACTGGTTGGTTGCATTATCATTCGGAAAAATTGCAGTTTCTACCGCCATGCCGTCATGCGCAGCAAGCAGGACGGCATGGATCAGGTGTCGATCTTGGAACGGTCGAAATCGTCGGCGTTCTCCACGATGAACGCCTTGCGCGGCGGCACATCGTCACCCATCAGCAGACTGAAGATATGGCTCGCCTGTTCGGCGTCCTCCATACGGATACGCCTCAGCATGCGAGTACGCGGATCCATGGTGGTGTCCGCAAGCTGATCGGCGTCCATCTCGCCAAGACCCTTATACCGTTGGATATCCTCGTTGTAGCCGATGTGCTTCTTGTCGAGTTCGGCCAATTTGCCGGCAAGCTCATCATCGGAATACGTGTATATGTACTCGCCTTTATGCGTGCCGCTCAACGCGATTCGGTGCAACGGCGGCACCGCGGCATACACACGTCCATGCTCGATAAGCGGGCGCATATACCGATAGAACAGCGTAAGCAGAAGAATACGAATGTGCGCGCCGTCAACATCGGCATCGGTCATCATGATGACCTTGTTGTATCGTGCCTGCTCAATGTCGAAGCTCGCGCCGGATCCGGCTCCAACCACCTGTATGATTGAAGCGCATTCCTTGTTCGACAGCATTTGCGCAAGCGATGCCTTCTGTACGTTGAGAATCTTGCCTCGAATAGGCAACAGCGCCTGAAAGCCCGAATTGCGCGCGGCCTTCGCCGTGCCGAGAGCGGAATCACCCTCGACGATGAACAATTCGGCCACGTCGTCATTGCCTGGCTGGCAATCGGACAGTTTCGGAGGCATGGACGCGGATTCAAGCGCGTTCTTGCGTCGGGTGACCTCCTTGGTTTTGCGGGCCTGGATGCGCGCATGCATCTCGCCGACGATCTTTTCCAATACACGGCCGGACTGCTCTTTGAAACCGCGCTTGGAGCCGGTGATCATCTCACCGAATTGCTTGTCCGTCATTTTGGTGACGATCGGCTTGACCTGGGCCGTGCCGAGCACGTCCTTGGTCTGGCCCTGGAACTGCGGTTCGGCTATGCGCACCGTGACGACGGCCACCAAACCGGCCATGATGTCGTCACGTTCGACCTTCATGTTGGAATCCTTGAGATTCACCTTGAGTTTTCGCGCGTTGTCCTCGACGGACTTACGAATCTGCTTCGTGATACCCTGCAGGAAACCATCGACATGAGTGCCTCCGCCTGGAGTCTCCACTACATTGACAAAGCTGCGCAATGTGGTGTCATAACCGTTGGTCCAGCGCATGGCGATATCGACGGAACAGTCACGGGTGACCTTCTGTGCATGCAGTTCTCCACCGTCGCCGACCGCCTGGGTCTCCTCAACGTAGGTGTCCTGTCCGGTAACGCGCCAGATATCGGAGACCGCCTCGCCTTTGGAAAGGAAATCCACAAAATCCTTCACGCCTCCGGTATGGCAGAATTCCACGATACGGGCATGCTCGTAAACCGGTTGCGGCATCTGTGCGGACTGTTCCGGAATCGTGGTTTCCCCGGTTTCGTCCGCATCGGATTTCTCGGGATCGCGGACGGCGGTGTTCTGCGCGGTCTCGTCCGCTGCGGCATCCGGCATCTCCGCAACCGGAACGTCGACTTCCAGCATCTCATCGACGGATTCATCCCCGGTTTCGGGAATGTTCTCGTCGATGACGGTGATCTTGAGCCCCGGAACCAGGAAGCTTGTCTGGCGGACACGGTCAATCAGCTGGTCGTAGCTGAATTTCGCGGTGTCATTGAAGATTTCCGGATCGGCCCAATATCGAATACGCGTGCCCGTGGTCTTCGGACTGACCTTGCCGATGATCTCCAGCTCGGTCGGACGGTTCTTGCGGGTCCTCTTGAACGGCGAGTCCGGGGAGGGATGCTCACGGTCCGCGTCCGTATACACGCCCGGATGCCCCTGATGGAATGCCATGTGGTGGGTCTTGCCGTCACGATCCACCTCAACATCAAGACGTGAGCTCAACGCGTTCACCACGGATGAGCCGACACCATGCAGGCCTCCGGCGGCATTGTATGAGGAGTTGCCGAACTTCGCGCCCGCGTGCAGCTTGGTCAGCACGACCTCCACACCTGTAAGCTTGGTTTTCGGCTCAACGTCAACGGGGATGCCTCGTCCGTTATCGGCCACTTCGACGGAACCATCAGTGTGCAACGTCACGACGATATGGTCGCATGCGCCGGCAAGCGCCTCATCGACGGAATTGTCTATGATCTCCCACAGGCAATGCATCAAGCCTTGACTGTCGGTAGTGCCGATATACATGCCCGGACGCTTGCGAACCGCATCCAGACCTTCCAGCACCGTCAGACTACCTGCACCGTAATTATCCTTGGCCATACTCCCCTATTCCCGCCATCGTGCCAATCGCACGGAATGTCTTCATACGCGCTTTACACGCGAGAAGTCGAGAAACCCATCTATCCGGCGGATTTCTCGACTTCTTTCATATCGCACGTTCGTTCGGATCACTGATCCAGGAAGTCACGCAACGTCTGCGAACGAGACGGATGGCGCAACTTCGACATGGTCTTCGACTCGATCTGGCGAATACGTTCACGGGTCACACCATACACGCGTCCGATGTCGTCCAAAGTCTTCGGCTGACCGTCTTCAAGGCCGTAACGCATCTTGATGACGCCCGCTTCTCGCGGAGACAGCGTTTCAAGAACCTGCCTGAACTGCTCCTGCAGCAGGGAGAAGGCGACGGCGTCGGACGGTGCGATCGCATCGGTGTCCTCGATCAGATCGCCGAACTCGGAATCGCCGTCCTCGCCCAGCGGCGTATGCAGCGAAATCGGTTCACGACCATACTTCTGCACTTCCTGAACCTTCTCCACCGGCATGTCAAGCTCACGTGCCAGCTCGTCCGGCGTGGGTTCTCGTCCGAGATCCTGCAGCATCTGACGCTGCACACGGGAAAGCTTGTTGATCACTTCCACCATGTGCACTGGCACGCGGATGGTGCGAGCCTGATCGGCCATGGCTCGGGTGATGGCCTGACGAATCCACCACGTGGCGTAGGTGGAGAACTTGAAGCCCTTCTTCCAGTCGAACTTCTCAACGGCTCGAATCAGACCCAGATTGCCTTCCTGGATCAGATCAAGGAAGAGCATGCCACGGCCCGTGTAGCGCTTGGCCAGAGACACCACGAGTCGCAGGTTGGCTTCCAGCAGGTGGTCCTTGGCTCGCTTGCCGTCGTTCGCGGCCCACTTGAGCTCACGCTTGCGCTTGAAGTCCATCTGGTCCGCTTCCGTATCCAGAAGGTGCTGTGCGTACAGGCCAGCCTCGATGCGTTCGGACAGATCCACTTCCTGCTCCGCGTTCAGCAGGCTCACTCGACCAATCTGCTTAAGATAGTCTTTGACCGGATCGGCTGTGGCGCCGGCGGCCACCACACGGCGCTTCGGATTTCCGGACGGCGTCAGATTGTCGTCATCATCGTCGTCGCGAACGACGAAGGCTCCCTTTTCCTTGGGTTCCTCGGGCTTCTTACGCTCTTCCTCTTCCTCGTCGTCATCTTCCGGTTCCGATTCTCCGTCTTCGTCCTCATCGAGGTCATCATCGGAGTCAACGTCATCAAGATCATCGTCGAAATCATCAAGGTCGGCGTCATCCACCGGGGCGTCCTCATCGTCAAGGTCGTCTTCCTCAACAAGCTCCTCTTCCTTCTTCACGGGAGAGCTCTTCTTCGCGGTCGTCTTGCGAGGGGTCTTCGTAGCGGGTGTCTTCTTCGCCGCGCTCTTCTTGGTGGAGGCCTTACGTGTAGCGGCTTTCTTCGTGGAGGTGGTCTTTTCGGTCAGATCAGCCTGTTCCATGCTTGCCGTCGTTTCCTTGGTGGCCAAACTTATCCTCCTATTGATCCTGCCGGGAAGCGTATACCATATGGGCCCACTTCTGGCAAGGGCAAATTTACAACTATGTGAGTAAACCATCCCGGCAGGACGATTATTCCCGAAAACCTGGCCTTCCTCATGAAGAGCACGCAGATCACCGGCGTGTTGCCTTATGTTTCATAAACCCAAGCCGGACCGATATGACGTTGGCATGCGGAACATACGATCGCGGCCAAGGAGCATCCCTCGTCCACTTCGAGAGCATCCAACGCGCATTGCATGGCCCCGGCATCCCGGCCCAACCACCACAGGATGTAGCTGATCACGGCAAGCGGCTGCGCACGGTATTTCTCAGGTACCATGAAGAATATCTGGAACAACATGTCGATTCCCCGTTCACATCGTTCCATATCCGGTTTCGCGCGCGGGTCGCGGAACGATTCGTTCAGCAGCGTCTCCAACCTACGCGCATTGCTCGCCAGCATCGGCCGCTCGACGAATCCCATGAGATACTCCCGTGAGGCCCTTTCCTCGTCGATGATGATGGAAACGAGTAACGCATCCCGCATGGAAAGCGTCCAGTTCATACTCACCGCAAGCGCCAGCACATCCGTTTTGCCGAGTATGCATGCGACTGACATGCCATCAGGCTTTTCGGCGTGCAACTCATATCGATGCGTGCCGCCAGCCGCTTCCTCCGGCGTCGACGCGTCCGCCAGTTTGTCCATCCAGTGAGTGAATGGCTCTTTCATGACCATTCTCACGGCACTGATCATGCCATCCTCCCGATGGCATTGGTTCAGTTGGTTTTCGATTTGTTGCATCTCGGCACTGTTGATTACGGCGACGTTGTGTGCCTTCGTGCTGTTCAGTTTGTCTGTTTCCATGGTTTCGCCCTCCTTGGCATGTTGGTCGGACGCTTGTCGCGTCGTTATTACGCACTATGCACCACTTGCGCGGTCGAAGGTTCGTTTTTCGGCCCCTGTGGTCGGAGAATGCTCTTTCCGGCGTTTCATGCGATGTTTTACACCCCTGTATCTGTTGCAATCATTGAGATTCGCTCTTGTCTCGCGCCTGTGGATAACTGTTCTTTATGAGCAACTCCACCGACTTGGAACAGATTGAATCCCGCATCGTCTCTTTTGTGGAGGATTTCGCACTCCTTCATGCCGATGATGAGAACGATGCGGTGGCGGGCCAGTGCAAACGTCTGGCCGATGCCGTGGCTGCGCAGGCGGTCACGTCAAGCGAAGGTGGCAAGAGGCTTCGCGCCCTGCTCACATTGGAAGCTTTCCGCACGTTCGCGTCCGGTGAGGATATCGAGAAACATATCGATGAGGTGTTTGGCCTCGCGTGCGCGATCGAGGTGTTTCAGACCGGCGCACTCGTGCATGATGACATTATCGACGATTCCGATTTGCGCCGCGGGAAACCGTCCGCGCACCGCGCCTTGGCCGCGCAGTCCGGCAATGACGCGATAGGCCGTGGATTGGGCATCATGTTGGGAGATATGCTTGCCACGTCCAGTGTGGATATCGTCAACAGATCCGTGGTCGGGCTCGATCGCGGCCCCGATATCATCTCCGCTTTTCTGAACATGCATCGCGAAGTCGAGATCGGACAGGTACTGGATCTGGCCGTGGAACTCAACCCTTTGAACGATCCGGATGAGTTGGCGCGAACGTCGTTGAACGTGTTCCGTTGGAAGACAGCAAGCTACACCACCATCGCTCCACTGGAGTTCGGCATGCTTGCGGCCGGCGAGACCAAGAGATCCGCCCGCGAACACGCCTTGGCGATCGGGCTCCCCCTCGGATTGGCGTTCCAGCTCGCGGATGATCTCCTGGACGTCATCGGTTCGAGCCGAAACACCGGCAAGCCGGTCGGAGGCGATATTCGAGAGGGGAAGCGCACCGTTCTGCTCGCGGACGCGCTCAATGCGGCATCGGACGAGGAAAAGGCCGAACTGGTCGACATGTGGGAATCGCCGGTACGTTCAGAAGAGCAGGTGAACCGCGCCATCGCATTGTTCGAAAGCACGGGAGCCATCGAAAAGTCGCGCAACAGGATCGCCGAACTGTGGTCCGAATCGGAAAACACCATTCGATCGCTGGGATTGCCCGCGGAACGGGAAAACGCGTTGATTGAAACATGCGCGCGTTTCGTGCCGACGGTCCATCGCGAACAATGATATGCATATTGCAAAATCTGCGAAACGGTACTTGTACACTGAAGTGAGAACACGATTATCGCGAAGTCGTCCGCGAAGAAGGAACCATACCGATCAACCATGAGTGAAGCGTCACATGCCCCTGAAGACCAGGTCATAGAAGGCCGATATCGGGTTGTCGGCAAAATCGCGGACGGCGGCATGGCCACGGTGTACCAAGCCGTCGATGAACGTCTTGGACGTACCGTGGCCGTCAAAATCATGCACACTCAGCTTGCGCAGGGCCCTCAACGGGAGCAGTTCGTGGAACGCTTCCACCGTGAGGCCCGTTCGGCGGCGGCCATCGCCAATCCTCATATCGTGCAGGTATACGACACCGGAGTGTTCAACGGGCTCAACTATCTGGTCATGGAATACGTGCACGGGGTGAATCTTCGGTATGAGATGAACCATCAGCGCATATTCACCGTGCGGGAGACCTTGCGTATCGTCGGCGAGACTTTGGAGGGTCTGGCCGCCGCGCATCGCGTCGGAGTGGTCCACAGAGACATCAAACCCGAGAACATCCTGATCAATGATCGCGGACATGTGCAGATCACCGATTTCGGACTGGCCAGGGCCGCTTCGCAGGCCACGCTTTCCTCCACTGGCATGCTGCTGGGCACGGCCGCGTATCTTGCCCCGGAGATGATTCAGAACAACCAGGCCACCGCACAGGGAGACCTGTACTCCGTTGGAATCATGGCGTGGGAGATGCTGACCGGCGAAGTGCCTTTCTCATCCGACAATCCTGTGACGTTGGTGTTCAAGCATGTGCATGAGGATGTGCCGAGCCTGCTGACCAGGTGCCCAGGCATCAACCCCGATGTGGCGGATTTCATCAGCCATCTTGTGCGGCGTGAGGTGGACGCTCGTCCAGCGGACGCATCTGCGGCGTTGTCGCAACTGCAGGGGCTGCGTTCAAAGCTCACTCTTGAGGACTGGCAGTACTGCCTCTCCTCCCCCGACGTTCAAAGCACAGTCCCGACGGGCATCTCCACGGCGCCTCCCGCCCCGCCTGCTCCGCCGACCAGACAGTTCGACGACCATACAGCGCCGCTCGACTCCGTCGCGCCGAATCAGACCACCGTCATGCCGAATCAGACCACCGTCATGCCTGCGCAACCGCCCGCACAGACGCAGATCGATCCGGAGGAGACCGCCCAGTTCTCATACGACCCCAATACCTTGGGTTCCGGCACCGGGAACGGCAGAACGGACAATCGGAACGACTTGGAATATTCCGACGAGGACGAGCAGCGGCAGGATAGGACGGCTCGCAAACGCAAGACCGCGATCATCGTCACCATCATCGTGGTGATTCTGCTTGCTATCGCGTCGGGCGGCTGGGCCTGGTGGTATTTCAAAGGACCCGGCAGCTACTGGACCATGCCGCAGCCGGAGGATCTCACCTGCGATTCCTCCACGGCATGCACCATCACCGACATACGGTGGAGCTCCTATGAGGAACTGCTCAAGTTCTCGAATATCGAATACGAGACCTCCGAAGAGTACAGCGACACCATTGAAGAAGGAAACATCATCCGCACGAGTCCCGAAAACGTCGGAGATCACGTGGGTAAGCGCAATAATCAGAAGGTGACCGTGGTGGTGTCGAAGGGCATAGAGCAGGCCACCGTTCCTTCCGATATTCTCGATGCGAACAGCGACGCCGGCAAGGATCCCATCAATGCGTTGCGAAACGCGGGCTTCGACAATATCGAACAGACCGAAGCCTCCGATGACACATATTCGATGGATGTGCCACAGGGCGCTCTGCTGTCGCTGAGCGTCGACCCTGGAGCCACCCTGCCCCATAATACGAAGATAACCGTCACCATTTCGCAAGGTCCGAAGCCCGTCACGATGCCGGAAATCGTCGGCAAGACGAAAGATGAGGCGCAGCAGGCGCTCGATGAGCTTATGATCACGGCGAACTGGACCGAACAATACGATGACAAAATCGCCAAAGGCCAGGTGATCTCCACATCCGTGAAAAGCGGAGAATCCCTGTATTGGGGAGACAGCGTCGACGTTGTGGTCTCGAAAGGCCCTGAAACCATCACCCTGCAGAATTATGTCGGGCAAAAGGCGTCTGACGCCAAAGCGGCATTGGAAAAACTTGGATTCTCGGTAAAGATCAGTTCACAGATCACCCTCGATTCCAGTCAGGACAAGAAGGTGTCCTCGCAGGATCCTGTCGGCGGCACCGAGGTGCGCATTCGTCAGGAAGACGGCACGCCAACGACCATCACGCTGAAGATGTATTCCTCGCTGTTCTGACGTTTGCTCGAAGGCAATCCGACTCCCATCCGGTCGGCACGTTGCATTGTTCAGCCACCGGAAAACGCTGCGGATATGGAAGATGCGTCTGACAGGGGACCTTCCCTGTCAGACGCATCTTTCGTCAATTGCGGTGGAATCCACCGTGAAATGTCAGGCTTCCTGGGCCTTGAGCTCCGCTTCCTTCTGAGCCTTGAGCTGTTCCTTGATCTTCTGAGCGTACTCGTTCACATATTCCTGTCCGCTCATCTTCTGAATTTCCATGGTCACCCGATCGGTGAGCGAGCGCAGATCCTCGTGGGTAATCTGGTCAACCGGCTTCTTGCTGACTTCGATCGGCTTGCCATAGATCACCGTGGACTTGCCCTTGTTCGGAATCACCTGTCCGGGAACCTGCAGTTCTCGGGAACCGATGATGGCGGCAGGCACAATCGGACATCCCGTTTCGAACGCGAGTCGTGCGGCACCCGTATGTCCCTTGTACAAACGACCGTCGGGGCTGCGGGTTCCTTCGATATGGATGCCGAACAGATGGCCATCTTCGATGATCTCACGTGCATGGTTCAGTGCGCCGAGGGACTTGGAGCCGCCGGAACGATCCACCGGGAACACGCCCACGGAGGTGAACCACCATTTCTTGAACTTACCCTTGATGCCTTTGCCTTCGAAGTATTCCGACTTGCCCATAAAGTGAATCATGCGCGGGCAGGTCAGCGGCAGCAAGGCGTCGTCGATGACCGCCAGATGGTTGGCCGCGATGATGGCTCCGCCCTCGTGAGGAATGTTCTCACGCCCTTTGCCGGTAGGGCCAAGTCGATGAACGGCCAGAGGTCCCAGGATTTTTACGAAAAACCAGTAGAGCATTCTTCACATTCCTCCCAGCGGGTTGACATCCGCATTGATTAGAGTTAGCAATATGACTGACCTCAACAATAGCAATGCCGACGAAGAACACCCAAATGCCGCGTCGAATGATGGCTCGGCCGATTTGGACAGCGCATGGGCCGAGTTCGCGCAATCGCATGCCGATGATCTGAAAGCCGTTGAAAACTCACGCAGCGCGAAGCGTTTCGAGAAACATGCGCAACGCCGTGAGAAGGAGGCGCTGCTGTCGATCAACGATCTCGACCAAGGCACATTCACCGACGACATCGTACGTGGACGGGGACCTCGTGATTTCACCGGTTCCAGCTGGCTTGACACCGATTCGGTGATGGACCGTTACGGAGATGATTTCGTTCCTCCGAACCCGCAGATCGGGCATGTCAAAGTTTCCAAATTGATTTTCTGGATTTTGCTGGTGGCGGGAGTCGCTGGCGTCATCGCTTCAGCGTTCATGCCGGCGTTGGCCACAATTCTGGGGACGATTTTCG
Organism: Senegalimassilia sp.; assembly: GCA_963619615.1. Lineage (GTDB taxonomy): Bacteria > Actinomycetota > Actinomycetes > Actinomycetales > Bifidobacteriaceae > Bifidobacterium. Next base: position 177,899 of record CAVEXE010000003.1, on the reverse strand, counting down.
GATTATGCGCGCTGATCGGAGCGGCTGGTCTCATTGTGCAGCATAAGGGCCATGCTCAGACGCGCACCGACGAATTCGACGACGGAGCACGCGTATAAAAACTCCTCATGCAACCGTCCACGTTCCGCATAATCTTGCGCGTACGAAAAGGCGCGTGCCTGAAATCCATAATCAGGGCACACGCCTTTTCAGCACGCTCCCGTCCGGTTCCCGTCAAATCGGTTGCCGAACGGCAAGGAGGCTTCAGTTTTTCTTCGACTGGGCCGTTTCGATCCACTTGTCGAGCAGCGCCTCGGCCTTACCGGAATCGACGGTCTGCTCGGCAATGGCATATGCGGCCTTGAAACGTTCGGTCAGGCTGGCATCGGCCGGCACCAGATGGCCGTCCGCCACAATCGCCGATGCCGCATTCAGCAGCGCGGTGGTGCGGAAGGGCACGTCCTTGCCTGCGAAGAAATCACGGGCAAGCTGGGCGTTCAATGCCGGCTCGCCGCCCTTGAGGTCCTCGACGGTCACCTTGGCGAGGCCAAGTTCCACGGTCGGGTCAAATTCAGTCTCGGTGACCTCGCCGTCCTTGAATTCCCATACGGACACCGGACCGGTCGGAGCCATCTCGTCAAGGCCTTCGCTAGAGGTGTAGACCATGCCGGTCTGGCCATTCGCGGCATACACGGCGGCCATGATCGGGCTCATCTTGCGGTTGGCGCAGCCGACGGCCATGTGCTTCGGAGACGCCGGATTGGTCAGCGGACCAAGCACGTTGAACACACAGGGCACGCCCAGAGCCGCACGAACGGGACCCACGAAACGCATGGCCGGATGGAAGGTGCGCGCGAACGCGAACGCGATGCCGCATTCATTGCCGACTTCGGTCACCTGCTCGGGAGTCAAATCGAGCGGCAGGCCCAACGCTTCGAAGCAGTCGGCGGTGCCGCACTTCGAGGATGCGGCACGGTTACCATGCTTGACGACCTTCACACCGGCGGCCGCAGCCACCACGGCACCCATGGAAGACAGATTCACGGTGGCGGCACCGTCTCCGCCGGTACCGACGATATCGGTGGTCTCTCCATCAATGTTCAATGCGATGGCATGCGAGACCATGGCCTTGGCCGCACCTCGAACCTCATCCGCAGTCAGCCCAAGCTGCTGTTGGGTGGCGAGCACCGCACCGACAGCGGCCTGATTGGCGTTGCCGTTCATCAGGTCATCGACGAACCACTCGGACTCCTCCGCGCTCAGATGGTCTCCTCCGACCAGCTTGGTGAGGATCGACTTCCATGTGATTTCGGCCATGATGCCCTCCTTGGCGCTTCGGCACGCCTCGCTTTTGTTATTGACAATGCGGCCATTGTATCGATTTCAGGTTTCCTTACTCCCCCGCGTCCGCATCACGAACAGCCTGCCATACTGATATCCGTATTTCTCAATAGAAGCCACGCAACGGAATCAGTGGGCACGAACATCGTATATTCGCTGACGACCATACCCGTTACGTTACCCGTCATGGCTTCATATGCCGCGACACAAGAGACATGTCAACTGTTGAAATCAATGGATTCCTGCAACTCTTTAATCATGGATTCGGCCGCGGCGAGCGGTTTCTGCTTGCCGAACACCACATCCTGTTGGTATCGCACGATGAGTTTGTCCAAATCGGATGCGCCATTAGGCGTGACCTCCGGAGATTCGCCCAGAGTGGATGCAATCTCATCGACGAAATCAAGCGAAAGCTTGTCCGTTCCGCTTGCCGTGGCGGATAGCTCTTTACGGATGTCGATATTGGCCGGAACGCCTCGTTCCGTGCCGAAAATCTCCCCTGCGCGCTTATCGTTAAGCAGGTAATCCACCAGCATGGCCGCCTCGGCCGGATGCTGGGAGCCCGAGGAGATGCACCAATACATTCCCGGCTTGAGATAATTCGTCTTGCTTCCCACCTGGTTCTGCGGAACCGGTAGCAACGACATGTTATCGGTTCCCGCAGCCTGCGCGTATGCGGTAATCTGCGAAGCCTGAGCAAACATCATTGCCTGCTCTCCTTTGCCAAACGCGCTGTCATTCAACGACGCGGACACGTTCTCGCTCCATGTCTCCTTGCTCACTTCAATGCCATTGGCAATCCATTCGGCCGGAAGCTCCAGAAACTGTGCCAACGTATGCGGGCTGATGGCAACGACATTGTCCTTGAATAGTTGCTCACCGTTCTGACGTGCCCACAATTGTAATGAATAGCCGTTGCTCGGCACATTCGCGCCTATTACTTTGCCATTCGATTTTTCAACGACTTGTTTGGCGAATTCCTCGAATTCATCCCATGTCCATGAATTCGCAGTATCAGGAACCGACAATCCCAGTGAATCGAGTACATCATTGTTGACGATGACTCCAAACTGTGCAGTGCTCAATGGCGCCGCGACCTGTTTGCCGTCCAGCTTACCCATATCGAGCAGATTGGAATCAATGCCGCTTAAGTCGAGATATTCCTTCGCTTCGTTCAAGTCAAGCAAGGCATTCATGCCGCCGTAGAAGGACAGGTACAACTCATCCATCTGCATGACGTCAGGAGCGTTACCTCCGGCGGACTGCACGGCGAGCTTGTCCCAATATCCGGTCCAATCGGAATATTCGGTTTGCACATGAATATGCGGATGTTCGCTTTCAAACAACTTGACCGCCTGCTCTGTGGCTTTGATCCGGCTATCACCGCCCCACCAATCCAGGCGGATGGTCACGTCTCCTTCCGAAGGCACAACAGGCGTGTCACTCGCGCCGACGGAAGTGCCGCAACCGGAAAGCGCAAGCATGGCAAACGACGCGCATGCAGCGACGATTTTCTTTATCTGCTTCATCTCGACTCCTTGATGGACGTCTTTACGAATACGTGCTGCGAACTCGTGCCAAGCATCACTTGCCTCCTGTGGTCGAGATGCCCTGGACCAGATACTTCTGACCGAATGTGAACACCAGGAACAGAGGAATCAGGCTGACCACACTCATGGCGAACATCGGACCATAGCTTGATTGCGATTGCGAATCGATGAACGTACGCAATGCGATCGGCACCGTATACATGTCCGGCTTGGTCAGGTACAGCAGCTGCTGGAAGAAATCGTTCCACGTCCAGATGAACGTGAATACGGCGCACGTGCCCACTGCCGGCTTCATCAACGGCAGCAGTATGTGGAAGAAGATTCTGAAATGTCCGGCGCCATCGAGTTTCGCGGCCTCATCCAGCTCTCGCGGAATGCCACGGAGAAACTGGTAGAACAGGAACGTGAAGAAGCCATCCGTGGCAAGGAATTTCGGCAGAATCAGCGGCACGAAGGTGTTCACCAGGTGCAGTGAGTTCCATATGATGTACTGCGGAATCACAATCACATGAATCGGGATCATCAGCATGAGAAGCATGAATGCGAACAGCGGACCGCGGAACCGGAAGTTCAATCGGGCGAACGCGTAGGCGGCCATCGAACAGGTCAACGTATTGCCAATGATGGCACACACCACGATGAACAGCGAATTCAACAGGTAGCGACCGAATGGGTAGCTTAGGGCGTTCCAGCCGGCGGCATAATTCTTCCATACGGGTTGGGTGACCACCAGCCCCATATCGGTGAAGATCTTATTCCCCGGACGCAGCGAGCTGGCAATCATCCATAGCACCGGGTACAGCATGAACACCGCAAGCACGAACACTAGCACATGCTTGATTATCGGGATTATCACGCGTACGACCACACGCCCCTTATCGCCTTTTCTTCCGGCCGTTTTCATTGTTTTCTCCCTCATTGTCACAGCCGAATCAGTCATCGTAATGCACCCAGAACCTCGACAGCGCGAAATTGATAAGCGTCAACACGGCCACTATCACAACAAGAATCCAAGCAAGAGCCGAAGCGTATCCCATTCTCAATGATCCGAAACCCTGCTGGTAGAGATACAGCGTGTAGAACAAGGTGGAGTCGGAAGGCCCGCCAGTTCCTCCAGACACCACATATGCCTGAGTGAAGGTCTGGAAGCTGTTGATCACGCTCATCACCAGATTGAAGAAGATGATCGGAGACAACATCGGCAAGGTGATGGATCGAAACTGGCACCACTTCGAAGCGCCATCCACGCTGGCCGCCTCATACAACGAACGCGGAATCTGACGAAGTCCCGCCAGAAAGATCACCATGGGTGAGCCGAACTGCCATACATGCAAGGCAATCAATGTCCAATTCGCCGTATCGGGGTTGGAAACCCAACTCATCGTGGTGTCGATGCCAAACAATCCCAGGAATCCATTAAACAGGCCTTCGGACCCGAATACCATCTTCCATAATACGGCCACGGCCACCGAGCCGCCAAGCATGGACGGTAGGTAGAACGCGGAACGGTATACCGCCAATCCACGCATGCCGTGGTTCAGCACAACGGCCAACGCCAATGCGGCAACAAGCTGCAAAGGCACCGAAACCGCCACATAGGCCAGCGTGACCTTCAACGAACCGATGAATCGCGGATCTGCGAGCATATGCCGATAGTTCATCAGGCCCACAAACTGAGGGGGCTTGATCATGTTGTACTTCGTAAATGAAATCACCAGCGAATACAGCATCGGAATCAAAGACAACACAATCGCGCCGATAAGCCAGGGCGCAAGGAATGCCATCGCCACTTTCGTATCAGTGGGCTTGTCTTTGGGCTTATGCCGATTGTTAGCCAATGATTGCAATTCAGAGATCGCGCTCATCGCCTATTTCCTTTCATACATCCTGCATGGATTTCGTCAACATCGACTCGTCCGTAACACTTCATACGATATGGTCATCTTTCCGCACCGCCACCCTGTTGCCAAAAGTTGCACTGCAACTGATCGGAATAAAACGAAGCGGGGCCGCGGTAAATCGCCGCGCCCCGCTTGGGTCAATTCATCATATGAATGAATCAGGGCCAAAAGCCACGAATCACTCGGTGGTTTGCGGCCAGCACTTCTCGTACTTGATGCCAGTGAGCTGTTCCACGACCTTCTTGGTCTCCGGATCGACGTCGGCCTTCTTTCCACCGGCCTGAAGACGATCAATCTCCTTGAGCAGAATGCCGTCGGTGTGCTTGTCGAGCTTCAGGGTAAGGGAAACAATCCAAGCAATCGCAAGGCCAACGATAATCCACCACACCAGCACGTTACCGATGGCGCCCACTGCCTGATCCGACTGGCTCTCGGCACCTTCGACGAAGCCATTCATGCCAAGGTACCAGCCCCATGCCATGGCTGACAGGCCAGCGGTGATCTTACGTGCGAACTGCTGGAAACCAATGTACAGACCGCCACGGTTTTCACCGGCCATGATCGTGTCGACATCCGGAATGAATGGGAACACGTTCCACGGAATGAACCAAGAAAGGGCACGGAAGATCAGCCACCAGATCATGACCACATACAGCATGACATTCCATACGGCGGTATCGGAGGAACCGGCCGTCTGCCACAGGCCCCACAAGCCAAGCAGACCAATGATGGCACCAGCGAAGTCCAGCGAATACAGCTTACGTGGTCCAATCTTGCTAAACAGCCATCCGAACACAGGCTTCAACGGTTCGGCAACAACGGCCAGACCAACGATATATGAGCCAAAAGCAACAGTCTTATTAAGGTTGTACATCACGAAGAACAGCCACACCTGGCCAAAGATGTCCAAAAAGGACTGAATCAGCAAATAGATTGTGATGTGCTTGCGGAAGGTCTTGTTGCGCAAAGTGGAGAAGTAGCCGACGAAGATATCACCAACGTTTTTGAACCATTTGGCCAGATTGAACGGCTCCTTCTTTTCCATCTCGTTGGCGGTCTCGTCAAAGCCAGCTTCTTCCGGACTCAACTCCCACGTGGATTTGTATGCGATGAATACGCACACCGCAAACAGCACGATAAATCCAACCATGGTGACTGTGTAGGTGGAGGACTTGTCTTCACCAAGAGTCGACAACAACGCGCCTACAGCCAACGGCTGAACGACTGTCATGATGCCGGAGAACAGCATACGCGTACTGCTTAGCAGAGTACGGCCATTGAAATCAGTGGTCATCTCATTGGGCAGCAACGAGTACGGGGTCATGATGAGCTGGTTGGCAATAATCCATAACGCGTAGAGGATAAACATCGCCCAGACCGGAATTCCGGGAATCCACATCAACGTCGTCACCAGCAGCAGAGGAACGCCCATCAGAATAAGGAGACGACGACGGCCAAACTTACGACCGATCTTCCATTTGTACAGGTTGTCAGACAGCGTGCCAAACACCAGTGCGGAGAACGCAGCCAGCATGGTGGCAATGCCGACGATCGATGTCGCCTGGGCCATTTTAAAACCGCAGAACGTTACCCAGAATAGGATGAGGTAATTCGAAATACCTCCATATCCACCACCGTAAAGGTCGCCGAACGCATAACCGACCGCATTGATCAACTTGACTTTGCGGCCCTGTGACGGCTGTGTCTGAGCTGCTTGTTGCTGTGCCATGACAGCACTCCTTTCTTGTCTTTCCTTACAGATCAGTCCTGCCATGCTTTTTTCATGGCCTTGAAAATCTCGTCATCCGTCTCGTGGTTCTCCATGTTCATGAGGACGAACAAATCCTTTTCCCACACCGGGTAGGTGAAGTCGCGTTTCCACTGGTAGTAATGCGGCCCGTCACCAACGCAACGCAGGTAGCCCATAAGCTGAGTCATAACCCAAGCGGACTGTTTGATGTCGGTAAGGCAATCGTTACGCCAGAATCCGCTCCACTTGCCATGTTCACGCGAGCGCATGGCTTGGTCGCCCGCCGTGAATTCCTCACGGGCGAGACCGGCATTGTAGAACGCGTGACGGTAATGCTTGCCGTATGCGGCAAGCAGCGAATCACACACCAACGAAGAGGCTTTGACGCAATGCTCGTAAATACCGGCCATCACACCGATGGAATCGCGAATGAGTTCGGCCGCTTCGTGTTCACCGCGCAATTCGGCGGTGATGGCGGCCTGTTCGACCTTGTTGTTCAATGCCTCGTACCGTGCGACGACAGGCTTGCATAGCGACTGGAAATGTTCGATCTGCTCCCTGAGCGTCTTACCGTCGTGCATCCATTTAAGGTCTTCGGACGGAGTTTCCTTATCACGCAGGAACGCGGTGGTCAGCATGCGGGGCACATGGTTGAAATACTGTTCGCCGGCATGGTCGTCCCAGTTCGGACCATAAGGCACGGCGATTTTCCAGTATTCCTCGTACAGGTCGAATACGCCTTCGGCATTATCCCCACCGTAATATTCGGTCAGATAATCCATGGCAATCTTCTCGAAGTCAATCTTGCCGTCACGCCACATACTGGCAATCATGTTGAGCATGTAGGTGTGAGGCTTGATGTTGGATGCGTTGATAATCCACACATCGCCGCCGCCGTTCTGCAGAACCTTCTCCAATTCGCCTGCGATCAGGCGCGGATCGTTACAGATTTCCGTGGTATGGTTGGCGGCCTGCAGATCGTAGAAGCTGGCATGGAAGTAAATACCGTTTTTGCCATCGGACTCCGGCATGGCCGGCACACGCGGGTTCCAGTTTTCCTGGCGACGGGACACCATGCGTCCGAAACCGTTATCGGCCCAAATCTTGGCCACGTCCTTTGGATAGGTCAGTACGCCCTTGCGATAGAGGTCCATTGCCTCGCCATACAGATAGATGCAGCATTGCGCACCCGGGGCGGATTCCTGCACCAAATCGTACTGACGCTGGATGATGTCGGAAAGTACCCTGCCACGTGACTCATCAGTCGCGTAGCGCGGGTCCGCAGCCCAGAACGGGGTATCGCCCTGCCCACGGAAGCCCAACGTCCACACGGTTCGTTTGCCCTTCTGTGCTTCTATGGCTTCTTTCCACAACGCTTCGAAACGAGGTTCCTCCTCAGGCCACTTCGCTTCAATCCCCGGGTAAGCTGACGCAAACATACGGGCGCCCAATGGGCAGGCGTGATGCTGGTTGATATAGAAACCCATGCGCTGGGCGAGTTCCAGATGCGGCTCACCTCGCTGTCCGGATCCGGGAATCACCATGTTGCCGCCCAAGCGGTACACTGTCTCAAAAGTCAGGCGCCATGGCTTATCGTGATCGTTGTCGATGTCCCAGTCCTCGAGTAGCACCTCATCATTGATGAAGAAGCCCTTGTAGCGGGTCGCCGTAGGTTTGGAATGCGATTCGTAGCCATCGGGCACATCGATGGCGGCAACGGGGTCGAACACCTGATCATTCCAGAACCAGAAATCCTTGACCCCGAGCAATTCGCGGCTGATGGCGTATAGACCGTAGATAAAGCCAAAATCATCTCCCGCATGCACTTCGAGGCTGCCATCATTGACCACAACCTCCCACGCTTCAGCCTCATGAGGCTCCTCGATGAGTATAATGCGGGCGCCCGGATTATCTCCCGGCAATGTGGTCTTGGCGATATCTCGTCTGATGTCTTCCACCGCGAAGCCTATCGCTTCGGAGATATGCGCCCCCACCACTTCCGTATTGGACGTTATGAAAACCGCCATCGTTCCTCCAAATATCGTCGATATCAGAATTCGTCATTGTGCATCGAATCAATCCGCAATTGATTGATTCGATATCCCTGAATCAGCACGTCTTCAGTATCGTGCGCAAAGCAATTAGAGGACGAAACATTGCCAATAGTTGCCAAAACTCATTATCATAGGGCAACAGCTGGCAACACTATATGGAGCAACCATGGCAGAATCAACAGACGCATCAGGCACGGCATCCAACCGGAACAGACATGTGACGATTTACGACATTGCCGAAGAAGCAGGCGTAAGCCCTTCCACTGTGTCGCGCGCATTGTCAAAACCAGGGCGGCTTTCCGCCAAAACCGAGTTCAAGGTCCGTCAGGTGGCGGAACGACTCGGATATCTGATGATAGACTCCGCCGCAAAAACGTCCGACCTTGCAGTCAACCGGCATGATTGGTGCAGTTGTTCCGGATTGCTGCAATCCTTTTTACGCCAGCATTCTGCACCACCTAAGAGACGCATTGAATCCCCATGGCTATGATCTCCTAATACTTGAATCCTCCAGCGAGCATGCAGCCAGCAAACAGACTGTCGCCAAGCTCACCCGATTGGTCGATGGCCCGGTATTCGTCTCCTCCACCATGAGCGAGCCCGATCTCAAACGTATGGTCATGGTGCGCCCTACGGTCATGATCAACCGATCCGTTGCTGGTATCTCGAGCGTCATCAGCGACCATCAGCATGCAATCGATACGGCCGTGCGTCACCTGTACGAAACCGGCCACCGCTCCATCACATATCTCGCAGGCAACACAAACACATGGTCCAGCGAAACAAGACGCAGATTCATCCGCACCGCGGCCTACCGATATGACCTATCCGTACGAACGGTGCGAGGTTTCGACATTATTTTGGACGGAGGCCGGCAAGCCTTCAGCCAATATCTCAAACGCCCCACGGATGCGGTGTTTGCCTATAATGATCAACTTGCCATAGGTTTCATCTCCGCGGCGCGCCATGCGGGAATGCGGATTCCGGACGATGTATCAGTCATCGGCTTTGACAATATCGAAGGGGCATCAGTACAGTCCGTCCCGCTGAGCACTATTGATCAGCACACACAGGTTTTGGGCCAGCAGGCCGCCAGAATACTGCTGAATGAAATCGCCACGGAAACGCCGCATACCGTGAATTTCACAGACTCATCGGAATACATCAAACGAGAATCGGTAGCAGCATCACGTCGTTCGACAATGCGACTTGGACCGTATGTCAATCTTAGGGAACGAGACAACGACACAATCACCCTGACCATGCTATCCAGCCAATTCAATGAAACGATTCCCCGCATCGAAGCCTTTATGCGGGCATATCCGAATATAGCCATAGACCCCATAGAAGGACATACCCAGGAGCAGACCAACGCCCTGTACTGGGAACGCATCACCAATAACAAATCCGTGCCGGACCTGTTCAATATGGAACGCGACAAGCTTCCGCAATTCGCGGCAGCTGGCGTACTGCTCGACATCGGAACACCGGAGGTGGAAGAGAAATGGAGCATGCTATACACCGACGCCACCTGGCAATCATCGCATTATGCCAATCATCTGTACGGTCTTCCCGGAGATTCCGGGCAAACTGTGATGTTTTATCGGCAAGATATTCTTCACCGATACAATCTAGCCGTACCGACCACATGGACGCAATTCTATGAGGAGGGCGTCAAACTCCACCAGCGCAATCCGAACCGATGGATGGGCATCATTGACAACTCGGACGTACAGCATTATCTGTCGTTTCTGCGCATGGCACGTGCCAAACCATGGAGCGTCACTGAAACAAACAGCATTGAATTCCACTTGACGGATCGCAAAGTGAAGGAAACCGTGGACTTCATTCAACGCTGCATCGACGATGGGGTACTGAAAGCCGAACCGATTTGGGATGGCCGCTACGCAAGCCCCGCCGACGGCACATTCGCAACGGTGATACATGCGAACTGGTTCGGCAAAATCCTCACCTCTTCGTATCCGATGTCGGCAGGAAAGTGGCGGGTGGCGCTTCCCCCGAGCTTTGGTTCTCCCGACGAGGTATGCACTGCGGAAATCGGTGGCTCAATCCTCACTGTCAGTTCCAGAATCTCCCGCAAGCGGCAACTCGCCGCCCTGCAGTTCGCCCACTGGTTCCAAGCCAATCCCGCATCGGTGGATCTTCGTCCCTTGGGAGGATTCTCGGCCACTAAATACTTCCAAACCAATCCGAAGATCCTCACCACCATCGATTCATATTTCAATCAGCATATATACAAAACCTATGTTGAATCAGCAAATCTCATGAATCGCGATTGGGACAACCTGCCGTTCGCCACGCAATTAAGTATCGCCTACCATGATTCATTGGCCCCAGCATTGGTTCCCGGTGGCAGGTCAGCAGATATCATCAGGCAATGGACATCACGCTTGGCTGATTACGCACAATCGCAAGGATTCACAGTAGTGACAAAGTGAGCACCAGACAGATTCTAGACGGCCATGCATTTCTGACCGATCGGTCAGGATGCAATTCTCCCTTTTGGATGGCAGCCGACAGACAAGGCAACAACAAGGAAGTAAAACGCGGGGCGGCGTCCATCCATGTGGACGCCGCCCCTTATACACCACACCGTAATGTGAGCAGAGTCAGACTTTCAGATCAAGCCGTTCCTTCACTTCTCGTTCTGGCCGTGGCACATCTTGTACTTGCGACCGGAACCGCACGGGCACTGGGCGTTCTTCGACGTTCCCGGGAAGGTACGGCCATCGGCCCACGGGGAATGCAGCTCCTCGCTCTTCGGGCGCTTGGTGGCCGGAACCTTGCCTTCGGCGTGGCTGATCGGCTGCATGCCGACGATGCCCGGCTTGTCCTGCTGCTCTTCCTCGGCGAGCTCTTCGATGGTTTCCTTTTCGGCTTCGTCATCGGTTTCGGGCTCGCTCGGAGCGGATTCCTCGGTCGGTTCCGCATTGCTTTCCAGACCCATCACAGCCTCGGCTGCGTTCACCGCCTCGTCCTCATCGGATTCGGTTTCGGTATCCTCGGTGACGGCCACGCGCTCGATGTCCACGTGGAACAGCAGCTGGATGCTTTCCTCCTTGATGGCCTCAATCATGGAGTTGTACATCTGATAGCCTTCACGCTGGTATTCGACCAGCGGATCGCGCTGGCCCATGCCACGCAGGCCGATGCCATCCTTGAGGTAGTCCATCTCATAGAGGTGTTCACGCCACTTGCGGTCAAGCACGGCAAGCACCACGCGACGTTCGAGCTGGCGCAGGCCATCCTCGCCAAGCTTGCCTTCGAACTCGGAGTACTGGTCCTTGGCGTCGGTGACGATGAGTTCCTTGAGGGCATTAGCTGCCTTGTCGCCCTTGAGCTTGGCGATGGCGTCCTTGGCGGTTTCCTGCTCCACCGCGATTGGGTAAACGGAGGCGAGCGCCTTGAACAGGCCGTCCCAGTCCCAATCCTTCGGCTTGTCGGAACCCTTGTTCGCACCCTTGATGTAGCTCATCACGGTGTCGTCGATGAACTTGAGGATGTCGTCATGAATATCTTCGCCCTTGAGCACGGCCTGGCGTTCGGCGTAGATGACGGTACGCTGCTTGTTCATCACGTCGTCGTACTTGAGCACGTTCTTGCGGATTTCGAAGTTGCGTGATTCCACGGCCTTCTGTGCGGTACGCACGCCCTTGGAAACGCTCTTGGCTTCGATCGGCTCGCCTTCCGGCATGCCCTTGGCCATGACGCGTGCCACGAGCTGGGTGTTGAACAGGCGCATCAGATCGTCTTCGAGCGACAGGTAGAAGCGGGATTCGCCCGGATCGCCCTGACGTCCGGAACGTCCGCGCAGCTGGTTGTCGATTCGGCGGGATTCGTGGCGTTCGGTACCCAGCACGTACAGACCGCCGAGTTCCACGACCTCCTCATGCTCGTCCTTGACCTGCTCCTTGATTTCGGCCAAGGTACCCGGCCAGCGCTTCTCATACTCTTCCGGAGTGTCGTCCGGCGAGTAGCCTTCGGACTTGAGCTTGGCGTCCGCGAGGAACTCGACGTTGCCGCCGAGCATGATGTCGGTACCGCGGCCTGCCATGTTGGTGGCCACGGTAACGGCTCCCTTGCGGCCTGCCACGGCCACGACCGCGGCTTCCTTGTCGTGCTGCTTGGCGTTGAGCACCTGATGCGGAATCTGGGCCACGTCGAGCAGGGAGGAGACGATTTCGGAGGATTCCACGGAGGCGGTGCCCAGCAGGACCGGCTGGCCCTTCTTGTGACGCTTGGCCACATCGCGCACGATGGCGGCGAGTTTTTCCTTCTTGGTGCGGAAGATCAGGTCGTCCTGGTCCTCACGAATCATCGGCTTGTTCGTCGGAATCGGCAGCACGCCGAGCTTGTAGGTGCCCATGAATTCGGCGGCTTCGGTCTCTGCGGTACCGGTCATGCCCGACAGCTTGTCGTACATGCGGAAGTAGTTCTGCAACGTGATGGTGGCGAAGGTCTGGTTCTCGGCCTTGACCTCCACGCCTTCCTTCGCTTCGATGGCCTGGTGCAGGCCTTCGTTGTAGCGGCGGCCCGGTAGGATACGGCCGGTGTGCTCGTCGACGATGAGCACCTCACCGCCGGTCACGACGTAGTCGCGGTCGCGCAGGAACAGTTCCTTGGCCTTGATGGCGTTGTTCAGGTAGCCGATCAGAGCGGTGTTGTTCGGTTCGTACAGGTTGTCGATGCCCAAGTAGTCTTCGATCTTGGTGATGCCCGGGTCGAGGATGCCGACGACCTTCTTCTTCTCGTCGATCTCGTAGTCTTCATCACGGGTGAGCTTGAGCACCAGTCGCGCGAACTGGCGGTACCAGCGGGTCACATCGCCTTCGGCCGGGCCGGAGATGATCAACGGGGTACGGGCCTCATCGATGAGAATGGAATCGACCTCATCGACGATGGCGAAATGATGGCCGCGCTGCACCAAATCGGACTTTTCCCAAGACATGTTGTCACGCAGGTAATCGAAGCCGAATTCGTTGTTGGTGCCGTAGGTGATGTCGGCGTTGTACTGCTTGCGACGCTCCGGCGGCTTCTGGTCGGTGATGATGCAGCCTGTGCTCATGCCGAGGAAGCGGTAGACGCGGCCCATCAGTTCCGCCTGATAGCTTGCCAGATAGTCGTTGACGGTGACCACATGAACACCCTTGCCTTCGAGAGCATTCAGGTATGCCGGCAGGGTCGCCACAAGGGTCTTTCCTTCGCCGGTCTTCATTTCGGCGATGTTGCCCCAATGCAGGGCCGCACCTCCCATAAGCTGAACGTCGAAGTGACGCAGTCCCAGAGTACGCTTGGACGCTTCACGCACGGTCGCGAAGGCTTCCGGCATGATCTTGTCGATGTTCTCGCCGTTGTTGAGACGTTCCTTGAACTTGGCGGTCTGGCCTTTGAGTTCCTCGTCGTTGAGGGCCGCGATTTCGTCCTCCAAGGCGTTGGTCGCCTGCGCGACATGCTCAAGCTTCTTGATCTGTCGGCCTTCACCCATTCGTAGGGCTTTGTCAACTATATCTACCACAATCACTCCCTTTGTGTATGTGAGTTACCTCCACCGAGGATAGTCCCAACTTACGTTTTTCCGAAAAACATCGTCCATTTTACGTAATTTTTCATGATTTGCCGACGATTCAACCGCATCAACAACAAAAAGGGGAGGATTCACGTCCGATAACGTGAATCCTCCCCTGTCATCTATGTTCGGCTGTGCAATCAGCCGTTTCCCGAAACCTTACTTCGCCACGTTCTCCGGGGTGTCGATCTCGAACACGCCGTAGCTCCAGCCGTGACGATGGTAGACGACGGACGGACGACCGGTCTCCTTGTTCACGAACAGGAAGAAGTCGTGTCCAATCAGCTCCATCTCGTACAGGGCCTCGTCGATGGACATCGGTTCCGCGATATGCAGCTTGCGACGGATAACGATCGGAGTGTCTCCAACCTGGACCTCAACCGACTCCCCCGGTCCAAGCTCGGCAGCCACGGCATCTGCCGGGCTGTTGTTGGTCGGCTCCTCCTCCGGTTCCTCGACCGGAGTCGGCTCCACAACACCCATGTCGACCGGAACCGGGTTGGTGTAGCCACGGTGATGATCCTTGCGACGGTCACGGGTACGACGCAGACGCAGCGTCAGCTTATCGAGCGCCATATCCAGAGCGCTGAACTCGTCGGCGCTGGATGCCTCGGCGCGCACCACGGTACGGCCTGCGATAACGGTAATCTCAACGCGCTTGGCGGTATCCGCCTGGCGCGGGTTGCCCTCGTGAGACAGCACGATCTGAACACGCTGCGCATCCGGGGCGATAGCGGTCACACGATTCATCTTGCTTTCGACAACGTCACGGAACCTTTGCTTGATCTGCGTATGACGTCCGGTAACGACGATTTCCATGTGGACCTCCCTAGACTCAAGCGGTGTTACCCGCTATATACGGACCAAACAGCTGCACCGCCGTTCGGTAGTCCCAATTGTAACCACAGCATTATGGTTTTGACGCAAAGTCGCCGCAAGAAAAATAAAATTTTTTTCAGACTGTTCTTTCGTCCGACTTATTGCTATAATCGTGCGTTTGAGACCTCTTGATGGCCGCGGCCGATTCATTCGGTTGAGGAACTTCCGGGCTCCACAGAGCACGATGGCGGATAACGTCCGCCCAGGGTGACCTGAGAGATAGCGCAACAGAGAACAGACCGCCGCCCCTCGGGGCGGTAAGGGTGAAACGGTGGCGTAAGAGACCACCGGGCCGCTGGTAACAGTTGGCCGCATGGCAAGCCTCATCGGGAGCAAGGCCAAGCAGAAGGCGTTTGAGGGCTGCTCGTCCGATGCCTTCGGGTAGGCTGCTAGAGCCTGGCGGTGACGTCAGGTCGAGATGGATGGCCATCCGTGCCTATGGCACGACAGAACCCGGGGTATAAGAGGTCTCACTCCACCCTATCGTCAGATACGCAAATAAGGTAAACAACATACCTATACTGCCGAAATCGCCAGGCTGGATACGCCGCCTCCATGCAGAACGTTCAGGAAAACAGCTCCTGTGCCACTTCCCGCAGGATTTCCGGATTATGTCCCTTTCTGCCTCCTGCGCTCCAAAACCTACGCTTGCGGACTTCGGGGTCAAGATTCGCCGTCTTACGCACGGTTCTACGGCCCAATTCCCAAGCGGCTTCAACAAAGATACCTTGGGTCTCCGCTTCATCGCACACACGCTGGGCAAGCGCACGATCCACGCCTTTTCTTCCAAGTTCCATCATCACGGCCCTGCGGCCAAGCATTCGTGAGACGCAATAACGCACGGCTGAATACGCGTACGCCTCGTCATCGATGAGCCGAACGTCCACCAGACGTTCGATCACTTTCTCCACCGCGCATGGATCATATCCCTTGCCCAACAGGCGTTCACGCATCGTTCCGGAAGATCGCGGAGCGGAATCCAACAATCTCAGGGCCGACTCACGGCACGCTTCGAAATCGTTCGGATCGAATTCGACGCTCCGATTCTCATTTCCGACACGCCCAGCGTGTCGGGAGTGTCGCGAATGTTGCGTATGCTCACGCGTCTTTCCGCCCTCGGCGAACACATCATCCGAACAGAATTCGACGCCATCGGCATACTCCAGAGCACGAGCAGGGCCCCCAACCATGACTTCATCCGGTTGAAAGCCCTGATCCCGCAGAAAATCCTCCGCGCGGATCATGCGCTACGCCTTATTCGACGATTTTGCGTCGACAGCGTTCTCCGAGTCCTCAGTCTTGGTTTCGGGCGAATCACTTACGTCTTCCTCCGCGAACTGATCGGCCGGGTCGATGAGGCCAAACTCCACCTTGACCTTATTTTCGATTTCTTCGGTGAGCTCGGGATTGTCTTTGAGGAATTTCCTCACGTTCTCACGCCCCTGGCCAAGCTGGTCTCCGTCATACGTGAACCAGGAACCGGATTTCTTGACCACATTGACCTGCATGGCCATGTCAAGCACGGAGCCTTCCTTGGAGATGCCTTCGCCGTAGAGCACGTCGAATTCCGCGGTTTTGAATGGCGGGGCCATCTTGTTCTTGACCACTTTCACCTTGGTGCGGCTACCTACAGCCTCATCGCCGTTCTTAATGGTCTGGATACGGCGGATATCCATACGTACGGACGCATAGAACTTCAAGGCTTTGCCACCTGTGGTGGTCTCCGGACTGCCGAAGTACACGCCGATCTTCTCACGGAGCTGGTTGATGAAGATGGCCGTGGTGCCGGATTGAGAGAGAGCGCCCGTCATCTTGCGCAACGCCTGGCTCATAAGTCTTGCCTGCAGGCCGACATGGCTGTCACCCATGTCACCGTCGATTTCAGCCTTTGGCACCAAAGCCGCCACCGAATCGATGACGATGACGTCGAGCGCGCCGGAACGGATAAGCATGTCGGCGATCTCTAGTGCCTGCTCGCCGTTGTCGGGCTGCGACACGATCAATGAATCAGTATCGACGCCCAGTTTGCGCGCATACACGGGATCAAGCGCATGCTCGGCATCGATGAAGGCCGCCACACCGCCGTTTTTCTGCGCATTCGCCACCACATGCAATGCCAGGGTGGTCTTACCCGACGACTCAGGCCCGTATATCTCAACAACACGGCCCCTCGGCAGACCTCCGATGCCCAAAGCCATATCCAGCGCCAGGGATCCAGTCGGGATCACCTCCACGTCCTGTTCCGGACGATCGCCCAATCGCATGGCGGACCCTTTGCCGAAACTCTTTTCGACCTTCGCAAGCGCGGCATCAAGCGCGGCCTTGCGACGCGAATCGATGCCGTCCGCGGACTTGTTCTGCGCGGCGCCCTTTGCCGCAGTACCCGTCTGTGCCATGGCTACTCCTTGTTTCAACAATGGCGAATCTCGTGCATCCACCGTAGAACCACGCGATTCAATCGTTCAAGCCAAAACGACCATGGTGGTCGAAGGACGATCGCCCACGGTAGGTCGCAAACGGAATCATTGCAATTCCAACGATTCCGCAAAGTCAAAGCGGTAATCTCACGTTCCGCGCGGTTCATATGCTGTGGATAACTATACCCCAATATGCGAACATCTGTTCGATTCTGCGTTTCGCGTGGAGCCTGTATGGAAATGAAACATCACCTTACCGGCATTGGCGGGGCGTTATGGTCTTTGCCCCAACGCCGCTCATCAGGAACGCCCATCTGGTCGCACAGCACGTTCCACACCACCCGGGGCTCCTCTCCGGCATCCAATGCCTCGACCGCCGTCATGCCGTCCAGCCGGTCGAGTACCTGATCATGCGCGAGGGCACGACCATAGCTACGCCCAAGCACTTCTTCGAGTAGTTGCCAAAATTCACGTTCCTGCACGCCGCCCAGTGTACACGTGCGGCGACAGCAAAAGCGCCCGGACGGAAAAATCCATCCGGGCGCGCATTCAGAACACGGAAACGCTAAGCCGCCACCGAATCCATGTAATCGGCGACTTTGCGGAGCATCTGCGAACTGGTCAATCCCAATGATTTGGAGATGGATGTCAGCAGTTCGGAGCTCGCCTCCTTCTGTCCACGTTCCACTTCGGAAAGGTACCCCAGTGAGACGCCTGCCTTCTCGCTGACCTCCCTCAGGGTTTTGTGATCGCTGGTGCGCAGCTCCCTAAGCACGTGTCCGATGGCTTCACGCAGCGACACTTCCTTCGATTCGGAAGCAACACGTTCGGTCCGTTCGGCACGCGCCACCGATCCACGGGTCACGACATCTTGCGCGTACGCATCATCTTCACGATTCCTTGTATGGGCCAAGGCGGCCTGTCGCTCATCTTTGGCCTTCTTGGCCGCGCGGGCACGCAAAACCTGCTGCTGGGCAAACATGACTGCCCTGCGCTGTGCCGGAGTGAGATCCCTCGTTCTCGCGGATTCCGGATGTGCGACGGGAACCTTACTCCTGGCACTCGTACGTTCCTTGGTGAGTGTAGTAGATTCCATGCCACCGATCCCTTTCGCTATTAACGACCATCCACTACTAACAACACCAATCCTCGAGGATTATTCCTGTGAAAACCCTGAGAAAACCCTCATTTTTCCCAGAACGCAGCGCACCACGCCCCTTCTGACCTCTTCCCTGGTTCCCTGCAGACGCAACTCACAGGCAACGGTTTCACGAGAGGAACGTTCGCCGAATCCCACAGGAATGCTGAAGCCGACATATACCAATCCCGCCGGCTTGTCCCCATCCGGCCCGGGACCGGCCACGCCCGTCGTAGACAGGCCGAACACACGATCGCCATATTCCGGCTGCGCATATAGCCGTGCCGTGCCATACGCCATCTGCCGCGCGACTTCAGGATGGACCGCGCCCTGCGAACGAAGCAGATCCGCATCAACGCCGAGAATCGACGCCTTGGCACGAATATCGTATGTAACCGCCGATCCAAGAAACACCTTCGACGCGCCCGGAACACGTACGAAAGCGTCGGCCAGCAGACCTCCGGTAAGCGATTCGGAAGCGGCGATCATAATGCCGCGTTCCTGACAATACGCAAGAACGGCCGCCGCCAGTTCATCGCATTGCGATTGCTCGACGGCGGCCGTCACGGATTCGATCTGAGCCATCGCTTCCTACTCGGCTTCCCCGGTCGTGCGGTCATCGGGTTCGGAAGCCTTGGCGCGCTTACCGAACGTATTGACCAGATACTCCCCTCCGGAGTACAGACACAGTATCAACGCCAAGTAGATCGCCGCATACGTAATGGTGTAGTAGATGCTCATCCACATCGGAGTGGCCTGAAGACCGTCGGACGCGAGACTCCACATCGGCAGCATGAGCATGGCTAAGCCCACGCACTGGCACAGGGTCTTGTACTTGCCGGCTTGGGACGCCGCAATGACCTTGCCTCCAGTGTCGATGACGAAGAAACGCATGACCGTGATGCCGATCTCACGGACGAGGAACAATCCGGCAACGACCCATCCCAGAATCGGATTGCCGAACTCGTTGAAGATGGCGGCCACGACCAGAGTGCCGCAGGTGAGGAGCTTGTCCGCGATCGGATCCATGAGCTTGCCCAACTCGGTGACCTGATTGTACTTGCGGGCCATCCATCCATCAAGCTTATCCGTGCAGGCAGCGACGATGAAGATGATCGCCGCGGCCCAACGCATGGCGATGTTGTCTCCGCCCCAGGAGCCTGCTTTCACGTACAGCACGAGGAACACGATCACAAGAATGATTCGTGAGAAAGTGACCAGATTCGGCGGTGCGTTCCAGCCGTCCAACAACGATGATTTACGTTCTTGCTTTTCCATAGTGACCAACGTTACCCCGATACTTCTACTTGCTGAAGACCTGAAGATTTTCCCCACACGGGACATCCGACGATTTCGCCCGCATCACAACGTTCAGTCAAGATCCCCCTGCTGCGATGCGCTCGGTGAAAGCGACGAGGTCTCACCCTTGATGAAGGCGAGTACGGCCGGAAGATCCTGCGGCTGCACCAGCACCTCGCGCGCCTTGGAACCTTCGGAAGGTCCCACCACCCCGCGTGATTCGAGCAAATCCATAAGCCTGCCCGCCTTGGCGAAACCGACACGCAGCTTGCGCTGCAGCATGGATGTGGAACCGAACTGAGAGCTGACCACAAGCTCGGCGGCCTGCAGCAGCACATCCATATCCCCTCCGATGTCTTCGTCCGGTTCGACGCTCTTCTTTTCGGCCTCTTTGGCCATTTCCTCTATATCCTCGCGATAATGCGGCTTGCGCTGCGTACGTACGAATTCCACGGCACGGCGAATCTCGGATTCATCGACCCATGCACCCTGAACACGAATCGGCTTCGCCTGACCCATCGGCAGGAACAAGGCGTCACCTTGACCGATCAGCATCTCGGCACCCGTGGAATCAAGAATGACTCGCGAATCGGTGGCCGAAGACGTGGCGAACGCCAGTCTGGATGGAATGTTGGCCTTGATCAGACCGGTGACCACGTCAACGGACGGACGCTGCGTGGCCAGCACCAGATGCACGCCCGCGGCTCGCGCCAGCTGGGTGATGCGCTGAATAGAGCTTTCCACATCATTCTTCGCCACCATCATCAGATCCGCCATCTCGTCGACGACCACAAGAATATACGGGTACGGGGCCACTTTCCTCTTGGAACCGGCCGGCGCATGCACCTTGCCGGCCCGCACCGCCTCATTGAAATCCTTGATATGACGGAATCCGAAGAATTCAAGATCGCTGTATCGGGCATCCATCTCCTTGACCACCCATTCGAGCGCCTGCGCGGCCTTCTTGGGGTCGGTGATGATCGGCGTAAGCAGATGCGGGATGCCGGCATATGCCGACAATTCCACTCGCTTCGGATCCACCATGATCATACGGACCTGATCAGGCGTGGACCGCATGATCACGGATGTGAGCATGGAGTTGATGAAGCTCGACTTACCGGAGCCGGTGGCGCCTGCCACGAGAAGATGCGGCATCTTGGTCAGATCGGCGGTCACGAAGTGGCCCTCCACGTCCTTGCCGACACCGGCAAGCATGGGGTTCGGATCCTTCATGGCCTTGTCGGAACGCAACACATCGCCCAGTACCACGGTTTCTCGATCGGCATTGGGGATTTCGATGCCGATTGCGGATTTGCCTTCGATCACCGAAAGAATGCGCACGTCGGAACTGGCCACCGCGTATGCGATGTTCTTCTGCAGATTGGTGACCTTCTCGACCTTGACGCCGGGGCCAAGCTCAACCTCATACATGGTCACTGACGGGCCACGCAGGAACCCTATGACCTTGGCATCCACATTGAACTGCTGGAACGTGCCCGTCAGTGCGCGAATCACACGATCGTTCTCCGGCGTGTGCACGGCGTGCGGAGCACCCTTCTTGAGCATGTTGAGATCGGGAAGGGTGTATGGACCTTCGGATACCTCCTGGACGGCGCCTGATTCGCCCGTCAGCGGCATATCGTCGAGAACCTCACCAGTGGCCGCGTCCACCATGATGGCTTCGCCATTGGAAGTGCCGTCCTCATCGATGACGGCCCAAGGATCGTCCGCGGGAGCGCCCACCTGCTTCGCTCCGCTTACGGACGGCGTAGCCGGCATGGTGCCGCTTGCTGTGCCGATCGGTTCGGAGGAGAACGACCGCCCCGCAGTCGTTTGCACGGGCATGGCTACAGTACCGCCAGCGGACACGCCACCGTAATCGCCCGACGAGATGCTACGGGGAGTTCCGGTTTGCGCATAGGTATCCTCGAGTCTGGTCTCGGCCGCTTCGCCGTGGCTTGTGGCCGCGTTCAGAAACGCTTCATCCCCTGCGTAATGGTCAAGCCGGCCCTGCTCACCGTTACGATGCTTGCGGTACGCGAACCACTGCGAGACCCGCGCGATCAGACTCGGACCGGAATCTCCCGACTGCTGCGCATCCGTGCCATCATGCGACGGCACTCCCTGAGCGAACGCCAGCGAAGTATCCCCCACGCGAACCTCATTTGGAAATTGTTCGCTTTGCTCGTCATGCTTTCCATCCGATATGATGCCCAGCTCCGTCGCGAGCGCGTGCATGGCATCGGGAAGCTCGTTCACATGCGTACCTGTGATCAGCAGCACGGAGAAGAAGATCATCACGACGAAAATGATGATTGCGAAGGTTTTCGATAATCCCCATGCCAGAGGGCATCCGAGCACGTAGCCCAACAGTCCTCCGGAACGCTGCAGAAGCGAAATGTCGAAAGTCTGGGAATCGGACGCCAAAGCCGCGTCGAGGATCGAGCAGATCGACCATAAAATCATGAACCAGCCGAACGCTATGCGGGCATCATCCACCCTGTGTTCCGGTTTGAACAGAAGACTGAACACCACAAGAGCCAGGAACACCGGCAGAATAACGCTCATCAGGCCGAACAATCCGGATGCCACGGCATGCAGGGCCAACCCGAAGGCGCCCTGTACATGAAACCATTCCGAAGCGCAGAAGAGCACCGCAAGAATGACCATGATGAGGCATGCGATGTCGCGGCGCTTTACAAAGAAGCTGTTGGCCGGCGAAACTTCCGGCCCCGCACCTTTAGAGGTTCCCCGACGACCACGGTTGGAGCCGCCGCCTGACTTTTTTCCATTGGATGATGATGTTCGTGCCATAACGAAACAGATTCTACCTATCGGCACACCCATGTCATACCGAAAATCTCCATTCGAACACAATCTCCGACTCGGTCAAACGGCGTATTTCAGTAGCATAATCTAAAAACCGGTTGAATCATTCCCCCGAAAACACTGAAATCAGCTGAAACACTCCCACCGGAACTTAAGCGGTTCAGTAACTACCATGTGCAGCACGCGCTCCACATCGAAGCGGAACGCGCGTTCACACAATCGAGGGAGACGGTGAAAACAATATGAGAACAGTAACGAAAAGGTTGTTGACAACGGTCACGGCAATCTTCACTACGATTTTGTGAGCTATCCCGACTACAACGGTTTTCAACGTTCAGACACACCCAAGCAGGACTGGTCCGGCTTCCCCAGGCTGACCATGTATCTCAAGGCGGATGGTTCCGACATCGTCCGCGTCGTCATGACGGCCGCATTGTTGCTGCTGGGAGGGTACGCAGTATCTATCGCTCATAGGAGAAAGGCGAATCCCGAACGATAGCGAACGTCGCAAAACGACAATCACGTAAATCAGGAAGGAGGCCTCCGCGGATTTCATGGAGGCATCCTTCCCGTATGATTCGATACGCTCAGTCGACGTCGCCGAGATGATGTTGCGTATAGGCGTCCGCCTGCGCGTCGATGGCATCGTAATCGCCGGCATCGGCATGTTCGATGATCGCCATCGCATTGTTCAGCAACGCAGGATTGAGCGCTTGAAGCCAGTGGATGCGCGGATCCCTGCCGAACCATCCCATCTGCTTGCGTGCGAGACGTTTCGTCTTCTGCGCGATATCCATGAACGTCTCGTTCAGATCACGCATGCCATCCAAGTAATCGATGACCTGCTGGTAGCCCAAGGCCTTGGCCGCGGTAAGCCCCAACCGAGGGCGGATACGCTCGACCTCTTCAATGAACCCGCCTTCCAGCATCTGCTTGGTGCGGATGTCTATACGACGGTCGAGGTCTTCACGAGGCAGGTCAAGTCCGATCTGCACGGACGGAATCACATACCGGTAGTGCGGCAGGTTCGCCGAATACGGCCGCCCCGTGACTTCGATCACCTCCAACGCGCGGATGGTACGGCGCGGATTATGCGGGTCCATGCGCGCCGCGGCCTCGGGATCCTTGGCACGCAGCTCATCGAACAAAGCTCCGGCGCCCTCCAGCTTCTCACGCTCCTCAAGTCTGGCGCGAACCTCCGGATCCGTTCCCGGGAACGAAATATCGTCAATCGCGGCACGTGCGTACAGGCCCGAACCGCCCACAAGAATCGGACGTACACCGCGCTCCTGAAGCTCCGCGATCTTCTCACGCGCCAATTCCTGGAATCTCGCCACCGACATGGCATCATCCGGTTCGATGATGTCGATGAGATGATGCCTGACACGGGAACGTTCTTCGGCACTCGCCTTGGCCGTGCCGATATCCATGCCGCGGTACATCTGATACGCATCGGCGTTGATGATTTCCGCCTGCTGCCCTTTCTCCCGCAACGATTCGGCTATGGCGATGGCCAAGCCGGTCTTGCCTGAAGCCGTAGGACCGACGATGGAGACCACTCTGCGACCGTCGGCCATGGCATGGGCATGGGATGCGAGCTCAGTGTCGGACGGCATAAGTCTGCCCCTCATTCGGATTCGGATCGGCAATCAGGTTGTGGCGGCCCGCATGGGTGACGGTCGCCGTCACGAAATCGCCGACCTTCGGTATGG
Organism: Senegalimassilia sp.; assembly: GCA_963619615.1. GTDB lineage: Bacteria > Actinomycetota > Actinomycetes > Actinomycetales > Bifidobacteriaceae > Bifidobacterium. The sequence continues at coordinate 153,463 of CAVEXE010000003.1, read as the reverse complement.
GTTCGCCCTCCGGAACTCCCACGTGCACCAGCACGCCGGTCTTCTCGCGTCCCGTCACACGATGCGTGGCCTGGTCCTTCTTGCCTGCCTCGCCTGTCACCAACACCTCGACGTCACGACCCTCGAACGTCTTGAGGTTCTCTTCGGTGATGCGTTCCTGCAACGCCACCAGTCGTTCGAAACGATCCTGTGAGACCTCACGCGGCACCTGCTCCATTTCGGCGGCCGGCGTACCCGGACGGGGCGAGTAGATGAAGGTGAATGCGGACGCAAATCGCGCTTCCTCCACCACGCGTAGGGTTTCCTGGAAATCCTCTTCCGTCTCTCCCGGGAATCCTACGATGATATCCGTGGAGATCTGCGCATCCGGCATCGCTTCACGAATCTTGCGCAGAATATCAAGGAACTTCGCGGAACGATACGAACGACGCATCGCACGCAGTATCTTGTCGGAACCCGACTGCAGCGGGAAATGCAGCTGATGCATGACGTTCGGGGTTTCAGCCATCGCCGCAATGACGTCATCCGTGAATGCGGCCGGATGCGGGGATGTGAACCGCACGCGTTCCAATCCTTCGATCTCGCCGCATGCACGCAGCAGCTTGGAGAAGGCGAAACGGTCTCCGATGCCGTAACCGAACGAATTCACGTTCTGCCCAAGCAACGTGACCTCCTTGGAGCCCTCATCCACACACTGGCGGATTTCCGTGAGGATGTCTCCCGGACGGCGATCGTGTTCCTTACCACGGGTGGTCGGAACGATGCAGAACGTGCACGTGTTGTTGCAGCCCACGGAAATGGCCACCCAGCTCGTCACCTTCGATGCACGGTCGGTGGGAAGCTGGCTGGGGAAATAGTTGAGCTCCTCCTTGACCTTGACCTGCGCATGGCCTTCGATACGGGCCTGGTCAAGCAGCTGCGGCAAGGAGCCGATGTTCTTGGTACCGAACACGGCATCGACCCACGGGGCCTTTTTGGCGATTTTCTCACGGTCAAGCTGGGCCATGCAGCCGCCGACCGCGATCTGCAGATTCGGACGTTCCCTCTTCATCTCCGCCCACAATCCGATGGTGCCGTACATGCGTTCGGCCGCATTCTCACGCACTGCGCACGTGTTCATGACGATCAGGTCGATGTCGTGGTCCATGTACTGCTCTTCCGTGGCTGGCACATACCCACTGTCTTCAAGAACACCGGCGATACGCTCGGAATCATGCACATTCATCTGGCATCCGAGCGTATGCACATAGAACACTCCCCTACCGCGCGACGAAGTGGTTCCAGCAGCCGTCTCAGCCAGTTTCGAGGCGCGCTCCGCCTCGGTCATCATGTCTTCATTCATAACGCACCATGCTATCGGCAGGTAGGCCCATACCTCGCAAAAGCCCTGCCGAGAAACAGCCCATTAGTGCCGATATGGTGAAGTTCGGGCATTGTTTTCAAGGTTTTCCAGTTTCCTTTAACCCGAACCCATCTCATATTGGGTACACTGATGCCCGTGATACTTGACAGACAGAACCGCATCAACACCACCGAACTCAAAGCCCGACTGCAGCACGTCGGTTTCGAAGACGAAGGACTGGCCACCGACCAGATCACCGAATTCATCGATCAGATGCAGGTGTACGAGGGCGCGATGTACGAGATCAGCACCAAGCTGGAAATCCTCGATTCGGAATTCCAGGTGCGTTTCGCCCATAATCCGATCCATCATATGGAGCGTAGGCTCAAGTCGGTCAATTCAATCCTCGGCAAACTCAAACGCCGTGGTTTGCCGATCAACGTCGACGCGATCAAGGACAACCTTTTCGATGTGGCCGGCGTACGCGTGATCTGCAATTATCGCGACGACGTATATTCCGTATCGAACTATCTTTCGGCCCAGAACGACATCCAGGTATTACGCGTCAAGGATTACATTCAAAAACCCAAGCAGAACGGGTACCGTTCCCTGCATGTGATCTATGCGGTGCCGGTGTTCCTTTCTTCAGGACCGCACTACACGCCGGTGGAGGTGCAGTTCCGCACAATCGCCATGGATTACTGGGCAAGCTTGGAACATGCTCTGCGATACAAGACCGATCTGCCGGACATGAAGCTGAACGAGCATTCACAGACGCTGCTCGATTGCGCACGCAGCCTGCAGAACATCGAAACGCAGATGCAGAACATCCATCGAGACATCAACCGCGCGCCGCAAGTGGGTGAAGCCCCAAAGGAAAGCTGACGATCTTTGGCGGCAGCCGAACGCTATTCCCCCTTCTTTGCGACACGTGGCAAAAATGGGGGAATTTTTACGGGAAGTTGGGCCAGAACAGTGCCGATGAAAATCAACGCGCATCCCATGTAGGCACGCATCGTCATCACCTCACCAAGCAGCAAGGCCCCGCCGACCGCGGAAAAGAACGACTCGAGTGACATGATCACCGAAGCCCGGGTCGGCGGGACCATCTGCTGCCCCAACACCTGCAGCGTGTATGCAATCCCCGCCGATCCGACGCCCGCATACACAATCGGGAACCATCCCTGCAAAGCCCCCGACCAATCGATCGAACCTTCGACGGCCGCTCCGATCCAGCTGAGCGCCGCGGTCGTGGCGATCTGTCCGAATGAAAGCAGAATCACATCCATCTTCCGTCCGAACGTATCGATCACCAGAATATGACCGGCAAACAGTACTGCCGTGAACAGCAGTACCACGTCGGCGGCCGTGATCGAACCGAATCCGTCGGTGATGCACAATAGATAAAAACCGACGACGGCAATCGCGACGCTGACCACGACGCCCAAATGCACGCGTCTGCGCAATATGACGAACGCCAGCAGCGGAGTCATGACGATATACAAGGCTGTGATGAAACCGGAACGTCCCGCGGAACCGGAATACAGGACGCCGTACTGCTGCACCGTGCTGGCGGAGAACAGCACCACCCCGCAGATGATGCTTACCACGATGGGATTGTTCGTCCATTTCGGCAGTCTCACGTCCTTGCCATCCCCCAAAACAAGAATCGCGTCGGATTGCGTGGTCGTCATGGTCTTTTTGATGTTCTTCCTGCGCATCCACAGCAGAGGAAGCAACGAGACCGCGCCAAGCGTGAATCTGGTTGCCCCGAAGAACAAAGGAGACATGGAATCCATGCCCTGAACCTGTGAGACGAACGCAAAACCCCAAATCATGGCCGTCAATACCAGACAGGCCATGCCGACAAATTCTTTTCTCCGCATGGGCAGTCACGCTATCGCAAGGAAATTTCACAGAAAAGGCCTGACCATATTCTGGTCAGGCCTTGGAATCCCGTCTTTCAGAGCGTCGGATCAGTCACGGTTGCCCAACAGCTGCAGGATGTACAGGAACATGTTGACGAAGTCAAGATACAGACTCAACGCACACAGGATCGAGACCTTCTTGATCATTTCAGGCCCCTGATTCCTATACTGGTCGAGCATGGCACGGGTCTTCTGCGCGTCATAGACGGTCATGCCCGCGAACAGCACCAGACCGATGGCGGAGACGAGCATAAGCGTGGTGTTTCCCGGGACGAAGATCATGAGCAGCACTTCGGCGACGATGAGGACGATGAGCGCCACGAACAGCACCGGACCGGCCTTGAGCATGTTGAACTTGGTGGTGCGGGCGAACATGGTCAACGCGAAGAAGAATCCCGCGCACAAGGCCAGGGAGATGCCAATGGTGCCGAGGTTGTACGCCATGAAGATGGTGCTCAGCGTGAAGCCCATGAGTGCGGCATACACATAGAACATGATTCGGGCGGTAGACACCTTCATCGTGTTGATGCGAGCGCTGAGATAGACGGCAAGAACGATTTCCACGGCCAGCGGCGCGAAGGCTCCGATCAATCCCGTGGCCCGAACGAGGGCAAGATACGCGCCGCTCATCTGCGTGAGGACGGCCACGATTGCCGTGACCACCAGACCGATGGTCATTTCGGCGTAGGCGCGGGACACGGAGGAACGCTCGGCTTCCTCATAGGAATAGGTCGCCTGAGTGTTGATGGTGGTCGTTCCGCCGGCCGGGGAATATGCGTAGTTGCCGCCCTGTGGAGCGTACTGGTTCTGGCCGTACTGCGGTTGCGCCGTGTTGTTGAATTGCGTGTTGTTGAATTGCGTGTTGTTGAATTGCGTGTTGTTGAATTGATTGCGTGGGGCATTGCCGCCCTGGGGCTGCTGACCGAATGTCATAGTCGCTCCTTTAAAAACTCGATTACGCAACACAATACGGCATTTTTATGATGATTTCATGGAAAAATCCCGACAGGCCGCCAAAAGCCTGCCGGGACGAATGACAAGCCGCATATCTTGTTGCGGCCATGAAACATTACAGGGTGAACGTATGGACCACCTTGGCGTCATCGTTGATGGAGAAGATGTCCGTCACATCCACGGTCACGTCGGAATCGTCCTTCAGGACATATCCCAAAGTCACCGTTCCGGTCGCGCCCGGCTGCAGTTCCGCCAGATACGAGTTGGCATCGTAGCCTTCCGGAGAATCCAGATACACGGCTACGTCGAGAGACTGGCCGTTCTGGAAGACCTTCGGATTTGCCACACTTGCGAAGGAATTGTTCTTGTCCGTATTGTTTGTCCATTCAAAAGTGACGAGAACGGTCGGCTGGTTCTCGTAATCATTGCCGCTACGCTGAGCGGAGACGATCTTGACGTGCGCGTAATCCAAATCGCCTTCCATATCCTGCTCGCCCTTGCTGGACGCACTCGACTGAGAGGAATCATCCGACGAGTCATCAGTGGTGGACGACTGTGAGGATGAGGTGCCGTCGAACGCCTCATCCAGCGCCTTGCTTGCCGCGGACTGCATGGCCAGAGTGATCACAATGGCGAGCACCGACAGCACCGCGGCCACGATCGACAACGCTTTGCCGCGTTTCTTGCCTCGGAACGTGCCGATCAGCGCGACGACGGCAAGCACAACACCCACAAGACCGAAGAAGAACGCGACATTGTTGATAATCGGAATGAAGCTCAGGGCGAAACCGATCGCGCCAAACACCACTCCCACAATGCCGCACACCGTCAGTCCCGGCTGAGCCTGCGCGACGGGCCGCACCTGTGCCTGCCCGGACACCTGCTGGTCCAGCGGCTTCATATTGTTGGAATCATTGGAATCAGTCATGATCAACCTCTTCACTCTCAAAAGCGGATTCTTACACTCTCGAGCCTAGGGATTTCCATCATGAAGCGGTATTGGCCTTCAGGCCATGGTTCAATGCCCGAATGGTACACCGCGCATAAAGGGGGAATGCACCTTCGGACAGTGGAACAACTTATGTCGGCAGCGATAATGTAGCCATATGCGCAGTATCGATCATGAAAACCCAAGCCAGTACGACATTCCCGTACAAACGAAGGCTTGGTGCACCCTCCTGATGGTTACGAATGCCAGTTTTATGTGCATGCTGCAGGTCGCCTTCTTCGCGAGTCAGTTCGACAGGGGAAGCTTCACCCACACCATGATGGTCGTGTTCTTCTTCGTCGCCATTGTTTCAGGATTGCTGCTGCTGGCCCGAGACGAATGTCCGTTGCCCACGTTCCTGATTGCCTGCGCGTTGGTAATCATCCTTCCGTTCGACTCGGCCATAGCGTTGATGGCACTTACTTCGCTGCTCGCTCGGCGCAGCGGCCCCTCCCTGACGATCTGCGCCATCGCCGCGGCGTCATGCACAGCCGTGATTTCACAGTTTCGCGACGCAATACAACCACCGGAAGCGTCCTTCTGGCATCTCATCTTCGCCGAATCGAATACCGGGGAACGTTACGGTACGCCGATGGTTCTGATGGTCAGTGAGCAGACGCTAGTCATCACGGCCGTCATCACGGCCTTGGTAGAAACACTGATAGCCACGTTGATAGGGCTGCATATCCGGTCAAAGACATTGGCATCATTGGCTACGACGAAGGAGCGAGCCGCACAGGAACAAATCGGAGAACTCAAAACCGAGATCATCAACCAGCGTTTCGCGGAAACCGTCGCAGCCGAAGCGCACGATACTTTGGCCCATTCACTGTCGCTGCTCGCATTGAATGCTACCGCGCTGGGAGCCGAGTCACGAAAAATCAAGAACATGGCGCAACAATTGGGATCCGACGAATTGGCTGATCTGGCATATCAAACCTCGACCCGTACCGAAGACATACGCAAACAGGCCGCCGGCGCGCTTGACGAAGCGCACGGCATAATCGACATGCTGCGCCACCCCGAACAGATGGTTACACAACCCGATTCCTCCGACGAGACATCCCTGACAAGAGAATCACTGGACGCTCTAATCAGCGAAGCCCGGTCCGCCGGCATGCAAATGAACACCTGGATAGACATCAGACAGCTCAACGCCCTTGATGGCGCAATCGGAAAAATCGCCTATCGGGCGGTGCAGGAGGGTTTGACCAACGCGCGACGCCATGCGCCGAATGAATCGGTATCCGTACAAATCGACGCGAATCCCAACCAAGGCGTACACGTGCACATCAGCAATCCAACATCGACGCGAGCCACGCAACAACCCCTCACGCAGTCCGACGGCGGAGAACGAACCGGCGCCGGACTGCCGGGAATCACGGCACGCGTGGAGCGCGCCGGCGGAACATGCCGATACGGTTTCGACTCACGCAACGCGTTTCACCTTGATGTGCAGTTACCATGGGTTGAGTGAATGGTACGCATAGCAACAACAGACAGTCGGTTACGGTCAGCGTCATCGACGACGATCCGATGATAGGCCAGGCTATGCGTCTGATTCTGGAAGACTATTCGGACGGACTCATCAGCGTGGTATCGACAAGCACCAGCGGAGAGGACGCCATTCTGCACGCTCGGGAAGAGCAACCGGATGTGGTGCTCATGGACATAGCCATGCCGCGCATGGATGGAATCGAAACCACCAGGCAACTGCGAGCGCTCCCCCACCCGCCACATGTGCTCATGTTGACATCACTGAATCCGTCAAACACCGTCGAACGGGCGATTGAGGCTGGCGCGCAAGGTTTCATTTCCAAAACGGATGCGCCTGAAGACATCATTCGGCGGGTGATCGACGTGTGCGACGGACTTCCGCAATTCAATCCGGCCAGTCAGCAGCAGCTTATCGCCGGGCTTAGCGCGCAGCAGCCCCAGTCTCGCCGAGATGAGGCCAGATCCATGCTGGACACTTTGCCCGAAAGGGAGAGGGAGGCCGTCATCCTCGCTGCGGAAGGTTACACCAATGCGGAAATCGGACAGCGCATGTTCATCTCCGAACGTACCGTCAAGGCGCATCTTTCCTCAGCGTCCGAAAAGCTTTGCATGGGTCGTATTCAGATGGCGCGCCTTGTGGAGCGTGCCGACTTGTCAGAGAGATTTCTGTAGATCCGGCCGCTGTTTGTGCCGATGTGACCTGATACATGTAATGTCGTTGCACGAATAGACTGGTAGGAAACGGTCCCGACGGGAAGGTCAGCATGTCAATCAGTGCCACGGAAAAGCCTTTGGGTAAAGTATTCACCTCCGACTATCAGTTCACCATCCCCTCCTTCCAACGCGCCTACACATGGCAGTCGGACAACATTCTGCAGCTGGTGAGCGATTTGCAGGACGCCTGCACGAACCCGGATAGCCCTTATTTTCTAGGTTCCCTGATTCTCGTCAGGGATGGCTCGTCCAGATACCAGGTCATCGATGGGCAGCAGCGACTCATTTCGCTGTCAATCATCATCTCCGTATTGCGCGAGTTGGAAACCGACCCCGACCTTATTGGCAGTCTTAACGATCTCATTCTCGAGCCGGGCGATAAACTGCGTGGTATCAAGGCGCAACCGCGTCTGAAACTGCGCGAGCGTGACACCAATTTCTTCCGCATGTATGTGCAGGAGGGCGATTTAGAGGGATTGTTCGATCTGCGCGACTGCGACATCGAGTCCAACGCTCAACGCAACATCGCGGTCAACACACGACAGGTCTTCGATGAGCTTGCGAAGATGGAAGACCACGACCGTCGCCGTTTCGCCTCATATCTGGTCAACGAGGTCATGCTGGTGATCGTGACCACCGACGATCTGGCCGGCGCTCACCGCATCTTTGACGTGATGAACATGCGGGGTGTTCCACTGACCGCGTCCGACGTGTTCAAAGCGAAATCGATCGCCGCCATTTCGCCTGTCGCGCGTACCGTCTATGCGACCCGTTGGGATGACATCATGGATCCGCTTGGCGATGATTCGCAGCTTCTGGAAGAGTTTTTCTCGGATTTGCATCTGATCATCTCTCACAAGGCCGTCTGCACGCAGCTGCTTGAAGAGTTCCACAACGACGTGCTCAAAACGTATGTCAGGGATCAGAACGTCATTTCGTTCATCGACGACGTGCTGGCTCCCTATGCCAACGCATGGCTTATCATCAGCAGACCGTCCGATGCGAATCTGCCGACCGACGTGGTAGGTCAGCTTGTGGCGCTCAATGATTATCAGACCACCGACTGGAAGCCGGTCGCCATGTGGGCGCTGGTCAATTCCATCCGTAATCTCGGAAGCGACGCCGCCCGCGTGTTCTCGAAGCCCGGAGCGAACACAAGGGAAACCGCGGCGAACGGGAAAAACGGCGAAGATCTGCAACTGCATGATATGGCACGTCTGCACGACGTTCTGTCCGCGCTGGAACGCGTTACCGGCGTGGACAGCCTCAATAGGCAGAGCCCGCTACACCGACGCACACGGTCGGCGAGCGCCATCCGCGATCTCGAACGTGGCCACACCCTGCAGCAGATTCGTGGATTCCTCATCACCGATGACGATCGCCGGAGCGCGCTGGCCCATCTGCGTGGCGAACTGCAGACCAGCCCCGAGTTGAACCGCCTGTTGCTCATTCGCGCGAATGAACAGAAGATGGGATTGCGCATCACCCGACCGCGCAGTCTCAACGCCGTTCCGATTATGCCCAGACAGGTTGCGGCGGGTTCGTCGTTTGGCGATTGGCCGGAAGCCGTACGTGACCATTGGGCCAACCGTATCGGCAATCTTGCGCTCAGCCAAGCCAGTGAACGACAGCTCGCGCCGTTCGCGTCCTATGAGGAACGCCGCGACCGTATGCTTCTGTCGGCGAGCTCCAAACGGTTCCCACTGACCGCGCAGCTTGCCGACATCTCGCAATGCACCCCTCAGACACTGCAATTCCGACAGGATGAAACCATCCAGCTTATCGCCGATTATTGGAATATTCGTTACGATGCGGAACGTACCGACCTATCCGTGTTGAGTGAGGAATTCCTCGCCAGAAAAACCGAGTCCAATAAGACACCGAATTCGAAACGCGTGACCATCATGCAGGTTCTGGAGGCTGGATTGCTCATTCCTGGCGAGACGCTGGTCTGGGAGCGACCGCGCAAGGGTGAACGCTGGGTGGTGACCGTCACGGCTGAAGGCAAGCTGCGCATGGATGACGGGCGGGAATACGCCTCTCCTACCGCTGCCGCCCGAGCCGTTGGAGGCAGCGGCGCGGGATTGACCGTTTGGAAGCGTACTTCGAACGGTCAGAAGCTCAGCGATATCTGGAAGGCCTACCGGCTACGGAGTATGCCGTTGCGGTAGGCCAACGGCGTGGTATGCATGAGTCTGTGGAACGTGCGCGTGAAGAAACTCGACGAGGAGAATCCCGTCTGCGAAGCGATCGTGGCGACCGGCAATTGTGTGGTCGCCAACAGTTCCGCCGCCGCGCGAATCCGCACGTCGTTGACGAATTCGATCGGCGTTTGACCGAGCAGTTCGCGAAAGATCGCGGCGCATGTGGTCCTCCCTACCGATCCGGCGGCCGCGATCTGCGCCAATGTGATCTGGTGCACGTAATGCTGTTGCACGAAATCGACCATCATGGCGAGCGTTGCGACGTGCGGATGTCGTTTGATGCGTTCGGTCGTACCGTCGTCGCTACGTTCTCGTGCGATTACGGTCAGCTCGTGTAGTATCGCGTAGAAGCAGCTGAGCACTGTCAGGGAGGCGGCGTCGTCGACCAATGCCATATTTCTTGCGGGTGGCGTTGCATGATTCAGCTGGCCGAATTTCGCATCATGCAGTTGCATGAGTCGGGCGATTAGTCCGTTTCCGTGGGCATCATCCGGGCTGAGGACCACATAGGGCATCGTCTCGTCCGTCATCAGGGGCATCACGAATCGTTCGTATACAGCGGTGGGTGCGCTCATTCGTGCGGGGTTGAGCAGCGTGCATGAGAATTCGCAGTCGGTGCCGTCTTCGGTGAAACCGTAATGCAGCTGACGTGAATTGACGAAAATCGCCTGCCCCTCCTCGAGACGTACGACCTCTCCATTGACGAAATACCACATATGGCCGCGGATGATGTACGTGAACTCAAGATCGATGTGCCAATGGCATTCCGCGCGCATATTCGGATATTGGTGCAGCAGGGAGTGTTCGGTGAACGAGAAGAACATCGGAGCATCGTACTGCACTATCTCCGCGCCGTTGGGCAAACGCCCCCAACCGGTGATCGGCATGAATTCGTAAGGCAGACGTTCCGTTTGGGTCAATCGCTTCATTCTTTCCTTCACCAATTCAATTCGGTAAATAGTGCAGATTCCAGGAACGATAGTACAACGAAATGCAGTGTCGCCGGACGATAAGCGCATTGAATGGTAGTCGACATCCATCAATCGATTGACGAACCACTCAGGAGGACCATCATGGCGGAGAACACCATCCAGCCGGCAAAGGATGAATGGGAGCGCATGCTCTCCGGAGAATTGTATGTAGCCGACAATCCGCAGCAGCAGGAGATGAACATGCGCAAGCGCCGCCTTGTGCAGGCCATCAACACGTCGAAGTACGACGCGTTCAAAGAGCGCGAGGATCTGTTCCGCGAGCTGTTCGGCTCAATGGGCAACGGCTGTTTCCTTGAACCGCCGTTCAACTGCGATTACGGTTGCAATACCTACATCGGAGACAACTTCTACGCCAACATGGATTGCATCTTCCTCGACGTGGCGAAGATCACCATCGGCGACCGCGTGTTCTTCGGACCGCGCATCGGCCTGTACACGCCGTACCATCCGATCGACGCCGCGGTGCGCTCCTCCGGGCCGGAGGGAGCGCGCCCCATCACCATCGGCAACGATGTCTGGTTCGGCGGCAACGTGGTGGTCGGCCCCGGCGTCACCATCGGCGATGACGTGGTGATCGGCGCCGGCTCCGTGGTGGTCAAGGACATCCCCTCCCATTCGGTGGCGGTGGGCAATCCCTGCCATGTGATCCGCAAGATCACGGACGCCGATCGCGAGTACTGGGAGGGCAAGGCCGCCGAATACCGCGCATGGAAGGATTCGCTCGGCGACTGACCGAATGAACGAAGGCAATCGCCGTCTTCCCGCGTGCTGCGGCCGCAAGGCCATCGACGCCGTATTGTGGCAATCCTGACACGATTCCAATCCGGCGTCGTTTTTTATGCCCGCTTCAGCCGCGTTTCAGATTATTCCAGATATATTCCCAGCCGCATCCACAATGGAGACCCTCATGCAAACCACTACGACCTGGCGCGACTTTCTGCGTCAGACCATGACGCTGGCGTTGCCCATCGCATTCCAACAGCTCATGCTGGCACTTTCATCCTGCGCCGACACATTGATGCTGGCGGGAGTCGGGCAGGACGAGCTGTCGGCCGTATCGCTCGCCACGCAATTCCAGTTCATCTTCAGTCTGTGCCTCGCCGCGTTGACGCTCGGCATGAGCATCCTCATCGCGCAATATTGGGGCGCCGGCAACACGAACGCGGTGGAAAAGGTCCTGGCATTCATCATGGTGTATGCCGGTGGATTCTCACTGCTGTTCTTCGCAGCCACCATGATGCTGCCTGACACGCTGATGTCGATCATGACGAACGACGCCACGCTGATAACAATCGGAGCGCAATATCTGAGAATATCTTCGGTCTCCTATCTATTCATCGGGCTGTCGCAGATCTATCTGTGCTTGATGAAGAACGTCGGCGCGGCCACGACCGGCATGCTGGTGAGCACCGTCGGCGTGATCGTGCATGTCGCGTTGAATGCCGTGCTGATTTACGGGTGCCTGGGATTGCCGGAACTCGGGATTTACGGAGCCGCTATTTCCACGGTGATCTCGCGTGCGATCGAACTGGCGTGGTCCGTCATGGTGGCCTCGTGCCACGGTAGGCCACGACTACGGTTGACCATGATGATTCGCCCGGACATGGCGCTGCAGAAGGATTTCTGGCGCTACAGCCTCCCCGTGCTCGGCAACGAGCTGGTATGGGGTTGCGGCTTCACCATGTACACCGTGATCATGGGACATCTCGGATCGGACGCGGTGGCGGCCAATTCCATCACCAACATCGTCAAGGACCTGCTGGTCTGCCTCAGCCTCGGTCTGGGCAACGCGGGTGGCATCATGGTGGGCAATCTCCTTGGCCGCAATGCGTTCAGGGAAGCGAAGATCATGGGCGACAGGTTCTGCAAACTTGTGGCCCTGGTCGGTGTGGGAACGGGCCTGCTCATCATCGCGGTGCGTCCTCTCGTATTGCAGTGGGCCGGATTGACGCCCCAAGCCACACATTATCTGTCGGTCATGCTGTTCATCTGCGCGTATTACGCGGCGTGCGGATGCATGTCCAACCTGACCATCGCGGGCATTTTCCCGGCCGGAGGCGATTCGAAGTTCGGACTTGTCTGCGACGCGATCGTCATGTGGGTCATCGTCGTGCCCGTCGGCCTGCTGGCGGCCTTCGTGTTCAAGCTGCCCGTATTGGCGGTGTATGCGTTGATCAACACCGACGAATGCATCAAGATGGTTCCTGCGTTGATTCATTACCGCAAGTACCGTTGGATCCGCAACGTGACCCGCCAATAGTTCGATGTTCAGCATGAGGTGGCGCTCGTCGCAATCTTCGAATCGCAACGAGCGCCACCTCATGCCACGGTTTTATTCGGCCGTCTTCATATCAAGGGCGGTAGGACGCAGTTCAGCGGCGGCGGCCTGCGGATCGCTCTTGGCGAGACGCCTGAGATAACGCTCATACCACAGCATCGCAAGACCGATGAACACCACCACGCCACCGACGTTGTACACAAGGGTGAGCCATAGGGGTTGATCCAGCGGAATCGTGCCGGCGATGAACACGAACGCGAACACGATGAGGAGGAACGTGGCCATGGCCAAGCCGAACGTTCTCGAGCCCATGCGGAACGTGCGCTCCACCTTGTCGTATTTGCGGCGAAGAACATGATAGGCCAGCAGAATCAGCAGCGGAGGCAGCAGTGCGGTCGCCGCTGTCATGTTGATCACGATCTGCAGCAGATCGTTGACGTTGTTCGAGCCCAATGCCGGAATGATGAGGATCGGCACGACGATGACGAACTGCAGCCAGGAGGCACGCCACGGAATGCCTTGCTCATTGAGTTCGATGAGCTTGCCGCCGAACACACCCTTCGGAATCTCGGAGAAGAAGACCTTCACCGGGGCGGAAGTCCACATCATCAGAGAACCAAGCGTGGCGGCCAGCAGAATAAGACCCACGAATCGGGTTGAGATCGCCATCGGAATGCCGATCCATTCGCCGACCTTGCCCATGACCACGAAAATACCCGTCGACAGATCGAGCTCGTCGGCGGAGACGAACACGTTCATCACCAGTGATGCGAGCGCGTACAGCAGGCCGATGACCAAGCCGGACAGCACGATGACACGAACGAATGCCTTGACTCCGCCCTTAAGGTCGTTGAGGAACACACCAACGGATTCGGCGCCGCCGACGCCTTGGATGATCCAGGCAAGCGTGCCGAGGAAGGCCCATGTGGTGGCGAAGGAACTGAGGTCAGGCGACAGCGTCGAAGCGTTCACCGGCGTGGCGGGCGTGACTCCGCCGCACAACGCTGCCACCGACAGTACCGTGAACACAACCGTCAATCCGAGCGCCGCCATGGCGCCGAACGACGACACCGAGCCAATCCATTTGGCTCCCTTGGTGGAAACCCAGGTGGCAAGTGCGAAAATGACGATCTCGCACACGGTGATCCACAGTTGCGAGACTTCCTTGTTCTCGCCGAAAAACAGGTAGCTGGCGTAGATGATGACGTTCGGCAGGATCGAAGCGAAATAGAACAGGTTCACGAACCAATAGCAGAACGCCGTCAGGAACGCCCAACGACCTCCCATCGAGGTTTTCACCCACTGGTAGACACCCGATTCCGATCCTTTGTTCAGCGCGGTGAACTCGGCCACCACGAGTGTGAACGGCACGAAATACAGAATGGTCGCGATGAAGAACGCCGGTGCCGCGGACAGGCCGATCGCGACGTTGTTGTTGATTACGTTTTTGATGCCGAAAACCGCCGACACCGTCATGCCAAGCAACGCTACCTGGCCGATTTTGGCTCTTTGTTCGGAGCTCATGGGTATACTCCTTCTTCCGTCAGTTGAATTGGTTTTGCATTACGGACGATCTATTTGTTGGGGAAGCTGTAGCCTTCGACTGTGACCTGCAGCTGCACGGCTTTGGTCGTCATCAAAGACGTCACCGCGAGCGCCTCGTCTATGTCGGCGACGAGCACTCCGCCCTGCGGCACGCTGACGAACGACGCCGGCCCGTTGAAACGTTCGCGATCGGTGAGGTCGCTGTAGCGTCCGACCGCATTGAGCTGTTTCTTGTTGGCGATTTTGACGATCAGCTCACCTTCGAAGGGAGCCAGTACCGTCAGGTAACGGCGATGCCCCGTCAGGCAATCCGAGCTGAGTCCCGCCGCATCGTTCCACCAATAGGTCAATGAGTCGCCGATGGAATACGCCACGTCGCGCTGCAGTGTGGGGGCGATGTCGAGGGCCTGCCCGACGCGCATCCATTTTTTGACGGTTCCGAGTTGACGGTCGAAGTCTTCCCGCGTGTCATACAAATGCATTTCTTCACTCCTCGATGTCGGTGACGGCTTGGATGATGTCCGCCGAACGCAGCGGACGAAGGGAAAGGTCGAATGAGAATCGTTCGAATCGGATGCGATAGCGGTCGAGCACTTCGGAACCCCACGAGTTGGAGCCCAGGCCGAGTACCGCGTCGTTGATGTTCACGGTGATGGTGTCGCGCTTGTGCAGATCCGTTACGTGCCGGGCATTGTCGATGTCCTCGCATGTGTACGGCCATGCGGAGAACGAGAACGGGCGTTCCTCCGTATTGCGGGGGCGGGTGACGAGCAAGCCGTCACCGTGCGAGGAACGGAACGCGACCCACCGTGTGTCCTCGTGGTTCGCGCAATCCTGCGGCACCACGTATGGAGTGAACATGTCATCCACGGTGGTTTGGTACCGGCCGATGATGTTCGCCTTGAGGGAATCGGGATAGTTCTCGCCCGGCCCTCGGCCGTACCATTCGACGGTTCGGCAGTCGCCATTCATTTCGAAGCTCACGCCGATACGCGGAATGATGTCATGGTAGCTTCCGTAGGGTTCGCCCGAAACGGCAAGGTCAACGCGGCCGGAGGGATGCACCGTATAGGCCATCCTCGTCCTCATGCCGAAGTCATAGACCGGAGGTGCGATGAGTTGCACGACCTCGACGACGATGCCTTCGCCTTCCTGCCGCCATGAGACGTTCCGTGTGGATGTCTGCATGACCTGCATGTTGCGGGGCTTCCACAACATATCGAATTCCTGCTGATGATTATCGATAAGCGGTTTCCAGAAACCGATGCGGACGGGCGCGGCCAGCACGGCACGTCCGCAGGACCGCCAACCCGCCACGTCGCCGGTGGCCAGATCGAAACGAATGGCCGTATCGAGCGTCTCCACAACCAACATGTTGCCGTCTTCATGAGCCTGGACCGACGGACGAATCGGCGCGGCGAGGACGGCATGCGGATGGTTGGCGACCGTGAATTGATAGACGCCGATGCGGCGCATCGCCTCACCCCATGGTTGTTCTACCGTGGAGTGCACCGCGACGCACAACAGCGTCTCCCCCGCCTGTGCGGGATGAACCTCCAGATCGATGTCGACGCTCTGCCCCGGCGCAATGGCTCCGGGAATCAACCTCTTGGAAGCGACCGGCTTGCCGTCGACCATGGTCGTAGCTATGAGCGCGACGTCGTCCAGCGAAGTGAACCAACGCTTGTTGCGAACCTTCAGCACACCGCTGCCGGCATCGTACTCGACGCCGACCGGGCAGATCACCTGCATATACTCGGTCAGTCCGGGACTGGGCTCCTGCCACGGAAACACCATGCCGTCGATGCAGAAGTTTCCGTTGTTGGGGTAATCGCCGTTGTCTCCGCCGTACATGTCGTAGGCGCGGCCGTGCTCATCGACGGCGGCGAGGCCGTGATCGCACCATTCCCAGATGAAATGCCCTTGAATGGAATCCCAATGTTCGAAAACCTGCTGGTATTCGCTTAGTCCACCCGGCCCATTGCCCATGGAATGCCCGTATTCGCAATTGATGCGGGGCTTGGGACCGGGATGTTCGCCGAAGTCGTTCATTTGGGAGACTCGCGAATACATGGTGGAGATCACGTCGACGGTGTCGGCGTTGCGGTCCTCCTCATAGTGCACGGGGCGCGCGTCCAGTTCCTTGGCGCGCTCATACATGGCGCGTATGTTGCACCCGTATCCCGATTCGTTGCCGAGTGACCACATGATCACGCAGGCATGGTTGCGCTCCTGCCTGACCAATCGATCGATGCGATCGACATAGGCGTCTTGCCAAACGGGATCATCCGTGATCATGGCGATGTTGCCGATATTTTCGAATCCGTGGCTTTCCATGTCGGTTTCCGCGACCAGCATGATGCCGTATTCGTCGCACAGTTCGTAGAAGCGCGGATCGTTCGCATAATGGGAGGTGCGCACCGCATTGATGTTGTGTCGTTTCATCATCGCCAGATCGCGACGCATCCGCTCGACGCCGACGGCACGCCCCTTGTGGTCGTCATGGTCATGGCGGTTCACACCGTGCATCTTGAAATAGACGCCGTTGAGCAGGATACGGCCGTTTTCAATGGTCACTTCCGATAGTCCCTGACGGCGGGAGACGACTTCGCTGATGCCGTTTTCATCTTCGACGCCGATGGTCATCTCATACAGATAGGGGTCTTCCGGATTCCACAGACGCGCGTCCGCGACGCTTACCACGGCCTCCTCGTCGGGCGCGAACGACGTTTCGGCCGCAATCGTTCCGTCAGTGTGGCGTAGCCGCCAGTACATGCGCACGGCATTCTCGCAAGAGGTCTTCAACCGCACTTCGGCGTCATTGCCGACCACATGGGTATTCACTTGGAAATCGACCAGATGGGCGAACGGACGCTCCATCAGATACACGTCGCGGAAGATGCCGGACGCCCACCACATGTCCTGATCCTCGATGTAGGTGCCGTCGCAGTATTGGAGCACCTTGACGGCGATGAGATTATCACCCTCGTGGATGAAATCGGTGATATCGAATTCGGCGGATAGACGCGATCCCTTGGTCATGCCCACGTATGAGCCGTTGACATAGATCTCGCCATAACTTTCGACGCCGTCGAACCGCAGAATCTTTCGCGCGCCATCGGCGGGAGCCTGGATGCGCACCATACGCTGATAGACACCCGTCGGATCGTTGCTCGGGACGCGCGGCTGGTCAACGGGAAACGGGAATCCTTCATCGGTGTATTGCAGATGCCCATACCCGTCGACCTGCCACAGGTGAGGCACTTCGACGCTGTCCCAATCGTCTTTGAAATCGTCAAGCGCATCACCGGGCACCGATTTGGGCCCGGCGAACAGGCGGAACCGCCAAGGCCCGGAAAGCTCTTGGTATCCACGCGACAGCTCACGGCTGTGCGTGGCTGCGAGTTCCTCGGTCTCGTATCCGAAGAAATAGGCATGGGGCTCCAGCCTGTTTCTTCCTGTCAAAGAGGGATTCTCCCAATCGTTATTACATTCCATGAATGCTTCATCTCCTTTGATATTCCGATCGACTTCGAACGGAAAGATCCGATGTCAAGAACCTCGTAGTTCTTGTGCAACCGGTTGCTCTACAAGATAACATCTCGACGATCGTTGTGCAACCGGTTGTCTAAGCTAAGCGTGTCGCAGCTGCACAGTGGCGATTCAAACGAGGGATATACTGAAAACCGCTTAGAAGGAGTTGATTATGAGCATCACCCGACGCCGCCCCGTCACGTTAGCCGACGTCGCGGCGGAAGCGCATGTGTCACGTTCCACCGCATCACGCGCCCTCAACGATTCACCGCGAATCAGTGAAAAAACCAAGCTCCACGTTCGGCAAACGGCCGAACGCATAGGATTCGTGCCGAACGCACAAGGTCGGGCATTGGCCATGGGCCGCACCGAAACCATAGCCATGATCGTCACCGAGCCCATCGAGGAGCTTTTCACCGATCCCACCTACAGCGCCTTCCTCGGAGGCATCACCGAGCGGCTGACCGAATCCGAATACCTGCCGGTGCTTCTGCAGGCCGCAAAACCATGCGAACGTTCACGCATACAGCATCATCTTGAACGCGGCGCGTTCGATGCCGTCATCGATATCTCCCCCTACAAGGGCGGTGAGATTCTCGACACGTTGCGCACGCTCAACATTCCGGGTGTGCTCATAGGCCAGACCGGCGACCCGTCCCACGACGGCACATTCTCCACGGTGTTCTCGGACGATGTCGAAGGTGCGAGACTGGCGGCAGAGGCCGTCGCGCGAAAAGGTCGACGCCGTCCGGTGTGCATCCTGGGTCCGGCCGACAACCCCGCATCGACCGATCGACTTCATGGATACCGTCAGGTCTTCGACGCCGCCGCATTGCCGGATGAACGCGTATGTTTCACGCAGTGGGACTCATCCGCCGGCTTTGCCGCGATGATGACCCTGCTGGAACGCTTCAACGATATTGACGCAGTGCTGGCAGGTTCCGACCGTATTGCCTTAGGCGTGTTGGAAGCCTTAAAACGGCAGGGATTGAACGTACCCGAACAAGTGTCCGTCATTGGATTCGACGATCATCCGCTCGCCGCCGCTTCGATTCCCGCGTTGACCACCATTCACCAGCCGCTGTTCGAAGAAGGGCAGATCGCCGCGGATCTGGCGATGCGCATGATCGCAGGAGCGGAACCGACGACCGTCACCGAGCATATGACGCTGGTCGAGCGCGATTCCCTGTAACGACGAATCATTCGCCTTTGACACCGCCACGACGAGCGGATGTCAGACATGCGAATTGACGAACGAACATACCTAAAGGCAGGATGGCGAACCTCATGATGGTTCGCCATCCTGCCTTTGTTTTAAAAGACCACCGTCAGTCGACGTATAAAGCGGATGGGTAAGTCATATAGCTGATCTCATCGAGCTGATCGACCGTCACATAACCAGCGGGCGCATTGAGCACGTCGGGAATGCGGTTGACGATGGTGGCGCAGGTGTGCTCCACCGTGGCCGGCTTGACCACATGGAATTCGACATTCGGCTCGCCGGTAATCGTCCAATCGCACATATCGCCGTCATCGGGGCCATACACCTTGCCGATGCAGGCCGTCTCCAACGTGATTCCCTGATTGGTTTCCGTGGTCACGACCGCGGACATGCCGATGCATTTGCCTGCGGGAACGGTCTCGCCCATAGTGGCGCTGTACATGTCCTCATCGCTGAAGTACGGGACGCTCTTCTGAGTTTGGCTCTTGATGGTCAATCCCAGTTTCTGGGCAAGGGACTCGTTGGAATTCCAGACGTAGGAAGGCACGACCGTTTCAGGATGGGCCAGCTCGGCCTCAAATTCTTCGGCCGTCAGACCGACGCCGTGCGCCTTCGCGAGCGCCAGACCGTAATCCTCGACGTTGTAGCTGACCTCGCCGGTGATTTTTGCGATGGAATGGCAACCCGCCGCGACTTGGGCCACCATATTGATCCAGAAGATATCCTGCATACCGGAGCCGACCATAGTGGCGCCCGTGCTCTTGGCAAGAGCGTCGAGACGATTGGTGACGCCGGGGGCCGTGGTCCACGGATAGATGGCTTCCTCGCAAGTGGTGATGACGCTAACGCCATGGCTCAGACACTGCTCACACATCTTCTCGATTTCGGAAGTGAAACTGAACAGCGTAACGACCGCGATATCAGCGTCGCATTCATCCAGAACGGCTTCGGCGTCGGAACGAATCGGCACGTTGATCGGGCCGACTCCCGCGAATTCGCCGACATCCATGCCGACCACTTCGGGGTTCACGTCGATGGCGCCGACGATCTGAATACCGTTCTCCACCATGTAGCGAACCGTGTATTTCGCCATCTTTCCGCAGCCGAACTGAATGGCCTTAATGGGTTGCATGACACACTCCTTCGTATGTTGAATCGATTCGGCTCGACTTCGAGCCTGTTCTCATTCTTCCACCGATGGCACCGATTACGCAAGGCACCACACCATATGCGTCGACCTGCTTTAAAAGAAAACCCATCTTATCCGCAGATGGTTCAACGAACCCTATCCGAGGATAAGATGGGCGGATACTACGTTCTTCGGCTACTTCATCAGATTGCGCAGAACGTACTGGAGAATGCCTCCGTTACGGTAATAGTCCGCTTCACCCGGGGTATCGATGCGCACGACAGCCTCGAATTCGGTGGTGGAGCCATCCTCATGGGTGGCGGTAACGTGGACCGTCTTCGGAGTGGAACCGTTGTTCAGCTCCTCAACACCGGAGATATCGTATGTTTCCGTACCGTTGAGGCCGAGACTCTCATAGGATTCACCTGCCGGGAACTGCAACGGCAGCACGCCCATGCCGATCAGGTTGGAACGGTGGATGCGTTCGAAGCTTTCGGTGATGACCGCCTTGACACCGAGCATAACCGTGCCCTTGGCCGCCCAATCGCGTGAAGAGCCAGTGCCGTATTCCTTACCTGCGAGCACGACCAGCGGCACATCGTTCTCGATGTAATCGCGGGACGCTTCGAAAATGGTGGTTGGCTTCTTGGTCAGGAAGTCGTAGGTGAAACCGCCCGGCGTGACTTCCTCGCCCACGGATGCGAGCAGCTGGTTGCGCAGACGGATATTGCCGAAGGTGCCACGGACCATGACCTCATGGTTGCCTCGACGGGAACCATAGGAGTTGAAGTTCTTCGGCTCGACGCCGCGATCAGTCAGATACTTGCCGGCGGGGCTGGTGGCCTTGAACGCACCTGCCGGGGAGATATGATCGGTGGTCACGGAATCGCCAAGCAGCGCAAGGACGCGGGCGCCGTGAATGTCTTCGACCGGATCGGGAACCGCCTTCATGCCGTCGAAGAAGGTCTGCTTGCGCACGTAGGTGGAATACTCATCCCATGCGAACAGATCGCCTTCCGGAACGTCAAGACCCTTCCAACGATGGTCTCCCTCGAACACGGAAGCGTAGTCCTTAAGGAACATCTCACGGCTGACGGTGCCGTCGACCACGGCGGCAACCTCATCATTGGTAGGCCAGATGTCCTTCAGATACACGTCATTGCCGTCTTCGTCCTTGCCGAGCGGCTGGGCCTCGAAGTCGAAGTCCATGGTGCCGGCGAGCGCGTAGGCGATGACCAGCGGCGGGGATGCCAGATAGTTCATCTTGACGTCCGGGCTGATGCGTCCTTCGAAGTTGCGGTTGCCCGACAGCACGGAGGTGACGGTCAGGTCGTTCGCGTTGATCGCTTCGGAGATTTCCGGCAGCAGCGGACCGGAGTTGCCGATGCAGGTGGCGCAGCCGAAACCGACCAGCTGGTAGCCGAGTGCGTCGAGATCATCCTGCAGTCCGGCGGCCTTCAGATAGTCGGCCACCACTTGGGAGCCCGGGGCGAGCGATGTCTTGACCCACGGCTTCGGCTTGAGTCCCTTGGCATGCGCGTTGCGGGCGATCAGGCCTGCCGCGATCATGACGGACGGGTTGGACGTGTTGGTGCAGGATGTGATGGATGCGATCGCGACATCGCCGTTCTTGATGTCGAAGTCGCCACGGAAGTCGGTGGACACGGCCACAGGTTCCTGAACGGTCTTATCGGTTTCGTACGCGGGCAGGGTCTCGGCGAACTTCGCCTTGGCGTCGGCCAGCACAATACGGTCCTGTGGACGCTTCGGTCCTGCGATCGACGGCACCACGGTGCCGAGATCGAGTTCAAGGTATTCGGAATACTGCGGTTCCACGTAGTTCGGATCGGTGGTGTCTCCCCACAGCTTGTTGGCCTTGGCGTAGGCTTCGACGAGCGCGATCTGCTCCTCGGAACGTCCGGTCAGTCGCAGGTAGTCAAGAGTGACTCCGTCAATCGGGAAGATGCCGCAGGTGGAGCCGAATTCCGGCCCCATGTTGCCGATGGTGGCGCGGTTGGCCAGCGGCACGGACGCGATGCCCTCACCGTAGAATTCGACGAATTTGCCGACTACGCCGTGCTGGCGGAGCATGTCGGTGATGGTCAGGACCACGTCGGTGGCGGTGACGCCCTCCGGGATGGATCCGGTGAGCTTGAAGCCCACGACGCGCGGCACCAGCATGGAGATCGGCTGGCCGAGCATGGCCGCTTCGGCCTCGATGCCGCCGACGCCCCAGCCGAGCACGCCCAGACCGTTGACCGTGGTGGTGTGCGAATCGGTGCCGACGCAGGAGTCGAGGTATGCCAACTCACGACCGTCCTCGGCGGCCTTGGTCATGATGACCTTCGCTAGGTATTCGATGTTGACCTGGTGGATGATGCCGGTTCCCGGCGGCACCACACGGAAGTTCTTAAAGGCCTGCTGGCCCCAACGCAGGAACTGGTAGCGTTCGCCGTTGCGCTGGTATTCGATGTCCATGTTCTGCTCGACGGCATCGGCCACGCCGTACTTGTCGATCTGCACGGAATGGTCGATGACCATATCGGACTGCACCTGCGGATTGATCACTTCCGGATCTCCGCCCAGTTCCTTGACCGCGTCACGCATGGTGGCCAGGTCAACGATGCACGGCACGCCGGTGAAGTCCTGCATGACCACGCGGGACGGCGTGAACTGGATCTCATGACTCGGCTGCGCGGCCGGATCCCAATCCAACAATGCCTTGACATGATCATCGGTGATGTTGGCGCCGTCGATATTGCGTACAAGATTCTCGACAAGAACCTTCAGCGAATACGGCAGATGATCGATGCCCGGCAGATCTGCGATGCGGTAATACTCATAATCCTTGCCGTCCACCTTTAGGGTGTCGAGCTGGTCGTCGCGCACAGACATGCTACCTCCGAGCTTTAGTGGCTGTATAACAGCAGCTGATTATCCGCCGCCAACGATACAGCCACGTTAATTCAGCTCTGGCGTGTCTTCTTGAAGTATGGGACAATGCCCAGCACCTTCGGCACGAGCCACAGGCACAGCACGAACATGATCGCCGAAAGCACAAGCGCTATGGCCGTGGCGACGAGCATCTCCCCCGTCGGTACGACGAGCGCAAAGAAGCGCGCCACGAACGGCACGAACATGCCAGCCACACCGACCGCGGCGAAACCAAGCACCAGCAGGCCCCTCCACGAGTTCAGAGGCCGTGCCACACGGGCAAGCACGAAAATGCCCATCATAAGCAGGATGATTGCGTTGACGCCATGCAACATGGTCAAATGCGCGTCGGAGTGTTGGGCGTCCCAATGCATGAACATCGGCAGCAGCAACGACGTGCTGAGGATCGACAGACCTGTGGCGATTCCGCAAGGCAGGGCGAATTTCACCACGCGTTCCAAAAAGCCTGGAATATACCGTCTCGTATTGGGAGCCAATGCCAGAATGAATGCGGGTATGCCTATCGTGAGGCAACCAATGTACGTGATGTGGCGCGGTAGATATGGGAACGGGATCTGCGTCAGCACCACACCAAGCGAGATTATCGCGGAATAGACGGTTTTGACCAGGAACAGGCCCGCCACGCGTTCCATATTGGCCATCACCTGACGTCCCCGGGCCACCACATCCGGCAGATGGGAGAACTTCGAATCGACAAGCACCACCTGAGCCACGGCTTTGGTTGCCGGAGCCGCGTTGCCCATGGCGATGCCGAGATCCGCCTCTTTGATGGCAAGGGTATCGTTCACGCCGTCGCCGGTCATGGCCACCACATGATTCGTATGGTGCAACGCCTGCACGATCGCTTTTTTCTGTTCCGGCAGCACACGTCCGAGCACGTCCACATGCTCCAGCACCTGCGCAAGCCGTTCGATATCGTCGGGCAGCTCACGGGCATCCATATACACCGGTTCCCTGTCCGCGGTCAGTCGAACCTTGCGCGCGATCGCACCCACGGTAACGGGATTGTCGCCAGAAATGATACGACAGCGCACTCCCTGCTCACGGAACCAGGCAAGCGTCGCCTCGGCATCATCTCGAATGCTTTCCGAACACAACACCAACGCAGCTGGCTTCGACGACGGTTCCAGCTTCGGATCGGTCTCGTAATCGGGCGAGGCATCACCGCCATACCGGGCAATCAGCAGCACGCGATTGCCGTCATCGGCGTATTCGTTCACACGTTCCAATACATCGGCATAATCGCCGTCCAACCGGGAAAGGATGACTTCCGGCGCGCCCATCGTCCATACCGTGCCGTCATACGAAACCGAACTCCATTTTCGGGAGGATGAGAACGGCACTCGAGACGCAACCGGCCCCTCCACGAATCCCTGTTCCCATAATCCGGCCAGAATCGCCTGTCCGGTACCGTTGGGCTGTTCCTCATTCGACAAATCGAACAACGCCTGTTTGACGGATCGCTCGTCCATTGAGCCGTCAAGCATCTCCACCCGGTTCAACCGTATTCCGCCATCGGTGATCGTTCCGGTTTTGTCGAGATTCAGGCAATCGACGCGAGCGAGCGTCTCCACCGACTCAAGTTCCTGCACAAGCGTGTTCTGTCTGGCCAAACGTATTGCGGCGAGTGCGAAATTAAGGGAAGTGAGCAGCACGAGTCCTTCGGGGATCATGCCGACGACCCCCGCCACGGCCGACACCACCGCGGAGCGCCATTCTCCCGTGGAAATGGCGGCGTTCCATCCACCGACCGCGTTGATCTGCGACCATACGAGCAATACGCACAGAGGAACGACCAGAAAGGTCATGAATTTCAGGATGGTGTTGATGCCTTTGTTAAGGTCCGAAACGGTTTTTTTGTAGACTTTCGCCTGTGCGGTAAGCGTGGCGGCATAGCTGTGCTCCCCCACCGCACTGACTTTCACAAGGGCGACGCCGGAGACGGCCGTGGATCCCGAATATATCTCGTCGCCTTCACGCTTTCGAACGGTGCGCGATTCACCGGTGAGCATGGACTCGTCCAGCTCAAGTCCCCATGTGCGTACGATTTGCGCGTCGGCCGGAATCTGTTCACCGGATCTGATCCACAGAAGGTCGCCGAGCACGATCTCGTCATGTCGGACCCCCACGTTTTTTCCGTCACGCCGCACCAGATAATCGGATGCCACAAGAATCGACAATTCGTCAAGTGTCCGTTTGGCCTTCAACTCGGTGACGATGCCGATGCCGGTATTGACGATGATCACGAATCCGAATACGGCATCCTTCCAGGATCCCGTTACCAGCACCATGATCATCGCCACGAAGATGATGCCATTGAACAGGGTGAACACGTTGGCACGCACAATATCGGCAAGCGACCTTGACGTGGAGGATTCGACTATGTTGACCTGTCCGCTTTCCGTAAGAGCCGCGACTTCACTGGAAGTCAGCCCTGATTCTTCGATGGTCGGCACGGATTGGGTTTCGCTCATACTGACAGCCTACCGTGTTTCTTCAGTTTTTCGCGGAAGGCCAGATGATTACAACGATTCTTTCAGGCTGCGTAAAGGTTTTCGGCGAATCTCCCGACTCGTCTTGCTTCAGGCTCCTTCGAAAGTCACTGGGTCACCGTGGTGACGAATATTTCCCGCTCATGGGCATCGTTGTTGATCAATGTCACGACGGCGTCGGCGAGCGGAACGGCATCGGACATGCGGTCGTTGACTGTGAGCGTGGCAGCATAGAGCACGTCGTCATCCGGAACGCTGACAGGATTGAGCAACGCGACCGAAATTCCTGCCTTTCTTGCGGTCTCGAGCGCTTCGTTCCAAGCGTCGCGAGTATCGTCCGTCACATTGATTCCCGAAACAATGATGATATCCGCCTTGCGCTGGGACATATCGCGAACGCCCTGCTGTGCGGTACGCTGCTCATCATCGGTGCCGGAAACGGTGATGTAGATCGGCTTGAGTTTGCCGGATTCCATGGCGTTCATGGCCATGGAATCCGCATCCGTGTCCGAAGAACCGATCAGAACCACCGTCACGCTGGCCCGATCCTCCTCACTATGGGATACGGTCGTGTCGGATTTCTGACTGTCTCCCACTGCGGAACCATTGGGAACGCATCCGGCCAGAGCACCTAAAGAAAGCGCCGTGGCAAGCATCATTCCCAACGTACGACGTATGCGGCCGCCGGTGTTCACTGAATCGTTCTCCTGAACAGCGCCACCGTTTCCACATGATGCGTCATCGGGTAGATGTCGAAAGCGTGAATGTCCGCCAGCTCGTATCCCAACGACACGAGGGTGGCCGTATCACGGGCAAGGCTGGCTGGATCACATGCGATGTACACCACGCTGCGTGCCCCGGACTGTG
Organism: Senegalimassilia sp.; assembly: GCA_963619615.1. Lineage (GTDB taxonomy): Bacteria > Actinomycetota > Actinomycetes > Actinomycetales > Bifidobacteriaceae > Bifidobacterium. The sequence goes on along the minus strand of CAVEXE010000003.1, from coordinate 126,822 downwards.
CGATTTGACGGCATACCTTGGCTCGGGCTCCGGCACGTGGAGGATCGAGAACCACCACATCGGGCCTGCTCAGATCATTGCGCACGTTGGCAAGGGTTCTGGCCACATCTCCCACTCGGGCATCGACATTGCCCAAATGGATATGCCGCAGATTTCGCTGCGCGCTCTTCACCGCGGTCTTTCCACCTTCGACGCTCAGCATGCGCGTACGTTCCGCGCTCAACGTGGCCAACGGCAGCGTGAACAGGCCCGATCCGGAATACAAATCCCACAGGCACGCCGATTTGGCCCCATCGAGTTCGCCGCGGACCAGGGAAATCACATGATTGGTCAATGCGATGGGTGCATGGCGATGCATCTGCCAGAATCCGCCGGCATCAACGGCATACTCGAACTCATGCCCGCCCACCGTCACCTTCTCCGTCAGGTCACGGCTTCCCGCAGTCACCTGACCGTCGACCAAAACGGCGTAGTTGTCTTCAGTCGAATCATTGCCTCGTGGCTCGGGAACCGACAATCGTATCTGCGAACCGGGGGTGAAACCACCGTCCCACACATGCTCACGTTCGGCCACATCAAGCAACGCCTTGCTGGCAAGCGGCATAGTATCGATGGGAACGCGGACATGGGTGCCGCGTCGTCGCATGGATGGACGTCCGTCCGTATCGGCGATCATTTCAATACGGGTACGCCAATGCAATCCCTGTTCGGCTTCATCCTCGGGCATACGGTCTATCGGCACTTCGACGTCGACATGGCCCAAACGACTCATCTGCTCGGCGACCGACGTGGACTTCCACTTCAGCTGCCCCTGCAGGGCGACATGCACCAAATCGGCTCCGCCGACGCCGCCGCCCATGGCCAAAGGGCCCGCCAACGGCCAGACCGGATCAGCGCGATCCTCGCTGGCTTCGAGCACCTCAAGTACTTCGCCTGTCCAGAACCGGTCCTCACGATCATGGGGCTCGTCCAGTGCGATCCTCACCAATTCTCCTGGCAACGCGAATCGCACGAACACCACTCGGCCATCGATGTGACCAACGCAACGGCCTTGATCTGCGTATCTTTCAATGCGGATGGTCGCTTCCATCAACGCTCCTTATCAAAAACTTCCGGTATGCTTCCGTGGATTATTCGTCCGACGTCGTTTCTTCCATCACCTTATGTCGATGCATGGGAGTCGCCACAATCAGATATGACACCCAAATCGCCAACGCCCAGAACGGAATTCCCATAAGCAGGCGCGCGGTGCCGAGCAGTCCGACATGATCGGTGACGTACAGAGGCACCTGAACCAGCAATCGCAGCGAGAAAACGCCAATCCACAACGCGGTGATCGCGGTGTACGCACGCATCAAATCTTTATCGGAACGCCAATCCGACAACCATGCACGGAAATTTTCCGTGGGCAGCGTGCGTATGAATTCAATCACGAATCCCAATCCCGGTATCCGAACCAACAGTGATGCGGACAGCAGCACGATATAGAAGGAATTGGTCAAAAAACCAAACATGTAATAATTGCGCGCCTCATGGCTTTTCCAAGCCCAAACCAGGCAAATGCCCACGGCTAGCAATCCGGAAAGCGCGCCCATCACGGATTGGCGTTGTATCAGGCGCGCAATCACCTGCAATACCGCAAGTACCGCGGAAACCGCGATCGTCAGATGCAGATTCGACGTGATGACGAACAACATTACGAAGACGACGCCCGGAAGCATCGACTCGATGACGCCTCGAGGGCCCCCGATGGCGTCGATCACGGAAAAATCGTCGGAACCGCCGATCTCGGCAAGCGCGCCGAGACCGGTACGTTTTCTGGATTCGCTGTCAGCCATGTCCAAATATCTTGTCCTGTAAGTGAAATGACGGACTCAGCGAACCTCGGAGAACATCGGGCCGCGCGACAGCGTGGTCTTGACCTCGACCTGCTGATCGGAATCGAACGGACCCTTCGGCTTTCCGGGAACATCCATCTTCTGACCGTTCTCGGAAGCTTCCGCCGCGGCCTTGGCCGCCTTGCGCTCGGCCGGAGCGACCGGAGGATGCATGGGGATGAGGTCTCGGGGAGCGAGAGGCTCCTCTCCGCGTTCCACCACGATGTCGGCGAAGAACCTGTTCAGGGCCTTGGTCTCATCGTGCTGAGGATCGGTGGCCGCGTTACCGGAGAAAATGCCGCGCAGCATCCAACGTGGTCCATCGACGCCCACGATGCGGGTGACCACCTTACGGCCGCCCTTGACCACGACCGGGAGTGTGAGCTCAGTGCCGAACACACCGTCGCTTTCAGATGCCGCCTTGTTGGCTTCGATAAGGTCGGCGCGCACGTCATCCCACAGTCCGAACGTCTTCGGAGCTGCGAACGCTTCGATCTCCAAGCTGGAGGAACCGTAGGTGATGGTGGTTCCCAGCACCTGCTGCGTTGCACGGTTGGCTTTCACACGCAATTCGATGCCGCGCAGGAACGGCAGGTAGTACGAGCCCATATCAAGGTATTCGTCGTAATCGGGAACGTTTTCGTCATCCACGTCCCACGGTCCGTACTCCTCTCCGCGGCCCACGTATTCGCCCGCAGGCTCCGGGAGTTCCACCGTCTTTTCGGCGGAATCGTTGTTCTCGACTTCGGATTCCTGGACGGAATCCTTGTTCTCTTCGGCGGCGTTTTCGAGAGCTTCCTCGCTCTGACGCTTCTTCTTGCCGAATCCAAACAGTCCCATGATGTTCCTCATTTCATAACGGTTGCAACCGTGACTAGCCTAGCACCCGCGCTTAATATGCGCTGGGAATTCGTTGTGAACCGACGGAGTCGTGCTCTGCCACCATGTCAATGCACTGCGAATCCGGGTTTTGCCGACACTTCATTAAATGTCATACATGATGCTCAACGGCGCATGGTCGGACCATCGCATGTCGTATGCGGGAGCCTTGTCGATCACGAATCCGCAAGCCGTCTCGGCCAGTTCCGGAGTGGCGAACTGGTAATCAAGCCTCCACCCGACGTTGTTGTCGAAAGCCCTGCCACGCTGGCTCCACCACGTGTATGGTCCTTGAATGTCGCCGGCGAGTTGACGCATGACATCCACGAATTCCAGTTCGTCCAGCCACCGATCAACGTAGGCGCGTTCGGAGGGAAGGAATCCGGCATGCTTCTCGTTCGCCTTGGCGTTCTTGATGTCAAGAGGTGTGTGCGCGATGTTGAAATCTCCGCATAGCACGGATTGCTTTCCACCATTGGCGGCTTCGTCACGCAATTCGCGCAGACGGCCGATCATAGCGTCAAGGAATCGGTATTTCTGCCGCATTTTCTCCGGATCGTCGGCGTTTCCGGCATGCACGTACACGCATACGACGGTGATGACGTACCCCTGTGGGGTTTTGACATCCGCCTCGATCCATCTGCCGGAATCGACGTCCTCCTCAAGTCCCGGCAGTCCGTAGCGCTTCTGCACGATGGGCAGGGACGACAAGAGACCGACGCCGGCCCGGCCTTTGATGCGGCAGATCTCGTTCATGCGTTCAAGTCTGCTCTGGTCGTCGATGCTTCCGGCCGTGCAGTATTCGAAGGCAAACTCATCGAAGATGGGATCGATCTCGTTTTGCGGCGCCCGCACCTCCTGCATGCACCACACGTCAGGAGTGTTCTTTCCGGCCCATTCCTCGATGCCTTTACGTTTGGCGGCACGAATGCCGTTCACGTTCGAAGTCGTAATGGTGATCGTCATAGCGCCCTACCCTAGCCTACATACAAGAAATCCTCCCTCTTGCGAAGGGAGGATTTCAATCGTTCAATCAGTCAAGGCCCAACTGCAGCTTGCCGCCGGGGATGGCGTCAAGAAGATCGCGGGTGTACTGCTTGCGCGGATGCTCGAAGACCTCATCGGTAGTGGCATGTTCCACGAGATTGCCGTGCTGCATGACCACGACCTCGTCGGCGATCTGGCGAACCACGGCAAGATCATGGGTGATGAACAGGTAGCTCAGCCCCTTTTCGGCCTGAAGATCGTTGAGCAGGCGAAGCACCTGGTCCTGAACGAGCACGTCCAATGCGGACACGGCCTCGTCGCAGACGATCACATCCGGGTCGAGGGCCATGGCTCGTGCGATCGCGATACGCTGACGCTGGCCACCGGAAAGCTCGTTGGGGTAACGCCAACGAACGCTCCACGGAAGCTCCACCATTTCAAGCAGGTCACGCACTCGCTTGGCACGGCTCTTCTTGTCTCCGATGCCGTGGATGCGAAGCGGCTCCTCGATGGAACGATAGATGGAATACATCGGATCGAGCGAACCGTACGGATTCTGGAACACCGGCTGCACATGGCGACGGAAGTCGAGCAGTTCCTTGCCCTTGAACCCGGAGATGTCCTTGCCGTCGTAGGTGACGGTGCCGGACGTCGGCTCGAGGAGCTTGAGCACCATGTTGGCCACGGTGGACTTGCCGGAACCGGACTCGCCCACGATCGCCAGCGTGCTGCCCTTCTTGATGGAGAAGCTCACGTCGTTGACGGCCTTGAACATCTCCTTCTTACGGGGAAGCTTGAATTCGCGGGTCAAATGATCGACCGTGATGATGGACTCTGCATGCAGGGAATCCTTGTTCACGGCGTGTTCCATCAGCGAAGCGGCATCCCCGCCATGCTCCTTGACGGAGATGATGCGCTGGGAGGCAAGAGAAGGCGCCGCGGCCACAAGTCGCTTGGTATACGGATGCTGCGGGTGCTGCAGCACTTCGAGCGACGGACCGGACTCAACGACCTGGCCCTTGTACATCACCACGATATGCTGCGCGCGTTCGGCAGCCAAGCCAAGATCGTGGGTGATGAACAGAACCGCGGTTCCCAGGGAATCGGTGAGATCCTGCAGATGGTCGAGGATCTTCTTCTGCACGGTCACGTCAAGGGCGGACGTCGGCTCATCGGCGATGAGCAGTTCCGGTCGGCATGCGAGGCCGATGGCGATCAGCGCACGCTGACGCATGCCACCGGAGAACTCATGCGGGAACTGGCGGGCACGGGTGGCCGCATCCGGAAGACCCGCTTCGGTGAGCAGACCTGCGATACGGTCGGTCATGCCGCCGCCGATCACATACTTCTTGGCGATGTACCAAGCGTCCTCGGAGGGCACTCCCGCCTTGATCAGATCTTCGGCGACACGCCAGCGCGTCTCGGAACCGGGAATCCATTCCTCGGCGAAGTACGCCATGGTTTTGTCGAATTCCTCACCGCTCTTGCCGGCCTTAACGAGGGCTTCCTTGGCCGCCGCCATAAGATCGGGCAGCTGCTTGGAACCGAGGAAGGTCTCATCCTCGGCGTCCTTGAGATCCACGTCCTCGTCCGCAAGCGCCTTGGCGAATTCGGAACGCTTCTCATGCTTGATGTCCATCTTGTTGGCCACAAGCGCCTCATACACCTGCGTACCCACACGCCACACCGGGTTCAGGTTGCTCATCGGATCCTGCGGAACAAGGCCCATCTTGTTGCCGCGGTACTTGTCGAAGTCCCTCCTTCGAAGGCCGGCAAGTTCCTCGCCCTCGAATTTGATGGAACCGCCGACAACGCGGCCGGTTCCCTGCAGCAGGCCCATGCAGGCCATGGCCGAAGTGGACTTTCCGGAACCGGATTCACCCACGATGGCCACCCACTGGCCCGGATACACGCTGAAGGTGGCGTTGCGCACCGCGTGGACGGGCTGTCCGTCCTCACCTGCGAAATCGACCTGGAGGTTCTTGACGTCGAGCAGCGGACCGTTGGCGCGCTGCATGGCCTCGAGCTTGTTCTCTGTATTCATTTCAGTCATCGAAAGTCCTTCATCTCACTCAGACCGTACGGCTCTTCGGGTCCAGGGCGTCCTTGACGGCATCGCCCATCATGATGAACGCCAGCACGGTGATGGCCAGCGCGGCGGATGGATAGAACAGCACCATCGGGTCCGTACGCAGGATGGACTGCGCGTTGGAGATGTCGCCGCCCCAGCTGACGGTGGAGGTCGGCAGGCCGACGCCGAGGAAGCTCAGCGTGGCTTCGAGCACGATGTAGGTGGCCAGAGAGGTGGTTCCGACGACGATGATCGGCGCGAGGGAGTTCGGCAGAATGTGACGGAACAGGTTGCGCAGCGGAGTGGATCCCAGTGCCGTGGAAGCCGTGTTGAATTCGAGGTTCTTGGCTTCAAGAACGGCGCTTCGCGCGATTCGGGCCACGGATGTCCATCCGAACAGCGTCATCACGAAGATGATCTTCCAAATGGAGCTGCTGGTGCGGAACATCTGCAGCACGACGATGGCGCCAAGCAGAATCGGCAGCGCCAGGAAGATGTCGGTCAATCGGCTCAGCACGGCGTCGACCCAACCACCGAAGAAGCCTGCGATGGCACCGATCAGCGTGCCCACAAGCACCACAAGGATGGTTGCGAAAACACCGACGCTCAGCGAGGTTCGGGTTCCGTACACCACGCGGGCATACACGTCGCAGCCCTGCAGATCGTATCCGAACGGATGGCCGGATGATGCCGGTTCGAGGGAATTGTCAAGGGTGCAGTAGTTCGGATCCTGCTTGGTGAACACACCCGGGAAGAGCGCCACGAAGACGATGAAGATGATGAGCACACCCGCGATGATGAACAGCGGATTCTTGCGCAGGGTACGCCAAGCGTCGGCCCACAGGCTCGAGGCCGGAGCCTCCTCATCGACGGAGTCGACTTCCTTCAGTGGGGTTTCCTCAAGCGGAGCGACGTACCGTTCCTGCCCTGGCAGGGCGACATATTGAGTGGAAAGATTGGTTTCGTTCATATCAGTCATTTCTTGTCCTCCTCAACTCACGCGTAACGAATTCGTGGATCAAGGGCCGCGTAGAGCATATCGACCAGCAGGTTGCACACCACGAAGATGAGCATGAGCAGGGTGACGATGGACACCACGAGGTTGCCTTCGCCCTTAAGGATGCTCTGGTAAGTCAGGTAGCCGATGCCGTGTACGTTGAAGATGGTCTCGGAAATCATGGCGCCGCCCATAAGCGCGCCCAAATCCTGACCAAGGTAAGTGACGACCGGAATCATGGAATTGCGCAGTACGTGACGCTTCAGAACGTCCTTATGCTTCATGCCCTTCGCACGTGCGGTTCGCACGTAGTCAAGCGCGATGTTGGAGGAGATTTCCGAACGGCACAGACGAATGATATACGCCATCGATACCGAGCCAAGCACCATCGCAGGCATCAACAGATCGATGAATCCTGGGTTGGAGCCCGCGGTGACGGGCAGAAGCTGCCATTTGACACCGATGAAGTACTGCGCCAGGAAGCCGGTGACGAAGGTCGGGACGGAGATAAGCAGCAGGGAGAGAATCAGAATGATTATATCCGGCAGCTTGCCCTTGTACAGGCCGGAGATCACACCAAAGATCACACCAAAGATCGCCTCGAAGACGAATGCCATCAAAGCCAGCTTGATGGTGGTCGGGAAGGCGCGACCGATCTGATCGATGACCAACTGGCCCGAGAAGGTCTTGCCAAAGTCAAGCGTCAGCGCATTCTTCAGAAACAGCAGATATTGAACAATGAATGGCTTGTCCAGGTTGTATTCGGCACGAATCTGGGCGGCAACCGCTTCATTGACGGGCTTGTCTCCAAACATGGCCTTGACTGGGTCGCCCGGCAACGCAAACACCAGGGCATACACCAAAAGCGTCGTGCCGAGAACCACAGGGATCATCTGCAGAATACGTCGCAGAAGATACTTGCCCATTGGTCTCTCCTTAGTTACTCAATTATCAGGTCGGCCACATGGCGATCGACTTTTTGATGAAAATCATGCACGGGATCGGCCGACGACTCACCCCGTTACCGTCAAAAATACGCCAAACTAGTTTTTTATTATAAAAAAATGAAAATAAGCTGGGAAAACGTTCCTACAGTGAGCGTTCCCGGCATAATCCGCATCTTGCTTGCGTACGCGCTGCAAACGGACTTTAAACATCAGCAAGGAAGGAACGTCCGTCATGTTCCTTCCTTGCTGCTATTGAGAACGATTTATCTGCTCAAATCATGCAGACTTGGACATGTTCTCGTAAACCGGCAGGTTCTGCCAGTTCATCTCGAAACCGGTGACGTTGGTGGAAGCCACACCATAGGCGTTGGCGTAGTACAGCGGAACGGCCGGCAGATCGTTGAGGATCACTTCCTGAGCCTGCTGATACAGCTTGTTCGCCTCGTCGGTGGTCTGGGCGGCGGCGGCCTGGCTGAGCAGCTCATCGAACTTGGTGTTCTTGTAGTCGCCATCGTTGGAGCCATTGCCATCGGCGGCTGCGGACGAGAAGTTCTGAACCAGATAGTTCTCGGCGGACGGGTAATCCGGCTGCCAACCGCTACGGAACGCGCCTTCGACCTGACGGTTGGACACCGCGGTGCGGTAGTCGGTGAAGGTCGGGAACGGGTTGGTGGCGGCGACTTCGGAACCGAGGACGTTGTTGATGGAGTTCACCACAGCGGTGTAGATGGTCTCATGGCCACCGTCGGAGTTGTAGGCGAAGGTGAGCTTGTCGTCGGAGGTCCACGCGCTGATGGCGTTGGCCTTCTCCCAGAGTTCCTTGGCCTTGGACTCGTTGTACTTCAAGTTGTCGGAGCCTTCGAGGGAATCGGAGTAGCCCGGGGTGAGCGGGGATGTGAAGTCGGTGGCCGGGGTGCCGGTACCATTGAGCACCTTCTCGCAGATGTTCTCACGGTTGATGGCCATAGAGATCGCCTGACGACGCAGGGTACCTTCCTCAGTGCCGGCCTCGAAGTGCTTCAGGTTGGACGGGATGGTGAACTGCTGGATGACGGAGCCGGCCTTGTTGTACGCCTGGACGGTCGAATCGGATTCGAAGGTCTTGGTGGCGGAAGCCGGAACGGATTCCATCACGTCGAGGGAGCCGGACTGGATGTCGGCATATGCGGCTTCATCCTTGGTGTAGACCTTGAAGGTCACGCCGTCGTTCTTCGGAGTGCGGTTGCCCTTGTAATCCGGGTTCTTGACAAGCACGATCTCGTTGTCGTGATCCCAGGAGCTGAACTTGTACGGACCGTTGCCGACCGGGCTCTCGCCGAAGGCTTCCGGATCGTCGTAGAAGGATTCCGGCAGCGGAGCGAAGGAGGAGTAACCCACCTTGATGGCGAACACGGAATCGGACTGGTTGAGATCGACGGTGAACTCGGTGTCGCTGACGACGGTCAGGCCTTCAAGCTGCTCGTCACCGGTAAGGTTGTCGGCGTCCTGCAACTCGTCGTAGCCCTTGATGGTGGAGAAGAAGGAGGAGCACAGCTGGGCGTTCTTGGCGTTGGCCACGTAGCTCCATGCCTTGGTGAAGGATTCAGCGGTCACGGCGGTGCCATCGGTGAACTTCCAGCCGGACTTGATCTTGATGGTGTACTGGGTGGCGTCGGAGTTGGCTTCGATGGACTCGGCGACCTCGTTGGATGCGTTGCCCTGGGCATCGAAGGAAATCAGACGGGAGAACAGCAGATCGATCGGCTTGCCGCCGCCGGTCTCGTTGGTATTGCCCGGGATAAGCGGGTTCTGCGGCTCGGAAGCGTACGCAGTGATGATGTTTGCGCTATCGGATGCGGTATCGTTGGAAGCGCCACAGCCGCTGAGCAGCATGCCCATCGCGCAGGCCGCGGCAGCGAAAGCCAGAGCTTTCTTCTTCATAGAACATTTCTCCTATTCATAATGTACGGAGCTTCATAAACCCCTTAAAGCAAAAGAAACGGGAACGGATTTTGCATCACACCCGTCAACGTTTTGCTAGCAGACATCTATTGTTCACCAATTGAGGGACAACAACGCATTGTCTCATAAGTGACTCAAAAAAATGGTCATTTCGGGTTGGTTCATGCTCTCGGAAAAGCCTGACCATACCTTGATTTCAACTGTTCTATGGAGACATGCGTATAGCGTTGCGTGGTTTTCAGCGAGCTGTGCCCAAGAAGCTCCTGAACCTCACGAAGGTCCGCTCCCCCATCGAGCATATGCGTGGCCGCGCTGTGCCTCAAGGCATGCGGACTGATATCCGGAACACCGGCATTCCGCGCATGTTCGTGCACGATTCGTCGGACCACCCGTTGATCGATGCGTCCGCCGCGGTTGCCTAAAAACAGAGCCTCGGACGATTTCGACTTGCATAGCATTGGACGCCCTTGTTCCAGCCATAGACGCAAAGCCTTTTCAGCGGGCGCTCCGAATGGAATCACACGCTGCTTGTTGCCTTTGCCCGTCACTTTCACCGTCCGGTTGGAGAAGGTCAGATCATTGACATCAAGGCCAACCAGTTCCGCCACGCGCATGCCCGTCGCATATAACAGCTCCAACATGGCTTTGTCCCGCATACGCGCCGCCCGTTGTTTCGGCGCTTCCTCCTGCGATTGCGAATCGTCGCTTTCCCTTTTCCCGTCCTCATGGTTCATCAGCTGCTCCGCCTGCGATTCGTTGAGCACCGCCGGCAGCGTATCGGGGATCTTCGGCGTCATCAGCATGGCCGCGGGATCGGAATCGATGATTCCATGCTCGTAGGCCCAGGAAAAGAAAACCCTTACGGCAACGGTCTTACGTGCCATGCTGCTTCGCGCATGGCGTTTCGACGATTCCGACATCCATATTCTCAAATCGTCGGTATGCACGTCGCCCAGAGTCTCGCATCCCAGCCGTTCAAGAACCTCCATGCATTCGACAAGATCGGAACGGTACGCTTTGCGCGTATTTTCGCTTAGGCCACGGTTGGCCTTCAGGAACGTTTCAAACGCGTCGGCATAGTCATCGAACCGCATATTCACAGCCTCCCACCACAGTGCATGGCCAAGCCCGGTATGTAACTCGGACGTTTCTCAATGCATCCACCCACCGATAGACTTAAGCCCTGAATCATATCTTAGGAACAGGCGGTATCATGACTCGTCATAGCGCGCATGGAACACAATTAAACGGCAACGCCACTGATGAAGGCATTGTGGCCAAGGCAATCGACCTGACCAAAATCTACGGATCGAAAGACAACGAGGTCACAGCCCTCAACCATGTGGACGTGGCATTCAAACGGGGCGAGATGACCGCCATCATGGGGCCGTCGGGTTCAGGAAAATCCACACTCATGCACTGCATGGCCGGTCTTGACACACCGTCCTCCGGCCAGGTGTTCGTCGAAGGGCTTGAGGTCTCGGCCATGAACCAGAAGCAGTTGACCGATCTCCGCCGCGAACAGATCGGCTTCATTTTCCAGTCCTTCAATCTGGTGCCGACCCTGAGCGCGGAGGAGAACATCCTTCTGCCACTGCAGATAGCCAAGCGTCCGATCGACCGCGACTGGTTCAACCAGGTGGTCGGCGTGGTCGGATTGGAAAAAAGACTGACCCACCGTCCGAGCCAGCTTTCCGGCGGACAACAGCAGCGTGTGGCCTGCGCACGAGCCATGATGGCACGTCCGTCCGTAATCTTCGCCGATGAGCCGACCGGCAACCTCGATTCGCGTTCGAGTCGCGAAGTGCTTGGCTTCCTACGCGACTCCGTGCGCGACTACGGTCAGTCCATCGTCATGGTCACCCATGATCCAAAGGCGGCGTCCTTCGCCGACCGTGTGCTGGTGCTCGCGGACGGCAACATCACGCAAGACATGCATCATCCGACATACAACGAGATTCTTGAGGTATTCGCCGGAGACGACGATTCCTATGAAGAGATGGCAATCGCGGGCAATGACGGCGCGGACGTGCCTTCGACCGTGGCGGAGGACGTAAGGAAATGATTCGTATCGGATTACGTGACGCGCGCAGCCATTTCGGACGTTTCATCATGTCGATCGTGGCCATCGCGCTTGGCGTGAGTTTCGTGGTCGGCTCGTTCTGCTTCCGCGAGATGCTCAACAATCAGGTCTCGCAGATGATGTCGACCAACGCGGACCATGACGTGTATGTTCGCGGCTCCGAAGAGATCAAGTCGGATTCCTCGTCATTGCTTTCCACTGCCAGCTACAACAGCATCGATACCGATCTGGTGGACGAAATCAGCAAGGTCGACGGCGTGGCATCCGCCCATGTGGGATATTCGCTGAGCGGAATCGTGTTGGTCGATTCCAATGGAGACGCCGTGACCACCATGGGCTCGCCGACCCTCGCCATCGGAATGGCCGAATCGGCGCCATGGCGCTCCGCGAAGTTCACATCCGGAACATACCCGAAAGGCGAGGATGAGATCGCTTTGCATTCCTTCGCTGCCGAACAGTCAAACCTGAAAGTCGGGGACAAAGCGAAGATCGTCTACTCCGATGGCCCGCACGATGTTACCGTCAGCGGCATCTTCACCACGGATGCCAGTCAGGCGGGCGCCATCATCGTCGGAATCGACAATGCGGTCGCCAAGGAAAAGTCCGACGAGCAATCGGAAGATACCAGCAAAACCTCAATGATCTGCGTCTACGGCGACGCGACCACCGCATTGAACGAACAGCAGCAGCAACAGCTTGCGGATCGAATCAACAAGGCGCTGCCGAAAAGCGCGAAGGCGCATGCCATAACCGGAGACTCCTACCGTGACGAATCCACGCAATCCACACAGGACGCGTTGGGATTCATCCAACCACTGATTCTCATTTTCGCGGTGATCGCACTGTTCGTCGGATCGTTCATCATAGCCAACACATTCTCGATGATCGTGCGCGAATCGATGCGAGGGTACGCGCTGCTGCGTTCCATCGGAGCTTCCCCCATGCAGGTGTTCTCCACGGTGATCGTACAGGCTCTGGTACTTGGATTCGTGGGATCGGTATCCGGCATAGCGTTGGGCTGGGGCGTGGTCAAACTGATCGCTTCCGGATTGAACTCCATGGGCATGCCGTTGACCGGCGCCACGGACCCGACCGTTTCCGATATGGCCATCGGTCTGATCGTCGGTATGGTGGTCACTCTGATCGGTGCCGCATTGCCGGCCAAGAACGCCGCATTGGCGCCTCCCATCCAAGCGATGAACGAGACCGTCAATCCGGAAAAGCCCGTGCGCGCACGAGGCGTTCTTGGAACGATTATGGTGGCGGCGGGATTCATATGCTGGGCGTTCGCCTGCATATTGGCGAACGCGGACGGCGACGGCCCTACGCCGTGGAACGTTCTGAATGATATGGCCGTGGGCTGGCCGCTGGGCATCGGCGCCGCATTGGCCGTCATCGGCGTGATCGTGGCGGGACCGGCGTACGTATCCCCCGCCGGAACCGTGTTGGGATGGCTTCCATCGAAGCTGTTCCCCGTTACCGGACGGCTTGCGACGCGCAACATTTCCCGATCCAAGAGGCGCACCTCGAACACTGCGGCCGCATTGTTCGTCGGCGTTGCCATCGTCAGTTGTCTGGGCGTGGTGGCCTCATCGGCCCAGGCTTCGGTCAGCTCTCTGATCGACACCGGACTCAAGGCCGATTTCGCAATCGCATCGGCCTCGTACGGTCGGATCCCCGATCAGGCCATCGAGGATATACGCGATATCGACGACGTTGAGAATGTGGTGTCCAACCGTGCGCTTCTTGGCGTCAAATACGACGGGGAATCCGTTTCCGGAATCACCTTCGCCACGCAGCCGGAACTGTTCACCAAGATATTCGAGGCGGAGACCACACAGGGCAACGCCGTCGACGCCCTGGAATCCGGCGAACTTCTGGTAGGCAAGGACGTCGCGGACGATCAGGGATGGCAAGTCGGTCAAAGGGTCAAGGTGACGGCCGAGAACACCGTGATCGACGAGGACGCTACGGCACAGGCACAGGCCGATTACCAGGCTCAGGTGCAGGCGCATGTTCAGGAACTGCAGGAACAGGCCCAGCAACTGGCCCTCTCCGGTGACGCCGCCGCGGCACAGACGAAAGCCGCCGAAATCGAACAATATGTGGCGGACGCGCAGAACGTCGATCCCGCCACATTGGTACGGACGAAGAAGGAGACCACCGAAAAAACGCTTACGATCGGTGCGATCATCTCGAATTCCATATACCGCAGCTATCTGATCATCAATGATGATCTGGCTGAGCAGATCGGCAACAAGCAGACGATGTTCGTCATGCAGGCATACGTCGCCGATAAGAGCGGCGCCGACACCGCAACGGTGAAGAAGCAGATCAAGAAAGCCGTCAAAAAGTACTACACGGTTTCCGTATTCGATCGCGACGAGTACAAATCCACGATGAGCTCGATGATCGATCAGGTCCTCATGATCCTGTACGCGCTGCTCGCGTTGTCGATCATCATCGCGATCTTCGGCATCGTGAACACGTTGGCGCTCAGCGTTTCCGAACGAACCAAGGAGATCGGCCTGTTGCGCGCCATCGGCACATCCCGCGGCCAGGTGCGAGGCATGCTTGGCATCGAAGCCGCCATCATCTCCGTGTTCGGCACGCTGATGGGATTGGTCGTCGGTGTGGCCGCCGGAGCTGTGATCAGAAGCGTCTATGCGGCCGAGGGGCTGGAAACCCTCGCCATTCCCTGGACGCAGTTGCTGGTGTTCCTGGTGCTGTCGGTAATAGTGGGATTGGTGGCGAGCGTCTCCCCCGCCTCGCGCGCGTTGAAGCAACCCGTACTGGATGCCGTCGCAAGCGAGTGAAAAGCGAGTACCATTGGGCTTTACCCCGGTTTTTCCGAGGTAAAGCCTTTTTTACTGGCTCAGCATTGATTCGATCGTTTATCCGACGATTCGTTTCAAGGAAGGGAACATCATGACCATTCCAAACGAGATTCCCGCCGGCGCGCGCATCGTGGTACGCACTTGCGAAGGCATCGATCCGGACGACCAGCGTATGAAATTCCGCGATTACGTAGGCCATGCACGTTCCTGGGACGGCCTTACGTTGGAGATGACCCGGGATGCGGCAGCCAACGGATCACGTCCGGAACAACGCGTAAGCATTCCCGCCGATGCGATCGTTACGATCAAACCGGTGCCGGAACGTTCCATGACGCGTCCGCGCGCATAGAAAAACGGTGTGGCCGCACAACGCGGAAGGCAGGCCACACCGTCAAAACATACAACATACAAGACGTCCCGTGGGAGCGGTTTCGAAGGGTCGCGTCACACCGCGGAACGCACCTGGACCAAGGCCTTGTAGTCTCCATCGAATCGCACGATGTGCTCTCCCCTACGTGCCGATTCCAGCAAGGTCCGCTGCCATCCGGTCCGAGGGATGTCTATATCCACCGTTTCGCAATGGTCCGCGTAATCCTCCTGTTTCGACAAGGCCTTGTAGTCGCGGAACGGCTGGCCTTGCGCGAAGAATCGATTCATCTCCTTGGCATCGCTTTCCTGCGTGGCCGCAGTCTGCACGCCACCGTTGCGTACGCTCATTCCATGCAGCACGTTGGCCATCAACGTGAGCCGGTTGGCCATGTTGCGCAGCAGCATCTCCACGTTTTCGGCGTCTTCCTCCACCATCGCGCGGGTGCGGTCGGGATCGGTCAGCGCGACCCGGGTCATGTCACGCCACGAGCCGGCGGCAAGGGCAGCCGCGATGTTGCGATTGGGATTGGCAACAAGCTCGTTGATCATGGCCGTTGCGATCACGTGCGGCATATGCGAGATGAGCGCCGCGCAACGGTCATGGGTGGCGTCATCGAGCACGATGAGACGGTTGCCGCAATGTTCGACGATCATGGTAGCCACGGCGAGAAAACGGTCGTATCGGGTGTTTTCATCCACTGTCACCGCCCACAGGGCATCGTCGTACAGTGCGGGATTCGAAGCCTCCCAACCGGACAATTCGTTGCCGGCCATTGGATGGGCTCCGACGTAGCAATCTTCCAATCCCGCGGATTTGACCTGTTCTCGGACCATGCCCTTGACGCTTCCCACATCCGTGAGCGTGGTGACGTTCTGGTCGATAAGCGGTTTCAGCGCGCCGAGGATCTGCGGCATGGCCTTCAGCGGATTGCACAGCACCAGCACGTCCGGTTTGCCGTCCGCAAGCGCCGCCAGCGTCGAAACGCAGGCGATTCCATCGGCTTCAGCCGTTTGATACGGCCTGTCGTTGTGGTTCCACGCCGTGACCTCGCATCCCGCATTCACCAGTCTGCGGGCCAAGGAACCTCCGATGAGGCCCAATCCCACGATTGCGATTTTCTGCTTCTTCACCACATCAACTCCCTTCTGACAATTTCGCTGTTTTGCCAATCCTCCGGCAGATGCCCGCTGTCGAGCCGCACTCCGCCTTGTGGCAGCATCCATGAATCCACGGGCGGATTCGGACGTTCCCGTCTTGGATATACGGCCAGGGTTTTGGCCCAATCGCCATGTTCGGCGATTTCCACAAGCGCATCCGTGAACCGTTGTTCCCACGGGGCTGCGTCGAGTGTGACGATGAAACTGTATGTTCCGGTGCGGCCTTTGATCGGACGTGAGATGAAACTCGTCATGTTCAATCCGTCGTCACGGAACACGTCGAGCAGGTTGGCCAGAACTCCCGGGCCTGTCACCAACGGTATGAGCGTGAGCACGGATTCGTATTCCATGTTCGCCTCGCTTCGGGGTCGTTCCAGCAGTTTGGAAACCTCGTCCCGTGTGGCCACCACCAGAAATTCGGTGTTCGCTCCCTGGTAATCCTGAATGGCCGTTCCGATACGTTCGAGGCCATACAGTTCACCGCATATGCTTGGCCCGAATGCGATCTGACCTTCTTTAAGGTCACGGCACGCAGCCGCGTTCGACGATGCCGGGATCTGTTCCAGATTGTGTTCGGCAATGAATCGTTTGCATTGCGCAAGCCCGTGCGAATGTGCCGTGGCCGTATGTGCCTGTCCGGCGTCGACGCCTTTTTTCACGTACGCGTCGAATTCCACGTTCACATTGACTTTGGCGAATCCGGCAAGATTCTCCTCGTCTATGAGCGCGTCAAGATTCGGCACCACATAGCCTTCCACATTGTTTTCCCAAGCTATGACGCCCCAGCCTTCGCCGTTCGAGCTTCTTTCGAAGATCTGTCGAATGTCGTCCAACGCCACAAGTTCGAATCCGGCTGGTTCGAGCGGCGCCAACGCTTCGGCCGCGTTGACCGCGGCCTGATGGGTGAAGGTTCCCTGCGGTCCGAGATAGAACAGTTTTCGTACGCTCATATCAGCCATTCCCTTCCTTTTGCGCGGTTCCCCCTTCGTGTCCTTCCAATTCCGGCGCCATGTTACGTTCCTCGTCGGTACGAGGAGGGGTTACGAACCAGCGCCGTGGCATGACCAGCATGAGCACGGGAATGACCACGATGCCGTATAGCCAGAAATATCCCGCATATTCGCTGAAGAACGGCACTGCGCTATCAGAGCCGAAACCTACCGGGATGAGCACGTCTCCGCCCGGACCGTAGCCTGACATGACGGACCAGACCATCAGGGATGAGCCGATCAGGTGCAACGCAAGTCCTGATATTCCATCCCTCGAACGTGCGCACCACGTGGACAGAACCACAATCAGGTACGCCAATACCAATCCATACGGAACGTTCGAGGACGCGCCCATACGATGGGCCATGGTGCCTATCACTCCGACCGCCGCACCTGCGCATAGGTCTATGAGGAAACGCGCCCATATCGGCAGCCTGTGTGACCAAGGCAGCAGGTCACGGGATTCATCTTGAGCCATGATTGCCATCATGCGCTCCGTTTCTTATAGTTTCCTCACAGCGTATGGCCTGAGGGAATATCGTCACGGTAAGGAAAAGAGGAGACACGCGCGTGACGCACGCATCTCCTCTTCAATCAGTCAGCGATCACTTGCCGTTCTGGGCGTTGTTCTGGCGGCGCTGCTTCGCACGCCACTTGTACCAGTCCTCGCGGTTGAGAATGATCTTGCGGATGCGGATGGATTCCGGAGTGACTTCCACGCACTCGTCCTCGTTCGCGAAGTCCAAGGACTCTTCGAGGCTCATCTTGATTGGCGGGGTCAGGGTTTCCAGCACGTCCGCGGTGGCGGAACGCATGTTGGTCATGTGTTTGGCGAGGGTGATGTTCACGTCCAGCTCGTCCGGCTTGTTGTTCACGCCGACGACCTGGCCCTCATACACCGGGGACTGCGGCTCGACGAAGAAGTTGCCGCGTGCCTGCAGGCGCTGCATGGCGTACGGGGTGGCGATGCCCTTGCGGTCGCACACCATCGAACCGTTCTGGCGGGTCACGATCTGACCGGCCCACGGAGCATATCCGGCGGAGATGGAGGCCGCGATGCCGGTGCCGCGGGTTGCGGACAGCAGAGCGGTGCGGAAGCCGATCAGGCCACGGGAAGGCACGGTGAACTGCAGACGGACCCAGCCGGTGCCGTGGTTGGTCATGTTGTCCATACGGCCCTTGCGGTCGGCCATGAGCTGGGTGATGGTACCCATGTACTCTTCCGGGACGTCGATGGTGGTGTTTTCCATCGGCTCGTTGATCACGCCGTCGATGGTCTTGGTGACCACCTGCGGGCGGCCCACGGTCAGTTCGTAGCCTTCACGACGCATCTGCTCGGCAAGCACGGCCAGCGCGAGTTCGCCACGGCCCTGGACCTCCCAGGCGTCCGGACGGTCGGTGGGAAGCACCTTGATGGACACGTTGCCAATGAGCTCGCGGTCGAGACGATCCTTGATCATGCGCGCGGTGAGCTTGTGGTCCTTGCCTTCTGTTCCGGCCAACGGGGAATCGTTGATGCCGAACGTCATGGAGATGGCCGGGTCATCGACGTGGATGAGCGGCAGCGGCTTCGGGTCGGACGGGTCGACGATGGTTTCGCCGATCATGATGTCGTTCACGCCTGCGACTGCGACGATGTCTCCCGGACCAGCGGATTCGACCGGAGTGCGCTCCAGACCCTGGGTGCGCAGCAGTTCGGAGACACGGAAGTTCTCGATGGATCCGTCCACGCGGGACAGTCCGTAGGTCTTGCCCTTTTCCAAGGTGCCGTTGTAGATGCGGACGAGTCCGAGTCGGCCAAGGAAGTCGGAGGAGTCGATGTTGGCCACGTGAGCCTGCAGCGCGGAGCCCTCCTCGTATTCCGGAGCCGGAATGTTCTTAATGATGGCCTCGAACAGCGGCTCGAGGTTGTCGTTGTCCGGAAGTCCGCCGTTCTCCGGCTGGTTCTCGGAAGCGTAGCCGGCCTTGGCCGCGCAGTAGATCACAGGGAGATCGAACAATGCGTCTTCGTCGAGGTCGACGCCTTCCTCGATGACGTCCTGGGCCAAGCCGAGCAGAAGATCGGAGGCCTCGCCGACGACCTCTTCGATACGGGCGTCCGGACGATCGGTCTTGTTCACGCACAGGATGACCGGCAGCTTGGCCTCGAGCGCCTTACGCAGCACGAAACGGGTCTGCGGCAGCGGGCCTTCGGATGCGTCCACCAGCAGAACGACGCCATCGACCATGGAGATGCCACGTTCCACCTCGCCGCCGAAATCGGCGTGGCCGGGGGTGTCGATGATGTTGAGGGTGATGCCCTCCGGATATCCGTACTTGGCGGCCAGCGGACCGGTGTACTGCACGGCGGTGTTCTTGGCGAGGATGGTGATGCCCTTCTCGCGCTCCAGATCGTTGGAGTCCATCACGCGATCCGGGACTTCCTCACGCTCGTTGAACACATGGGACTGGGCCAGCATGCCATTGACCAACGTGGTCTTGCCGTGATCAACGTGCGCCACAATCGCTACATTTCGAATATCGCCGCGAACCGCCATCGAAACCTCTCTTAGTATTGCTGTTCTCTTGCGTAACCGTTCGGTACGTACATGGTTATCGGTACTTGAAATCCGTACTTACACACAAACCGAACCAATCCTAGCGAAGTAATGCGACAGATGAAGCAAGGGTCCATCGGCGCGATGCCGACGGACCCCGACTCCATATGGTCGCAAATCAGTCTTCCAGTTCCTTGCCTGTGCGTTCGGGCAGGCATAGCGCCGCCGCGCAGGCCAGAATGAACGCCACCGCGAACACGATGAACGCCACCGCCTTGTTTCCACCGGACAGCGTCAGGAACCACGGCATAAGCAACGGCGCGATGATGGCCGCCACACGACCACATGCGGCAGCGGCACCGGCAGCGGCACCGCGCAGCCTGGTCGGATAGATTTCCGGCGTCACCGCGTACAGCACGCCCCATGCGCCGAGGTTCGAGGCCGACAACAGCATGCCGAAGCAGAGCACCGCGGCCACGGAACCGGCTTGGGAGAAAGCGAACGCCGCCACTGCGGACACCGCGAGGAACACGCTCAGGGTTTTCCTGCGACCCCAGATCTCCACCAGCCATGCGGCCAGGAAATACCCCGGCAACTGCGCGATGGCGATGGCCAGCGTATAGCCGAACGACTTGGTCAGGGAACCGAACTGGTCGGCCAGCAACGACGGCATCCAAGTAAAGGCCCCGTAATAGGAGAAGTTCACGAAGAACCATGTGGACCAAATCGCCGCGGTGCGGGCGATGTACTTCCTGCCGAACAGCTCACGGGTGTTGATCTTCGGCAACGGCCGGCCCTTCGGCGAGGCCACCGGTTCGACGCCGCCGGCCTGTTCGAAATACCGTACCGCCTGTTCGGCCTCTTCCTCACGCCCCTTGGATTCCAAGAATCGCACGGATTCCGGAATATGGACGCGTGTCACGATGGCATACAGCAATGGCAGCGCGCCGATGAACAGCGCCCAACGCCAGCCCCAGTCTCCGGTGTTCGGAATCACGAAGTATCCGATGCAGGCGGCCACGATCCAGCCTACGGCCCAGAAGGATTCCAACAGCACCGTCATGCGTCCGCGCTGCTTGGTCGGCGAGAATTCGGAGACGAGCGTCGACGCGACCGGCAGTTCGGCGCCCAGGCCCAGTCCAATAATCAATCTTGCGATGAGCAGTGCGGCCAGCGACCACGACAACGCCATGCCGCCGTTGGCCAGGCCGAAGATCACCAATGTTGCCGAGAAGACCGTCTTGCGCCCTACCCGATCGGCGACGTATCCGCCGAGTGCCGCTCCGATGGCCATGCCGACGAAGCCGATGGACAGCACCCAGCTTTTCTCCGTTGGTGTCAGGTTGAAATGCGGATCGGCCGCGATGGCGGCGACCACGAACGACACCAGACCGACATCCATGGCGTCGAACGCCCATCCGATGCCGGACGCCACCAACAGCTTGCGGTGGGCCTTGTTGAACGGCAGTCTGTCGAGCCGCTCGTTTCGGGTAAGTTCGGCCGCTCCCCCAGCGGCCTGTCGTGTTGCAGGCATCTGATCCCTTCTCTCGTTTCCTTTTTGAATGCGATGCGTCACGCCGTGGTCAAAACGGCGAGCGCATCATCCTGCGAATCAATATCGGATACGGCGAAATCAGTTCCCGCTTCTGAGATATTCCATGGTGCCGGTTGGGTCACGCCCTGCTTGTATCGATATACGGCGGCCGGCCTGTTACGTCCGACGCGCAGTTTGTTTCCGGTGTCCTCAAGCAGGCCGGAGGCGAGCATTTTACGGCGGAAGTTCGCCAAATCGATGGTTTCCTCGGCGATTGCCTCGTACACATCATGCAATTGGCTCAGGGTGAAGCAGTCGCCCACCAATCGTGCGACGATGTCGGGATATTCGATTTTTCCACGTAGCCTTTCCATGGCGTAGTCGACGATTTCACGATGGTCGAAGGCGAGTTCCGGCAGATGGTTCACCGGGAACCACGACACGTTGTCGCCGTCCGTGAATTCGATGTTCTCGTCCATGCCGCCGACCAGCGCCCAGTAGACGATGGAGACCATCGGAAGGCCTCCGCGCGATCTGGATGGGTCCCCGAAAGTGTAGAGCTGCTCGAGGTATCGCGGATGAAGCGATGTGGTCGAGTCCAATGCCGCATATGCGGACTGCTCGAGCGAGCGGTCCGCGCGCAGTTCGCCGCCGGGTAGCGCCCACTGGCCGAGGAACGGTTGACGCACGCGTTTGACCAGAGGCATCCACAACGCGCTACGGGTCTGATCGTTCCGGCCTTCCTCCCGCGCTGCGGGACCTAGTGCAAGAATCACCACGGAGACACCGACCTGTGGAGGTTGCTTGCGCCTCTCCGAAACGTTGCCCATGATCATAACGGCCTCGATTCGTCAATCCGAATTGTTTCGAGGTCTCAGTGTATCACTTATGGTCAACATGACCATAAGTGATGTCCCGCATGCCGAATCAGGCGACGATGCCTTGAGCGATCAGTTCTCGGGCGACTTCCCGGTATTCCTTCGCGGTTTTATGGTTCGGCGCGTAAATGGTGATCGGCGCCGCCGCGACCGTGGAATCCGGAAGCTTGATGGAACGCGAGATCACGGAATGGAATACCTTGTCCTGGAAGGCCTCGTATATGCGCTGCAGCACTTCGTCGCAATGCAACGTATGGGTGAACATGGTGACCAAAACTCCATACACCTCAAGCCTCGGGTTGATTCGGGACTGCACCTTCTCGATGGACTGCATGAGCAATGCCACGCCTCGCAATGCGAAGAACTCGGCCGCCACGGGAATGATCACGCCGTCGGCGGCGGTCAACGCGTTCACCGTCAGCAATCCCAACGACGGCTGGCAATCGACGATGATCAGATCGTATTCGTCCTTGACCTGGCGAAGGACGCTCGCAAGGACCTGTTCTCGGCCGACTTCCGTGACCAGCTGCACTTCGGCCGCGGAAAGATCTATGTTGGCCGGCATGATGTCGAGATTCTCGAAATCGGTGTGATGAATCACACCGTGCACATCCATCCGAGGATTGAACAACGCGGTGTAGACGGTGTCCTCAACCGTATTGGCGTTGATTCCCAGCCCCACGGTCGCGGCGCCCTGGGGGTCGAAATCAACGATCAGCACGCGACGGCCGTACTGGCTCAACGCCCCCGCGATGTTGATCGAACTGGTGGTCTTACCGACGCCACCCTTCTGGTTGCACATGGCTATGACCCGGGCCGGACCGTGCGTTCGCAGCGGTTCCGGAGAGGGAAACGTTTCATAATCACGTCCAAGCAAATCCGTAGGCATATGTTTACCTTACCAACATCCTTGTGTCAAAATCTCACTGCGTTCTATGCTAAACCATAGTTTTCTTATCAGCTTGCAGCAACACCGTCACCTCGCCCGCGGATGGGACGTCAGGTATGCCTCGATGAGGTTCTCGGGGCTCACATGCGTATAGATCTGCGTGGTGGTGACGCTGGCGTGGCCCAGCAGTTCCTGCACAGTTCGCACGTCGGCTCCCCCCTGAATCAGATGCGTGGCGAAGGAATGACGCAACGTATGCGGATGCAGGGGACGGTCTATATGGGCACGCTCCCCGGCGTTCCTTATGATTTCCCACACCGATTGGCGGGAAAGCCGTTTCCCCCGCTTGTTGAGGAACAGCGCACGACGCTCGACCGCTCCCCTCGCCTTGCTTTCCAGCTCTCCTCTGCCGCCCTTCAGATACCGTCGAAGAGCCTCGCATGCGTAGCTGCCGACCGGCACCAAACGTTGTTTGGAGCCTTTCCCCATCAGTCTCGCCACGCCTTCCTCGAGATCGACGTCGTCAAGGTTAGCCCCGCATGCCTCCGAAACGCGCGATCCCGTGGCATACATGAATTCCAGCAAGGCCTTGTCCCTCAGAAGCACCGGGTCATCCGTTACGTTCTGGCTGCCTTCGGAGTCACACCTGTTCTGGGATACGGGAATCGCATCAAGCAGACGCGCGACCTCGTCGACGGTAAGCACGTCCGGAAGCGTGCCGGCGCTTTTCGGGGCTTTCACCTGTGCCGACACATCCTCGGAGATCACGCGCTCCCCGAGCGCGAAACGATGAAGGGCATGAATGCTGGCCAATCTACGCGCCTTGCTGCGCGCCGACTCACCTTCGTCATCCAGAAACGCTATGTAGCGTTCGATATCCTGCATGCTCACAGCGTTTAGATTGTCCTTGCCCTGCTCGTCCAGCCATGCCGCGTATTTGGACAGATCGGCACCATACGCTTCGATGGTGGCCTTCGAAAGTCCGCGTTCCACATCGATATGAGCCAGGAACTGCCGAATCAGATGTCGCAACCCCTCCACGTATGCCCCTCTCCGTCATGTGGTCCGCCGAATCGCGTCGATTGAATGCATGTAACCCATACGAATACTACGCGAAGACCCTCGCCTTGTTCAGGCGAGGGTCTTCGATTCACGCTTTACGCGAAAAGAGAAGCTCAGGCTTCCTTCGGAGCATTCACGTCAGCCGGAAGAGCGGCCTTGGCCTGCTCGACGATGGCCTTGAAGGTCTCCGGATCGGAAACGGCCAGCTCGGCCAGAGCGCGACGATCGAGTTCGATGCCAGCGAGGTTCAGGCCCTGGATGAAGCGGTTGTAGGTGATGCCTTCGGCGCGGACGGCAGCGTTGATGCGCTGGATCCACAGCTTGCGGAAGTCGCCCTTACGAGCCTTACGATCGCGGAAGTTGTAGGTAAAGGAGTGAAGCAGCTGCTCCTTGGCCTTACGGTACAGACGGGAGCGCTGTCCGCGGTAGCCGGAAGCCCTCTCAAGAACAACGCGACGCTTCTTGTGGGCGTTCACTGCGCGCTTGACACGTGCCATATTTGATTCCTCAGCTTTCTATTAAGTCTTATCTTGTTGGCTCTCGCTGCACTCAGCGACCGAGCATCTTCTTCAGGCCCTTGGTCTGGGAAGCGGCCACGACGCCGTCGGCCTTCAGCTCACGACGCTTGCGAGCGGACTTGTGCTCGAGGTTGTGACGCATGGCGGAGCCAGCGTGCATCAGCTTGCCGGAACCAGTCACGCGGACGCGCTTGGAAGCGGCGGAATTAGTTTTCATCTTCGGCATTGCTGCCCTCCTTGTTTGTTACTTCGTTTCGGAAGTCTCTGGTTTGTCGGATTCCACTGCGGCCTTGGCTTCAGCAGCTGCCTGAGCCTGGGCTTCCTGCTTTGCCGCCAGTCGAGCGGCCTGGCGTGCCTGTCGTTCGGCACGGGACTGATCGCCTCGACGACGCTGCTCGGACTGGGTGTGGACCTTCTTACCCTTCGGCGCAAGCGTCATGATGATGTTGCGTCCCTCTTGCTTCGGAGCGGATTCAACGGTGCCGTACTCCTCCACTTCACTGGCCAGACGCTGCAGCAATTCAACACCGCCGATCGGGCGGGACTGCTCGCGGCCTCGCAGCATGATGGTGACCTTGACCTTGTCTCCACCGTTCAAGAAGCGTGCAACATGGCCCTTCTTGACTTCGAAGTCATGGTCGTCGATCTTCAGACGGAAACGGATCTCCTTGATTTCCGCAGTGCTCTGGTTACGACGCGCCTCACGAGCCTTGATCTTCTCGTTGTACTTGAACTTGCCGTAATCGATGAGCTTGGCGACCGGAGGCTTCGCGTTGGGCGCCACCTCGACGAGATCGAGGTTCGCTTCCTTTGCCAGGTTCAGTGCGACGGAAGTCGCGATGACTCCCACCTGCTCGCCTTTCGGTCCGATCAGACGCACCTGGGAGACGCGAATCTCGTCGTTAATGCGTGGTTCGTCGCTGATGATGACTCCAATCCTCATGTTCCATTCAGCGGAATCACTCCAACGAAAACCCTCAAAACACTCGTCATTCAAGGCATACGCGAACACACCCATCTGGGTGGTGTATCACACTACGAGCCCACACGGCCCGTCTCGGCCATCACCAGCCGGAAGGCTTATGCCTGAACCCGAGGCCATGAAAGGCTTCCAGGTGGGGATATCCCGCTTTCTTGATTTCTCAAGCCTTGAAGATACTACCACACCCGTGGACCAACGCGTGTCGTCGGATGTCCGACGGTCCGCGCATCACGCAAACACGCCGCGACATTGCGGGCACTACACTGGTCGGTTATGACCAGCACATCCCGCATCTGCGTGATTTTCGGCGCGGGCGAATATTACGCGCAACAGCCTTCCATACCGTCGAACGCCTTCGTCATCGCCGCGGACGGCGGACTGGACCACGCCCGCGAGCTCGACGTGGGCGTCGATTTCGTCGTCGGCGACTTCGATTCGATCACCGGCGCACGCCCGACTCAAGACGGACACACCATCGTCCTGCCGCCAGAGAAGGACGATCCCGACCTGCTGTCCGCGTTGAAGATCGGATGGAAGCACGGAGCGCGCACGTTCCATGTATACGGCGCACTGGGGGGACGGATCGACCATACGATCTCCAATATCCAGCTGATGGCGCTTCTGGCCGAACGCGGAGCTTCCGGATATCTGTACGGCGACGGCGAAATCGTGACCGCCATCTGCGACGGCGAAATATCCTTTCCGCGAAACGACGTCAGGCCCGGACGCATGGTCTCCGTGTTCTCCCACAGCGATTCCTCCGCCGGCGTAAGCGAAGTCGGACTCAAGTACGAGATACGAGACGCGCAGATGCTCAGCACACGGGTCAACGGGCTGAGCAACGAGTTCTCCGACGGGAATCCCTCGGCAATCAGCGTAAAGCACGGAACGCTGATCGTCACTTTCCCCATGGAGGCGCCGCTCCCCCTCGTCACACGATTCCACGACTTCGACGGCGACCTTGGCCAGCTCGACACGTCCGTCTCCTCCGCGCTTGTACGCTGACGGCGCACCCGACGCATTGTGAACGCTCACGGAAATCGTGCGTTTTTTCTGAAACACACATGCGGGTTACGTTGCCCTAAGTACAGATGACGCATTAAAGTGGACGATGTTGGTAAACAATGGCCGCGCTGTGCCCGGCACATGCGAGGCCTACCCTAAAGGGAGAATTACATGACAGTTAAGATTGGTATCAACGGCTTTGGTCGTATCGGTCGTCTGGCTTTCCGCCGCATCTTCGAGCTGCAGGCTCGTGGCGGCCAGGCCGGTGACATCGAGGTCGCAGCAATCAACGATCTGACCACCCCGTCCATGCTTGCCTACCTGCTGAAGTACGACAGCACCCATGGCACCTTCCGTCATGACGATGGCACCCCGGTTGAGGTCACCTCCACCGACGATTCCATCGTGGTCGACGGCAAGGAATACAAGGTCTACGCCGAGAAGGACGCCAACAACATCCCGTGGGTTGCGAACGATGGCGTTGAGTTCGTGCTCGAGTGCACCGGTTTCTACACCTCCGCAGAGAAGTCCCAGGCCCACCTGAACGCTGGCGCCAAGAAGGTCCTGATCTCCGCTCCGGCCAAGGACGAGACCACCCCGACCGTCGTGTTCGGCGTGAACCACGAGATTCTGAAGGCCGAGGACACCATCGTGTCCGCCGGTTCCTGCACCACCAACTCCATGGCCGCCATGGTCAAGCTGCTGGACGAGAACTGGGGCATCAAGGCTGGCTTCATGACCACCATCCACGCCTACACCGGCACCCAGATGATCCTCGACGGCCCGCGCTTCCCGAAGGCTCGCAACAACCGCGCCGCCGCGATCAACACCATCCCTCACTCCACCGGCGCCGCCAAGGCCATCGGCAAGGTCGTTCCGTCCGTGAACGGCAAGCTGCAGGGCCACGCCCAGCGTATCCAGGTTCCGGACGGATCCGTCACCGAGCTGACCACCGTTCTGAACAAGGAAGTCACCGCAGACGAGATCAACGCCGCATTCAAGGCCGCCTTCTCCACCACTGACTTCTACGGCTACAACGAGGACGGCATCGTATCCTCCGACATCATCGGCGACACCCACGGTGGTGTGTTCGATCCGACCCAGACCGATGTCAACGAAGTTGACGGCGTGACCATGGTCCGCACCGTCTCCTGGTACGACAACGAGTACGGCTTCACCTGCAACATGGTCCGTACCCTGCTGTACTTCGCCGAGATCTCCGAGTAAGCCTTCGCGACTAGGTCGCTAGCTTTCTAAGCATCTCGCAGGGGCTTTCACCTCATGGTGGAAGCCCCTTTCCTATGTCCGCATACGCGTCACTTACCTGGAACCGGACATACGAGCGCTCTATGATGAGACGCCATGGGCAAGAAAAAGCATGAGAAAGGCACCGGTTCCACACCTGCGACCGTGCAATTGGACAAGGCCGGGGTCGCGTTCAAAATCTACGAGTACGCGCATTCGAACGACCACATGGATGACGGATACGGAATCGAGGCCGCCACCAAGCTCGGTTTCGACGAGCACCAGGTGTTCAAGACGCTGATGGCCGACACTGGTTCCGAACGCGTGGTCGGCGTGGTCCCGGTCAGTGGCCATATGGACCTGAAGGCGCTGGCCACCGCAGTGGGCGCGAAGAAGGCCACCATGGCCGATCCGAAAGTCGCCATGCGCGAATCGGGCTACGTGGTGGGCGGAATCTCACCGCTGGGGCAACGCACGCAGCACAAGACGGTATTGGACGACAGCGCCCTGCAGTATGACGAAATCCTGCTGTCCGGAGGCAAGAGGGGATTCTCCATCGGCATCAATCCGAACGACCTCATCGCGGTATTGAACGCCGTGGCCGCGCCCATCGGCACCTGGTGACCTTCCGAAAAAGGTCATCGGGTCTTGCGCAGCTCCGACGGAAGCACGAAGTGCATGTTCTCCTTGATGGTTTCGACGGCGGTCACCTCGGTGTAGCCGAAACCCCGCAAGGTTTCGACTACACCGGAAACAAGCTCATCCGGCACGGATGCTCCCGAGGAGACACCTACGGATTCCACGCCGTCGAACCATGAGGGGTCAAGTTCGGAGGCATCATCGACACGGTGCGCCCGACCGCGGCCATCGGCCATGTCCGCGGCAGAATCCACCGCAAAACGCGAATTCAGGCCTTCCTGCGCAACCTCCATCAATCGCACGGAATTCGAGGAATTCGCAGACCCGACGATCACCACGCAATCCGACTGCTCGGCCACCAACTTGACCGCACCCTGCCGATTCGACGTGGCATAGCAGATATCGGAGCTCGGAGGCATCTGCAACCACGGGAAGCGACGCTTCAACGCGGCGATCGTATCTGCGGTCTCATCAACGCTCAACGTGGTCTGCGTCAGCAGCACCAACTTGGTATCCTCAGCGAAATCAAGCGAATCCACATCGGCCTCATGCTCGATCAGATGCACGTGCTCCGGAGCTTCCTCGACCACGCCGACAGCCTCATCGTGCCCCTTATGGCCGATATAGACGATTTCGAAACCCTCCTTGACGAAACGCAGCACTTCACGGTGCACCTTACTCACCAGCGGGCAGGTGGCGTCGACCACATGCATGCCACGGGACCGCGCCTCGGCCTTGACCGCCGGAGATACGCCATGCGCGGAAAAAACAATCGGAACGCCCGCCTGGGCGGCCTCATCCGGAATCTCCGAGAGCTCCTGCACGAACACCGCCCCCTGAGCCGACAACTCCTCGACCACGTGCTTGTTATGCACGATCTGGCGACGCACATACACCGGCGGAAGACCATTCCCGCGAACGGGAGAGGAAGCCTTCAGAATCGTCTGCACGGTAAGAATCGCCCGATCCACACCGGCGCAGAATCCGCGCGGATCCGCCAATACAATGCGTTTGGTCATGGGTCGCCGCCTTTCATGTCATACAAGTCCTCACCAAATACTAGAGCACGACCGCTCACACAACGCGCACAGACATACAAGCACACGACCATCGCGCAACACAAACCGCCACACACATCGCCGACAATCCCCATCCACCGGATACCACATACGCAACACGCCGCAAAGCAAACATGACACCTTCCAAAGAGAATGTAGACTTGGCTGTTAGCGGTAACAATCGTTATCGGCACATTTAGCGGCACTATGGAGTGATATATGACCTGCAAAAACCTGCCTGCCCGCACCGGACAGCAATTCTCCATCTCCCACGGCGATTATAAGGCAATCGTCACCGAACTCGGCGCGACGCTGCGCAAACTCACCTACAAAGACGACGATCTGATCGTCTCCCCCGGACCAGACGAAATCGTCACCTGCTGCCACGGACAGATCCTCGTACCATTCCCGAACCGCATCGAAGGCGGCGAATACACCTTCGAAGGCAAAACCTACACCCTTCCGATCGACGAACACGAACGCAACACCGCCATCCACGGTTACGGATACCGCTCCTACTGGAAACTCGAGGCACTCGCGGAAGACGCCGTGACCCTGTCTTGGCGCTCCCCCAACATGGCCGGCTATCCGTTCGACATCATCGTGACCGCCGCATACAGCCTCGCCGACGACGGTCTGCACCTGACCATCAGCGCCTTCAACAACGGCGATGCCAACGCCCCATGGGCCTTGGCCATCCATCCGTGGCTCGCCAACAGCCTCAACGGCTACGGCGACGAGATCGATGAACACAACGCCAAGTGCAGCCTGACGCTTCCCGCCAACACCCATGTGACCGTCGACGGCAATCTCATCCCGACCGGCACCGAACCTGTGGACGGAACCAAGTACGACCTACGCAAGGACACCCTGCTCACCGAGCAGCCGTTCGACGACGCATGGACCGATCTCGAACACGCCGAAGACGGCTCCGTCACCGCCGTGTTCACCCGCGCCGACGGCAAGAAGGTGCGCATCGGAGGAGACGAGACCATCACCTCGTTCCAGGTGTGCACCGGCACCAAGTTCCCCGCGTTCCAGCACCCCGCAGGAGTGGCGGTCGAACCGCAGACGGCATATGCCAACGCCTTCAACACCGGCAACGACCTGATCGTCATCAAGCCCGGCGAGACCTCGAGCACTTCCCTGTTCCTCGGCGCGCTCGACTAGTCGGCGTATCGCACGCCGGATTTTGCAAACGTCTTGCCGGTGTGCGATAATCCCGAAGGCTTATTAATCGCAAGTAAAGGAGTCCAATCATGGGCATGCGCGGACGTAAGCGCAAGGATCGTCGTAAGAAGGCCGCCAATCACGGCAAGCGCCCCAACGCCTGATCCTCGCCGGCGTGAATAACGCCACAGAGCATCAAAACCCCGCGGAATCACAACGATTCGCGGGGTTTTCCATTACTCCTCAACATCACTCACTGCTCCTTGCAGCAATGGTCAAGTGTGGCCTCAAGCCTGTCTATCAGACTCTGCGGGGCATGGCTCGGACGTAGATAGGCCCGCATGGCCGCGATCAAAGCCCTTTCACGTTCATCGCAGCAGGTTTCAGGGTCGAAGCACTCCGCACCCCCCGCAACGCGGGACTCGCTGACACGCACACTGGTACGCACCACGCGCGTGACCGTTCCGTCGGAAGTCGTTGTGGTGATGGAAACATGCCGTTCCACGGATCCTCTCATGCCTTCCCCTTTCCCGACCGTATATAGCCCTGTTCGCTCGCATAGGACGCAAGTTCCTTCTTGAGCTGCGTGCGGGCACGGTTGAGACGGCTCATCACCGTCCCGATCTTCACGCCCTGCTCGTCGGCGACCTGCTGGTAGGTTTTGCCGTCTATGGCGGTGTCGATGAACACTTGGCGACGTTCCGGAGACAATTTACCCAAGGCCGCCATGATCTCCTCGGGAGCATAGGCGTCCAAATACTCCTGCTCGGCCGATTTGAGCTGCTCCGACGAATGTTCGGATGCGGCATACAAATCCCAATCGTCGTATTCGCCGGTCGAATCGTTGGCACGCTGCGGCCTGCGTTTGGCTTTCGCGTACTGATTGAAATACGCGTTACGTTCGATGGTGGTCATCCATGCCGCGAAATTCGTGCCTTCTTTGAAGGAATCGAACGCCTTGAAGCCCCGCTCGAACGTATCTTGAACCAAATCCTGGGCATCGTCCGGATCGTTGGTCAGTTTCATGGCCTGCCGGTACAGGGAATCGACGATGGGCATGGCAAGCCGCTCGAACCGAGCACGCTTGCCCGCCATGGTTTCCGTCCGCGTTTCCGTCACGCATCCCATTGTAGCCGCGGCGACGTCACACTCCGTGCACATGCCTGCAGGTAGAATTGCTGTTCGGTATAACGAATACAGGAAGAGGACGAATATGGCTTTGACTCTGGAATCCGCCGCACGTCTACTCAGTGAACGCGGACTTCTGCGTGAAATCATTCAGGGAGATGTCTGGACTCTTCACGCGCAGGACATCCAAGGGTTCGCGACGCCATTCGACTCAATCACCTACGACACCCGAGAAGTGGGTCAGGGTACCCTGCTGTGCTGCAAGGGCCGTTTCAAGGAAGAGTATCTGCATGGCATCGACGACAGGGGGCTGGCCGCATACGTTGCCGAGATGGATTTCTCCTCTCAGACCAACGCGCCCGGATTGATCGTCGACGACGTTCGCAAGGCCATGAGTCTGCTATCGGCTGAATTCTACGGACGTCCACAGGATGAGTTGAAGGTCATCGGCATCACCGGAACCAAAGGCAAGACCACTACCGCGTATCTCACCCAAGCCATGCTCAACGGTTGCTCGGGAGGAAAATGCGCGCTGTTCTCCTCCGTGGACAACTGCCTTGACGGACACACCTACGAGGAGTCCGATTTGACCACGCCGGAATCCATGGATGCGTTCCGCATGATGCGCAAGGCCGCGGATAACGGCATGGAATATCTGGTCATGGAAGTTTCCTCCCAGGCATACAAGGTGGACCGCGTATACGGATTGACGTTCGATGTGGCGGCCTTCCTCAATGTCAGTCCGGACCACATCAGTCCGATCGAACATCCGACGTTCGAGGATTATGTCAATTGCAAGCGTCAGATCGTGAAGAACTGCCGGGCCCTCGTGCTTGGCGATCAGTGCGCCCACGCCGACCTGATTCGCCAGGATGCGGAACTCGCGAACGTTGTCATCACGTCCTTTGCTTTGGGAGATTCCTCGGCGGCCACCGTGACGGCCGATCCCGAGGATGAACGCCACAGCCGTTTCACCATCAACGTCGACGGCGATTCCGTGGGATCGCTGAGTCTGGCCTTGGACGGCGATTTCAATTACGCCAACGCGGCAGCCGCCGTCGCCGTGGCCTATGCAACCGGCTACGACTTCCAATCCGCCGCAGCCGGCGACGCCTTGCGGGCGATGGAGCCGGTACGAATCGCCGGCCGGATGGAACACTTCCACGACGCGAAATCGAATACCACCGTAATCGTCGATTACGCGCACAACTACGCATCCGTGACCGCGCTCCTCGACTACGTCCAACAGCGTTACGGCAATGAGGATCCCGAGATCACGCTGATTACCGGTTCCGCGGGAAACAAGGCGTTCGACAGGCGTCCGGAAATCGTCAAGGCCGCACAAGACAGAATCGACCATCTCGTCCTCACGTTCGAAGACACCGACGATGAACCCGTGGAAAGCATCTGCGGCGACATGAGCGCCAGCGTCACCAACGCGTCGCTTGACGTGAAAACCATTTACGACCGTACCGAAGCGGTGGAGACGACCATTCTGGCCGACCGCGAAGACCTTCGACGTCCGCATATCATACTCATCATCGGCAAGGGCGAGGAACGCTGGTTCAAGGACCACGGCAAGCATGTGCCCTATGAAGGCGACGACCGCATCGTGAAGCGTCTGTTCGGCAGCAACAGCTGACTTCCGCACGAACCCGCAATCCGACCACAACCACAACACAACAAGGCTGGAACAAGTGATTACCCTTACCCAAGCAACACTGGAACAGATCGAAGCGGAAGCCACGCAACTCGGCGTGACGCTTCCCATCGAACAGACCGCAGTATGGGCCGCATATCAGAGCACCATCAACGGACGTAAACCATGGGGAGCCTATATCGCTTCCGAAGACGGACATACCGTCGCCTTCATCTCGCTGATCGACTTCGAAACGCACGGATATCATTACCTGCGCTCCATGCACGGACCGGTATGGACGATCGAAGCGGATGAGACCAAGGAACGCGAGTTCACCGACGCGCTGGTCGACGCCGTACGCGCCACCGATAAGAATGTGGCGTTCCTGCGCATCGACCTAAACGGTACGGAGGGAACGTTCCCCGTGCTGTCCACGGTTCCCTACGATCAAACCGTGGTCATCGATGTGACCGGCGGAGACGACGCCATCATCTCCCGTATGAAAAAACGCGGACGCCGCGACGTACGCAAGGCGTTGCGCGAATGCACCGCGCAATGCACGGACGAAACCGAACAGGCGACCAACGATTTCTCGCAATACTACGAGCTGATGGTCGAGACCGGCAAACGCGACGGCTTCGCTCCCGCGCCCATGCAGGATTATATTGACATGATCACCGCACTCGGCCCGGATCATTGCCGCGTTTTCGCGGCACGCGACGAACAGCGCGTGGTGGCGTGGTCCATCGTCACCCTCAATGGCAGCCATGCGGTGCGCTACTACGCAAGCATGCGCACCGACGCCATGCGTTCCCACGTGACCGACAAACTGCTGTACACCGAATGCTGCCTCCTGGGAGCCCAGGGCATCACCGAATACGATCTGATGGGCATCGGCAGTGACTTCGCCCCTTCGCTGAAGGGACTGAACGAATTCAAAACGAAGTTCACCGAAAACATCACCACAGTGGCGCCCGGACGCGATGTTCCCGTCAAGAGCGCCTTCTATAACGCCTTGCGTGTCGCGCAGAATCTGAGGCACAAGCTACGCAAGTAGCCGAAGTTCCGTTCAGGCGCCCGCCCGAGATCGGCGGATGTCCGAAACCACAGGGCACTGCGGAAAACGAAAGGTCCGTCGATCACGCACTTGGCAATCGACGGACCTTCATCGTTTTCAGACGTCGTTCAATCGTTATTCCACGTCTTCCGGCTCAAACTGGTCCGTATCAGGACCGACATTGCCGAAATCATTCACATCGAAATCGGGATTCGCATCGGATTCGAAATCAACATCCGCCTCATCCTGGTCCTTACGAGGCTCCGGTTCGACGACCTCTTGGAACACACGCTGGGACTTCGGCTTCTTCAGGTCCGGATCGATCTTCTCCTCGAGCATGAGGCGCGCGTCGCCTGCGGTGGTGAAGCTACCGCAGATGAGCACGCCATGGCCGTACCCCACGCCCAGCTCGTCTTCGGAATCAACCATATTGACCGCTTCCTGAATGGCATCCGGCAACTCGGGAACGCACGTCACACGTTCCGGGCCGAACACACGCTCGGCGACCTTCTTCAAATCCTCGGCGGGCATCACGCGGTCGCGCCATGAATTCTCCGTGACGATCACATGGCTGAGCAGCGGCTCAAGCACACCCAGGTATTCCTCGACCTGCTTGTCCGCCATCATGGCGATCACACCGACAAGCTGCTGGAAGTCGTAGTTTTCCTCGATCGCGGCACGCAGGGACTCCGCCGCGTTGACGTTATGGCCACCATCGAGGATGATCGCCGGAGAGTTGCGGATCTGTTCGATACGCCCCGGAATCTTCACCGTGCTCAACGCTTCGGCCACCAAGTCGCCATCCAGTGCGCCATTGACGGGAATGACCGCCTCCGCCGCGCACAATGCCGCGAGCGCGTTGTGGGCCTGATGCTCACCGAATTTCGCGACGGGAACCTCGGCATACGTACCGTTGGGGGTACGCAGGGTAACCACTTGGCCACCGACTGCGGGAACTCGGGTAACGACTTCCGATTCGATGCCGTCGCGTACCAGATTGGCGTGGTTTTCCTTGGCCGCGCTCTCTATGATCGGCATCACCGCTTCCTCATGCGGCTGAACTCCGATGACCGCGGTGCAGCCGGGCTTGATGATGCCCACCTTTTCGGATGCGATCTGTTCGACCGCGTCTCCCAGCCACGCCATGTGATCCATGTCGACAGGTCCGATGATGGCCGCGTCGGCGTCGAGCACGTTGGTCGCGTCCCAACGGCCTCCCATGCCCACCTCAACGATCGCGACGTCGACCGGAGCGTCGGCGAATTTCCAGATGGCCATGGCCGTAAGCACCTCGAAGAAGCTCATCTTCGGCTTGCCGAGTTCCTCCATCTTCATATCGACCATGGCAACGAGGTCGCGCATCTGATCCCACGTATCCACGAAGTCCTCGTCGGAAAGCTGCTGGCCGTCGATGGCGATACGCTCGTTCACATGTTCCAGATGCGGGGATGTGTACAGGCCGGTGCGCATGCCGTAGGCACGGCAGATGGCTTCCGCCATACGTGCCGTGGAACCCTTGCCGTTGGTTCCGGTGATGTGTATCACGCGGTACGATTCCTCCGGATGCCCCATGATGTCGAGGATCATCTTCATCCGCTGCAGATCAAGATTCGTGGTGTTGCGTTCCGAGGGGCGCCCCATGATGTCGCGTTCCACGTCGAGCATGCTTTCATTGTTGCGATTCGGATGTTCAAATGACATTTGCTCCGGTTTCCTCTCCATTTTCGAAAAACGCTCGCTAAAACCTCATTCATTCTAGATGTGCGCATGAACGTTACGCGGTCGAAAAAGTTATAGGATGGTTTGCGGGAATTCGCAGATACGGATTCAACAAGACCTATGCAGGAGATGTGATGAGCGAAGTCATTACCGATAAGGACAAGGAATACGAGGCCCGGGAACAGGCTGCGGCCCCCGGAGAGAACCAAGCCATGGAAGACCGCGTGAACAATCGTTCCCTGCGTCCGCGGTCCGAGGCGTTCAAAGAGTTCATGACCACCGGGTGGAACGACAACGAGCCGGCCATCGAACCGTTGGAATCCTCCGCATACATCCAGGCGCGTCTCGAAACGCTCGGCAAGGCGTTCCCGGGAGAACGCATCGTGATTCCCGCAGGCCAGCCGAAGGTGCGCAGCAACGACTGCGATTACGCGTTCCGTCCGGACACCACGTTCGCCTATTACACCGGTCTTGGCGAGGATTATGAGGCCGGCGCCGTTTTGGTGTTGAACCCTGTGGCGGCCGATTCCCCCGAGGCCGATGCCGGAAAGACTCATGTTCCGGCGTTGTTCGTGGCTCCGCGAGCCAACCACTACACACAGGATTTCTTCATGAACGCCCACTATGGCGAATACTGGGTCGGGCCGCGTGCCGGTTTGAAGGAAATGACCGCGATGACCGGCATCGAGACCAATGACATCGCGCAGCTCGCCGATGCTCTGAGCAAGGATGTGGGGTCCGAGGCCGGTGCCATCCGTGTGCGCGTGATTCGCGAAGCCGACCCTCAGATCACCAAGCTGGTGGAAGACATTCGTGAGGCGAACGGTTTCCCCGATCGAGACGGCAACACCGCATCCGACGACAAGCTGCATGAATTCGCCGCCGAAGCACGCATGTGCAAGGATGCGTATGAAGTGGGCGAGATGCGCAAGGCCGTGACCGCGACCAAGCACGGCTTCGACAACATTTTGCGCAAGCTGCCGGGCGCGCTGGACAAGCCCCGTTCGGAACGTATGCTGGAAGGCGCTTTCAACGCGATCTCACGCGAGGAAGGCAACGAAGTCGGTTATGACACCATCATCGCTTCCGGCGCCCATGCTCCGATTTTGCATTGGATGCGCAACACCGGTACCGTCTCCTCCGGCGAGTTGTTGCTCATCGACGCCGGCGTGGAAGTGAACAGCCTGTATACCGCCGATATCACCCGTACATTCCCGACCAACGGCAAGTTCACCGATTTCCAGAAGAAGCTGTACCAGGCAGTGCTTGACTCCCAGCAGGCCGGTTTCGACGCGGCCCAGCCCGGTGCCACCTATTCGGATATTCATCATGCATGCATGCGCGTGATCGCCGAGCGACTGCATGATTGGGGCATCCTCCCGGTCGATGTCGAGGAATCCCTCTCCCCCGAAGGTCAGCAGCATCGTCGTTGGCTCGCCTGCGGCGTGGCCCATCATCTTGGCCTCGACGTGCACGATTGCGCCCAGGCCCGTTATGAGTCGTATCAGGGTGCGCCGATCCGTCCAGGCATGATCTTCACGATTGAGCCCGGCCTGTACTTCCGTGAGGACGATCTGCTGATTCCGCCGGAATACCGTGGCATCGGCATTCGTATCGAGGATGACGTGCTCATGACCGAGAACGGTCCCGAATGGATTTCCGCCGGCATTCCAAAGCAGATCGACGACGTTGAAGCTTGGATGGCCGAAATGGCCGAAGACCGCGCGTAGTCCCTTCTCCGTCTCCACGTTCATCCTCACGTTACCGAAAGGAAAATCATGCCGACACCTGAGTTCGTTTTGGAATTGCGTAAGAAAATCGGCCACGATCTGCTATGGCTGATGGGCGTGTCCGGTTATGTTCAGGACGAACAGGGCCGGGTATTGCTGGGAAGACGTTCCGATACCGGCGAATGGGCCATGGTGTACGGCATCAACGAGCCGGGAGAGGAACCGGCCGACACTGTGGCACGCGAGGTCAAGGAGGAGACCGGCGTGGATGTCGTGGTCACCGATCTGGTGTCGGTGAAGTCGTCGCGGCGCGTACTCACCTACGCAAACGGCGACAACACCATGTATATGGATCACCTGTTCATCTGCACGCCTGATCCGACCGGCAACACGGAGCCGTACGTCGGTGATGAGGAAAGCCTCAACGTGGGCTGGTTCTCCCCCGATGCGCTGCCCGAACCACTGGCCGCCACCACGGTTGAACGCATGGGGTACGTACGTGAGTATCTTGAGCGCAAGGCGCATGGCGACGCCCACGCGCAATTCTGCTTCAATGGCCAGATCCGATGAATGACGGCCCTGCCAAAATAAGGCGGTAGTGCCTGCGACGAACCGATCGTCGCAGGCACTATTATTTTTGCCCTCAAATTTTCGATCCTATGCCGTCGGACGGTTATCTCCGGAAGCTGCGACATTGTCGGCGAACTTTTCGTTCGGGTGTATTCGGCGACACGCTGGTATTTTCGACTTGTAGCTTTTTGTTAACAGCGTTAATATATCAACTAGTTCAACGAGGGGATCCGTGCACAGGCGCAAGGAGGTGTCATGAGTAGCTACAGCGCTCAACAGTCGTCAATCTCCGAAAACAACCGCTCACGGATTCTGCAATACCTGTACCACAACGGCATCAGTTCACGCGCGCAAATCGCAAAGGCCATCGAACTGACGCCGGCGGCAATCACCAAAATCACGGCGAAACTGTTGTCCCAAAACGTCATCGAGGAAACCGGCGATATGGAAGGCAACAAAAACCGACGTTCCATCGGATTGAACCTCAACTGCGGGAAATACCATGTGATCGGTGTGAAATTCGCCCGCAGCCTGGTGCAGATCGCCGTATTCGACCTCAAGTGCAACCGCATCAGCCTGACCGATCTGCCCACCGTCAACGAGGAACGCATCCCGGAGACCATCGAGCATACCCGCGAGACCATCGCACAGCTCATCCGCGAGGATTCAAGCATCGTGGCCATCGGCATGGCGGTTCCTGGACCGTATCTGGTGGAAGAAGGCCACACCGCACTCGTATCCTCCATGCAAGGATGGCGCAAGGTCAACTTCATCAAGGAATTCAACGATGCGTTCAGCGTTCCCGTGTTTGTGGAACAGGACGCGCGAGCCGGCGCACTAGCCCAGTTCCTGTTCAACCCGGCAATGCAGAAGGGCTCACTCGCTTACTATCTGCTTGGAGAAGGCATCGGCCTGGGCGTGATCACCGACGGCAACATCTACTACGGCGCTCACGGCACCGCCAC
Organism: Senegalimassilia sp.; assembly: GCA_963619615.1. Lineage (GTDB taxonomy): Bacteria > Actinomycetota > Actinomycetes > Actinomycetales > Bifidobacteriaceae > Bifidobacterium. The sequence continues at coordinate 87,362 of CAVEXE010000003.1, read as the reverse complement.
CGAAGTCGGACACATCTCCGTCGACGTCAACGGAAAGCCCTGCGACTGCGGCAATGTCGGCTGCCTGGAACGCTACTGTTCGGCCGTGGCCATTCACGAAATACTTAATTCGAACCGGGATATCGTTCCCGGCAGTCCATACATGACCCATGCGCAGGCCTGCGTCGCGCTGTTCCAAAAAGCTTCGACAGGAGATGCGCGGGCAAGAAAGCTGGTGAACGAGGTCGCCCAATACATCGGATATGGCGTCGTCACCATCATCAACGCCTTCAATCCCACGCATATCGTACTTGGCGACATCGTCTCCCAGGCCGGGCAACAGCTGCTCGACGAAGTCAGAACCGTCGTCGCCGAACGCACCATCGCGGAAATCGGTCGCGAGACCGACATAACACTGTCCGAACTACCGACCGACGCGACCGTAACCGGTGCCGCGGCCGTGGCAATAACAAATTTTTTGGAACATCCTTCGATGTTCTTCGACGTTGCATAACTCAGGCACGCCGCCAACAAAAAAGAAAGGAAACACCATGTCCAAGCCAATCGTCATCTCCCTCGGCGAGATTCTGTGGGATATGCTCCCCACCGGCAAACGAGCTGGCGGCGCGCCCGTCAACTTCGCCTACCATGCATCGCAGAACGGTGCGGAAGGCTACGCCATCAGCGCGGTCGGCAACGACGAGCTCGGAGAGGAACTGATCGCCGACGCGCACAAGGCCGGCATCAACACCCTGGTGCAGACCAACGATTTCCCGACCGGCACCGTGGACGTGGCGCTGACCAACGGCATTCCGGAGTACACCATCGTCAAGAACGTGGCATGGGACCACATCAAGCTCACCGATGATCTCGTGGATGCCGTCTCCAAGGCCGACGCCGTCTGCTTCGGAACCCTCGGTCTGCGTTCCGAGCAGTCGCACGACACCATCATCGAGCTGCTGAAGCACACCAAGGAAGGCGCGTTGAAGTTCTTCGACATCAACCTGCGTTCCGACTTCTATTCCAAGGAACTCATCGAAGAACTCCTCGGCTATGCCAACGTGTTCAAGATCAACGACGACGAGCTGCTGCTCATGCGCGATATGTTCTCCATCCCGGAGTGCAACGACGAGGATGCGTGCAAGTGGTTCATCGAGAACTTCGACCTTGACTACATCATTCTGACCGGTGGCGCGACCTTCAGCACGATCACCGCCAAGAACGGCGAAGTCTCCACGCTGCTGACGCCGCACGTCGAAGTCGCCGACACCGTTGGCGCAGGCGATTCCTTCTCCGGTTCCTTCACCGGCAAGCTGCTCGTCGGCGCGTCCCTGAAGGAAGCGCATCGCGCCGCGGTGAACACCGCCGCCTACGTGTGCACCAAGGAAGGCGGATGGCCCGTGTACCCGACCGAGGGCGTTCCGGACTATCTCGCCGAAGCGGGCAGGTAAGAGTCTTCGGGAAACCGATTCGCTTTCATCATCACAGGGTCTCGCACCGCTTACGCGAACCGCGCCAAGATCGCTGGACCGAGAAAACTCGAATCCGATTGGTCGCAGATGCAGTTCCGCGATACGTGGTGCGAGACCTTTTCTCATACGTGTTTATACGTGACTGTTGGTAGAATCATTATGTACGTCAATCGATTTACCTACCTGATTCACCTACCAACGAAGAAGTTGCCATGACCACTGAGAACAGTCCCGCCCACAACAACCCGATCCCCCGATCCGTCACCGAATTCATGGACCGGATCGCCGATCTATGCGGCAGCGAGCATGCCGGTTGGGCCGAAGATTTCAAAGCCGGATTCGCCAACACCCTGGCGACCACCGTGCGCCGCCATCCGGACGGCACCACATTCCTGCTGACCGGAGACATCCCTGCCATGTGGTTGCGAGACTCCTCCGCGCAGTTCCGGCCATATCTGGCCGTAGCCAAGGACGATCCGGAATTGGCCGAACTCATCGCCGGACTCGTGCGACAGCAATTCCGATTCATCAACATCGATCCCTACGCGAACGCATTCAACGAAACGCCAAGCGGAGCAACATGGGATCCGGACGATCAGACCGATTCATTCGGCCCTTGGCTCTGGGAACGCAAATACGAGGTGGACTCCCTGTGCTACCCCATCCAGCTTGCGTGGCTCCTGTACGTCAACACCGGGCTCACATCCCATTTCGACGATGCGTTCATCTCCGGAGTGCGCAAGATCCTCGATGTATTCGAGACCGAGCAGAACCATGCCGATTCCCACTACCGCTTCTTCCGACCAAACAACGATCCACGCGATTCCGTACCGAACAGCGGCGCAGGAGGCCCGTTCGCGGTAACAGGCATGACCTGGTCCGGTTTCCGCCCAAGCGACGACGCCTGCGTCTACCCGTATCTCGTGCCATCCAACATGTTCGCATGTGTGGTCATGGAGTATCTGAAGCGTATCTTCACCGAAATTCTTGACGACGAGCAAATCGTCGAACGGGCGACGAGACTGAAACAAGACATCGCAAAAGGCATCGCCGAACATGGAACCATCGAAAACGCCTCCGGAGCGCGCATATATGCCTACGAGACGGACGGTCTCGGTAATGCGCTGCTCATGGACGACAGCAACGTCCCGAATCTTATGGCGGCACCGTATTTGGGATTCTGCGATTCGGATGATCCCATATATCTCGCAACCCGGGAGACACTGCTGAGTAGCGAAAATCCCTATTACTTCGAAGGCGACTACGCCCATGCCATCGGATCACCCCACACGCCGGAGGGCTACGTGTGGCCGATCGCCATGGCAATTCAGGGACTCACCAGCAACAGCAAGGACGAAAAAGCCCGCATCCTGGACCAACTCGTCGCCGCCGACGCCGGGACGCATCTGATGCACGAGAGTTTTGACGTCAACGATCCGACGCAATACACCAGACCGTGGTTCAGTTGGGCGAATATGATGTTCTGCGAATTGGTCATGGATTATTTCGATATTCGCGTACAGCGATAATACGACGAATTTTGCGATCATCTCCTTTCGTGATATATTGAAGAGTCCGTCCGCAAGGAGGGAAGCTTGATAAGTCAAGATTGGGGATGATCGGTTTCGACGGTGACCTGTTCGTCGCAGGGAAGCGTGCCGAGAACGTAGGGTCCGCTCGTGGATGCCCCCTACAAAAGAATAAGTGCTAAATCTAACCGCACTGAGTTCGCTCTCGCTGCCTGAGCTTCGCGCCAGGATTAACCAGTGAGCAGCCGCTCCGTTCACTCCTCCTCGTCTTTGGGAGGATGCTGAGCGTCGTTTAGAAGACTTGCTTTGACGGTTGAGCCACAGGGCCGTCAAGGGACTTTCACTGCGGATATGCTCGCCATCAGTCGTCTGCGACATCGGTGGGGGCAGAAAAATCGCCGCACGGCCAGCAGACTACGCACGTAGAAGACTGAGGGTACGGTTACCGGACCGGGGTTCGATTCCCCGCATCTCCACGTTTCGAAAGCCGCCAGAAATGGCGGCTTTTCCTTTATTTCCAACGGTGATTTATAGACACTATCTCCGTACCGACGCAAACAGCTGGTTTCGCGTCGGTACGGGGATATTACAGGCCCATCACTATTCCTGTACCGACGTAAAACTCGCTGTTTGCGTCGGTACGGGGATATTACAGGCCCATCACTATTCCCGTACCGACGTAAAACACGCTGTTTGCGTCGGTACGGAGATATGCGAGTCCAACGACTATGCCCATACATCCGCAGTCAGAACAAAAGCGCCCAAATTACCTCAGCCCAACAATCGGAATGTGGTTCGGCGTTGTCGATTTTCAACATGGATGCTTCATGTGCGGTCTAGATGATGACACGTCCGGTCATCCACGCAAGCACGAAGACCGCAATCGTAACCACAACAGTCACCAGAAGGGACACTATGCGGTTCCTGTTGTCTTTCTGAATCTGAAAAGTCAAAATGAATATGGAAGCGAAGCAGACGATGGTGCTGAGCAGATGGTATGGAGGATTCTTCAGCACCTGGGCCAGATAGAAGACTCCGAAAAGCGCCAGGATGAAGTTACCCAAGCCCAGAATCACACTGCCGAACACATTTTGCTTGTTGATGTAGTATGCGATGAATCCGCCAGGAAGCGTAAGAAGCGTGGCCGGACCCCAAATGCTGCAGTAGTAGTACAGCGCCAGGTCGGCGGAAAGGCCGAATATTACTTCGACAACGAAGCAGAGCGGCTGGCTGATGAGAAAGAAAACGAAGATCTTGAGCGCGGACTCCCAATTTTTCGTACAGTTGGACGCAATGATCACCGCAAAGATGACCCACCATTCGTAGCTGACCGCAATGTCTTTGAGCGATGTTTCCGCCACTGCCGGAATGGATCCGACGATGCCGGTATAGATGCCTGCGACGGCCGCGAACAGCACCACGGCAAGCCAACTCATGTTGAGGCCCCCAAACAGCTTCCTCATATGAAAATCCTCTCTCTCCCGCGCTTCTCCAGACACCGACATTGCTTACGAGCACGGCACCCTTCGAAGCGTTAATCGCAGACGACCAAGCGCACGCCGTCCCTACCGCACAGATTACCCTGAACGCATTGCGGCACACCATTAATCCGTTCGGCGGTGTACATTGAATGAGTGAATATCGCCACTCGGTCTTCATTCCGGCCTTGGCCGGAGATGTAAGTGACGCAACTGCAGCATTCACATCATCGGAATTCGGGGTGGAATTGGTCAACACGTTTCTACAGTCGGAACCGGCATCACCAAGCTTCGCGCTCGCCTCATCAATAGCCGCAGTGGCAGCAAAAGACCAGCAGGTGTTCCACGGATTTTGCATTTTGACGGGTGTCGCCACGCCACTCTCCCGCAAATCAACTTTTGAGGGAAACACCCTTGGAATGCAAACGCAAGCCGCGCGTGCACGCAACGAGAAATTCTCACGATGGGCAAAACGATGGCACCGCATAGCATCTCCTCATAAAACCTTTTGAGCCTGCGCACAATCATCTGCGACGCACGTTCGGGGAGCATCATCGCCCCTTAGGGAAAGGGTATCATCCTTTCCCGATTCTTCATCACACGTCATGATGCAATAAGAATGCACGCACGAACCGTATAGGAATCTGAGGAAACCCATACGGGCTGTTTTTACCGACGTTCTCCGGGATTGCAGATCTGCATGGCGACGCCGTCTTCCATGATTTGGAAACCATGCTTCTGGTAGAACGCCGCGTTCTTGCTTTCCTCGGGCATCACTTCGATATACAGATAATCGCGATATTTCTCTTTGACCATGCCCACCAGATGCCCGGCGATACCGTGGCCCTGATATTCGGGATCGACAAGCACGTAATGCATGTACGCCACCATTTCAGTGTCGTCAAGCACTCGTACAAGACCAACCAGGCGATCGCCGCGCCAAGCGCTGAACACTGTGGACGACCCCATCAGAGCCTTGTGCAATCGTTCCGGATATTCTCCCGAAATCCAACCGACCGAGCGAAACAGTCGTTGCGTCTGCTCTTTGGTGAACTTCTTCTCTTCGGTATATTCGATTTCCATGGTTTCGCAGAGTACTACGCGGAAGGATTCCGATGACGGAAATCTCTGCATACGGACGAACAAAGATAGTAATTCAGTAACGTCCGATGTCCAACCACATCCACGACACACCGTTGCGGCAACTTGCATTAACCGCTTAAGTGATTAACATAGTTAATACATCAACCCAGTTACCACGTCATTGCGGACGATTCCAAGGAAGGACCCTCAATAGATGACAACCTCATACCCCGCCGAATCCTACGTATTCGGATCGCAGGAAAACCACGACCTACTCGAAGCGGAAACCAACGAACTCCTGCATTTCGGACACAACTTCCCCGCTCCACAGGGCGGCTCCTATTGGCTTGACGACACCGGCAAGCCCGACCTGACCCAAAGCATCCACACATGGATCACCTGCCGCATGGCCCACGTGTACTCCCTTGGATTCCTTCACGGCGAACCGGAAGCCGCGGAACTGGTGGACAAAGCGATCGCCGGCCTTCGTGGTCCGCTGCACGATGACGAAAACGGCGGCTGGTATCCGTCAATCAGTGCCGATGGCTCCACCCATGAGGAAGGCAAGGTCTGCTATGCGCACGCGTTCGTGATCCTCGCCGCAACCTCAGCCAAGCTCATCGGACGCCCCGGTGCCGACGAACTGCTCGAGGAAGCCCTCGAAACCTACGACAAGCACTTCTGGGATGACGAAATCGGCCTCGCCGTCGACACCTGGAACACCGAATTCACCGAACTGGACGCCTACCGCGGCATCAACGCCAATATGCACACCACCGAAGCCTTCCTGGCCGTGGCCGACGTGACCGGCAACGAGGAATACCGCGAGCGCGCAGGACGCATCATCGACCATGTGGTTGGTTGGGCCGCCGATAATGAATGGCGCATCCCGGAGCACTTCACCGCCGACTGGCAGCCTGATCTGGAGTGCAATCACGATAAGCCCGATGATCAGTTCAAGCCGTACGGCGCCACTCCCGGCCACGGCATCGAGTGGGCACGTCTGATCACCCAGTATGCGCTCAGTTCCAAGGAGCGTTCGGAGGAAGGCAAACGTCAGCTCGTCGAAGCCGCTGAGAACCTGTTCAACAAGGCTCTGGCCGATGCGTGGAACGCGGAGGGTACGATTGGACTGGCCTACACCACCGATTGGAATGGCAAGCCCGTGGTGACCGACCGCATGCATTGGACTCTCGCCGAATCCGTGAACACGTCCGCCACGCTGGCCACCGTCACCGGGAAGCAGGAATACAAGGATTGGTATGCGACCTTCTGGAAGTATATCGACGAATATCTGATCGACCATGAGAACGGTTCATGGTTCCATCAGCTCAATAAGGACAACGAGGTAATCGGCACGGTTTGGCCCGGCAAATCCGACCTGTATCATGCCACGCAGTGCACGCTTATTCCACGCCTCGACCCGTCGGTTTCCGTGGCACCCGCACTCAAGGCGAATCCGAACGCCTGACGGCACTCGCTAACATCGAACATGTAAGATTTTGGGGTTGGATTCGTCATCGGGAATCCAACCCCAAAGCATATCCGAACGCGCGCCGATTCTGCGAACACGCCAAACACTCTATTTGATGATCGGTCTCAACGGTGCCGAGACGTCGATATTGTGTTTGTCTCCAATCACGTTCGGATCGTTGATGATCTTGTCCACCACGGCTTTCTTCAGTTTCATTTCGGAAGAATCACCCCACACGATTATCTGATCGCCATCGTTGAGTTCCGTGGTGATGGAATCCTGCGTGGCCGCCGTGACCTTGGTGATGGACTTGCGCATCGATTCCGACAGCGAGCTGAGGATTTTCAACGCTTCCTTGATAGACCGGTTCTTCAGACTGGTTTCGACGTCCTCGACCTCAATGACGGGAATCCCTTCCACCGACGCTCCCTCGACCGAGTTGAGCACACGGCCTTTACTGTCGACCGCGGTCATGCTGTCTTCACCGGTTTTGAGCATCGCGGCCGGCTTCTGCGCTTTGACCGTCACCTCAAGCTTGTTCGGCATCACCTTTTTCGATTCTGCCGAAGTAACGCCGGGAATCTCTTTGATTTCCTTCTCGACATCACTGTTCGATACCAGCAGAATCGACTTGCCTGCCTGTTTCTTGGCGATTTCCATCACTTGGGAATCGCTTACCCATTCGTTACCTCCCACAATCGTGATTTCGCTCGTTTCCAAACGGAAGACCGCCGAAAAGAAAAACAGCCAGATCAATGCCGACACGATTGCGGTGGCCACCACCACGCCGGCCACGCGAATCGTGACGACGCGGATGTTCGCCTTGCGTTTTTCTTCGAGTCGGGAACTGAAATCAACGACTTTCGGACGCGTCAGCAGACCCAGCGTGCCTGTGGTCTCGTCCAACGTTTTGGCGATGAGGTTCTCACTGCGCAGTTTGCGTGCATCAACGAACCCTTCGGACCTGGATGGATCCGTCGTCTCACTGCCGACAATGGAGCGCGCCTGCCTCGGAGCGGATTTCTTCGCCGTTTGGCGCTCGGTGCGACTCCCACTCTGGATGGCGCGTCCGACTCCGTTGGATTCGGACGCGCCGTTCTTGCCGGAACCGATGACCTTGCGCGCCATCAGCCCTCGCAATCCCAGCGATGCGCATCCAAGGCATGCAGAATCACATCACCCATCTGCGTGATGTCTCCGGCTCCGACGGTGAAGATCACGTCGCCATGATGGGCGCGCATCGCAATCATTTGTGCCGCGGTATGCATGTCTTCAACAGCTTGGATCCAATGTTCGGCCGGCTCGTGGGCAAGCTTCTCCGCCTCATCGACTATGGTCGCCGCGCTGATCCGTGGAAAATCCTCCTGCTTTTCACGCGCCGGGAAAATACCCGTGACGATCACATCGTCGGCATGAGACAAGGCCTGCGCGAATTCCTTCGCGAAGAACATGGTTCTGGAGAACAGATGCGGCTGGAAAACGACGTGAATGCCCGACTGCGGATAGCGGCGTCGTGCGGCTTGCAGCAACGCCTCGATTTCAGTGGGATGATGTGCGTAATCATCCACCACCGTCACCTGGCTGACCGCGCCGCGCACCTGGAATCGTCTTGCTGCGCCCATGAACGAGGTGGCGGCCTGCGCCGCCTTATCCATATCCGCACCCAAAAGGGCCGCGGCAAGGATCGCAGCGGATGCGTTACGGGCGTTATGGATGCCGGGAACTGTCAAAGTGACGTTCACTCGACGTTCGTCCGTTCCGATCAATCCTGCGGGAACGTGCAGGACGAATTGTTCCGATCCGCTTCCGGCATGCTCGTTTTCCGATTCGATACGTACCAAAGCCGCACCGTTGAGATCACCAAGATCGGAAGGCTCCTGCGTTGAATAGACGACCGCATGCCGTGCCACCTGTGGCTCGAGTGAACGGAGCACGGCGAGGTTGCCTTCGTCGTCGCCGCACATGACCACCGCCCTGCCCGCACGCCCGAGATGTTCCACGAAAGCCGCACGATAGTTTTCCTGGGTTCCGTAATGGTCGAGATGGTCCGCTTCGCAATTGGTCACAATGGCGATTTCGGGATGGTATTTCGCGAAGCTGCCGTCCGATTCATCGGCTTCCGCGACGAGCACGCTTCCTTTCCCCGCATGGCCGCCGTCGAGAGTCTCGCCGTTCTCGCCTTGGATGGATCCTCCGATGGCATAGCTCGGATCGGCCAATTCGCCTTGTGCGCCATGGGTGAGGATGTGCGCCAGCATGGAGCTTGTGGTGGTTTTGCCATGTGCTCCGGCAACGGTGACCGCACGCTTGGCCTGCATGAGCAGCGCCAGAATGTCGCTGCGATGCACGATGCGCTCCCCCGCCTCATGCGCTGCGACGATTTCCGGATTATCGGGTTTGATCGCACTGGAGAACACGACCGTGTTCTTGCCGGCGACGTTTTCGGCTCGCTGGCCGAATTCGACGGTGATTCCCAAGCTTTGCAGACGCTCGGTTTTCGCACTTGGCTCACGATCGGAGCCATCGACGCTCACGCCTTGTTCATGCAGCATTTCGGCGAGTACGCTCATACCAGCGCCGCCTATGCCGATGAAATGGGTTTCGCCAAGGTCGGTCACACGCTCCTGCGGGCCGAACGACGCATAAGTTGGATCAAGAACGATGGTACCGGCATCACGCTGGTTGTCAGACACGACTGCTCCCCTTGCACATTGATTTCAAGCTCACTCCATTATGGCCACACCCATGGTCTGTGCACAGGCATGGCCATATACGTTGTTTCAGAACCGACGGACCGGAATCAGATAAGGGCCAGCACTCTTCGGGCCATGACCTCGGCCGCGTCCCGTATGCCATACTGCCAGGCGTTCCTTCCATATTCCGACAACGCATCGGCATCGGACAACACTTGAGGAACGTGACGCCTGACCCAATCGGCCGTGAATTCACGATCAGCCACCATGAGGCCTCCCCTGGCGTCCACCACCGGCTGGGCGTTGAACCTCTGCTCGCCATTGCCGATGGGCAGCGGAACATAGATCGCAGGAAGGCCCAATGCGGTCAATTCCGAAACCGTGCCCGCACCGGAGCGACAGATAATCAGATCGGCGCATGCGAACGCCAAGTCAATACGTTCCAGATATGGCTCCACCCGGTAATCGCCATCCGAAGCGTGATCGGGACCAAGCCGTCCAAGCACGTCATCACCCGCGCTTACGGACACCAAAGAACGCACTTCCTCATCCTTGCCTTTGCCGGTCAGATGAATCACCTGCGCATGGTCAAGCAGCTCCTTCGCGCTGGCGGCCACCGCACGATTGACGTTCACCGCGCCAAGTGAGCCTCCGGTAATGACCACCAGGGGGCGATCCGAATCGATGCCAAGGCTTTGCGCGGCGGCGCGACGTGTCGCGGCACGGTCCTTCTCCAAAGCGGAGGCCAAATCCGCGATGGCAGGGCGCAACGGCAAGCCCACACGTTCGACATCAACTCCCTTACGAGGCTTCAGCCCGGTCTGCGCATAGGCCGCGCCAATCATGTCCGCCCATCGCGCACCCAGTTTGTTGGCCATACCGGCACGCGCGTTCTGCTCATGAATCGCGATCGGGATGCCCATCTTATGCGCGGATGCGTATACAGGAGCGGATGTGTATCCGCCGAAGCCAACAACCACCTGGGCATTGTGACGTGTCAGAATCTCCCGTACCTTCCGTGTCTCGGCCTTCCATTGCGCGGGGAATTTCAGCGCCGCCATATTGGGACGGCGAGGGAACGGAACCTTCTCAATCGTTTCCAATTCGAAACCGGCCTGTGGAACCAGATCCTTTTCCAATCCGACCGCGGTACCCACCACCGCGATATCGGCATCCGGCTCAAGGTCGCGAATCACGTGCGCCACCGCAAGCAAAGGATTGACATGGCCGGCAGTACCGCCACCGGCAAGAACGATATGCTTCTGATTGGTCATACCACATGAGCTTAGCCCAATTGCCGACGGCAAGGCGCTCCACCGGCGAATCCACCGGCGATAATCACATTTCGTCTACGCCAAGTATGCGCGAAAGCCATCGGACGCGAACCGCCGATGGCTCCAATTCACAGTCTGCGCGTCTCCGCGTGTATCTGGGGCTGACCTCTCATCATGCTGATGACCACTCCCGCCGCGGCAAGACACATGATCAGCGAAGAGCCACCTGCCGACACGAAGGGCATGGGCACACCCATGACCGGGAAAAGCCCGACCACAACGCCGATATTGATGAACGCCTGTCCAACAATCCATACGGCGATGCACGAGATGACGATGGTAATGTATCGGTTCCGCGCCTGAAGCGCCACCACAAACATGCACCATCCCAGCACCATGAACAGCAGGATCACCATCGCGGCTCCGACGAAGCCCGTCTCCTCTCCGATGATGGCGAAGATGAAGTCGTTATGCGCTTCAGGGAGATATCCCCATTTCTCTCCCGAATTTCCTATGCCAACACCAAGCAATCCACCTGATGCGATCGCGTACTTGCCATGCACGGCCTGATAGCACACGCCCTGCAGATCGGATGCGGAACAGGTCTGGTACGTGGCCAGGATACGGTTCAGACGGTTCGGACTGGTAATGACCAATCCACCGACTCCCGCGATTCCGATGCCTCCCAGAGCAAGCAGCCATTTTCCGGGAAACTCACCGAGGAACAGGGCGATTGCGCCGATCGCAAGAACGATTAGGCCCGTACCGAGATCCTTGCCAAGCATCACGAATCCGAGGCTGCACAGATATCCAAGCGCCAGCTTCGAATACGCTTTGACCATTCCGTCCCTGCGCACACGCTTGCGGGCGTCGATCAGTTCCCTCGGCATCCATATGCACAGCGCAAGCTTGACGATTTCCGCGGGCTGCATGGTGAACACGCCTTCAATGCCAATCCAACCCTTGTTTCCGTTGACTTCCACGCCTAACGGAGTCAAGGTCATCAGCTGCAGACCGATAGCCGCAAGCAGGATGGGAAAACTGAATTGCCGATACTTGTTATACGGAAAACACATCGCAACTATGGCGACGATGATTCCCACGACGCAGTATACGCCCTGTTTGATGGCTTGGTTCCACGGTGATTGCCCATTGCTGATCAGCGTTACGGACGAGCTGGAAAACACCATGATGACGCCGAACAGTGTGAGGATGACGACGGCCAGTTGGAATCCGTGATAGCACCACAACGGGTTGGTCAAACTCCGCATCCCCACGAATTCGCTAAAATCAGCGTCGTTATTTGCGGTTTTGCCGATGCTGCCGGTTTTACCGCGCGTTTTGGTTTTCGCGCTGTTCTTCCATGCTTTTTTCTCGGTGTTTCCCGTATTCCTTTTCACGCCTGACGACGAGACGCTACGCGCGCTTCTAGGCTTCCCCATGCTCACTCACCCAACGTCGGGCCTGTTCGGCAAACTGGTTGCCTCGATCGGCGTACGACTTGAACTGATCCATGGAAGCACAGGCCGGTGCCATAAGCACCACATCACCGGACTGCGCGTACTTGCCGGCGGCTTCGACAGCCTTCTCCATGACGACGGTCTGGTCGGAGGGATCGATAACGGTCAAAGGAATGTCGGGAGCGTTCGTCTTGAACGCGTCTAGCATCGGCCCTTGTTCCACGCCGATGATCACCGCGGCTTTGATCACGTGTGATTGCTCGGCCACAAGACGTTCGAAGCGTCCTCCCTTGGCGAGTCCGCCCGCGATCCATACGACGGATTTATCCGCGAAGCTGTTCAATGACGCTTTTGCGGCATGGGCGTTCGTGGCTTTGGAATCGTCAACGAACCGTATGGTGCCGCCGTCCTTGGTCGTTGCCGTGGCCACGGTTTGGATGCGGTGACCTCCCGGAGTGAATTTCTGAAGCGCCGCGACCGCGCGTTCCCCATCCGCGCCAAGGCCCAACACCAGGGCAAGCGCGGTCAGAGCGTCGGCCAGAAGATGCGGATACACCGTTCCGTCCGGCTCCGTCAGATGAGTGAAATCGGCGATCTTCGCCACGCGCAACGGCTGACCATACTCTCCCCCGGCAATGCCGGACATATCCACGATCCAACCGTCGCACACTCCGATTTGACCATCGGAAGGCTCATGGAGGGTGAAACCGATTCTCTTGCAATCCTGCGCGGTTTGGGCGGCGAAGGCCAGGCTGGTCACGCGTTCGTCATCGGCGTTGTAAACCAATGCCTTCCTCACATTGTGAAAGACCTTCGCTTTGTCAGCAGCATAGTTGTCGATTCCGCCATGCCAGTCAAGATGATCGTCGGCGATGTTGGTTATGGCCGCGCAGTCCAATTCCATGGAATCGGTGAAGTGCAGCTGGAACGAGCTCAGCTCGACGCACAGCACGTCGTTGCCCGAATCCACCGCAGCCTGGGAGACGGCTTTGCCGATGTTGCCGACCGCAGGCGCGGTGAAGCCGCATGCCGTAAGCATCTCCGAGGTCATTTCCGTGGTCGATGTCTTTCCATTGGTTCCGGTGATGCCGATCCATCGTGCCGGACTGCCGGAATCACCCGCGTCCACACGAAGTTGCCACGCAAGTTCGACCTCGCTCATCACCGGAATGCCACGGCTTTGGGCCTCGACTATGAACGGCGTCCTCGGATTGAACACCGGAGACACGACCGCAAGGTCGACGTCGTTCCAATCTATCTGGTCGAAAGAGTGAATGTCGGCATCCGGCTTCTTCTCATCCACACCGAGCACTTTGCCGGCACGCGGTCCAAGTACGCTCATTACGCTTTGACCGGAGACGCCAAGTCCCGCCACAACGACGGTCTTACCATTCATATCCATGTCCATCCACCCTTCTGATTTTTACGACGTCAACAAACCGATTCGACAACCATACTTAATTCATCCACAGACCGGAACGAGTGACCCAATCCCCGTAGAAGATCACCAAAGCGCTGAGTACGAACAGCAGTTCGATCATCCAGAAACGGATGACCACCTTCACTTCCGTCCATCCCTTCAATTCGAAATGGTGATGGATCGGAGCCATCTTGAACACGCGCTTGTGAGTCATCTTGAAATATCCGACCTGAATGATGTCGCTCATGGTCTCGATCACGAACAGACCGCCCAACAACACGGCGAGGAATTCGGTGTGCGTGGCAATCGACATGGCCGCGAACAGGCCACCCAACGCCAACGAACCGGTATCTCCCATGAAAATGGATGCGGGATTCGAGTTGTACCACAGGAAGCCAAGGCAGGCCATCGCAGCGCAGGCCGCGATGATTGTCAGGTCGAGAGGGTCGGAAACCGCATAGGTAAAGCCACGACCCGAACCTTCAAGATGATAGAACTCCCAGAAAGCGATCGCGGCATATCCGACGAACGCGATCATCGATGAACCCGCGGCCAGACCATCAAGACCATCCGTCAGGTTGATGGCATTGGTCCATGCGGTCATCAGGAAGTTCACCCAGATGACGAACAGCACGATGGAAACCGCCCTGCCCGCGAATTCAAAGCTGAAGAACGGATCCTCGATGAAGCTTATGCCCGCCTGGGCACTGGGGAATCCCGATTGGGTGGGAAGGATCAAAGCCAGCACCGCATAAATGGTGGCGAAGATAAACTGTCCGATGAATTTGCCTTTGACGGTCAGTCCCTCGCTTTGCTTTTTACGTACTTTCGCGAAATCATCGATGAATCCCAGAAGACCCATCGACAACATGGCGAACAGCACCAGCATGGCCGACCAGGATGGCGTCTCGTGCAATGCGATGAATCGATACAATGCGGAAGCGCCCCATCCAAGCACGACCGCAAGATTGATGACCACGCCTCCAAGCGTGGGTGTGCCACGCTTGACCAAATGGGACTGAGGACCATCCTGACGGATATACTGCCCGTAATTGAGCTTATGCACCAGGTTTATCAATAACGGGGTGCCCACAATCGTCACCACCAGTGACACCACGATTCCGATAATGAGTGAAATCACCTGATTCTCTCCGTTCCAGTCAGCTCATTCGGCCAAAGCCGATTCTCTCCCAAATCCTATTGTTCTATTCTGCCGCCAGGGCCTGCCAACGTTCCGCCAACGCGCTCAAGCCGGATGCGTGCGATCCTTTCAGCAGCACCACGGTGTCGGTATGGCCGGACGCAAGTTCCGTGATCATCGCATCGGCTTCATCGCAATTGCGGACCCAATCGACGGCCACTTGTGACTGGGCGACATCGGAACCGCCCTTCGCCATGGCTTGGGCAAGCGCATCCAAGGCACCGTCGTCACCGCCGACACACACCAACGCGTCGACGCCGCCTTCGACCGCATACCGTCCGATTCCGGTGTGAAGAGCGTGCTCATCCGGACCCAATTCCAGCATGGCTCCCAGCACCGCGATACGGTACGGCTGGTTTTCGGCTCCCGACTTCCAACGCAGAAGACCGTCAAGACCGGCCTTCATGGAATCGGGATTGGCGTTGAACGAATCATCAATCAGCGTGAATTCCGTCTGCGACTTGCTCACCGTGGACACCGCCATGCGATGGGGGCTGATGCTGGTGACGTTCGAAAGTCCGTCAGCCACGTCGCCGATCGGCATGCCGAGCCGTGTGGCGACGCTTGCCGCGGCGAGCGCGTTCATCACGTTATGCTGGCCGCAGATGCCGAGCGTGACGTCCGCGCTTTCATCACCGCAGCACAATGTGAAGGAGGGACGGTCCAAATCGTCGCAACGCACGTTCCGCGCTGTGACGAACGGCGCATCGGCATCCGAGAGACCGAACCATACGATATCTCCCGGCGCGATGCCGCTCATTGCCGCCACATGTTCGTCGTCCGCGTTCAGTATGGCGGTTCCGCCCGGCAGCAGGCCGTGAATGATCTCCGCCTTCGCCTGCGCGATTCGTTCGGCGGAACCGAATTCACCCAAGTGAGCCACGCCCACCTTGAGCACGACGGCCAGATCCGGTGGTACCAAAGTGGTCAGATAAGCGATCTCTCCGACATGGTTGGCGCCCATCTCCGCCACCAGAAAACGTGTCCGCTCATTCACCTTCAGCGAGGTCAGAGGCAATCCGATCTCATTGTTGAACGATCCGACCGGGGCAATGGTCGGGCCCAGCTTAGACAGCAACGCCTTCATCAGATCCTTGGTGGTGGTTTTGCCCACCGACCCGGTAATGCCTATGACGGTGAATGGTTCGGATGACGAACGTCGACGTTCTATGTTGTGCTTGGCGAGCTCCCCCAAGGCCTTCACCGTATCCGCAACCACTATCTGCGCGACCTGCGAGTCGGCAACTTCGTGATCCACTATCGCGCAGACGGCTCCCTGCGATGCGATCTTCGGTACGAAATCATGCCCATCCACACGTTCTCCGGCAATGGCCACGAACACCGAACCGTCGACCAGCTGACGCGAATCCGTGAACGCACTGGTCGCGATTCGCCCGTCGACGGGCGTGGAACCCGCCACCAATCGTCCCTGGACGGCTTCTGCTATTTCTTCCAGACTCATCGGCATCATGGTCGGGCTGCTCACGTTCATTCTCCTCTTCAACGCTGCTTCATACGGTTGTTTCATTTGTTCGATCACGATAATCGGACACTGATTCGATTCACGCCATCCGCAATCAATCCAGATCGTGGGATACGCGCAACGCGCTTTTGATATTCGACTTACGCACGCCAGCCGCCAATACCATGGCGATCGACAACGACAGCGCGCTGCCGTCGTCACGTCCATAGGCTTGCGCGGCTTGTTCGGCCAGCTGATCGGATTCCTGCGTTCTGCGGGCGATGCGCGTCTGCTTGCCGACCACACAGCCGTAACGCGCGGCCGATTTCGCGATGCGCACATCGCTGCGCCCGCTATCGACGCTGCCAAGAACGTCTATGCTCACCGACTGCAGGGCATCGGGATTCAACGTGTGCTCATCCAGCGCAAGAATCACCGCGGCCGCGCCATCTTCGGCGCATACCGCCATCGTACGCTGCACGTCAAGAACCGACAATGGGTAATCCAAATCCAAAAAACGTTCCAACGATTGCGAATCGGAAGCACTGACCACACCTACGGGATTGCCGAGCATATGCAGGAAATCGGCAAGATCGTGCACATTTCGTTCCACGGCCGACTTATCCTCACCGACGATCGCGAACACGGCCAATGAATCGGATGGCGATCCCGCCATGTCACTGGCCAACTTGCCTAATTGCTGCGGCGTAGGCTCCGCATAGATCAAAGGAATCTGAATGTCTTCCATTGCTCCCCGCAAAGCATGCGGAACGACGGCCCCATACGCTCCGAGACGCTGCGCCTGTTCCAACTGGCGAACGTCCACGTCCCCGGACGGCACGAACAACGCCCCCGGACGAATCGAGTCCACATCGTCCGCGATGGATGTGATCGTCACTTCCGTGGAAAAGGCCGGATCAAGGTCGAAGCCATATCCGCTGGCCAGTTTTCCCAAAGTCATACGACGGTTCATGGATTCATTGACCGCGCTCATTATTCCCTTTGCCGCCTTTCGTCCTCACCATATTCACCAAGTAACCGGAATAGCATTGGTACGTTCGCTTGACGCCGCTACCTCATACTTCTGCATAAGGAATTCACCAATCTCCGCGGCAACGGGTCCTGCCGTCAAACCACCGTAACTGCCCTGCGGATCCTTGAGCACCACCGTAATCACGAAACGTGGATTGTCAGCGGGGATGATCGCCGAATAATCACTGATGATCGAGCTCAAGGTTCCGTCCGCTCCGGCGACTTCCGCGGTACCGGACTTCGCCGCGATGCGATACCCGTCCACCTTCACGAAATTGGCGTAATGGTCGGACACCGACTCCATGGCGTCCAGAACCTGCTCGGCGACCTGCTCGTCGATCACCCGCGTGGATTCGCCCTCGACCTTCTGCTCCTGGGTATGGCCATCGGCGTCTGTGACCGCTTTGATGATCCTTTGCGGTTTCCTCACGCCTTTATTGGCGATCACGGCAACCGCATTCGTCAATTGCAGCGCATTCGTAGTGTATCCCTGTCCGAACAGCACGGTGTTCTGCGTACGGAGATCCCACTGGTCCGACGAATACAGCAGACCTTGCGATTCGCCGGGAAGCCCCAGTCCGCTGTCCTGGCCGATTCCGAATTTGCTGATGAACTCGTAACGCTGTTCGTTGCTCATCTTGTCTCCGGCCATGATCATGCCGACGTTCGACGATTGTTCGAGTATGCCGGCAAGCGTCCAATGTTCATCTCCGTGGGTGGATGAATCGCTGTAGGTCTGATTATTCACCGTAATATGGTCGGGAACCGTGAATTTGTCGGATGCCTGATGCAGACCAAGCTGAATCATGCCGGCCATGGTGAACACCTTGCCGATGGAACCCGGCTCGAAGGTTTCGCTGACTGCACGGGAAACGGTCATCTTGGCCTGATCGCTGCCGGCTTCCACCTCATCGCTGTCAGCCAGGGCCAGAATGTCGCCGGTCTGGGTATCCTGCACCACCGCGATTCCCCATGGAGAACCATATTTCTCGCAGCTCTCCTTCAATGCCTTTTCCACATACCACTGCACATCATGGTCAATGGTCAAGGTGATGTCGGAACCGTTGACCGCCTCTTCGGATTCCGTCATGGTCCCCGGAATCTCCACGCCCGCGGTGCCCTGCTGGTATACCTGATACCCATCCGTACCGGTAAGCGTCTCGTTTTCCATCTGTTCGATGCCGGCGACTCCCTCGCCATCGGCATTGATGCCGCCCAGCAACGCGCCCATAAGCGAGCCATTGGAATAGATGCGTTCATTGCTGAGTTCCGCGTAAACAATTCCACCGAGATTCAGCTTCTTGATTTTACGCGCCACCGCAGGGGTCACATCTCTTTTAAGCACCGCATACTGCCCCGTGCCGGAAAGCATCGCGCCCAATTCGGTCGCGTCCATGTCAAGCACCGACGCAAGAAGCCTGGCCACCGCCGCAGCCCCGGTGACGCCCACCGGTTTACCATCGATCTGATGGCAGCTGTCTCCCGTATCCTCGGTACAGGTGATGGGCGTGAACTCCTGGGCAGCCTCCGGATTGCCGATGATGGTGTATCGCTCCACGCTCTGAGCAAGGATAGAACCATTGGTGTCAAGGATCTTGCCGCGCTTGGCTTTCAGAGTCACCCTGATGGTTCTGCTCTGCGTGGCTGCCTGGGCCATGTCCTTGCCGTTGACCAGCTGCACGTTGACCAGCTGTACCAAGCAGGCGGTTCCGACAAAAGCCAGAACAAGACCAATGATCATGGTCTTCGTGAGCAGATCCTTGTAGAACCTGGTCAAGCCCTTCTGCAATCGGTGAAACATATTCACTGAGCGTCATCCCCGCTCGTCGCGTAATCGCTCAGATCGATGGTGAGTGCGCCCTTCTGAGGAACCATGCCCATCTCTTCGGCCTTGCTCGGCAAAGATGCCTCAAGCTTGTCGAGCTTGACCTGATCGTCCTCCACGTCCTGCGTCAGACGGGTGATGTTCGATTCAATCTGGCTTGCCTCAAACGAGTTCTGCACCATCTGGGTGCGTAACGACAACGATCCCAACAGACACAGCATGAGAAAAGCGACCGCGACGAATACATGCAGAACCGGCGTATTACGGGCGCGTGTCCAATTGATCACCTGCTCGAAACCACGCCTGACGCCATTGGCTTTGCCCCGCTCTCCTTTAACGACGCGCAGTTCAGGACGCGTTTTCCCCGCAGTCCCCGACTGGCTCCTACGACCTGCCGGAGCGGCGTTGGACGAAATTGTTCTTGGTGCAGCCACGTTTCAGCCCCTTTTTCCTCTACGTGTCATGCTTGCATAATCATTGTTTCCATCGAACCGTTTACGCCATCGATCGGGAATCGGCCTGACAAGCTCCACGGCACGCAACCTCACCGAGGCGGAACGCGGATTCATGGCGATCTCCTCATCGTCGGCTTTGATCGCGCCTCTAGTCAATTCCTTGAAGAAAGGCATCATATCCGGAGGCACCACCGGCATGTCGGCCGGCACATCCGCCTTGAGCCCCTGATTCATAAAGGCTTTGACGGTTTTATCTTCCAACGAGTGGTACGACTCCACCACCAGTCGTCCTCCCACCGACAGATGGTTGGCTATCTGCGGCAATGTTCCGGCAAGCTTGTCAAGCTCACCATTGACTTCGATGCGCAACGCCTGAAACACCCGTTTGGCGGGATTGCCCGCGGGCCTGTGCGCCTGCGGCACAACCTCATCCACCAGCCGATTGAGCTGGCCGGACGTGGTCAACGGCTCAATTTCACGGCGACGAACGATTTCGCGTGCTATCTGCTTGGAGAAACGTTCTTCACCGTATGTACGGAATATGCGAACCAAATCAGCGAAGGAATACTCTTCGAGCACCTGCTGCGCCGTCAGCGGCTGGGTGACATCCATACGCATATCAAGCGGCGCGTCGTGGGAATAGGAGAATCCACGTTCCGTTTCGTCGATCTGCAGACTCGACAATCCCAAATCCATGAACACCGCTTCAACCCGCTCGACACCGTGGGCATCGAGCACTTGGGCGAAATCATCGAACGCGGCATGGACCGGAATGAAACGATCCGCAAGACCTTCCTGCTCCATTCTTTGAGTGGCCAACGCGAGGGCTTCGGAGTCCCTGTCGATGCCAATAAGACGCGCGTTCGGACTCGACTTGAGGAACGCCGTGGAATGGCCCGCCAGTCCAAGCGTGCAATCCACCGCGATCGCCCCCGGTTCAGTCAATGCCGGCGCGACCAGATCAACGCAGTCGCGCAACAGCACTGGCTGATGAATCGTCGTCACATCTGTCATCAGAATTCCACCGCCGGTAATACATCGTCGGCAATGTCGGAATACCCCTGCTCCTTTTCGGTCAGGTATTCCTCCCATGCCTGTCTGTTCCAAATCTCAGCTCGGGTTCCCACACCAATCACCACGATGTCGTTGCCCAGATTCGCATAGTCACGCAGCATCTGCGGCACCAGCACCCTTCCCTGCTTGTCCGGATCCTGGTCAACGGCTCCGGACAAGAACACACGAAGATACTCGCGCGCGGCCTTGTTGCCCAAGGACGTACGTTGAATCTGCATGGCGATGCGACGAAACTCCAACTGAGGCAGCAGATAGATGCAGCGTTCCTGACCTCGCGCCATCACCATGCCCGCTCCCAGCTGGTTGCGGAACTTCGCCGGCAAGGCC
The DNA here is from genome assembly GCA_963619615.1 of Senegalimassilia sp. Lineage (GTDB taxonomy): Bacteria > Actinomycetota > Actinomycetes > Actinomycetales > Bifidobacteriaceae > Bifidobacterium. Next base: position 66,124 of record CAVEXE010000003.1, on the reverse strand, counting down.
ATTCGACCTTTGGCATCGATTTTGGGTGTGTAGGTTCCCAGCAGCAGTGGAGGCAATTGCGCCATATTGTTGTCGAACGCTGGCGAGTAGTCAGAGAGCTGCGTTTCGGCACTCTGGACCATCGCCGCACCTCCTTTTTTCAGCTTCTGGACACACTCCACCCTGCAGCTGTTTCACCACTCTACCCCACAGCTCACCGAAATTCCCCACTACAGCACAAAATACACACTCATTTCAATGGTTCCTTTGAGGAAGACCACCTTTCCACGTCTCCGTACCGCTCCGCATCTCGTCACACTTCCTCACCATTCATCACGAGACGCTCCGCATCTCGTCACACTTCCTCACCATTCATCACGAGACGCTCCGCATCTCGTCACACTTCCTCACCATTCATCACGAGACGCTCTGCGCTCGATTTCGTAGAACCCTCAGAGTAGATTGAATTGCCTGAGTTTTTGATGAAGGGATTCCAGAGATGTCGAGCTACTCAGCCCAGCTGCAGGAAGAACAGCAGGCCGTCAGTCGCGCATACAACCGTTTGGACGACTTGCGAGCGCAAGTGCGCGCACGTCTTGATACGGTTCGCGCCGCAGGATCGCACGGCTCCCCCACACAGCGTACCGAACGCGACTCGTTCGCCACCATGTATGAAGACAGGCTAACGCAGCTGCGTGCAGTTGAGGACCGTCTTGTGTTCGGCCGCCTCGACGATGTGCATGGCGAGCGCCGGTATATCGGACGAATCGGATTGTCCAACGAGAACCATGAGCCGCTGCTCACCGATTGGAGGGCCGATGCGGCACGGCCGTTTTATGAGGCGACGCCTTCAAATCATGGAGACATCGTCATGCGCCGCCATATCACCTTGAGTTTCAGGGATGTGGTCGGTGTTGAAGACGAAGTGCTCGATGTGCATTCCGATCAGGTGGGTGAAGCGTCGTCCAACGGCACGTTGACCGGTGAGGGTGCGTTGCTGGCGTCCCTCAATTCCAAGCGTACCGGCAAGATGACCGACATCGTGGCCACCATTCAGGCGGAGCAGGACCGTATAATTCGAGCCGATCTCAATCAGGCCGTGGTCGTACAGGGTGGCCCCGGTACCGGAAAAACCGCCGTTGCACTACATCGAGCGGCGTACCTGCTGTATACGCACCGACGTACTTTGGAGCGTTCCGGCGTGCTGATCGTCGGTCCCAGCTCCACGTTCCTTCACTATATCGATCAGGTGCTCCCATCACTGGGCGAGACCGGAGTGGTCAGCCGCACCATCTCCGATCTGATTCCAGGAGTGATCGCAACCTCACAGGACACCCCGCACGCCGCACGTCTCAAGGGGCAGCGTCGTATGGCCAAGGCCATAGCCAATGCCGTTGCGGCACGAGAACGTATCCCCGACCACCTGCCGACCATACGAATCAACGGGTTCTCCGTGCCGATGCTCCGCTCGGACGTCGAACAGGCCATTGCTGATGCCAAGAGAACACGTCAGCAGCACAATAAAGCCCGTGAAACATTCGTGCACAGCATGCTCATCTCCATGCGCAACCGGTATGTGGAGAAACTCGACTACACGCCGGAACAGGCTGAATTGACCGACGTCATGCAGCAGCTGCGTATGAACGACGTTTTGCGCAAGACTCTGAATATGGCTTGGCTGCCCATGACCGGTGAATGGCTGATCGACCAGCTTTTCTGCAAGCCGGAGCAGCTACGTCGTTTTGCACCGTGGCTTGATGAGCGGGACGTCCATGAGCTGATTCGGCCAAAGGGCTCACCGTTCACCGCCAGCGACGTTCCGTTGCTTGACGAGGCCATGGAGCTGCTTGGCCCCGACCCCAAGGCCGTGGCGCGGCAGAAGGCTTTGGACGCCAAGCGCGCGGAAGAGGAACAGTTCGCACAGGACACCCTCGCACAGGCCGGAATCGGCTCCGGAATCGTCACCTCCCAGATGCTTGTGGACAACATCAATGGCATGGACGCGGAACTTACCGCGCAACGTGCGTCGGCCGACCGTGAATGGACATACGGTCATATCGTCGTGGATGAGGCCCAGGAGCTCACTGCCATGGACTGGCGCATGCTCATCCGCCGCTGCCCTTCCAGGTCGTTCACCATCGTCGGAGACGTGGCGCAGACTTCCGCGCTAGGAGGAACCCGCTCCTGGAACAAGATGATGGACCCCCTGTTCGGCCCGCGCAATTGGCAGCTTGACGAGTTGACGATCAACTACCGCAACCCGAAGGAGGTTTCGCAACTCGCCTGCGATTTCGCTACGGCGGAGGGTCTCTACATCTCCACCGTCAACGCGGTGCGCGGCGTCGAGGATTCCGTGAAACGACTCACTTTGGCCGACGAAAGCCTCCTTATCGACGCGATCGCGCAGCAAAGCGTCGAACTGACGCGCGCGTATGTCTCCTCGGACGGCACCGGACGCGTGGCCATCATCGCTCCCGACGACATGATCAGACCACTGCGCAGACGCATCTACGACGAACTGCGGGAGAATCTGAATCCGAAGGAATTCGACCGCCTCGAATCGCAGAGTTCGTGGGATGAGCAGGTGACCATCTGCTCCACTCAGACCGTGAAGGGCCTTGAATACGATGCCGTGATGGTGGTGCAGCCCGGACGTATCGAAACGGACGCTCCCTCGCGTGCCGTGGCCGCATCCGACCTGTATGTGGCCATGACTCGACCAACGCAGCGTCTGCTTATAGTCCGGACAACAAACGACGAAAAACTGCTCAAGCTATAAGGTGGAGTACATGCCTAAAGCACTGTTATTGGAAAATATTCATCCGGACGCGGCCCAATCGCTGCGCGACCATGGTTTTGAAGTGGAATGCCTGAAAGGCGCACTGAGCGAAGACGAACTGATTGACGCTTTGGAAGGCGTGGACCTGCTGGGGGTCCGGTCCAAGACCAATGTGACACGGAAGGTCATAGACGCACGTCCGACCCTCACCGCGGTCGGATGCTTCTGCATCGGAACCAATCAGGTGGACCTCGAATACGCCGGCAAGAACGGCATCGCCGTCTTCAACGCGCCGTATTCCAATACCAGGTCCGTCGTGGAATTGGTCATTGGCGACATCATCTGCCTGATGCGCCGCATTCCGGCGCACACCCATCACATGAAGCACGGCATGTGGGATAAATCCGCTTCCGGCTCCCATGAGGTGCGTGGCAAAACGCTCGGCATCATCGGCTACGGCAATATCGGTTCGCAGCTGTCCGTCATCGCCGAGGCACTTGGCATGCACGTGGTCTTCTACGACATCGAAGAGAAGCTCGCCATGGGCAACGCCCACCGCTGCGACACTCTGAACGAGCTGCTGGAACAGTCCGATGTGGTCACCCTGCACGTGGATGGACGCAAGTCCAATACCGGCTTCTTCGGTGAGGACCAGTTCCAGCACATGAAGCAGGACGCGATCTTCATCAATCTGTCCCGCGGATTCGTCGCCGACCTGAACGCTTTGAAAAACCACCTGGATTCCGGACATCTTTCCGGAGCCGCGGTGGATGTGTTCCCCGTGGAGCCCAAGAAGTCCGGCGATGAGTTCATCACCGAGCTCGCCGGTGAAGACAATATGATTCTCACACCTCATATCGGCGGCTCGACGCTGGAAGCGCAGAAGTCCATCGGCCAGTTCGTGGCACAGCGCCTTGAGGATTACTGGTTCAAGGGATCCACCATGTTGTCCGTGAACCTGCCTCAGATCACGCTGTCCGACATCAAGTCCAACTTCCGCATCGCCCATCTGCACGCCAACCTGCCTGGCGTGCTGGCGCGGGTGAATCATGTGCTGGGCGAGGCCAACATCAACATCGCGGCCCAGGCGCTCGGCACCGAAGGTGAAATCGGCTATGTGGTCACGGATGTTGCGCAGCGCCCCGATCAGAAGGCGCTCGACGAGCTTGCGGCCATCGAAGGCACCATCCGCATGAGGGTGATCAGCTGACATCCACACATCCGAAATCAATGGAATGGGGGTGTCTCCCGACGTTTCATCAGTCGGGAGACACCCCCATTCCATTGATGCGTTGACATGCCGTTGAATCACATGTCATTGGATCGATTCAAATTTGAGTTCATTGATCGCCTTCTGAAAATCCTCAAGATCTCCGAAATTCTGGTATACGCTGGCAAAACGCATATACGCAACCACATCCAAGTCCCGCAGCGGCTTGAGAATCGCCTTGCCGACATCGTCCGACTTCACTTGCGCCAGGCCCCGGGATCGCAGATCCTCCTCAACCTGCTGTCCAAGCATCTTCAGCTGATCCTCATCGATCGGCCTGCCCTGGCACGCCTTGCGAACACCGGAAATCACTTTGTTGCGGTCGAACTGCTCGACATTCCCGGAACGTTTCACCACAAGCAACATCGTCGTCTCCTGCGTAGTGAAGCGTTTGAAACATTTCGGACATTCGCGTCTACGACGAATGGAATGGCCATCATCGCTAATGCGGGTATCGACCACCTTGGTATCTGAATTCTGGCAAAACGGACAATGCATGAGTCCAAGAATAACCTGAACCGTTGAATTTACAACTTCGACGACAGCGCGAACCGTTCATCGCGCATCCTCTTTTCGAATATCGGCTTCATCGATCACGCATCCCGCATATTGCACAAATGTTCGAACATCGCAAACACACCTCGAACAGATGTTTGATTTGCTTTCTGTTTCACGCTATGCTGGTTCAAGACACGAAAGGAGCCACCATGAGCAGCATCTCATCCACGCCCCGAAAAAGCGCGGAGCATCCGAACGAAAGCTCGTTGACGGATCGCCAGCGCAAAGTCCTGTCCGCAATCAAGAAGCATCTCGCCGAACAGGGGTACGCTCCTTCCTTTCGTGAAATCGGCAACGCATCCGGACTGAAAAGCCCTTCTTCCGTCAAACATCAGCTTGAAGCGCTGGACGAAAAAGGGTTCATCCGCATGAACGCCAATAAAGGACGGGCCATCGAAGTGGTCAGGTTCGACGAGAACTCCGACGTGGCAACCTCTTCGTCCACACGAGGAAAGATCTCCTCCATACATGGTGATAATGGGCATAATGACATCTCGCATGTTACGCCTTGGACTGCGGACGACGAGAACATGTCCATCATCTCATCGCGGGATGTTCCTCTGGTTGGAAGAATTGCCGCAGGCGCGCCAATCACCGCGGAACAGCATATCGACGATGTGATGCGATTGCCGGAACGTCTAACCGGAACCGGAAACCTTTTCATGCTGGAGGTTCATGGCGATTCCATGGTCGACGCCGCGATCTGCGACGGCGATTTCGTGGTCATCCGCGAACAGAACACCGCGGAGAACGGCGATATCGTGGCGGCGCTCCTCGACGACGAGGCCACCGTCAAAACGTTCCGCAATGACAATGGCCACATCTGGCTCATCCCGCACAATCCCGCGTATTCACCGATCGACGGCACCAACGCCCAGATCATGGGCAAAGTCGTTACCGTTCTACGTAAGATCTGAACTTTCGATTCGGGGCATCGCCGATGCGACGCCCCGTTCATCAACGGTGCATACGCTCCTGACTGGCCGAACTGTACCCTTCCGGCTCCAATTGGAACGTGGTATGCGGCACCGAGACCGGAAAATCCTCAATCAAACATTCCTGCAACTGGTTGAGGATGACCGCCCCTTGCTCCATGCTCAATCCGCGTTCCACAACGATATGAGCCATCAAAATAGGCAGATCCGTGGAAATGGTGCTGGCATGCAAGTCATGCACCGCGACCACATGCGGGACCTGCTCCAGATGCTTGCGCACCTCCTTGAGGTTCAAGCCTTCAGGGGTTTCCTCCAAAAGCACGCGAATCGCATTACGCATGAGCCCCACGGCACGAGGTATCATCATCAGCGCAATCACGCCTCCGGCAATGGCATCGAATCCGGACCATCCCGTAACCATCAATACCACGGCCGAAATCACCACCGCGACCGATCCCAAAGCATCGTTCACCACTTCAAGAAAGGCCGCCTTCATATTCATATTGTCGTCACTACGCGAAGCGAGAATGACGATCGAGCCGATATTGGCGACAAGACCGATCAGACCCATAACGAGCAACAGACGCACATCGCTTACCTCATCGACCGAGCTGACGAAAAGCCTTACCACTGCTTCGAAAAGCGCATACATACCGACAAAAAGCAAAACCAGCGAACCGGCGGCAGCGGTAATTGCCTCCAACCGGGCCCAACCCCAAGTGCGCCTGTTGCTGGGCCTTCTCTGGGCGAGTATCGCGGTCACGGTGGATGCGACCAACACCGACATATCCGTAAGCATATGACCGGCATCCACCAGCAAAGCCAAGGATCCGGTAATCGCCGAACTCACGACTTCGGCAAGGAAAATCATCGCCGTAAGAGCAAGTGACGCCATCAAACGTTTCTGATGTTCGGAATTCATATCCGAAGCAACGCCATGCATATGATCATGCGCCATATTCAATCCCTTCCATACAAATCAGGCGACATATTGAAATCGCTTCTCAATACCATTTTCATTAGCTCCAAAACGCAGAAACCCCAGCCCGAAGGCTGGGGTTTCACATGCTATTGAAGGCCCGTTGATCAGAAGCCGAACTGGGCGGCGGTTTCCTTCAGCGTCTCAGCGGAGCGCTTCAGGGCAGCCAGCTCACGGTCAGACACCGGGGTGTTGATTGCGGTGTTGACGCCGGAACGGTTGAGCAGGGTCGGCACGGACATGCAGACGTCGGAGATTCCGTGGAAGTCGTGCAGCATGGAGCTCACCGGAAGGATTCGGTTGGAATCACGCATGACGGCCTCGATGATGTCGACGCCGGACATACCGATGGCGTAGTTGGTAGCGCCCTTGCCGTTGATGATCTTGTAGGCGGCGTTCTTGACTTCCTGGTGGATCTGCTCACGCACTTCGGCATCAAGCGGATCGTGACCCGGCAGCGGGGTCCAATCGCACATCGGGACGCCGCCGATGGTGGCGGATGCCCACAGCGGGACTTCGGAATCGCCATGTTCGCCGGCGATGTAGGCGTGCACGTTCTTGACGTTGACGCCGGTCTGCTGGGCGATCAGGAAGCGAAGACGAGCGGAGTCGAGGTTGGTGCCGGAACCGAAGACCTGGTTCGCCGGCAGTCCGGAAATCTTCTGCGCAACGTGGGTGGCGATATCGACCGGGTTGGTGATGAGCATGAAGATGGCGTTCGGAGCGACTTCCACAAGACCCGGGATGATGGACTTCAGGATGTTGATGGTGGCACCGACCAGCTCAAGACGGGACTGACCCGGCTTCTGACGCGGTCCGGCGGTGATGACGATCATGTCGGCGTCACGGCAGATCTCCGGATCGTCGGAACCGGCGATGGACACAGTCGGATAGAAGCTGGAGCCGTGCTGCATGTCGAGCACTTCGGCCTCGACGCGTTCCTTGGCAATATCTTCGAGCACGATCTCACGTGCGACGCCACGCTGAGCGGCAGCGAAAGCGAGAGTGGAGCCGACTGCACCGGCACCGATGATAGCGAGCTTTGTGGGCTTGATTGGTGAATCCACCATGTGCTTACCTCTCTTAATCAAAGAATATCCCGCTGATAGCAGGTTTCTCTCAAAATTCCTTTTCAACTGTAGCCACACAGTATGACGTTTCGGGCTTGATAACACGGATTTCCACAGCTGAATAGTGATTTTCGTCACAGATTATGTGAGCGCTCACATCGATGAATCCGCCATACGTGCCGCGCAAGCACACAAGAACGCATGAGACTCATCCGATGGATTGTTCCACGATTTGCGCAGCCAGATGATCATCCACTTCCGCTTCCAACATCACGCCGTCGTCGCGGTATTCAATGGCGATGACCTTGCCGTATTCCCGAACCTTCGACATGAGCGATCCGGCGGAATACGGCATCAACGCCTCCACATGCACGTTCGGCGCAGGCAGCATCGATTCGACCAATTCGCGAAGTTCGGCCACGCCGTCTCCGGAATACGCGGATACGATATACGCCTCGGGCATCAGTGATTCGATGCGTTCCCTCATGGAGGAATCCATAAGGTCGGACTTGTTGAACACGATGACGGACGGAATGCTTTCCACGCCGTCGATGTCGGCCAGCACGTCGTTGACCGCATCGATCTGGGAGAACGGGTCCGGGTGGGAGCCGTCCACAACATGCACGATCAAATCGGCTTCGGCGACCTCCTCAAGCGTCGATTTGAACGCTTCGATCAGCTGCGTGGGAAGGCGGCGCACGAAACCAACCGTGTCGACGTACGCATACAACCGGCCGTCCTTGGCCCGCGCACGCCTGACCGCCGTATCCAGCGTGGCGAACAACGCGTTCTCAACCAATTCGGACGAACCGGTCAACCGGTTCGTCAATGACGATTTGCCGGCGTTCGTATATCCGACGACAGCCACCGTCGGCAATCCGAATCTGCGGCGGGCGCCACGTTTGACATCGCGGGCCGGAGCCATCGCTGCGATCTGCCTGCGCAATTTCGCGATACGACTGCGAATCACACGACGGTCCATCTCGATCTTCGTCTCACCCGGACCGCGCGAGCCGATGCCCGCGTCGCCGGCTGCGCGACCGCCCGCCTGCCGGGACAATGACCCGCCCCAACCACGCAATCGCGGCAGCATGTACTCCAGCTGGGCCAACTCAACCTGCGCCTTGCCCTCACGGGACGTGGCATGCTGGGCGAAGATATCAAGAATAACGGCGGTGCGATCGACCACCTTCACCTTGGTGGCGTCCTCCAAAGCACGGCGCTGACTCGGAGGCAGATCATCGTCCACGACAATGGTGTCGGCTTCCTCCTGCGCCACGATGTTCGCCAGTTCACGCGCTTTGCCGGAACCGACGTACGTGGCCGCGTCCGGCCGCATACGATGCTGCAGCAGGCCGTCGCACACCACCGCACCAGCGGTTTCGGCGAGCGCCGCCAGCTCCCTCAACGATTCTTCGGCGGCGGCCTGCGTGGTTTCGCGGCTCGACCATACGCCTACGAGCACGACCCGTTCGAGACGCACCTTTCGGTATTCGACTTCCGTCACGTCCTGCAGCTCGCCCAGACCGGACACGTGCTTGAGCGCGTTGCGCGATTCGCGTTCCTGCCACTGTTCGTCGTGGGTTTCCTGGAAACGCTCATCACCGCTATGGTCGAGCAGCACATCGGATTGGTCGGCGAGAACGCCGCCTGCGTTGGTGGGATCCGCAATCTGTTCGATGTCGATTTCCTGGCTCAATGGCACCTCTCACGGTTAAACTATGGTGTCTTTATTATCATCAGACTCTAGAGACATGAACTTCGGGCATTCAACCAGTGGACAATACGGGATGGATGCCGTCCGAACGAACGTTTACCAAGGAGATGGCATGGCACAGGCCGAGCAGTATTTCGCGGCGGATCCGCAGTCGAAAGACGTACGCAGGAAGCTGCACGTCACGTTACGCGGCAACGAGGCCGATGTGGAGGTGTCGAACGGCGTGTTTTCCGGCAGTCGGCTGGATTTGGGCACGTCGGTTCTGTTGAGGCAGGCTCCCGAACCGCCCGAGGAGGGCTCCTTCCTTGATCTTGGCTGCGGTTGGGGACCGATTGCGCTGACGCTCGGTTTCGAATCTCCGAAAGCCGAGATCTGGGCGTTGGACGTGAACGAACGAGCTTTGGAACTGACCAGACGCAACGCTGAAATCAATGGTGTCGGAAACGTTCGGACGGTTTTGGCCGCCGACATTCCGTCAGACAAGACGTTTGATCTGATCTGGTCCAATCCCCCGATCCGCGTGGGCAAGGACGTGCTTCACGAGTTGTTGATGACATGGCTTCCGCGTTTGAACAACGGCGGCGCCGCGTATTTGGTGGTGCAGAAGAATCTTGGTTCCGATTCCCTGATCCCTTGGCTCGCTTCGCATCTCGGTGATGGTTATGCGGTAGGCAAATACGCCAGTTCGAAAGGCTTCCGCGTTATCGAGGTCGTCAAGGCATGAAATTCGAATATCCCTCCCAGCTGCCGGTTTCCGCGGCCCATGACGACATCGCGAATGCCGTCAAGTCGAGCCAGGTGGTGATTGTTTCCGGTCAGACCGGTTCCGGCAAGACCACGCAGCTGCCGAAGATCCTGTTGGAATTGGGCAGAGGAACGCATGGCCGGCAAATCGTGCATACGCAGCCGCGCAGGCTTGCCGCCCGCACCGTGGCCGAACGCATCGCGGACGAGATGGGCGTTCGTTTGGGTGAAGAGGTAGGCTACCAGGTTCGGTTCACCGACGAAAGCTCGCCGAAGACGCGGCTTCGCGTGGTGACCGACGGTATTCTGCTCGCACAGATCCAACGCGACCCGAAGCTCATGCAGTACGACACGATTGTGATCGACGAGGCCCATGAGCGCAGTCTCAACATCGATTTTCTGCTTGGATATCTTACGGCCCTGCTGCCCAAACGTCGTGACCTGAAGCTCATCATCACGTCGGCGACGATCGATTCGGTGAAGTTCCAGGAGCATTTCGAGAACGCCTTGCATACTAAGGTCCCGGTAATCGAGGTGTCGGGACGCACCTACCCCGTGCAGATCGTGTATGAGCCTCTTGGCACCGCGCCCGCATTGATGCGTTCCGTCCCCGGTTTCGAGACCGGAGCCATGCCGGGAGATGCGGATTACGAGGAGCTGTCGGCCGCGCCGAATTCCTCGAAGAATCCCGGACGCGACGTCAACGTGGATATGCCTACCGCAGTGGCCCGGGCGTGCGCCGAATTGGTGATTCATTCCACCCATGACCGTGGCCCACGCGATATTCTCGTGTTTGCGTCCGGCGAGCGCGACATCCATGAGTTCGAGAATGCGTTGCGTCATCATTACGGCCCGCGCGCGGCCGACATGCGTAGGCCCGACGCGATTGAGATCGTGCCGTTGTTCGCCAGGCTTTCCTCCAAGGAACAGCACAAGGTGTTCGAGCCGCATGAGCATCAGCGTATTGTGATCGCCACGAATGTCGCCGAAACGTCGTTGACCGTTCCGGGGATTCGTTATGTGGTAGACCCTGGTACGGCCCGCATCTCACGTTATTCGAAGACGGCGAAGGTGCAGAGGCTTCCGATTGAGCCGATTAGCCAGGCGAGCGCGAATCAGCGTTCGGGCCGTTGCGGACGCATCGCCGACGGCATCGCGATTCGCTTGTATTCTCGTGAGGACTTCGAAACGCGCCCGGAATTCACCGAACCCGAGATTCTGCGCACATCGTTGGGCGCGGTTGTGTTGCATATGCTGTCGGTGGGCGTGGCGCGCACCGCGCAGGACGTGACGGATTTCGGCTTTATCGACCCGCCTGACATGAAGGCCGTGTCCGATGGTTTCAACGAATTGACCGAATTGAAGGCCATCGCACGCAAGCATGGCGAGGTTGTGCTGACACATACCGGACGCCAGCTGGCCCGCATTCCGATCGATGTGCGTCTTGGCCGTATGATCATCGAAGCCGCGAAGTCCACCACGCCGAACACATTGGCCGCGGTATTGGTCGTGGTGGCGTTCCTGAGTTTGCAGGATCCGCGTGAACGGCCGGATGAGAACCGTGAGGAGGCCGACCGCATCCACAACCGCTACGCGGATGCCTCCAGCGACTTTCTGACGGCGTTGAATCTGTGGGACCGTGTGTTCCAGGCGGACGGCGACCCCAGCAATTCCGCGTTGCGCCGCATCTGCAAAGCCGAATACCTGAGTTTCCTGCGCATGCGCCAGTGGAAGGATCTGGTCACGCAATTGCGTGAGATGTGCAAGGAGTTCAAGTTCAAGGTCGGCGAGCCGATTCCGGCATCCCGGCCGGACTTGAAGATTCGCCAGCTGCCGATGAATCAGCAGGCCGCGCACTCGCTGTGCTGTTCGTGGGACGCGCAGGGCATCCATTCGTCGATGCTGGCCGGCTTGCTGTCGATGATGGGCATGCAGGTGGTTCGTGAGCCGAAGGCCTCCGATTTCGCGGGGCTTAAGGGCGCGGCACGTGCCCGAGCCATGAAGCGTGCGCAGAAGATGGCGAAGAACGACTATCAGGGAGCCCGTGGAACACGATTCGCGTTGTTTCCCGCCTCGTCCGTGGCGAAAAGCACCCCCTCCTGGGTCATGAGCACGGAATTGGTGGAGACGAGCAGATTGTGGGCCCGGTATTCCGCGCAGATCGATCCGTCATGGGCCGAGCCTCTGGCCGGTCCGTTGACCCGCACCACGTATGCGGACCCGCATTGGTCGGGTTCCCGCGGTTCCGCCATGGCCAGCGCGAAGGTGTTGCTGTACGGATTGCCGATCGTGCAGGACCGCACCGTGCAGTGGGGCCGTATCAATCCGTTGGAGGCCCGTGACTTCCTGATTCGTCAGGGTTTGGTGGAAGGCGATATCCAGCAGCGTTTCCCCTATGATGATTTCGTCACGAAGAACCGTGACATTCTGGAGGATGCGGCCGATGACGCGAGCCGTACCCGTCAGGTGGCGCAAACGGTCAGCGACGAGGATCTGTTCGACTTTTACAACGCCATCATTCCCAATACCGTCACAAGCGTCGCCGATTTGGCGAAATGGTGGAAGACGAAGCATGACGAACAGCCGGACCTGTTGAATTTCGATCCGGAGAAGGTCGAACGTCTCGCCGACGCCGATTCGGTGTCGTTGTCCGACTATCCCGACCATTGGCACACGTTCGGCACGGACGGCTCCCCCATCGACCTTCGTTTGAGCTACGTGTACGACCCGCATGATCCGAACGACGGCGTGACCGTGCATATTCCTTTGAAGGCGCTCTCACGATTGACGCCGGAGCAATTCTCGTGGAATGTTCCGGGATTGCTGGACGAACTGATCGTCAGCATGATCAAGTCCCTGCCGAAAACGTTGCGCGTGCAGTTCGTGCCCGCTCCGGACACAGCCCGCAAGATTCGCGCATGGATAGACGAGCGATATCCGGATCTTCCGGGTTCCGGAAAACAGCAGAAGCCCAATCCCGCGCCGGAAAGCGCGGACGGCACCGCCGCGTGGCCGGATCTGCCGCACGTATTTACGCAGGCGGCCATCAGCATCGTCGGCGCGCAGATTCATCCGGAAGTGCTCACGGGCGAATTATGGAACAAACTCGCACCGTATCTGCGTATGACGTTTGCGGTGGAACAGCAGCTCCCCCCGAGCCGCAAACAGCAGCATGGCCGACGTCAAGCGCGCGGCCCGGTCAAAGTGCTTGGCACAGGCAAATCGCTGGTCGAACTGCAGCGCAAATTCGCACAGCAGGCCGAAGCCTCCGCCCGCCAGATGGTCAAAAGGCAGGCCGAGACCGCCGGGAACCAAGGCAAACTGGTGGAGAAGGCGAATCTGCTGCACAAGGCTGGCGCCACCACCGAGGCACGCGCGACCATGCTGTGGCGCGGCGCGCTTGATGCGCTGCGCATGCCCAGCGAACGTATTTCCTCACGTTGGCTTGGATCCGAGGCCCTCATGCTGGCTTCGGCACCGTACCGGTCCACCAAGGAGTTGACGGAGGATCTGCAGTTGGCCGCCGTCAAACGTCTGCTGCCGAAAGTCGACGAGCTGCCGGATGACGAAGCGTTGGCGAATGCCGTGCTTGACGTGCGCGAAGTGTTCGAGGACACCGTGTACGCGGTCGCCCATGATGTGATCGCCATCTTGAAGCGCTACGCGGAGGTCGACAAAGCCGTTTCCGGCAAGGCCGATCTTCCTTTGCTGAGCGTGCTGCAATCGATTCGTGAGCATATAGCCACGTTGGTGTTCCCCGGATTTATCGGTAAGACGCCGCCGGAATCGCTCGCATCGATCGAACGGTATCTACATGCCGATCTGCTGCGGTTGAGCAAGGCGAAGAACGACAAGAACCGTGATGTTCGATGGGCTTGGGAAGCGGACGAGGCCAAGCAGCTGGCTGATAAATCCATGGCGAAGGCGCAGCGGGAACCTGCCGGCCCACGTCATGAGGAGTTGATGAAACAGGCAGTCACCGTACGCTGGATGCTTGAGGAATTCTATGTGTCGCTATGGGCGCAGGAATTGGGCACGCCGAAGCCGATCAGCCTGCAGCGCATCAAAAAGGCGCTCGGCTGACCGATTGCCGCCGAATCACCGATCGTGAGTTTTACTTGGCATGCGAGTAGAACTCACGATCGCGAATCATGAAGGGCTTCAGCATCGTGGTGGTTCCGATGGCGCATAGCAGGAAGATCGCGCCGACCGGACCGAGCCACATGATTCCGAAATGATTGTTGACCACGCCTCCGACGGCGGATCCCAAGGCGATTCCGATATTGAACGACATGGAGTTCAGTGATGCCGCCAGATTCAGGGAGCCCGGATGCGACTGCGATGCGACATCCATATACAGCACCTGCGAAGCGGAATTCTGCAGATACATGAACATACCGAGCACCACCAGCAGCACCGCGCCGTAAACAGGCACCCAATGCGCCACGATCAGCGACGCCATGAGCACCGCATGCACGCAGTAGATCGGACGGATATGGACCAGCGGTTCGACTCCCCTGCCCTTGTCCGCAAGCTTGCCGCCATAGAGGTTGCTCCACAGGCACGCGCATCCGAAAATAACCAGACCGATACTCAGATACTGTTCCGGAACGTGCACCTCGTCACGCATGATCGGCGTCAGATACGTGTAGAACACGTAGCTTGAGGCCGCGCCGAACATCACATCGAGCACGCCCAGCTGAATGCGACGATCGAAGAAGAGACGGAACTGCGGAAGGAATCCGATCTTCACGATATGGCTGTTACGCGGCAGCACGATGACCATCAGCACGATAAGCACGATGGTGAGCGCATTGACCAGGTGGAAGGCCCAACGCCATCCGAACATGTTCGCCACCCACGTGCCGATCGGTACGCCCACCACGGATGCGATGGAGAAGCCGGAGAACACCCATGCGATGAATTTCGTACGATATCGCTCCGTCGTCACGTCGGGAGCGTACGTCATGGCGATGGCCACGAGGGTTCCGGAAACAAGCGCGATGAGAATTCGCGCGACGACGAGCACGCCGTAATTCGGCGCGAACGCGCACAGCACATTGCCGGCCAGAAATACGCAGACGAGAATCAGGTGCGTCGCGAATCGCGGAAAACGCGCGGACAGTGCGGAGCCGAACGGCGTGACCGGAGCATACACGATCGCGAACAGCGATACCAGATTGCCGACCGTCACTTCGGACACCTTCAATCCGGATGCGATATCCGGCAGAATGCCGACCATGATGAACTCGCTCATGCCCAGCATGAAGCTCAAAGCAATAAGAACCGTTACCGACGGATTGAAAAACCGTTCCTTCGCCATATTTTTACCTGCGTTAATCGTTTTACTTCCACTCTTGCCGAAAGAAACAATAAGACCCCCGCGCTACAATAAACAGCGATGACACGCAGAACAGACCAGAGTAAGCGCGCGACCACAGACAAGAACGGCAAACGGTTCTCCTGGAAGAAAGCGACCGCAAAACAACGAGCCCTGATCATCGGCGAAAGTGTGGTGGCCGTCATAGCGGCAATCGCCGTCATCGTGGCGCTGGTGCAATACGTCAACTGGCGTATAGCGGTCATCGAGGCGCGCGATGCGCAGAATCAGATTCAATCGAAATACGATTTCAATCCCGGCAACATCATCTCCGACGGGCAGTTCTTCAACGGGAACGCATTAAGCGAAGCCCAGATCCAAAGCTTCCTCGACGAGCAGGGCGCATCCTGCAGCGGGGACAGCTGCCTCAAATCCATGACGTTCGACACTGAATCGCAACCCGCATCCGAATATTGCGAAGCATACGAAAGCGACGGTAAGGAAAGCGCCGCGACGATCATATACAAATCGGGCAAAGCCTGCGGAATCAGCCAGAAAGTGCTGCTCACCGTATTACAGAAGGAACAGCATCTGGTATCCGCGACCGATCCGAGTGAATTCCAGTTCAAGTCGGCGATGGGGTTAAGTTGCCCCGATGACGCGAGCTGCGATCCGGAATACGCCGGATTCTTCAAACAGGTGTACGGAGCGGCGGAACGTTACCAGTATTACGTACACCATGAAAGCGACTATGGCTACCACGACGGCGCCATCAACTACATTCAGTACAATCCGGACGCCAGCTGCGGAGGCACGGACGTGTACATCGAGAACAAGGCGACCGCGCTGCTGTACATCTACACGCCGTATCAGCCGAATACGGAGGCTCTGGAGGCGGGAGTCGGCGAAGGCAACGCGTGCTCCTCATACGGGAACAGGAACTTCTCGATCATCTATTCGAACTGGTTCGGCAATCCGCGAGGCTAAGTCTGCGCATGGGTTCGCACACGGAAGCTCAATAACGGTTTGGGGCGCGGCCCGTCCACGGACCACGCCCCAAACGCACGAATCAAGAACGACAGCGCCTACAGCTTCGGCAGGTACTTCTTCAGCTCGAACGGCGTGACCTGCTTGCGGTATTCCTCCCATTCCTGACGCTTGTTGCGCAGGAAGTATTCGAAGGCATGTTCGCCCAGCACTCCGGCCACGAAGTCGGACTTCTCCATGATCTTCAACGCTTCGTCGAGAGACTCCGGCAACGGTTGGATGCCCATGGCCTGACGTTCCGCGTCGGTGAGTTCCCAAACGTCATCGCTGGTCGGCTCACCAAGCTGCATCTGCTTGTCGATGCCGTCGAGGCCAGCCGCCAGCAGCACGGAATACGCAAGATACGGATTGGCCACGGGATCAAGCGCGCGGAATTCCATACGGGCGGAGTTGTCTTTGCCTGGCTTGTACTGCGGGATGCGCAGCAAAGCGGAACGGTTGTTGTGTCCCCAGCAGATATAGCTTGGAGCCTCGTTGCCACCCCACAGACGCTTGTAGGAGTTGACGTACTGGTCGGTGACCGCGCAGATTTCGGCCGCGTGGTAAAGAATGCCCGCGGCGAACTGTCGGGCCGTCACCGACATGTTGAACTCCTGACCGGCCTCGTAGAAGGCGTTGGAATCACCTTCGAACAGGCTCAGATGCGTATGCATGCCGGAACCGGGAGCGTCGGAAAGCGGCTTCGGCATGAAGCTGGCGTGAATGCCGCGCTCAAGCGAAATCTCCTTGACGACGGTTCTGAACGTCATGATGTTGTCGGCCGTGGTGAGAGCGTCCGCATAGCGCAGATCGATCTCATTCTGGCCGGGACCGGCCTCATGATGCGAATACTCCACCGAAATGCCCATCTGCTCGAGCATGTTGACGGTGGCACGACGGAAATCCATGCCTGGGCTACGCGGAACGTGATCGAAGTAGCCGCCCTCGTCGATCGGAACGGGAGTCTGAGACCAGTCATCCTGCTTTTCGAACAGATAGAATTCGATTTCCGGATGCACGTAGAAAGTGAAGCCCTTCTCCTTGGCCTTGGCCAACGCCTGCTTAAGCACATGACGCGGATCGCCAAGAGACGGCTCACCATCCGGGGTAAGCACATCACAGAACATGCGGGCGGTCCCCTGCGGGCCTCCACGCCACGGAAGAATCTGGAAAGTGGACGGATCAGGCTTGACGATCATATCGTCCTCGGACACGCGGGTCAGCCCCTCCACCGCGGAACCGTCGAATCCGAGTCCCTCCTCGAACGCCGCTTCCAATTCCGCCGGAGCGATGGCTACGGACTTCAATGTTCCCAACACATCCGTGAACCAAAGACGAATGAAGCGCACGTCGCGTTCTTCGACAGTGCGCAGCGCAAACTCTTGCTGTTTATCCATAAAGTCCCATCGTTCCATGCGCATGTTACGAGAATCGTTAACACGCGCCGCAATCCGCACGATTCACCAAGTACAATTCACCCAAGCCAGCACAAGGAACGCAAAAGCCGCCCATCCGCAAATGGGCGGCTCAAAACAAAAACGCTCCGCTCCTCAAGCAACCAGCGGGAGAGCATCCGTCAGCGCGACACCTCAAGCGCTTCCTCGAGCGTGAACGCGCGGGCGTACAGCGACTTGCCGAGAATGGCCGAATCAACACCCAGATCGGCGAGATCCTTGATGGCACGCAGGTCGTCGAGCTTGGAGATGCCGCCGGAAGCCGTGACCTTCGCGTCCGTACGTTCGGCCACTTCACGCAGCAGATCGATGTTCGGACCGCTCATCATACCGTCACGGGCCACGTCGGTGACCACGTAACGGGAGCATCCCACGGAATCAAGGAATTCCATGGTTTCGAACAGGTCGCCGCCTTCCTTCACCCAGCCACGGGCCGCCAACGTATGCCCGCGTACGTCAAGTCCGACGGCCACGCGATCACCATACTTCTTGATGATCGAGGCGGTCCATTCCGGATTTTCCAACGCGGCGGTACCGATGTTCACGCGCGCCGCTCCCGCCTCAAGAGCCGCTTCGAGGGAAGCGTCGTCACGCACACCTCCGGACATTTCGATATTGACCTTATCACCCAGTTCCTTGACGATGGAACGCAGCTGGTCTCGGTTGTCTCCCGTGCCGAACGCCGCATCAAGGTCAACCAGATGAATCCACTGCGCACCGGAATCGACCCATGTGCGGGCGGCCTCCAGTGGAGAGCCGTAATCGGTTTCCGAACCGGATTCACCCTGACGGAGGCGAACGGCCTTGCCGTCGCGAACGTCCACTGCGGGAAGCAATGTCAAAGACATGTCTGTACCTTTCTCATCTCACATACTGTGATCTGTAGTTCTCTGAGACTCTGCGAATAGCGCAGGCGCATCAAGCCGTCTTCCTTCAATCATCAACCATCAACCGTCGGCCATGCAAAACCGAATACCGACGAATCAGAGCGCCGACGAATCAGAAGGAAGCCACCCAGTTACGCAGCAGCTGGGCGCCGGCCTGAGCCGACTTCTCCGGATGGAACTGCGTCACGAACAACGGTCCCCTCTCGTATGCCGCCACGAAACGGCTACGGCCGTAAGTGCACCAGGTCACGTACTCCTCGGCACCGCCGAAATCGATATGCTCGTCGGACGTATCGGCTTCGGCCGCGCTCATCGCGGCATAGGAATGCACGAAGTAGAACCGTTCGTTCTCAACGCCATTCATCAGCACGGAGCCTTGCGGGGCATTCACGGTGTCCCATCCCATATGAGGCACCACATCCGCGTCAAGCAGCTCGACGTCTCCCTTGATCAGCCCCAGGCCAGCGGTGCCATCACCGTGCTCCATGCCCCGTTCGAACATGATCTGCTCACCGACGCACACGCCCAGGACCGGGCGTCCGGCACGCAGACGATCCTTGATCACCGTGTCTCCCCCGACGCTTCTGAGGGCTTCCATGCATGCCGCGAACGCTCCCACGCCCGGCACCACAAGACCATCGGCTTCCAGAGCCTGCCTATGGTCGGAGGTGAGGGTCACATCAAGATCAAGGTTCGCCAACGCGCGAACCATGGAACGCACGTTGCCAAAACCATAGTCGAAAACCACCACGGAAGTCATGGACGTTCTCCTTTCCGCATCGATACATGCAGTTTTGCGTTATTCATCCGCCTTCGAACCGGCGAAGACGATCAAGCCATCGATATCGTTATTCGATGGCCCCGCCGCCACGGCCGAAGCGGGTGTGCTCGGCCAAAATCTCCATAGCCTCATCTCGGGTCAGATCCGCGGAGTCCACCACCTTGGCGCCGGATTCAACCAGCGTCTTCATATCGGTGATTCCCAACAAAAGATCCTCCACGAACGATGCGGTCGAGGTGAACAGCACCGGCGGCGCGAACGTTCGGCCCGGCTTGCCCTCCATATACATGGTCGCTTCGAGCTTGTCGGCACGGTTGACCGCCAGAATCGCAGGCATTCCGGAAACCACGATGGTCATATCCTTCACCGCGGCTTCCGGACCGTCGCCATCCAGATTGCGCAGCACCGCGACGGCGCCCTGCTCCGAACCGATGCATTGCGCGGAGATATCCGACAATTCGCAGAACGCCGCCAGCAATCGGGCGGAGGTAAGTCGGGTGATGATCACCGCCACTTTGGCCCGATTGCCCAGCAGTCCCTGTAGCTCATCCTCGAATTTGAGCGAGTTCTCAGCTTCGTCGAGCATCCTGTCGACATCGGACGGTTCCTGATGATCCGAGTCCGGTTGCGAATCGTCGAAGGATTGCGACTCCATGGACTCGTTGAATTCCTTTTCGAATCCGGCCATGGCCGCCTCCAGCTCCTCTTCGCTGAAATGCATGCCGTCGGCGTTGAAATCCTCGGGATTCACATCGTCGAAATCATGAACCTGGTCATCGGCCATCACAAGGCACCCTTCGTGCTCGGAATGCCGTCAACACGCGGATCGGGCTCAATCGCGAAACGCAGCGCACGGGCCAGGGCCTTGAATTCAGCTTCGGCGATATGATGCGGATCACGGCCTGAAATAACCTGCAGATGCAGGCAGATTCCGGCATGCATGGCGATGGATTCCATGACATGACGCACCAGAGAGCCCGTGAAATGGCCTCCGATCATGCAGTATTCGAATCCTTCCGGTTCCCCGGTGCACACACAGTACGGGCGCCCGGAAATATCGACCACCGCTTTTGCCAGAGCCTCATCCAGCGGCACCGTCGCGTCGGCGAAACGGCGAATGCCGCGCTTGTCTCCCAGAGCCTGCTTCAGCGCCTCACCGAACACGATGGCAATATCCTCGACCGTGTGATGCGCGTCGATGTCGGTATCGCCTGTGGCTTTGATCGTCAAATCGATAAGCGAATGCTTGCCCAACGCCGTCATCATGTGGTTGTAGAACGGCACGGAGGTATCAATGTCGGTCTTGCCCGTTCCATCAAGGTTCAGGCTCAGTTCGACCTTGGATTCGCTTGTTTCACGAACGATGGTTGCTGTACGCGCCATGGCTGCGACTCCTTTATATGTATGTTGTCAGTCCTGCTCCACAATACGCAGCACTTCAGCCAACGCATCACGGAAACGGGCCATTTCCTCATCCGTGCCCATGCATACGCGCATCCAGCCGTCGGGACCGACGGTGCGGATAAGCACGCCTCGCTTGAGCAACTCGTCGAAGATACGGTCGCGATCGTCGAAATGACCACCGAAGAGAATGAAGTTGGACTGTGTGCGCGCCACTTCCAGCGGCTGGCCCTTATACGTCTGCTCCTTGAGCCAGGCGGCGGTCTGGTTACGGATATCACGCAGATGCGCCACCCGTCCCAGCTGCTCGTCGGTATGTTCGAACGCGGCGAGGGCCGCGGCCTGCGTGACCGCCGACAGGTGGTACGGCATACGTACGATGCGCACGCAATCGATGATGCCCTTGCTCGCGGCCAGGTAGCCGACGCGGGCTCCTGCGAATGCGAACGCCTTGCTCATGGTCCTGCTCACCGCGAGATTCTCATATTCGTCGATGAGTTCAAGCGCGGTGGGAGTGCCCGGGTCACGGAACTCGACATAGGCTTCGTCCACCACGACGATCGGATGCACGCCCTCGGCGGCTCCCGCCACCGGCGTATTGCGGGCGGCTTCGAGCACGCGCTTGAGATCCTCCATCTCGAGCGGGGTGCCGGTCGGATTGTTCGGGCTGGTCAGCACGATCATGGCCGGCTTGACGTTTTCAATCGCTTCGATGGTGGCGTCAACGTTCAGAGAGAAATCCTCATTGCGATGCGCAAGGCTCCACTGGGTGAAGGTGTCGCGCGCGTACTCCGGATACATGGAGTACGTGGGATCGCAGCCCAGAGCGATTCGTCCAGGACCACCGAAGGCCTGGAACAACTGCAGCATAATCTCATTGGAACCGTTGGCGCCCCAAAGCTGTTCCACTTCCAGACTCACGCCGGACTCGCGCTTGAGGTAATCACAGAACGCCTGACGCAACGCGATATGCTCACGGTCCGGATACCGGTTGAGCGTCGGCGCGATCTCCTTGACCCGCTGCGCGATGGTCTCGACCACCGCCGGCTCCGGCGCATACGGATTCTCGTTGACGTTGAGGCATACCGGCACGTCGAGCTGCGGGGCGCCATACGGCTCCTCGCCGATCAAATCGTTACGCAGCGGAAGATATGACGGAATGGCGTTGCTGGAAGTTTCACTCATCGAAGACCTGCCTGCTCTTCCTGTTCCTTGATGGTTTCCTTGTTGTACGGATCGTCGATGAAACGGCTGAGCACGCTCTCGCCGTGCGCCGGCAGATCCTCGGAAACCGCGAAGGCGTTCACACGGGCGGCAAGAGCCTTCAGACCCTGCTCGTCGTATTCAATAACCTCGACCGGCTTCATGAACGTGTGCACGCCAAGGCCGGAAGCGAATCGCGCGGTGCCGGAAGTGGGCAGCACGTGATTGGAACCGGACATGTAGTCGCCCAGCGGAACCGGAGAGTACGGGCCACGGAAAATCGCGCCGGCATTGCGGATCTTCGCGATCACCGCGTCAGGATCGGCGGTCTGCACCTCAAGGTGTTCGGCGGCATAGGCATTGGCAGCATCAATGGACTGCTCGATGCCATCGGTGAGAATGATGCCGGACTGACGGCCGGTCAACGACGTTTCGACACGTTCCGCATGCTCGGTGCGCGGCACACGATACTTGAGGCTCTCCTGCACCTTGGCCGCGATTTCCTCGCTGTCGGTGATAAGTACGGAACCCGCAAGCTCATCATGCTCGGCCTGGCCGATCAGATCGGCGGCAAGCCACTCGGGATTGGCGCCCTCATCGGCGATGATGGCGATTTCGGTCGGTCCGGCAACGGCATCGATGCCGACGATGCCCGACACCATGCGCTTCGCAGTGGCCACGAAAATATTGCCAGGTCCGGTGATCTTATCCACCGGATCACACAGAATCTCACCATCCTGCGGCTCGGAACCCTTGGCTCCATAAGCGAACATGGCCACAGCTTGGGCGCCGCCCACCGCATAGACCTCATCCACACCAAGAATCGCACAAGTGGCGAGGATGGTCTTATCAGGCAGACCATCGGCATTGTTTCGGCTCGGCGGAGTGGCGATGGCCAAAGACTCAACACCAGCGGCCTGGGCCGGCACAACATTCATAATGACCGAGCTCGGATACACTGCCTTGCCGCCCGGCACATACAGTCCAACACGCTGCACCGGGATCCAACGCTCGGATACACGCGCACCCTCGGCCAGATCGGTGTGGAACGGCTCCGGAACCTGGGAAGCGGAAACGGCACGGGAACGACGCACGGATTCCTCGATGGCGGCACGGACCTCGGGATCAAGCTCCTCAACGGCAGCCTTCATGGCCTCCACCGGAACACGAAGATTCTCCGGACGAATATGGTCGAATTTCTCCGCGAAATCACGAAGGGCCGCAGCACCGCGGGCCTTGACGTCATCGAGAATCGGCTGCACGAGCTCCGTAGCCTCATTGGTGCCCATTTCCGCACGAGGCATGGCGTCCAGCATTTCGGCGCGGGTCAGCTTCTTGCCGCGCAGGTCAATGATTCGCATATAGTTTTCTTCGCTCATAACGCCCCATGGTAACAACGTCAAGTCACGAAAGCCCATAAGAACCGCCGGTTCAGCCGCATTGTGAGACATCCGCATTATGGCCCGTTACGAAGAACTCGTTACATTGCAATGCTAGCTTGCACAACTAATCAATCACGAATCACGACGGCAAGGAGACCCGATATGTCTCAACAAGCATCGGCCCCATCCGAAACCACAACATCCAAACCCAAATTCTTCTACGGATGGTGGATCGTCATCGGCGGATTCCTGATGATGTGCACCTGCTACACGACGTTCGTCAACTGCGCGTCGCTCTTCCAGGCACACATCGTGTCCGACCTACACATGACCATCGGCCAATACAACACCGGAACCGCGCTCGCTTCCATAATTTCCATCGTGGCCACGCTGTTCATGGGTTCGCTCATCGACAAACTCGGGGCACGTCAGATCGCGTCGTTTCTGGTAATTCTCTCCGCACTGCTGCTATTCGGGTATTCCGCGGTCAACGCGGCATGGCAGATATACGCCCTCGCCGCGATTTCCGGCACTCTGATCACCTCCGGAGTGCGTCTGTTCATCTCCGTGATAGTGACCAACTGGTTCAATCTCAAACGAGGCCTGGCCGTATCCGCCGCATTGTGCGGTTCCGGCTTCGGAGGCATGATCCTCTCCCCCATCACCAGCACGGTGATATCCAATTACGGATGGCGTACCGCGTATGTGGTTCTCGGCGTGATCTGCCTGGTGGCGGCCCTGCCGATCCCGATCATCTTCTTCCGCACCAAGCCAAGCGAGAAGGGCCTGCTGCCCCTCGGCGCCGAATTGAGCGATGAGGAAATCCAGGAGGCCGAACGCAAGAGCGGCCATTCCCTCTCCGAAGTGAATGTGGCCGTCGGTTGGAAGGTTCTGCGCAAGCACGCGGGATTCTGGCTTCTGGTGTTGGGATTCCTGTTCGTAGGCGTCATCAATGGCGCAGTTTCGGTGAACATGGTCTCCAATATGACGTCCGTCAACAATGATGGCACGGAAGTGATCACCGGCGGACACAGTGTGGTTTGGGCCGGTTATATCATGTCGCTGTACATGGGCGTGGTGCTTGTCGCGAAGGTTGCGCTCGGCTGGATCTTCGACCGTTTCGGCATGGTGGCCGGTGCACTCGTCGGCTCCGTCTCCTGCTTGCTGGCCTGCCTTTTCCTGTGCTTTCCGGCTACCGATTGGGGCCCGGTCCTTGCCGCCATCTTCTACGGTATCGGCACTTGCACCGCAACCATCGGCCCATCCATTATGATCTCTCACGAATACGGACGTCGTGACGTCGGCAAACTGACCGGTATCGCGGTCGCCGCAACCGCGCTCGGCGGTATCGCCGGCGCCATCATCTCCGGTGTGGCGTTCGACGCGGCGCTGTCGTTCGCGCCAGCTTGGATCATCGGCATCGTCTGTTCGGTGCTCATGGGCGTAATGCTCGTCTCTTCCGCACTGATGGCCAAGGGAGTGGTTGCCAAGTGCATCGCCAATGGTGCTCCTCGCATCGATGTGGAGGGAAACATCATCAAGGAAGTCTGAAATATACGCACCCAGTGGTGAGACGGTGAGAGGCATGGTTCCCATACGGGCCATGCCTCTCACCGTCTCACCACTGCCGACGTTTCGCGCTACGTGTATTCAACGTGTGGCGTTCAGGCCAAAGCAAGCGAATTGGGTCCAAACAGAATCTTGATCTCGGCGAACAACGAAGTATCGCGTTTCACACGGAATCTGTCTCCGAACGTCAGCAGTTTCACATTGCCGTCATCGTCCGCAAGAGCAAGTTTGACTTCGCAATACCCCGGATGGTTGGTGAGGATCTGCCCCAGCTGCTGCACATGCGACTGATCGAGCGCAACCGGAGGGAGTGTGATTATCAGAGGACGCTCATCTTCCGCTTCGAGCGTGGGAACCTGGAATTCGGTGGCACGCATGCTCACCGTCTCGTCCCGTCGTTCCACCTGTCCGCGAATCTGCACGATGGTGTCGACCGCAAGCTCCGGAGCCGCCGCCTCGTACACCTTGCCGAAGAACATGCACTGAATCGAGGTCTCCAAATCCTCGATGGTCACAATGGCCCAAGGATTGCCCTTCTTCGACACCCTTCGATCCACATTGGTGATCAATCCGGCCACCGTCACCTGCTGGCCGTCCGGCATATGTTCCGCGCCGTCGATCAGGCGCGCGATCGACATCTCACGCAGAGACGACAGAATCGACTGCATGCCGCTCAGCGGATGATCGGATACGTACAGACCAAGCATCTCGCGTTCGAAATTGAGTTTTGTCTTCTTGTCCCATTCCTCGACGTCGGGCACGTTCACCATAGCGTCACCCATTCCGGTGTCTTCGCTGCCGGAGTCATCCAAATCCGCGAACAGATCGAATTGGCCTTCCGCCTGCTTGCGTTTGAGGCCCACGACCGAGTTGATGGCGGTCTCATGAATGGTGAACAACGCACGCCTGTTCGGGTCGACCGAGTCGAACGCGCCGGCCTTGATCAGCGATTCCACCAATCGACGGTTCAGCGCGTTGAGTGGAACCCTCTTGATGAAATCAGGGAAGTTCACATACTTGCCGTGGCCGTTCTCACGTTCTTCGATGATGTCTTCGACCGCGTTCTTGCCGACGTTCCGAATGGCGCCAAGACCGAATCGGACGACGTCCCCGACTGCGGAATACTCGTATACCGATTCGTTCACATCCGGCGAAAGCACCTGAATGCCCATGCGACGGGCTTCACCGAGATACAGCGCGGTCTTGTCTTTGTTGGTGCTGGCACCCTGCAGGAGGGCTGCCATGAACTCTACCGGATAATGCGTTTTCAGGTATGCCGTCCAATACGAGATCAGACCGTACGCCGCGGAATGCGCCTTGTTGAACGCATATCCGGAGAACGGCACGAGAATATCCCAAACGGCCTGGGCCGCCTCCTGGGAGTATCCGTGTTCCTTCATGCCCGCGAAGAACGGCACCTTCTCCTTGGCCAGCACCTCCGGCTTTTTCTTACCCATGGCTCGACGCAGCACGTCTGCCTTGCCCAACGAATAGCCGGCGAGAATTCGCGCAGCGGACTGCACCTGCTCCTGATACACGATCAGACCGTAGGTCTCGTCAAGAACCTCCTTAAGAGGCTCGGCCACTTCCGGATGAATCGGCACGATCTTCTGCAAGCCGTTCTTACGCTTCGCATAGTTGGTATGCGAGTCCATATCCATCGGGCCCGGACGATACAGCGCGATCAACGCCGAAATGTCGTTGAAGTTGTTCGGCTTGAGTGTTTTCAGCAACGATCTCATGCCGTCGGAATCGAGCTGGAACACGCCAAGCGTGTCTCCTCGCGAAAGCAGATCATAGGTGTCGCGGTCGTCGAGTGGGATTTTGGTGTGATCGATGCGTTCCTTGCCGTTCGCCTCGATGTTGTTCAGAGTGTCTCTGATCACCGTCAAGTTGGAAAGCCCCAGGAAGTCCATCTTGACCAAACCGAGCGTTTCGCAGGTATGGTACTCGAGCGTGGTGGTGACCGTGCCATCGGTACGTTCCAGCAACGGAGAGGTGTTGGTGATCGGCTCACTACCCATGATGGTGGCGCATGCGTGCACACCAGTCTGTCTGATCAGACCTTCGATGCCCATGGCCTCGTCGGTGATGCGCTTCGCGTCCGGGTCAGAATCATACATCTCACGGAATTCTCGCGCTTCCGCGTATCGTTTCGCATTCGGATCGAAGATGTCGCGCAACGGAATGTCTTTGCCGCCGGTCTGTGCCGGAGGCAGCGCTTTGGTGATCCTTTCTCCGACGGAGAAGTCGAATCCCATGATTCTTGCGGAATCCTTCAACGCCTGCTTGGTTTTGATGGTGCCGTAGATCACGCACTGCGCCACCTTGTCACGGCCGTACTTGTCTCCCACGTAGTCGAGAACACGGCCGCGGCCGTCCGGATCGAAATCCACATCGATATCAGGCAACGACACACGTTCCGGATTGAGGAATCGTTCGAAGATCAGGCCATGCTGCAACGGATCGAGTTCCGTGATGCCCATGGCGTACGCCACCATCGCGCCTGCCGCGGAGCCACGGCCCGGACCGACCATCACGCCATGGGTCTTCGCCCAGTTGATGTAGTCGGCCACCACGAGGAAGTATCCGCAGAACTGCATCTGGCAGATGACGCCGCACTCATAATCGGCCTGCTTGAGCACTTCGATGGGAGGATTCCCATCATAACGTTCCTCAAGTCCCTCCTCGACTTTCTTCAGGAACAGCGAAGTCTCGTCCCAGCCTTCCGGGCATTCGAATTTCGGCATGAACGCGCCGTCTTCATGATCGTCGAACATAACGTTGCAACGTTCCGCGATTTCCAAGGTATTGTCGCATGCCTGAGGAATATCGCGGAACAGTTCACGCATCTCCTCGGATGTTTTCAGGTAGTATCCGGTACCGTCGAACTTGAATCGTCCCGGTTCGTCCAATGTGGAACCGGAATTGATGCACAGCATGGCATCTTGAGATCCGGCGTCCTCCGCACGTACATAATGTGAATCGTTGGTGGCCAGCAAAGGAGCATTGAGTTTTTGGGCTATCTCCAGCAGGCCGTCGGTCACCTGCTTTTCGATTTTCAGTCCATGGTCCATGAACTCGATATAGAAATTATCCCGTCCGAAGATGTCCTGCATCTCCCCCGCCGCGCGCAAAGCCTCGTCGAACTGGCCGAGAAGCAGTCTGGTCTGGATGATTCCGGAGGGGCATCCAGAGGATGCGATGATTCCTTTGGAATATTTGGACAGAATCTCCTTGTCCATACGTGGGTAGCGCATGACGCGTCCCTCAAGATTCGCATCGGTGGACGCTTTCATAAGGTTCACAAGGCCTTCGTCGGTTTCCGCCCACATGGTCAGATGCGTGATCAGACCACCACCGGACACATCGTTGGGATTTCGCTTGCGATGATTGGGGTCGATATCGGGATTCCAGTTGGTGTCCCAGCTTACTCGGGTAGGGTCCTGACGCGCGGTTTCAGGCGTGACGTACGCTTCGATGCCGATGATCGGCTTGATGCCCACGCTTACCGCTTCGCTCCACATTTCGTATGCGCCGTGCATGTTGCCATGGTCGGTGATGCCGACCGCCGGCATGTTCAGTTCCTTCGCGCGCTTGACGAGATCCGGTATTTTCGATGCGCCGTCAAGAAGCGAATAATGCGTATGGTTGTGCAGCTGAACGAAATTTCCGGAAGTTTCCATGTGGTCCAATCTACCTGCGCTTGATGACTTGAAGTCACAATATATCGTCTTCGGAACCGCCTATCCGATACCGACACGCTTAATCATTGTGGATAACCCACGTTCTCCGACCACAACCTCCGTACCAGCTTGACAACGTCTTCCCTATCGGCGTTACTGTCGATATAACGTGCGATCTGGCACGAATAGCCACGGACAACAGTCCTTCACGAATCGAGGTGCACTATGAGTACGCGGATGCGACGCATACTTCGTTTACTGTCGTTGATCTGTCTGCTGACCGGGCTGGCGGTCGGCGCGTGCACGATAGCCGGTTTCTGTTATCTGGGCCGCGGAACGTACAATCCGATCGACGCGATTGTCGTCATGGTCGTTTCGGTGATGGCCTGCGCATGTCCGATATTGCTGGCAGGCGCGGCCATATTGTTTGCGATTCAGCTGATAGGAGCGCTGGTTTCACGGTGACGTGCGCGCATGATACGGAGCGCCTGCTGTAAATCGGCGGGATACTGCGATTTGACGGTCGTCCAGAGGTGGGTCCGGGGATGCTTGAACTCCAATTGCATGGCATGCAGCCACTGCCGTTCCAATTCAAGCGCTTCGCTGAGCTGCGGATTCGCTCCATACATGGCATCTCCCGCGAGTGGATGCCCAATGGAAGAGAAGTGCACACGAATCTGGTGGGTTCGTCCTGTTTCAAGGTTCACCGACACCAGCGTGGCCTCACCGAACCGTTCCATCACGTCCCAATGGGTGATCGCGTCCTTGCCGGACGGCGTTACGCAAAAACGGAAATCAGAGACCTTGGCACGACCGATCGGCGCTTCGATGGTGGCTTTGTCTTCCTTGAGATTGCCCTGCACCAATGCATGGTATGTTTTCACTACCTCATGCTGGGCGAATTGACGGCGCATCTCCACATACGACAGTTCGGATTTGCATACCAACATAAGTCCGGACGTGCCGACATCGAGCCGGGACACGATCCCCTGACGTCCCGGGGCCCCATACGATGTGATGCGAACGCCACGGTCGAGCAGACTTCCCAGCACCGTAGGCCCGGTCCACCCAACGGACGCGTGTGCGGCAACGCCAACCGGCTTGTCGACCACCACGATGTCATCGTCCTCATAGACCACGGCCATATCGTGGGCGATCGGTTCAGGTTCGCTTCTCTCCTCGACGATGTCGAATTCCACGGTCTCCCCCGCCTGGAGATTCGAGGATTTGGAGATTTCCCTGCCGAGCACGCGTGCCTGGCCGCTTTCAATCAGTTCCGCGGCCTTGGCACGGGAAATGCCCAGCATTTTGGCCACGGCAACGTCAAATCTTTTGCCGACGAGAGCGTCGGGGGCTGGAACCAGTCTGCTCATCAGGCCTTCGCCCCAGCCATCCGTTCGTCGAATTCCTTCTGGCTGAACGGCTCTCCGAGCAATAGGAACAGCACTGCGGCGACTCCTGCGACCATAAGGAAAATATCGGCCACATTGCCGACCGACCATCCGTAGTTCAGGAAGTCGACGACTTTACCATTGAGGAACCCATCCGCATAGGCCACACGATCGATCAGATTGCCCAACGCCCCTGCGAATGCAAGGGAAAGCACAATCGTCCATTTCATGGAAACCGTACGTACGGCGAGCAATGCCAAAACCACACAGGCGACAATGGCCAGAATGGAAATCAACCATGTCATATTCGACCCCATGCCGAGAGACGCACCGGGGTTATGCACCAAAGTGAAGGACAAAACTCCCGGAATCACCTGTACGGTACGCCCATCGGCCAAGGTGGACTGCGCCCATGCCTTGGTAAGTTGATCGGCGATGAGCGCGACAATCGCAACGCATGCAAAGACGGCCACGCGGGTGCGCAGCCGTCTTTGACTATCCATCATGATGTCAGACACAGCCTAATCTCAGTTGTTCTGGTCGATCTGGCTGTAGTTGTTCGTATCGGACACCTGGGACACGAGCTGACCGAGGAACTCGGTAAGACGTGCACGATATTCGGTTTCGAACTGCTTGAGGCCCTGAATGTTGCCTTCGATGACCTTGGACTGGGTTTCAAGGTTGTCGTGCACCTGCTGTGCATAATCATCGGCGGCGGTACGGGTCTTCGAATCGTAATCGAAGGCACGCTTCTGGACTTCGGACTCGTAATTGTCGGCCTCGGCATGCTTCGCGGAGAAGTAATCATCACCGGCCTGGGTCCTCTGCATCAGGTATTCGTTGCCTTCCTGAGTCTTCTGAGCCAGGTAGGAGTCACCCTCTTGGGTCTTCTGATTCAGGTAGGAGTCACCCTCCTGAGTCCTCTGATTCAGGTAGGAGTCGCCTTCATGCATCTTCTTATTCAGATACTCGTCGCCGTCCTGGGTCTTCTGAGCCAGATACTGATCGCCTTCCTGGGTCTTCTGATCCAAGTAGGCATCGCCGTCCTGGGTCTTCTGAGCCAGATACTGATTGCCTTCCTGGGTCTTCAATTCCAGGTATTCGTTGCCATCCTGAGTCTTCTGCTCAAGATACGTGTTACCGGACTGAACCTTTTGATCCAGATAGGAGTCGCCTTCCTGGGTCTTCTGAGCCAGATACTGATCACCTTCCTGGGTCTTCTGATCCAAGTAGGCATCGCCTTCCTGGGTTCTTTGGGCCAAGTAGGCATCGCCTTCCTTGACCTTCTGGGCCAAATACTGCTTGCCATCCTGAGTCTTCTGCTCAAGATAGGAATCAGCCTTGGTACGAGTGTTCACGGAGTACTGATCGGCATCGGCACGAGTGTTTTCGGAGTAGGAATCCGCTTCGTTGCGAGTGCGGTTGGAATAATCGTTGGCCTTGCCGAGAATATCCTCGTACTTACGCTGGCTCTCTTCGGTGATTTCCTTCGCCTTAGCCTTACCCTTATCAACATACTGATCGTGCAGCTGCATGGCGAGGGTCAGCATGGCGGTGGCACGCTCAGCCTCAGTGCTGGCGCTCGCCGCAGCACCGGCGATCTTCTGCAGGCTTCCGGTTTCGGCACTCGGTTCCATCTTGGAGACCTGTTCACGCAGTTGCGCCTCACGCTGCTGAGATTCCTCCAGCTGCTTTGCGATCTGAGGAATCTGCGCAACCTGCTGACGAGCCTGCTCCAACTGCTGGGTAAGCTGTCGAATCTGTGCGGCCTGCTGCTGAGCCACAACAACCTGCTCCTGCGCGGAAGAGAGGCGACGGGACAGTTCCTCGGCATTGGCACGGAACTGGTCGCGTTCATGCTGCACGGCGGTGAGCTGTTCACCGAGATCGGCCTGACCGGCGGCCTGAGCGGCCTGAGCAGTAAGCTGATCGACCTGGGCGGAGAGACGATCCACCTGATCCTTAAGCTGTTCGTTCTGTGCGGACAACGCACGGTTGCTTTCCTCGGCTTCGGTAAGCTTGGATGCAGCGACCTGAGCGGCCTGAGCGGCCTGATCGCCAGCACCGGCAGCCTGTTCGGAGGCGGACTTCAACGTCGCGTTCTCCTGCTGCAGGGACTGCACCTGAGCGTTAAGCTCGGAAATCTTGGAATTCAAGTTGGCGACATCCGGACCAAGAGCCTGGGTGGACTGACCGCCAGACGCCGCCTGCCTGCCAAGAGCCTCAACAGTCTCGGTTACCTGATCGAGGAAATCGTCGACTTCCTCGGTATCGTAACCTTCCTTGAAACGAACTGTCTGGAAGATATGCTCCCTAATATCTTTCGGCGTCAACAGAGCCATAAATCTTACACCTCGCTTTGGGCTTGATGCCTTGCTGTGTTGTATCAACTTCCGATGCTATCACGGAAGCCGTTATTTTTTACTGAACTAGGGTGTTTCGCCCCTGTTTTAGACAATGAAATCGATGACTATGAGAATGAAGTAGAGCACGATGAACGCGACGTCAAAGTAAATCGGTCCCATCGGAATCGGACGAATATATTGACGAAGCCATCGCAACGGAGGTTCGGTCAACTGATAGACGGCATCGATGATCGCAGCCAGAACACCACCTGGGCGCCACATCGGAGAGAGGACCGACACCCAGTCGAGAATCATGCGGATGAACAGCACCAGAATATAGGCGTTCACCAGTAGATGAACGATGCTACCAATCATTGTCAGAATCATGATGCAACACCTTAGCAAGTCGACATAACAAAGGCTCCCCTACGGGGAGCCTTCATACGAATCCGATAATTCGTGCCCAACCGTCAGTCGGCGAACAAATCATGTGCCGAGTTGTTCGCCTGCGGCTCCTCGACCTTGATATTCACCAATGCCGGGGAAAGCAGGAACACGCGCGGCGTGACGCGTTCGATGGAACCACGCACTCCGAACACCACACCGGCGGAAAAATCCACGATCCGGTATGCCACCGACTCAGCCACGCCAGTCAGATTCAGCACGACCGGGATTCCGTCACGCAATGCACGTCCGACCAACTGCGCATCATCATAAGACTTCGGATGAATCGTGACGATACGGCTCACTCCGCCGCCATGAAACGGATTGGACTGGTCCCTCTGCTCCCTTGACGAGCCCGACGACGCGGCAGACGAAGTGGACGGCATCGGCGTCACCGAATGGTCAGAATCGAACGATGTCTCCCCGGAGTCCGCATCATCGTTGAAGATGTCGTCATCCTCAGCGATGTCGGACATGCCCAGATAGGACATCGCGTTCTTCATAAAACCTGCCATGTATGTTCCTTTCGCGGCTACGTGCCGACTTTAGCGCAGGAAATCCGGAATATCGAGATCGCCTGCGGAATCGTTCGAGGAGATCACCTCATGCTCGGTGGTCTGATCGAACGAAGGAACGGACGGAGCCGGAGTGGACGGAATATAGCTGGACAGCGGCTGCACCTGTGGAGTTGCCGGAGTCTGTATGTACTGCGGGGTCGCCGGGGCCTGAACATACTGCGGAGTTGCCGGAGTCTGAACGTACTGCGGACGCTGGGTATGAGCCGGAGACGACAGAGCGGACAGAGGAACGGTTTCCTGCACCGGAGTCTTCTTCTTCTCTTCCACAGGCTCGATAGGCTTCTTGGAGTTGGCATCGAAACCGGCGGCGATCACCGTAACGCGAACCTCGTCCCCATAAGCATCGTCCAAGGACAGGCCCCAGATAATCTGGGCTTCCGGATGGATGGCGGCCTGCACCAACGCGACTGCGGCCTGAGTTTCCTGCAGCTTCAGATCGGTCGGTCCGGCAACATTGACAAGGGCGCCGTGCGCACCTTCGATGCTTTCCTCCAGCAGAGGCGAGCTAATGGCAATCTCCGCGGCCTGGGTGGCGCGGTCTTCTCCCCGCGCGGAACCGATACCGAACAGCGCGGTACCCGCACCACGCAGAATCGCATTGACATCGTTGAAATCGACGTGAATGTACGAATTCGCGCTGATCAGATCAGTGATGCCCTGGACACCCGCCAAAAGTGCGGTATCAGCGGTCTTAAAGGCCTCCATGATGCCGATGGAACGGTCGGACAGCTCCAGCAGTCGGTCGTTCGGAATGACGATCAGCGCGTCAACTTCCTCACGAAGATTTTCAATACCGAGCTCGGCCTTGCCCGAACGCTGCGGACCTTCAAAGCTGAACGGTCGGGTTACCACCGCGATGGTCAATGCACCCTGCTGACGAGCGGCACGAGCCACAATCGGGCTTGCACCGGTGCCGGTACCGCCGCCTTCGCCACAGGTGACGAACACCATATCGGCTCCCTTGAGGACCTCCTCGATATCGGACTGGTGATCCTGGGCCGCCTTGGCACCCTTCTCCGGGTCGGCTCCCGCACCAAGACCACGGCTGGAGGCATCGTTCAAAGAAATCTTGATGTCGGCGTCAGAACGCATCAGATCCTTCGCGTCGGTATTGATCGCGATGAATTCAACACTTTGAAGACCCTCGGTAATCATGCGATTGACGGCATTGCCGCCGGCCCCACCGACACCGACGACCTTGATGTTGGTCTTGTCGTTGAAATCCCCATTCTGGGCAATCTCGCTCACCATAGTCTCCTGTCACTCACGTTTACGCATAACTCTATCGCAGAGGTGCTGATATTACGCGCACTTTCCCGCGCGTCTGCCGGCGTTTTTCACTTTTTCAACACGGTTGCGGCTGAACGGCCAGCTCACCAGTCGCAACAGGTTCTCTCCTCAGTCCCCCGAACGTCCCCGGACGTAGGACGTCAGTAGCTCGCATCCATTGGATCATCCCCGAATAATGTCTGACGTTCATCATGCGTTGTTTCGCGAGATTCCAGCCATCCGTACGGTAGATGCACCTTTTTCGCAAAGCGTACCCGACCTCGCGGCTTGTCAACCACGCGTTCGGGGAAACGCATATCCGGGTCAAGCTTATCAATCTCTCGGCGCACATCCTCAAGATTTTCACATTCCATGAACGCGCGACGGGTGGAGCCTCCGACCGGAAAGCCCTTGAGATACCATGCGACATGCTTTCTCAGGTCATGCACCGCCATGCGTTCATCGCCATCGTAGAACTCGGTAAGCAGTTCGGCATGACGCTGTATGACAGCGCACACATCGCCCAATGTCGGGTCGATACGATGTTCGCTACCGGCGAAAGCATTTTTGATGTCAGCGAACAGCCAAGGACGGCCTTGGCATCCCCTGCCTATCGCCACACCTGCGCAACCGGTCTGCGCAACCATGGATAGGGCATCGTTCGCACCCCAGATATCGCCATTGCCGAACACGGGAACGTCAAGCGCTTCCACAAGCTCGCCGATACGGTTCCAATCCGAATGGCCGCCATAGTATTCGGCGGTGGTACGAGCGTGCAGAGTCACGGCCTTGCAGCCTTCCTCCTGCGCGATATGCCCAGCCTCCAGAAACGTCTCATGCTCATGGTCGATGCCGACGCGAATCTTGGCCGTGACCGGCACATTCGCCGCATCGCAGACCCTGACCACCCGCTGGATGATCTCACGGAACAAATCAGTCTTCCATGGCAACGCCGATCCACCGCCGCGACGAGTCACTTTGGGAACCGGGCATCCGAAATTGAGATCGACATGGTCGGCCATATTCTCGTCGATGACGATTTTCGCCGCCTGCTCCACAATCGCGGGATTCACGCCGTACAGCTGCAGAGAACGAATCTTCTCGCTGGGAGCGAAATGGCACAGCCTCAACGCCTTGGGATTGCGTGCCACCAACGCTCGCGCGGTGATCATCTCAGCCACATACAGACCATCCGGACCGTACTCCTCGCAGAGCACGCGGAACGGCCAGTTGGTGACCCCAGCCATCGGCGAAAGCACGACTGGCGTGGCAACATGCACAGGCCCTAAATCAACAGGCTTGATAACGGGAAGAACCGACGGCCGAACCGCGTCGGTACGCGGATCGAGCACGTCGGATTCCTCGTAAGCAGTCACAATGCTATCTGGCATACGAACGCTTCAATAGTTGCGAATCGATTTAGTACAGACCGCCGGCTTCGGCGATCTTGACGGACTCCGGCCATGCCTCGCCGCCCATCTCGACCGGCACCTGCGGGTAGCGGACGTGCTTCTCGCCGATGCGGTCGGCCACATAGTCGGCCACCTTGTCGAGAGCCACACGCTCCTGCTGCATGGTGTCACGCTCGCGGATGGTGACGGCCTGATCGTCGAGGGTGTCGAAATCGACGGTCACGCACAGCGGGGTGCCGATCTCATCCTCACGACGGTAACGACGTCCGATGGCACCAGCCTCGTCGTAATCGATCATCCAATCATGCTGACGCAGGTCGTAAGCCAGGTTCTGAGCCACGGACTGCAGCTCCGGCTTCTTGCTCAGCGGCAGCACAGCGGCCTTGACCGGAGCCAGACGCGGATCGAGACGGAGCACGGTGCGCTTGTCGACGCCGCCCTTGGTGTTCGGAGCCTCGTCGACGTCGTAGGCGTCCACAAGGAATGCCATGAGGGAACGGGTCAGACCCGCGGCCGGCTCGATGACGTACGGCACGAACTTCTCACCGGTGGCCTGGTTGAAGTAGCTCAGATCCTCACCGGAATGCTTGGCGTGAGACGACAGATCGAAGTCGGTACGGTTGGCCACGCCTTCGAGCTCGCCCCAGTCGGAGCCCTGGAAGCCGAACTTGTATTCGATGTCGACGGTGCGCTTCGAATAGTGGGCCAGCTTCTCCTTCGGATGCTCGTAGTGGCGCAGGTTCTCCGGCTTGACACCCAGATCGATGTACCACTGGGTGCGGGCGTCGATCCAGTACTGGTGCCATTCCTCATCGGTGCCCGGAGCCACGAAGAACTCCATTTCCATCTGCTCGAACTCACGGGTACGGAAGATGAAGTTGCCCGGGGTGATCTCGTTACGGAAGGACTTGCCCATGTTGGCGATGCCGAACGGCGGCTTGGAACGCGAAGAGGTCATCACGTTCTTGAAGTCCACGAAGATGCCCTGCGCGGTTTCCGGACGCAGATAGTGCAGCGAGTTCTCGTCCTCGACCGGGCCGAGATGGGTGCGCAGCATCATGTTGAAGTCGCGCGGTTCGGTCCAGTTGCCACGGGTTCCGCAGTCCGGGCACACGATGTCCTTCAGTCCATTCTCCGGCAGCTTGTCGCCATGCTTCTCGGCATAGGACTCCTCGAGCTTGTCGGCACGATGGCGCTTGTGGCAGTTGAGGCACTCGATCAGCGGATCGTTGAACACGGACACGTGGCCGGAAGCCACCCACACGGCCGGCGGGAGGATGATGGACGTGTCAACGCCCACGACATCACCACGGGTGACGACCATGGAACGCCACCATTCGCGCTTGATATTGTCCTTCAGCGCGACGCCGAGCGGACCGTAATCCCATGCGGAACGGGTTCCGCCGTAGATTTCGCCGGCGGGGAACACAAAGCCGCGACGCTTCGCGAGGGATACGACTTCATCGAGTTTAGATACAGCCACAATGCACCTTCTGGTTTGAACGGTTTGGGGTCTTTTACAAGCGCACAGCCTACCGTCACATGCTGACAGCACGGCCATCGTCCCGCATGCATACGAAATGCCGTGCTGCAAACAATCGAAACAACTGCTGTTTGGCCGAATTCTTGTTATCGGCGGCGCAGGAACCGCTTGATGGATATCACCTCAAGTACAACCAGCATCACAGTGAGCACTCCGACGACAATCCACGCTATGGTCTGCCAGATTGGAACGCTGACCGAAGGTTCCCCATGCTCGTAATGTAACCATTCATCGCGCAGTACAGTACCGAGCAGAGACTGATTGGCACCGGCATACGTGGTACCGATGTAATTGTAGGAACTCATCACCGCCTGTGCGCCGCCATTTTTGACGGCCATCTCGAATGGTTTGAGGCAGATTTCCCTGATGGACTGCTCATTGGACCAAGTGGTGAGCATGGACCAACGATTGGTTTCCTGCTCATTCAGGGCGAAATGCTTCATAAAGGCGTAAACTCCGCGGTCTTTCGCACCAGAAATCTCCGAAGCGGCCAATATGCCAGTCAGGAACGGATCTTCTGAATAATATTCGAAATTACGACCTCCGAAGGGGCTGCGATGAAGATTCATTGACGGCGCATACCATCCTGACGCATCCATATCGTGCGCCATATCGCCGATAATATTGCCGATAATATTGCCGAATTCCTTCATCAAATCGACATTCCAAGTGCAGGCGAACGCAGTAGAGGACGGGAAACCGGCAGATCCGCACCCTCACCACCGACACGGGCGATTACCACTACCGCATCGTCCGAGAAATCCCGCGCATCGGAAAGCAGCTTGTCGGAGTACTGGGCCTCAGGAACTTCAGGCAACGTCCAATCCTGAGAGAACAGACTCACTTCCGGACGATCAGCCCTATACGAAGTATACAGTTCGGTCAATTCGTCGTTGACCTCGAATCCCGCCGCACGCAAGCCGTCCAACAACGACACTGTCGGATACGTATCCGATAATGCGCCGGAACCTGTGCCTCCGTACACCGGGTTCGTCGAAGCCCAGCCGAACACGTTAAGCTTCCTGCCATCTAGAGGCAGATGCCCGTCATTGTTCCTCAACAGCGTTATGGCTTCACGTTGGACATTGGGTCCAAGCTCATCAGCCTTCTGAATGGTGCTTTCCTGCAGCATGCGACGCTCCAATGTCGCATTGTTGAGAAGCCCATACAGCGGCCCATACGACATAAGCATGATAGCCATCACAGAGACGACCAAAGCCATAAGCCATGTTTCGCTATGCGCCAGTTTGCGCACGGCAATCGCCTTCACCGTATGTTTATTCACAGCAACCGTGGCGACGATCGCAACAACAAGGGCAATGCCTATCGCAATGAGATACGGAGCTATCGATGTGATTACATTGACCACATCACTCCAATTGATGTCAAGCATCGTATTGTTCCTCCTCTTCGAGCGTCAGCTACCCAATCACTCCGTATACCTATGCTGAAAATCATGTCCCATAAAGCCGATCAGCATGGAGCCTCTGTGTAGGCCTATGTGTTCACGCATAGCAGTGGGATCGCCGGTTCATATCATGGTTCGGAAATACCGTACGTATTCGATAACGTCTCTGGAAAGCTAGCAGACCGCATCAGCCAAGCTTGGGTGAATTTTGCGAAAACGGGCAAACCATCCGCGGATGGTTTGCCGCAGTGGGAACCGTACACAAGGGAAAACGGAGCCACGATGATTCTGGACGATCATTCCAAGATGGTGTATCACCACGACAGGGAGCTTATGCGTCTGCTGGCCCCGAATTCCTCGTACTGATGTCTCGAAAGAACGATTCCAAAGTCGGTACGTGGTCCTTACGACATATGCAATAATATGTGGCGGTGGCATCCTCATCCGCTATCCTGATAGCTTTTCGGCGCTCCCGTTCTCCGTGCAGCATTCCTCCATAAGCATGCGCGGCTTCGGGCGTGCTGAAATGGAGCAGCTTCGTATTCTCGACGATAGCCGCGAAGCAGGAAGATGTCTACGGCATACATCCATCCAAAATCCAACATCGGGGCGCACTACGATGTCGTATCCGTTGAAATCACGGAATCGGATGGCATCATAACTGGCAAGCAAATGTCCATTCGGTACGGACAAATGCAGCGTCTCCCCCATGTACGGCACGCACACCACCGCATCACTGGTCATGGGATGGCTCATGATGGCGATTGCGCAATCGTCCGCCGCCAGCATCTCCTCCATAATGCCGTCATCCGCAATCGTCTCACGAATCGCGATACCGGGAAGTAACCGTTTCAACGTCTTTGTCGTATCGATTAACGGCACAGGTGCGCAGGAACACACGGTAATGCTACGCCACAAGTACAAATATCAGCAATGCGGCAGGCAGTGTGCGGAACAGGGGGAAGACACTCATTGTTCGAACAGCCAACCCATGATATCCGGGTCATTAGCAAAGAGATGTCCTCCTTGGCCATGCTGGTTGCCGATACCCTGAGAGCTGAAATACGAGTCTGGCCTGACATCGAGCACGAGGATTCGATCAATCTGAGCATCTGTCAATCCTTGGCTCCTATACAGGGCGTGCAGACGATCGTACGTTTCTCGCGATGGCTGCGACCCGTAGTATTCGTCGTGCGCTCCAACCACCAGTCGAACCGGCGTGCGACCCTTGGCAAGCACCTCGATATCGCCGTCGAATTGCGATGCGCATTGCAGATAGGCCGTGAACAGCTCAGGACGCATGCCCATCACACGTGACATCGTCTCTCCACCGCCGGAATACCCTTCGCCATATACCTTGTTCGGATCGATGTTGTATGCGCCAAGCAGATATTCAGTCAGTTCGATGGTCTGCTTGGCGCTCGTATCGTTCCAATCGTCGAGCTGCGGCGCCGCGATAATCATATTCCCATTGTAGAGTTGCGCCGCGAATCCGAATTCCTCGGTTTCCAAGTTGACTCCCACGCCTTGGAAATACAGTCCCTGGTAACCGGGAAGCGTAACGAACAGCGCATAGGGCTCCGTCCCATCGTATGAATCGGGCACGTACAGGTTGAAATGAATATCGCCTTGCTCGGACGAATGCAGCACGTTGTCAAGCACGAATCCTCTGTATTCGTCAGTTCCTTTGCTTAAGGTGCTGTCGGAGAATGCGTCGCCGCTGCGCTCCGCGCTTTTCCGATCGCCACCAGAGATGGACGGCGACTCCGGTCCTTCAGAAGACGCAGGAGATCCGGATGACGGACTAAACCCACATGCGGTAAGTCCGAACATGCAGACGAAAGCGAAAATCGCAACCAGCGCACGATTCATACATCACCCTTTCGCCGTGATAATAGTAATAACGCAAACGCCAGTTCTGTCTTTCTGCAAGACAGAACGACATTCATGCCATCCCTACGCCAGCATGAACATTTGGACGAGATACTCGAAAGAGTATGGACGGGGGCGGCCACCGTTCAGCATACGAAACACCACAGGGCGCAACGTACGCAATGGCCACCCCATGTCTTCGCTATTCGGCAGTGCCGTTCTCGGTCTGGTTCAGCCACTCGGCCACATCTTCGTTCTGTGTGAAACGGTGCCCGGTCAGCCAGGTGCCAGTGCCGGCCAGTTTCTCAAGCGTAGCCGCGCTATCATCAATACCCGAACTGGCGGAGGTGCAGAATGGAATGATCGTCTTGCCTGTGAAATCGTTGGATGTCACGAAGTCGTTCACCGGCCAGGCGGGGTTCATCCACCAGATTGGGAATCCAAGATACACGGTGGTATACGTGTCCCAGTCAGGAACACTTGTATCCGAAAGCTTGACGTCCTGCAAGGATTCGTCCTCATATTCCCTAACGACACGACTGTCCGAGTCTCTCCAATTCAGGTCGTCATCGGTATACGGTTGCTGCGGTATGAGCTCGAAGGTCGGCGCACCAAGCGCATCTGCGATATCTTCAGCCACGTTCTTGGTATTACCGGAAGCCGAAAAATACACCACGATTGACTTGCCATCCGAAGAGGCCGATGAGGAAGAGTCAGATGACACATTGCCCGTGGAAGGTTGCGCGCCACTTGAAGAGGAGCCGCATGCAGCGAGTGAAACAATCATTGCCAGGCCTGTGGCAGCGAACAACGTCCTACCCACATTGTGGCTGAAATAACGCATAATCCATATCCTTTCAATTGCATGAATGATTACTGAGACACCGCGTTCACGATCGCACCAGCGAATGGCGTCGGGAATTGAATATCAACGCCGACCACTCATAGGCCAAAATCACTCTCGACCGGCACGATCCTT
Organism: Senegalimassilia sp.; assembly: GCA_963619615.1. GTDB lineage: Bacteria > Actinomycetota > Actinomycetes > Actinomycetales > Bifidobacteriaceae > Bifidobacterium. The sequence goes on along the minus strand of CAVEXE010000003.1, from coordinate 24,143 downwards.
GACGTAACCGACGAAGCGATCGACGGTCTCGGGGGTGTCGTGGCGGAAGAACAGGCTGGTCTTGGTGTCAAGCCCTGCAATGGTCTTCATTTCATCGTCGGTGAGCTGGAAATCGAAGATGTTCAGATTCTCTTCCATGCGCTCCTTGTGCGTGGACTTAGGCAGTGCGACGATGTCTCGCTGGGTGAGCCAGCGCAGAATCACCTGTGCGACGGACTTGCCGTGAGCCTCGCCGATCTTGGCCAAAGTGGGATTGGAGAACATGTTCTGCATGCCCTCGCCGAACGGAGCCCATGCTTCCTGAGCCACGCCACGCTTGACCATGTTCTCGTGGGCTTCGATCTGCTGGTTGAGCGGGTTGGTCTCAATCTGGTTGACCATCGGGGCGATTTCGTTGAAGGCGACCATGTCGGCCAGACGATCCGGATAGAAATTGCTCACGCCGATGGCTCGGATCACACCGTCCTTATAGAGCTTTTCAAGCGCGCGCCATGCGCCGTAGGTGTCGGCGAACGGCTGGTGCAGCAGCACGAGATCAAGATAGTCGGTACCGAGCTTCTTCAACGACACGTCAATGGATTTGAGAGTATTCTCATAGCCGTAATTGCTGATCCACACTTTGGTGGTCAGGAATAGATCCTTGCGATCGATGCCGGAATCCTTGACGCCCTGACCGACTTCCGCTTCATTGAAGTACGACTGTGCGGTGTCGATATGACGATATCCGGTTTCGATGGCTTCACGTACGCAACGAGACGCATCTTCCTTGCTTACCTGGAAGACGCCGTAACCGATTTTCGGAATTTCCACACCGTTGACGAGCTTCAGATATTCCATTGCATTCCTTTCATGAGTTCACCGCTTACGAACGTCGGTTCATGACCGGCGATGGCCCAACACTAGAATTCGGTAGTAGCTACCGGTCAAATCTCGACACGCCGGGAGAAACTACCGGTAGAAATCACCGACAATAGAGGCCATGTATACGATGAGGCAGGCATGTGAGCTCACCGGGATGAGCTACGAAGCGTTGAAATTCTATTGCAATTCGGGACTTGTTCCCCATCTCGAGCGTAATGAACACAACCACCGTATTTTCGACGACCAAGCCATTGCATGGATCATCGGCTTGAACTGTTTGAAACGTTGCGGACTCAGCATCAAAGAGATGCAGCACTACACAAAGCTTTGCCAAGAAGGCGATTCCACCATTGTGCAGCGTAAGGAGATACTCGCGCAGAAACGCATCGTCCTCGAACAAAAGCTTGCCGAAATACGAGGAGACATCGATTACATCGACAAAAAGCAGCAGTATTACGACATTCTGCTCGCAGGAGAAACGCCATCCCCCAACCTCCTTGCCGAACTCAGACGCAGACCGAATTCGTCCGCTCACCAGTAGATTGCATAAACCACAACGCCGCAAACACCGCACTGTCAAGGGGCACGTATAGGTTGAAAGCACTTTGTACATGCAGGGGAGCTTCCGGCGAATCGTCGAAGGCTGAGATAGGCGCAAAAGCCTGACCCTTTGAACCTGTTGGTTAGGACCAACGTAGGGAGCAGATCATGAGTGACAGCTCATACATCGACGCATTGCGTGAACAGATCATGAAAGCCGTCAACGACGTGCGAGAACAGACGCCACTGGCGCAATCGTTCACCAATTTCGTCACCATCAATCTGGTAGCCAACGCCCAGCTTGCGGCAGGCGGCACCGCGGCCATGAGCTTCTTGCCGGACGATGTGATCGACACCGCGCAAATCGCTGGATCCAATTACATCAATGTGGGTACACTGCTACCGTTCTTCAAGGACGCACTGCCTGAAATCGCACAGAAACTGCATGAGAACGGCAAAACCTGGGTACTCGACCCGGTCGCGGCCGGCATCGGCAAGACACGCACCGCAATCCTCGAATCCTTCCGCGATGTTCCGCCGACCATCGTACGAGGCAACGCCAGTGAAATCATCGCACTCGACGCGATGTGGGGACTTGCCGAATCCGACTCCTCCATACCGGGTACCCGGCCGGCCGGCGTGGAATCCGTCGACGAGGTGGACGCGGCTGTCGAAGCCGCCCAACGCATGGCACGCCACCTAGCGAAGCATTCGCCGTCCGGCAAAGGCGCCGTCGCGGTATCCGGCGCCGTCGATTTGGTGACCGACGGCGAGCGCACCTTCCGACTGCCCGGCGGCAGCGCGCTGATGACGAAGATCACCGGCGCCGGCTGCTCTTTGGGCGGCGTGACCGCAACATATCTGGCGGTCTCCGAACCTCTGGTCGCGGCCGTCGCGGCATCGTTGCTGTATAACCGCGCATCCGAAATAGCCGAGAAGGAATCCAACGGCCCCGGATCCTTCCAAGTGGCATTGCTTGATGCCCTATGGAATGTGACCGCCGAGCAGGTGGCCGCTTCCTCGATCATCGAGAACCGATGAACTCCACCGTGCGTCGCCATGCAACATTTCGCCGACTCTCGGCCTTCATGCGTGGCAACGTACGGCAATGCGATGATGCGTCAAGCGCTATATGCGCATACATAAACGTATGACGGCATCCGCATCAGATCGCACCAAATGCAAATCATACCGTTACAAGGCTTCTCTGGATTACTTACCACAAAACAAAGGGGAATCAACAATGAACAACTATCCATACGCATCAATGCGTGATTGTTTCGACATGAGCGCGTACTTTGTGGTTGGACCGCAGGATTGCAAAGGCCGTCCCATCACCGAAGTTATCGATGACGCGTTGCGTGGGGGCGCAACCTTCATCCAATTGCGAGCCAAAAACGCGGATGCCCAGGAACTGACGCTTATGGCGCAGGATATCGCGCAGATCATCGAGGACAACAACAAATCCGATTCCGTGGCCTTCGTAATCGACGACCGTGTGGACGTGGTCTGGCAGGCCCGCAACAAGGGCATCAAAGTCGACGGCGTGCATATCGGACAGACCGACATGGAACCGCGTGAAGCCCGCGCGCTGCTTGGCGAGGAAGCCATTGTGGGTCTGTCCGCCGAAACTGAAAGTTTGGTGAGGCTTATCAACGAACTGCCGAACGGCTGCATCGACTATATCGGCGCCGGCCCGCTGCACGTCTCCACCACCAAGCCTGAGGCTTCCGTAGGCGGCAATGACGGTTCCGGACATACGCTCGACGAGGACCAGATCAACACCATCTGCGCGGCAAGCGACTTTCCGGTAGTCGTCGGCGGCGGCGTCACGGCCGACGACATGGAGATGCTGGCCCGCTCGAAGGCGGCCGGATGGTTCGTGGTGTCTGCGATCGCCGGGGCGGACGATCCGGAGGCGGCAACCCGTGAGATGGTGACCCGCTGGAAGGCCGTACGCGGGGAAACGAGGCATGACTTCGCGCCGCGAGTGCAGTCGGCGGATACGGCGGCGGCCACCGATACGCAGATGACGGAGGGCAACAACCGGAAGTTCACGAACGCCAAGGAAGCGAAGGCCGCTTCCAAACTGGCCAAGCAGCAGCGCGTGGACATCGCCGCCCGCGGCTCCAAGCAGCGCGACAAGGCGCATGTCCGCAAAACCACGCCAGTGCATTTCGAAAACCGATTCGGCTCCTACGACCTTGAGGTGCCATATACCGAAATCAAGTTGTCCGACACTCCGGGCGTCGGCCCGAACGCGCCATTCAAGGATTACAACACCGAAGGTCCCAAGTGTGACCCGAAGGAAGGGCTGGCGCCGCTGCGTCTCGACTGGATCCGCGATCGCGGGGACGTCGAGGAGTACGAGGGCCGTCAGCGCAATCTCGAGGATGACGGCAAACGCGCCATCAAACGCGGCAAGACATCCAAGGAGTGGCGTGGCCGCCAGCATAAGCCGCTTAAGGCGAAGGACCATCCGATCACCCAGATGTGGTATGCGCGTCACGACATCATCACACCGGAGATGCGTTATGTTGCCGAACGCGAGCACTGCGACGTGGAGCTGGTACGTTCCGAACTGGCCGCAGGTCGTGCGGTCATGCCGTGCAACATCAACCATCCCGAGGCCGAGCCGATGATCATCGGCTCGAGATTCCTTACCAAGCTCAACGCCAACATGGGCAATTCCGCAGTGACCTCCTCCATCGATGAGGAGGTGGAGAAACTCACATGGGCCACCAAGTGGGGAGCCGACACCGTGATGGATCTTTCCACCGGCAACGACATCCACACCACCCGCGAATGGATCCTCAGGAACTCCCCCGTGCCGATCGGCACGGTCCCGATGTACCAGGCGCTTGAAAAGGTGGAGGACGACGCCTCCAAACTCAGCTGGGAGCTGTTCCGCGACACCGTGATCGAACAGTGCGAGCAGGGCGTGGACTACATGACCATCCACGCCGGCGTGCTGTTGCGGTTCGTGCCGTTGACCGCCAACCGCATGACGGGCATCGTCTCGCGGGGCGGATCGATCATGGCCGAATGGTGTCTGCAGCATCATCAGGAAAGCTTCCTGTATACGCATTTCGACGAGCTGTGCGAGATCTTCGCCAAGTACGACGTGGCGTTCTCTCTGGGCGACGGCCTGCGGCCCGGCTCACTGGCGGATGCCAACGACGCGGCGCAGTTCGCGGAACTCATGACCTTGGGCGAGCTCACCCAGCGAGCATGGGAGCATGACGTGCAGGTGATGATCGAAGGCCCGGGACACATTCCGTTCGACACCGTACGCATGAACATCGAAATGGAGAAGGCGATCTGCAAGGATGCCCCGTTCTATACGTTGGGCCCGCTCACGACCGACACCGCCCCCGGCTACGACCACATCACCTCGGCAATCGGCGGTGTGGAGATCGCCCGTTACGGCACCGCCATGCTGTGCTATGTGACACCGAAGGAGCACCTCGGCCTGCCGAACAAGGATGATGTCAAACAGGGTGTGATCGCCTATAAGATCGCCTGCCATGCAGCCGACATCGCCAAACACCACCCGCATGCCATCGACCGCGATAACGCGATAAGCAAGGCGCGCTTCGAATTCCGTTGGCTCGACCAGTTCAATCTGAGCTACGATCCGGACACGGCCATCGCCTTCCATGACGACACCCTGCCCGCCGAACCGGCGAAGATGGCGCACTTCTGCTCGATGTGCGGCCCGAAGTTCTGTTCGATGGCCATCTCGCAGAACATCCGCAGGAAGTTCGGCAATGCCGATGCGCAGGAAAAGCTCGTGGCCGACGCGCAATGAGCCAGAGCAAACGGTCTCCCCGACCATCCTCAGGCCCTTTCACGGCAGCTTCATCCATGGGAATCACAAGATAACAAAGGAGCATTCATGACCAGCACACTGCCACCGGTATTGAGCATCGCAGGATCGGATTCCTCAGGCGGCGCGGGAATTCAGGCCGACCTGAAAACCATGCTCGCCAACGGCGTATTCGGCATGACCGCCATCGCGGCATTGACCGCGCAGAACACCACCGGCGTGCGCATGGTCACGAACACTCCCCCGGACATGCTCGCGGCGCAGATCGACGCCGTGTTCGAGGACATTCCACCGCTGGCGGTGAAGATCGGCATGGTCTCCAGCGTCGAGCTGATCGACGTGATCGCCGACCGATTGGCTTTCCACAAGGCCACGAATGTCGTACTCGACCCGGTGATGGTAGCCACTTCCGGAGCCAAACTCATTGAGGATGACGCCATCGCGGCGCTGACTTCCCGACTGTTCCCGCTGGCCACGGTGATCACGCCGAACATGCCGGAAACGCAAGCCCTGTGCGATCTGGCCGCCACACAGGGAGCACCGTCAGTCGATTATGAGAATGGTGAGACCATTTCCACGCCGGACGATATGACCGCGGCCGGCCGTATGTTGGCGCATCATTTCGGTTGCGCGGTGCTCGTTAAGGGCGGTCACGGCACACAGGACGCCAGCGATGTTCTGGTCGAACCGGACGGTCATACCACATGGTTCACCAGCCGGCGCGTAAACAATCCGAACACGCATGGCACCGGATGCACGTTGTCCTCTGCCATCGCATCCCATCTGGCGGCTGGAGAGGACCTTCCGACCGCCGTCGATCATGCCAAACTGTATTTGACTGGCGCTTTGGAGGCGCAACTCGACCTCGGCCACGGTTCCGGCCCGATGGACCATGCCTGGCGGTGGCGCTGAGCTCGCATGGGCCGAATCAACGCTCAGACCCAAATCGATCACAAGCAATATCCGAAAACAAGAACGCATAAACGCATAGAGAAAGGAACATCATGCCCCTTGACCGCAACGCCGAAACGCAGGAAGTGCCGATCGATCCGGAAACCGGCAAACCGTACATCAACACTTTGGCGGCCGTCGCCATCTCCCCCGCCGGAGCGAGCCCGGAAAAATCCGAATACGTCGCGCAAGCGGTCGACGTGATCCGTCAATCCGGACTGCCGAACGAAACCAACGCGATGTTCACCAACATCGAGGGAGACATCGACGACGTGCTCAAGGTGATTCGCGACGCCACCATGAAGCTTGCCGGTCAGGGCTACCGTACCGATGTGGTGATCAGGCTCGACATCCGTCCGGGATTCGAGGGGCAGATCCATGCCAAGCAGGAGCTCGTCAACAGCATCCTTTCCGAATAATCCTTCGGAAAGCCCCAGCTGGTTCGATGCGTCACTTCAGATTCGCTCGCTTCCTCGGTTTGGGGTTTGCAGGTTCATTGAATGCGCGTCTTTCATGGTGAAAGGTGCGCATTCGGCTTAGATTGGGTATATTGTTGCGCTTATGACGACGATGAAGGAAATTGCCGAAAGAACCCAGGTGTCCGTTTCCACCGTTTCCTTGGTGCTCAACGGACGAGACGAGGGGCGCGTGAACCCCGCGCTGGCCAAGCGGGTTCGTCAAGTCGCCAATGATCTCGGCTATAAAATCAATCCGCTGGCGCGAAGCCTGCGAACAAGCAAAACACGCATTCTCGGATTCATCAGCGAGGAAGTGGCCACGACCCCGTATGCGGGCGGCATCATTTTGGGTGCCCAGGATGCGGCCAGCGCGTACGGTTATATGCTGTTCACCGTCAACACCGACGGCGCGGCCAGCGAAGACAGCGAAATCGCCGCATTGAAGCGCTATGGCGTGGACGGCTTCTGCTATTCGAAGATGTCGAACCGAATCACCAAGGTTCCGGAAAGCATGTCGGGATATCCGGTGGTGCTGGTTGACGCCACGGATGCGGAGAACAGGTTCCCAAGCGTGGAACCCGACGAATTCCAGATAGCCTACGACGCCACTGGGCGACTCATCAAGGCCGGTTGCGAACGCATCGCGTACGTCGGGTGCGCGGAGAACATGATCGCACAGGATGGCCGTTTGGAAGGCTATCTCGCCGCTTTGAAGGACGCCGGCCGAGAACGCGACGATTCACTGATCTGCAACGTGCTCAATAATGGGCCCGCATTGCGTGCTGTGAACGAGTTGTTCGATGCCAGAAACCCCGACGGATTCTTCTGTTTCAACGATGCCCGCGCCTGGTACGTGTACGAATGCGCCGCACGCCGTGGATTGACCGTGGGCAAGGATCTTTCCGTGGTCGGCGTGGACAACCACAGGGTGCTTGCGGAAACGCTCGAACCGCAATTGACCACCGTGGAACTGCCCCACTACGAGATGGGATACTGGGCGGCAAGCAAACTGATCTCCATGATTGAGAACAAGCCGGTCGACGTATCGAAATGGCCCCGGACCACATCCCCCATGCCTCCTCTGGATGCCCCCATTCCGGCGAAGATTCACTGCTCGCTCATAGAAAAGGGGTCCGTGGTTCACTGACGTGAGATTCAGCGAACCGACCATCACCTATTCAAGACACGCCGAAGACGGCGTGTCTTTGTCGTATTTTCGGCCATATTCCAACATTTGTGCATAGCCCGTGCACTTATTTACGTCAATCGTTTGACGTAAATCGATTGACGTCATATACTTTATACAAGCTCACCGGCCGGCGCGGCAGCCCCCGATGAACACACAACACAACATCAGCAATATCAACCGGCTTTGCACAGCAGCATCGCCAACATAGAGAAAAAGAGAATCGCATGGCACAAGACACTCGTTCTGCGTGGAAGAATCCTTCCTACCTGCAGAGCTCCTTCGGTATCTTCATGTTCTTCTGCTCCTGGGGCATCTGGTGGTCCTTCTTCTCCAGGTGGCTCACCGACCCGACCCACGGCCTGGGCATGACCTCCGCGGAACAGGGTCAGATCTACTCCATCAACTCCCTCGCCACCCTGGTCATCATGTTCGCCTATGGCGCCATCCAGGATCAGCTTGGCATCAAGCGCAAGCTCGTCATCTTCATCTCTGCGGTCGCCGCACTCGTCGGCCCGTTCGTCCAGTTCGTTTACGCTCCGATGCTCACCGCAGGCGGCGCGACCCGCTTCGCAGGCGTGCTCATCGGCTCCGTGGTGCTCTCCGCAGGCTTCATGGCCGGCTGCTCCCTGTTCGAAGCAGTGACCGAACGCTACTCCCGTAAGTTCGGCTTCGAATACGGCCAGTCCCGCGCCTGGGGCTCCTTCGGCTACGCCATCGTGGCACTGTGCGCAGGCTTCCTGTTCAACATCAACCCGCTGCTGAACTTCTGGGTCGGTTCCATCTGCGGCCTCGGCATGCTGTGCGTCTACGCCTTCTGGGTTCCGGCCGAGCAGAAGGAAGAACTCAAGAAGGAAGCCGATCCGAACACGGCTCCGACCAACCCTTCCTTCAAGGAGATGCTTTCCGTTCTGAAGATGCCGACCCTGTGGGTGCTCATCGTTTTCATGCTGCTGACCAACACCTTCTACACGGTGTTCGATCAGCAAATGTTCCCAAATTACTATGCCTCCCTCTTCTCCACCACTGAAATCGGCAACGCCACCTACGGCACCCTGAACTCCTTCCAGGTGTTCCTCGAGTCCGCCATGATGGGCGTCGTCCCGATCATCATGAAGAAGATCGGCGTGCGCAATTCCCTGCTGCTTGGCGCAACCGTCATGTTCCTGCGCATCGGCCTGTGCGGCGTGTTCCACGACCCGGTTTCCGTGTCCATCGTCAAGCTGTTCCACTCCATCGAGGTTCCGCTGTTCTGCCTGCCGGCGTTCCGCTACTTCACCCTGCACTTCGACACCAAGCTGTCCGCGACCCTGTACATGGTGGGCTTCCAGATCGCATCCCAGGTTGGCCAGGTGATCTTCTCCACCCCGCTGGGTGCCCTGCATGACGCCATGGGCGACCGTCCGACCTTCTTCACCATCTCCGCCATCGTGTTCGCGGCACTGGTGTACGGCATCTTCGTGATCAAGAAGGACGACCAGGAAGTCGGCGGCGATCCGTTCTACACCGACAAGCAGCTCAAGGCCATGGAAGCCGCAAAGGCCTGAACCGGAGCTCTTGCATAAACAATAAATGAATCGTGATGCCCGACAGCGTTTCCCCTTTTACGCTTCGGGCATCATTTACAGATCCAAGCGAACCAACATCTCAAAGAAAGGCTGTTCAACGATGACTGACTTCACTCCAGACGCTCCCGTCCTCAACGAAATCAAGAATCACGGCGAGGAACTCGCCAAAGCAGAGGCCGGAGTCGCCGCTCTGGCCGCACAGCGCAACAACCGCTGGTATCCGAAGTTCCACATCGCTTCCAACGGCGGCTGGATCAACGACCCGAACGGCCTGTGCTACTACAAGGGCCTCTGGCACGTGTTCTACCAGCTGCATCCGTACGGCACCCAGTGGGGTCCGATGCACTGGGGACATGTCTCCTCCACCGACATGGTCACTTGGAAGCGCGAACCGATCATGTTCGCGCCGTCTCTGGAAGAAGAGAAGAACGGCGTGTTCTCCGGTTCCGCGGTAATCGGCGATGACGGCGAACTCAAGTTCTACTACACCGGTCATCGTTGGGCCAATGGCAAAGACAACGGCGATGGTGACTGGCAGGTGCAGATGCTCGCCGAACCGGACAACGATGAACTCACCAGCGCCACCAAGCGCGGCATGATCATCGATTGCCCGCTCGACAAGGTGTTCCGCAACTTCCGCGATCCGAAGGTCTGGAAGACCGAAGGCAAGTGGTACATGACCTTCGGCGTGACGTCCGCCGAAAAGCGCGGCCAGATGTGGCTCTTCTCCTCCGACGACATGGTTCGCTGGACTTACGAGCGCGTGCTGTTCGAGCACCCGAATCCGGATGTGTACATGCTTGAGTGCCCGGACTTCTTCCCCATCCGCGACGCTGAAGGCAACGAGAAGTGGGTCATCGGCTTCTCCGCCATGGGCGCCAAGGCATCCGGTTTCATGAACCGCAACGTCAGCAACGCCGGCTATATGATCGGCACCTGGGAACCGGGCGGCGAATTCAAGCCGGAAACCGAATTCCGCCTGTGGGATTGCGGACATAACTACTATGCCCCGCAGTCGTTCAACGACGGCAAGCGCCAGATTGTCTACGGCTGGATGAGCCCGTTCGTAGAGCCGATTCCGATGCAGGACGACGGTTGGTGCGGCAATATGACGTTGCCGCGTGAGATCACGCTGGGAGCCAACGGCGATCTGGTCACCGCTCCGGTTGCCGAAATGGAGAACCTGCGCGAAGACACGACCGATCTTGGAAAGATCTCCCTGGCCGTCAACGAAGAGAAGATCCTCTCCGATGACGCCGGAGCCGTTGAGATTGAGCTGACCATCGATCTGAAGAACTCCACCGCCGAACGCGCAGGTCTGAAGGTGCACGCCACCGAAGACGGCGCGTACACCTATGTGGCATTCGATGCACAGATCGGACGCATGGTGATCGACCGTCAGGCCGCAGCCCAAGGCGATCGCGGATACCGTACGGCTCCGCTTTCCGCGGACGAACTGGCTGCCGACGAGCTCAAGTTGCGCGTGTTCGTGGATCGCGGCTGCGTCGAAGTCTATGTGAATGACGGCAGCCAGGCCATGAGCTCCTTCAGTTACGCTTCCGAAGGTCCGCGCGCCATCAAGCTCGAAGCTGAATCCGGCACGCTCGAGGTCACGTCGCTCAAGATGCACAATCTCAAGTCCATCGGGCTGGAGTAGTCCTTTAGCGAAACGTATTCGCTGAAATTCATCAGGATGGTTCCAATTGCAATACGATTGGAACCATCCTTTTTCTATGCCAGCATGCTTGCTCCGACAGAAAGGACCGGCAGTGAAGCGCATCCACACGAAAGATACAGGCATCGCAACCGTGGAATCATCCCGACAAGGCAATCCGCTGAAACGACGCATCGTCGCAATCATCGCAGCGGTAGTCATCGTCGCTCTCATGGCAACTGGAGGATTATGGTATGCCGTTTGGGGAGGGCGCTATATATTGGCCGACCTGCGTAGACCGAAGGCGATCGCGGCAACCGATAGTGCCGTACAGTCGGCTCAAGCGTTCGCCTACGAGAGCGCGGTGAAGATTCTCAATGAAGACGGCAACACCGACTATTCTCCCGTCTCACTGCAGATGGCGTTGCTGATCGCATCCAAGGGTGCGAAAGGAAACACACTGCTTCAGCTGCAACAAGCACTGGATGGCGGCAATCTGACCGACGAGGATCTCAACTCGCTGTACCTGTCAATCGCCGGCAAACGCGACGGAGAATCTCGCCTAGACGCAGCGAACTCATTATGGGCGCTACGCGACCTTTCCATAAACACCGACTACTCCGACACGATTCAGCAGATTTTCGGAGCGCAGGTCAAGCGAGTGAACGCGTTCGATTCCAACACCAACGGCAAGATGAGCGCATGGGTCAGCGACCAAACGCACGGCGTGTTGAAACCCGAGATCGATATTTCCGCGAACACTGGTCTGGCAATCCTCAACACGCTGTACGCCAATGGCCGTTGGAGCTCCCCGTTCGACACGGAATTGACCGAGAAGGCCGAATTCCAATCGTTGCAAGGCTCGTCGAACACCGTGGATTTCATGCATAAAACCATCACCATCATGCAGGATTCATCGGATGATTCCGACACCTATGCGAAAGGCGACGGCTGGCAGCGCGTGGATCTTCCTTTCGACGATGGCGGCCGTATGAAGATTCTTCTGCCGGACGACAACACCCATTTCAAGGCATTGCTGACCGACGCCACAGCGCTACGCAACGCGTTCCAGGCGGAACCGAATGCGCAGGATGGCGCTGAAATCAACGTGAGTCTGCCGAAGTTCACCATCGACAACACACTCGATAGCGACGCAATGATCGATGCCGTGCGGGATATGGGAGTCACCGACGCCTTCGACGCCAGCAAAGCGGATTTTTCGGGAATATCGGATAGCCAGATGTTCATCGGATCGATTGTTCAGGGCACACGCGTCGAGGTGTCGGAAGTCGGGGCCGAGGCCGCCGCATATACGCAGATCGGTATGATGCTGGCCATCCTGCCAACTGAAACAATTGAGTTCAACGCCGACCATCCGTTCCTTTTCGAACTTGATTCCCCCGACGGACTGCCGTTGTTCATTGGTTCCGTGGTGGATTTATAGAAGAACTTCCACACGTTCCGACCTTGCCTTATACTGGTCAGCCGGCAATGAACTTTTCTGGCCGGTCTGCGAACAGGCTCCTCACCTTACTGGTTTTTCGCAGTCGGCCACGTGGGCGCCCACTTTGGCGCAGAAAGCAAGGTGAACGATGGCTCAAACGCGCGTTCAACACAAACCGGCACGGCAGGGAACAGCTTCCGCAGTGGCAGCCAAACTGACCGCCGTCTGCAAACGACGTATTCCGACGATCATCGCGGTGGTGGTGCTGCTCACCGTTTGGGAGGCGTGGGTACGCATATGCGACGTACCGAGCACCATGATCGCCGCCCCCAGTGAGATAGCCCAGGCGACTGTAGAGACGTGGTCCACTCTTTGGCCCGCCACGCAGGTCACGCTGCTGGAAGGCACCGTCGGTTTTCTTTGCGCCGTGGCTTGCGGTATTTTGATCGGCATTCTGCTGTATTGCTCTCGCACTGCGAACGCCGCGCTGTTCCCGTTGCTGTCTGCCGCACAGACGATGCCGTTGATTTCGATAGCACCGCTGTTCCTGATCTGGTTCGGTTTCGAGATTTCCGGCAAGATTGTGATCGTCACCGTTTTCGGCCTGTTCCCGATTGCGGTGCAGACGATTCGCGGACTCGAATCGGTGCCGCAGTTCTATTCCGATGTTGCGTTGACCTGTGGCGCAACGAAAACGTGGACATTATGGCATGTAAAGTTACGCGTGGCCGCACGGCAGATATACGGCGGCATCCGCGTTTCCGCCGCCTACATTTTCGCCACCGCTGCGACCGCCGAATATCTGGGCGCACGCAAGGGACTCGGCATCTGGCTGCAGGCGGCATACAACTCGTTCCGCACACCACTGATCTTCTCGGCCACGCTGGTCATCATCGCCATCACCGGCGTACTCATGTGCCTGGTGAATTTAAGCGAGCGCATACTGCTTGGCCCCGCCAGCGACGACGAAGATCCGGATGCGGATCAGTGATGCGTATATAAAGGGATCGAAGGAGGCATGAATGGTGATTGGCGGTTCACTGACGTCTGCCCATCACCTATGCCATCACATGTTCAATCGATCAGTTGTCATAGTGTGCGCCCGCTGGATCACTGGGACGAGTGTAGAGCCAGAAATTTAGGGCCATGCCGACGAGAACGAATAGGAAGCGGGCACCGAACGCAGCTATGATCCACTCGTCGCGCCAACCCGTATAATAAGATTCGCTGTTACGCCAATGTGTGGCAAACCGGCCATATTCCACCGCCCATGAATATACGCACAGGGCACATAAGGAATCGTCGGGGGCATTGGACGAACGGGGACCCTGGGCCCTTCGTATCGTTTTCTGCCCGAATTCCGTTCACAGCGCATCCCTAGAAAACGGTAGAGAAGCAAGATTCAAGGGAAATCGCATTTATGAAGAAGAACATCTTCGGCACAATCGCAACGAAGGCAACCGCACTGCTGGGCGCAGCCGCCATGGTCCTCGGCGTCTCCGCATGTGGTCAAAGCAACAACGCCAGCACCGATTCCGACGGACTCACCAAAGTGACGTTCATGCTTTCCTGGGCCCCCGACACCAACCACATCGGCGTGTATGTGGCCAAGAACAAGGGATATTTCAAAAACGTCGGCCTTGATGTCGACATCGTGGCCGTGGCGCAGGCCGGAGCCGAGCAGGCCGTGAACAACGGCGTGGCCGACTTCGCGCTGTCGAACCTCACCAATGTGGGCATGTATTCCGTCAAGGGCGCTGAAATCAAGCAGGTCATGCAGGTTCAGCAGAAGCCCAGCGCCATCTGGTGCTCGCTCGCATCCAATACCGAGATCACCTCCCCGAAGGATTTCGACGGCAAGACCTTCGCGACATTCGGCTCGAATGAATCCGATGCCGTGATTCGACGCATGATTCAATCCGACGGTGGCGAAGGCGCGTTCGACAAGGTGACGGTCGGCACGTCCACGTTCCAGACCCTGTCCAGCGGCAAAGCCGACTTCGGTGGATTCTATGCCACTTGGGAAGGCGTGCAGGCCGACATGTACGGCCCGCAGCTCAACTGCTTCACCGAACCGGATTACGGCGTGCCCGGCAATGCCGACACCATCGGCGTGATCACCAGCAACAAGACCATCTCCTCCAATCCTGATTTGGTGAAGAAGTTCGTGCAGGCCACCAAGAAGGGCTACGAATACGCGTATTCCAATCCCGACGACGCCGCTCAGATTCTGGTCGATGAGGCTCCCGACGCCAATCTCGAAGTCGAATTCGTGAAGAAGAGCATGAAGACGATCGTCGACGGCCAGTACTGGGGAGATCCGGAGAAGATCGCCGACGGCTCGTTCACATTCGGCACGAACGACGTTGACGGCGCCCAGCAGTATTTCGACTTCCTCGCCAAGGAGGACGCCTACACCGACTCGCACGACAAGGTGATCAACGAGGCTCCGCAGGCAAAGGATCTCGCCACGGACGAGTTCCTGAAGTAGTATCATCCGCAACCATTCGTGCCGTATATGCGGAACATGATTGAATGGCATGTAGCAATCCGCACGCATGACACGATATTCACTTTCGCTGCAGCGATTCGACATGGTTTCGCTGCAGCGATTGCATAATCGCACAGTCCGAGGAGCCCATGAACGACCGCAAACTGATTCTCGACGTAGACACCGGTATCGACGATGCCCTGGCTTTGGCGTATCTTGCCACGTTCCAGAATGTCGATCTGCTTGGTGTAATCGGCACATACGGCAACGTTGCGGTCGACACCGCCGTGCGGAACACGACTTATGTGTTGGAACGGCTGGGCCTTCAGCATGTACCTGTACTGCAGGGTGCGTCTCATCCGTCGTGGGCCGACCGTTTCATTCCCGACGCCGGCTGCGCGCAATTCCACGGACCGGATGGACTTGGAGGTTTCGGGCCCAATACAGGCCACAGCGAATGCGTGGACAATGCCACGCAACCTTCTTTTCAACCCGTTCCGGCGGAAACCACGGCTTTTGATTCGACGTGCATCGTTTCCGTCGGCGGTTACGCATTGGATGATCCGCATGCGAATCCGGCCGCGCATGACATCCTCTCCCCCATTCAGGGAACTTCATCCGCATCTTCGCAGGCGACGGACGAAGACATTCCCCTTTCCGACGGCGCGCGGTTCATCATTAAACGGATACGCCAATACGGCACCGATGTCACCGTTGTGGCGACCGGTCCGCTGACCAACGTCGATACCGCCCTCCGTGAGGCACCGGACATCGCGGAAAAGCTGAGACTGGTGTTGATGGGCGGAACACTCACCCAGGAGGGCAACTGCTGGGATCTGACCGCCGAGACGAACATCATTCAGGATCCGGAAGCCGCCGACCGCGTATTTCATTCGGGGGCGGACATTACCATGGTCGGTCTCGACGTGACACATCAATGTTTGATGGGCAAAACGGTCACTGAGGAATGGCGCGGCAGCGAATTGGGCGACTTTCTTGCGAATCTGGCCGATTTTTCAATCGCGGCCAATCTCAAATCCAATGCCAGACTGTTCTCCGTCGGTATGCCGTTGCATGACCCGCTCGCCGCTGCCGTGGCGCTTGACGGGACGCTTGTTTCATGTTTCGACCTGCCGATGAAAGTCGAAACCCAGTCGGGCGACCTTCATGGCACCCGTGGACGCACCGTGGGAGATCCCGAAGGGCTCATCAACAGCAAAGCGCCACGCGTTCACGTGGCGCTTCAAGTCGATCACAGCCGGTTCGTCGACGATTTTGCTACGCGACTTACGAATCTGGTTCGCAGATAACGTAAGCGGCAAGGCCGGAAATCGGAAAACCGACATTCCCTTGGCTTATTTCTTGACTCCGCCGAACCTGCGGTCACGGTTGACATAGTGGCTGATGGAGCGCCACAGCACCTCTCGACCGCAATCGGGGAACAGTTCCGGCACGAAATCGAGTTCGGCGTAGGCCGCCTCCCATGGCAGGAAATTCGAAGTGCGCTGTTCGCCGGAAGTGCGAATCACCAAATCACAATCCGGAATATCGGGATTGTACAGATGGTCGGAGATCATCTTCTCCGTCACACGGTCGCCGGAAATCTTACCGTCACGCACTTCCCTTGCGATCGCCGCGCAGGCGTCCGCGATTTCCGCACGACCGCCGTAATTCAGGCAGAACACCACATCGATCGTCGTGTTGTTCTTGGTCTTCTCCTGCGCCACTTCCAGTTCGTCAATGACCGACTTCCACAGCTTCGGACGACGACCTGACCAACGCACGCGCACGCCCCACTCGTTCATCTGACTCACACGGCGATGGATGATATCTCGAGAGAATCCCATAAGGAAACGCACCTCCTGAGGGGAACGCTTCCAGTTTTCGGTGGAGAAGGTGTAGAGGGAGAGATAACGTACACCCGCTTCA
Source organism: Senegalimassilia sp. (assembly GCA_963619615.1). Lineage (GTDB taxonomy): Bacteria > Actinomycetota > Actinomycetes > Actinomycetales > Bifidobacteriaceae > Bifidobacterium. The sequence continues at coordinate 7,232 of CAVEXE010000003.1, read as the reverse complement.
ATCGCACCGGCAATGGTGTCGAACACCACAGGTTCGGCGGCCTGATGGCCTTCGGTGCGAATCATGCCGCGCTGTTGGGCCCAACGGCCGTTGCCGTCCATGATCACGCCCACATGGCGGGGAACCTTGTTCTTGGGAAAATCAGGAATGATTGACGGATCCGAAAAAGGTGCCGCCGGAATGTCAAGAGACTTGTAGTCCACGTTCTCAAAAGCCATACACGCTAATCTAGCAAGCGCATGGAACGAATCGGCCTTTCCAAATAATATTCACCCCATTTTCCCACCAATTGGCGGGTCTCCAACGTCAATGGAGCACTGTCCAATTCCCGCCAATCGCCGTCTACAAGCGCTTGAAGTTGGCAGATCGAATTCCATGAAATCTCAGTCGATTCACGAATATGGTCCTTCCGGCACATCAGACCGCCGGAGGAGATGGAGAAAAACCATGATAAAGATTCGCTGATCGGTTCGCCGCACACCACGCAGGCACGCAGACGCGGCGTCCAACCGGCGATCGCAAGCGCGCGCATCACATAGGAGTCGCTTATGGCTGCCGGCTCGTGCGCATGCTTCGCCAAAGCGTTCAACGCGCCCAATACCAGCCGGTATTGCGAAACCGTGCGCTCGTGTTCCGTGGAAACCAGTTTGTCGATCGTTTCGCAGATTACGTTCGCCGCGGTGTATGCGTTGAAGTCGGCGCAGATCGGGCCTGCGTAGGCGGAAATCGATTCGGCTTGCGAGATCACGTCAAGGGAGCGGCCTTCGGAGATCAGCAAGGACACGCGCATGAACGGTTCGAGCCGGCCGCCGAATCGTGATTTGGTGCGGCGCACTCCTTTGGCGACCGCCCGCACTTTGCCATGATCGCGTGTAAGCAGGGTGATGATGCGGTCCGCTTCGCCGAGTTTGGCCGTGCGTAATACCACGCCTTCGTCTTGGTATAACGGCATCGGCCGCTCCTTTCCTTATGCGATCCGTTTCATGACGGCGCTCTCGTTTCGGCTGTTCGCCATGGCTGTTTCTTCCTGACCGTCACACCGTATCCGGTCGCTCCAGTACGTATCAGGTCGTTCTAGTAAATGAACAATCCCCAGAAGGCGAATACCAGAAGTACGTTCAGCATGGCGAAGACGGTAAACCAGAACACCACGCGTCCGAATCTGGTGGAGGCAAGCACCGGCTGCCAGCTGGAAATGATCTGTTTGAGAGCGCCCCTGTGCGGTGGCCAACGGGTAAGGCCGCGGTTGCCGGCCACTTCAAGCAATCGGGTGAATACGCGGGACCATGCCCACACCACAATCACGCAGACGATCTGAATGACGGGCCAGCTCCAATACATCATGCCTGGATTTTCGGTCGGAGCGCCGCCCCACGCCAGTTTGACCACGCTCATGATCACTTCGCCAAGTCCTGCCACGAATAGCAGCAGCGTGGCCATGGTGGTGATCGTCAATGTGACCAACGCGTTGCCGAAGCCGTGCAGGAATCCCAATTCGTACCGACGTCCGTGTACGCGTGCGCGAATCTTGCGGATTGCGACGATCAACCACAACACGGCCGTCACCATCAGCAACAACAGCATACCGACGTGCAGCACGACCAAGTACACGGTCAGACCGCGGTTGGCTTGAAGTTCCAAAGGTACGGCAATCGATTGGTATAGCTGCGCTCCCGCGACGCGTTCGCTCGTCTGTTCCAATCCTTGGGTGGTGCCGACGGCCCAATCGATCACGTCGTTGACGTAATCGTCCGCGAATGGTGTGCCGCTGTTGGCCTCATCTCCGATGCGCAGTACATGATTGGCTATCGAATAGGTTCTCACCGTAACGTTCCAGTTATCGGCCTTGTGCGCCATGGCCACGATTTTCTCGGTGCCCTCCACCTGCGCGGTCATCACGTCCTTCGTGCCGTACGCCACAAGCGTCGGTATGGAGTAGGCTTGCGGATCCAACGTGTCGATATCGAGATTGTCAAAACCGAACAGGGAAACATCAAGATGGAAGATGCGGCACACAATCGACTGGTATCCGTCATGCGCCCCCACAAGGGCGAAATCCTGCGCCGCGAGAAAACCCAATGATTGCCGTGGCGAATAGACCATGGGGCTGAGCAACACCTGGAACGCCACATTCGAATCGGACTGCAACAGGTATGAGGAAATCCAGGTTCCTTCCGATGTGGCGTAGATGCCGACCTGTTCGGCGTCCACATTGTCGAATGAGCGGAGCAGATTGATGACCTGATCATATGCCGCCGCCGACGCCGGATAATCCCTGGTGGCGTCGTTGGTGGACCAAACCGGTTTGTCAAGCACTGCCGTCACGAATCCCGCGGAAGACAGATCGTATGCCATATCTCCGAAGGAGTTGTCGCAGGTGCCGTATCCTGCGCCATGTATGAACACCACTCCCGGCCTGTTGCCTCCGGCGTTTTTCGGTTCACGGATCAGCACGTTGATGTCTTGCGTCTCACCGGTCGAAGGCTGTCGGGCCTTGATGGTCACGTAGCGCTGTGTCACCTCGTAATCGCCTTGTTCGGCGAGGTCGCCGCCCGTGGTGTTGTTGAAGGTGATGGCCGTGTCGGCAGACAATGTTTCTATGGTCTGACCAGTGGGTTCATAGTTCCATGACGCTGCGGTCAGTGTTGAAACCGCCATGAGTATGCCAAGCAGAACAACGAAAATGGGCAGACTCACCCGCAGTCTTCTACCACGGGTCCAGCCTCGGATTTGCTGATTTTCCGAGGCTGGTTCGCATAATTGATTTTTCCGCTTTGACACGTCGCTCATTCTACCGAGCGTTTCTGAAATGGCAATCGGTACCGCACCGCCGCAATCAGCAGTTTCCCCCGTTGTCCACCGGCACGACCACAGGGCCTGCCGTTCCGGACGGAACCAGCCCGTCAGCTTCCATCTGGGCGGCGATCTCCTGCGCTTTGTTCAGCAACGTCTCCACGATCTGATCTTCCGGAACGGTCTGGATGACCTTGCCTTTGATGAAGATCTGTCCTTTTCCATTGCCGGAGGCAACACCAAGGTCGGCTTCACGCGCTTCGCCAGGTCCATTGACGATGCATCCCATGACAGCGACGCGAATCGGCGCGGTCACGCCTTTGAGCCCTTCGGTGACGGCGTTGGCCAGCTGGATCACATCCACCTGCGACCTGCCGCAGCTCGGGCAGGAGATGATGTCGAATTTACGCGGACGCAAACCCATGTATTCCAGCAGCTTGCATCCCACCTTCACTTCCTCGACGGGCGGTGCGGACAGCGAAACGCGAATCGTATCTCCGATGCCTTCGGCCAGCAGAGCGCCGAACGCAAGACAGCTCTTGATCGTGCCCTGCCATGCGGGACCGGCTTCGGTAACGCCCAAATGCAACGGCCAATCGCCTTTGGAGGCAAGCAGCCGATACGTCTCCACCATGGTGATCACATCATGGTGTTTGACGGAGATCTTGAAATCACGGAAGCCGACGTCCTCAAACATACGTGCTTCCTTCATGGCCGACGCGACCAACGCCTCGGGGGTGGGGCCTCCATATTTGGCATACAGGTCTTTGTCGAGGGAACCGGCGTTCACTCCGATTCGCAATGAAATGCCCGCATCGGTCGCGGCCTTGCAGATGGACGGGCCGACTTCGTTGAACTTACGGATATTGCCGGGGTTCACGCGCACAGCAGCACAGCCGGCATCAATGGCCTGGAACACGTATTTGCTTTGAAAATGAATATCCGCGATTACCGGAATCGGCGATTTTCGGACCAGCTCCGGCAAAGCGTCGGCGTCGTCCTGGCTGGGGACCGCCACGCGCACGATGTCGCATCCGGCCGCGGTCAGTTCCGCGATCTGCTGCAGCGTCGCCGGAACGTTGGCCGTCAGAGTGTTGGTCATGGATTGTACGGAAATCGGCGCTCCCCCGCCCACCGGCACGGGCCCGACCATGATACGGCGTGATTCGCGGCGCGGATGCAACGGGCTTTCGCTGATATCGGCCTCACCGGTTTTGCGGAACGGCTTCTCATTTTCTTGCATACGTCAGTAATCCTTGCATGGCAAGGGCTCCCATGCGGGAGCCCAAATGATTATTCGATTTCGATTATTCGATTCGGCAAACGACCGATTACCTGTTTATCAGATCGTCGGCACGGTGACGCGCCTCAAGCTCAAGTTGGCTCATTTCCTCCACGGAAGCGAACAACGGATCGCCACGCAACTCGGCGTCCATCTCGTTGAGAACCTCGCTGACGGTATCGACGATGCCCAAATACGGGAGTCTATGCTCAAGGAAGGCGTGCACGGCTTGTTCATTCGCCGCATTCAACACGGCCGTATGCTTTTCGGACGCTTCCAGGCAGTATCTCGCAAGGCTGACCGCCGGGAACGCCACATCGTCAAGAGGCTCGAACGTCCATGTGGCGCTTTTCGTCCAGTCGCAGGCCGCAGCAACGTTCGAAAGACGATCCGGTGCGGAAAGGCCAAGCGCGATCGGCAGACGCATGTCGGGCGGCGATGCCTGCGCGATCGTGGCGCCATCCTGGAATTCGACCATGGAATGCACGATCGATTGCGGATGAACAGTAACATCGATGCGGTTCGGCGGAATGTTGAACAGTCGACTCGCCTCGATGACCTCAAGTCCCTTGTTCATCAGAGTGGACGAATTGATGGTGACCACCGGACCCATGTTCCATGTTGGATGGTTGAGCGCCTGCTCCGGTGTGATATCGCTCATCTGCTCACGCGTCCAACCGCGGAACGGCCCTCCGGACGCGGTGACCACAAGTTTGGATACCTCCGCATGTGTGCCGGAGCGCAACGACTGCCAGATGGCGGAATGTTCCGAATCGACGGGATTGATCTGCTGGTCCCTCACCTGGGCGTCGAACAGCAGATGACCGCCGGCCACAACGGATTCCTTATTGGCCAAAGCCAGTTGGGATCCCGATTTGAGTGCCGCGATGGACGGCTCCAGACCGATGGATCCGGTAATGCCGTTAAGCACCACGTCGGCTCCCGCCGCGGCCATGGCTATTACGGCATCCGGACCTGCCGTCACTTCGACGTCACCGGCACCCGCTTGTGCGAGAGCATCTCTTAAGGCCGGCACCGATTCCTTGTTGAACACCGCGACTTTCGGCACGTGGAATAGCGCCGCCTGCCGTGCGAGAAGCTCTACATGAGCGCCGCCGGCCGCAAGGCCGACAACGCTGAAACGGTCGGGATGACGGGATATGACATCAAGTCCTTGGGTACCGATCGATCCGGTCGATCCCAAAATAATGACTGTTGAAGTCTGCATGGGTTCCTTCGATTGTTGCTGTTGATATGGAAGTTCTCATGGAATATTCGTCGCCACGTTTTGACGTTGCGCGAACGTGAAAAAGGCCGGCATGGGAGCCAGCCTTTTCATCGAATATCAGCTGAAAGACGGGAATGACAGATCCGGAATGTCGATATCCAGATTATTGGTGGAATTTGAGAACAGCGACGTCGAAGGAGCCTTCTTTTCCTCCTTCTTCTCGTCGGTCTCCTGCGAAGACGCGAAATTCTGTGTGGCGGGAATCGGGGTCTCCACAGTAAAGCCTCTCGACGCAAGCGATCCGAGAGATTCATTCACCGCCTCCGTATTAAGCTGCGGAAGGCTGGGCGTCGGCAATTCCGGAATATGAGGAGTAAACGTACTTCCCTCCGGTACGTCTACGGAATTGGCCATCTGCGCCAAAGCAGCAAGCGAGGAATCGACCGACGGGGTCTCGACATCGGCAGCTACGAACGGCTTGGTTTCAACAGGGACGCTCGGTGCGGCCGGAGTGTATTCCGGATTGAACGACGGCGGCAGTTCGGCGGAAATCGGATCGAACGCTTCGGTCTGCGTTCCGGTGGAAGGCTGGGACGATTCCGATATCACCGGCTTCGGGATACTCACCGTAGGCTGGAACACCGGCGGAACTACCGGAGCAGGCACCGGATCTTCGGTCTGTACCGCGGGAGCACTCACCGGAGATACCGCCGGAGATGTGAAGATCTCACGTTCGGCTTTGTTCAACGCATCAAAGGATTCCGTGCTCTCCGTCGACTTGGCGGATTCGACGGACGCCTTAGCGGACATGGCGGTCACGTCGGTCGTGGCGAACAGCGGTGCGATTATCTGTGTCTCGCCAGCACTGGCTTTTGCCGAGAAACCGGTATTGACCGCACTGGATGGCTCGCCTACGAAATCGGCCACGCGAGCATACGACTCAAGGCGGGTCATCAACTGCACACAGGAACTCAGATAATGATCGACCTGACGCTCATCATAGCCGCGCTTGCCCTTGCGCTGGGTGAATATGACATTGGCCACGGTCTGCGAGCTCACATCCGCAAGCTTCCTGACGCTCTGATCGTCCAATTCCTCAAGGCCAAGCTCATTGGCTGCCTTGGTCAGGCACTGGTCGATGATGCGATCAACCTGTTTGCGGTCATAGCTTGGCTCCTTGCCATCCCCCGGCTTGAACCGTTCGCGCTGCGCACGCTTGGCATGGGCGTCAAGCTCACGGAACAGACTTTCCGTCTGGGCCTTCCAAGCGACTCGTCCGTGCTGGGAAATCTCCCACGTGGTCTGCTTATCCACTACAGCCCGTTCAAGACGTGCCAGAGCGGCGTCGACCTGTGCAATCTCATAGCCGCCTTTGACCAAATCGAAGGAAGCGTTCTGAATATCGTACTGAGTAAGCTGAGCGCCTTCACCATCGTAAAGCGTGTGCGCACGTTCAAGGAAAGCGTCCACCTGATCGGAATCGTATCCCCACTTACGTTTTCCGGTATGGGCGATTCCCGATACGTTCTTGCCGGACTCAGGTTCCTGCGCCATTGGCTATCGACCTCCTAGAACAGTATTCAACGACACCACTTTACGTGATTGATTCGACGCTTGCGCTTCTTTCATAGGAAACAAACCATAAATAATGCCGAAAATTCGTTTTCCGATGCCAAAATCCCACTTGCGACACACTGTCTTCCCCAAAACGGCAAGCATGCGGTACAGTTGTTCGTTGCGGGCGATTAGCTCAGTTGGTTAGAGCGCCACCTTTACACGGTGGATGTCGGGGGTTCGAGTCCCTCATCGCCCACCTTTCAAAACCCTCGAAATCCCAACGATTCAAACACTCCTCACCTGCCGTGCGCCCTCGCGTGCCCACATTTTGCCCACATCCTTGGCGCACACCCGCACGGCCGCATCGATCAC
>CAVEXE010000002.1:82398-307724 GCA_963619615.1 Senegalimassilia sp. | reverse complement strand
GCCGCACTGTGCCGCTGAGTTTCGTTTCGTACGGGAGTCATGGCAAAGCCACCAGCGACATTGGCGAGTAAATTCGATAATCTGGCTTCCGTCCCCGCGTTGGGACGGAGGCTTTTTCTTATTGGGTGGCATACCGTCAGGGGTACCCCTGCCATCTCGTCAGGGTTCGGGCTGCGAACCCTGACGGTTCGTCACCCTTCCGCGTCGACACCCCTGTCGTTTCGTTAGGGTTCGCCAGCGCACCTGGCGGCAGCCTCTCGCGCACGATGCGGTAGCGCTTCGTGGCGTGCGGCTGGCTATGCGGGTTGGGCCGTGGAAAGGCTCTTCTCGCCATTCCCGCAGCATCAATGGCCCAGGCGCATCGGGCGTTCAACCTGCCTGTATAATGGCGGCATGTTGTTCGGGCAGGAGTTCTTCTTATGGAGCAGGCACTATCTGCCTTGGGCGGTGCTGTCCAGGGCATTCACCCCTTCGTTATCTATCTTGCGGGCATTAACGCCCTCACGTTCATTCTCTTCGCGATCGACTACGCGATAGCCCGTTACAACCAAGACGAAGATACAGGCCTCATGGACGGCAGAATCTTGACCCTGTTCGCCGTAGCAGGCGGCGCCCTGGGGATGCTACTTGCCCTTATGCTCTTCACCAGGAACCACATGAACAAGCACAACATCGCCTGGTGGTTCAGTGCTATAGTCTTCTTGATCGTATGGGTGCTTGTCGTGCTCGTTTGGGCCGGCGTCATCGTCGTCGATCTGGAGCCGGGCGCTTCGTTCAACACGCCTGCCATCGTCGCTCTCGGTGCATACCTTCTCGCCGTCAACGTCATCACGTTCGCCGTTTTCTGCCTGGACAAGAAGAGAGCGATTGACCGCGACAGCAGGCTCCCCGAAGCCACATTGCTTGGCCTCTCGCTCGCGGGAGGGGCCCTTGGCGGCATCGTCGGGATGCGCGTCGCCCACCATAAGACGTCCAAGTGGTATTTCGCGGCGGGGTTGCCCGCCTTCATCATCCTGCACATCGCGATGTTTCTTCTTGCCCACGGCGCCGGGCTTGTTTAGGGGGACCGCGCGAGCGAGTGTTTCAGGGACGATGTGACCCAGGAGGGGTTCGAGGAGATCGGTACATGTCCGCGTACCACCAGTTGCGGAACCTTCCGTTCTCGTGGCTAAATATTTGTTCTTCCATCAGGCGGGGCGGTGACGCTCGCGGGGTGGTTCTGTCCAACTCGCGCAGCCGCGCCGTGATGGAGGTGCTCCTCGACGAGCTCGCGAAGTGCGTCGAGGAGCATAACTGCCTGATTGAGCGCACCTACCGCCGGGAGCAGGACGCGGCCGTGAACCGTCCGACGTAGAGCAACTCGATGAGAGGATGGGCCGATGAACGAGTTTCTGACAAGCAACGAATGGCAGCGGCACTTTCTGCACGCCGTGGCACCAGGGGGCTTGATGAACACCATCATGGTGCATTACACGGCTGACTCTCTGAGAAAAAGGCACCCACGTGAACCCCTACAGGCTATCTTGGAACTACTTGATTTGGCGCAAACAGAGGATAAAAATAAGGCAGAATCGCTTTCGCAATCCCGCCCCGTAAACCCGAGGTTTTCTAACTGGAACCTATTATGCAGCTAAGCGGCATCTTATCAACCCTCCGCGCGTAACAGACTCCATTGTCGGTAAACGCTCCGCCAAGGGCTGATCGCCTCTCTAGACGAGCTTCTTGCGCGTCCTCAGGTCGAGCCCGGAGTACTGATCCTTGCCGTTCATGAGCGGCGACGCATGGAAGGGTATGTCCAGGAGCCCCTTGGCGCGAAGGGCGCCCTCATATGCCGCGATCGAGTCCGCGATGTTTTCGGATTGGTCGTGCATGACGACGGTGAGCAGGTAGTGGCGGTCGGAGAGGCCGTCGCTTCCCGACTCGCCGACGAAGATACTGAGTCTCGCATTGTTCTCCTGGATAAGAAAAAAGCCGGGGAAAACGTCCCCGGCACTTGGAAGCCTTCCTAACGGAAAACCAATTACCTTATATCATGAACTGTCTGAGAATTCAAGGGAGCTCGAAGCGTTTCCGGACGTCAGCGGAATCTCAAGGCCCGTTCATCAACTCATAGGCAAGCCACCTGAGACTACTCACTTCGCCTGCCGATTGCGCAGACCCGCGACCTGGGGTTTGCAAACAGTGCAAAAACCGCCGCGCTAATTCACTTGTGATTGTAGCTGGCGGCTTGCAGGCTAAAAGGGCAGTTGAGTTTCAAAATGGGCGTTTTCGTCGATATCGAGACTCCAAAGGCGGCCCGCCGTGCCCTTTGGGACAAAAACAAAAACTCAAAGCCCTGAGTTTGAAAAAGTTTTTGAAGTCGTCCCAGCTTTTGTCCCCAAAGCCAACGAAACGCGACATGGCGTTACCTGACAACACTCGGCTCGAGACGGCACCGAAAACTGGATGCAACCGGAATGACGAGACGGTAGAACCGAAGCCATCGAGTGGGAATAAAACAGCCCAAATTACGGGTTATGGATTGTCTCAAAACGGGTGTTACCGCAGGTAAATAAGGGTGTTCTCGGGTAACCGGGAGCATCCTTTGTTACACCTTGGGACGCTTCGTACGGTATTTTTTGTACATGGATTTGTACGCGCGGAAGGGCGTTTTTCTGTTTCGCCTGCCTTACATGCTCCTGTTTATTCCTCCGCCTCGACCTCGAGCGTCGCAAGCGCGTCATTAATCTGCTTGTCAGTGGGAAGGGCAAAGTGCTCCCTGCCCGATACGACTTCCTCGAACCTCGGCACGAGGAATGCTCGCACCACCGCCTCCTGGTTCTGCGCGGGGAGCGTCTCTTCCATAAGCGCCTTGAACTCGCCGGATGCCACGCCGTCGAGGTCGGACAGCAGCTTGTCCATCTCGTTGCCGTCGAGCAGGTATTCCACCGCCATGCATGAGACCACGGCGTTGAAGTACCTGCCGAAGGAGGCCCCGTCGCCTTCGAACAGGATGCCGCCGACCGCCCCGGCGGCAATCGTGCCGACCGTGCCGCCGACCATGCCGCCGGCGAGACCCACCACGGTGCCGACTCCCGGCGAGACTGCCGTGCCCGCCGCTGCGCCGACCTTGGCCGCCGCGACGCCGGCCGCCGCCGCACCGGCGATTCCGCCGGCCACTGACGTGGCGAGGCTCGCGATATTCTGGGCGTACTGGGCGCCACTTGCCTTGCCCTGGAAAAGCTTGTAGGTCTCGGGGACGGAGAACACGGCAAGGGTAACCGCCGCCGAAACCGCGTTACCCCTGAGCATCTTGGCAAGCTGCTTGGATGCGGCCGCTCCGCTGATTGCGGTCTTTCCCGTGAGCGCCCTCAGCCCGTTGACGATCGTGGCCGACGCCTTGAATCCGAGCTTGCCGACCACGGCTTGGCTCGGAGCCATCAGCACATTGGAGAGCCCTGTCCTGGATAGCTGCGCGACGACCATGTGCTGGGCGAAGGACAGGCCGAACACCTGGACGCCGGCGGCGACGCCTGCCCTAACGGCGCTGTTGACGTCCCTAGTCTCCCTGTACGCCATGAACGAGGTGGCGAGGAAGGACAGGCCGAATGCGCAGGAGCACGTGACTACGCCTGTGGCCGCATCGTATGCGAGCGACTCCACGGTCCCCGGCTTGGTGAGGTTCACCGCCTGGTCGTAGGTGAGCTTGCCCTCGCGCACGATATTCTTGGCTTCCTTGGGGTCGGTGACGCCCGGGACCTTGCCTTGGCGGATCTTATTCTCGAAACCGCGGAGGACTTGCTCGTACTGGTCCTTTGGCACCTCAAGCTGCATGGGCGTGCCATCTTTCGCCATATAGCGGTACTGATGAGTGCCAGGATCGAAACACGCCTCAAGCGAACCTCTCGCCGTCTTGTAATACTTGGTTTGGATGAGGATCCCGTCGACCCTGCGGTCGGCGCCGTTCTTCGCGTTGTCTCTGCCGAGGATCTCGGCTTGGCGTCCTTGGAGCCTGTCGATGATGTTGTTGGCCTCCTCGGCGAGCTCGCCGTGCCCGGACGGATTATGGATTGCAGCTCGCTGCTCGACGAAGACCTCGCCGTTGCTGTTGAGTGCCGCCGCAGTCGCCACGGTGGATGCCTTCGCCGATGCAGCGTCGATGGAGCCGAGATCGTTTTCCATCTCGACGGCGGCGTGGCTCTCGGCAATGGCCCCAAGCGCCTGGCAGCGTGTGATGAACTGGCCCCTGCAGGTCTCGTCGACGGCGAGCGCGAGATTGTCCTCGTCTTCGGATGCGAATGATGCCGGCTCGAAGTAGGCCCATTCAAAATAGAAGAGCCTCGATTGCCTCTTGTCTTTGCTTGGAACCGTGAATGTATCGGCGTCCGTCTTGATGTAGACGCCCCTTTCGGTCATGGCGATGCCGCTCGGCCTGAGGTCGAACTCCGCGTCGGCCCAGAGCACGGTCTGCTCGCGCGGTATTGGGAACGCGGACTTCACCTTGGCGGCGTTGGCCTCGGTCAGCGGAAGCGGGGACTCTTGGAACGATTCGAAAAGCTCTTGGGCGCGCGTGCCGTCAATGGCGGCAAGCGCCTCCTGCACCTTCGGCGCGTATTCTGCCTTCTCTGCCTCGAGCTTTTCTGCGGCCCTCTCTTCCATGACGGCCTTCGCGCCGCTGGCAGCCCCCTCTATGGCCGCGCCTGCCGTGGCGGCGTTGTCTGCGATGGTCGCGCCCGCCTTCGAGGCGACGTCGGCTGCCCCCGACGCGAATTCCGTCGCGGCCTTACCGGCTTCCTCCGCGACGGCCCCGGCCTTCTCGGCAAGGTCGCGAGCAGCATTGCCCGCGACCTCCGACATCTTCTGGATTTCTTTTAACGGGTCGAAGCCCTTGTCGAAAAGTCCCATGAAGGCTCCTTCCTAGAGGCTGTCGATTTGCATAGCTTACGCTGCTGTTCTTCTCCTCCGCCATTCTATCGCGCTATCTGAAAACCGCATTCAGTTCCCAGTTGAATTATGTCCGCCTCGGATGATGGGAGCAGTGGCATGGCCGGTCCTGCACGGGAGGATTAGGGCGGAATCGATATTGGCGGCGTCGAGGCAAAAAGTTGACAAGCTGAGCCGCCGGGGATTTCTGCCTGCAGTGTCAATCACCTTTCAAATCGTCTCCCCATCTCATTGCGTGCCGTTACTGAGATTGCTCAACCACCTTTACCTCACTCTTTCGGAGTTTCGGTGCCTTTCTGTAAAATGTCTTAAAAATTGTCGAAACGGGGTGCTAGGAGCGCTTGTATGAGAATGAAACGTGCGTTGCTTGCTGTGCTGTGTGCCGTTTTTGCCTTGGCAGTTGCATCGCCTGCGGCCGCATTGGCCGACGATTCAGCTGGCAACGGTTCCGAAGACAATAAGTACTACTACGACAAATTCGTCAACACGGGCCTGGACAACGGCTATTCGGAGTCCAACGGCATCAAGGAGAGCGACCCCCACTTTGGGTGGAAGCTCGGTAGGTTCGTTGTCAGCGGCTTCACGAGCAGGACGAGCGACGAGGTGCCCGTGTTCCTCAAGAACAGCGTTGATCAGGTCGAGCTCAGCTTCCAACTCAATCAGAATATTGATTCCCTGAACGGCGACGAGAGCATTAAGATTGCCGGTGACGGCAACGGTTACGACGAGTACTTCGGTATCCCCAAGACCAATTTCGGCCACGGCGCCCTCATAACCAAGCACACCGACTACCAGAACGCGTCGGCCGAGCCCACCATCAGCACCGAATACCTCTCGAGTATCAAGGTCGGGGCCAACACCCACATCGACATGTATGAGGAGGGCGACTACGAGGTGGCCCTCGACTATGAGATCAAGTCGCCAGGCCTTCTGCCGTTCAAACCGGCCTATAACAACTACCGCATCTACTTCAAGTTCAAGGTGCGTAACAGCAACACAATGGTGTTCCTCTTCGACACCGTGACCAACAATGAGCTCCTCAATGGGTCTGTCACCTCGAACGGCTTCCGCATCGACATGGCCGGATCGCACTACCTTGACGTGAGCGTGAAGAAGGAAGTCCTCAACAGCACCGGGGACGGCCTTACCGAAGACGTGCGCTTCAACAAGGCGGCAACCGACGGGGCCGTCTTCGACGACGAGGGCATCTACACAGTGACCGTCAAGAACCCCAACACGGGTGAAGAGGCCACGACGAAGAGAATCTATGTGGGCGCGGACGACGCAATGAAAGCCTCCGTCGCCAACAACATGACACTCGCCGATGCCCAGGAGCAGATCGCCGAAGGGGCGACCGTTACGGACGACGGGTCGCTCAAGCCCGCTGCAAAACAGACTGACACGCCAACCGAGGAGACTTCCAACAAGAACGAAGGCGCCGGCGGTACGAACAGTCCTGTTATGGCCCTGTTTGCCGTGGCCGTGGCCGTTGCCCTCGTCATCGTCTTCGCCATGAAGGCCCAGAGCAAGAAGAAAGCCGTCGTCGACGCTTCCGACAAATCTGGGTTTGCGACGACTAACGAGGATTCCGATGGCACGATGGGCGGCGACGGGCGATGAGGAGGGTAGCCGCTCTGATTCTCGCGCTCGTGATGGCGATGTCCGGGCTGCCGGGCTGTGCGCCCTCCGGAGCGCAGGATTCCGGATTGACTGATGTCGGCGCCTCCGGGTCAGTTGACAAGATTGCAACGATTCAGACCGCCGACCTCGAGTTCGACGACCTCTCTGACCCTGATCTCCAGCGCTACGTGGCAGATGCCGTGTATTCCGATCTTGTCCAGAGGATTGATTCCGACGAATATTACATCGAGAATGTCGAGACGACATACGTCTCGAAGGAGTATCTCGAGGAACTTTCTTACAACACTCAGTCGAACATCTACTTTGGCTACACACTGGCGGAACTCGATGAGGCTTTCGGGGACGAGCGCTACATTTTCACGCTGGGGGATGACGGCCAAACCGTCGTAAAGGCGTTCGAGGACTACGACGACACCTACGACCAGGTGGTGAGGAACGTTGCCGTCGGCACCGGGGTCATCCTCGTGTGTGTTACGATCTCTGCCGTTACCGCCGGCGCCGGGGCACCTGCGGCAAGCATGATATTCGCTGCCTCGGCCAAGACCGGCGCCGCGGCAGCGCTATCCTCCGGCGTCATCAGTGGTGCGTCCGCGGCCATCTTCAAGGGCATCGAGACGGGCGACATGGATGATGCCTTGAAGGCCGGAGCCCTTAGCGGCAGCGAGGGCTTCATGTGGGGCGCCATCGGCGGCACGCTATCCGGCGGCGTCGGGGAAGCCTCGGCGCTAAAGGGCGCCACCGCCGGCGGTTTGACGATGAACGAGGTCGCGGCCATCCAGAAGGAGTCCGGAATCCCGCTTGACGTCCTCAGGCAGCTCAACAACACGGAGCAATACGAGATCATCAAGAACGCTGGGCTTACGCCCAAGATGGTCAACGGCAAGACGGCCCTTGTGCGCAACATCGACCTCGGCTTCACCGATGAGATGGGGCGTACGAACCTTGAGAGAATGAAGGAGGGCCTGGCGGCGCTCGACCCCGCAACCGGCGAGGCATACGAGCTGCACCATATCGGGCAGCAGGTCTACTCGACCCTGGCGATCCTTACGCAAGAGGAGCATAGGCTCGGGGGCAACTCCAAGATTTGGCATAAGCTCACGAAGTCCGACGTGCATGCCAAGGGAAATAACTGGAACGCCCAGAGGAAAGCCTTCTGGGAATATATGGCGCAGGTATTGGAATAGCGAGGGATTGAGATGTGCAGCGTATATCAGAATCTTTCCGAGCTTCCTCATTTCAGGTGCTTGGGCGCCTCCGCTTCCGACGCAATTGCCGAAGCGGAGGCCAAGCTGGGTCTGAGCTTCGCGAAGGACTACAGAAGTTATCTCGAGGCCTGCTCCTTCGCCAGTGTCAATGGGCACGAGTTCACGGGTATATGCAAATCGCCGAGACTTGATGTCGTCAGTGTGACGCGAAAGGAAAGGGAGAACTGGCCCGATATTGATTCAAGCTGGTATGTCCTAGAGCGAACGGGCACGGACGGTGTCGTCGCATGGCAGGACGCAGATGGTGTCGTTTACTTCTCCGTTCCCGAATCCGGATACGTAGTGGCTTGCGATTCGTTGATTGAGTACGCCAGGCGATAAAAGTCGAGCACGGATTCATTCAACGAGACCCCCCAGCCCGGTGGCGCCAGCCGCCGGGCTTTACTCTTTTATGTGGGCGTGGCCGTTCATAAGTTTTCAATGATGCGGCGGCATATCCTTGCGGACAAGGGAGCGTTGGGCACCGCGATGTTGAAAACTCCTTGGCGCCCCACTCTTCTGTTTATCTCTTTATCCTCACCCAGGCGCATGGATGCTCCAATGGGCCTGCTGAAGTTTGCTCTCTCGGCTCCCAAAAGAGAAGAATTTGTACATGCGGCCCCGTTTGTACGCGTTTACCTAGAAGCTTTTTGTCCTGCTGAATGTCGCCTGACGTGAAGTTAGAACAAAGCCACCTGCAATAGTGGTGGGCATTTTAAACGAACAAAGCCCTCGATTCTGAAAGGAGTCAAGGGCTTTTTCTTTAGTACCCGCAGAGCTGGTGGAGATAGCAGCCCTTGGGCTTGCATACGCCCCTGTATGCTCCATCGTCCATGACGTCGCATTCTGCAAGCAACCCAGCCGATACGCCGACGGTGCCTTCGATCAGCTGGCAGCAGGTTTAAGCGAAGAGAGCATCAGCTAGCTGTTGCGCCGGCGCATGGCCGCAATAGCAACGACCACGCCAGCAATCGCCATGATGGCAGCGATCATAGCCACCGCGGGCACCGGAACGAAACTTCCCGTTTTGGCAAGTGCGGACTTGCCGTCGGTTTTGAGGTTTGCAGCGGAAGTATCTCCATCGCTCTTGTTCCCGCTTTGGGAAGGTGCGGCGACCTTTATGGTCGTGGAAACGTCGAGGGAAACTCCGCTGGTGTCCACTGCATCCTCAGATGCGATGTGGGTAACACTCCCCTTCACGGTCAGCTCCTGAGCGACTGTGACGTCCGCGTCGAAGCCATCGACGGAATCCCAAGTGATGTCGCCGTCGATCGTCTCATCGTTCTCGAGCTTCACGTCCACGGTCTTGGGCAACGGCCAGCTGCCTTGTTCCGCATAAGCCTTGGCCTCGTCGAAGGTCAGTTCGACAACCTCCGGCTGGGCAACAGACGTGGCCTTGACATCAGGCGTGGCCGAAAAGGTGACGGCCAGACAAAGCTTGCCGTCAATGATTGCAAAACCGGCTGATACGGCCTTGGTTCCATTGCAAGTCACGACTGCGTCCTCGGCGAGGACTTTCTCCACGTCCTCAAGGCCCTCGCCATCGACGAGTTCGATGACGGCGGTGTAGGTGGTGGAATAGCCGGCGGTCTCGGCCACGGGCGACCAAGTCACCTTGAAGCTGTCCGTCTTCTCCATAAGGTCAGCGAAACTCAACTCGGTCTTATCGGAGCAGCTCGCCTTAACGTCGGAAACCGATGTGACAAGCGTTTTGCCAATTGCAGGCGCGTCGAGGTCATCAACGTCGATCTCTGTGACGACCGGAGTGTAAATAGCCGTCAGCGTATAACCGATCTGGTCAAGTTCGGAGACGGGAATCGTGATGATTCCTTCAACATCATCCCTGATCCAATCGGGATTCTCGCTTTCCCAGTTGCAGAAGTTGTAGCCGTCCCTAGTGGGAGCCGCAATGGTCACCGTCTCGGAAGACTTGTCATAGGAGATGTTCACCGTGTCGATGAGCTCCGTCTCAGATTGGGGTTCGGCATCGTCGGATAGAGTTGCGATTGAGGCAGTCTCGGAAGGATCACCGCCACCTGCGAATCCTTGGGCCTTGAGATTCACAGTGACGACGCCGGTCTCAACTGGATCAGACGCATCGCCTTTGGTCGTGAACTCAGGAGATTCGGCGGTAAGAGTGCCGGTCTTGGAATCGAGTGCCACCGACTTTGTGGAGTAGGTCATGGTGTCGAAGTCCGCATCGAATTCACCAAGCGCGTTGAGCATAAGCGCTCCTTCAGTTTCGAGGGCCTCGTCGTAGAAGAATCCGCTCTTGGATGACTTGGCCGCGGAGAGACGCGCTACGTACGTCGCGCCCGCCTTGGCCTTGCCGATAACGGCTGTCCTCGTACCATCGGAAGCCACTTCATACCAATTGACGAGCACCTCGAACTTCTTGTCATTACCGCCGTAGCCGTCATCGGTACGCTTGATTGTGGCCGTTGCGGGAAGCTCCTCACCAGCCACAGGGACCTGCAGGTCAATCTGCGCCTTCTTGACGGTGTTGACGATGGCGGCACTCAGGGAGACGTCGTTTTGCGGCATCGTGAATGTCAGCGTCGAAAGGAATCTGTTCGAATCGTTGATGTAGTCGTTCACTGGATTCAGGCCGGTCGAGCCTGTGGCGTCCCAGCACCAGAAGGCCGTGCCCTCTTCAACGTCCGGCGCCGTCAGTGTGACCTTTTCATTGTATTTGTAGCGTCCATTTTGCTTACCATTGATTTTCACCGCGAATGCCAGTTCGCGGTGACGTTGCCAGGCGTCCCCGCCCTCGTCGTTGCCGTAGCTCACATAGTAGCCGTCCAAATCGATGAACAGACAGTTCTTGGACTCAGGTTTGAAGTTCTTCGCAATGCGACGGTCATCCGTCATGCCCGTGCGTACGCCAACGGTCGAACCTGCGGAGAGGCTGCCTGTAATGTAGGCCTTCGCCGAACTCCAGAAGTCTTCACGTAGAAACACGTCGTCGGCGCTGCCGTTCTTCCCGCGGGTGTTGTTCTTGATCACGCAGACGCCACCCAATTTGATGTCGTAGCTGTGCCACACGAAGACGGCACCACCCTCGTAGTTTCCACCGCTGTCGACGCTGCAGGCGTTGCCTGTGATGGTGCAGCCATCGATGAAATTGCCGTTATTACAGACGTAGATGGCACCACCCTCATACTTGCAGACGTTGTTGATGATTTTGCAGTTACGTATGGTGGTGTTCTGCTGGTCGAGTTCGATACCACCGCCGTCATAGGCCGAATAGTTTTCCGAAATGGTGATGCCTTCGATCAGACCCTTGTAGGCGGATTGAGACTCCGATGGCTTCTCGACGTGGATGCCACCGCCGGACTGAGTGCTCAGATAGCCGGTCCTGCTCGAAGATGTCGCGCTATTGTTGGAAACGTAGGCCTTGCCATCCTCGGATTTGAGGGTGAAATTCGTCTTGCCGAACTGAATGCCTCCGCCGCCGGTGGCGCCGTTGCCTTCGATT
Organism: Senegalimassilia sp.; assembly: GCA_963619615.1. GTDB lineage: Bacteria > Actinomycetota > Actinomycetes > Actinomycetales > Bifidobacteriaceae > Bifidobacterium. The sequence goes on along the minus strand of CAVEXE010000002.1, from coordinate 296,438 downwards.
CTCGAGGCGTCCTTCGTGCCGCTCATGGTGAGTGTGGCGCCGTCGCCGTTGAAGTAGATGCCGCCGCCGGTCTTCTTGGCCCAATTATTGCGAATAGAGGAATCATTCATGTTGATGGTGACGTCATCTCCATCAGCATAAACACCACCGCCCTTCGCACCTGACCAGTTGTGCTCGATCACGGCGTTATTTTTCATGTCGAGGGTTGACCCCTTCCACAGACTGACGCCACCATATGTGTTGTACAACTCACTGTTCCCTTCGCAACCGGCGACAGCAACCCCGTCGAGGGTCAGTTTTGCAAACGCGTCCGTGACAATGCCACCTCGACCGTCGTTCACGGTAGTGACCAAGCCTCCGGTATTCAACTCGTAGTCGGCCGTTCCACCATCACTGGTGTTGTACCCCTTATATGAGAAGTTCGCGTTTTTGCTGGACATGAGAGTGAGCTCGGAATGGTGCCGCATCCTGATGGTGGCAGCGTAGACCTTATTCTTTATAGTGTGGCCGTTCATGTCGATGGTAATCTTCTTGCCCGAGGAAATCTCAAGGTTTGAGGTGGACCAATCGGTATCCATGACAATGATCTGGCCCGCATAGCCTGCGTTCACGGCATCGGAGATGCTGGTGTAATCGGTTCTCGCGCCGGTGGCTTCATCGACCGAGTGAGCAACCACATCCGACTCGTCGGCCATGGCCGTCGCCGGGAATGCAAGCGCGCACAATGCCAACATCAGTGCCGCGAAGACAGTGAGCAGGAATGACTTGTTTAATGGGAACGCGCGATTTTCCATGGAACCATCCTCGAATATACAGCCTTGTACGGTTTCTAATTCTACTATTCTCGCCATCAGGTACCCTACTCGGCAGCATCTTCGAATTGGTGTTTTTGTCACGATAATCTTTTGGTTTAGGCAAAGAACGCGCCGATCATCCGCATCCCCTTTCGCATCTCCATCAGAAAGGGGCAAAAAGGTAGAGGTGCGTTCCATTCAATTGTGAACCGGGGATGCGGTGCGATAATACGAGCACAAGCTAATCGAAAGGCAGGCAACCCATGGGCTCTTGGATGATTCGCGCTGGCCACGGCGGCGTGTACGCGGCGGATTGGCTCAGTCGGGGCCTCGTAGGCATCAGCTGGGACTTCGGCAGGGCGGATATCGCTTCCATGAGCCGTGACCAGATCAAGGCCGCGTACGCATCCTCGCACCCCAGCGAGAGCAAGGGCAAGGTGGCTGCCAGCACTGGCCAGGTCTACCGCTTCGCGCACGACATGGAGAAGGGCTCCACCGTCGTCATGTACGAACCGGAAACGCGCCTCTACCACATCGGTATCATCAATGGCCCCTGCGAGCCCGTCACGGACGAGGAGGGCGTTACCTACGCCCGCACGGTCAAGTGGAGCCAGGCCGCCAAGCGCGACGCGCTGCCCGCTTCGTCGAAGAACTCCCTCGGTGGCATCCAGACCATCTTCTCCGTATCCGACGAGGTCATGGCCGACCTCAGGGCCGCCGTCAAGAATAAGCCCGCCGTCAAGCACGACGACGGCGACGACGAGACCTCGGACGACGACGCCCGCGCCGCCACCTACGACAACGGCATCGAACTCATCAAGGACCGCATGAACCAGCTTGAGTGGGAGGACATGGAACGTCTGGTCGCCGGATTGCTCAAAGCCATGGGCTATTGCGCCCGTGTCATGCCCAAGGGTCCCGACGGCGGCCGCGACGTCGTTGCCTCGCCGGACGCCCTTGGCCTCGAGTCTCCCCGTATCGTCGCTGAAGTCAAGCACCACAAGGGCGCCATGGGCGCACCTGCGGTCAGATCGTTCATCGGAGGGCTCAGGGCCGGCGACCGCGGTCTCTACGTCTCCACCGGCGGCTTTACCAAGGAGGCCCGCTATGAGGCCGACCGCGCCACCGTCCCCGTGCGCCTGCTCACCCTCGACGACTTCGTGCGCTACTACGTCGAGGTTTACGACAAGGCCGACGACGAGACCCGCTCGATCCTCCCACTCACCCGCATCTGGTGGCCGGCATAAGTTTGGAAGGAAAGGAATCATAATCCAGCAAGTCGCATTGCAGGCGATCCTCTGCAGGAAGGAATCTCCTTCGGATTACAGACTTGCCCAAAAGGAATATAGTTGCTGTTACGGCAAATCCAATCCGGAAATCCAAGGGAGCGTATATGGATGCCAATGATATTCGCAAGATCGTCATCGCCGGTGCGGGAACCATGGGCTACAGCATGGCCGATCGTTTCGCCTCTTACGGTTACGATGTGGTGCTCTGGAACCACCGTCAGGCTTCGCTCGACCGGGCACGTGGGCTTATCTCGGACGAGTCGCGCGACAAAATCATCTACTCGACGTCCGATGACGCCCTGACCGATTTCGACGTGCTTGTCGAGAGCATCACCGAGGATCTGGACATCAAACTCGCCTTTTATAAGAAGCTATCCGCGCTGGCGCCTGATGATGCGATCATCTGTACGAACACTTCAGGTCTTTCCATTAACAAACTGGCAACGGCCGTGGCTGGTCCACACCGATTTCTGGGGATGCATTGGCTCAACCCGCCCACAATCGTCCCACTCATCGGAATCATCCGTAGCGACGTCACATCGGACGAGGCCGCGCGGACGATTTACGACTTGGCACTGGCAATCGACAAGAAGCCCGCGCTCGTCCAGAAGGATGTTCCCGGTTTCGTAGCGAACCGTCTGCAACTCGCCGTGCTGCGCGAAGCACTTGCCTTGGTCAAAGACGGCGTGATCTCAGCAGAGGACATCGATGCCGTGATGAAGTACGGCCTAGGCTTTCGCTGGGCTGTGCTCGGTCCGCTCGAAACGGTGGATTTCGGTGGTCTCGACACTTTCGAACATATCGCAAGCTACCTCATGCCCGATTTGGCTGACGGCCATGAGGTGCCGGAACTGCTCGACGCGCACTATCGCAAGGGCGAGTTGGGAGTCAAGACAGGTCATGGCTTCTACGACTATTCCGGAGACACAGCCAAGGAAAAGACCGTCGAGCGAGATCGCAAGCTTCAAGCCATTTACGACGCACTTTACTGACGTCCGCTAACTGGCACGTCCCAAACGCGCGGCGAGGTTGCGCCAGAAGTAGCGCAGCGGGCCGGGATCGCGTGTCAGCTTTTGCGGCAAGGTGGGCACGCGGTCGTAGAGAATCTGCAGGTATTCACCCCAGTGTTCGCCGTAATCCAGGATCTCTATGGTGTGCATGCGCTGGAATGTGTTGCGTCGAAGCGCAACCTCGGTAACCACGCCTTTGACCTGCACGCAGTATGGTTCGCTCTCCACCATGAGCTCCACCTGTGAGCCAAGGCGCAACTGCTCCGCATCGTCCAAATAGACGCACACGTTATGCTCGGTCAGTTTCATGGCCACGCCCTCATAAACCGTGCCCGGAGCAGGTCCGCTCAACGTGCCAACGCCCTCCAGCAACGTAACTTGGGAAGGTGCGCCAGCCTTGACCTTGACGTTTTCGCCGTCCGAGTCACGCCCATCCACCAAAAACAGGCTCATGCCCAGGAAGTAAAGGTTGCGCACCAACCAGAACAGGAGCACGAACAGTCCAACGGAAGGCGTCCGCGCCAAAAGCCAGATGACGCGTGCTATGCCGATGATGGAAAGCAATGTCAACACGATGAAGGGTGCCATGCTACGGTAATCCGTCACACGGCGTGTGGCGGGACCCGACTTGTCCGTGACCTTGAAGGTGGAAAGCGTGATGCCCAACGATTCCTTGATGATGGGCAACAGCAAGTGCGGCATGACCGCCGTTTCGTGAATGCCGCTCCATCTGGTGGTTATCCTCCCCTGGCTCACCACACGCAAACACACGAACTGGGCGATGAACATGGGCAACCAATACACCACCAGGTCCATCCAGCTGCATTCGAATACCGGAATGGCGAATACCGCGAAGAGCAACGGTGAAAGCAGATAGACGAGATTCTTGATGGGTGAATACCAATACACCACCGAACTCCAGTAGCTCGTCTTCTGGGCAAGGGTCAGCTTGGTGCTTCTCATGATGCCCAGCTTGCGTGCCGTGACGATGACGCCACGCCCCCAACGCGTACGCTGCTGAATATGTTCGGCGAACGTGTGCGGCGTGCTGCCCGACGCAAGCGGGGTGGGCAACGCCAGACTCACATAACCGGCCGACTCAATGAGCAGACCCGTCGCGAAATCCTCAGTGATGGACCCCGTGTAAAAACCACCGATGGCTTCCAATGCCTCACGGGCAAGAACGGTGTTCGATCCTCCGTAGATGACGCTGTTGCTCGTCGTCTTCGCCACCTCGACAGTGCGGTAGAAATAATCCTGCTCGTTGGGAATGCAACGTTCCGCATACAGGCCATGCTGGAACACGTCAGGATCGTGGAAGCACTGTGGCGTCTGAAGCAAGCCGAGCTTGATCTGCTGATCCGCGGGCAATCCGGCATTGCGCCGTTGCGAATCAATGAAGTAAGGGATGGTCTGCATCAGGAAACCCCGCCGCACGATCATGTCTGCATCCAACGTCACCACATACGGTGCGCTCGTACGGGCCATGGCGGCATTGAGGTTGCCGGCCTTGGCGCCCTCGTTATCCGGCCGGTCGAAATAGCCTATGCCCATACGATCGGCCAAGGCGCGCATCTCCGGGCGACGGCTGTCATCGCACAGCCAGATATGCACTTTGGATGCATCGGGATATTCCAGGTGCTTGCATCCGTTGATGGTCTTGACAAGCAGGTAGTCGGGCTCGTTATAGGTGGCGATGAAGATATCGACATCCGGGTATTCCTCAGGCTTGCATGCAGGTAGCGGATGGGAGCGCATGCCAGCCACATCGCGGAAGTGCACCAACGACTCCATAAAGCCCAATATCTCCACCAGGAGCAGCAGGATATTGCAGGCCATCGCCAGCCACCCCCATTTGACCGGCATGGAATAGAACACACGCCAACACAGGTACATCAGCGTAAAGAACGTGCTTGCCAGGATGACCGTCCGGCAGGCAAAAGCACGTTTGGGATCGACCTTACTGGGCTTGGGATCATCACCCAGCCGCAGCATGCCCTCATAGGTATGCCACTTCTTCTTACGGTGGCGCATGATTATGCCAACCAAAAGAGAAAGCACGATCAGCGCCAAAGCTCCTAACGCAAACTTGTACCATGCAGCCTCCGGGGTCAGATCCAAACCCTCCGTGATGCGATCCCACTCACTGCTCTTCTCAATCAGATAGCCATTGGCATCCACAGCAGGCAGTGCGATATCCGCCGGCTCCTCCCCTTGCAGCAGAGAACGTACCCATGCGCCCACCGGAGATAGGTCATCATCGTCCAAATGCTCGTTGGCTCTGCTGTTTGATGCGATAAGCGAAGCGGTTTCCGCCTTGTTGGAAAGGCTCCAGACCGTATAGCTGATGTTGTGTTCGTTGAGATAATCGAACCACTGCACCGCCGAGTCGAAATCGACCTTGCCTGTGCCGTCCGCTTCGGATAGGCCGCACTCGGTGACGAACACCGGCAGCCCCTCTTCCACGGCCTGCTTGAGCTCCGCTCGCAAATCCTGCCCGTGGGTCGCCACGTAGAAGTGGCAGGAGTACATGATGTTTCCGTATTGGCTCAAGGGGTTGCGTACCGCGGACATGAGGTCACGGTCATAGTTGGGGGTTCCCACAATGATAATGGCGTCCGGATCGTTCGCTCGGATGACGGGAATAACTTTTTGGGCGTACTCGCGAATCTGCGTCCATGTGGTCTCGCCGTTGGGCTCATTGCAGATCTCGTAGATGATATTGGGGCTGTGCGCGTATTCGGACGAAATCCGTCCGAAGAACTCCTTGGCCTGGTCCACGTATTCGTTGGGGTCATTGTCTTTCAGGGTATGCCAGTCAACCAGTGCATACATGTCGGCCGCGATGGCCGCATCGATGCCTGTGCGCAGCGTTTCCATGGCGGTGGCGGCTTCCTTGGCATTGACGTTGGCATAATTATCCGAATAGAAGGCCAGACGAATCAGGTTGGCATCCCACTCGGAGGAAAGCTGCTTGAAAAGCGGTTCATTCACATATTCGGGGAACCATTGCAATCCATGCGTACTGACGCCACGCAGCTGCACCGCGTTGCCTTGCGCGTCGACGAGCGCACCGCCCTCGACTGCGAGCGCGCCGGTCGTGGACGGACGTGCCATCGTATTGTTGGTCGTGTCATTGTTGGCTGTGTCATCGGCCCATGCCTGAGGGACGAACGAGAACACGCACAATAGGAAAACGACCAAGGCAGAGACAAATCTCCTTGACAGCCGTGCAAAACCAGCAACCAAGCCTAATCCTCTCTCTCAAGATGCTCTGCTACAACATATCACGCAAGCAAACCAAGACGGGGGAATTTGTGCACCCCGATTGTTGGGCTTCTTCTATCGTTTGCGTGGATGGTAAGTTGGATGTGACATGAGTGTTCGATATGTCACCGCTTTGTATGCAGGAGAAGATGCCACATGCCTAAAAGCGCAGTCTTGTCCATCTTCACACGCTCACGTAGCCGCCTCTTGACCGCAATATGTGTTGGCATTGCGCTGTTCTATCTTGCGTTGGCGATCGGTCTTGCCTGCGTCTGGCCCGCTGCGGCCACCGTTCCGTCTTCCGATACCGTCAATGCCGCTTCTTTCATCGATCGCACTGCTCTCAATTGCGTCTTTGGCATAGTGTTCTCGTTCTGGGGTGTCATGGCGTATCTTCGATGCCTTGATCCGCGAATCTCACGTCGTCTTGCGGCCGTAGCCGTAATACTCACTTTGTGGCTTATGGTCGTGACCATCAAATGGAACACGACTAATCTTGAGTTTGCACGCTTTCTTTGGTACGGCTATTACATTCCCATGGCATGTCTGCCGCTGCTTTGCCTTTCGTGTGCGTTGAGATCGGCTGGTGTTGAGTTTGGCGAAACGACAGCATGGATCAGGGTCGCCTGTATAGCGTTTGGCATCGTTTTTGCCGTACTTGCGCTCACCAACGATGTTCATCGGCTTTTCTTTACTTTCGATGTTCCCAATCCAGGTTTTACCGGCATGTACTCTTATGGCCCCGCATACTGGGTCTTCTTTGCCTACAATGCCTTGTGCTATCTTGCTTTCTTCTGTGTTTTGTGGCGTTCGAGCAGAAGCGCGTTGCGTGGTCTCGTGGCGCCGTCGGCAACGGTCGCGACTGCGGGACTCCTCTTTTGCGTAGCCTATGCTCTTCGTGTGGAATGGGCAGTTTCGCTCAATTTTTCGCTGGTATATGGAATTCTCGTCATGGTGACGCTCGAACTCTGTCTTGACCTGGGGCTCATCCCTTCCACAAGATCGTTCAAAAAGGTTTTCGATGAGCTTCCTTTCGATCTTAAAATCCTGTCACGAAGCGGCTCTCTGTATCGTCAGACCAAAGTGGCGGGTCCGTTGAACGCAGATGTCGTCAATCATATGAGTCACGGCATGTCGGAATCGTTCAGGTTGCCGGATTTTCCCGATAGTCTGTTCATTTCCTGGCCGTTGTCCGGTGGAATGGCGCTCCTCACCCAAGACATGAGTGGGCTTAATGAACTCAACCGGACTCTGGGCAGACGGGGCGTGGAACTCAAACATGATCTTGAGGCCCTCGAACATGATCGTGAGCTTGCCGAACTGCTGGCGGAGCTTGAAGCGAAGTCACACCTTGTGGACGATGTTGACGCCGCGCTGTCCGCATCCATGGCCGAGGTCATAACATTGTTGGACAATCTGCCGGCCGAACCGCATGCCCGTCAGCGGCAGCTGGAACGTGCGCGCATGCTCGTCGCCTATTGCAAGCGTAAAGGTTCGCTTGTTCTTGCGGAAGCGGCCGACCCGGAACTTGACCGCGATCGCATCCGTCTCATCGCCAACGAACTGGCTTGTGATTTGCGCGCGGTCGGTATCGATTGCGCCGCCCTCGTCAATCTCGACCATCCTGTTGCGGCCCAGCAGGCGAGCACACTGTACGACTGCATCTACGACATGGCATTCATGGCGTTCGAATGTTCGTTCCCGGCCCTTATCTACCATCTTGGCGAGCGCGATGACGGGTTGGTTGAGTTGCGTGCACACCTGCAATCCGACGATGAGGAGGACCTTAGCTCACTGCCCCGCACGCAAGCCTTACGGGAGCGTCTGTACCAATGCGACGTCATCTACGCATTGACCGGTGATATAGGACAGTTGATGTTGATTGCCCGGGTAAAAGGCGGTGATCGAATATGAGCCCGTTCCCGCTCAACGAACCTTGCTTGATGGTTGTGGTTGCCGGCGAATTCGTGTGCGCAAGTCTTCAGGTGGTCCACCTGTTCCTGGTTGCGTTTCAAGCGGATCCGAAGTCAAGACGCTTCATATGCATTCTCGAGGCCGCGATTCTGGCTCACTTGTCACTTGCGCTGGTCCTTACCGTCGGCGTGGGACTCATCGGCGCACCGGTCCTGGCTCGGGCACTGGAGTCCTTCTCCGCTTTCGACGTGCTATGGGTCAACGCATTCTTTGCGGCATGGGCGTTTGCCCTCGCAATCCGCGCAAGACGTATCGATTTCATGTTCGACGCCCTGTTCATGGCCTTATGCACACCGGCTGTCATCACCATACTCGGCGCTTTTTGGAACCTGATTGCCTTGCTCGATATAACATGGTTCCTTTTCCGAGGACTTGCCGGAATCTCCCGTGATCTCGTCAGACGTTCAGAAAACCTTTCGGAACTCAGTATGGCCGAAGCGTTGACGGGAATGCCTGCGGGCATACTGGTCATCGGTCCAGCAGGCGGATCCACCTTTATGAACGTAAGAATGAGGGAATGCCTCTCTGCGTTGGAGTTGCCTTGCGATCTCGGGGATCAGACACGGTTGTGGGCAAGCCTTTCCAAAATCGGCCGTGATCTGGCCGGTGAGGCGGACTTCCTGGGCGTACCTGAAACGATGACGGAAGATAAAGACCGGCTTCTGGTGAATCTTCCCAATGGGAAAACATGTTTATTCGTCCGTGATACAACCAGTGGGCACCGTCCTTTGAGAAGGATCGTATGCCTCGACGTCACCGAAGCTGCGCAGGCAAACGCGGCACTCGCCAAAACCAACCGCGAGCTTGAGGAAGCGGCCGACGAGCTACGGACACGTCTTGCCGACATCGAGCGAGTGGCGAAAACCTCCGCCTACCTGAGTATGCGGTCGCGGGTGCACGACGTCGTCGGACAACGACTCTCGATCCTTCACCGCTATCTCGAAATGGGCATGACCGACCCGGCATCGGTCGCCGAACTCAAGCGGCTCCTTTCATCCGTCATGGTTGATTTACGCCGTGACGCGGCAACCGACGCTTCCGCGGAACTCGAAGCCATTGTGTCGGCCTTTGCACTAGTGGGCGTTACAGTCGAGATAGATGGCGAACTACCGGATGGCAATAGCGGCGTGGCCTTCACGCGCGTAATCCGAGAAGCCTGCACGAACTCATGCCGGCATGCCCACGCCAAACGGGTTTTTGTCGAAGTGGAATGCGCCGGAGACTCGGCGCGACTTGTCATTACCGACGATGGAGAATCGTATCCTCAACCGCTTATTGAACGTGGCGGCATCACGGGAATGAAAAGAGAGATAGCATCGTTGGACGGCACATTGAGTGTGGGTTGGGAGCCAACGTTCACGGTTCGCGCCGAGATTCCCGTCAGCATGGCAACGCAGGCGAGGAACGGCGGTGTCGATTCCGTAATGTCCCCTGATGAAGCCGACCGCATGGAAGGGAGCCGGCAATGATCGAAGTTCTGCTCGTTGAGGATCAGGCGATGTTGCGCGAAAGCCTGGCCTGCGCGATAAACGCCCAGGACGACATGCACGTCGCGGCCAGCCTCGCGGATGCGGCCGACGCTCCTGATCTCGCCGCCAAACTTGGATGCGGGCTCGTGCTGATGGACGTCTGCACCGAGAACGGCTCCAACGGCATCGTGGCAGCCCGGCGCATCAAGGAGGCGGATCCGGACGTACGCGTGGTCATTATGACGGGTATGCCCGAAGTCACTTTTGTCGAGCAGTCGAAAACCGCAGGCGTCGACAGTTTCGTATATAAAAACGTCGGTATCGCCGAGCTCATGTCCGTCATACGTTCGACGGTCTCGGGATACCGTACCTTTCCTCAAAAAACACCTGATTCAATCTTCTCGGGTACGGCCTCGCTCACAGATGTGGAGATTCAGATCCTACGTTTGACATGCGAGGCAAAAACGCGCAAGGAAATCGCAGCCGAGCTTTACATGAGCGAGGGTACCGTCAAACGCCGCATCGGCGAGATCCTCGCCAAAACCGGCTACGACAACATACTGCGCCTGGCCGTACATGCGGTGGCCGAAGGTCTCGTCGTTCCCGGTTTGAACGACGAGACCTGATCAAGGCATATTCAATAAAGCATGATGCCGATGGCGATTCACGCACTCGGCATCATGCCGTTACCTTACCGCCCCCATCGTCTTTATTGCGGTCTTTATTGCGGTCTTCTGCTTCCGCATCCCGAACAGAAATTTCCCGTGTTCTGGGCGCCGCAGTTGGTGCAGAACCACGGTCCTGCAGCTTCGGGCTTGGGACTGCCGCAATTGCCGCAGAACTTTCCGGAGTTCCGGGAACCGCATGAACAGGTCCAAGCGGCACCCGCCGCCGTACCGACACCCGCCGCAACACCTGCGGCCACGCCAGCAGGTTGCGCTTGAACTGGCGCTTGCTGCGGCGTCTGGGCAGCCTGTTCAAAGAGTTGCGCGGCGTTCATGCCGCCCATGCCACCTGCCATTCCCATGCCCATGAAGCCCATGGCGGCACCGGCAGGATTCGCCGCAGCGGTACGCATGGCATCGCTTTGCGCCGAAGCGATGTTGGCCGCGGCCATCGCGGGATTGGCCATGACCGCCGCCTTCTGCAGGTCGCGAATCATCTGTTCCTGATCTTCGGGCGCCGAAATGGTGTTGACGCCGAAAGCCGCGATTTCTATGCCCCGACGCTCCCTCCACTCGTGCGAAAGCTCCTCATTGAGCGCATTCGCCAGTTCCTTGGTGTGTGCGGGCACGGCACTGTAGCGGATGCCCATCTCGCTGATGCGGGCGAAAGCCGGCTGCAATGCGGTAAGCAGCTCGCTCTTAAGCTGCGTATCGATGAGGTCACGCGTATAGGCACTCTCGACATTGCCGCAGACGTTCTTGTAGAACATCAACGGATCGACCAGTTTGTAGGAATACTCGCCGTTGCAGCGCACGGTGATGTCAACGTCCAATCCGATCTTCTCGTCGACCACGCGGAACGGCACGGGACTCGCGGTGCCGTACTTGTTGCCTACGATCTCCTTGGTGTTGAAGTAGTAGATACGCTGGTCTTTGCCGGCGTCTCCGCCAAAGGTAAAACGGCGCCCCACCTGTTCGAACGATTTCTTGACCATGTCGCCGAGCTTGCCCGAGAACACCGATGGCTCAGTGCCTGTGTCGTAGACGAATTCGCCCGGCTCGGCGCAGACATCGACCACCGCACCATTCTCGACGATCATCATGCACTGGCCGTCGGCCACCGCCACAATCGAACCGTTCGATATGACATTGCTCTCCCCTTTGGTGTTGGAGCTGCGCCGGCCAGTGCGTTTCTCGCCTTTGGCGACCAACGTGTCGGCATCCAGAGCCTCGCAATAGAAGTACTCGCGCCATTGATCGGCCAGCACGCCGCCGATCGCTCCGACACCCGCCTTCAGAAGTCCCATGGTCTTCTCCTTTCATTGAAAATCCGTTTCGCCAAAATCTATGGTCTTATGCTCGTGTCCGTTATGACGGAATGGAGGTCAGACGGCTAATCCCCCTCGCTTTTCTCGTGGTGGATGCGCTTGGTGGTGGTATGAGTAAAGGTGTCACGATGACGAGTGATGTTAAGCGAAAAAGCGTCGAGGTAATGATCGGCTTCCGTTGCTTCGACCGCGCTTTTCATCTGCCCCGTCAGCACCGCGCATACGATGAGCGCCACCAATAGTGGAGCGAGAAGCATGAAGCCCCATTGCAAGGCCGCCGCGTTTTCGGCCAGGAATCCGCCGAAATTGACCGCGGCAAAACAGATAAGGAACAGAGCCGCAAAAACACCCACGCCTATGAACGCGCGCTTTCTCTTATCCACCGGCAGATCCCCCACCATGCGACCCGTCTGGCCGTTCATGGCAAAGAGGAACTGCTCACCTTCCCAGATGGTGCCAAGCATCCAAACCGGCATGAGCGCATAGACCGGATCCGACCAATTCTTCTTGACTTCGCAGCTATCGCACGTAACATCGTCATAGCCTTCGACGGAGTTCTCCAGCGCCTGACGCACGCTCGAATCGATGCGTTTTTCAGCACGGCCACGGCAGGTTTCAGCGTCTTCATCGTAACGATTCGCCACAAATCCCGGCATATAAGCCACCGAGTACGGCACAAGCGCGCTGTAGTCAAACGGCTCGATGGCATCCATGTGGGCATCGGGCATCTTGCTTGAGCCATCCACCGGAATACGTTCAAAGGATACGGAACCTTCACGTTCAACATTGAAGTGATCGGTTTCGATGATCTCGTCGTCGCCTTCGCGATGACGGCGCGTACGCGTGGCTTCAAAAGTCGCCGAGCCCTCAGCATCCGCATCCATAAGCCAGAAAGGAACGTAAACGCCCTGGACTTCCTTGATTCTGTTGCCTCCTGCAAAACTCTTGGGAAGCAATACCTTGCCCTTGTAGTGTTCAGCCAATGCGTTCTCGGCCGCCTTGCGATCAAGTTTGAAGGGAATCACAAGATCGGGACGGAAATCTCCCGAGAATCGTCCGGCCGCGACCACGGGATTTCCGCAGTAAGGACACTCAGAAACGGCGGTGGTGTCGTCGCAGACAAGCTCCGCCGCGCAAGACGAGCACACGTAGGCACCGTCGAGTCGCTCAGTTTCATTCGCGATCTCCGCTTGCGCCGCGGCTTCGGCAATGCCCGTATCGGTTTGAGATTTCTTCTCCGCAATCTCCTGCTTGGCCGCGTAGTGGGACTCGATGGCATCCAACGCAAATTCCGAATCGCAGTAATCGCAGACGAGCAATGCCTTCGCACCGTCATAACGCAAAGGGCCTTCGCATGCCAAACACTGATAATTGACGCTTTCCACACTCATGGCAGTCCCCTTTCCCTCATCGTTGAGCAAACTTGTTGCCTCGATTGTAGAAAGATGCAGGTGAAGGGAGAATGCCCCTACGTCCCATATGCACGCATATCATGGGACATCGGTCCCAAATCCCTGTTTGGGACCGATGTCCATGCATTTCCGCGAACTAATATGATCTGATTTTGCTCCGTTTTACAGCGAAACGGAACAAAAATCAGGTCACTCCGTAATATGGCTCAAACGTCAGCCGTTATCTACTTACCTCCACAGTCACCTTCTTGGCACCCCAGCAAGCTTCCCAATATACGTTTCGCGATCCCACGAGACAGCTTCGATTGCTTTACTTGGTTGTAGTAGTTGGCTATACATCCATAGCAGCAGGAGTCTTCTCCACAACCACAATGGCCGCCAACCACTTCATATGCACGTTCAACGAGCTCTTTGACTTGATCGTTGAGCTGTCGAGCATGACCCGCGCCACCAGGAACGTCGTCATAGATCATTACCGAAACATCTTTTGTCTCGTTCTGGTATATCGTCCCACCAAGTTCCGTCTCGGGAACCTCCAGAATCTGGGCGGCTGCCGTGAACAACGCCCACATCACAGCTTCCCAATCCTCAAGCTCACCATAAAGATGCGAGTCCGAACGGAAGGCAAGTTCCAAAACATCACTTACGAAAGCGGTGCCCAATGCGTTGTATCTGCGGATATAAGGGTTCTTGTGTTTCCCGCAATATCCCCAATGATCTAACTCTTCACCTCCGACGGCCGCGGCATTGCAGTAGCTGCAAACTTGGAATCCCAAACGAGGTTCGTTGAGAACGCATAACTGCCCATTCCCGGCATATCGCTTCAGAACGAGGCCACCTGCAAACGGCACATGATCCTGTTTCGTCTCACCTGGCCAATGCTGACTGAAATGAACCTTCGCATAGCCCCTAGAGCGCGGTTTTCTAAGACCGATGCCTTTTTCAACACGCTTGCCTTCGAATCCGTAGGACGGAATAAGCATAGTGTTATCCAGATGGAACTCAGTTTTGCAGACAGGGCATGTTCCATCACTGCTGTAATTTTCAATTGGCCAGACGAACGTACGGCACTGGGGACATTGGCCATAGCGCCGCTCCTGAAGGTCATGCCCCTTCAGTTTTCTTACGCCCCTTGAACGCCACAATGCTTTACCGGCAACAATCTCAGCGCCCGGCGCGTATTCCCTGATGGCCTGACGCATTCCTCGAGACAATGAAAGCCTATTCTCCTCGAATGATCTTTCCTCTTCAGGAAGATGCAACTCAACCAAATCAGTCGGAAAACCATATTTAGGAAGGATGCCATTTTCGGCAAGAACTGAGATCGTAAGATCCTTTTCAAGCATACCAAGGGATCTCATGAGGCTTGACGCCTTGTTTTTCTCCTTATCTCTGTACCGTTCAACTCCCTCACGAACGCGTGCATAATCGGCATGCTTAAGCGCATGCGCACGCACAAGCCTTCCGCCATCATCATTCTGGTCGGATGGCCGCGCAACGAGCGCGCCGGTCCAACCCCAATCTCTGATACCAAGCTCCTGTGAAATGGTGAGGGCCTCGGGAATGATTCGAGTAATCTGCTGAAGAACTCGTTCTGGCTTTGAATCGAGAAAGTCTCTCAATTCCGACAAACCGTAAGGTTCTTCCTCCGTCAATGCCATAAAGTCGTTGTACAGGCGGGAGTAATCCTTCGCTCTTTCCACCCGGAAAAACTCGGACATAGCAACGGCAAAAACATGCCTGATAGCTATGGCCTTATTGTCCAGATAGCACATGGGCACCCTAGTGATACCAGAGATGATCTTTGTGGGATCCTCAAAGTAAGCGATGTCATGTGGTCTCAGCCGCGCAAATGTGATGGCATAACCCGGCATTCCCGCCCGACGACCCACACGACCAGCGCGCTGCGTGTAGTTCGCGGTTGAAGGAGGAACGTTACGCATAAAGATGGCTCGGAGATCTCCGACATCGACGCCCAGTTCAAAGGTCGTGGTGCATGAGAGGACGTTGACCTCACCCTTGATGAACTCACTCTGAATCTCTCTGGCTTTCTTGGAAGACAGCTGCGCGGTGTGCTCTTCGACGTTCAAAGGCAAAGCCTCTTCTTGGTAAATGACTTTGTAATAGCGATCCTTATCCTTCGCTTCAGCGAATGTCATCCTATGCACCGTGCCATCGCACTTCGAAGTGGTACAAACACCATTGGTATCAAGATGCGTCTCACATCCGCAAACGTCACAGAAATATACGACATCATCGTCGCTATGCGGATAAAGCCTCCACAGGTCCTTGCTCAACCTGAATTTCCGCTCGTCCCCTACCAGATACCCTTTTTTGAGATGGGACAGATACTTTGCCATAAATGTGAAAAGCGACTGGAGAAGTCTAATCGATTCTTCGCGGGATAGCTCGACACCATGCATCTTTTTGGCATACTTGCGCACGAACGCGCTGCGCTTGTTCTCTATAGAGCTGGTGGATGTTCCCGCGAACTGTACGACGTCCTTTTCCGACTTCTTCGCATCTTCACCTCCCAGCACTACGAAATTCCCTCGCTGTTCGTGGTTGTTCCTCATTCGATCCGCGCCCGCAGGCACCTCGATAACGTTCCTCTCACGTAGCGACTCCAAGCAGACCTTGGCGAAAACAACGAAGTCGTCTTCCGACAACCATGTGTAGGGCAACCGATCTATGCACATCTTTCGAACGGCATTACGTATCTTCGAATCTTCAAGCCCGCGGTCAAAATCGGTGGGCTCCACTCGGATAACGCCAAGTCCCTCAAGGCTGTTGCGCGAGTCCTCAGCCGCCAACTCGTCAAGAATCCATGCGGTCGCCTGATTCTTCTTATCAGAACCGAAGAGGTTTGGATAACGCCTGTCGGCAACTGACAGCATCCAATTAATGGCCGTCTCCGGCGTGCATCCGTCTTTTCCCCCATTCGCATCGACTGCTTCACGAATCAACTGTCGCCTGGTGATATTCCCGTAGGTACGGTCCATCGCCGGCGCGAAGAACGCCGCATCTTGGCGTTTATCGGAGAAGCATATGACGCTGCCAGCTCTCTTCCTCTCGGAATCAGCGTCACTGAACCAATCGTCCTCATCAGGCTCCCCATAGTCCTCGAATGGAGGAATCTCCCTCACAAGGTCATAGCACACAACGCTGCCCGCCGCCTCAGGCGAGATACGCATGGGCTGAATCGCAATGCGGGACTGGTATCCACAGTGTCTACAGCGCGCGGTCTCTTCATCCGCCTGTTTACCCTCGACCTCATTCAGCGCAACAGGGACGCGTTCCACCGATTCGTGGGCAAAACGGTGTGCTCCGTGACCTTCCTCATGATGCAGGGATCCGCATATAGGACAAAGCCACTGTACTTCCTCATCGGAATCCTGCTCCTCCACTTCCGCCAGTACCCTGTAATACTTTCTTGGTATGAACTCGTCGTCCGCGTCTGTACCTTCATGTTTCGGATTCAACCATGCGGTTCCTGCTTCGCTGTCCGATTTTTGGGTACCGAGCACGTAGAACTGTCCGCAATGACGGCATACGGAAACCTCATAAACAGGAGTGCTGCCACTGTCTCCGTATGCTTCGGAAATTGTTTTATGCGGTGTCAACTTGCGAGTGTGCAGGTTCAGGAAAATACCCTCAGGCGCTCGGAGGAACGAATGGTAGCGGCTGGAGAGGATAGGGATGCCATCAGATCGCTGCGCCGAACTGAGAACCTCAACCATCGCCGATAACGTTTTGCCGTCTTCTTCGTCATTGAGACCGTCGATACCTATCTCCTTAATGGACGAAGGATCCGTCATATCAAGGAGATTTCTGCACCGCAACACGAGTTTTGCAGTCGATTCTTCGCCGAGCAACACCTTGCCAAGACCGAGAAGAACATCCTCTTCATCCATACGACCGAGAACAGACTCGGGCACTTCATATCGTTTCAATAGTGAGCGAATCGCATTTACGCTTACCGATTCCCTATCCCAGAGTAATTCCTGCAACTGCGTCCACGCTTCAATGGCAAGTTTGCCCCAAGGCTCTGAATCCAACGCGTCCTGTGGTCGATCTTTCTCACTGGTAATGACGTCCAAATCATCTGGATCATTGGAAAATGGTTCACCAAAAAGATCGCTTGCAAATTCGGCGACCTTCGGCATGTCTCCTTCAGAACCGATAGTCGCGGAGGTCGCATAGCAATGCAACTGAGGTTTTTGCCCGGTTTCCACTTCGATACGGGCCTTCAAACGGCGTAGCAGATAGGCAATTTCCGTACCAAGGGCTCCGGAATAAACATGCGCTTCATCAATTACGACATGTCGCCAGTTCGCACCGAAAACGCCTCCGAACAGCGGTGCATCTTTCGGCCTGAGGAGAAGATACTCCAGCATGGAATAGTTCGTAAGCAGGATGTTGGGTGGGGTTTTGCGAATTTCCTCACGGGAGATGATTTCGTTTGGCGTTCTCTCCTGTCCGGGATTCTCCTCTTTCCATTTGAGGATGGCTTTCGATTCGGTCTCCTCAGTATCGCCGGTGTAACGTCCGAATGTGATCGGGGTTCCTTTAAGCAATGTGCGCAGCCTTTTAAGCTGATCGTTCGCCAAGGCGTTCATCGGGTAAAGAATCATCGCCCTAACGCCGGCGGACGCACCGCTTGCCTCGAACTCAGAAAGGATGTCGTTGAATATCGGCAGCAGGAAGGATTCGGTCTTTCCGGAGCCAGTACCGGTTACCACAGCATAGTTCCGCCCATCAACCGCTTTACGGATGGCCCGTACCTGATGCACATAAAGAGGACGCGTCGGATCGAAATAATCACGATTCCCCTCACCAAGGCTCAACATGCTTCGGCAAAGCACACCTTCCGCCACAAGCTCAGAGACGCTCTTATCCTTACGGTACGGCGGGGCCGATTCGAGAAAGGGGCCCTTAGCAAGGTATCCTGGGCAATGCAGTATCTGCTCAAGCTGCTCCTGCAAATCAGAATCCGCAAAGTGAATTGTCGTTGCGATATATTCCCTGTAGGATTCTTCCAACTTTCTGGCGGCACGGATAGGGTTGAATTCCTTGTTCTGCATTCCTTTTACCTTTCGAGAATGAATTCCGAAGCGTATTCGTACTCCGGATCGCCGAACCATGACATCGGCGATACCGTGACAAACAGTTCTCCTCCTATGTCAAGTCGTCTAACAACCCGGTCCGGTAGCTCCACTTCTTCTGTGCCAGGCAGTACATCGACGTGATCGATCACCTTCCCGCCACTCTTCTTTCTGAAGTCAAGCCGAAGATCACAAAGAGGCTTCCCGTTGAGATGCATCACACATGCTCCATCGGTTTTTTTCAGAAGAGTCCAGCCATCTACGCCGAAACCTTGCCTGAATCGCAGAAGATCAACGTCGGTCCAAGCCGGCTTGGGTTTGCCAGTGGAGATGTCATCTCCATAAATAATGGAGAGCCTAAGCGTCTTGTCGGATGGCACGGAGCAGTCCGATTGCTTAAGCTTATCGGCGTATTCCGTGATATTGAACGTATACTCACCAGGTCGTTCCAGTTCCTTGTAGAACACCGGAACGCGTTCCAACAACGCGACGACTGCGCGAACATGGCGTCTGCCGGTAGCAACAATCTTGCAGTTTCCATCGGACGCACCCAGATCCAAAACATCCGCAAGGCAGATAGGCCTCTTGCTCGAAATCTCCATAAGGTTTTGGGGTATCTCAATATCCAGAGCCGCAAGGGCGAGCTTCGCCTCGGTTACCTTGCCATACTCGACGGTCTCTATTCTGATATGGAGAAACTCATCCGACAACAGAACACATGCGCGATACCGTCCCCCGCACTCCACAGCCTTCTTCTCACCTTGAGAGTCCGTGACGTCAATTACCAACCGCGATTGGAAGCTGTAAAAGGCAACGGCAGGTCCAGATTCGAAAGATACCTGATCAAGTCGGAAATTCTGGATTGGTATGACGGCAAAGCGGTACCTGAATACGACCTTTCCACCAGTGGATTTCTGTCTTGCCTCTATGCAGCATGTTTCTATATGCTGTTCGAAGCAAGGATCCTGAAGGAAAAGTCCAATCTGGGCCTCTCCGTGTTCACTTCCCCAGAGTCCGCGCGGCTGCACCGTAACTTCGCTGCCGTCACAGTCACAAAAGATTTCGAGGTCATCCAAGGCAGTCAATCCATCCATAGCTTCGATACAGACAGCCGGCAAGCCAACGTTCATTCCGAGGTAGGGCACGCATCCATACAAGTCCATACCATCAGATGTCTCGCCCAGAATGCGTCGTTTGTCGATTTTGGCGGAATAACTCTCCTGCCAAACAGCTACCTCAACGCCAGACGTCTCATCCACAAGTGAGCCGGATGCACCTGGATTGACGTCGTAGATGAATATCCGCGCCCCTTCATATCTCTCATCAGCATCGTACTTCGATACCGGATTCATTCCTAGTCCTGGGTCGATTCTCAGACCTGGCTTGACCACATACGCAATTTGACGGGTCCCCTTAATGCGCTCATTACGTTCACGTAGCCGAAATATGCCTTTGAAACCCTTGATGAATTCGAAGCATCCGGGCTTGCTTCGAGTGAATGTCTGTTGAATTGAACCTTTCTCTTCAGCTTTGTTTTCGCTGATTTTCATCAACTTAAGCTCGACGTCGTATCGCAACTGTAGCTTGACGTGAATTTTAACCTGATCAAGTAGGCACTTTCCCACACCTACTTGGAAGGACTCCTGGTGCTCAAGGACTCCATCGATGTAATAATCGATACGATACTCCTTGAAATGGAGAGGAAACTGTTGTTTAGGCCATCTTAAGTAGACGGTTCCCTCACCTAGATCAAGATGCATATCCGCCGTAGGCAAGTATATGAACTTCTTCCTCTTGGTTTTGTCAGCGGACCCCACGCGATTGGAATCCGAAGGATCAATCGTTTCTGCGATATCCTCTTCCAGACACTCACGAAGCGCCTGCATGGCCACATCAGGAAGACCGCAGGAGGACAACCCCATGTACTCAGAGGAATTACCGCTCGCCTTTTCGATTTGTGCCGCGACCCTCATGGAATTATCGAGCAGAGGCACAATCGTCGAAGCAGGCGCCTTCTTCAATATTTCCAGTACGGTTGTCTTCGGGGAAAATCTGCCGTTCGGATTCTTTATCTTTTCGAGGATGGCATGTCCATCCATCTCACCAGCGAATCCGTAATCCCCGCTCGCGATTTCCTTCGCCAACGGCAGGAGGGAACTTTGCCACAGGTCGCTCCACGCATCACCCGAAAGTCCTCCATGGAGGAGAGCGGTGTAAAAATACCAGTTCGGCACCTCACGCTCAGAATAGCGAGGCATTCTTCGACGTCCGACACATCTAACGAAAATCTTTTTAAACTCCGATTGCACATCATTATCGCTTATGCCGATCCCGTCAAAGAAGTTACCCCAGAGATTCCCCCCCCCATAAACCGTCCTTGCCCTATCGGCAACATAAACAATGAAAATATCAGGCAACCATCTGGCAATGAGATTCAACGCATCTTGGAGACTGTTCGAGTAGTAGCGAAAAAGCTCACCGAACGCATCGCTTATGCCCTCGAACTCGGTCGAGAACTCACCGAACGCTTGATACGCCATAACGTCATCGCATCTGTCGTCAAGTTCATCGAAAACGTCTTTTGCACGTCCTTCAAATTCCAGAAGCGACTCGGAGAATGACGACACTGGCAACGATCCGGAGCCACCCATCCCGTAATACGGGCGTGCCGTCCTCTGGGCCGCCGGGTAATTCGCCGATTTATACCCTGTACTGACGTATTCCCGAACTGGTCTGTCAGTCTTGTCGACATTTGCGATTTCCTTGTCGGACACGGAGTCGGCAAACGCCGTGGGATCGTCATGATACCTTTCCTGCATCTCGACGATGCGAGCAGCAGTGTCGTAATCAGAATCGAATTTGTCTTCTATTTCCTTCTCAGACAGATCAAGTACTTCAACGATAGAACAATAGCCGGCACGGATAATGGCCCTGCGCAACTTCACGTCGCCTAGGTCGAGATTCCCTATCGGAATGTTCGCCAGTCTTTCTCTCACATCATCAGTCATGCCGAGCACCTGCCAATTCCCAAAATAAGTGTCTTTCGATCAGACTTCCCGCAGGACCTGAAACACCAGTTTCGGTGAAAAACACAGGATACCGGATGCTTCTGGTTGCACTCGGAGACTATAAACCAAAAAAACACTTTTTGAGATTGGATTATACCCCCATTTATAAATGCCACCTATTTGAGGACAGAAGTAGCTGAACCGAACCGCGCACCCCCGATTATTAGGCTGAAGAAATTCAGATCAACAATCGGGGATGCGGTTCAACACCATCGTTCAGCTTCTCCTAAAGTTGCCGAACAAAGTGGAACAGCGGTAGTGCCCGAAAGGTTGCGCACTTTGGTTCATGACCGTCCATGGCGCGATGATCAGTTCGCTGCCTGTAGGGTGTCATCGAGCCGGGACATGCCCGGATAGCGGCGTGCGCTCCATTCGTTCGCGGTGACGTACCTGATGCGCGCGCAGACGAGCATGAGCGCGCCGTTCCCGTCCGGGAAAATCCGGGCGTTATCTTCTATAATCCGGTGTATCTCACCATGCAGCATTCATTACATAAAATATAACAATAACCTGCATCAGCATAATAAGCGGAATTCCCACAGTAAAGTAGTCCTTTTGGGTTTTGTGCCGAAAAAGATACATCGCAATTAAACTGCCTATTGATCCACCAATAAAGGCTAAACCTAATAGCGTAACAATCCGTATTCGTGAGCGATGCTCTATAGCTGCAATTTTGTCCAACGCAAATGCTGCAAATGCAATAAAGTTTATTACCACAAAATAAATAATCAGGATTTTATGCTCATAAAAAAAGTTCCAGAAAGCCAATGTGATATTATCAGCTATATGTCCACGAATAATCAGAAAAATAACTACCTGAATAACAAACACACAAGCTATAAAACCCTAGACATCATATTGCCCTTTTGAGCTTTTCTATCAAAAATAAGCATTGATAATAGTATTCCAACAGAGCCCCCAAGAAGACAATTAACCGTAAGAAATTTATCTATCTCTCCATCTGGAGTATAGGTATATAGCCATGTATTTACAGCAAACAAGATAAAGCCGATTACATTCATGGCTATTAGATAGTATCCGAAATAACTCATCTCATCCCCCTCGAAATGGTCTGTGAATTACTTATCATCAATTTGGCTTGTTTTTCTTGAATGTATGATAAGTAATCACTACACCTGAATTAAGCTTATATTTGTCGCTGGAATCAAACGTTGCATCACCATCCACAATAACAGACTCTACCTCCCCATCATCTGTAATCCATCCGGTGATAATATCGTACTCAACTTTAGTAGATATATTTGTAAATCCGGCATCCTTAAAGGCATTTTGCACTTCCTTATAATTTGAGCCTTTTGCTTCTTTGCTGGACATTGGCACCGCTATTTTTTCTAAAGTGTGGTAGGTTATTGTAACAGGAAAATTAGAAGGTAATTTTGTTACGTCTGAAAATGATGTAACCCATCCTATTTTGACATCAGTAACGACGTATTCTTCCGATGTTTGATTTTCCGACAAATCATCAATTTCTTCGGTCAACACATGGGAAAAGCCAGCATCTTCAAGTTTTTTTACGACCAGCTCATATTCTAATCCAACTAAAGATTGTTCAGAATAACTGACGGGAATTAAGCTTTTGCATTCATACCAGCTTACCAAAGACACCATCACTAGCATCATAATTAAAATCAATATAAGATTTCTTTTTACGTGACTTTTTTTCTTCAAAATTTTGTGTATACTGGTGTCTTTATTGGCATTGCCGTGATATTCCTTCCTGAATCTATCTTCTAAATCTTCAGCATATTCATCCTGATCATAAAAAGAGTCCTCACCTGACATCTCTGAGTTTAAAATTGCTTTTTTTTATACGATCAGCCACACGTTCAGGAATTTTTGAATCATCATTATCGGTTGTAATCCAATACTCTCCCGTAATATGTCCATAATCATTAAAATCAATTTCAAAAGACCATTCCGATAAACCACTTTGAGATTCAACCATTCCATATACAATTGGTCCGTGTGAAATCAAAGATGTAAGTCTTTTTATTCTCTCTCCAGACATTTTTACTATTTCAGTGAATTCCGCCTGTGAAACTCCATCATTAAATTTACAAGGAGTATTTTTTCTTTTCTCCTCTCGTGCTCTTGCCTCCCGTTCTTCTTTTCCAAGGCCACGTGCCAGCAAGACAACAAGACCAATTCCTACAATTGCTCCTAATATCCCGAGTTCAGAGTCATCATCCCTTTGGGCCATTGTTGCACCTCCGAATCAATATTTCCCTAACCGCATCTCAGCCGTCTTTCTCCTCTTCTGAGGATTGAGTGGGCCAAATTGCGAAATTTTCCTGACCGCAGTTCTACAGTCTCAATTTTGTATCCAATTTACGACTCTTCAAAATCACCCAAATACCCTAGTAGATAAGTTCCCGCGAAGATAATCTCCGGAAAATCGGTAAAATTTCAAACTGATACAAAGTCCCGAAAAGCCCAGAAAATAAGGCTTTTTTTCGTGACTTACTTCTGAACCCGTGACATCAATACTACCGTCTCCACAAGTATCGAGACAATGTCCTGCACGAGTTCCTCCCGCGGGGACAATTCCTCGTTGCTCACCACCACTATGTTCGTGCCGAACCTGGCGCAGAACCTCTCGAACCACCCATAACCGAATCTGACGAACCTGTCTTCGTGGGTGACGATGACGGTCTTGATTTTCCGCTCCATCACCTCATCCAACAGCCGGTTCCACTTCTTGCGGTTGTAGTCAAGCCCGCTGCCGTAATCCTCGATGCACTGGTCGGCGATAACGCCTTTGGCGTTGCAGAACTGCCGCAGAAACGCCACCTGATTACGCAAATCGTCTTTCTGGTTCCTTGTGGACACTCTGGCGTAAATCACGGTTTGGCGGTCGTCGTCCCGCCCGTCAACGCCTTTGAACTGAAGATACTGTGGGTGTAGTACCGCCTGTCGATCGGCGTGCGGTACGCCTTCAAAACGCAGTATTTTTAACTACTTAAAGGGTCCTCCATGCCGTAGCTAATCCGCGTCCGCAAACACTCGCGTTTGAATCTCCTGAGCGAGGTTCATAAGCTTATCCTTCTCAAGATCGCTCACGGTAATGACGTCCGCACCTCCGGATGAACCACGAAACACAAGAATCGCACTCATCATTGCGGATTATGTCATGCACGGCAAAATTCCAACGAAAATGCGCATCAACTTCAACGCCGCAGACAAACGGACCACAATCTTGCATAAACGTTCGAATCTCCAGCCCGTATACCTTCATGTACGCAATACATCGCTTCGGATACGCCATACATGATGCTTTGCATAAATTGCCTATCCTGCAATGCGGGGAATCTCGGCCGTGTAACCCGTAAGATTTTTCACTCGCTCTTCCTTTTCGAGAATAAAGCGCTTATGGTAGAAAAGGTCGGCAAACTCAAGAACCGTGTTCATCTGAGCGGTATCGAACAAAGCGCCGAAACCAGCACCAACTACGGGAACAAACTTACCAACGTTCTTGAGCGTCAGTTTCCGTCCAATCTGCTCAAGCGTCTTTGTAAAGACACCGGCTTCGACGGCTATCTTGCCGGCATTTTCCAGCGCATGCTGGGCGGTTTTGTTGGCGAGCGCACGCATCTGCGCAATGGCGAGCGCCGCACCGCCCTTTTCAATCATCGCGGCCCACCCCTTCTTAGCGGCCTGCTTCACACCCGCACTCTCAGCGTAGATGAGAATCTTGCCGATGTAATCAGTTGCGGGATTGCCTTTGCTGCCCGGAGACATCGCTTTCTGGAATACTTCGCTGGCGATGACGAGCTCTGCGGGATCTTCCTTGACGTCGTAGCCGTAGAACATGGCGACCGACTGAACAGCCCTGAAGTAGATGAGCATGCTGAGCGCGAGGTTTGCGGGAAGACCCCAGAACCCAGCCGCACCCGTTCCTCCGCCCTCGACAAATGCGATTCCCATGTGCTGAAGTCGTTCCTTGGCAGTGACAGCCGCGACGTCATAGGCGCGCAATAGGCAGATCTGTGAGATATCTGATACCTTCTGCTCCTGTTTTCCCGCGTTTATGCACTGAATGACATGTTCTTTACTCACGCTGACCTTGGCGGCCTGCTTCTCAAGCTCACCGAAACCCTCGGCAGCCTTTTTGATGGCGGCAGCCATGAGTTCCGGTTCCGTGAATCCTTCGAAGGTACCCTTGGCTGCGTCCCCTATCTTTTCGGCGATTTGCTTGACCTGTGCAGGCGCTATCTCACTGGCCTTTTTCCCGGCTTTGGCAAGCATGCCAGGAGATGTCATTTTCTCATAGCGCTTCGCAATGAAGTCAATCTCGTCGCACTCATGGTCATCAATCATCGGTTCCGGCAGGATGTACTCGCCGTCTTCGGTGACGACATTTCCTTCAAAAATGTCACCATACTCCCCGCCGAAAGCCTGATGAAGCCTCTTTGCTCCATTGGCGACGCCTTGAGCTATGTTCTTGGCCCTACCTGCGAAGTCGGGCGCTTTCTTCCCGATGACATCCCCCCATAAGAATTCTCCTTCTCAGTTTTCCATCAGTGCCAGCAGTGGAAATCGTTACGTTCATCATACAAGGAACAAATCTAGTGAGCAAGCCTTTCTATGATTAGGCTTGCTCACTTTCCATTAAGCGGCAAGAGATATCAATAATCATATGCGAATATAACGCCTTACCACCAAGGCAGCTTTGAGATGTTCTCCCTGATGTGATCGCAACTCTTGTGGAAGCCCTCCAACTCCACATCGGAGAGTTCCGGAGTGAAGACATGTTCGACGCCCTCCGCACCGATAAGGCACGGCAATGAAGCGAAGACACCCTCTTCACCGTACTGGCCGGTCATCAGCGTGGAAGCCGACAGGACCGCATGCTCGTTGTGCAGAATGGCCGCACACAGCCGCGCCGTACAATTGGCCACGGCGTATTCCGTGCATCCCTTGCCGGCAAAAGTCACGTAGCCACCCTTGCGGGCACGCTCCTCCACCTCCGCTTGGTCGAAACCGTATCTTTCGGGATCTTCCATGGCGAGTTCATCAATGGACTTTCCGCCGATGTTGGCGGATTTCCATGCGGCTATCTGCGAGAATCCATGTTCGCCGATCATGTACGCGTGGACGGATTTGGGACTCACGCCGGTCACTTTGGAGATCTCACTGCGCAGTCTCGCGGAATCCAACAGGCATCCAGTGCCGATGATCTTGGAAGGGTTATAGCCGGTCAGATGCCAGATTGACGTGCACACAACATCGCAGGGATTGGACACGGAAACCAACACACCATCAAAGCCACCGGCGACGATGATCTCCACAAAGGTTTTAGCGGATTCCGTAGATGCGAAAAGCTCACCGTCGCGGCTTTGCGCCACTTGGGCCACATTGCCTACCGAGTTGACGATGATGTCGCACTTCGCAAGATCCTCGTAACGGTTGCTGCAATTGATTATCCGAGTGTTGTAGGGCACGAAGCTCAAGGAATCGTGCAAATCCTGAGCTTCCGAAATGATTTTCTGGTCGGGCAGGCCGCACAGGTACAGCTCATCCGCAATACCCTGCAATAGGAGACTGTTCGCAACGTGGGCTCCGACATGTCCCAAACCAATGATGCCGATTTTTCTTTGCGATGTCATGATGAACATCCTTTCTCCGAGAGAAAGCCGATAATCCCGGACTCCGCATCCGCAACGTCGCGGACGTGGAGCAAGCGTAAAAGCCAGCGAAGGGATAAACCGTCTGCTAACTCATATGATATCAGGAAACCGTCATCGGCAGAGGGTTACGGCGGTCATCATGCAATTATTGCCGTACCTCTGCATGCTCTCTACTCAGGGAGAGGGGCAAAAGAGGATCACTCCCCATCCACAGGCACCGCAATCACACCCGCCCAGGCCTCCCACACCTGCGCGGTCTTGCTCTTACGCAAAAGGAACAGCGAGATACCCACGAACGCCGCAATGATGATAACGCTCCCGATGGGATTGCCGCCGCCAACGGATGTCGATGAGCTCGCAGTCTTGGCGAAATCGGACGAGGTCGTGACGGAAAAAAGCGACGCATCCCACAACATATGCAGAATCACAGTCGCCCAGATATTACCGCATCGGAAGTAGACGGCGCCAAAAAGCATACCCATGCCGGCAGTGAACAGCATCTGCATGGCCACGTCCTGCACATCGGCGATGGAAGAGATATTCACCACATGCATCGCACCGAAAATGACGCCCGACACCGTGCAAGCCTTCACCGTCCCCGCATGGGTAAGCCCGAAATGCTCGAGCAAGGTCTCCCCGGCCACAGCACGCGTCAGAAACTCCTCACCTACACCCACCAACAGGAAGTAGAACAACGCCTTAATGATGACAGGCACATTAACAACGGCTTCACCCGTGGCAACATTCGCAATGGCATAGAGACCCATGACGCAAAAGAGCATGATCAGAACCGCACCGCATGCCAGACCGCGTCCGAATCCAGTGCCACGAAGACGAATCAAGCCAATCCTACCTGTTGCGGCCAGAAACGCCACGGCAACGATGATGGGAACGCTTTTCACCAAAATGGCACCCGCCGCAGCGAGGACGCTCGGCATTCCGGCATCAATGCCCATCTCGATCAGCCGATACGCCAAAAGCGAGATGGCCATGCCAAGAGCAACGACGATGACGGCGTACGCCACGGCGTGATTCCTGCGGAACTTAATCATAGAGGTTTCCTCTCTCCCGAAATCACTATACTCCCGATACATCGGTGCGGCACAAACGCAATGCAGATTCCACAATGCAGGGCCAATCCATAATGAGGCGTTCGCCGTTGAGCCGTCACAGCAACTTCCACCAAGAAAGCTAGACTCTTACATGGAGAATGAAGATTTTGTTTCGGCGAACTTCCACATCGCAAAATTATCCGGAATGTCAGTCCCTAATTAGGGATATTCCGTTCTTGGGAGAGAGGAACCAAAGTGGCACCCAGACACGTCTCGCACACATCGGCACGAAAACTCACCAATCTGACCCTCCTCCCCCTTATCGTGACGTTACTGCTCGCTTTCGCCATCGCCCCATCCATTTCATGGGCCGAAGACGTGAATTCCTCCGACAGTACGGAAAGCTCGGAGATCGATCCTTTCGACTACCTTCCCCTCGACGTAACCACGTCCACTGATGATCTGCCAAGCAATCAAATCAGGGTTACCGTAGTCGGAACAAACAAACTTGGTCTCGATCTTTCCGACCACACCGTTTCGTTCGACGTGCCCGAGGGCTGGTCCCTGATCGACGGATCGGCCACTTCGGATGCCAAAACCACAAAGGACGGCGAAACGGTAAGCACCACTGGCGTTATCGCCAAGAATTCCGGTTCCAAAACGGACCAGACCGGCAACGACTCCAATTCCGGCGCGGCTTCCAATTCCGGCGTCGCCAAAGGTGGTAAGGGTCTCCCCTCCACAGGAAGCACGCTGACCATCGTCGCCATCATCGCGGCCCTCGCCATCATCACCGCCGCAGGCATTCATATCACGAAGAGGAAAGGCGTGCGAACCGCTCTGGGCGTAGTACTCGCGATTCTTCTCGTCTGGAATCTGACTCCTTCGGGTGCGGTGCAGGCCTACGCCGACGAGCAGTCAGTCGACGGTTCAGACACGGGATCGGATACAAGTCTGGGCAGCTCAATCATGGCCGGTCTTGACGCACCGTTCGCCCTCACCAAAACCGTCGATGTCGATGCCAATGGCGAAACCCTCTCCATCAAGGCCACGGTTTCCTGCAATCTGGCCGGGAATAATGCCGGAATCGTCAATCTGGAACTCAGCCGTCCCATCAGCGTCGGCGCTCAAACCACCACCGTCGTCGTGAACTCCGAGACCGCATATGCGGGTTCCTCCGAGACCGAAGGCGAGATGAGGACTTTCGACACTTCCAAAATCACACTCTCCGGCAGCCTCAGCGACGCGGCCGTGCGTCCTGGCGCCTACACCGTCAAAGTCGGTGGAACCGATGAGAACAGCACCAGTTTGGAAGACCGGACCCATTATGAACTCCGCTTCACCATCGACAACATCGCCGAAGGGGTAGCGAGCGAGGATTCCGATTACGGCTATATCGAACTCACCAACCAGCCGTTCTCCGATGAAAGCCAGTCCTATGGAATCGCCTGCGTGAGCTATGCGGATTCCGCGGGCAGCATCGCGCAGATCACTTCCGAACTTCCGATGGGCGACGATACGATAGCGCACACCTTCGATAACGGACTGTATTGGGACGGCGACAACAAGTTCCGCGTTCCGGTGGACCTCGACGGCATTGAAGTGGGGCTTCCTATCCGTTCGGATTCGGAGTTCGCGCAATACGCGACCGGATATACGTTCACGATTGATGGCGTCGATTACCACACGTTCACCAATGATGACATTCTGGCCAATATTCAGCTCCCCTACGATTACGACATCAGCATCGTCGAATGCACCAATGACCTCGGTTACACATGGCTTACGTTCCAGGTGAATGGCGATACCGGCGCCGCCGCGTACAGGAGACTCACCACCGCACTTTCGCAGGGCCTGCTTTTCGGTGGACAGATCACCGCAACGTTCAAGAACACCATCGTCTATCCTGACGGCATGGACGGTGCCGCAAGCGAAGAAAGCGGAGATCCGTTCGCCTACGCCGAGTCGAATCCCATCGCTTTCGCATGGGCCGTTCAACTCGAACGTGGAGAGCAGAACACGACCATCACCTATCTGGCCGCGGCCCATTCCAGTGAGGAAACGGACGGTTCGGATACAGCGGGCAGCATAAATCTCGTCGACGGCACGACGTTCTCCATCTACAAGACCTCAACCGGCGACGACGGCAAATCCGAACAGTCTCCGGCATCCGACATCACAGCATCGACGTACGACGCCGAGAACAACATATTCAAGATCGACGTGGCGGTTCCAAATGACCAATTCGACAGCGATGCCGAACTGCTCGGACTAAGCGAGTCGGACAAAGACGGGCTTTTCAACTCCCTGTACACCTATGTCAACGGCATCGAACTGCGCATGAACGACGGCTCGACCAATGCTTTCGGCGTGCCGGAGCAAGACAAGTCCGTGGCCCTGTTCGACGGCGAATCCGTCAAGTCGGCAACCTCCGACACCGACGAGGATGAAGATGACGGCAACAGCTCCGGCAGCGAGAACGAAATCAGCCTTACCTCGACCGATGATGGGGAAACGGCCACGTCGGACACTCTGACCACGCTGGACGTCAGCGACGTGATATGCAGATATCAGTCCCTGACAATCGCCAGCGCCAGCATCCAGGAAAACACCGGAAAAAACATTGAGGCCCTTGGCGTCGTCTACAAGCACACCTCCAACGAATCCAAGACGGACAGCCAAATCAAGAAGGTACTCAACAGCGCGGTTTCCGTCGGATTCGGCATCAATCATGCGGTCAATCTGGTGAAGGTCCTCGGCGGAGGCTTCTTCAACTACGCGACGGCGATCTTCACGGTCACCGGACTGATCGGCGCGTTCGTCTTTGACCTCCTTCCCGAAGAGACTGAGACCTATTCCATCGACGACGTCATGAACAAGCTTGACGAGATGAACAAAAAGATCGACTCCATCGAAACGACGGTGAATACCATCAACGTCAAGATGGACGAACAGACGGACAAAATCCTATGGAAGGGCGATGACGCCACCTACACGAACCTGAAGAGTTTCCTTTGCTCCCAGACCACCACCAACATATTTTCAGGCATGGATTCCGTACTGGGCAACTACTATGAGCTCGACAAGGACGGCAAGAAGACCACCACACCCTGTTCACGCACCACGTCGCTTTCGCGCATGCCCGAAGATGCCATAGACGCGTTGGAAAAGTATCTCAATCGTATTGATAAGAACGCGGCGAACAAAGGCTTCAACGGCATTGGAGGAGCGTACACGGCACTGCGCAACGTCCTCGTTCCAGGAGCTGCCGGCAGCGAGAACATACTCGACAACTACTTCAACTATGTGGACTCAAAGTACAACTGGAATGTGGAGACCTTGTCCGCGAAACGTGCCTTCCTGGCGAGCTTCATGGTCATGTACAACAACGCCTACGCACTCTATAGCGCGAAACTCGGCGTCGAATTGTACAAGGCACGCAACGACGCGGCGACAACCGCCGCCATCAAGGTCGATCTCGACGAACTCCAGCAATATTCCGACGACATGTCGGTAGTCCTCTATGGTGCGGTCAATTGGGACCAATTGCGCAAGGATTACCCCGGCGAGTCCAAGGACTACCCTGAGGGGGATTCAGGCGCCGTAAGCGACATTGACCGCGAAGCCCTGCTTAAGGATAATCCGGGCAAAACCTTCGACGAGGTCGTGCAGGAGAAATACCATACGGAATCCGCCTACATCCAGGCAACGAAGGATACCGAGTCCACGGAACTGACGTTCATCGCAACCGACTCGGCCCGTCAACGGACGTACTCGACCTCGAGTTACGCGTTAACCGCCGCATACGATGAATCGTGCTTCGCCCTCGTATATCTGTCCGGCAAGCAGGAAGGCTCGCCGGACAACAGCTGGAAGCCGGAGAACGAGAACAGTTTCGCCTTCGACGAGCTGCAGACCATGGTCAAACGTCTCAACAACCTGCCTGCGAGCATGAGATTGACCATCACCGATTCCGATGGAACCAAACGTCCTGTGGAGAACATCGTCGAAGAGATGGAGGCGCTTGGCTTCAAGAGCGTAAACCCGAACGCCCAGTACAACAAGCAGCTCCTCCAGATCGACACGGCGACCATGAAGGAAAGGGAGAAGCAGATAACGGGCAGCGTCAATGAGGATTCCTGGGCGCAGAACGGAAGCACCACCAAAGTGTGGGCCACGGTAAACGCCAACGAGGAGAATCCCACCGATGAGGTCGACCGCTATTCGGACAAGGCCCATAACTGGAACTACTTCTTTACTGAATACGGATATAGGTTGACGACTCTCAAAGACGAAAAGGACACGCTCTATCTGAGGACGCAGTACGTAAGCGAACTCAGCTCAAGCAGCACGAACAGGCCCATCTCAAGCGTAAAGGTCGGCAATCAGATCACCGACCCGGAATCATATGCCGTAATTACGGCGGACGACGCCAAAGTCGTTTCCAAAACCACATGGGGAGGCAACGTCGATGGCTTCACCAAAGACATTCCGACCAAGGTTGTGGCGCGCTACGGAAAGGTCTACAACCTCGCAAAGGATCAGATAATCTCAAATCAGCTGCTTTACATGTATGAGGTCCCCGACGTTCCGATCTTCATCTGGCTCATGCTGGGCGATACGCCGTACGCCAAGGTCGAATACTACGCGTTCGGAACCATAAATCTCAATGTGACCAGCCCGAAGGACCTCATGAGTAGCTACAAGACGTGGTATCAGCAGAATTGGTATTCCGAGGCAGGCGGCAGCCAGAACACCATTCTCGACAAGAAGCGGAACGGCGGATATACATCGATATAAGTGGTAGACGTTGGTGCCGCGCCCGACCGAAAGGAACGTATGCGGCACCAATATGGCAACACAGACACAGTGCGGCAACTCTTTCACCTAACCCCACTAGTATTCCGCGCCGGACATACGAGCACGCAAGCCACGGGTTTCCAGAAGCTCGGTATCGCCGTGCCGATGCAAACTGATGGATCTACGTCAGTACGGGAATATTAAGCAAGCCACGCTATCCCCAAACCGACGGAAACGGAGCCCAATGCGTCGGCATGGGAATACCGGACGGGCCGCACTATTCCCATATCGACGCAAAGGCACCAGTTTGCGTCGGCATGGGAATAAGCACGGAACCCAAGTATGCCGAAAACACCGCAAAAAACAATGGCCGGGCATACACATCGGCCAATTCGAAAATGAAATTCTAACCACGAGTCCTACGGCGGAAGACCGCAACCAATGCCACGGCCACGGCCGCAGCGCCGGAAGCCACAATGGCAAGAACCGCTCCACCAGTCGCGGCCATCATCTTGGGAGAAGCGTCAGAGCTGCGCGAAGACGAAGCGTCCTTGCCATTATCGGCCTTGCTATCGGAAACACCCGACCCATCGTTTCCCTTATCTTCGGCATCAGCCTTCGTTCCGGCCTTTGCCGGCGATGCAAGCGACGCAATCGCAGCGTTCACTTCGGCAGAATCCGGAGTGGTGTTCGTCAGAACGTTCCTGTAATCATCACCAGCGCATCCAAGCTCCGCCTCAGCCGACTTGATGACCGTCGAAAACGCATCATGTTCATTTTGAGTCATCCAAGTGGCCGACGTGCTGACATCAGTACCATCCACGCTGACGACAGCAGACTCGAGTACATTCTTCGCTACGCCAATCGCACTTTCCAACGATGCCAATTCGTCGACTGACGCCCAGTCGCGCTTTTCGGAAATCGCCTTGATCGGCGCATTGTCGACCGACCAAACTCCTCCTACGCAGTCATCCACGCCCTGTTTCACTGCGGTCCAGTCATCCCATCGGGTTTTGGCCGTTGCCTGCGAGTCCGAGCCTTCCGTTGAACCCGTCCAGCTTTCGCCGTCATTCAGTTTGGCGTGAGTCGCATACGACATATTCGTAATGACTCCCTGATACCACTTACCGTCATCGTCGCACTTCTGCGTGGCCACAACGGCGTACCGTTGCCCCTTACGCATGGCGATCCAATCGTTTGAATCAAGCGACGTACGATGGTACCCTCCGTATGGATAATTTTCGTCAACAGTCAAAACAAGTTTCGCATGTTCCGGATCGGTAGGAGTGGTAGCCTCATCGTCAAGCAGGTACACCTGATAAGTGACGGTCGTGTTCTCCTTATAGGTTTCGGTCGAAACCGTACGGAGAGCCATATCCCCTTGAGCGGTGAAAATATTGGCCGAGCTTACCGGCTCATCCGAATCGTTAACAATAACCATACGTTCCGGAAGGAAATCGTATTGGTCCATATACGCCGAACTGTCTGAGCTGGTCACATCGAAATCGAACGACATGAGGCCCTTGATGGACTGGTCGTAGTACGACAGGTAGAAGTATCCCGTATGCTTACCATTCTCATCCAGGATTCCCCATGCGCTGTTGTTCTGCTGATCCTGATTTTCGGATTCCGCTCCTGAACTCTGTTTCACAATCCAAGCACCATTGCCCGGAGGTGTCACGCCTTCGGAATTCTTGAAGTTGCTCGCAGCGTATCCATCATCCCATCCCATAATGCAGACCCTGTGGTTGGAACCACGGCTTTCCCATGTGTAATGAGACCAAGTATTACGGTCGAAATACATTGAGACCTTGTTGTCCTCACTGTTGGTTCCGTCAAAGTAGTAGCCGATCGACACTCCATGGCCAGCCAGAATCTCACTCTTCACCGCAGCCACCGCACGGACGTCAGTGTATTGGTAGGTTTCACTTTCACCAGTTACTCGGACTTCGGGTAGTACATTGGCGCTTTTCAGACTGAAGGCATTCACGTTCCATAGGGATTCGTCGACACTCCAGTCGAAGTATTTTCGACCGGTATCGTCCGTCATATATCCGGCCCAGCCCTCGAGAGTGATGGCCGCATTGGGATGTTCAGCCTTGTACGCTTCACATTCGTCCTGCGTCATGTACATTGTTTGCGTTTCTTCGGAGCCCTCTTCTTTACCCGCCACGCTTTCAGGAACGCCATCGGACGAGTATACGAAATTCACCAACGCACGTTCGGACAAATCCGCTTCGGAGACGTCATACCCCCCTGCGTCGATTCGAAAAGAATGCCCGACTCAGCAGCCGCGATAGAGCCAAAAGCCCAGCAATCGTTCCACGGATACTGACTCTTCGCCGGCGTGGTATAGCCAAAATCACGAAGATTGTAATACGTCTCAGATCCGGTTGTGGAAACATTGTCGTCCGACAACGCGATTGGAACATCGGAGCCCGCATATGAATATGCACGGTAATTTTCGTCGTTCAGGACTTTATCGGTAACGTCATACCAACGATTGGCTACATCATTTTCCGAAGCGGAAGCCTGAACCGGAAAGGCGAGCGCCAGAGACGCCGCAAGTATGGTGAAGCATATTCTTCTGGAAACCGAACATACCATATGTGATGCACGTTTGGAATTATGCATGGAAGTAAAATGCACGACTCCCCCTAACGAACAAGATTGCTACCGGGCTTAGTCATCAATCGTACACCTCATGAAGGATTCGATTATCACACCCAACTGTCCCCTAACTTCTATTTTGAATAACGCATCCAGTGAGACTTATCCGTCCGCAACGATTCGCCGAGTAAACGGGAAAACCAAGATTCATAATCCATCTTCATTAAGTGAGAGCCGCTCCAAACGCCGAATTTGCTTCTTCACAGGCCCTACTTGCAGACACTTGCGGACCCCATTCACAGGCCCTAACAGAATGGCTCATCATTCGGCAGACCGAATAATGAGCCATGAGCTGCTTCCTACCCCCGTCGTGCGGATTCACCGCCGATACGCGGATTCATTCACGCGAGCATGCCACTCCACATATCCACGAAATTCGGCAGGGTCTTCGCGGTGGTGGCCACGTTGCGAATCTGGATTCCGTTGACGCGCAGACCCAGCATGGCGGCGAATGTAGCCATACGGTGATCGGCATAGGTTTCCATGTCAGACGGGCGGAGGTTCTCCTCTTTCGTCGGAATGATTTCCAATCCGTCTGGCAGTTCGCGGGCCTCTCCCCCAATGCGTTCAATCTCGTTGACCAGCGCCTCCAGACGATTCGTCTCATGGCCACGCAGGTGGCCGATGCCCAACATACGGGTCGGCTTATCGGCGAACACCAGCACCGCGGCCAATGACGGCGCGATCTCGCCGGCCGCAGTCAGGTCAAAATCGCCAAGGCCTTCGATATGGCCGTCCCCCGCCACCTCGCAGTAGCGAATTCCGTCCTGCTCAGGGAACGAGACCTTCGCTCCCATACGCTCCAAATATCCGGGAAGCAATCCGCCAGGCTGCGTGGTACTTTCCGGCCAATGCGGCACACGGACAGTTCCTCCCGCGATCAACGCGGCTCCCAGGAACGGCGCGGCATTCGACAGATCAGGTTCGACCGTCACCGTATCCGGCAACTGCACGGCACCCGGCTGCACAGACCATACACGCGCCTCTTCATCGGCCTGGACCTTCACACCGGAGCCTTGAAGGTCGGCCACCGTCATGCGGATATGCGGCAGACTCGGCGTCTTCTCCCCCGTATGGTGCAATTCAAGGCCGCCCGGCACACGCGAACCAATCAATAGCAGACCGGAGATGAACTGCGACGAGCCGGAGGAATCAATGGAGACCACACTCGGGGTCTCTCGCTCCGCATCAGTACATGCAGGAGGAGTGATGGTGAACGGCAATCGGCCTTCCTCACCGTGGTAATCGACCGTCGCGCCCAACTGCTGCAGACCATCCAGCACCGGCTTCATCGGACGGGCGTAGGCCTGCTCATCGCCATCGAACTCAACCGGACCGTCCGCAAACATGGCAAGCCCCGGCACGAATCGCATCACAGTACCGGCAAGACCGCAGAAAACCTTTGCATTACCACGGAAACGACCATCCGACGGCGGAGTGACCGTAACCGTGGTGTCGGTGTCGGCGTCAATCTCGCAACATACGCCAAGCGAGCGCAACGCGTCCATCATCAGTTCGGTGTCACGCGAGCGCAGCAGGCCGACCAAACGGACAGGTGCGGCGCCGAGTGCCGCAAGAATGAGATAACGATTCGACAGTGATTTACTGCCCGGCACCACTACGGTGGCGTTCAGGGGTTTACTGGCGGACGGTGCCGGCCACAGGTTCTCTTGGAGTGCGTTCATGGTCTCCATCGTATCCAAAAAACACGAATTCCCACGTGGCATCTATCGTTTTGAGATGGTTTCGGAATATTCGGACCGTACGACTATTCCCGTAACGACGCAAACACATCCGTTTGCATCGGCATGAGGATAGTCAACCTACCGGAGTATCTCCATACCTACGCAATACCACCTGTTTGCGTCGGTATGGGAATAATGGACACACATTACTATTCCCGTACCATCTCAACGGGAGTTTCGCGCGGCAAAACAAAAACCTCTGAAACGCCGTTGTTTCAGAGGTTTTCGGTCGGGCTGACAGGATTTGAACCTGCGACATTCTGCTCC
This sequence comes from Senegalimassilia sp., assembly GCA_963619615.1. Lineage (GTDB taxonomy): Bacteria > Actinomycetota > Actinomycetes > Actinomycetales > Bifidobacteriaceae > Bifidobacterium. The sequence continues at coordinate 258,875 of CAVEXE010000002.1, read as the reverse complement.
CAAAGCAGACGCGCTACCAAGCTGCGCTACAGCCCGTTTCGCTCACAGCAAGTGAACACAAGATTTCATTGTAGCGTATGTTTGGACAACGACAGGCCTAGAATACGATTAGTTTCGGAAAGGGGCATGCATGGGTCGGCATCAGCGGGCGGAGTCCTCGGGCATCATTTCCTTCATGATCTGCGCGCTGGTCGCTTGGATTGCCATGAACGCGTACATGCAGACCGCTCCGGCCATCTGGCGTGTCGCGCAGCGTCTGCTTACCGTCTGTTCCGCCATTGTGGCGGCCTGCGGCGTATGTTCCTTCAGTTTCAGCTATGCCCGCAAGTCGCGTTCCCTTACGCTCAAGCGCGGATGGCTGATTCCGATTCGCCGTATCTTCGAAATACTCGCCCTTTCCGTGGTGTACGCCTCCACCACTTTCGTAACGTCGTTCATGATGCTTTCCATCATCAACGGCATGCTAGGCATCCGCACTCTTAACGGATACTTGCCTGCCCTATGTGCAGCCATAGCGGGTGTGGTCGGCTATGTAACCCATGTGCAAGCCGAGTTGATGAACGCGAAGACCATCGCTTCCCTGCTGCCGTTCTTCGTGGTGTCCGGCGTGACCATCGCCGGGCTTACTTCCGATGATCCGTACTGGTACAACAATAATTTCTCCCAGCTTGGCGACCGCACCACATTCGCCGCCCGTATGTTCAATTCGACGCTCATACTGGCCGGTATCTGCATTGTGATCATCAGTTATTTCGCGATTTCCGAGCTCATCACCACGCATCGGATGCGCATGGCGTATTCCACGCAAACCGGTTCGGAGGAGTCGTCCAGACATTTCAAAGTCAGGACTCTGCTGCTCGCGTTCATGTTGACGTTGGCCGGCATAGCCTTCATCGGCATCGGCATGTTCCGTTACACTCCCCATCCGATTCTGCATAACGTGTTCGCGCGCGGCCTGCCCTGTTTGATGAGCGTGCTGTTGATTGCGTTGCCTTGGCTTGCTCCGCAACTTTCGAAAGTGGTCTACGTCGTGTCGGATCTTGCGATTGCAGTCGGCGCGGCGGCCGGCTATCAATGGTTGAGCGGTCACAACACCTTGACCAATGTGGAAGCGCTTGCCGGCATGATGTTCCTTGGTTGGTTCATCATTTTCTCCCGGCAGATCGCCGCGATTGAAGCCGACCGTGTGCAGACACAGCTGGTATTGGCCCAGGCCGATGGGCGGAAACCTGCGGAAGATGCCTCACAGTCCAACGGCAAGGCGGCAAAAACCATGTCTCGTCTTGCCGCGCAGGTCTAGAGGCCGTTTTTACCTCATAACAGGAGTCCGCAATCGCAACGCACTGCGAAACAGCAACGAAAACGGGTCGGTACAGACATGCCCGTACCGACCCATCAACCGGAGAACGTTACTTCTTCCGCGCCTGCTTCTGATCACTCATCAGCAGCAGGAAGCTCCTTGACTGCGCAGTGATCATGAAGCCGGCCTCGTAGTTCAATTCCGGACCGTTCGGATTATGCGTATCGACCACCAGGCGCCACTTCTTGCCATAGTGCTCGTCCGGCAAGGTGAACATGATCGGCTCATAATGCGCGTTGAAGATCAGGATGAAATCGTTGTCGACCATCTGATTGCCATACCAGTCGGTTTCGGGAATGTCCGAACCGTTGAGGTAGATCATCACCGTGAAGGCGTGCGTATTCGACCAGTCATCCATGTCCATGATGGAACCGGTATGATCCATCCACTCAACCTGTGGGAGCACGTCGCTGCCGTCTCCCGGCTCACGGCCGGTGAAGAAGCGTCGGCGATGCAGCACTGGATGATCAAGGCGCAGATGAATCAGCTTCGAAACGAACGCAAGCAACTCCTTCTGGTCATCGTCCAGATTCCAGTCGGTCCAGGAAATCGGATTGTCCTGACAGTAGGCATTGTTGTTGCCTCGTTGGGTTCGGGCGACTTCATCGCCTCCGCAGATCATGGGGATGCCCTGACTGAGCAGCAGCGTGGCGAACATGTTGCGCATCTGCTGGCGACGCAAGTCGTTGACGTCCTTGATGGTGGTGGGGCCTTCGACGCCGCAGTTCCAAGAACGATTGTTGCTCTCGCCGTCCCTGTTGCCTTCGCCGTTGGCCTCGTTGTGCTTCTCGTTGTAGCTCACCAAGTCGTTCATGGTGAAACCGTCGTGCGCGGTAATGAAGTTCACGGAGGCCACCGGACGACGTCCGTTCATCTGGTACAGGTCGGAGCTGCCCATGAGACGGCTGGCGAATTCCGGCAACGTGGACGGCTGCGAGCGCCAGAAGTCGCGCACGCAGTCGCGGTAGCGTCCGTTCCATTCGGACCAGCTGGATGGGAATCCGCCCACCTGGTATCCGCCAGAGCCAAGATCCCAGGGTTCCGCGATGAGTTTGACTCGGGAGATGACCGGATCCTGTTCGACGATGTCGAAGAACGCCGACAGCTTGTCCACTTCCTGGAACTGGCGTGCCAACGTTGCGGCAAGGTCGAATCTGAAGCCGTCGACGTGCATTTCCGTGACCCAGTAGCGCAGGCTGTCCGTGATGAGCTGCAGTGCGTGCGGCGAACGCATGAGCAGTGAGTTTCCGGTACCCGTGGTGTCGAAGTAGTGGCGTGGGTCATTGTCTACCAGTCGGTAGTAGGCGCCGTTGTCGATGCCTTTGAAGCTTAGTGTCGGGCCGCGGTCGTTTCCTTCGGCGGTGTGGTTGTACACCACGTCGAGGATGACTTCCATTCCGGCTTTGTGATACGCCTTGACCATGGATTTAAATTCGTTGACCTGTTCGCCTCGCTGTCCGGAGCTGGAGTAGGCGTTGTGCGGTGCGAAGAATCCGATGGTGTTATAGCCCCAGTAGTTGCTCAGTCCTTTTTCCTGCAGGAAGCTGTCGTTGACGAACTGGTGGATCGGCATGAGCTCGATTGCTGTGATGCCCAGTTTTTTCAGGTATTCGATTACCGACGGGTATGCGAGTCCCGCATAGGTTCCGCGGATGTCCGGCGGCACGTCCGCGTTGAGGTTGGTCATGCCGCGTACATGGGCCTCGTAGATGACCGAATCGTGGTATGAGATGTTTGGATGCTGGTCGTTGCCCCAGTCGAAGTATGGATTGACCACAGCAGCCTTCATGGTGTGGTCGGCGGAATCCAGATCGTTCATCCGGCCAAGGTCGTCCGGCGTTTTGAACCAGTAGGAGTACAGGCTTTCATCGCCGTCGACGTTGCCTTCGATCGCCTTCGCATAGGGGTCGAGCAGCAGTTTATTCGGATTGCAGCGCAGGCCGCGTTGCGGATCGTACGGGCCGTACACGCGGTATCCGTACCGTTGCCCTGGCTGTATTCCTGGCAGATAGTTGTGCCAGACATACGAATTCTGCTCGGTCATTTCGATGCGGGTTTCGTTGTTGTCCTCATCGAACAGGCAGAGCTCCACTTTTTGCGCCACTTTGGAGAAGAGGGCGAAATTCACTCCGGCGCCGTCATAGCTTGCGCCGAGTGGATACATCGATCCTGGTCTGATTTGCATGTATCCAGTATCTCACGCCGTCGCATGTATTCGAAAGTATCGTGTTCCTCTGCAAGCTTATTCCATAATGAAAGCTCAGGATGCGATATTTTTCTGAATTCTGCGAATATTTTCATGCAGGATGGCGATCATTGAATTCGATGCCGTGATACGCGTGTCCTGCAGTTGTTTCCAGGTGATCCAAGCCGATTCGACATGCTCGTCGCCGTCGAAATGGCGTTGCATGACGTTCCATTCATGCAGGTGGAGCACCATGATGTGTGCCAGTTCGTCCGTCATTCCTTCGGATGAATAGTATGAGCCGACATGATCGAAGGTGATGCCGCGTTCCCCGGCGGGTGCGACTCCCGTTTCCTCGCGGAGCTCGCGCAACGCCGCCTGTTCCACGTCTTCCCCGCTGTCGACGAGTCCTGCCGGAAGTCCGTAGGCGAAGGCGTCGCAGCCGATGCGGTATTCCCGTTCGACCAAGTACAGGTCTTTGCCGCAATCATGTACCAGCATGACCACACAGGGCGCATGACGCATGACCTGCCTGCGAATCACCGTTTGTCCGCCGTCGCACATCCGTAGAGCGATTCGGGTGTCGTCAACGCTGAAAATCGCACCTTTGTACACCTGTTCGCTGCTGAGCAGTTCGGCGGGAACGGTCATGTCGACGCCGTCACTGGATGCGTTCAGCAGAGCATCGACGTCGTTGGATGGAACAGGGGCATCACCCATCGAATTCAACATGGCTCAACGCTCCTTGCCGCTGGTCGGCAGCACAAGATTCCATGGATCGGTGTTCATGGAGATCCACTGTGCCTGTACCGCGTCTCCCGTGGCTTTGGCCACGGCCTGCGGAACGTCTTCCAATGCGTACTGGAACCACATGGATTCGATGGCGCTATGCGGCGTATTGATGAAGGCCGGACGAATCCGCGTATCCCCATTGCCGAGTCCGATGCCTTCGGCGCGCATGGAAGCCTCGTATCGGGCCTGTTCGATGGCGTCCGTCACCGGATGATGCCGCAGGTCACTGGTCACATACACGTCGACGCCGGCGGCACGGATCTTATCGAACAGCGAGTCGCCGGAGCCTGGCAGGACGGCCACCGTCTGAACGAACGCATCCACATCGCCACAGACCTGAACGCCCAATTCTGTGTAGGGCAACGCGTCCGCCACGCGCCGTGCGAAATCGCGCAACCGCATCGGTTCGGGCAATCTGCCGATTCGCCCCAGACCGACGGCATGTTCGGCCCGTTCGTCGGCGATGGGTTCCAGCGGACGCTGTTCGATCAATCCGAACATGTCGGCCGCGGCCATGCCGACGCCACGGTATGACGCGTCGGCATTGGTGTGTCCCACCCACAGCGCGCATCCGGCAAGGCTGAGTTTGCGAACTATCTCCCCGCGGAATCCCAAGCCGGACACCTCATGCACGGAGCGGAAGAACAACGGATGATGGCATACCAGCAGATCCGTTCCATCCGCGATGGCCTGGTCGATCACCGCCATGGACGGGTCAGCGGCGAAGGCGATGCGCCGCACGTCATGGCGCAGGTCGCCTACGATCAGCCCCGGCTCATCCCATTGTTCGGCGTATCGTAGCGGATACAGCGTTTCCAATACGTCGACCACTTGCTTCAATGTTGCCATTTCAACCCCCGTCGTCCGTTGTGCTATCAGTGTGCGGCAAGCTGCCAGTCGGAGCCGATGCCGGTCGAAACATCCAATGGAACCGCCATCTCGACGGCGTGCTCCATCGCGTCCTTTACCAGTTCGGAAACCTTCGCGGACTCGCCCGGCGCGATTTCGACCACAAGTTCGTCGTGGATCTGCAGAATGATACGGCTGTTCATTCCGGCTTTGCGCAAGGACTCTTCCGCACGAATCATGGCGATTTTCATGATATCGGCCGCGGATCCCTGTATCGGAGCGTTCAACGCCGCGCGTTCGGCGGATTCGCGGATGACCCGATTCGGCGAATTAAGGCCCGGGAAGTACCTACGGCGTCCGTAAATGGTTTCGGTATAGCCTTTTTCGCGGGCAGTGGAGACCAATGATTCCAGATACTCGTGCACTTTGCCGAACGTCGCGAAATACTGTCGTTTCAGCGCTTCCGCCTCGCCGGGCCTGATTTTGAGCTGCTGCGCCAAACCATACGTACTCAATCCGTAGGCCAGGCCGTAGCTCATGGCTTTGACGTGGCTGCGCTGATCCGAAGTGATCTCGTCAACCGGGATTCCGTATACGAGGCTGGCCACGTATTTGTGAAAGTCCCTGCCGGAGCGGAACGCATCGATCAACGCCTCATCACCGGAAAGGTCGGCCATGATGCGCAATTCCACCTGCGAGTAATCGGAACTCAGCAGTGATTCGAATCCTTCTCCGGGCACGAATGCGGAACGGATCTCACGTCCTGTCGCATTGCGGTTCGGGATGTTCTGCAGATTCGGGTCGACGGAACTCAGTCGACCAGTGGCCGCCACCGTCTGCTCGAACGTGGTATGGATTCTTCCATCACGCTTGTTGGTCGCGTCGATCAGCGTCTGGACGATCTGCTTGAGCTTGTTGTGCTCGCGGTGCATCAGCAGCGCGTCAAGGAACTGGCAGGCGCGATCGTTGCCGTAGGAGCGGTCGCGCAACGCCTGCAATGCCGCCGCGTTTGTGGAATATGAGCCCGACTTGGTTTTCTTGGTCGGTTTCAATCCCATGTCTTCAAAAAGAACCTTCTGCAGTTGCTTCGGGCTTTGCAGATTCACCCGCTCCCCCGCATACTGCCATGCGATTTCCTGCGCATGCTCGGCCTGCGTGGTCAGCTGATCGAGCATTTGCACCAAACGGTTCATATCGACTTGGGCACCGACATGTTCCATACCGTGCAGCACGCGGGACACCGGTATCTCGATGGATTCGAGCAACGCGTACTGCTCTCTGCGGTCGAGCTGTTCGGAAAGATGTTCGGCAAGCATGCCGATGATCGCGCAGTCACGCGGAAGCTCGTCTTCCTTCTGTTCCGAAGTCTCATCCGGCTCGTCGAAATCGAGCATGCCCTGCGTAACGGTTTCGGTCTGCTCCTCTATATGCAAGTCGAGGAAGTGAGCCGCGGACTGCTCCAGGGATTCGGCATGAAAGTCCGGATGGACCAGGTATCCTGCCAGCTTGGTGTCGAACAGCGGCTCCGGAAGATCGATGCCAACGCTGCCAAGCAGATGCGATTGCTCTTTGTACCCGTGCACCGTCATGCTGCGATGGCGCGAATCCAGCACGCGCTGCAGCGTTTCAGCCATCGGCCCATCGATGGAGTCGATACGCACGGCCTTGCCATGCACGGCCAGCATCACGGACGACAACGACGCTTTCCCGGGTTTCGCATCGCCCTGCGCATGCAACAGCCAGGATTGCGATACCTTGCGCGCGCAGTCAACGGAATGCCCGATGACGAATCCTTGCGTATGAGCACCGGATGCCGGACATGCGCTGTGGTCATGCTCCTGAACCGATGGGATGTTCTCCTCGACCCATGCGTACAGGTCTTCGGCGTTGACCACGGTTTGCGTCTGAGGCAACTCCAGTTTGACGGATTCGACCTGCCGTACGGCATGGGTTCCGCCCGTCTTGCCCGCGTTGAACGTTTTGAGCACCCGATTCTTGGTTCGTACGCCGAACTCGAGTTTCGAGAAAAGTTCGTCCAACTGGTCCGTGTTCACCTGGCCGAAAGTGAGGTCTTCCAAACGCACATCGAGGTCAAGGTCACGTACCAGCGCGTTCACGCTTCGGTTGAGTTTGACCTGTTCGATGTTCTCCCGAAGGGCCTCGCCTTTCTTTCCGCCGATTTCATCGGCATGTTCGATGATCTGGTCCAGTCCGCCGTACAGGTTGATCCATTTCGCGGCGAAACCGTCACCCACGCCCGGCACTCCGGGAATGTTGTCGGCCGTTTCTCCACGAAGCGCGGCCAAATCCGGGTATTGCTCCGGTGTGACGTGGTATTTCTCCTCCACTGCCTGGGCGGTCATATGCTTCAGGTCTTTGAAATGATGCCCCGGATAGAGAACTGTGATGTTGTCGTTGATCAGCTGGAATGCGTCGCGGTCTCCGGAAAGCACCAACGTGCGGTATCCGGCCTGGTCGCCCATCGTGGCCAACGTTCCGATCACGTCATCGCCTTCATAACCTGGTTTTTCGATGAAGGTGACGCCCAATGCGGAAAGCATCTGCTGAATCAACGGCAGCTGGGTGAGCAATTCCTTCGGCGCGGCATCGCGGGTTCCCTTGTACTGCGGCAGCATCTGGCTACGGAACGTTCCGCCCTTGACGTCGAACGCGACGGCGAGATGATCCGGCTTTTCGGCATCGATCACTTGCGAAAGCATGGACGCGAAGCCCCAGACGGCGTTCGTCGCCTGCCCTGCGGATGTACTGAAATTCTCTACTGGCAAGGCAAAAAAAGCGCGGAACGCCAATGAGTGGCCGTCTACGACCAATAGCGTTCCGCGTGAAGTGCCTTCCACAATCGTTGTGTTAGCGCTCATCCTCTGCTTCCGACTTCTGTTCACCGTACTTGGCGATGATTGCCATGGCCAGACGCTTCTTCGGAATGCGCTGGTCCATGGATGTCTTCTGAATCCAACGGAAGGCGCCCTGTTCGGAGAAGTCCGCCTTGTCCATCAGCAGGCCCTTCGCCCTATCGACGAGCTTGCGCTCCTCAAGGGTCTCTTCGGCCTTCTTCAGCTGCTCTTCGGCCTTCCTGAGCTGTTCCTCGGTTTCGCGAAGCTTGTTTTCACTACGTTCCACGTTGTCGAGCAAATCGTTGATTTCGGCGAATCGACCCATGGCCACTTCCAACGCGGGAAGCAGCTTGGATTCCTCATAGGGCTTGGTCACGTACGCCATCGCGCCAGCGCCGGTGGCCTTCTTCACCAGATCGGACTGAGAGAACGCCGTGAGCATGACGACCGGAGCGATGTTCTCATCGCAGATGATGCCGGCTGCTTCGATGCCGTCCATGCGGGGCATCTTGACGTCCATGCACACCACGTTCGGGCGGAACTTACGAGTCAGATCGACGGCTTCCTCACCATTGGCGGCCTCACCCACCACTTCGTAGCCGTTATCTTCCAGCATGGCGACCAAATCCATGCGATTCACGGATTCATCCTCGGCCACGACGACCGTGCGCTTGCGAGACTCGTTCTCCTGATCGGATTGTTCAGGAGCCGCTACGGCCTTAAGCTCTTCCTCGGTGAGAACTTCATTCACTTCCGTAGTCTTTTTTTCATCCATGTCAGTCTCTTTCAGCTGTGTCACCACCCGAAGTTGGACCTGACTTAACATGCCCAATCCGGGCCAGGATTGATTAGATTTTCGTAACGTGCCCCCGGTGGGACTCGAACCCACACTGCGCAGATTTTGAGGCTGCTTCCTCTACCAATTGGGATACAGGGGCGTGCGCACAACTCAACGAGCATACCACACATTCTGAATTCAGGCAAATCTCGGCGTTGTCATCTTTTCGGCGCATCAGACGAAAAGGTCCTCCCCGAAAATATCAGGGAGGACCTTCCATGAGTTTCAGTCCGCAGACCGACTATTCATCTCAGTCGCAGGCACCAACGGTGTGGACGTAGATGGAATCGGTGCGGCCCGGCTGATGCTCGCCCTGGGCGGAGCTCAGCACGACGATCTTGTCTCCGTCGGAGACCTTGCCGGCGTCCTTGAGGATCTTATCGGTGTAGATCATGAGATCCTTGCGGGACTTGTCGTGGTAGTCCTCTTCGACCAGGAAGGACTCGGTGCCCCAAGACAGAGCCAGCCAGTGGTAGGTGTGCTCGTTGTTGGTGATGCCGTAGATCGGGGTGGCCGGGCGTTCGCGGGACACGCGGTGCACGGTGGAACCGGTCTGGGTGTAGGCGACGATCGCCTTGGCATTGAGCTTGTCGGCCAGGTCGACGGCAGCGGAGGACACTGCGCCGGTGGAGGACATATCCAGGTTCTTCAGCTCCGGGATGCGGTCGAAGCCGTGCTCGGTGGCGAAGCTGGAGATGCGGCTCATGGTGTTCACGGTGACTGCCGGGTACTTGCCGACGGCGGTCTCGTTGGAGGTCATGGTTGCGTCGGCGCCGTCGAGGATGGCGTTGGCGCAGTCGGAAGCCTCAGCGCGGGTCGGGACCGGGGAGCTGACCATGGAGCCGAGGACTTCGGTTGCCACGATGACCGGCTTGGCGTACTGACGGGCAAGCTCGATGCAACGCTTGGTGGCCAGCGGAACCTCTTCCAGCGGGCACTCAACGGCCATATCGCCACGGGCGACCATGATGCCGTCGAAGGCCTTGACGATCTCTTCCAGGTTCTCCAGAGCCTGCGGCTTCTCGATCTTGGCGACGACCGGAATGCGGCGGCCTTCCTCGTCCATGATCTCATGGGCGCGATCGATGTCGGTGGCGAAACGCACGAAGGACATGGCGATGATGTCTGCGCCGGTCTGGATGGCCCAACGCAGATCGGACTCGTCCTTCTCGGTCAGTGCCGGCAGGGACACGGCGACGCCCGGCAGGTTGATGCCCTTGTGGCTGGAGACCGGTCCGGCAACGACGACCTTGGTGTACACGTTGTTGCCTTCGACCTTGGTGACCTCAAGACGGACCTTGCCGTCGTCGATGAGGATCGGATCGCCGGCGTGGCAGTCGCCCGGCAGACCCTTGAAGGTGGTGGAGGTGATGTGCTCGTCGCCTTCGATGTCGTCGGTGGTGATGACGAATTCCTGGCCTTCGGTCAGCTGGACCTTGTCTTCGCCTTCGGCGTTCTTCTTGAACCAGCCGCAGCGAATCTTCGGACCCTGCAGGTCAACCAGGGCAGCAACGTTGCGACCAGTGGCCTTGGAAGCCTCACGGATGTTGTTGTAGACCTTGAGGTGGTCTTCCGGGGTGCCGTGGGAGCGGTTCAGACGAGCAACGTCCATACCTGCTTCAACGAGGCTGGTGATGCCTTCCAGAGACTCGGTAGCGGGACCGATGGTATCTACGATCTTGGCTTTACGCATGTATGCCTGCCTATTCCTGTCTATGTGATTTGGGTCTTGCGACCCTGTTTCCAACAGAACAGTCTACTAGCAAAAAGCGCTCACTTCCACCTCGGCGCGAGGTGTGTTGTGAGCGCTCACAATCATGTTGGGAGTAGGAAAACTACCCTTTAGTCTCAATTTACGGCAATGTCATTTTTCACTTGCTTCGACATGCCTCATCTTCAAAACACTGGCCAGAGCGGCGCCTCCGATGGCGACCACGATCACCGCAAGAGAGAGCCATGTCGGAACTTCGGGCACCCAGGAAACCGGCTGTCCTCCATTGATGAACGGCAGCGTATTGCCGTGCATGGCCTCCATGATCAGCTTCACACCGATGAAGCCCAGCACGATGGACAGTCCCAACGGCAAATAGACGAGCTTGTCGAGCAGTTCCCCAAGAAGGAAGTACAGCTGCTGCAGTCCCAACAGCGCGAACACGTTGGACGTGAACACGATGAACGGATCCTTGGTCAAACCGAAAATGGCCGGAATGGAATCGAATGCGAACATCACGTCGGTGGTGCCGATGGTCAACAGCACGATGAGCATCGGAGTCCAATGCTTGACACCGTCCTTGACCGTGCGCAGCTTCTCGCCATCGTATTCGTCGGTGATCTTGATGACCTTGCGCAATGCGCGGATCAAAGAGTTCTCATGGTATTCCTCATCCTCGTCGCCGCCGGCAAGCAGCTTGACGGCAGTGAAGATAAGGAACGCTCCGAACAGGAAGAACACCCAGGTGAAGCGGGATATGATGGCCGCGCCCACGAGAATGAAGCATCCTCTCATCACCAGCGCAATCGTGATGCCCACCGAAAGCACGAACTTCTGCAGCTGCTTCGGCACCGCGAAGTTCGACATGATGATCACGAACACGAACAGGTTGTCAATGCTCAGGGAATACTCGGTGAGCCATCCGGAATAGAACTCAATGGCCGGCGTCGAACCGGCGAAGAACCATATGAGAGCACCGAAAATCAGCGCCGCGACCACAAAGAACGCGATATGCTGCACACATTCCTTGGTGGAAGGCACATGCGGCTTGCGGCCTATGACGAACAAGTCGACGACGAAGAAAACAGCGAGCACCACAAATGTGGCGATCATAAACGCAATAGGGGTTTCAGCCATACTTGACATGGTACGGAATCCGTATGACCGGGCCGAAATGGCATCATCCATGCGGATTCCGTCCGCTACTTGTTCGCCTCGGTCATCTGCCGAAGCTCCTTTTTCAGATCGCGTATCTCATCACGAAGACGCGCCGCAAGCTCGAACTGCAACTGTTCGGCCGCCGTGTGCATCTGTTCGGAAAGCTGGCGGATCAGAGCGGCGAGATCCTGTGCGGGAAGTCCCGCCTTAAGAATCTCCTCATGCCTTCTGCCCATCTCGTCGGCATCGGCGGAAGGCACGCCCAGATGCGAGTTCCCCGCCTTCCCGGCATTTCTGTATCCGGTTCCAAGCAGCGTCTGCGTGTCGACATCCTCCTTGGCGAGCATGTCGTTGACGTCGCTGATCTTCTTGATCAGCGGCTTTGGATCGATACCGTGCTCCTTGTTATATGCGATCTGGATGTCACGGCGACGACCGGTCTCGTCGATGGCCTTATGCATGGCCTCGGTGATGTCGTCCGCGTACATGATGACCGTGCCCGACACGTTTCGCGCCGCACGGCCGATGGTCTGGATGAGGGAACGGTAGGAACGCAGGAACCCTTCCTTATCGGCATCAAGGATGGCCACCAGGGAGACCTCCGGAAGATCAAGACCCTCACGAAGCAGATTAATGCCCACGATGACGTCGATCTTGCCTTCGCGCAGTTCACGCAGCAATTCGACCCGACGCAACGTGTCCACGTCGGAATGCAGATATTCGACCTTGATGCCACGTTCCAACAGATAGTCGGTCAGATCCTCCGCCATCTTCTTCGTCAACGTGGTCACCAGCGCACGTTCGTTACGCGAGACACGATCCTTGATCTCGGCCAGCAGATCATCGATCTGCCCTTCCACCGGACGCACGTCGATCTGCGGATCGACCAGTCCGGTCGGGCGGATGATCTGTTCGACCACACCGTCGCTCAGGCCAAGTTCATAATCACCGGGTGTTGCTGACAGATACACCGTCTGCCCTACCCTGTCCAAAAACTCCGGCCATTTGAGAGGACGGTTGTCCATCGCGGACGGAAGACGAAAACCATGCTCGACCAGCGTACGCTTACGACTGGCATCGCCTTCGAACATCGCGCCGATCTGCGGCACGGTGACATGAGACTCGTCTATGACGAGCAGGAAGTCGTCAGGAAAGAAGTCGAGGAGCGTATGAGGAGGCGTCCCCGGCTCGCGACCGTCGAGATGACGCGAGTAGTTCTCCACACCGGAGCATACCCCAACCTGGGACAGCATCTCCAAATCATAGGTGGTGCGCATGGTAAGACGTTGCGCTTCAAGCTCTTTGCCCTGCTTGCGCAGCTGCGCGGTGCGTTCGTCAAGCTCCTGTTGAATGGTGGTAATGGCCCGTTCCATACGTTGCGGTCCGGCCACATAATGCGACGCCGGGAAGATATGCACCTGCGACTCGTGCCCTATCACGTCTCCAGTCAACGGATGCAACATGGAGATGCGGTCGATCTCGTCTCCGAAGAACTCGATGCGAATCGCCAGTTCCTCGTATACGGGAATGATCTCCACGGTATCGCCCCGCACACGGAACGTACCTCTGGTGAATGCGATGTCGTTGCGCTTGTATTGCATGGCGACGAAGGTTCGTAGCAGATCGTCCCTGTCTATCTGCTGTCCTTCCTCAAGAAACAGCATTCGCCCCGCGTACTCCTCCGGCGTTCCCAAACCGTAGATGCACGAGACCGTGGCCACGACCACGCAATCGCGACGGGTCAGCAGGTTGGCAGTGGCCGCATGGCGCAATCGTTCGACGTCGTCATTGATGTTGGAGTCTTTTTCTATGTACGTGTCCGTCTGCGGAATATATGCTTCCGGCTGGTAGTAGTCGTAGTAGGAGACGAAATAGCTGACAGCATTGTCGGGCATGAGTTCGCGGAACTCGGCGCACAGTTGGGCCGCAAGCGTTTTATTGGGCTCGATGATGAGTGTAGGGCGCTGCAGACGTTCGATCAGCCAGGCGGTGGTAGCGGTTTTGCCTGTGCCTGTGGCGCCCATGAGCACCACATCGTTCTCGCCGTTCTCGATACGGGTGGCCAGTTCCTCGATAGCCTTGGGCTGATCGCCACTCGGCTTATACTGCGATTTGACCACAAACGGCTTATCCTCGCGCTTAATGTTGAAGCTCATGCGCCATTCTCCTCAAGCTCACGTTGTATCACGATGATATATCGGGATGTAAGCAAGGCAACTCCAATAGCCGTCCTCCTCCCGGGTCCGCAGCCATCCGCCCTTCTGCCCGATCATTCGCCGTAGATGAGACAAGCCAAAACCCATACCCAATGTTTTCGCAGATCCCGTCGACCCATCAATTACTTCATCGGCAGAGACATCGGCCACCGACACATACAGGCCGTCTGACCGAACCTGCATTGCAAACACATACCCTTGTTTGCAATCCGCATGCTTCGCGATATTGGCAAAAGTTTCTTCCATCAACGACCGCACCAGCTGGGTCGTCCCCTCGTCAAGCCGATTCAACAGGTCGGACGGATCCGTCACGATCACCTCGCCTTGAAAGCCAAGCGCGGCGATTTTCCGCCTATGACGCTCGACTTCCACGTTGAATTGACCTATGCGATCCGTGACAACTCCTTCACCGACAACGTGCTGACGGAATTCCTCGGTCCGCGAAGCTTCGGTATCCCGGCTTGAGAGAATCGCCATGACATCATGCGTCTGATCCAACGCACGTCGCGCCACTTCACGCAGCTGCGGCAAACCCATTGAGTTCCCTTGCGAAGGATTCTCCGACATGAGTCTATCGATGCTCATAATAAGATATGACAAATCATTGGTCGTTGCATCATGCAACCTTGCCGCCAAGTCCAACGATTTTGCCCTGTTGCGAGCTTCCGATTCTCTCCGACCTTCCCGATGGTGCCAGTTCAGCAACAGTCCGATTCCAACGCACGCTAGCGATGGCATCACAAGCCAAGGCAACACCGACACCATCCCTTTTATGTTCAGGCGATCCGGCAACCCCTGTTGCCATGCCAGTTGCGCCGTACGGGATGCGGTCACGACGATTGCCAATATGATGCCGCACCATGTACGTTGATATGAGAGGACGATCAGCGGTTCAGCAATCACTACACTCACCGACATAGGCAAATCCACAGGTAGCGGAAATATCACACACCATGCGATTCCCACCATAATATTGCCGTCGAACGGACATGCCACGCAGACCAACAACAGAATGGCGAACAACAGACCTATCCAGAGAGTTCGTTCATCCTGAACCGGACCCGTATACGACTCGATGATCGTGTCGGCGGACACGCAAAAAGCACACGCCAACGCCACAAGTTTTTCACCGCTCCAAAAGTGTCCGGAATGGCGGGGTCTCTGTTTGAGGAAACGGCTGATACTACAAAACATGGTATCGTTCGCAGTAATCAAGAAGCTCGCTGCGCTTGGTCGTCCCTACCTTGCGCATGGCGCGTTTTACATAGCTATATACCGTTTCGATGCCGATTCCCAAGGGTCGCCGCATATTGACTGTGGCGCTCATCATCCTCACAGCGGGCTTCTATGCGCAAAACAGCGAGGAAACCTACCCCTCCGGCCCCAGCTACGATATCGGAATCTCCGATGCCCATGGTCAGTCCTTATCAACATTGATTAATCTTGCGACAGACCACCATGTCGCACTTGCAAAAGTCACCTATGAGCCAGACGGTCACGGCAGCAACAGCCGTGTGATCTCCATCTTCGGCTCATTGGATAATAAAAGCGGCATACACGCAGATTCACCCTACCCGGATTATGGATTCGGTCTACGCACACGGGTGCAACGTGGAGATGAATTCACCGATCCATTGGGACGATGGCTTCTATACGGCTCTCCACAGGAAACCGCTTCCGTGGCACAATCCATACTGGACCATGGATTTGAACTGAACAAATCAAACCCCGTCGGCGTCGCACGGATTACCGGTCAGTTCTTTCTCGATTCCATCGCTCAAATCGTATTCGTCGGGCTTGCCGTAATGTTCGTATCCGGTGCGCTTTCTGCATCAGTAGCTTCACGTGCATGCGCGATACAGGCCCTGCACGGTGTGGGACCACCGGCATCATCATACGTCAGTTTCTACGACATGCATTGTTTTTCATCATCTGCGCCTGTGCCGGATGGATGATTTGGATCGTCGTCGGCGCAATCTTCTGGTCTTTCACATCTTCCTTCGGATTCGCAGGCCAGGTATTTCTCTCCATCATCGTCGTCGCAATATGCATGGCACTGGTTGCGTTGATATTGGCGATTATTCTGGTTCGAATACTGGTGCCGTCCACGCTCAAGCTGATTCAGGGGAAGCGACCACTGCGTTTTCTCATGGCATCCGGTTGTGTCATGGCAATTATCGTGCTCAGCGTTAGTTCCGCCAGCCTCAACGTTGCGAACTTCAAATGGCATCAGGCCAAAGTGACGAAAACCACATTGGAGCATCAATTATCCACCAGCGATGCCTTCCAATTGCAGCTGTGGTATACCAGCGATCAAAACCGGGCACAATATATGCCTTCATGGAATGCCTTCATGGAGCATGCGACCCAATCAGGACATGCGCGATTCGCCTCGCTTCAGTTGGCATGCACATGGGTGGATCGCTCGGAAAATTATCCACCATCATGCATCTTCATGGATTCTCGCACGGCGCAACGTCAGCATCTTATGCAAAGCAACGCCGCAACGTCACGAATCAGCGTGATCATGCCTGCAGAAGGACACTGGGACAGTGAACTCATCACCAACAATATACTTCGCGCATACTCATTCGAACAGAGCCTAGCAGCAAAAGAAGGAAAGGACCTACCTGCCATCAATCGCACGGACATCTCCGTTGCAACCAGATTGAACGGCAATGACCCTTCAGCATTCAATGCATCCTCCGACGACGACCTTTCCCTCATTCCTGTTATCGTCATCGACCCATCGCTGCTTTCCGGCGATACCACCACATCGATGGTGTCCACCGGCGGCATGGTCTTCAACTATGACTCACGCCATCAACTGCTCGGAATCCTGCAGAAGGATAACGTTGCGCCTTTGGTGGCCTCAGTCGTCAGTCAGCACGACGAAATACAAACTCGTCTGGCACGGGCGGTCCAGGAAATGAGCTTCTTTCTCACTACCGCTTGCATATCCGTGACGTGTCTGCTGGGCGGCGCAATCATGGTGTCTTTGACTCTATGTGCACTCCGACGCCAAATCATGTTCGTGGAATACATGCATGGCGCACCATCGTATCTTCGATTCGGACCGATACTGTTCCTGACGGCAACCTTATGCAGCGTATCGATTCCGGTTCAGCTGCTCATAGGAGGCTACAACACCGTTTCCGTAGCAGTGGTTTCCGCCCTGCTCGTTATTGTTTCGCTGGCGTCTACCGTGCTTTACGATTCTCAATTGCGCGCGGATAGCATCAAACATCCCTGATTTGCATCTGCGATCCCCATCATTAACTACTTATCTTGCAAGGAGTCCTCATCATGGCCATGTCATCGACAACCGCATCCCTGGTTACTCATAATCTCACACGGCACATCGAGAATCGCACATTATGGTCAGCGTTGGAACTGCGCTTCAGTCCCGGCCGGCTGATTGCTTTCACCGGCGAAAGCGGATGCGGCAAAACCACATTGTTGAACACGTTGGGCTTATTGGAACGTCCCAGCGAAGGCGACATCATCTATGATGGGCAATCACTTGTCAATGCCTCTTCTCGAACGGTACGTCTCATGCATCGCAACGTCATGGGCTTCATGTTCCAGAACTATGCCTTGGTGGAGCAGTGGACCGTATACAAGAATCTGTCGCTTGCACTGCGCAGTGTAGGAACTCCGGCACGAAACAGAGCCGCAACTATTCGTAAAGCCCTGCGTAAAGTGCATATGGAACAATATGCCAACCGGTTGGTTTACACCTTGAGCGGAGGCGAGCAGCAGCGTGTGGCAATCGCAAGACTCCTGATACGTTCTCCGCGTATCATTCTGGCGGATGAACCAACTGCCGCCCTTGATGCCGACAACCGCTCTATGGTGATGGGACATCTACGATCTTTTGCGGATGAAGGCGCCATCGTGATATACACGACCCATAATGAGGAGGATTCCGACATCGCCGACGAAATCATCACTTTGTAGGTCGATGCATCCAACTGTCGTACGAGTCGTCGATGATCGCGTACGTTCGCCGTATTGGCTGCGAAGTGTCGATGACGGTATCGGCGATCGCTTCACGCTCGGCTTGGGTGGATTGGTGGCGGATACGGTCTTCGGCCTGTTCGCGGGTCATGCCGCGCTCGGTGATCATACGGCGGACACGTTCCTCGATCGGCGCTTCAACGGTGACGATGTGGTCAAAGGTGAAGGGAATCTCGCCTTTGGCAAGCACTTCGGCCAGCAGCGGAACGTCATGTACGATGATGCGAGCTTCGGGATGCTCCGACTCAATACGCCGGGCCTCGGCATAAATGATCGGATGTTCGATGGCGTCAAGTTGTTCACGGGCTCCCGGAGGCGCATTACGGCCAAACACGTGTTCGGCGACCCATCCGCGGTTCAACGTGCCATCAGTATTAAGCGACTGCGGACCAAATACCGTAGCGATCTGCGGCAATGCCGCTCCACCGGGTTCAACCACCTGCCTCGCCAACGCATCATAGTCGATGTGCAACGCGCCCAATTCACGCAGATGCGCCGCGGCAGTGCTTTTTCCTGCCGCGATGCCGCCGGTCAAACCAATTCGAATCATCACAATCGCCATTCTATGTCTTGTCGACGCAACATATGATCAAGGGCTCCATGCCAAATGACATGGAGCCCTTGATAGAGATTCACGCGAACCGGATTATTCCGATTTCAGTGAGACTCACTTGCCGAGCAGCTGATCGCGCAGAGCGGCGAGCTGGTCGGAATCAGCAAGGGTGCCGGTGGAAGTGTTCTCGGAGGAGTAGTTGGAAACCTCTTCGACCTTCTCTTCCTTCGGAGCCTGGCCGTCTTCAGCCGCGGAGGCCTCAGCGTTCTCAAGTTCCTTGGCGACGAATTCCTTGTGCTGCTCCCACAGATCGTGAGCGGCGGCATACTGGGATTCCCACTCCTCACGCTGCTTCTCGTAACCAGCGATCCACTCGTTGGTTGCCGGGTCGAAGCCTTCCGGATACTTGTAGTTGCCCTGCTCGTCGTACTCTGCCGGCATGCCGTACAGAGCCGGATCGAAGTCCTCGGAAGCCGGATCGACGGAGTCGTTGGCCTGCTTGAGGGACAGGGAGATGCGGCGACGATCGAGATCAACGTCGATCACCTTGACGAACACCTCTTCGCCCGGCTTGACGACGGTCTCCGGGTTCTCCACGTGGCGGTTGGCCAGCTCGGAGATGTGCACGAGGCCTTCGATGCCGTCTTCGACGGAGATGAAGACACCGAACTGAACGATCTTGGTGACCTTGCCCTTGACGATCTGGCCAGGAACGTGGGTGCGGGCGAAACGCTGCCACGGATCTTCCTGGGTTGCCTTGAGGGACAGGGAGATGCGTTCGCGATCGAGATCAACGTCGAGGACCTCAACGGTGACCTTGTCGCCGACCTTGACGACCTCGGACGGGTGGTCGATGTGCTTCCAGGACAGCTCGGAAACGTGGATCAGGCCGTCAACACCGCCCAGATCAACGAATGCACCGAAGTTGACGATGGAGGACACGACGCCTTCGCGAATCTGGCCCTTCTTGAGCTGGGACAGGAAGGTCTCGCGAACTTCGGACTGGGTCTCCTCGAGATACTGGCGACGGGACAGGACCACATTGTTGCGGTTCTTGTCGAGCTCGAGGATCTTGGCCTTGATCTTCTGGCCAATGTACGGGGACAGGTCGCGGACGCGGCGCATCTCGACCAGGGATGCCGGCAGGAAGCCACGCAGACCGATGTCGACGATAAGACCACCCTTGACGGCTTCGATGACGGTACCCTCGACAACGCCATCGGCTTCCTTGATCTTCTCGATGTCGCCCCAGGCACGCTCGTACTGAGCACGCTTCTTGGACAGAATCAGACGGCCTTCCTTGTCTTCCTTGGTGACGACAAGAGCCTCGATGGTGTCGCCGACTTCGACGACTTCGTCAGGATCGACGTCCTTCTTGATGGAAAGCTCACGGGAGGGGATGACGCCCTCGGTCTTGTAGCCGATGTCGAGCAGGACCTCGTCGTGATCGACCTTGACGACGGTACCTTCGACCAGATCACCATCATCGAAGTTCTTGATGGTGGAATCGACTGCCTGGATGAAGTCTTCTTCGGTGCCGATGTCGTTGATGGCGACCTTTGCGACTTCGTTATTGTTCTCTGCCATTAATGTGGTTTCTTACAAATAGTGGATGGATAAAATCGTTCTTCAGTTATTCGCATACCTGTAGCACACGCAAAAGCTAAGTTTACAAGGAGCCGTGCACAAAAATTCGGGCGTGTCGGCGGCTCCTTGCGCTACGGGCCGAATCATCCGCGTTCGGCCATTTCCACAACGTTCTCCAGCAGCATGGCCCTGGTCATGGGGCCGACTCCGCCGGGATTCGGAGTGTACGCGGATGCCTTTTCGTAACATGCCTTGTCGACGTCCCCCTTGACGCGGTAGCGCCCGGCCTCCTCGTCGAACACGCGGGAGACGCCGACGTCCACGAGAACCGCGCCTTCCTTGATGTCTTCCGGCTTGACGAATCCCGCGCAACCCATGGCCGCAACGATCACGTCGGCCCTGCGCGTGTGCTCACGCACGTCCTTGGTGCCGGTATGGCACAGCGTGACGGTGGCGTTCACCTCCTTGCGGGTGAGCATGAGTCCGATGGTGCGGCCGATGGTGATCCCGCGGCCAAGCACACAGATCTCCTTGCCGTTCAGGTCGATGCCGTAATCGCTGAGCAGTTCGATTACGCCCCGCGGAGTGCACGGCAGCGGAGTGGTAATCTCGCCTCGCGCATGCAGCACCAGCTCTCCGAGGTTGTACGGATGCATGCCATCGGCGTCCTTCTTGGGATCGATCAGATCGATGATGGCGTTCTCGTCGATGCCCTTCGGCAATGGAAGCTGCACGATGTATCCGGTGCAGTCGGGATCGTCGTTGAGCTCGCGCACCACCTGCGCAATCTGTTCGAAGGTGGCGTCTTCGGGAAGCTCCCTCTTGATGGAGTTCACTCCGATTTCGGCGCAATCCGCATGCTTGCCGGCCACATATTTGACGGAGCCCGGATCCGCTCCCACAAGAATGGTGCCAAGGCCCGGATTCACTCCCCTCTCCTTGAGCGCCGCGACCCTGCGTGCAAGATCCTCCTTGATCTTCGCCGACACCATTTTCCCGTCGATCCTTACTGCCATGCGGGTTCCTCCCCTTGGTTCGATGTGCCTGTATTGGCTTTTGCACGTATCGTAGGCTATCTTGGTTTCAGTCGTTTATCACATCGACATTTATGAGATGAACATGACCTGAGAGTCAGGAAGAAGGCAGATTCAACATGCGTTCGCATCATCATTCCACCCTGCGAGCCTTTGCCACGGGAGTGGCCTTATGCATGGTGTTCGGCACGGCTTCCTGCTTCGCAAACACATCCTCGGATGAATCCGACGCGACGCAATCCTCCTCCACGGAACAGACCGAACCGATCGAAGTGGTGGCGTCGGTCAACCAATGGGGGGCTCTTGCCGAACAGATCGGCGGCGACTACGTAAACGTCTCGTCGATCCTCTCGTCAACCGGCGTCGACGCCCACGGCTTCGAGCCAAGCACTTCTGACATGGCCTCGCTGCAGAAGGCCCAGGTGGTGGTGTCCAATGGAGCCGGATATGACGCGTGGGCAACGAAGAACATTCAAAAAGGCACGGTTTCGGTGTCCGCGGCACAGATGGTCGGAGCCGCCGAGGGGGACAATCCGCACCTGTGGTTCTCCAACGATGCACGTGACGCCATGGCGAAGGAGCTGGCCGACACCTATAGCCGCATCATGCCATCATGCAAGAAATACTTCGCCGAAAAGCTCGCCTCATGGCAAAAAGACGAGGACAAGGTCGAACAGGCGATGAAATCGTTCGGCGACGAGCACTCGGACGCCACGTATGCGGCCACCGAGTCGGTTGCATACTATCTGCTCAGTGACATGGGCGTGGAAGACAAGACTCCTGAAGGGTATCTGCAGTCGGCCGCGTCCGAAAGCGAGCCCGCGCCGGCCGATCTGCAGGAATTCCAAGAGCTCTTGGAAAAACACAAGGTTGACGTGCTTGTCAACAACGCACAGGCGTCCAGCGACTCTACGAACATGCTGACCGGCACCGCCAACAAATCGGAGGTTCCCGTCTTCGACGTCACCGAGCAGATGCCGTCCGACCAAGAGAGCCTGACCGCATGGATCGGCTCTCTGGTCGAATCGTTGACCACATTGTTCGACGAACAGAACGAAGATGAATCCTCCGACGAGTCGGGTGACGCCTCGAACGGCGCTTCCGACAACAGTGGGACTTCATCGGATTCGACTTCCGACGCCGCGCAGCCGGACCCCGGTAAGTAGCAGCACAGCTTCATTTCCATATGGGGCCGTTTTCGTCCGAGACGCGAAAACGGCCCTTTCGTTATCCTCTTGGCTTCCGCGACGTCTTATTGAGAATGATTGTCAACACCATTTGCAACCATACTCGAAGAGTCATTAAGGAGTAGCCATGCCCGCTCAAAGCGAACCGTGCATCGTGTTCGACGACGCCTGCGTGCAACGCGGCGGAACCACCATCTGGAAACATGGTACGTTCAGCATCCCCAGCGGTTCGGTGACGGCCATCGTCGGCACGAACGGAGCCGGCAAAACAACCATGATGAAGGCCGAACTGGGATTGATCCGCACTTCAAGCGGCAGCATAACCGTATTGGGCAAACCGGCGGGGACCATGAATCATCGCATCGGCTATGTTCCGCAAAGCTATGCGTCCGACATCGAATCGAACATCACCGCAGAGCAATCCGTGCTGCTTGGATTGACGGGAACGCGCTTCGGCATCCACCCGATCACCAAAAAACAGAAGACGAAGGCCCATGAGGCATTGGAATTCGTAGGACTTGCGGACAAAGCCCGATACCGCCTGTCGGAATTGTCCGGAGGACTGCGCCAGCGTGTGGCCATCGCACAGGCATTGGTCTCGGATCCCAAACTCCTCATGCTCGACGAGCCGCTCGCCAATCTCGATCTGGCAAGCCAGCGCGCCACCGTGCAGGTGCTGGACAAACTCAACCGCGAGCTCGGCATGACCATTCAGATCGTGTCGCACGATCTGAACATGCTGCTGCATATTCTTACCGGAGCCGTATATCTGCTCGACGGCCACCCGCATTACGCCGCCATGGACGAAGTGCTCGACTCCGACCTGCTCACCCATCTGTACGGCACCACGGTGCAGGTGGTCACCACGCCTCAGGGAGACATGTTCGTCACCCCGAACGACCATGAGCAACCCCAAAGAACGTTTGACGAACATCCCGTGGAACAGATAGCGGCGTTCCACAATCACGACCATTCCCAGGAGGCGTGAAAGCTATGTCAGGCATCTCCTTTTCCTTTGATCCGGACTGGATCTCCACCCTCAGCGCGCCGTTCATGGTCAACGCCTTCCTGGCGGGATTGTGCATCGCGCTGGCCGCCGGAGTCATGGGATATTTCACCATAGCCCGCCATTCCACTTTCGCGGCGCACGCATTGGCGCATATCGGACTTCCAGGAGCCACGGGAGCGGTTCTGCTCGGCCTTCCCGTCTCCGCCGGCCTCGGCATGTTCGCGTTGGGTGGCGCGCTGGTGATCGGCGCGCTGGGGAAGAAAGCCAGCCAGCGCGAGATCGCCACCGGCACGGTACTCGCGTTCGCCACCGGCATGGGCTTGTTCTTCGCACGATTGTCCAGCTCCGCCTCTCAGCAGATGCAGTCGATTCTTTTCGGCTCAATCCTGACGATCACATCCGGGCAGATCATCGGCTTCGCATTGCTTGACGCGGCTCTGCTGATCGTGCTGGCAGTAATCTACAGGCCGCTGCTGTTCAGCTCACTCGACGAACAGGTGGCACAGGCGAAAGGCGTGCCTGTGGGATTCATGAACGTCTGCTTCATGGTGATCATGGCGGGCGTAATCACCATCGCCGTTCCGGCCGTAGGCACACTGCTTATCTTCGCGTTGGTCATTACCCCCGCGGCAACCGCCAACATCATGACCAGCTCGCCGTTCAAGGCGATACTCTGCTCGACGGCGATATGCCTCATCTCCATCTGGGGAGGCCTGGTGATTTCCGCGATGTTCCCCGCTCCTCCAAGCTTCATCATCGTGACGATCTCCACACTGTTCTGGGCCGTGGCCAAAATCTTCGAGACGAAGGCGAAGGATTGGCCGTTGAAGGCGCGCCCGATTCTGTGAACACGTACCTGCTTGAATGGATTTTCAACGGGACTCTACCGAGATATCTATTCGAGCGGTTCCACCAATGCGTTGGCCACGGCCGCGATGCCCTCGCCCGCACCGGTGAATCCCATGCGATCGGTCGTGGTGGCGGTCAGCGACACTTCACAGCCGATCGCGTCCGACAACGCCTTGCACGCCTCAAGGCGTCGGCGGCCGATCTTCGGACGATTCGCGATCACAACCACACTGGCGCTCACTGGTCTGAACCCATTCGCATGCAGGTGTTCGACCGTGGTGCGCAGCATCTCATCACCATGTTTTCCCGCACCCTCGGAAGACGCCCCAACACCGAACAATGTGCCGATATCTCCCAGGTTCGCAGCGGACAGCAACGCGTCAATCAATGCATGCGCGGCAACATCGCCGTCGGAATCGCCTTCGATGCCGTCGCCGTCCCAAAGCAAACAGGCAAGCCATAACGGCTTGCCTGAATCATGGACGGCGAATCGATGGGCGTCAAAACCCTGTCCGATACGCATCGCGAACGCCTTACTTTCTCTTCGACTTCTTGCTTTCGGCCTCAACACGGGCCAACGTATCCATGGCGGCCTCCTGAGGGGCTTCGGTATGATGTTCCTCATCACCCGGCTGGGCCGGCTCGTATCCAAGATTCACATCGAGCAGACGCTGCGCCTCGTTTTCGTCAAGATTCTCGGAAAGCGAGATCTCGGAAGTGAGGATGCTGCGCGCCTTGGTGAGCATACGCTTCTCACCGGCGGACAGACCGTGTTCGTCAACGTCCCTCTGGGCGAGGTCGCGCACGACTTCGGCGATCTTGTTGACATCGCCGGTGGCGATCTTCTCGACGTTCAGCTTGTAACGGCGAGACCAGTTCATTTCCTTTTCGATAATCGGAGTGCGCAGAATCTCAAACACCTTCGCCACTTCATTGGCGTCGACGATGTCGCGGACACCGACCTTTTTGGCATTGTCCACCGGAACATTGATGACCAGACCATCGGAAGACAACACCGACAGCTGCAGGTATTCGCGAGTCACTCCTTTTACAGTCCGTTCGGTGATGGCCTCTACCTTCGCAGCGCCGTGACGCGGATAGACGACCATGTCGCCAACCTTGTAACCCATGAATCCTCCGTAGAATCTTACACAAAAACCCGAATTATTATGCCACTTGGGGCAGACTTGCCTAGAGACACGCGGGAAATCAAAAATTAAGCGCGACACGGAGCCATTTTTCGCCTTTTCGTGCTTACACTTTTGCCATGGTTACAGAATCCAAGATCAATGAAGATGTCGTTGCCGTTCCTGTGAATCAGGGCGACCTGGATGCAGTAAGCAACGGTACGTACTACAACCCACACGAAGTGCTCGGCGGGCACCTCGGTTCCGGCGAGCATGCGGATGCCGTTACGATCCGCGTGCTGCGTCCTTTGGCGAAAACCGTGACGATCATCACCCAGAACGGCGAATCCGAAGCCGAGCATGAACACAATGGCGTGTTCCGTGCCGTCGTCAAGAGCGTCGAAACCGATACGGGATTCGGGATTCCCGATTACCGCGTGCGCACCGAATACGAGGATGGCACGGTAATCGTTTCCGATGACCCCTACCGTCATCTGCCCACCATCGGCGACATGGACACGTATCTGTTCGGCGAGGGCCGCCACGAACGTCTTTGGGAAGCCCTCGGCGCCCATGTGCTGCGCTTTGACGACCCCATGGGCTCTTCCGACGGCAAGGACGGGGCGCAGCTGGAAGGCACCGCGTTCACCGTCTGGGCTCCGAACGCGCATGCCGTGCGCGTGGTGGGCGATTTCAACGGATGGAACGGACGTACGCATGCGATGCGCGAACTCGGCTCCTCCGGTGTTTGGGAATTGTTCATTCCGGGTATCGGCGACGGCCAGATCTACAAGTATGAGATCCTCAACGCCAACAACGAGTGGACGATGAAGGCCGATCCGATGGAAAGGTCGCACGAGATTCCTCCGCGCACCGGATCCATCGTCGTGGATTCGACCCACGGCTGGGAAGATAGCTCCTGGATGGAGAAGCGCGCCGTCAGCGATCCGCACAACGGCCCCGTGAGCATCTACGAGGTTCAGGCATCCAGCTGGCGTCAGGAGATTTCCGACTACCGCGAGCTTGCCGACGAGCTTGTGCCTTACGTCCAGAAGGAAGGCTTCACCCACGTGGAGTTCATGCCCCTCGCCGAGCATCCGTTCCCCGGCTCCTGGGGATACCAGGTGACCGGTTATTACGCGGTCGACTCGCGTCTGGGCGGACCGGACGATTTCAAATACCTCGTGGACAAGCTGCATCAGGCCGGCATCGGTGTGATCATGGATTGGGTTCCGGCCCACTTCCCGAAGGACGCGTTCGCACTGGGACGTTTCGACGGCACACCGCTGTACGAGGATCCGGATCCGATGCGCGGAGAGCATCCGGATTGGGGAACCTACGTGTTCAACTTCGGCCGCCGCGAGGTACGCAACTTCCTTGTTGCCAACGCCTGCTTCTGGCTTGACGAGTACCATATCGACGCGCTTCGAGTCGACGCGGTCTCCTCGATGCTGTACCTCGATTACAGCCGCGAGGACGGCCAGTGGCGTCCGAACATCTACGGCGGGCGTGAGAATCTCGAAGCCATCGACTTCCTCAAGGAAGCAAACGCCACCGCATACAAGAACAATCCCGGCATCATGATGATCGCCGAGGAATCCACCGCATACCCGGGCATCACCGCCCCCACGGATGCCGGCGGATTGGGATTCGGCCTTAAGTGGAACATGGGTTGGATGCACGACACCCTGCAGTATCTGCATGAGGAGCCGATCAACCGCAAGTGGCACCACAACGAAATCACCTTCTCGATGGTGTACGCCTACTCGGAGCACTATGTGCTGCCGATCAGCCACGATGAGGTCGTCTATGGCAAGGGTTCCGTCTTCGGCAAGATGCCCGGCAACGACTGGCAGAAGTATGCCGGAGTGCGCACCCTGTTCGCCTACCAGTGGGCGCATCCGGGCAAGAACCTGACCTTCATGGGCAATGAGCTGGCACAGTACGGCGAGTGGGATCGCGATAGCTCCCTCGATTGGGACGCCCTTGAGCAGCCCGGCCATCAGGGTGTGCAAAAGCTTGTGGCCGATCTGAACGCGCTATACAAGGATTCCCCCGAACTGTGGAGCCAGGATTTCGATCCCGCCGGATTCCAGTGGCTCACCAGCGACGACGCCGATCACAACACGCTGAGCTTCGTTCGTATCGGCAAAGACGGCGAACAGATGATCGTGGTCGTGAACTTCTCCGGCGAGGCATGGCAGGATTACCAGGTGCCGCTCACCAAGGGTGGCAAGTGGACCGAAGTGCTGACCACGGATGATGCGATCTACGGAGGCTCCGACATTCACAACGGCACGTTCGAAGCGGTCGAGGGAGAGTATCATTCCCGCGATTGGTCCGCGAAAATCACCGTCCCGGCGCTTGGAGCAGTATTCTTGAAGCCGGAACTCTGAGAAAGGCGGAACGCTATGCTCAACTCATCAGCACAAACCACAGTAACCCCGCGCACCGTTTTGGTGGTCGAAGACGAGCCGACACTGGCCACCGCCATCGCACAGCGCATCACGGCGGAAGGCTGGACGGCGAGAGTCGCGTCCGACGGCGCCAGCGCTGTTCAGGCGGCGACCCAGTTAAGGCCGGACCTGGTAATCATGGACATCATGCTTCCCGTGATGGATGGTCTTGAGGCAACCAAGCGTATCGTTGCGGAGCGTCCGGTTCCCGTGCTGATTCTGACGGCGCGCGATGATGAGGCCGACAAGGTGATCGGCCTCGGCGCCGGAGCCGACGATTACATGACCAAGCCCTTCTCCATGAGAGAGCTCATAGCCCGATGCAAGGCGTTGCTCCGCCGCGTGGACAGGGCGAAGGTCATCGCCAAGAACTCCGAAAACGAGAAGCTGCTCGATTTCGGATCCCTGGTCATCGACCCGGCCCAACGCATCGTCACCGTCAATGGCGAGCAGGTGCATCTGACCCCGACGGAATTCGATCTGCTGGCCACTCTGGCGCGCAAACCGAAGTCCGTGCTCACCCGCGAGAAACTGCTTGAAGAAGTGTGGGACTGGGTGGATGCATCCGGCACCCGTACCGTAGATTCTCATGTCAAGGCGCTTCGCCATAAGCTGGGCTCCCGCACCATCCGCACCGTACATGGCGTGGGATATGCCTTCGAACCGCCGGAGCGGTAATAGGCTACCATTTGGTGGTATGCGTACTACCACCAAATCGACACCCAAATCGACAATAGGGCGTTCGGTCAATCCCTTGGATACCGAACGCCCTATTGGTTTGTTCTCTTCACTGAAAAGCGAACTGAGCGTACTGATTACCCTTTCCACCGTCATCTCGTTCATCATGGCGTGGTTTCTGCTCAAAGCGGAATTAAGCGTCTGGCTGGCCATGCCGATCACGCTTGCCGTGGCTCTTGGCATCACCTACTTCTTTTCCAGAGGGCTCACTTCACCCCTTCGCGAGATGCGCCGCGCGGCCGAGGCCATGGCCGACGGTGACTACACCGTCCGCGTGCAGATCGATTCGAACAGCCGCGATGAAGTGGGACAACTGGCGATCACCTTCAACGAGATGGCTGAAGAACTGCAGCATGCGGACCAGATGCGACGGGACATGGTGGCCAACGTCAGCCACGAACTGCGCACTCCCGTTTCCGCGCTACAGGCCATGGTGGAGAACATGGCCGACGGCGTAGTGGAGCCGACCCCCTCGAATCTGGAAAGCATCCTCAACCAGACGCATCGCCTCTCCGACCTGATAGCCTTCCTGCTTGACCTTTCCCGAATGGAGGCAGGCGCGGCAAGCCTGCAGATCGAAACATTCAACTTCTGCGAATTCATCGATGAAACCGTGGAACCGCTGGAGATAGCCGACGCTGGACATGCGCACAACATCGAGATGCATGTTCCGGACGATATCGAAATGGAAGGCGACCAGGACAGGCTCCGCCAACTATTCACCAACATCATCGCAAACGCGCTCAAACATTCCGCCGATAACACCACAGTGCTTATCGAAGCCTACGAAAACAAGGATTTCGGAACAATCGTGACGAATGTCGTGAACTACGGATCGCAAATTCCACAGGATGCGCGCTCCGACATCTTCCGACGATTCGTCAAAGGCAAGACAGGTCCCGGAACCGAATCGGGAGGCACCGGACTGGGGCTGTCGATCGCACGATGGGCCGCGCAACTGCACGGCGGCTCCGTACGGGTCGTGGATGATCCACGCGGAGCGGATTTCGAAATCATCCTGCCGAAATACCACGTCTATGACAAATGATCGTCATCCTGCGTTGGCCTGCCGGCCGGTGTGTGGGCCAACGCAAGCACTGTGACGACGTTTGCTCCCGCCGAGCGCAGCGCATCCACGCAGCGGCGCATCGTCGCGCCGGAAGTAACGATATCGTCGATGAGAATCACCGTCGCTCCCCGCACATCGACGCGGGAACGTACCGTGACGCGCCCCTTCAATCGTTGGGTTCGTTGGGCGGTTCCCCTCATCTGCACCGATCGGCTCGACACTCCCCTGCTCTCCAGGGCATCGCAGGCGATCACGCGCCGGCCAGTACCACGTTCAAGCGACGTTGCCAACCGTCTGGCCACAGGCATCATATGACGTCTCCCCCGCCTACGCATCGATGTCAACGAAGACGGTGCGGGAACGACCAGCACGATTCCACGCCTATGCACGTTTCGACGGATGAACTCGTTGACGCCCGACGATTCGGCGAGTGCCGCCAATGCCTGAGAAAACGGCTTATCGCACTGTTCGTCGCCGTGATCCTTCCACGATAGAATCGCGCGCCTCGCATTGCCCTGATAGGCCCCGCATGCGTACCACGATCCAATCTCCAACGCATCCAGCGGCATGGCGATCACCCCGCCAAGCAAACGACTGCAGTCGGCGCACAGAATCTCATCGGGCATGTCACAGCCGGCACACCCTCGAGGAAAAAGCAGATTGACGACCATCATGCAAGTCGTCGTGACCGGATTCACGGCAGAAAGCCGATCAGTCACACAGACAGTCGATGATTTCGGCGCACAGCTTCTCCGTATCCTCCGGCCCCGACACCCTTACCGCTCGCGTGCCCGCTTCGGCCGCGGGATAATCGTTGCCATCCGGTGTCATGCGATCGCCGATGAACACGATTTCATCCACTGCAATGCCGAGTATGTCCGCAAGTTCACACACCGCGAACGACTTATCGACGCCTTTCTCGGAAATATCGACGCTGGTGGAGCCACCGGGATGCACCTCAAGGTGCGGAAGATCGGCGGAAACGGCCTGAGCGAGGCGTTTCTTCTTCTCGTTCGAGGGATCCCAAGCCTCCTTGCTCTCCACCGGAGCCAACTGACCCAAAGCGGAAAACGTGATCTGGCTTCCGCGATCCTCTATCCGTTCGCCCCATACCCGCTCGTTCCAAACGCCTTGTTCCTTGGCGTTGCGCTCCAATGACTCCCGGGCCTTTTCACGATCCTCCTCGCTGAGGTCACGGGCGAACACCTGCTTCCAATCCCCGTCAAGCCACCGGTAATACCGTGTTCCGCTGGTCGGCATGAGATGGAGATGCGATCTGTCGGCCCGGCCCGTCAGCATGTTCACCACCTGACTCCGCACAAGGGCGTACTTCCCGCCGGAGATCACCGCGACGTCGATTATGGAGGTCAATGCGGAGAACAACTCGGCCATGCTGTTTTTCATCGGTTTCTTCGAACGGGCCAACGTGTTATCGAGATCAAACGCAATCAAATGCGCTCCGGAACATAAGTCGGCGACATCCACGTCGTCCCACCAAGGCACCGAAATACCCTCCATGACCATTCCTTCCGCCCGAATCCAATGAACAATATCGTATCCTAAGAACCGCGCGACGCCCTGATATGGTAGAAGCCATGCATCAACTTCCTTGGGAATCCACCGTATACAGAAACCGTCACGGACGCGGCATGCGAACGCCCATGTTCGGCACACGACTACCCCGCTACCGTACCAGAAGCGGCATGTTCGACGATATGGTGGTGGCTCAGATCCGCAGGCTCAACGGAGCCTGGCCGGAGTTGGTGGCACCGGTTCAGTTCGCAGTGGAGGACGTTCCTCCGTCCGATCCCGCTCCATGGGAATCGAAGCCGCGGCTAGGGTCGCAATCGTTCGCCGGCGAGCATGGCGTGCCACCCCGCATCGTACTGTACCGCATGCCCCTGCAATCGCATGCGCGCAGCCGCATGGATCTGCAGTTCGCGATCCGTGACGAAGTGGTTTCGCGACTGGCTGAACTCTACGGACGTCGTCCTGAGGAAATCGATCCCGAATGGGGCATGTGATCAGCGGACAACGGTCATATCGTTGTTGGAAAACACCGTTTCGCGGGCTTCCTTGAGGCTGACCGCCCCCAGGATGGCGATTCCGGCCAGCTTCGCTTCGGAAACATCCTGCTGTGCAATACGTGCGTTCCACACCATGGCACTTTCCGGATCGCTTAGGCTGACGGCAGCCACATCACCATCATTGATGTCGGAAAGATCCACCGTCGTAGATGCATTCGACTTCAGGGTGATGTCACGCTGGTCAATCGGATCGCCGTCCGCATTGTACGCCGTCAGCGTGGCAGTCTTCTCATCATCCGCCATGTTGACCACATCCAACACGGCGGTAGCCTGATCCGGTATGGCCATGGCGGAGATCGTCGTCGGCTCCACAGCATTGACCAAGGCGAAATCCGCCTGATCGTCATCGCCACCATCAGTGATTTTGGCCGCGGCGGAAATCGGTTCGTCGGCGCTTATGGAAAGAGCCTGGGCACCATCCGGAGCTTTCGACAAATCGATTACGGAAACCCTGCCGCCCTCAAGCGTCTGCTGGTTGGCCTGCGTGGCCCCCTTCTCCCCGATCCAGGAGACCGTCACATTCGTGGTTTTGCCCGCATACACGTACACGGTGGCCGAATCGTCTTCGGAAATGCCGGAAAGGGCAAGGGTTTTGGCGGAAACATTATTGGGCGCTGAATAGTCCGATCCCTTTGGCGTCAAACCGTCCATATCGATGGTCCTCACCACCGCGGCGATGGGCGCGTCTGTACTCGATACGGATACGTACAGCGCTTCCTGATCCGCTGCCGCCGCGGCCAGGTTCATGATGGATTCCGTTCCGGCTCCCACGGCCAGGGTCGAGCCGGTCGATAACGCCAAGGCACCGGATTTATCCGCTCCCCAGACTTTCACGGTGACGGATGCGGCTTTGGATGAGGAATTGGCCACGACAAGTTGCTGCGTGGTTCCCGTTTTCGTACCGGCAACGAGGAACGTCTGCTCAAGCGCCGGCTGGATGCAGGAGACCGCCGAAACGCCCTTCAGATCACCATCGGTGGCCCAGGACATCACAGAAGACACGGAACCGGTACCGTCCGTCGCGGACAGCAGACGCGTGTTCTGCAATTGCGAACCGCCGTCGACCGAACCGGAGGCGATATACAGACTCTGCTGGGAATCGGAATCACGCTTCTCCACGGCCAGTGCGGAGGAATCGTCCTGAGCGCCGAAATCAAAGACCGACGAACGAAACACCGAACCGAACGCGCTGTATCTGGCCGAGGACGCGACGTTTCCGTTGGACGCCTGATACTCGCTGTCGCCATACGAATCGGTGTCGGCTATGGTCATTCGCGCAGGGCAGTACGTCGACACCTGACGTGGACTGACCGTGTGCGACACGGACGCGCTGGAGACCTCCACGGAATCCGCCTTCAGCCAGGACGGTCTGAAAATGCACGAGCCCACCACCAGGGCCAGGATGACCAGCATGGAGCAAATGGCCAGAACAACACGTATGGCCGTGTTGGGACGAGAATGACGGCTCATTATTCCTCCTACTTGCGACGGATACGCGGGAAAGCCACCAGGCAATACGCCGCTACGATAATTCCCATGCACCACAACCATGCATGCCGCCATATACTCGATGTTGCGACGTTCAGACCGGAATCGTCGATCTGCTGGGTGGAAGCGTCCTGCACGGTCAATCGATAATATGTGCCCTCATCGGTGCTCACCACGCTCTGTGTGCCATCCGATGCGCTGATATTGGAATTGAGCTGATCGCTCGCCTCTTCCTGGGCCTCGTTTTCGTCGGCACGAACAACGTAGATTCCGCCAAAGCCCAGTTCGCTGAGACTGGTGATGGAATCCGCATCGGCATTCGACAGCAGCTGCGCGCAGGCCTCGGCTATGGTTGCCGAGGAATCGTCAGTACGTCCGACGACCATTTCCACACGCTGGGCGGGCGAGCTGTCGATCAGGTCACCCCGTTTGGTGCGCATGACGCTGTAGTCGACGGAATCCACCGCTTCCGCACGCACGGCAAGTATGCGACGTCCCTCATTCTGCGCGAGATAATCCGTGGCCACCATGGGCAGGCCGGCATCGCTCGTCTTCACTTGGCTGCGATCGCGAACGGCATAATCGCAAAACATGCAAAGCACTACCGAAAGGGTCATGAGTCCCACCAACAGGCCCCTTCCCACACGGACCGCCACCGTTGACGCGGAGGATTCGTCATGGTTGAGCTCAACGTCGCCGGAGGCTCTTTGACGGAGCATGACGAAACGCTGCACGGCACCGCCCGCGACCATACAGACGCATGAGAGCAATCCCAGCATCGCGAAGGCGACGCCCGGCAGAACCGAACCGGCCACCGGGCCGGATTCATCCACCGACACCGCAACGCCTTCGGAAACCAACGCCGTGACGAAACCCGCGATTGATGCGACCCACATCATACGGGATGCGCGAAGCACAAACGGCAGAAAAAGCGAGACCGCGGCCAGCAGCACGGCAATCGCCAGCAACACGATGCCGGCGTACTCCCAAATGAGGCCGGATTCCAGACTCAACCCGAAAGCCCGGGACAGAACTTCCGAAACATTGCCGACAACGGGGAAACCGTCACGCTGCGAGGACGGCAACATCACACTGCCGAAAATCTGACGCCAAGTGCCATCCGACGCGAAACGAACCGCGTTGACCAAGGTGGGCGCGCAAATGAACGCTGCCGGAAAGGGAATCAACAGCAGGGACGCGCGGCCGGAACGAACAAACAGCAGGAATGTCAGGAACGTCAGCATCAGCGGCAGCAGCAATTGCGGTTCGGACGCCACCACGGGGATGAAACA
This sequence comes from Senegalimassilia sp., assembly GCA_963619615.1. Lineage (GTDB taxonomy): Bacteria > Actinomycetota > Actinomycetes > Actinomycetales > Bifidobacteriaceae > Bifidobacterium. Next base: position 224,415 of record CAVEXE010000002.1, on the reverse strand, counting down.
CAGCGCGGCGATCGCCGCGCTTTGCACGGACACGTGGGGAACGATCAAATCTTCGGTGCGATACATGCCCACAGCGCGGAAGGAGAAGGCGAAGGCGGCCGGTAGGAACATCATCACCGTCATCATCGGTACGTCGGCATTCTGGTACACGCCCATGGAAACCGCCAGAGCGAACCATGTGAGGCCACTCACACAACGGACGGTGTCGGATCTGGTGAACACACCCGCCAACGCCCAGAACGACAACACCATCAGCGGTGCGGATATGAAGAACACCAAGGAGACCGCGGAAGACACATGCCCTCCAGTGAACACCGAGAATACCAGCAGCACCAGCAGCCACGGCGCGCTCGGAGCGCTGATTCCCGTCCCGGACGTGTACGCCCAGGAAGTGGTTGCGGCTTGCGCAAGCTGCGAAAGGCTCGCATTGGTGGGCAGCAACGACTGCGCATAGATGGAGGCTCCGGAGACCGCCGAACGCAATACGCCCCAATATGTGAACGCGACCCATCCGAACGCGACCACGGCGGAGCCCAGCGCAAATCCCCATCGACGCAGAAGTCTCACTCGCAGATGAGCCTTCTCAAGAGGACTGAGCACCATGGTGTTGCGCTGGTCAAAGAACGCGTCGCGGCGATCACGCCACTGGCGAATCTGCTGACGTGACGCCAGCAACGCGGACAACGATCGCAATGAGACCTTACGTTGTCTGCGCAGCCTTGCCCTCGCTCGCAACGCGCCGCGGACATTCAGCAACGACTTCCATGGCAGGGCAAGTTCGCAACAGGCCCTGTACGGCTGTTTGCGAGTCAGGCACAATATGCACATCCCCAGGGCTTTGAGGATGGACAATAGCCACAGCAGCGGCCACCAAGAACGATGCACGTCGGTGTAGTAGTACTTTGACCTCGCCTCGAGAACGGACATGTACGAATCCACGCGGGCGGTACCGTCTTCGACCGGCAGACCGTTTTTCGTGCGGATACCTTCGAAACGCGCCCTTCTGTGGGCGATGCGCGCCTGCGGAACCACGATCACCCGGCCGCCGCCCACGCAGATGCGCCGGCATAGATCCATGGACTCGGCGAAGGTGCCGAACCACGGATCGGCGCCTTCCCAGGAGTGCAACGTCTGGAGCGGAACCAACGCACCGGCCAGGGAAACGGACATCACATCCTGACGACCGTCGTACTGCTCCTGATCCGGTTCGCCGTCCACCACCAGGGATGCGACGGTGTGACGTCCTGCGAACCTTCCGACGTTATGCAGGCTTTCACCTTGCCAATCCAATTGCTTGGCGCCAAGCAGCGACGCGGTAGGCGTGTTCCTCCAAGCATCCAGCAGATGTTCGAGGCACAGATCATCCGCCGGCCGCGAATCGTCATGGAGCGTCCACAGGGCACGAATCCTGTGATCAGGATCAATCTGCCTGAAGGCACGGGACACCGCATCCGAAAACGAAGCGGCACCCTTCACCGCGACCAGCACGACGCGCACCGTCTTGCTTTCGGGCATCTGCGTGATGACACCCGCCGGAGATGGGATCACCTCGAACGTCAATTCCATCGGCTGTTGCACATGCCCGGCGCAATCCGCCACGATGATGGTTCCCGGCAACACACGCTGCGCAATCACCGCTGCGAACGTGGAAGGCAGAAAACGCACATCATCCTGCACAGTGATCACAGACGCAACCGACTGGTCAACATCCTGCCTATGCGAATACGGCCTGTCGTTGAGCTGATCGGTCACGATTCTTTGAATATCGCTGCTGGCAATTGAATTCATAGACTTAAGTGTACGCACGGGCCTTGCCGTACGTCACGCCCGCTCCTTATGTTCCTTCTTGTACCGACGGCGTTCACGCTCGCTCATTCCGCCCCAGATGCCGAAGCGCTCGTCATGGTCGATCGCCCATTTCAAACACTGTTCACGTACTTCACACTGCGCGCATACGCGCTTCGCATCTCTGGTGGATCCACCCTTTTCAGGGAAAAAAGCCTCCGGATCGGTCTGTGAGCACAATGCCCTGTGTTGCCAGGACACATCATCATCCCGCTTGAACAACCCCCACAGTTCGGCAAGCGGATCTTCGGAAGGCTCATTCATCACGCCCCACATGCGCCCTTCCTCTCCTACATGTGTATATCAAGCAAGGACTAGATTACACATATGCGAATTGCTTTTGTCAAATTTTGCCGTGTCAATAACCCGTATCGCCCAATGATTATGCTAAGGATCCGACATGTCATCCATGCGGGTCCATGTCGGATTCAGTGAAAATTCAGACAACGCCCCTATATTCCCTTGTTTTGATACTGTTATGGTCTAGGAGCGCCCGTTGGCGGCGCAAGTATGCGAGAAAACAGGAAGGCAACACCGTGACAAACTCCCCCACCGGCAACAAGCTTCCTAATATCAACGGTTTGCGTGATGTTCAGCCGCGGCACAGCCTTGGGTACCGCGTGCAGCATCGGACCAGAACCGTGGTGGCCTCCATCATCACCGCAATGCTGGTGTTCTCCGGAACCGCGGCCGCAGCCACCTGGATGGACGTGAACAGCATCATTCAAGACAACAAGGTCGCGGTCATCAGCCAGGGCTCGTTGAATTCCGATGAATCGATCATCGATCCGAATTCCGGCAAACCCATCGAGTTCGTGGTGATAGGCCAGGATTCGCGAGACGGGGAGGAGAACCTGTCCATCGGTGGCGGTGAAGACACCGAAGGCAATCATCAGGCCGACACGACCATGGTGGTGCAGATCTCCGCGGACCGTTCGACGATCAATCTCGTCTCCATTCCGCGCGACTCGCTGGTGGACGTGCCGCAATGCGTCACTTCGAACGGCATTATTCCCGCCCAATACAACGTGATGTTCAATTCGATATTCGCCGGAGCCTACAGCACCGGCGGCGATCTCGCTTCGGCGGCCAGCTGCACGTTGAACGCGGTGAACAGCCTCACCGGTCTTGATATCCAGAACTTCATCGTCGTGGACTTCGCAGGATTGGTCAAGATGGTCAACGCCATCGGAGGCGTTGACCTGTGCGTGTCGCAAGACATCGACGACCCATATACCGGCCTTCAGCTGGCCAAGGGCCTGCAGCATCTCGACGGCCTTCAGGCCACGCAGTACGCTCGTACCCGATACTCGCTGGGCGATGGGTCGGATACGGCAAGAACCACGCGTCAGCAGTATCTCATCAAACAGCTGATGAACCAAGCCCTGAGCAAGAACCTGTTTACGGACGCGTCCCAGCTGTATCAGCTGGCCAAATCGGCATTGCAGTCGCTGAGCATCTCCCAAGGCATGGCGGATACCGCTGCACTGGCCGGTCTTGCCATGAGCCTGAAGAACTTCAATCTGACCAACCTCAATTCGCAAACCGTGCCGGTGGTCGCGGCTCCATCCGACCCGAACCGTTCGGTGTGGGCAGACAACGCCGATGAATTGTGGGCCAAGCTGCGCGAAGGAAAGCCGCTCTACGGTTCCGACGAATCCACGGAATCCACGGAATCCACCGACGGCACCACGGAATCCACCGAAACCGACGCTGGAACGACGGATGAATCCACGCAGGCCGACGGCGCCGACGCTCAGACCGAAACCACGGAGACGCCCGATCCCAACACCGGACTGATCACGCGTGCGGACGGCACTCTGATCGATCCGAATACGGGCGGAACCGTCGACCCGGAGGACGGATCCATCCACGATGCGACCACCGGCCAGTACATAGGCATCGCAGACCGTTACCTTAACGTAACGATATGCGCAGTTCCCGCAGAGAACTGAACCGCGACCAACTGATATCGTCCCTGCACGGTGCAGACAGTGTGGGGACGACTTTTTTGGAGGAAGAATGAGCGAAGAGACCGACGGCGCGATGGGATCGCCACCGAGCTTTATGCCGGCTGCCGGACGTAAGAAGTCCGCATCACAGCCGGTGGCCGGAGCGTCATCATCCGCACGTGGTGCCGGACGGGAGGCCCCCAGCTTCTCACCGGCAGCCAAGCCTTCCCGTGCAGCATCACGGCAATCTTCCGCCAAGCAGACATCCCGAGCCACGGGAGCGGCTTCCAGCGCCACCCCCGTAAAAGCCTCCGCAAACGACGCGCCAAGGAGCTTTCGCCCCTCGTCACGTCCCTCCCGGCCAAGCAGATCCTCCTCCAGTATTTCGGGCGCGCGCGGCGCGCAGACCCCAGCGTCCTTCACACCCCCGGCAAAGCAGCAGCCCCGGCGCCCGCAACAGATCCGGCACGTGCAACAATCCTCATCTGCGCTCAGGCAATCGCCGAAGGCATCGAAACCACAAGGCAACACCCGCAACTCCAGCAGCCGCGGCTACAACACCAGGCCACGTACCTCGGCACGACTTGACCTATCCCCCTATATCTCCTATATAGGAAACCTGGGTAAGAGTATGTGCAAGAGCGTCGGAGTGGCGCATAAACAGCGTAATATCGGCAAGATCATCCTTTGCGCATTGTTGGCGTTGCTTCTCGCTTTCGGACTGTCCGTCTTCTGCACATGGAATTGGATCGACGGTCAGCTCAACAAAACCTCTTGGCTCACGTCAAAGGCAAACACCTCCGGGGAAAGCTGGCTGATTCTCGGCTCCGACGAACGCGACGGCACCGTCGGAGACACCGGAGACATCGCAGGTTTCAGAACGGACACCATTCTCGTACTCACAAAACCAAAATCCGGCCCGTCCTCACTGATTTCCATTCCTCGCGATTCACTCGTGGAAATCGATCAGACCTATATGAAGATCAACGCCGTGGCACAGCTTTATAACGGGGAACAGCTGGTCAATGAGGTGGAGGACATCACCGGACAGAAAATCGATCACGTGGCCATGGTGCAGTTCGGCGGCCTGATCAATGTGGTCGACGCATTAGGCGGCGTGGAACTCTGCTACGACGAGGATGTCGACGATCCATACTCCGGCTTGACTTGGTCTTCCGGATGCCATACCGTCGACGGCAACACCGCACTGGCGTTCTCCCGAATGCGTTACGCCGACGCGCAGGGAGATTTCGGCCGCGCTGCAAGACAGCGCCAGGTGATCAGCGCAATCGTCAAGAAAGGCGCGTCACGGCAGACCCTGCTCAATTTCGCCAAAGTGAAGAAGGTCGCGGAATCCGCCTTGGAATCCGTGACCGTGGATGAGGACGCATCCACGTCCTCCCTGTTGCACATGGCGTTGGCCTTCAAAAGCGCTTCCAGCGATGAGGGCATTTCCGGAAGCGTATATTGGACGGACCCGGATTACTATGTTGACGGCGTCGGCTCCAGCGTGCTCCTCGACGAGGAGAGAAATCTTCAGCTCTTCTCCGAACTTGCCAATGGCACCCATGAGGCCGGTACCGTCGGAACACTCGCGGAACAGCAGTAAAACGTTCTTTTAAAGATGTGGATAACCCGCGTTCTCCGACCACAGGAGCGGTTTCGGCTTGATTTGGACAATCATGCCGCTTCAAGCTGGTGCCATGCATGGTTCCAAAGGATCTCGTAACGGCGCCGCAGGCCGCGGACAATTTGACGACAGGCAGTTGTCTCTGATCAGTTGGTCGACTCCCCTGATCGCCCAACTGGTCATGCTTGTCGTGATGTGCGTGCAACGGCACTGGATGTACGTGGCCATGCTGGCACCAGGGTTGCTGGGCAGCGCCATCACCCTTGCCATAATGGTCATCAGAATGCGCGTCGACGGACAGCAGACCATGCAAAACCACGATTTCGCCAATTCAAAATCCATCACGGAAAACCATACGTCGGATCTTTCGGATACGCATGCATACCCGTTTGAGCAGCTCGCGCATATACGCTTCGAAGAACTGCATGGCCTTCCCATCGAGGCCACGACATGGAGGCATGTTGTCCACGGATGGCTCCAAAGCAATCCGCTCTGCGCCATCGGAACCCGCATGCAATCGGGGCTTCAGACGGAATTCTCCATAGATCTGACCCGTGCGGGACCACATGCCATGGTGGCCGGAACCACAGGTTCCGGTAAATCCGAGCTTCTGATCAGTTGGTGTGTGGCATTGGCCACGGCGTACAGTCCGGACCGACTCCACTTTGTGTTTCTGGATTTCAAAGGCGGATCCACATTCAATGCACTGGAACGGCTCCCCCACACGGTTGGCAACGTATGCGATCTCGATCTTTCCCATGCGGTACGAGCCCTGAACGCTATCGAACAGGAACTCCTTCGCAGAGAAACCCTGGTAAGCGCGCATCGGGTGTCCAGCTTCGACAAGCTGCCATCGCCACCCGCCCGACTGGTGGTCGTAATCGACGAATTTCACGCCCTGCGCGATCTTCTGCCCGACTACATGCAGCGTCTGAATCGTCTGGCATCCCTTGGCCGATCGTTGGGCATGCATCTGATCGTCTGCACGCAGAATCCTATGGGACAAGTGCATGCCGACATGAAGGCGAACATATCGTTGAACATATGTCTGCGTGTGACCGATCACATGCAATCCATGGAGCTCATCGGCATACGCGACGCCTCACTGATTCCACCGAACGCTCCCGGAGCGGCCTACTGCAACGACGGCTCGCGGACGACCGCATTCCTCTGCAGCGCGGTACGAAACGTGACGCACCTGGTGGCATCCATCAACACGGCGGCACGATTCTGCGGCTACGAAAAAACACCACAACTCTTCTCGGAGCCCCTCCCACGATGCGTAGTCCCGGACGACCTGCATGCGGAACACAACCCGCCATGGCACAGCATACCTTTCGCACTCAAAGACGACGGCGTGCTCATTTCCACAGCGTATCTGGACGTCTCACAGGGAAACATCGCGATCATCGGGCGGCACGGGAGCGGCAAGACCAATCTGATGCTGCATTGCGCCAGCTGGCTGTACGGCACTGATCGATGCACGATTCGGTTCACACGAAAAGAAGACAACCGGTACGTCACCGACGACGGCACGATACATAACCACAACGAACGAACCATCTGGTTCGTCGATGACGCCGACGACCTGTTCAACCCTTTCTCCGCGGACGCCGAATCCGCATCCTTGACCAAGGCGATCGCCGATGCGTCCATCACCGTGATCGCCGCTTTGGAGAAACCGATGTCCGCGGCAACGGACCGTTGCGACACGAGGATAGTGTTCCCATCCGGAGACCGGCCGAATGATCTCATGTTCGGCATTCCACGACCGATTTTGGACGGACTTTCCCCTGACGAATATTCCGTCGAAGGCCGCGGCGTGCTGATTCGTCAAGCCACGGCAAGTCTTATACAATGCGTATGTTTCCAAGGATTCTGACATTTCGCCGAATTGTTTTCCCAAAAACTCTTGAAAAATCGTTCGATTCGTGGTTATCTAAATAACAGATCAGATGCCGAGCATGGCAAGAGGAAGGCAATTACATGAGTAGTGCTTTTGATTGGCGCGCCAAGGCCGCGTGCCGTGACAAGGATCCGGAGCTGTTTTTTCCGGTAGGCAACACCGGTGCCGCCTATCAGCAGATTGAGGAGGCCAAGGCCGTTTGCCGCACTTGCAAGGTGATTGACGCATGCCTGAAGTGTGCGCTCGACACCAATCAGGATTATGGTGTGTGGGGCGGTCTGAGCGAAGACGAGCGTCGCGCTCTCAAGCGTCGTGCCATGCGCGCGCGCCGTTCCCAGGCCATGCAGATGCAGGTCTGATATCAGACGACGAAAAGTGGCTTACATGATGGTGGCCGGTCGGGTTCATGAAGGAATCCGACCGGCCACCATCGTTATTCCGCCCATTGCTCCATCGGGCGGGGCCCGAACTAGTCCTGTGCCGCGCGCAGCTTCATATCAAGCACGACCCTGGTGCCTCCCCCACGGCGCGGCGACCAGCGGACGGTACCGCCGAAATCGTTGGTGACGAAGGTGTTGATGATCTGCGTGCCGAGTCCGGAACCGGAGGAACGGGCCATGCCATCATGCTCCTCATTGTCAAGGCCGATTCCGTCGTCCTCCACCACAACATTGAGATTGTTGCCGCCGCGCCCCACGGAAATCGTGATATGGCCGTCTCTACGCCCCTCAAATCCATGTTCGACGGAATTGGTGATCAGCTCGGTGAGCACCAATGAAAGCGGTGTGGCGTCCTGCGCGGGCATCATACCGAATTTGCCGATGAAGTTGATGTCGATGTTCTGATCGCGCATGGTGGCCAGATCGACGGCCATCTTGAGCAGGCTTGAGATGACCTTGTCATAGTCAACGATCTCATCGGCCGTCTGGCTCAGACCCTCATGGACCATGGCTATGGTCTGCACACGGCGTTGCGCCTCGCTGAGCTCCTTTTTGACCTCTTCGGATTTGGTCTTGCGCGCCTGCAGACGCAACAGGGCCGACACGGCCTGAAGATTGTTCTTCACACGATGGTGGATTTCCGAAATGGTAGCGTCCTTGGTCTGCAGCTCCTTCTCTCGTCTGCGCAATTCGGTGACGTCACGGCACAGTACTATGCTGCCGACGCGTCCATTCGAATCCATCAACGGCAGCGAACGCATGGACACGGCTGACTTGTTGGCGTCAAGCTCGGAATCGACAGCCGCCTTTCCACTCAGCACCAGCGGCAACGTCTCCAGAACCGGATCGTTCTCACGCAGCAGCTTCGTGCCGATCTCGCTCAAATACTCCCCCTGCATGGTGATCACCGAACCGAGTCGACGGAAACAGCTGATCGCATTCGGAGACGCGTAACGCACGATGCCGTCGACTGTGAGCACGATGAAGCCATCCGCCACGCGCGCATTGTGACGCTGGTTCATGATGGGGTTGAGATACGGGAACTGGCCTCGCGGAATCATTTCATACAGCTGCTTTCCCGCGCTGATGCTTTCGGATTCGTAACGACCGTTCGATTCGCGGGTGGCCATGTTGGTCTCACGGACCACGAGACCGAGTGTTTTGCCGTTATGACGCACAGGAGCATACACGTTGCATACGGTTGAGTTCCCCACGGCTCGCAGCACCGTGGAACGGAACACGGATTCGGATTCCATGGCGGCATCGAGTTCGGTACTCATCTCATCCGGAACGACCTCGCCCACCACATCGTCCGCGCGCAGACTCATCACGGTGGAAGGACGGCATTGTTCGGCGATGATGTATTTGCCCTCGCCGTTTTGTAGGATGAGCAGCAGATCGGCAAAACTCAGATCAGCGATCACCTGCCAGTCAGCCACAAGATGATGGAGCCATTCGCGATCGTCGTCATCGAAATCAGGGCGCGTCGTCAGAATGTGTGAGAAATCAGCCATACGCTCCATCATACGCAATTCATGCGAGGTTGAGCGCGACACGACGATGACTTTCTCGGAAAACCGATTGCCATATATCCAATAGTTACGGTAACGTAGGTTACGGTTCCGTAAGTTACAGTGGAGGAGGGCTCATGTCGAAACCCACAGAAGCCCAGATCGAGCAGAAACGCGCAGTCATCATGACGATGAACGAGGAAGCGACGCAGGCGAAAGCCGACATGATTCGAGTGAAGGCACGCAACAAGGCGGAGAACATCCGCCGCAAAGCCGACGAGAAAGCCAAGAGGGCGATCGCCAAAGGCGAAATCCGCGCGGCGAAGGTCGAAGGAATCGTCCTTCCGGAAAAGGAGCGGAAGATCCGCCTCGACGTGCACGGCAGGCCAAAACCGGCCATGCGCGGCTGGATTCACGCAGTGGCCACTCCTTTGGCATGCGCTGCCGGCATCGTACTCATCTGCCTGGCGCACGGTGCCGGACTCAAATGGGCCTGCGCGGTGTTCATGGCCTGCTCACTGGTGCTTTTCGGCAACTCCGCCTGCTACCACCTGGGAGACTGGTCCCCGAAGGTCACCGATGTGCTGCGACGTATAGACCATATGAACATCTTCCTGCTCATAGCCGGCACCTACACACCCGTGTCATTCGCACTCGAACCGTTCTGGCGTAATTCGATCATCGCCGGAATGTGGACATGCACCATAGTGGCCCTCATCATCCATGTCATTTGGATCAACGCGCCGCGCTGGCTATACGTGCTCGTCTACATCATCTTCGGCGTTTCCGGCGTGGCCTTCATGGGGCTGTTCTGGATATCGCCGTTCGCGGGACCTGCCGTGGTGGTGTTGCTGGCCTCCGGAGGCGCCTGCTACATTGCGGGAGCCATCGTCTATGCACTGCGCAGACCTGATCCATGGCCGAAGGTATTCGGATTCCATGAGATATTCCACTCAGGAACCGTGGCCGGATACGCATGCCATATGGTCGCCATCTATATGGTGATCGTGCAACTGTGGCCATCCGCCGTCTAGAATCACTCATATCGGCAAGAGCCACACGGAAGTACCTTACAACATAAGAAAGGGTGTTGGCGCATCCATGATTGCGATACGCCAACACCCTTTTCCGCAAACGTCGTTCGCAGCCGGCTATCTCACACCAGCGGCTTCGATTCCTTGATGGTCACGGAAATCTCACGGCCGTTCGGAGCCGTGTACGACACGGTGTCTCCTGCATGCGAGCCCTTGATGGCCGCGCCGATCGGAGATTCGGGGCTGATGATGTCGTAATCCGTGGCGATGGACAGATCACGAGTACCCAGCACATACACCTTTTCACGACCGTTGATGTCGAGCGTCACCACCGATCCATCCGCGACCTCACCCTCCTTGGGAGCGGTCAGAATCTTCGCGTTGCGCAGCTTGACGGTCAGTTCCTCGATACGGCCCTGATTCACACGCTGAGCCTCACGGGCTGCCTGATATCCGCCGTTCTCGCTCAAATCGCCTTCAGCTCGGGCCGCAGCCACCTTGGAAAGAATCTCGTCACGATACTCGCCTTCACGCCAGGCAAGCTCTTCCTTCATCTTGTCATAAGCTTCCTGCGTCAGCAGAAGCGTTTTCTCTTCGGCCATGTTGACCTCCTTGACCTTGGAAATAATCCGCCGCTCAGCGGGTGGAGATGATGTCGATCACAAACACCAGGGTGTCGGTGCCGCCGATGCCCGCCTGCGGAACGCCACGGGAGCCATAGCCGTACTCCGGCGGAATGGAGACAACCAGACGGGAGCCGACGTTATGGCCCGGAACCGTCTGATCCCAACCCTTGATGACCTGGCCGACGCCAATACCGAAACTTGCCGGCTGGTGACGGTCGAAGCTGGAATCGAACGGATCTTCCTTGCCCCAGACAACACCATGGTAGTTGACGGTAACGGTGTCTCCCCTACGCACCATAGGACCGTCGCCCTCGAGCAGCTCCACGACCTTCAGACCGGCAGGAGCCGTTTCGGACGGGAATTCGATGGTCGGACGATCGCCGAATTCAACGTTGACTACAGGCATTTCAGACGCCATGGTAAACCTCCTTTAAAAAGCACAATGCCACCTAGACTAGCACCAAACACCGCTAGCATTCAACGACATTGACGGCCAAACCGCCCTTCGACGTCTCCTTGTATTTGGCCATCATGTCTTCTCCGGTGTCCTTCATGGTTTTGATCGCCTGGTCAAGACTCACGATATGCGTACCGTCCCCCAACATGGCCATACGCACCGCGTTGATGGCGGTGTTCGCAGCCATGGCGTTGCGTTCGATGCATGGAATCTGCACCAAACCGCCGACCGGATCGCAGGTCAACCCAAGATTATGCTCAATGCCGATTTCGGCGGCGTTCTCCACCTGCTGCGGCGTGCCGCCCATCACCGCGCACAAACCCGCCGCGGCCATGGAACACGCCGTACCGACCTCACCCTGGCATCCGACCTCGGCACCGGAAATCGAAGCGTTTCGCTTGAACAGATACCCCACGGCGCCGGCGGTAAGCAGGAAGGTAATGACGCCATCCTCATTGGCCCGGTCCACAAAATGCCAGTAATAATGCAATACAGCCGGAATGATGCCGGCCGCACCGTTCGTCGGTGCAGTGACGATGCGACCACCACCGGCGTTCTCTTCGGAAACCGCCAACGCGAACAGATTCACCCACGCCGCATCGGACGATTCAAGCACCGCATCCATGCGACGTCTGTCCCGCTCAAGCACATCGCTGTTGGAAGCAAGCCTGGCATACATCTTCGGAGCCCTACGCGGCACGTCAAGGCCCCCGGGCAGCACAGCCTGGCTCGTATGGCATCCATGCTGCACGCAACGACGCATCACACGCCAGACATTGTCAAGCTCGCTGCGAACCTGTACGGCGGATCTCATGGACGTTTCGTTGGCCCAGACGATATCGGCAATGCTCATATGATGCTCGTCACACAATGCGATCAATTCATCGCAAGTGGCGAATGGATACGGCACGCGCGAATCGACCTCAATGGAGGAATCATTCTCCTGATCCGCAAACGACGTTCCCGCCGGAGGCTTCTCATGAATGCCTATCATCAAATCGTCGACGGCCCCCTGACGCACGAAACCGCCACCGATGGAATACCACATCTGCTCCTCGACCAGATTGTCGTGCGCGTCGAACGCCTGGAAACGCATGCCGTTGGGATGTGCCGCCATACGGTGCCACACATCCATCACCACATCGTGGGCATAGTCGAAACGGATACGATGCATGCCGTTAAGCATGAGCTCGCCACTGCGCTCGCATTCCGCCCGAATGGCGCTCATGTGGTCGGTATCCACGCTTTGAGGAACGTTTCCCTCCAGCCCCGCCACGGCCGCCCTGTCGGTGCCATGGCCGAGGCCCGTCAAAGCAAGAGAGCCGTACAACACCGTTCTGACGCGACTGACTCTGTTCAGCGTTCCGTGCTTTTCCAACGATGCCGCGAATCTGCTGGCCGCGACCATCGGGCCGACGGTATGCGACGAGCTTGGACCGACACCAATCGTGAACATCTCAAGAATACTGAACATACGATCGCCTCCTCTGCGGTCGCCACAGCCGCCGCAAGCCGTCAGTACAGCGCGGAGAACATGGAAATCATGATAATCAGCCCAAAGACCGCCACAACGATCTCCGCACCCAGCATGGCCAAGGCCGCGCCCTTGCGATTGCCGAGCTTCACGTCGAACAGCTTAGCAAACAAAAACGCCACGAATCCAAGTGCGGCGCCGTTGACCGCCACCGAAACGACCTGACCGTTCGTCAGAACTTCGCTTCCCACTTTGACAAGCACCGAGTTGAAGGTCGTGGTGAGTACCAGTGCATTCCACACACCGTAGCCGATCAGACCAACGGCCGCATAGGCGAACGGGCGGAACTTCTCACGCATATGAATCGTGAACGACTCCGCACACCACAACAGCGCGAAACCCACCACAAAGGTGAACGCCACCGACAGAAATACCGCCTCAAGAGCCAGGGGAACCAACGCGACCGAGGTTTGCAACAAGGTGAAATACAGCGGAGAACATACCATCACGCCGATGGACAGCACCCCGGCTACGATAATCGCTTGGGAAAGCATCAGAGGAATCTGCGTATCGGGCTGTTCGATCACCGGTTTGATATCTTTCGACGCCATGTCACATCCGTTCAGTCGGGTTCAGAGGTTATCAACGTCCGACAGTGTAATAACGGTTTGTTTCATGCATGCTATTGCAATGCGCGCGAATGCGGCTCTGTGCCCCCAGCGGGACTCGAACCCGCAATCCGAAGAGGTCGATTTTAAGTCGACTGCGTATACCGATTTCGCCATGGAGGCCTTGCGACGGCCCATCAGACCGACGCGAAGCTATTATGCCACGTCAACGCGCGGCAAGCAATTTCCTGCCATAATCCAACACGATACCGTCAAGCAGGCCATGTTCGCTGGCCATGAACGAATCGATCTTCTGACCATGGTCGGCAAGGGCCGCTTCCGACACCTTGGCAAGCACGCGGTTCCACACCAGCGCGCCGCCGCCAACCACATCGACGCGGCCAGGATGAATGGTCTTGTACGTGAGCCGTTCCTCGCGTGGCATACGTAGGAACCTGTCGTCGACCGCATAGGCGTCTTCCAGCGAGCAGCTGGCGCCGTCGACCGCGGAATGATCGTATTCCGTCAATCCCATGGACAAAGCCGTCATGGTGGTCACCGTGCCGGACACGCCGATGATGGTACGGGTCTTGCCCGCGGGAACCGTTTTGAACGCCTCGTCGATATGGTCGTCGATATCCGCGATGGCCTCCTCGATCTGCTCGTCGGTGGGCGGATCGTTCCTCAGGTGACGTTCGGTCATGCGCACGGAGCCGATGTTCATGGAGAATGCGGCCTGCACCTGCGTGCTCGGATGGCTCACGCCGTCTCCGCCCAAGACCAGTTCCGTGGACCCTCCACCCAAATCGACCACAAGATACGGCGCTTCGACGTTTCGACGAACGATGCTCGTCGCTCCAAGGAAACTCAGATCGGCTTCTTCGGTTCCGGGAATCACCTCCGGACGCACACCGAGAATCTTTTCGATGTTGTCTTCGAATTCCTCGCGGTTTTCGGCATCGCGTGTGGCCGATGTGGCGACGAACCGAATGCCGTCCACCGGATGTTCGGCGAGAACATCGGCGAATTCACGAGCGGCTTCATAGGCCCGTTCCAACGCCTCGTCCGCGAAACGATGGGTCTTGTCGACATCCTGCCCGAGTCGGATTACACGCAGAATGCGCGGCACGATGTCTTCCACACCGTCCTCGGTTACCCGAGACACCTTCAGACGGATGGAATTCGTACCGCAATCAATGCCGGCAACGGTAACGGACTTCATATATTGATCCTCCTCCGATTCGATTCCAACGGATGGTCGTGTTTTGCCCACGTTTGGGTCAGTCTTCGTTCTCGATCGCGCAGCGGCATACCTGCGGATCGAACTCATGTCTGATGGCAGCCGCGGCCAAATCACCAATCGGATTGGCTCCCTCGCCCATCACCAACGTCTGCGCCAGCAAGGCATGCAGGCATTTGACACGCACCGGCATGCCGCCCGCGCTGGTTCCTTCGATATGTTCTTCGCCGTCTCCCATGGCCACCGCGATTTCATGGCGAAAAGCGAGATACAGCTCATGGGCACGTTCATAGCCGGCTTTGACCTGTTCGTCCTCACCCAGCAGGTCGTTGTATTCCTTCATCTTGCCTTCGGCTTCGATGTGCGAAATCGCCTTGACGGCTTCGGGACCGGTCAGATAACAGGTGGTCGGGAAGGGAACGCCTCCCGGCAGCAACGGTCTGGTCACCACTGCCAGCGGCCTGCCGCATACGCAACGCGCGCCCACTGCCACCATGCCTCGAGGATAACGCCCGAGCTGCTTCTCGACGATTGCGATGTCTTCCTCGGTGGCCGGATGGGCGAGAATGTTCTTCGACAGTTGTTTGGCCTGTTCGACGATGATCTTGTCCTGTGCCACTTATTGATCTCCTGACTGCTGGTCGTTGTTTTGATTGTTGTCTTGGTCGCTCTGCTGGCCGTCGTCTTGGTTGTTCTGTTCGTCGCTCTGACTGTTTTCCTGAACGCTTTCCTGCGATTCCGTCTGCTCGCCCGTATCCGTTTCGTCCGACTGGTCCGCCTGTTTGAACGAGTAATCCAATTCCTCATACCACGGCAGCGACGTCGTCTGCGATTCACTGTTGGAAGTGCCGGATTCACCCGTGCTCTCACCCGTCACCGCTTCCGGATGCAACACACGAATGGCCTGCTCACCGGGAAATACGAATCCCAATCGGTCCCTGGCCTGGGCCGTCACGTACGCCTTGTCATCCCAGCGCGCGATGTTGTTCTCAAGTTCCTTTTTTTGCGCTATAAGCGAAGCCTCCTGTTTTTTCAGACTGTTCAGCTCGGAGAGGTTCAGCGCATACGTATGGAACGTGGAAACGAGTTGGATGGTTCCCAAAGCCACAATGAACACCGACACGAAGAATGCAACCGGCCCTGCGCCAGCGCTCCTCGGTGTCTTTTTCCTACGTGTCTTTGAACTCATAGCAACGAAAATACCCGCCGCATTCGACGAGGAACACGACGGGTATCTTCCGTTAGCGCCTATTTACGCACACACGCTCACTTGGCGATGTACTTCTTGCATGCCTTGAAAGCGGTGTAGCCGGCGTACTGAGCGGTGGAGCCGAGCTCCTCCTCGATCTCGAGCAGGCGGTTGTACTTGGCAACGCGCTCGCCACGAGCCGGTGCACCGGTCTTGATCTGGCCGGTGTTCTTTGCCACAGCCAGATCGGAGATGGTGGTGTCCGGGGTTTCGCCGGAACGGTGGGAAACCATGGAGGTGAAGCCGTTCTTGGTGGCCAGCTCGATGGCGTCGAGGGTCTCGGTGACGGTGCCGATCTGGTTCAGCTTGACCAGCAGGGAGTTGGCTGCGCCGAGCTCAATGCCCTTGGCCAGACGTGCCGGGTTGGTAACCAGGAGGTCATCGCCGACGAACTGCAGACGATCGCCGAGCTTGGCGGTGATGGCGGCCCAGTCTTCCCAGCCTTCTTCCTGGAACGGATCCTCGATGGAAACGATCGGGTACTCGTTGATGAGGTTCTCATAGAAGTCGAGCATGTAGCCGGCCTCGCGATCCTCACCTTCGAAGTGGTACTTGCCGGTCTCCTTGTTGTAGAACTCGGAGGAAGCCACATCGAGGGAGATGCCGATCTGCTTGCCCGGCTCGTAACCGGCGGCGGAGATGGCGTCCATGATGTAGTTCAGGGAGTCCTTGTTGGACTTCATCTTCGGAGCGAAGCCGCCCTCGTCGCCCAGACCAGTGGCCAGGCCTTCCTTCTTCAGGACGTTCTTCAGGGTGTGGTAGACCTCGACGCCCGCGCGCAGAGCCTCGCTGTAGGTCTCGAAGCCGTACGGGGAGATCATGTACTCCTGGATGTCGGTGGCGAAGTCAGCGTGAGCGCCACCGTTCATGATGTTCATGTTCGGAACCGGCAGGATGTGGCCGTTGGTGCCGCCGATGTAGCGGTACAGCGGCTGGCCCGCGGACTCAGCAGAGGCATACAGAGCAGCCAGGGACACGCCGAGGATGGCGTTGGCGCCCAGACGGCCCTTGTTCGGAGTGCCGTCGAGCTCGATCATGACCTCATCGAGGGCGCGCTGATCGGAAGCGTCCATGCCAATGATCTTCGGAGCGATCTCTTCGTTCACAGCCTTGACTGCGTTGAGAACACCCTTGCCCATGTACACGGACTTGTCGGCATCGCGACGCTCCCAAGCCTCGGCTTCACCGGTGGAAGCACCGGACGGAACGAGGCCCAGGCCCTGAGCACCGTCTTCGGTGTCGAGAACGACCTGAACGGTCGGGTTGCCGCGGGAATCGAGAATCTGACGCGCGTAAACGCTTTCAATTACTGCCACAACTACTCCTTATAAACGTTAGGTTGTGATGACATTGCCTAGAATAGTGCGTTTTATGGACGTATGGCAACTTTTCGACACGTCGTATGTTAACGCTCACATATCCGTGTCGGAAACATCGCCGAGCACTTATCCACGCGGCTGTGGCTTCCAATCCAGATCATCGAGCAACTGGCTCGTCCAGCCAACCACCTCATCCGAACTCATAGGCCTGGAGCCAAGCGACCCCGCGAACGGCGTCGGAATGATATACGTCTTGGTCACGGGGCGGTATTGAATGCCCTTGTAGATTCTGGCCATGCGCATCTGGACGGATTCACGCGGCTCGAACTTCGCGACGCGGACGTTACGCCCCTGCGCAATGACTTCGGTTATGCCCAGCCTTCTCGCTTTGAAACGCAGACGCGCCACGTCGAACAAGGCCTCGAATTCCACAGGAGGCTTGCCGTAACGGTCCTTGAGCTCATCGCGCAGGTCGGCGAGGTCATCCTCAGTACGAGCTCCGGCCAACTTGCGGTAGGCCTCCAGACGCAGTTTGTCCGAATCGATGTAATCGACCGGAATGGACGCTTCGATGGGCAGATCGATGCTGACGGCGACTGATTCCGTACGTTCCGGCTCCTTGTAGCGCTCAACCGCTTCGGAGACCATACGGACGTACAGGTCGAAACCAACCCCCTCGATATGCCCGCTCTGCTCATCTCCCAGGAGATTGCCCGTGCCACGCAACTCAAGATCCTTCATGGCCACGTCGAAACCGGAACCCAATGAAGTGTTCTGGGCGATGGTGGTCAGGCGGTCGTGCGACTGCTGCGTCATGGGCTTGGTCGGATCGTACAGGAAATACGCATATGCGCGCTCCCTGCCGCGGCCGACTCGTCCACGCAGCTGGTGCAGCTGACTTAAGCCGAAACGGTCGGCATGATCGACGATCAACGTATTCGCGTTGGAAATATCCAGACCCGTTTCAATGATCGTCGTGCAGACCAGCACGTCGATGTCGCGATGCCAGAAATCACGAATCACGCCATCAAGCTGCTTCTCCCCCATCTTGCCGTGCGCTATGCCGACGTGCGATTCAGGAACCAGCTCGTGAATCTTCGCCGCGACGGACGCGATGTCCTGCACACGGTTGTGCACGTAGAACACCTGACCGCCACGAAGCAGTTCTCGACGGACGGCGGCGGTGATTTGCGCGTCCTCGTAGGCGCCGACGTAGGTCAGCACCGGCAGACGATCCTCCGGGGGCGTGGCCAAAGTCGACATCTCACGTATGCCGGTGACCGCCATCTCCAACGTGCGGGGAATAGGCGTGGCCGACAGGCTCAGCACATCCACGTTCGTACGCAGAGCCTTCAGCGTCTCCTTGTGTTCCACGCCGAAACGCTGTTCCTCATCGATGATCACCAGACCGAGATCCTTGAATTTGACCTTCGGATTGAGCAGTTTGTGCGTTCCGATGACCACGTCCACGGAACCTTCCTCAAGGCCCTTGATGGTTTCGTTGATCTCCTTGGCGGTTTGAAAACGACTCATCGCCGCCACATTCACCGGGAAACCCTCAAAACGTTCGGTGAAGGTCTCGAAATGCTGCTGCACCAGCAACGTGGTCGGCACCAGTACGGCCACCTGTTTCGAATCCTGCACCGCCTTGAACGCCGCACGCACTGCGATCTCGGTTTTGCCGAATCCCACATCACCGCAGATCAAGCGGTCCATCGGCACGGACTTCTCCATGTCGGACTTGACCTCGTCGATGGTGGTGAGCTGGTCGGCGGTCTCCTGGTAGGGGAAAGCGTCTTCCAGTTCCCTCTGCCATGGCGTGTCTTTGCTGAAAGCGTAGCCTTCGGCGCGCTGTCGGGCCGAATAGAGCTTGACCAGGTCTTCGGCGATCTCGTGCACATGTTTGCGTGCCTTGGCTTTGGTGGCGGCCCAGTCGGAACCAC
The DNA here is from genome assembly GCA_963619615.1 of Senegalimassilia sp. Classification (GTDB taxonomy): domain Bacteria; phylum Actinomycetota; class Actinomycetes; order Actinomycetales; family Bifidobacteriaceae; genus Bifidobacterium. The sequence goes on along the minus strand of CAVEXE010000002.1, from coordinate 205,181 downwards.
CAAGCTTATTGAGCTTCGGAGCCTCCGCGCCGATGTATTTGCTGACCTGGTCAAGCTGATCGGTCGGAATGAACAGTTTATCGGCCGGAGCGCCGCGCTTGCTTGGAGCGTATTCGATCACCAGGTACTCGCGTGTGCTCCGGTTCTCCCCCGAACCGATCGTTCGCTGACGCATCTCGATGAAACGGCCTATGCCATGCTGTTCATGCACCACATAATCGCCCGCCTTGAGCTCCATGAGATCGATGGCTTTTCGGCGACGTTTCGGCGTTTTGCTATGTCCCGCCGCCGACGTTCGACCAGTCAGGTCGCGTTCGGTGAGCAGAGCGATCTTCGCCGCGTTGTCGATGAAACCGTCAATCGCGCGCGACCGTACGCAATCGAAGTTGGCGATGCCCGTTTCGTTGATCGCACGTTTGAGACGCGCCAACGTACCCTGAGCACCGGCGGTTACGGTCACCGCATAACCGGCTTCAAGCAATCCTTCGATGCCGGAGGCCGCCCTCTCCTCATTGCCTCGGAATTCCCCCGGATTGACTGCATCAAGCTGAAGGTGACCCTCCCGCGTGGAATCCACGCCAAAACCGGTGAGCTTCCATACGTCGTGACGAGAGAAGACCAAGGATGCGATGGTTTCTTCGAAATCGTAGAAATTCGCCTGATCGAAGGTAATCGGGGCTCCGGCTCCGTGCCCGGAAGCGGCGACATGCCAACTTGCCGCGAGGAATTCATTGGCCGTCTTCGCTAAATCATCGGCGGCACGACGCAGCTTTTCGGGATTGGAAAGCATGATCAGCGCATCGGCCGGCAGCATTCCCAGCACCGGCTCCATGGTGTCGACAAGGGCAGGCAGCAGCGATTCCATGCCTTCCACCGGAATGGCATTGGCGATGGATTCAAGCATATCGTCGGCGTTGGCGATGGAACCGATCAACGATTTCGCACGTTGGCGAATATCGTCGGTCAGCTGCAGCTCACGGCACGGCGTCGCCCACACCGTGGCGATCCCGTCGCCATATGTGCGCTGGTCGGATGCATGGAATTCACGAATGGTGTCGATCTCGTCTCCGAAGAATTCGATACGCACCGGATGGGGCAATGTGGGTGGAAACACGTCGATGATTCCTCCACGCACTGCGAATTCCCCACGGTCCATCACCAGATCAACGCGCGTATAGGCATTCTCGACCAATCGTCTGGAAGCCTCGTCGAGCGCGAGCTCCTCACCCTGGGCGAAAACCAACGGTTCGATGTCTCCCAGTCCGGCCACCACCGGCTGGATCAGAGAACGTACAGGCATGACGAGAATCCGGATGGGACCGAACATATCGCTGCCGTTCCGCGGATGCTTCAGCCTGCGGAACACCGCCATACGGCTCGCCACCGTGTCCGCGCGAGGAGAAAGCCTCTCGTGCGGCAGCGTCTCCCATGCCTCAAGCTGCGCGACATCATTCGGGTCCCCGGCATACCAGGAACGAACCGCCTCGACCATTTCCTCGGCCTCACGGCCGGAAGCCACCACCAATACCACGGTTCGGCTGCCGGACGCTCCTGCGGCCAGTGCCGGACGCAAACCTTCCGGCACCCCGACCGTGATGCTGGGATCCACGTCGGACTGCGGAGGTTCGATTTCCCCGGAAATCAGCGCACGGAAATCATCATCCGTTTCAAGGACGTCCAGGATGCCAGACAGGGAGCCGGCCGTCGATACCGACTCAGCGGCCATTGAACTGCTCCTGAGCCTTGGCGAGACCGTCGAAGATAATGCTTTCCGCCGCATCCGCACCGTCGGCGAGGAATTCAGGAAGCTGCTTGCGCTGGTCAGGGCCGAATCCGCCCAACACCCAGTTCACGGTGTTGTCATGCGCGCGGGCGCCACGCTGTGCATGGCCAACGCCCATACGCACACGGGAGTACTTCGGCGTTCCCAGCGAACGATCGATGGATTTGATGCCGTTATGGCCGCCTGCGGAACCGCCCGCCTTGACTTTGATACGGCCGAAATCAAGATCCATGTCGTCATGAATCACCACGATATGATTCGGCTCGATCTGATAGTAGGAGCTGATGGACGCGATGGCATTGCCGGAGTCGTTCATATACGTCAGCGGCTTGGCCAGAAAGAATTTGACGTTGCGTCCCGACAGGTTCATCACGCCCTTGCCGAGCATCGCCAGCCCTTTATGGTCGGAGAAGTTGACGGACCAACGTTGCGCAAGAAGATCAGCCGCCATGAATCCCATGTTGTGGCGGGTTCCCTCGTACTTGGAGCCGGGGTTGCCCAATCCTGCAATCAACCAAAAATCAGATGCCATCAGAGTCGTTCCATTCGTTCATACCATGCCGGCGCGCTTGCCTGCGCACTCGTTAACACTGCTTGTGACCGCAAGGAATTGTACTTACAGGTCGAGATACCAGTAGCTCATGTCGCGCATCGTTCCGGTCGAATCGGTCGCCGCGTCGGGCATGAGACCGAACTGCGTGAACCCGAATCGTTTCATCAATGCTATCGATCCGGCATTGTCGGCGAAGATGATTGCGCAGGCCTTGCGCATATTACGTTTCGCGCATTCGTCGAGCAGTGCCGTCAACGTGTAGGTTCCCACGCCCCTGCCCTGCCACGCGGGATCGATGTAATAGGCAAGATCGGTGACGCCATCGTACCCCGCGCGATCGTAGAACACGGAAAGCGCGCCGAATCCGACGATTCGCTCGTCTCCATCGTCCTTTGCCGTGATGACGAACACCGCATAAGGATCATGATGGGAATCGACCCATTGCTTACGTTGGTCGTATGTGCGGGGCGTGGTGTCGGCCGATGAGCCGCCTGCGATGACGGCCGCGTTGTAAATGTCGGTAATCGCCTGAATGTCGGCTTCCGTCGCAAGACGGTAGGAATATTCGTTCATGGCGCCAAGCATACAAAACACTCCCATATATGGTGGGGGCCGGCCCCGTTGGGAGCCGGCCCCCACCATGCGCTACACCACAACGAGGCTACTGCTCAAGTTCGAGAGCCTTGTTCAGCGCATCCTGCAACTGTTGCTGCGCTTCACCATAGGCGCTCCAGTCTCCGTTCTTCATCGCGGCATCGGCATCCTTCATGGCCTGGGCCGCGTCGTTGAGAGCGCTCTTGAGCTCGCTGCTCGAATCCGTGGACCCCGATTGACCGTTCGCGGAGTCATTCGTGGAGTCGCTCTTGGTATCCGATCCGGAGTTCGTCTTGCTCGAAGCGCTGGTTTCCCCTGCGTTTTCGGCATCTCCGGCCGACGCGCCGGAATCGCCTCCAAACACCTGGTCAAGCGCCTCGTCGAGGGTATTCGCGAATCCGACCTGATCACCGAAAGCGACCAGCACCTTCTTCAGCAGCGGGAAGCTGGTGGAGCCGGAGGATTTCACGTATACCGGCTGTACGTACACCAGCCCGCCGCCAAGAGGCAGGGTGAGCAGGTTGCCCCGCTGCACGTTGGTGGAGCCGGATTCGAGCAGGTTAAGCTCCTTCGACACGTCCGCCGACGCGTTGAAGTTGTTCTGTGCCTGTCCCGGGCCGGGCACGTTGGAATCCTTGGGTAGCTCCTGCAATCGTATGGTTCCGTAATTCGCCCCTATCTTGCCCTTTTCATTGCCCGCATCGGAATCGACCGACAGGAAGCCCGTCAGAATCTCACGGGTGGATGAACCCGCGGGAATATACGACGAGGTGAGCGAGAACACCGGTTCGCTCGAGCCGCCGGTCTGCAAGGTCAGATAGTACGGAGGCTGCAGAATATCCTCCTGCTGAGCCTGCTGCGATTCGGTCGGATCGACCGGGGTCTGCCAGAAATCCTCGCCGGAGAAGAACTGGCTCGAGCTGGTCACATGGTACTTCGCCAGAAGCTCGCGCTGAACCTTGAACAGACTCTCCGGATAACGCAGATGGCTCATCAGATCACCGGAAATCTCCGACAGTTGATGGTACTGGCCTGGGAATATCTGCTCCCACGCCTTGATCACAGGATCCGACTCGTCCCACACATACAGGTCCACCGAACCGTCGTAGGCGTCGACGGTGGCCTTGACCGAATTGCGGATGTAGTTGGCGTTCTTCGAAGACAATCCCGTCACCGTTTCGGAGGTTTCCGTCGTGGAATCCTTGGTGGACTCCCCCAGATCGGTCATCTGCGAGTACGGATACGCGTCGGATGTGGTGTATCCGTCGACGATCCACTTCACACGACCATCAACCACCGCCGGGTACACACGACCGTCGAGGGTGAGGTACGGGGCCACCTTGGCCACTCGTTCCTTCGGGGAGCGATCGTAGAGAATCTGCGATTCGGAATTCACACGGTCGGAGAAAAGAATCTGGTCGGATCCAAAACGAATGGCGTACAGCAAACGGGCGAAGATATTGCCGATCTTCGGACCGCCATCACCGTCGAAGGTGTTGGTGGCGCCTTCGGAACCGGTAGGATAATCGAATTCCCAAGACTTGGTGCCTTCCGGAGCGCCCACGATCGAATATTCGGAGGCGTTCGGAGAGAAGTAGATGCGCGGCTCGTACTGTTCGGACTCCGTAAGCTTGCCCTGCGTGGGGATGCCCGATTCGAAGAACTGCGGCTGACCGTCGGAGGTCACCTTGTTGCCGTAGGCCGCCACCACGCCGTAGCCATGGGTGTACACCGTGTGGTCGTTCACCCAGTTGCGGCTGTCGAGACCGTCGAGATCAAGCTCTCGTGCCGCGATCACCGTATCCTGGCTGACTCCGTCCACCTCGTACTTGTCTACGGCGAGAGTGTCGGCGAAGGTGTAGTACTGCTTGGATTGCTGCAGCTGCTTGAAGGTCGGCGAGACGATCTGCGGGTCAAGCAGTCGAATTTGCGCGGTGGATTCGGCGGAATCGGCCAGAGCGCCTTCCTCACCTTCCGTTGTGGCCTGGTATTCTTCGACTTCCACATTATTCAGGCCGTAGGCTTCGCGGGTGGCGTCGATATTGCGCTGGATGTAGGTCGATTCCATCTCCTGCGCATTCGGATTGACCCGGAAGCGCTGCAGAACCATCGGCCAGGCAACGGTGAGCACAAGACAGACCACCACGGAGGACGCGATGGCCACAGTTGGCACCTTCCAGGCTTTCAGCGCTTCGGAAGCCCGAACGGCAATCGGCGCGCTTCCCTCCAAGGAATGCGATTTCATGATCCACACGCCGAGCACCACGCCCAGAATGGCAGTGATGGCCGCCATGACGAAGGTGACCGGAATAGTGGCGTTCACTGTGGTGTAGGTGGCGCCTGTGATGCGGCTGCCTTCTTCGGTCAGATGCGAGAACACACCGAGGATCTGGTTCGCCGCCCAGGCGAACATGTTGAGGATCAGCCAGATGCCGATCTGCCTGCGAGCGCGTTTGGTTATGTGGAACAGGCCTCGTCCGTTCACCGGCATGGTGATGCTGATGCCGCCCATCAGCACGTGTGCGATGATCGAGAAGACGATGCCTGCGAGCAGCAGCAGTGATACCGCTGACATGATGAGTTCCAGACCGGGTAGGACGAATACGTAGAATCCGTTGTCGATGCCGAACTGCGGGTCGACGGTGCCGAAGCTCTGCGCGTTGAACATGAGTAGGATTTCGGACCAGTTGGCGTTGAATTGCGAGCCGAATACCAGTCCGACGATCAGGGAGATGACCACGGCCACACGGCGTGCCGTCTTCGAGCTGACTCCTTTGCCGACTTCGATGGTGTCTCCGTTGATGCGGAAGCTTGAGCCGTCGGGCGCGTCCGGTCTTGCGCGGATGGCAAGCGTTGCGGAGATGAAACCGACCGCTGCGATCAACAGTGCGTAGGCCGCCCACAGGCCGATTCGTGTACCGAGCTGTACCCAGATGACGCTTTGGAAGCCGAGCTGGTCGTACCACATGACGTCCGTGATGAACTGCGCCAGCGCGAAGAACAGTCCGATGATGATGGCGAGCGTCAGCACGACGCCTATCAGTATCTTGTTTCCGTTGGATTTGCGTGGCTTGTTTGGCCTGCTGGCGATACGCGGGCCGGATGGCCTGCGTGGTGGCATGTTTCCGCCGGCGTTGCGTGGCGTTTCGAAGGTGGGGTCTCCGTCCGTTTGCACGTTGAGCACGATGGGATCATCGTTGCCTGCCTTGCGTTTTCCGGAGCTGTTCGAGCCGTCTTCGGGGTCGAACATGGTACCGAATATATCAAAATAAGACATGATAATAGCCTACAGATAGGCTAGGAACGTCGTTATGCCGGCAGCGGACGGACGGGACGTTGGGGTTGCGCTTCCCTTGGGACGGATTTCCAATGTGTTCGTGGAATAATGGCTGGCATGAGAGGAAAGTTGTGTGATCTGTCCGTAAAGTGTTTGGCTGCGATGTGCGCGCTTGTGCCGTTCACTTTGGCGTCTTGCTCCGCGAACGTTCCGTCGGGCTCGTCGGATACGGCCGTCACGCGATCGGCACCTTCCAACGATTCCCTGAACAGGCAGGCCGCGCCTCTTGTCTCCGACGAATCCTCATATGACAGGGCCGTGAAGGCCGTGGATGCGATGACGCTCCGGGAGCGTGTGGGGCAGCTGGTGATGGCTCCGCTGTATGCGGGTTCTGATCCTTCCGTGTTGTCGGATCTTATCGCTGACCGGCATGTCGGTTCGATTCTGCTCATCGGCAATTGGACTTCCGGTGTTGCCGGCGTGGCCCAAGCCGTGTCCACGCTGCAATCGTATGCTTCGGACGGCAACAAGCTGCTGGTGACCACCGATCAGGAGGGTGGTTTGGTGCAGCATCTGCAGGGAGAGGGTTTCGACCGGATGCCCTCGGCCACCGACCAGGGTGCGATGAGTCTCGACCGGTTGCGCGCTTCCGCCAGCGTCTGGGGTTCCCAATTGAAGTCCGCTGGCGTCAACATCGATTTGGCTCCCGTGGTGGGAACCGTGACGGTACCGCGCGCTTCCAATGATCCCATCGGTGCGTTGGACCGTGATTTCGGTCTTGACGCGGACGGCAACGCGCAGCATGCGAAGGCGTTCATTCAGGGCATGCATGACGCCGATGTGGGCAGCGTCGTCAAACATTACCCCGGACTTGGCGCGGTGACGGGCAATACCGATTTCACCACCGACGGCATTCTCGACACCACGACCATACTCGACGGCGAGCAGATCAAGGCGTTCAACGATTCGCTGGACGCGAATCCCGCAATGGTGATGATGTCGCTGGCCACCTATCAGGCGATTGATCCGAATAATCCGGCCGTGTTCTCCAGCACGCTGATCACCGATTATCTGCGTGGCAAGGTCGGTTTTCAAGGTGTGGTGACGTCCGATTCCATGTCCGCAGCCGCGTTGGGTGGATTCGAACCGAGCGACTTGGGGGTTCGTCTGGTCGACGCCGGCGGCGATCTGGCCTGCATCGGCGATACGGATTACGTGCAGCCGATATTGGACGGATTGTATGCGAAGGCCTCTTCGGATTCCACGTTTTCAAGTAAGGTACGGCAGTCCGCCATTCGTGTGATGACGCTCAAATACGACATGGGCCTCGCGCAGTAGATTTCAACTTCATGTTCGGCTTACGATTGCGGCAACTTCATGCCAGCGAAAGCAACAGCATGTACACAAGAGTGCCGCACGCGATCGAAAGCAGCATATTACGCCGCCACACATGCAACACGACGATTACCGCGATCGCAACCGCTTCCGGAAGGCCGTGCCATCGCGCGAACACGTCGACGTCCTTCAGCGAATAAACGACGAGCAGTCCCGTCATGGCGTACGGCAGCACCTTCCCCAGGTACTCCACGACCCGCGGAGGCCGTTTCGAATCAGGAAACAGCACGAACGGCAGAAAACGAGTGATGACCGTACCAAGCACAGCCATCAGTATGGTGACGACACCCTGCCAAACGGTCATGGTCATCATGCGCGCGCCTCCTGTTCGTCGAATCGTCCCTCCGTCTTCAAATCATCCAGATACGGACGGAACACGAAGAACGCCACCAGCATGGACGCGAGCGCGGGAATCATGAAATTGTCGGCGCCGAAAAGGGCCAGGCAGATGACCGGCACGACGATGCCGGTCAGGGCGGCCATGTGGCTTTTACGTTTTGAGTTCATCCATTGGTCCACGAAGATGACCACGAACAGTGCGGTCATCACAAAATCAAGCCCTTCGGTGTTGAAGGTCAGGCGTCCGCCTATGATGCCGCCGATGGTTGCTCCGGACACCCAGGACGCTTGGTTGAGCAACGACACGAAGAAGTAGAACCAGCCACGGTCCACGTCATCGGCGATCCGCGCGCTGTTGTTGACGGCAAAAGTTTCGTCGCACATGGCGTAGATAAGATAGAACTTCTTGCATCCCATGTGTTTGAATTTGCCCAACATGGCGAGACCGTAGAACAGGTGTCGCGTGCCCATCATCACCGCCAGCATCAGCGTGGCGAACGGATTGAATGCGGAAACCAGCAGATTCACGGTGACGAATTCCATGGAACCCGTGAAGATAAACGCGCTCATACACATGGGCCACAGGAACGAGAACCCGCGGGTTCCCATAAGCAGGCCGTACGACATGGCAAGGAAGAAGAAGCTGATGCAGATCGGCAGCGTCTTGGGCACGGCGGCCTTCAGGGCCTTGGTCTTCATGCCTTCATGTTGCCGCACAACGTCATCTCCTTCATTGAATCCCTCGAACCTACGCTAACGGCGTCATCGTCGTATAAACGCCCACTGGCTATCGCTACATCTTATGACGGGTTCAAAAGGAGGCCACCCTACTATGCTCGTGCATGAATCCATCCCCCAAGGCTCATGAATTTAAGGAGTATCGATGAAGACGCTGGTACTGGTGTTCCATCCGCATCTGGAAAAGTCACAGGTCAATCGCAAGCTCATGGACGTCGCCAATGAGACCGCCGACGTGACCGTAATCGACGAATATGCCGAATATCCGGATTTCCACATCGATGTGGAGCGTGAGCAGAAGCTTATCGAATCGCATGACCGCATCGTGCTGCAGTTCCCCTTCTACTGGTATAGCTCCCCGGCACTGCTCAAACAATGGGAGGATGCCGTGCTGCAGGCCGGTTGGGCGTATGGCGGCGGACGAGCCCTGGAAGGCAAGGAATTCATGGTGGCCGTCTCCACCGGTTCTCCTGCGAATTCGTATACCCGTGAAGGCAGTCACGTACGTACCATGGAGGAGCTGCTCTCCCCGTTCGAGACGACGTTCCGTCATGTGCACGCCACGTATCTCGAACCGTTCCTGATTCAGGGCGTCGCCACCTCCACCGAGGCGCAGATCGATCAGGCCGTCGCCCAGTATCCGGCTGCGCTGGTTGGCTGACGCTCATCATCATGTCATGTGATTCCGAAACGGATGGCGGATTCATCCGTTTCGGAACACCCGTCTAGTCTTCGGCCACCTTCGCCACCACCTCGCGCACACAGGTGAGGAAGGCCTGTGCGGACGGGGTGAGCGGCTGGTCCTTCTTCCACGCCATGTGGAGCGCGACGTGCACGGGTGGATCGAACGGACGGAAACATAGTCCGCTGCCCTCGCCCGCATCCACCAATCCCCCGAGACTCATGGCGTAACCGTATCCGGCACGTACGAATCGACTGGCATTGTAGGTCAGATTCATGGTGCCGACGATGCGGTAGGGTTTCAGATTGGCACCATACCAACCCGACAGGTCACGTCTGACCAACGCGCCCTTCGGCATGATCATCGGCAATCCCTGCAGGTCTTCGGCACGAATGCCGTCCTTCGCCGCCAACGGGTCGTCCGACCGCATGAGAATGCCCATCCAATCGCCGCCCGGCAACGGAAAATGATCGTATCTACTCATATCGGTCGGCTGTACAAGCACACCGAAATCGGCCAGACCATTGTTGAGCCGTTCCACGATGTTCTCACCGTAGTCGTCGTGCAACTGCACACGAACGCCGGGATACAGCTCCCGAACACGCACCGCGGCCTTGGCGAGCACATCCATGACCGAAGATTGGGCGGCCGCGACATGCACGTCGCCCTCGATCTCCTCGCCGGAGGCGATTTCGGATTTGGTACGGTCGGCGAGCTCCACGATTTCGCGCGCACGACGGTACAGCAGTTGACCTCCATGCGTCAATTCCAAAGCACGCCCACGATTACCCCGCACGAACAGCGTGGCGCCCACATCTTCTTCCAGGTCCTTGATTTGGCGGGATAACGCCGGCTGGCTGATACGCAGCACGTCGGCAGCCGCGGTGACGCCCTCTTCCTGCACCACCGCGATGAAATTGCGCAATACCTTGATTTCCATAATCGTCTCGTTCCGCCACCTATCTTATGCATTAAGCATATGCGCTATGACGCTGGGGCGGCAGAGAACCATAGACTGTGGCGCATTTCCCCATGCCTGCGAAAATTACGGCATAGACAATGCGAAAATCAGCAATACGGCAGAACCCGCCAAGGCGGTCAATGAATGGACCGTCAAAGCCGGTCCATGACCTTTCATCATCAGTCCGGCTTTTCCAGCGCACCTTCAAGCCGGAGAAGCCTGGCTTTGACCTCAAGACCACCGGCGTAACCGGTAAGACCGCCGTCGGCACCGATGACACGGTGGCATGGCACCATGATGCCGACCGGGTTGTGGTGCACCGCCCCGCCGACGGCCCGCGCCGAAACCTTACGACCATCCGCCCGTTTCGCTTCCAACCTGCGCGCAAGCTCACCATACGAAACGGTCTCGCCATAGGGAATTTCCCTCAGCAACGTCCAGATCTCCTCACGAAACGGCGTTCCCTCCAACCGGATCGGCACATGCGTTTTTGGCTTACGCCCCGCGAAATATTCATCCAGCCAACGGAAGGCGAGCACGAAAACCGGCAGGTCGTCCGCCCATACCGCATCGTCATCACCGGTATCTTCCGCATGCTCGTCAAACCACAATCCCCGCAACGCGTCACCGTCCGAGACCATTGTGATGCCGCCGATCGGCGAATCGTAATACGCTTTGAACCTGCTCATTCTTCACACCATACAAAGGCACGCCTATCTATCTTATAGATGGCGGGTTCCGTCGCCGTCATTGCCGAATAGCCACGAACACATACCGTTGAACCTAGATGCGTCAGAAAATCCGCCATCTATAGTGGTAATACAACGATCAAAGCAGCCAGAACAAAGGAGTCGGCATGGGATATGCGTTAATCACAGGAGCCTCCGGCGGCATCGGACGCGAATTGGCCCTGCTGTTCGCGGCGGACGGTCATGATCTGGTAATCACGGCACGCAATCAAGCCAAGCTTACCGAAATGAAAAACTTCCTGGAACGCCGTTACGGCGGGCATGTCGAAACGTTCGCCATCGATCTGAGCGAAGACGACGCTCCGATGAAATTGCACGATTACACGACTTCGCACGGCTTCGTCGTCGACCATCTGGTCAACAACGCCGGATTCGGCGAATGGACCGGTTTTCTGGAAGGCTCATGGCGCCATCAACACGAGATGATGCAGCTCAACATGAACGCGCTTGCCGAGCTTACCTACCGATACGGGCGGGATATGCGCGATGCCGGTGTAGGAAGGATCCTTAATATCTCATCGGTCGCATCCATGATGGCCGGCCCATACATGGCCATGTATTTCGCATCGAAAGCGTTCGTACGCTCGCTGTCCGAAGCCGTTGCATATGAGCTGCGCGGCACCGGCGTGACCGTGACATGCGTGTGCCCCGGACCAACCGCGACAGGTTTTGAAAAGGCCGCGAAGATGAGCGGACGCAACTTCTTCACCATGGTCAGACCCGCCACGGCCCGCCAGCTCGCCGCATACGCATACCGCAAGATGATGCAGGGACGGCCCCTCGCCTATTACGGCATGTTCACGAAATCCGGAGCTTTCGCGGAACGGGTGTTCCCCCGCGCCGTGACCCGCGGCATAGCGGCGTTCATGAACGGCGGAAACCCGAAAAAACACGGTTAGCGGAACCGTTTGGACGGCTTGTAGTACAGCAGCGCGCAACCGATCAACATGGCGGTCGCCGCGAGACTGATCGGATAGATGATCATAATCGCGTCGAACGTGCGATGGTACGGGAACACGAGCTGAATATAGGTGATGCGCACGCCCACCACGCCGATTACAGTGAGCAACGCCGGCACCAGCGAGATTCCGAATCCACGCAGGTAGCCGGACATGACCTCATACAGCATGCTGAACGCGTAGGCGGAAAACACCGTGACCAGACGCGTATAACCGACCGACACCACTTCCGGTGTCGAATCGAACAAGGACAGCAGACCATGGCCGAAGAACAGCACCAACGCGATGGTGGATGCGGTTGCGATGAAATCCTCGAGGATGCAGACCCCCAGAATGCGGCGGCATCGGCCGACCTGTTTCGCACCGTAGTTCTGACCGGTGAACGTGGCGCACGCCTGACTGAACGAGTTGAGCACATAGTAGGCGATGACCTCAATGTTGAACGCGGCGCTGGAAGCGGCCATCACCACGGTGCCGAGGCTGTTGATAGCGGCTTGGATGACGATATTCGCCACCGCGAACACCGCTCCCTGCACGCCGGCGGGTATGCCGATACGCAGAATCTCCTGCAGGACGAGCCAATCCACATGCAATTTGCGTAGATCGACATGAAGCATGCCGTCGGTACGCATGAGCCTATACAGCAGAATCATCGAACTGGCGACATTGGAGATCACCGTGGCCGTAGCGACGCCGGCCACGCCCAAGTGGAACAACACGACGAAAATCAATCCCATCGTGACGTTGAGCACACCGGAAACAGTCAACACCAGCAGCGGGGCCTGGGCATCCCCCACACTGCGGAAGATGGCGGCCTCGAAGTTGTACAGCAGAATCACCGGCATGCCAAGCAGATAGATGCGCAGATAGGTCAGCGCCAGGGGAAACACGTCGGGAGTGACATTGAGCATGCCAAGCAGCGGCCCCGAAAGCAGTTCCCCGAGAATCACGACGACCACACCACCCGCCAACGCCGTGACGATGGAAGTGTGCACGGCCTTGCGCACGGCATGGGCGCTGCCACGTCCGATGGCGTTGGCGATGACCACGTTGACGCCCAATGCGATGCCGATGAACAGATTCAGTATCAGTCCCGTAACCGGAGCGTTGGAACCGACCGCGGCGACCGCGGCGGTGCCGTCGCCCTGTGAGAAATTGCCGACGATCATGATGCCGGACGCGTTGAACAGCTGTTCCAGAATGCCGGTCGCCGCCACCGGTAACGCATATTTCAGGACTTTCGTCCAGATGCGACCGTGCAGCATGTCGATTTCCTGTTTGCCTGTAGTACCCATATCTTCTTCTGTATATGCTCACGCTCTCTATTCCGAACGGCATTGTAGGAGCCCACGGCGAACGGCATCAAATACTTTTCACCACGCGGATTTTATAGTTAGAATGCATGGAATAATTTGCCCACCAAGAGCAGACGTGAACATGGCATGGCGAGCGCGGACAGCCTCGACACCCTATATTTCAGCGTCACGATGTGCCCGGAATGAACATCTCCAGCGGCCGTGATGTGATGCGGCTAGTATGAAGCTCATGAATGAAACCGTCTCAACCGCACCTAATGAGACCAGAGCATGGGCGAATCCCCTACGAGACCCTCGTGATCTGCGTCTGCCGCGTATCGCGGGACCGTGCAGCATCGTGATTTTCGGCGTGACCGGCGACCTGTCACGCAAAAAGCTGCTTCCGGCAATTTACGACCTGGCCAACCGCGGCCTGCTGCCGCCGAGTTTCGGACTGACCGGCTTCGCACGCCGCGACTGGACCGAAGACCACTTCAAGGCGTTCGTCAAGGAAAACGTCGAAGCGCACTGCCGCACTCCGTTCAAGGAGTCGACCTGGAAGCAGCTGGCCGATGGCATCCGTTTCGTGCAGGGCACGTTCGACGACCCGAAGGCGTTCGAGCGTCTTTCCGACACGGTGGCCGAGCTTGACCGCGACCGTGGCACCCGAGGCAACCACGCCTTCTACATGTCCGTGCCGCCGCGTGCGTTCCCGCAGGTCTCCCGCCAGCTGGCCGACTGTGGTCTGGCGAAATCCTCGCAAGGCGCCTGGCGTCGCGTGATCATCGAAAAGCCGTTCGGCCACGATCTTGCCAGCGCCAAGGAACTCGACCGCGTGGTCTCCGAGGTGTTCGACCCGTCAAGCGTGTTCCGCATCGACCACTACCTCGGCAAGGAAACCGTGCAGAACCTCCTGGCGTTGCGTTTCGCTAACGCCATGTACGAACCGATTTGGAACAACAACTACGTCGACCACGTGCAGATCACGCACGCCGAAGACATCGGTGTGGCCGGTCGTGCCGGATACTACGACGGTATCGGCGCGGCACGAGACATCATCCAGAACCACCTGCTGCAGCTCATGGCATTGACTGCCATGGAGGAACCGGTCTCCTTCTCCGCGTCCGACCTGACCGCGGAAAAGACGAAGGTTCTTTCCGCGGTGCGTCTGCCGAAGGATCTTGCCGCGCATACCGCGCGTGGCCAATATGCCGCAGGATGGCAGGGATCTCATGAAGTAGTCGGCTATCTGGACGAAAAAGGCATCGATCCGGCATCCACCACCGAAACGTATGCCGCGATTCGTCTGGATGTCGACACCCGACGCTGGGCGGGAGTGCCGTTCTATCTGCGTACCGGAAAACGTTTGGGCAAGCGGGTCACGGAAATCGCGGTGGTGTTCAAACGCGCCCCGCACCTGCCGTTCGAGTCGACGGCCACCAAGGAGCTTGGCAAGAACGCGATCGTGATTCGCGTGCAGCCCGATGAAGGCGTGACCATGCGTTTCGGCGCGAAGGTTCCGGGCGGCACCTCCATGGAGGTGCGCGATGTGTCGATGGACTTCGGTTATGGGCGCTCGTTCACCGAATCGTCCCCGGAAGCATATGAACGACTGATTCTTGACGTGCTGCTGGGTGATCCTCCGCTGTTCCCGACCACCCGTGAAGTTGAGCTGAGCTGGCAGATCCTCGATCCGATCGAGGAATTCTGGTCCACACTTGGTCAACCGCAACCGTACCGTTCAGGCACATGGGGCCCTGAAGAGGCCGTTGAGATGCTTGCCCGCGATGGACATCGTTGGAGGATGCCATGATCATTACGCTGCAAAATACCGAGACCCGCGAAATCTCCGCGAAAATCGACGAACTGCACGAGGAACGCGGAGAAGCCGCGTTGGGCCGTGTTCTTACCTTGCTGATTTCAACAAACGAATCCTCGTTGGAGCATGATCTCGAAGTGGCGAACAACGCCAGCCGCGAACATCCCTGCCGCGTGATCGCCATCGCGCCAAGCTCGCGCAGGATGGAATCCGGAGAATCGACGGATGGCGAACACCACACCTTCCTCGACGCGGAAGTGCGTTTCGGGTCCGACGCCGGAGCCGGCGAGATCATCGTGCTGCGCCCACGCGGCGGTCTGGTGCATCATTCGGACACGCTGGTGATTCCGCTGCTGGTGCCGGACGCGCCGGTCGTGGCCTGGTGGCCGAACGAGGCTCCTGCGAACCTGTCGAAGGATCTGCTGGGTTCGATGGCGCGCAGCCGCATCACCGATGCGATGAACTCCTCGAATCCGATGCGCACCATGGATGACCTGCGCCGCAACTGGTCGTCGAAGAACGTGGACATGTCGTGGACGCGCCTGACCGTATGGCGCGCCATGCTTGCATCCATGCTTGACCAGCCGCCGCATCTGCCGGTCAGCGGCGTACGTGTGACGGGTCCGAAGGATTTCCTGCCCATGGATTTGCTGGCGGCCTGGCTGCGACTGCGGCTGAACGTGCCGGTGGTCGTCGAGGACGTTCCGGGAGCGAAGGCCGTGACCGGCGTCTACCTGACACGCTCCGACGGAACGCTCAGCCTGGAACGCCCCTCCACCGAGGATGGCATAGCCGTCCAGAGCGTACCCGGACAGTCTCCGCAAACCATCAGCGTTCCCGAACGCACGATCGAGGAATGTCTGAGCGAGGAGCTCGGGCGTCTCTACCCCGACGAGATCTACGCCGAAGTGGTGACGCAAGGCTGGGATCTCATCAATCTGAAACGCTAGTCAAGTCAGTCAAGTCAGAACAAAGGAATCTCAATGACGGAACGGAAAACTGTTGTACATCCGAATCCCGAGGTGCTGGCACAGGCCGTGGCCGCCCGTACCCTGCTGACCATCGTCGATTTGCTGGCCGAGCCGGGTCGCCAGCGCGTCGACATCGCGGTGACCGGCGGCACCGACGGCATCTACGTGCTGAAGGTCATGGGAGAGAACCCCCTGGCCGAGGCGGTGGACTGGTCCCGCGTGCATGTGTGGTGGGGTGACGAACGCTTCGTGGCCGCCGACAGCGACGACCGCAACGCCAAGCAAGCCCGTGAAGCCTGGTTCGGCAAGCTTATCGACGATGGTCGCATGCCGGCTCAGAACATTCACGAGATGCCGGCCGACGGACGTGACGATGACGAGATCGCAACGGCATCGGCCGAACAGACGGATGCCGTACTGGCGGCCGCGGCCGCGGAATACCAGCAGGAGCTCATCGAACAACTTGGCGAACGTCCGGCATTGGACATCGCGATGTTCGGAGTGGGGCCGGATGCGCATTTCGCGTCCTTGTTCCCCGACCATGGCGAAGCCGAGATCGACGACCCGCATGTATTGGTGGCCGGCGTGCGCGATTCGCCGAAGCCTCCGCCGCTGCGCGTGACATTGACCGTACCGATGATCGCGCGTTCGAAGCACACCTGGGTGTTCACATCCGAGGAACGCAAGGCCGACGCGGTGAAGGCCGCCTTCGTCCAGCGCAACAATCCTCATGCGCCGAGCTCCTACGCCGACGGAGAGGAACTGCTCTGGCTTATCGACGAAGGCGCCTCTTCCAGGTTGTAAACCCATGAAAGGTTTCGGCAAAAATTAATGGCCTGATATGAAGGAAGTCCCGCAGATCACGATGGTCTACGGGACTTCCTTCATATCAGTCGAGAAATCAGGCTTCGATCTCGTTGCGCTCCTCGGTGGCCCACAAGGTGTGGAACGCGCCCGGCTGGTCCACACGCTGATAGGTGTGGGCGCCGAAGTAGTCACGCTGACCCTGGATGAGTGCCGCCGGCAGGCGCTTGGAACGCAGGCCGTCGAAGTACGACAGCGATGATGCGAACGCCGGTGTCGGCAGACCGTTGATGGCGGCCTGGGCCACCACATTGCGCCAGGACTTCTCAGCGTTTTCGATGGCGTTCTTGAAGTACGGTGCGAACAGCAGCGACACATTGGCTTCGCCGGATTCGAACGCTTCGGAAATGCGGTTGAGGAACTTCGCGCGGATGATGCAGCCGCCACGCCAGATGCGAGCCACGGCGGCCAGATCGATATCCCAGTCGTGTTCTTCGGCAGCGGTGGTGATTTCGTTGAATCCCTGTGCGTAGGCGACGATCTTGGAAGCGTAGAGGGCCTGACGAATGTCTTCGATGAATGCCTTCTTCTCCTCGTCGTTCAGGTTCAGTTCACCGTTCGGGCCGGCGAATCCCTGCTTCTGGGCTTCTTCACGCAGGTCGGCTTCGGAGGAAAGCCCACGGGCGAACACCGCTTCGGCGATGCCGGTGACCGGCACGGCCAAGGACAGCGCGGTCTGCACGGTCCAGGTGCCGGTGCCCTTCATGCCGGCGTGGTCCACGATCAGATCGACCAGCGGCTTGCCGGTCTTCTTATCGACCTGATGCAGCACTTCGGCGGTGATTTCGATCAGGTAGGAATCCAGCTCGGTCTTGTTCCACTCCTCGAACACGTCGCCGATTTCGGTCGGAGTCATGCCGAGGCCACGACGCATGAGATCGTAGCTTTCGGCGATGAGCTGCATGTCGGAGTACTCGATGCCGTTGTGCACCATCTTGACGAAGTGGCCGGCACCGTTGAGACCGATGTGGGTCACGCAAGGTTCACCTTCGGCCTTGGCCGCGATGGATTCGAAAATCGGCTTCAGGGTCTTCCATGATTCCTCGGAGCCGCCCGGCATCATGGAAGGTCCGAGCAGTGCGCCTTCCTCGCCGCCGGAGACGCCGCAGCCGACGAAGTGCAGTCCGCGGGCGCTGATTTCCTTCTCACGACGAATGGTGTCCGGGAAGTAGGCGTTGCCTGCGTCGACGATGATGTCGCCCGGTTCCATAAGATCGGCGAGCGCGTTGATCATGGCGTCGGTCGGCTCACCCGCCTTGACCATGATGATGGCGGTGCGCGGCTTGACGAGGCTGTCGACGAACTCCTCAAGGGTCTTCGCCGGATAGAACTCACCCTCGGCGCCGTGCTCGTTCATGAGTTTTTCGGTACGGCCGTAAGAGCGGTTGAATACTGCGACCTTGTTGCCGTGGTGTGCGAGATTGCGTGCGAGGCTGCCGCCCATTGCGGCAAGGCCGACCACACCGACGTTTGCTTCAGCTGACATGCTGGTCCTCCGTCAAATAAGTAGTACTTTTATAAGTCTTACTCAGTGTAGTACCGAATGAGACCAAAGGAATCGCATATCTCAGGTCTGACGGATCGTCGGCGGCATATTTCCTGAATACGCCTTGGGTGATATCGAAACCGTTTGAAACGTTCACATGCTGATGGTGGTGTCTTTGCCGCCATGCACCACGATGGCCTGGGTGTCGGTGATGATGTGCAGATCGGACGCATCGGCGTATTTGCGGACGATTTTGGCGGCCCTGCGACCGAGAAGCGGCCCATGGTAATGCGGAACCACTCGGAAATCCACCAGCCCCAGGCCGCGCGAATCCTGTAGTAGGGGCGCGGCCTTCGCATCGTCCATATCTTGGATGTATCCGATGTCGGGACCTGCCACCACCGCTCCCGCGGATTCGCCGATGTACGGTTTGCCGTTCGCCACTGCCTCGGCGATGATTGCGTCGGCTCCGGAACGTCGCATCTCCTGCAGTAGGAAAAAGGAGTTGCCTCCGCCTACGTAGATGATGTCGCTGGTTTCGATCGCATCGTGGATAAGCCCGTATGAGGCATTGGCTACGTCCAGGCTGCATACGTTCACGCATATGCGTCTCAAGGCGAGCTCGGTGAGCCTGCCGGCCGACGAGTACGCCATACCCTTGCCGGCCGTGGGGATGAACACCACCGTTTTCGTCTCAAGGTCCGGTTCCATATGAGGCAACAGTCGGCCGACCGGGGCGAATGTCGAAACCAGCAGCAGCTTCTTCACGATGATTTCGGCTCCATTCCCGGCGATTACGTTACTGGTGGGGTCACGTCCACTATAACGTATTCGGGTCGAAGGACCCGCGATCCGTAGTCGAGACGACCGGACGGAACGGATCAGTCGTGGGGCATGATGGTCTTGACGAAGCGCATCGCTTCGGCGGGCGTAAGCGAAGGAACGTATGCCTGCGATACCGCCAGCGAAATCTGCGGCAGTTTGGCCACGTCCGGATAGCAGATGTACACCTTGGCTTCGTTGGGATGGAACTTGAGCTTGAACCGGAACAGCGAACGGAAACCATACGCGGGTTCCATGATGTCGGCGACCATCTGCAGAACATGACGCAGTACGGCGCTTTCCTCGCTTCCTTCCAGATCGTCGCCCATACCGGCCAGTGGAGCCGCGGACAGGCTCATGAACTCCACGTCGCCTTCGTCGCGCAGACGTTCGGCCATACGGGCGATGAGGAACTCCATGATGCCGTTGACGCTGTCGGTGCGGTGGCGCATGAAGTCAAGCGTCCAGCCAATCACCTTGCCGTCACGGTAGGTCGGCATCCAGCTGGTCACGCCAAGTACCTTGCCGCTTTCATCGACCGCGTAGAGCAGCTGCACACGTGGATCGACCAGCTCGTCGATACCACCCAAGGTGAAGCCCATCTCCGGCAACGCCTTCTCGCCGGCCCACTGTGTGGAGATCTCACGAATCTGCGCCTGCACGGAGAACGGGGCCTCGTGGAACGTGGTGAGCACGTCGGTGATGCCATCCCTCTTGGCCTTGTTGATGGCAGTGCGCACATCCTGCCATTTCTTGCCGCGTGTCTGCCATGCGTTCGGGTCGACGATCATTTCGGTGCCGACGTCAAGCGATTCCCATCCGAGCGACAGCAGTTCATCACGCTGTTCCGCATGGATGCTGTAGAACACCGGCGTCCAGGAGTTTCGGGTACAGAATCGCGCGAAAGCACGCAGGTCGTCGCGATATTCGCTCGGATCGCCGAACGGTCCGGTCACAGTCAACGCAATGCCGTAGGAGACTCGATAGGCGATGGCCGAACGTCCGGTTGAAGAGAACCAGTAGTCGTTGCCATCCCATGTGGCCATGAACGACATGGATTCGCCACCGAGCGGAATGATCTCATCCACACGGTGTTTGGTCGTGTGGTTGAACATGGAAGAATCACGCAGGCAATTCCATGTGCACCACAATGCCACCACCCAGAACACCGGGCCAACGCATTGATAGATGATCTGAGACAGCCAACCGACCGGAATGAAGGCCGGCTCAACCCCGCTGAGCAAACCGATCGGCAGCAGATGCTGCATGTAGTCGGCGATCAGATCGAATGGATGCGGCGTTGCGTTGAAGTCCGAAGGAACGCTCAAACCATATCCGACATAGAGCAGTCCCAGCAGAACGAAAACGGAAAACACGATCGCGACGTCGCGTCTGATCGTATCCCTCTTGGTGCGAAGCGTAAAGCAACGTCGGAACACAATCACGACAATCGCGAAAATCAACGGCAACGCCATCGTGGAGAACATCGCACGCAACGCGCCATGGCGGACCAACGATCCCATAATCTGCGCGAAATCCAGCCCGTATTCGCCAATCGCGTACGACATCGGAATCACAAAATAAAACAGAACAGACAGCGCAACCGTGCACGCATTGAAGGCGACACTCAGCATCGCCGCCAAACGACGCCCTCGGTACAGTCCCCAGGCGATGAGCAGCAGCAACAGCGTCGGCATGATGGAGACCAGCCAATTGCCCGGCATGGAGAACCGCATCATCCGGTACTGCGTGAAACAACTCACGCTCGTGGCGCCGTCCAGACAGTTGAGCACATCGTCGATGTCGAATTCGGTAGATCCTGTCAGGAGGCCGAACATCGACAACAGGCCGAAGGATTGCCTCGACCAGACGGCCACCAGCGAACCGATGGCCTGCACACCGGCCGCGACACCGATCAGTCGGCGCATCTCATAGACAGCTCCGTTACGGTAGGAGTCGCCCCGGCTGTCGGATGCCATGAGATAGCCAAGCACATGGCCGATCAACGTCACGGAAAGCAGACAGTAGTCGCCGGCTTCGCCACGGTAGAGGAATATGATGAGCACGATGGCGTAGCCGATCACTCGAATGCGGCGACGCCACAGCATGGACGTGAACGCGCTGGCGCACATCAGGGTGCCGGCCACCACGATCAGCGGTCCGAGAATCGCGCCGTCACTGGAGATCTCCCGCCATTGCGGACTATGGCTGGAAAGCAGCGAGCACAATCCCATGCCGAGGGCGACGCCACCCAATGTGGTGATGACCGATACCCACACCGTCTTGATCTTGCCGATCACCGATTCCGCCAGTCCGAACGCGATGAAAATCAACGGGATATCGATGATCAGACGCCCAAAGTGCGACACATACACCATGGACACGGGTACCGTGTACCAATGGCCCTGCGACAACGCGTTGAAGCTCACCTTGGCCAGCTCCGGAGGGAACGGCCAGCTCGCGATGGCACAGACGATTTGACTAACCACGTTGACCAGCAGAACGAACGCCGCGAAGCAGACGGTCAGCAGATGATGACGTAGCCAATCCACGATGTCGGACAACAGCGCCCGGAAGCCGAACAGCGGTTTCGCCTTCCGTTGCTTTACTTGCGATTCAGCCATGATGCTCATACACCTTCATTCGGTCTTTTCAGGAAATTTCGATTTCGCGAAGATTCGGATAGTCGGACAGTTTCGGCTCGTCGTCGCCCATACCGGTGTTATACCCGAAAACGGCCAACCCGTAACACAACGTGTCCTGCACCGCATGCCAGTCATGCGCGTTGCCGAGCGATTCCACCGCGGTGACATGCATACCCGCTTCAAGGGCCACAGGTGCCATCTCTTCGATGTTGTTCACCGAATCGGTGTCCTTCTCCCCCGAGCCTATGATAAGGGTCTGCGTGGAGGGGGCGTGATTACGGATGGCGTTGATCGGAATCTGACGCTCATACGCGTCACGGTCACCGTTGAAGAAGCGTTCGATCATTTCCTCTTCGCTGCCGTTGGTCGGCCCGATCTCACTGCCGGTGGGGATGATCGTGCCGAACAGCTCCGGATAGTTGGGTCCGATCTGCATGGAGCAGGTAGCTCCCTGAGAGAATCCGGCAATGGCCCAGTTCGCGGCATCCTGCGCGGCGGGCAGGTTGTTCTTCACCCAATCGACCACATCCTGCGTCAGATAGGTCTGAACATTGCCGTACTCCTGTGAATCCACACACAGGGTGTTATGCATGGCATCGCCAAGCTGGTCGGCCGCGATGACGATGGGGGCAAGTCCCTGATGATGTTGGGCATAATCGTCCATCATGTTCTGAATGTCGCCCGCGTCAAACACGTGGCTAGGACTTCCGGGCTGGCCACTCATCATCAGAATGACCGGCAGGGCGGGCTTCTTTTCGGAAACCAACGCCGCAGGAGGCAGGTAGACAAGCGTCTCACGCGCCACGAAACCGGACTTGGTCGCCGGAACGTCCACTCTGTTGACCACGCCCTGGGATGGTATGTCTTTGATGGTTTGGTCGGCGACGGCCTGCCTCCACTGCGCGATGGTGAGAAGGCCGTCATCACTCTCGGCCATATCGGTCAAATCGGCCTCGACGTAAGAATCCTCGCCGAACAACGAACCCAACCTGGCATACTCGCCGTATGCCTGATTGATGCCGGTAGCCGAGGACAGCAACGAGAACACCACCAGTATGACGGCCAGCACACGGCTCGCACGCCTACGCATGACAATATGGGAGATGGAAAAACCCACACCCGCGCAACCGGCGCTCGCCCACGCGAACACACGCGGCCCGAATCCGACGCCGAACACCACGAACACGTCCGATATCAACCAAGTAAGCACGAACCCCGCTATGCCGCAGACCGCCGCGACAGCCAAGGGCACCAACACCGGACGAAGACCCGATTCCCGAATGGATACTATGGCGCCGACCAGCAGGATCGCAATCAGAGCCACCGTAATCGCAAACAGCGTTGCCGGCAGCCATCCCTGCAACAGACTCACGTCCATAAGCCACTGACGCATTCATCTCCCCCTATCTATAGCGATTGCAACCCATCGTTATGGGTCTTCCCGCGTCTCTCCTTGTCCAGTTGTAGTATACGCATGTTAAAACGCGGTGTCCGCAAGGTCGATTTTCCCAAAGGTTCAGGAAACCATGACACCCCGATACATCATCTGGATCTGCTGAATTTTCGAAACGAAATCCGCTTGATATCCGTCGCATGCCGGTCGTGTCATCACCGTCCATCGAAGGACCGCGAAACGCTTGCCGCCATCGCCGCGCTCACTTTGTTGGCCGACAGCATCATCATGTTTACGGTGTATAGACGCTGTTTCACTTCGGAAGACCAGTATCAGCCGGTATCCGGTTGACGTACCGCATCGTTATTCCGGGTCGGAAATCTTTCGCCGGTGGATTCGTGGTGCATACGCGTGGTGGCGGTTCACGCTCAGTCGCAGGAGCGCGAACCGCCACCAATGATTTCACCGGTATTCGGCGTTGCTCACCGGCAATCAGCGCATACGGAATGGCGCTTTGCGGATCTTCGCGTGCCTGTGCATCGATTTGCCGGCATGTTTGTCGTGGCGCTGCTCGCCATGTTTGGCTTCCATACGGCGTTCGTGACGCTTCGCGTTTTCGGAGCGTTCGTCCTGCACCACACGAATTTCCTTGCGATGGATGCGCTTGCCGCCGTTCTGCTGACCGTCACGATCGCCACGTCCGCCACGTCCATCCCGGCGATTGTCCGCGAACCGACGCTGTTCCCTCGCATCGGCTTTGCGCTGCTTCTTGGAAGGAGCGCCCTGTTTCCTGCTCTGACGATTACCGGACTGCTTGGATTTCCTGTCGGCGTATCCACGATTGTCGGATGACCCGTGACGCTCGCGCTCCTGCGGTTCGCCGCCTTCGGCACGCTGCTGCTCGTGCAGGCGGGCGTACTTTTCGCGACGTTTGTCGTTACGCTTCTTCTCGTGCTCCTCCCGTCGGGCCTCCTGAATCTCAGGATGCTCCCAACGTTCCTCACGGGCGATGGCCTCACGATTGTCGCGGTCCGCGAACTTTTTCGCGCGGCGTTCGGAACGGTTCTGCTTCGGCTTGAAACGCTCCTCAACGGCTTCTGCCTGCTTTTCGGTGCGCTCCGTACGCTCCGACTTGAACGGCTTGCCGCCCTTGTCTTTGCCACGGTCCTTGTTGCGTCCACCGGAACGGTTCGGACGGACGGAACGCTCGGATTCGGCCTTGCCGTTCTTCCTGCGGCGAGGATTGCCTACCGGCTGCGACTGCTCAAGCGTCCATCCGAACACCGGCTCGGCCCTCTCCCCCACCAATTCCAGGACTTCCGGGGAATCATGCGTCACTTCGACCGGCTTGATCTTCAAACCGGCCTCATGCAGCATACGACGGGTCTTTCTGCGCTGATTCGGCAGAACGATGGTCACGACGCTGCCGGAGTTGCCGGCTCGCGCGGTACGGCCGGAACGGTGCAGGAACGACTTCGGATCCTCCGGAGGCTCGACCTGCACGACGAGTTCCACTCCGGAAACGTCGATGCCGCGGGCCGCCACATCGGTGGCCACCATCACGTTCACGTCGCCGGATTCGAATGCGGCGAGATTGCGGTCGCGCTGGTTCTGGCTGAGGTTGCCGTGCAATTCGGCTGCCGGAATACCGTTCTTGGTAAGGTCCTTGGCCAGTTTCTGGGTCTGGAATTTGGTGCGGGTGAACAGGATGCGGCGTCCCTTGCCGGATGCGAGGGTCCGTACCAGTTCATGACGGTCGCCCTGCGTGGTTTCGAACACGTAGTGGGTCATTTCGTCAACGACCGCGGTCGCCGAATCGACGCTGTGCACCTTCGGGTCGGAAAGGAACGTGTTCACCACTTCGTCGACGCCATGGTCGAGCGTGGCGGAGAACAGCATGATCTGCGCATCGAAGGACACCTGTCCGAGCAACCTTTTGACCGGTGGGAGGAAGCCCATGTCGGCCATTTCGTCGGCCTCGTCGATCACGGCGACCTGCACTTGGTCCAACGTCAACGCGCCTTGCTCGATCAGATCCTCAAGACGGCCCGGACATGCCACGACGATGTCGGCGCCGGCGCGCAGGTCCCTGATCTGCCTTGCGTAGCGCACGCCTCCGTACACGGTGGTGGTGTTGATGCCGTAAATCTGCGCGAGAGGCATCAGCACGTCATTGATCTGATTGGCGAGCTCACGGGTCGGTGCCAGCACGAGTCCGCGCGGATGCGGCACGAAATCGTCTTCGCGGCGCTCCTGCGCATGGTCCTGCTTCACACGGTTGACCTCGTGGCGGAACTGGCTCATGTTTTCGAAATCGTTTGCGTCCACCTCGCCGAGGCGGGCCACCAAAGGAATCGAAAACGCTAGGGTCTTACCGGAGCCGGTACGGCCTCGGCCGAGAATGTCGCGGCCCGCCAACGAGTCCGGCAGTGTATTGGACTGGATCGGGAAAGCCGTCTTCTTGCCGTCGGCCGCCAATACGCGGACCAGCGGACCAGGAACGCCGAGTTCGGCGAAGGTCAATGGACGTTCCTCTTCCTCGCGGTTCTCATCGAAATCGGCTGCGAGGGCATCTTCTTCAAAAGCGGTATCGGGCACAGTGGCCTTTCATGTCAAACTTTACGCACGTTGCGCAAACCTGTTAACAGTAGCCCATGCCCGATACTTTTTCACAGACCCGACGCGCTACGCCGTTCAGCGATAGTTGCGTTCGATGAGGATGTCGGAAACGGTCAGATTGGCGTCGTTGACCAGGTTGAACAGCATCACCCGGGCGAGGTCCGCCGGACTCATGAACGACTTCTGCTTTTCTTCGGACACATAGTCGTGGCTGTCGCGGTAGAACTCCGTGTCGATGCCTCCCGGATACACGCCGACCACTTTCACACTGGACCCCTTGTAGGCGGCCTTGAGGCTCATCGTATAGCCCTTCTCACCCCACTTGGTGGCGCAGTACACGGATTCGTCGGCGTTGCCGCGGGTGGCTGCGGTGCTCATGACGTTCGCGATTTTGAGATCCTGCTCATCGTCGGCCTTCAGCGTTTCCACACTCCACAGAATCATGCCCTTGAGTCCCTTGAGGCACTTGTCGACGTCGGCGCCTTCATAGGCAACCGGCTTTTTGAAGGATGGCTGGCCCGCATTGTTGATGAGCAGGTCGATATGTCCGATCTCGCGAATCCGTTCCACGGATTCCTTGACGAACGCCTCGTCGGAAACGTCGCCGACGAACGCCCGGTAATCTCCGGAGTCGAACATCCGCTCCAGTTCGGCCTGACGCTGCGCGTTGAAATCGATTCCGGCCACGAACCATCCCTTGTCGATCAGTTGGCGCGCCAACTCGAATCCGAGACCAAGTGCGGAACCTGTCACAATGGCGATTTTCTTACCTGCTGCGGTGCTCATATTGACCCCCTGGTGTTGTCTGCGTTGTCCAACGCCTCAATCATAGATCCTCAACCCCACTTGAAGTCAAACGATTGACGCGTGTTTCCACAGCAAATCATGGGTCTTCCACACGACCTGCCCTATATGATGCAGGCCGGCGGGACGGCTCACCTGCATCCATTGACGTTCGTACACGCGCATCCACCCTTCCAGCTCATCGGCCAACGCACGCCAATCGCACCCATCCGATCGGCCGGCCAGACACACGCCGACCTGATTGATGATCATCTGCCCGCGCAATGCCGTGGCCAGCACCGACGGCCATTCGCAGTCCCGCCCGACCGCGGCGATCGGGGAAAGCTGCAACGCGCACAGTTTGAGCTGCTCGTTCATGGCGGAGCAGGAATCCGGTATTTCACGAAGTGTTTCACGCAAAGAATCGCAATCGAATCCTTCGCCGTCGGAGGCCCGCAGGCATTCGTCGAGCGCATTCCAACTGAAACAGACCGCCTGCGACGCCGTTCGCAGCAATTGCGCGGTCGTTCCCGTACGATCCGCATATTCCAATAGCGAGATGCGTATGAGTATGCGCGTTTCATCGGCATAGGCGTTCGGCTTCCATGCGCAATGGGCTCCGAAAATCATGGCCGGAACCGACATTCTCGGGTCCCGGACCTGCCAGCAATCCCCTGAAGCGGCTATTGTCATCCCCCGAAGCTGTTGGCTCTGAGCGGTTTTGGCCATGGAGGAAATGCCATTCCACGCATCGGCGAGACGCGGCAGCAGCGTATCGCAACCCCACGTTACGCAAGGGATGCCCCGATCGGACTCGTCCACGGCCTCCACCAACTCGATCGCACGGTCCGCGCAGTATTCGGAGAGTTCCATGATGTCGGTCGACGTGAGCGTGTCGGAGTTATGAAAGTCCCCCCATGCCTCACTGCCGGAAGCCGCATGCTCCGTTCTCAGCTGAAGCTGGTTGTACTTGTAGTAGCACAGTTTGTCGGCCCACGTTTTCAGCCATTCAAGCGTGGGCACGCGTCCTTGCGTGGTATCGATTCGGTAGCTGCGCGTGATGAGGACCGGAACGTCGACGATGCTGAGCGCCGGAAGCGCGCCGCCGCACTGGTGGATGAGCTGGCGCAGCGTCTGCACGCCGTTGCGCACGCCCTCCGGGTCCGCCCCCTGAATCGTTATGCCATCGGCTTCGATGTCCAACGTGTAGGAACCGGCGGCGGAGGCAGTCTCGTATGTTTTGCCGATCACCAAGTTGATGAAACCCGGATTCCCCTCCTGCGAGGACAACTGCCAGTGCAATCCCGCATGACGCCGCAGATCCTCGAGCAGTTGGCGCGCGAACAGCCGTCCATGGTCCCCCACGTTCGCGCTTTCGCTGATTCGACCGGAGAATGGCAGCCCGACCAGCCCTCCGGTAAGCATCAGATGTTTCGGCTCTGGAATCAAAGTCCACCGATCAACGTCGATGAACCGTGTCTCACCAACCATAGCTCCTCCTTGAACCAGGTTTCCATCGGGCGCGCGGCACCATCGACGCGCGCCGTCCTCATTTTTTTATTTAGAATACTGTGTTTTTCACAGATGTCGGTCAACCGCGTGTACCACATCCACCAAATCGCCATTGGAAAGCATCGGGCGCCTGAATTCACGCCAATCCTCCACCTGAACCACCCAGCGACCCTCCTGCGCGTCGTACATCGGGCGGGCGGTCTGCTCCCAACGGAAACGCTTATGGGTGCGCCCAGTCATGGGATCGCGTCGCGAATAGTGCAGACAGGTGCAGTTGGTGATTTTCCACTCTTCGGAGTCGGCCCGGTGCATGAACTCCTCGTCGGAAAGGTCTTCCAAGGTGAGCATGAGCGCGAGCATCAGGTCTCCATGGCTCACCATGACCACGGATTCCGCGTCGGACTTGCGATTGAGCGACGTAAGCAGGTTGTGCACACGGTCCTCGGCCACATCCGCTATGGATTCGCCCGCCGGCGGACGCCAGTACAGCGGATCGGTGGTTTTGAACATCCAATTGCGCTCGTAGTTGTTCTTGAAATCATCCTTGGTGATGGTGCTGATCTCACCCCAGGAACGCTCCCGTAGCACGCGGGTCTCTTCCCACTTCGCCTTCGGCAGCGCCATGGTGGCCGCGGTCTCACGGGTACGCACGTACGGCGAGACCAGATAACGGTCGAACAACGGCTGCTGCGCCACCAGCCAACGTCCGATGCAGTCGGCCTGCTTGCGTCCGATCGCGGTAAGACGCCACGAGCGATCCGGCACGGTCACGTTATCCTGGGTGAACAGCGAGTTGTCTCCCTGCTCCCCCGCACTGATGATGACGTTCGCTTCGGATTCACCGTGGCGAATCACGTACAGGTCCAAAGGCATTCCCATAGTCGTTCCTTTTCCGTTATTACGCTTTCGTATCGTCGTTGAACAGTCTCTACCGTAGCCGATGCGGTTTCGCCCACGGCGCATTGACGCATATCGTCACGCAATACGCGTGTGTTGTTTCATGTCACTTCACATCGTGTTCATGCGATCGCCCGGCACTCGCCCGCGTATGACCGAACGACCATCATTCCGGCCAGATTCCCGCCTGCGCATGCTTGCGCCGGTACTCCCCCGGCGTCATGCCGCTATGTTTTTTGAAGACCTTCGTGAAGTGGCTTTGCGACCGATATGCGAGAATCTGCGCGATCTCACTGAAGCTGTATTCCGAATATTTGAGCATGTTCTCGGCCGCTTCCATACGTTTGTCGGTGATGAACTGCGATATCGACGTGCCCGTTTCGCGTGCGAACAGTTCCGATAGATACGTCGGATTCAGATGCACATGATTGGCCAGTATCGGCACCGTGATCTTCTCATGCAGATGGTAGTGGATGTAATCCATGCATTCGTTGACGGCCTTGGAATGCGTTTCGACCTTCTGCATATCGGCCATGGCCCAAGTGAAGAACGTCATCATGTCGGTATGCAGTCGTCGAACGTCGTCGGGCGTCCGGCAATTGTCGAGATCCTGGATGTACAGGTCGGACGCGTTGTAGGCGTCTTCCTCATCCATGCCGCCTTCGATGGCGAATCGCGTGGCGAGCGTGATGGTGGTGACGAACCGGTACTTCGCGTTTTTCAGCGGATCATCGGAGAGGTAGCCGTACAGTCCGGAATCCCATAGTCTGGTGCTTTCGGCAATGGCATTGATGTCACCGGAGCGCATCATGTCGTACTGCTTCATCTCCTCCACATACCGGTGGTGGCGCACCCTGTCCTCTCGAGAGAGAAAGTCCAGATACCCCAGTTTCGCTTCGTCGACGACCGCCATACGACCTCCCACCATTGGTAAATCAGTCAGCTCTTACGACAATTATACAATCCCTCTCTAGTCTCTCAGCGCCACAACCACGACCATCGGCGAAAAGCCAGCTTGTTCGATCATGTCGAGATCCGCTTCCATAAGAAGGCGGCCCCTTTTCACGCGGCTTCCCGAACCGACGTGCAACGTGAAGGCATCCTTACCGAGATTCACCGTATCGATTCCCACATGGACCAGAATCTTCCTGCCGTCGTCCTGCTCGATCGTAACGGCATGGCCGGTCCGTGCGATATCGAGAATCACGCCGGACACCGGCGCGTATACGCAACCGTTTTCCGGCAGCACGCCGAAGCATTCACCCAGAACGCCACCCGCGAACGCCGGATCGGGAATCTCAGCCATCGGTATGAGTTCACCGTCCGCAGGAGCGCCGACCTCATAATCCACGGCTTCGTTCCCGTCCTGCTGATGCACATCGGCCTTCTGCGCAAGGTTCCGTTCGGCTTCGACCGCCAGTTTCCGCGTCTGCCTCACTTTGTGCACCGGCACGGACAGCTCATCCACACCGGCCTCTATCAGCCGTTCCACCGCCTCGGGATCCGCGGCAAGCTGGCCGCACACGCCGGTTACCACTCCATGACGGTTACCGCCTTCCACCGTCATTTCAATCAGTTTGAATATGGCGTCGTGGCGTGGGTCGAAATACCGTTCCAATCCTTCCGCCTCACGGTCAAGCGCCAACGTGTACTGCGTCAGATCATTGGTGCCGATGCTGAAGAAGCTCACCTTGCTCGCAAGAGACTGGGCGCAGATGGCCGCCGCGGGAGTCTCCACCATAATGCCCACCTGAGGAATACGGAAGTCCATGCCTTCCTCTTCCAGCTCCTTCGCAGCCGAATGCAGCAGCTCCAGCACCTCGTCGATTTCCCAATCGGACGCGATCATGGGGAACATGATTTTCAGATTGCCTGAAACGCCGGCACGCAACAGCGCCCTCAATTGCGGGCGGAATCGTTCCTTCCATTCCAGCGAAACACGCACGCCACGCAATCCCAGCGCAGGATTCGGCTCGTGCGCGAAATCCATATAAGGAACCTTTTTATCCGACCCGATGTCCATGGTGCGGATGATGACTTCCTTGCCTTTCATCGCTTCCAGAACCGCGGTATAGGCCTGATACTGCTCATCCTCCGTTGGAGGCTCGTCCCTTCCCAAAAAGAGGAATTCCGTCCGGAAAAGTCCTACGCCATCGGCACCGGACGCCAGCAGATCATCGATATCCTGAGGACTTTTGATGTTGGCGTAAATTCTCGTACGGCATCGCACGGCGGTCTCTTCTTCGGCCAGCACCGCCGCACGTTCGGATTCACGCCTGCCTTGCGACTGCCGCGTACGTTCCAGCGCAACCTGTTTTTCCGACTCGTCCGGATCCGTGACCACCGTTCCCTCATCGGCATCGATGATGGCGAAGGAATCCTTCTTCATCCGCGCTACGGCATCGCCGTTTCCGTACACATACGGGACGCCGATGCTTTCCGCGAGAATCGCGACATGGGAATTGGGAGATCCCTTCACCGTGATCATGGCACCGATCAGGCTCTCGTCGATGGAAGCAAGCTGCGCCGGACTGATTTCGTCGGCGCAGATGACGCAGCATTCGCTCGGACCGTCATCCTTCCCGTCGATAATGGCTATGATCTCATTCGCAATGCCACGAATGTCATCCTTTCGGGATCGGATGTATTCCGAATTCACCCGGTCGAAGGCCTCTTCAAGCTTGCTCGTCGTTTCATGCACCGCCGTACGCACGTCGGTGCCCTGTTCCCGTATGTTCCGTTCGATTTCCGGAATGAACTTCTCATCCGACAGAATCGACAGCACCGTCTCACGAATGCTCCGGCTCCTGCCGTTCGACGAGTTCGATATGACGCTCGCCTTCAGCGACTCCACCGCGCCACGCAGCTTCAGCAACTCCCCTTCCGGATTCTCATACCGTACCTGCGCACTACCGGCCATGGAATCAACGACATATACAGGCCCCGCGTAAAAACCCCGCTGCGCCACACGGCAGTCGAATGTACTCATTTTCACGACCTCCTACAGATTCGAATCCAGGAAACGCCTCAAAGCGGTTGCCGCCTTGCACGCTTCAAAACCGGTGACGGTGACCTCCAGATTGCTGCCTTCCGACACATCCAGCAGCATCAGTTCGAGGATGTTCTTCGCGTCCGCGACACGTTCCGCATTGCGTATGGTCACGTCCGCATCGAATTCGGAAGCGATTTTCGCTATCTCCCCCGCCGGACGAACATGGATTCCCGTCGGATCCTTGACGACATGGTTGAACGTAAGCACCGTACCGAAACCGAACCTTACCGCATCGCCATGGGTAACGGTCGAATGGAACGAATCCGTCTTTTCCGTCTTTTCCGTATTTTCCGTAGCGCCGTCCGCAAGTTCCTGAGTCTCGACCGGCGTTTCGTCGATGCCTCCCAACGCTTCGGCCACCGTCCTGTCTTTGATGACGATGCGTGTGATGATATAGCTCATGACGTAACTGATCATCAATCCCGCCAGGTACATACCCATACTGTTGACGGCACCGTCCTGACCTGCCGTCATGACGAACACACCCAGAATTCCCGATGGCCCCCAAGTGGTGGCCGCCACCTGGCATCCCATCACGAAGGCACCGCCGAACCCGGCGCCGAGACCCGCCGTTATGAACGGTACGCCCATAGGCAAGGTAACGCCGTAGATCAGAGGCTCGCCCACTCCCAGAAAACCAGCGGGAAGGGAACCGGCTATCACCGAGCAAAGTTTCCTATGGTGCAGCTTCTTCGCTTTTCCATACAATGCGATCGCGGCGCCCACCTGCCCCGCACCGGCCATGGCCAGCGCCGGATACAACGTCACATACCCGATTTCCTCCAACTGAACCGCGTACAATGCCACCAATCCGTGGTGCATGCCGGCCGCGACCAAAGGTAGGAACAACGCCGAAGACACATATCCGACGATGATTCGGACGAAAATGTTCCCCGACAGGCATGCCTTGCCGATCGCCCACATAATGCCGTCAGACACGTATCCGAACGTCGGCATGATGAGCAGTATGTATGGAACCACGCAGACCAGAAGGGTCAGGAACGGCGTGAATATCACGTCCAAACTGGACGGCAATTTCTTACGAATGTACTTCTCGACGATCGATATCACGAAAACGCCGCAGATGACGGCCAGAACCCCGCCTTTGCCGCTTTTGAGCACGGAACGCAACGGAACGGCCTTATCGTACAGACCCAGCAATTCGGCGATGGTGTCGATGTTCGCCATGGATGTGATCATGCCCAACATGCCGCCAAGAATCGGCGTCGCGCCAAACCGCTCAGCCGCACGGTAGCCGGTCCAGGCCGTGATATACGTCATGAAGGACACGTCGACCATGGAAAGCAGCAGATACGCCATGTTCCAGGCGGGGATGTTCTGGTAGTCCGGCACAAGCTGCGAGATCATGGAAGCGAAGCCGGCACACAGACCGGCTGCGACCACGCCTGGAATAAGAGGAATGAAACTGTCTCCCAGAACCTTCAGAAGGTTTTTGACGATATGCGGTTTCCGTCTCACCGAGAGAATCACGTTCCCTCCCAGCTTGTTCACGCCGCCTCCGGACGTCAACCCCATCGTGCGGCATACATCCGCGTATGTCCTGCTCTTTCCCGGACCGACCACCACTTCGTAGGCGCGCTTCCGGTCGTGCACCACCGCCAACACGGTTTTCACATCATTGAGGTCGGCTTCCCTTACGACCGATTCGTCCTTCACCACGACACGCAGTCTCGTCATGCAATTGGTAACGGAAGCGATGTTGCCGACCCCTCCAAGGCATTCGACGATCTCCTCGACTATTTGTTTCGTCCCATTCACAACCGCCATACCGCCCTCCCCTCAAAAAGCCTCGATGATCATTCATCGTTCAGGACCATTTCTGAAACGTACCGGATATGCGATCGATTGTATCGGGGGCTCCCTCAATCCATGAGAACAACATACGTTTCCGGTCCTGATCGTCAGGGTCATCCATCGATAATGCAACGCGGCGCATTCCTATGGCCACAGGAACACGCCCGTGAATTCCCGTTCTGCACGTCTCATTCCTGCGGCAAATTCCGCATAATCAGATCCCTTGGAGACAGTGGGGATTTTCAAACCATGCTCGACGACCATGACATCGTCGCGCGCAGTGACGTTCTCCTCGTAGGTCAGGCCACGATTCATCCGCACCCCCATCCCCTCCGCAGTTCCGATCTTTGATACCAAAGTAGCCAGTGAGTGGAGGAATCGGGACGCAGAGAAGGCCCTCAGCGTCCAAAATTAGCCAGTCACTGGAGAAAAAGAACCGTACAGATGCCTCCTAGCGGGATGATTCACCCAGTCGGTGGAGAAATTGGGACGCACGGAGGCCCATGCATCACTCACTTAGCATCACTCACTTAAAAACCGAAGGAACCTAGAAGTAGGTGCTCCATCCAAGCTTGACGGCGAGGATAATGCCGGTCAATACCGCGGCGGCACGCATGATATGCTCCGGAATGTGACGCGTGACCGGTGGCGCGATGGCACTGCCGATGATACAGCCGATGCACATCATGATGGCGAATGGCCAGTAGACCGATCCCTTCACGATGAACATGATGGCGGCGGAAATGTTCGCCCCGAACCCGACCACGGTCTTCAACGCATTGATCTGGTGGAACGGACCGATTTTACCCAAGTCGAGCACAGCCAACGCCAGCGTGCCCGCCGCAGCTCCGAAATAACCGGAATAGACGCCGACGAAGCTTACGCCGACCCACAGCCACCAAGGATCATGCAGTCTTCCATCTTCCGATTTGCTTGCGATTCGCGCGGCGCGCCTACCCTGTTTCGATTCCGGCAGCGCCTGCGCCACGGCATCTCGCGCGGCCGCTTTCTTACGCGGATTCAACGCGATGATCGCGGAGCTGAACAGAATCAGTGGAGGCACGACGAATTCAAAAACCTCGGCGGGCAGACCCAACAGCAGCAGTCCGCCGAGAACACCGCCGATCAAGCCGATCAGGGAGTAGATGATCACGCGAGTACGCTGCCCTTTGAGTTCCTTGCGCGCTGACAGCAGTCCGCCGATGCCGGTGCCGAGCACTCCGACGGTGTTGGTGGTGTTCGACAGTACCGGTGGGATACCGAACGCAAGCAATGCCGGATAGGAAATCAGCGAGGACGCTCCGACAGCGTACCCGACGAATCCAGCTCCTACACCAGCCACCAGAACAAGCAACAGCGTGGCAATGGATACACCAGCGATCATGGCACTCCCTATACTTCGGCTACATGTTTGCCGCCATACATGACAAGAGCCAAGTCTAGTGACCTGGCCCATTGCATTCACATGTTGTTCAGAACGTGGCGGTCATCGTTTGATGAGCGATTCGCTCCAATACACCGCAAGCGGAACAAGCGCCCACTGCAGGGCAAGGCCGGGCAGCCCGGCGGCGAGATCGCTCGTCCAGGTGGCTGCGATGGAATTGCCGGAACCGAAGGCGAACACGGCGATCGCAGTGGCTCCCGTCAGCACCACTCGTCCGGCGAACTGGGCGAACACCACCTTCACCAAGCTCGGCAGCTTCACGTATCGCAACAGACCTGCGAAAAGACCGTAGGCGCACAGTTCGATCATCATGAACGGCAACATGACCAGCCCCGGCATGCCGGACAGCATGAAACTGGCCAGCGGCGCCGCGACACCAGCGATGGCTCCGACGGCAGGACCCGCGATCAGACCGACGAAGATGATGGGCAGGTGCATCGGCAGGAATGCCACGCCGAGCGCGGTGCCTTGCCCGGAGACGGCACCGATCACATGGAACAGCTGCGGCAAGGCGACAGCCGCCACGATGGCAAGCACGGTGGATGCGGCTTTGGTGGTCAGGCTTAAACGCGGCAGGTCGGTCCGACGCAGTGCGATGGATGTGGTTGTTGCGGACATTGGTCCTCCTTTTGTTCTTCTCACGTCCTATAAGACGCGCCCTCCAATCGGAGGGAGGATTATGAAAGTGTTGCTAGCGTGCGGTATCGATAAGCAGATCGGCGCTTTCCTGAACGCCGGCGGCTTCGAAATAGCGGTTTTCCAACGGTATCCATTCATCGATGAATCGCCGCAGCATACGGGGATTGCGCGCTTCAAGACGACGAATCTGCTCATCCGGATCGATGGTGAGACAGATTGTCAGATCGTAGTATCCACGTAATGCGGGATGCATGCTGTAGCTTCCTTCGACGATGGTGAGCGGAGCCGGCATCACGGTATAGGATGCTGCGAAATCGCCGGCATGACAGTCCCAGGGCCTGTATCGCGCCGGCGTTCCCGCCGCCAATGGGTTGAGCACTTCGGCATCGAACCGTTCTCGATCCACATTGCCTCCCGGCTCCGCGAAACGTTCCGGCGTGCGCTGTTCCGGACGAAGGAAGAAATCGTCCATGTGCAGCACGTTGCCGCCGAACCTATCGTGCAGTCGCGATGCGAACGTGGTTTTGCCGGACGCGCACGGACCGTCGATGGCGATGAACACGTTGCGCCCGTCAGCCAACAATGGCTTCATACGTCTTATCGCGACGTCCATGTCTTCAACGGTTTTCATCGGCGACTCTCCCCTCATACGATTCACCGGCTGCCGGCAATATAAACACCGGCAGCACAGGTATCCGTAACGTTGTTCGGATCGACTAGTCGAGTACGGTCAGACGGTAGGAACGCGATCCGATGCCCAATTCCTCGGCATATTCGAGCGTATGCTCGCCATGGCGGGTGGCGATGCGCTCGGTCACCGAGGCACCGTCCGGCGCCACGTGGATCAGGTCGACGCATGCCTGGTCGAGCGCCACGGGATCGAACGAGGACAGCACGCCGATGTCATGCATGTCCGGCTCGGACGGCGTCGCGAAGCAATCGCAATCCACGGAGAGACGGTTCATCACGTTCAAATACATCATGTTGCTGTTCATATGGTTGATCACGGCTTCATCCGCTTCCGCCATGGATTCGAGGAAATCATCCTGTTCCGCCGTGACCCAATGGTCTTTGGCCACGCCGGCCGAGTGGATCCAGCGCTTGCCGTTGGACGACGCTATGCCAATGGACACGTTCTTGAGCGCGCCGCCGAAGCCGCCCATCGGATGACCTTTGAAGTGCGACAGCACGAAGAAGGAATCGTAATCATCGATATGCATGCCGACGATGTCGTACGCGATGTGCTTGTGCTTTTCGGCCGGAATTTCGATTTCCCCGCCCATGTCCATGATCTGGATCGGCGCGATGTCGCCGTATCCGCGCTCCTTGAGCACGTTGAGGCTTTTCTCCGGGGTCTCGCGATTGCCGTCATACGCGGTGGCGCACTCCACCAACGTGCCGCCGATCTCCTGCACGAGATCCTTGACGAGCGACGGATTGAGATTGTTGGATTTCTCGGATTCGCCCGAGTGTATTTTGATGGCCACCTTGCCTTTCGGCGTCGCTCCCAACGCATGGTAGGCCGCAAGCAGGCTTTCCGGCGAGATCACCGGCGTGAAGAACACTTCCGGGGCCTGCGGATCATCGGTGCGATGCTCCAGCTGTTCAAGTCGGGTAATGTCGATTTCGGTCATAATCGTCCTCGATTCTTCAATGTTGCCGTCCTCAGGCTAGCAGTTTAAAGCCGACTTTAAGCAAATCCCGTTCATGTAGCAACGTGCTGCCCATAAGCGATTTCAAACCGCCAACGTTTCGCGGGCCACCTGTATGAAATCGGTGATGGCGCTCCATCGGTACTGCTGTCTGCGTATGCCGAAGCTGATGGCATAACGCGCGTCCTCGCCGATCGGCAATACCCGCAACGATTTTCGTGCCTCGCCGTCAAGCATTTCGTCAAGGAATTGACGGATGGTCAGGCTCGCGCCCACGCCAAGCTGCGTCAGCGCAAGCGATGTCTGCAGATTGCCGGAACGAGCTCTGATCTGAGGGCGGAATCCTGATCGTCGGA
Source organism: Senegalimassilia sp. (assembly GCA_963619615.1). Lineage (GTDB taxonomy): Bacteria > Actinomycetota > Actinomycetes > Actinomycetales > Bifidobacteriaceae > Bifidobacterium. The sequence goes on along the minus strand of CAVEXE010000002.1, from coordinate 167,087 downwards.
ACAGTTCCGCCTCGATATGGCCGTCGATATCGTCAGGCTGTCCCAGAATGAACGGACAGTCCTTACTGTACCTGTGACCCGAATCAGATTATTTCGTAATAGTCCTGTTAGTCTTACGGAGGTTTCGTTAAACCATGTGTCGGAAGGGCTTCAGACACCCGATTCCGGCACCACGCCAGATACAAGCCGGGAGAAGGGGATTCATGGCTGAGATCATTACCATGGCGCTGTTTTGCGCGGCGCTTGTAGCATGCATCGTAGCCAACATCTCCATAGTCCCGGCACTGGCCGGCGGAGTGCTCATCTTCCTCATCCATGGACGCTTGACCGGGCATGCGTGGCTGCCCATGCTCCGCAAGGGGTTCGCCACCATGAGGGCGGCAAGCATCGTAGTGGTCACGTTCGTGTTGATAGGCCTGCTGACCACACTATGGCGCGCGGCCGGCACCGTGCCGTTCATCGTGGCCAACACCACAACGCTGATACGCCCGCATGTGGTGATCCTGCTGGCATTCCTGCTCAATTGCCTGATGTCGCTTCTGACCGGTTCGGCGTTCGCGTCGGCTGCGACCATGGGTGTGATCACCATGACGCTCGGAACATCCATGCAGGTCTCGCCATTGCTTCTCGGGGGCGCGATTCTTTCCGGCGTGTATTTCGGAGACCGATGCTCCCCGGTCTCCACAAGCGCCCAACTCGTCAAAACATTGACGCATACGAATATCTTCGACAACATACGTCTCATGCTGCGTACGGCCGCGATACCGTTCGCGCTGACCTGCGTCATCTACGCCGCGCTGGCGTTGTGCACGCATCCTTCCGACGGGTCGATGGACGTTTCCGCGCTATTCGCCGCGGCGTTCAACCTGCATTGGGTGAGCGTGCTGCCGGCAGTGGTGCTGGTCGTTCTGGCAATCGCGCGCGTGGACGTGCGCATCACCATGGGAGCCAGCATCTGCACGGCCCTGCCGATATGCCTGCTCGCCCAACACATGAACTGGACTTCCTTGGGACGGGCGTTGATATTCGGATATCATTGCCCGGATGCGCAAGTGGCGCCGCTGATTGATGGCGGAGGCGTCGTATCCATGATCAAAGTAATGCTGATCGTCTGCATTTCGTCATCGTATTCCGGTATTTTCCAGGAAACCGGTCTACTCAACGGCGCACATCAGGCGATTCGACGCGTCGCGGAACGTGTCGGAATATTCGGAGCCACGCTCATCACATCCATTGTGACAAGTTGCGTGGCCTGCAACCAGACGTTGTCGATCATGCTCACCGACCAGCTGTGCCGAAATATAGAACAAGACGAGCAGAAGCACGCGATCAATCTGGAAGACACCGCCGTGGTGGTGGCGCCGTTGGTTCCCTGGTCGATCGCCGGCGCGGTGCCGCTCGCATCGGTAGGAGCGCCCACAGCCAGCCTGCTGCTCGCCTGTTTCCTTTACCTGCTGCCATTGGCAGGATTAATCAAAAGACGATGAATGCCACCGCCGCCGCGAAGCACATCAGCAGAACCGATGTGATGAAGCTGGCGAGGAACGCCTTCTGTCCCTTCTTCGCGATTGCGGAGAAGTTCACGTTGATGCCGAGCGCGGCCATGGCCATGCCGAGCACGATGTAGGCGAAATCCACCAGAGCCGGTGCGATGGAGCCTATGAACGGCACAAACGTTCCGATGATGGACGCGCCGATGAATCCCAGCATGAACCACGGGAACGAAACCTTGCGTTTGCCGTCCGAAGGCACGTCGGAATGACGCTTGTCCCACCAGATGGCGATGATGATCGCCGCGAACACCAGCATGAGCACACGAGACAGTTTCATGATGGTGGCGATGTCCACCGCGCCGAAAGCGTCGCCCGCAGCCACGGCATGGGCGATTTCATGCAGGGAAGCGCCCGCGGTGATGCCCAGCTGGGTCTTGGTCAATCCAGTCAACGGTCCAAGTGCGATTTCCAGCAATGCGAAAATGGTGCCCATGATGGCGATGATGGCTACGGCCATCACCTCATCGTTGGCCTTTTCGTCTTCCTTATCCGCAGATACCTTGATCGAGCCGGACAACCCCATGACCGCGGCCGCGCCGCAGATGCCGGTACCGCCGGCCACGAGAATCGCCAGCATCGGGTCTACACCCAACTTGCGTGCGATGCCGTAACATACGACAATCGTCAACGCCACCACAACGGCGGCGATCGGCAGGCACTTGACGCCCTGCGTGAACAGGACGGTCAGGTTGAGCTTGAAGCCAAGCAGGATGATTCCCAAACGCAGCAGCTTGTTGGAGATGAGCCCCGCCGCATCCTTGACTCCGGCCTTATGCCCCGCAGAGGAACCGACATACCATTTGCGGATCGGGAATTGGGCGACCATACCGATCAGCAAAGCGATGATCAGCGCACCGAACAGGCTGAATCCCGGGAATTGCTTCAACCACGAGGCCACCAATGAGGCAGCCAATGTGACGATACCGATGAACACCATTTCCTTGGTGGCGATGCGCCGCCACCACTTCTCACAGAACTCTTTCACAGAGAGTCAAGTGTGACACAGACCGGCCAACACATCAATAACATTTTCCATTAATTTCGTTAATTCGACAGTCCCTTGCCCTTATGCAAAGGCAACTGCACTTCCGAAAGCACGATGGCTCCGAAAATCAGCGTGAATCCTATGAGCGAAGGAATCGTAAGCGACTCCCCCGCGAAAATCACGGAAACCAGCATCGCGAAAATGCATTCGGTACTCAAGATCACCGACGCTTCCGACGTGGGCAGATTCTGCACCGCAATCGTCTGAAACACCTGCGCGATCACAGTCGAACCGACCGCAAGATACACGATGCACGCCACGATATCCCAACGAGCCCAATCTGTGGACGGCATGCCGTCGAACAGTCCCGCGCCGCAGCCGAAGAACACCGAACACCAGAAGAATTCGGCAAGCATCAGCGCCACCGCATCGAAATCCTTGCCCATGAATCCAACGAACACCAGATTCAACGCGAAGAAGAACGCGCCGACTATAGTCATGGCATCGCCGAACCCCATATGCATGAGCTCCGCACCGCCGCCACCGCTCAACGAGACCAATCCCACTCCGAACGCGCATACGAGCGCCGCGGCCAGATGCTGCCAGTTGGGCCGTTTACGTGTCAAAGCCCACAGAATGAACGGCACCATCACGCAATAAGTGTCGGTGAAGAAGCTGTTGCGGCCAGGAGACGTGGTTTCCAGACCTTTAAGCTGAAAAAGGAAACCTAACCAGTACGTCAACGCCAGAACGAGACCGGGAACAACATAACGAGACAACCGGATCTTACGCAATCTCGGGAAAAACACGGCCGCCATCAGCACGGTGGCCAATCCCATACGGAAGAACATCATCCATTGCGTGGGCATGTTGTCCTGCACATGCTTGAGCATCGTATAGCCGGAGCCCCACACCATGGCATTGACCAGCATCATCACGCGCGCGACCGGCTTGGTCACGACTATTCCCTCATTGAATGACTGCGCAGCCCGCGAATCCTTCTTGCTCATGAAACCCGTTCTTTTTTCTCGTGTGATTTCCTCCGAGAGTCTACCGCAGAATCCGGGTTCCGTCGTACGGGCTCAACAGGCATGTCGTACCGCGACACAGCTGGAATCGGCGTCATTCCGCCCACGTCCGCTTATGCTCGCCTACATTCACCTACGATTTGGAAGATTGGTTGTTCACCCAATTGTCGGCCATGTTGATGGCTTCGTCGAGCGTGACCTTCGCGGCCTTGTAATATTTGGAATCCGTAATACCGCTATCGTCGATCAGCTGTTGGGCCGCGTCCACGGCATTGCTCAGCACGGTAAGCAGTTTTCTGCCCGTCAAGGTCAGGCTTTCATCGTCCTTGAGATCTTCGACGAGCTTTTTGCCTTTGTCGATCGACTCGCGTAACGACTGTTCCACATCCTCGTTATTCGAACCGTTATTCGAACCGTCATTCGAATCGGAGCCGTCGGTCGAAGACGTTCCGTCTCCATTGGATTCGGTGGTGCTCGACGTGCCGTCGTTCGATTTGCCCGATGTGGCCGAATCGCTTTCGGCGGTACCCGACGATTCCGAGGATTTGATTTCGTTCTGTATGTTCTTCAGACTTTCGTTCAGAGAATCCGTGGCGCTGTTCAACGTTTTGGCAACGAGATTGAGCTGTGTTATGGTGGCGTTCGCCGCGCAGCCTTCCGTATCGACGGTGCTTTCCGCGCTTGATGCCGCATTGGAGAAGGCGTCGAGAATGTCGTCGACCCCAAGCACATTGCGCACCAGTTTCTGCAGCGCGCCGCTGTTTTCTGAAGTGTCGAGAATCGATCTACGCGCGGAGCTGAATTCGGCGACCGCCTGACGGCAGGAAGCCAAGGCTTTCTGCTGCTTCACATGGTAGACGTACGCGCCACCGACGACCAGCGCGGCCAGCACCACGATAATGGCCACGATTCTGCCCCAACGCACCTTGGAACGCCTATCAACGGTTTCGTCGTCCATACGCACCTGCCCATTCTCACGCGAGAAACGTCTCGGAAGATTGTCCTCACATATTGTAAAACCTCGTTCATGAGTATGAGCTGCACTCGAAAGAATATCCCCAACGACAAACGGCTTGCCTCCAACGGTCCGGAAGTCCGCAACCGTTGGAAACAAGCCGTTTTCGAAGTACTGGAATCAGTGTTTCGAAACGTTGAACTTGAATTCGACGATATCTCCGTCCTGCATGACGTAATCGCGACCCTCCTGACGGAGTTTGCCCTCCTCCTTGATCTTCGTCATGGATCCCTCGGCGGCGACGAAATCGTCATAGGAAACGGTATCGGCCTTGATGAAACCCTTTTCGAAGTCCGTGTGGATCACGCCGGCGGCCTGCGGAGCGGTGTAGCCCTTGTGAATCTGCCAGGCGCGCACTTCCTTCTCACCGGCGGTCAGGAAGGTGGACAGGCCGAGGGTGTCGTAGCCCACGCGTGCCAGCTGGTCGAGACCGGATTCCTCCAGTCCAGCGTCAGCGAGCATTTCACGGGCGTCTTCCTCGTCGAGTTCGGTCAGATCGGCTTCGAACTGCGCATTAAGGAAGATCGCCGGAGCCGGAGCCACGGAAGCCGCGAGCTTGGCCTGCAGTTCCTTGTTCTGCAGTTCGGAATCGTCCACATTGAACACGTAGATGAACGGCTTGGCGCTCATCAGATGCAGGTCGTAGACGGATTCCTTGTCGAAGCGCCCTTCCCGGGAAGCCTTGTCGATCGTTTCGCCGGCTTCGAGGATGCTCTTGGCCTCCTTGACCGCCTCCATATAGGACGGTTCGATCTTCTTGCCGCGCAGATCCTTCTCGAGCTTCGGCAATGCGTTCTCGATGGTCTGCAGATCGGCGAGGATCAGCTCGGTGTTGATGGTGTCGATGTCGTCCGCCGGGTCGACCTTGCCGTTGACATGCACGATGTCGTCGTTTTCGAACGCGCGCACGACCTCGCAGATGGCGTCGGCCTCACGGATGTTGGCGAGGAACTTGTTGCCCAGGCCTTCGCCTTCGGACGCGCCCTTGACGATACCGGCGATGTCGACGAAGGTGACGGTCGCCGGCACGATCTTCTCGGTGTGCACGAGCTTGGCCAGAATCGGAAGACGATCATCCGGCAACGGCACGATGCCGGTGTTCGGCTCAATGGTGGCGAACGGATAATTCTCCGCAAGCACGTTGTTGCGGGTCAATGCGTTGAACATGGTGGACTTGCCGACGTTCGGCAATCCGACGATTCCAATAGTAAGAGACATGGTTCCCTAGCTTAGTATCAGGCTTCGATGGCGTCGACGGCTTTGATGACCGCACCTCGGAACGCGCTTTCCTCAAGGGATGCGACGCCCTTGATGGTGGTGCCTCCCGGCGAGCATACGGCGTCCTTCATGGCACCTGGATGATTTTCGGTGGCCATGTACAGGGCTCCGACGCCTTCCACCATCTTCGCCGCCAGACGATATGCCGTGGCGCGCTGCAGACCGTATTTCACGCCAGCGTCGCCCAATGCCTCGATATACATGTCGGTGAAGGCCGGAGCGCAGCCGGCAATGCACATCGCGATGCCCATGTGGGCGCTGTCGACGCGCTCGATCAGGCTGATCGGGGCGAACAGCCGCTCGAAAAGTTCCGTCTGCTGCGCCGTCAACGTATTGTCGATTTCGGTGACAAGCACACCCTTGCCGACGGCCATCGGCGTGTTCGGAATGGTGCATTGGATATGCGCTTCGTTGAAATCGTCGCCGAACAGCTCACGGAATTTGGCCAAATCCCAACCCGCCGCGATGGACACGACGATTTTGCCCGGCTTGGCCAAGATCTTCGCAATCGGTCCGATCACGCTTTCGATCTGATACGGCTTGATGGCGATGACGACCACGTCGGCGGCTTCGGCCACTTCCGCTGCGGTGTGCAACGGCCGCGCACCCAGTTCGGCCGTGGTCTTCTCGAGTTTGTCGTAATGCGCGGCGCAGGCCACGATGTCGCCGCCGTCCAATACGCCGGCTTCGACCATGCCGGATGCGATGGCTTGGGCCATATTGCCGTATCCGATGAATCCGATGGTTGGATTGGTCATATCGATTCCTCTCTTAGAACCTTTTCTTAGAATCCTTAGAACCCCGGAGCTTCTCGAAGTTCCCGCTTAGAACAGCGTTTCGAGATCGCCGCGGTTGAGCGCCTCGTCAAACACGTGCCTGAACACCTTGGATCCGTGGATGCCGTCATGTTCGAACTCGTTGGTGGTCCAATAATGCGAGTTTCCCACACGAGACAAGGTGTCGAGTTGAAGTCCGGAATCCACGTACATGTCGTCGAAGTAGACCGCCGCCTGCAACGGCACCTCATTGCGCATCAATTGATCCGCGTCGTAGATCACACCGAACGAGGTGTCTTCCATCAGCACATCCATGGCCGGCTTGAACGGGCGAAGCGCACCCTCCTGCTCGAACATCCACGGGAACATCGCCTCTCCCGTGAAGTTGAGCGGCCTTTTAGCGCTATCGAACTCCGGATGCTCGTCGCGTACCCGCTGCGCGGCCCAACGAATCGGCTCATCAAGCTCGCCGTTGGCGTAGATGAACTCCTGCAGCGGCCAGTACAGCGGTCTCGACGACGTGGCATCCATCACGGAATACAGGAATTCGTCCGACAGTTCGGTATCGCGCGAGGCGGAACCGTCCGCGCCCAGGAACGCCTGGTCGAGTATCCAGTGCACGCGCTCGAAGCTTGGTTTCATGCCAAAGTCGGAACCGAGGCATTGCAGTCGCTCCACGGTCAGCACGTCACCGTTGGGCAGCAACGTCTCACGCGAGGCCAGAATGTCGGCGACCGCGGACGCACGTTCCATATCGATCGGATAGCGATCGTAGAACTGCTTCGTCTTCGTTGCCATGCGCGGGAAAGTATGCCTGTACACGTCGGCGGCATCCGCCGGCACGTGCGGAATGCCTCCGGTGGTGAAGCTCGCGGCGAGGCCCTGCGGGAACAATGAAAGATATGTGAGCGTCAGGAATCCGCCATAACTTTGGCCCAACGTGACCCAACGGGAGCCGGAGAACTCCGTACGGCGCAGATGTTCGAAATCACGGACGATCGAATCAGCCAGGAAATGCTTCAGGAAAGCGGCGCCCTGAACACCGTCCATGGCACGCATTGCATGCGCGTCCACTCGTGAGGAACGACCAGTGCCGCGCTGGTCGGGCAGAACCACACGGAAATGCTTGATGGCCTCCTCAATCCAGCCATCGGAACTTGGGCTCAACGGCCGCGGACCGCTGCCACCGGGACCGCCTTGCAGAAAAATCAGCAACGGCAAATCGTCATGCACATGCTCCGGCGCCGTGACGACTCGGTAGAACAGGCTGATGGACGGACCGTCGAATCCGTGACCGGGCTCATGTCCCGACCAGTCCAACGGAACTTTGATCGAATGGTCCTCAACATGCAATCCAGGCACGTAATACTTGGTCAGCAGCGTCATCGTGCATCCACCTTTCCTGATATCCCTTCTGCAGCGAACGGAACGGCGGGTGCATCGTCGACAAGGACGACATGTGGGTTCGATTGCATTCATTTCCTCCCGTTGACGTCGCCATCACCCTTGCCTTTCGCCGGAAAGGGTCGCTGGATCTTCCACCATACACGGCGGGCCCGTCTCATACCTGCGCATGATACCGTAATGGCCAGCCGCGCGTTACGCTTGAACCACTATGACTAGACTGCAGCGCCTGTTTTCGTGGATTCGCGGCCATGTGATCGTCGCAGACAGTATCATCACCATCATCACCGCATTGCTCGCCCTATTCATGTTTGGCCTTGGCAACAACATCGAGTTCAATCCCGGACTGCTGTATAACTATCCGGCGCAGGTGCAGATGGTCTGGTCGATCGCGTTGCTCGTTCCGCTCATCACGCGCCGGCGATGGCCTCAAATCAGTGCCTTGGCATTTGTGGCGCTGGTGCTGCTGCATCTATTGTTCGGCCCATGCATGCTGATTACCGATTTTTTTGCGACGTTCATGCTGTATTCGGTGATTCTGTACGGTAACCCGCATAATTCGAAGGTGTTCATCGTGCTGGCATTCACCGTCGGTGGTCTGGCCTCAATCATCATAAGCTGGGCGATGACGGTCGGCCCGATCCTAGCCGTGGGCAGCGGACAGTTCTCCGCCATCGACGCAACGGTGCCGAATGGTCTCTCCTCCTGCAACACCATCTATTCCGGTCGGGGATTGTCGAGCGGCTGCACCGGTACGATACTCCAGTACATGGTCATGATGTTCGTCGCCATCGCGCTGTGCTTGGCGTCGACGATCATCATCGCCTACTGGCAGCGTGCCCGTCTGATGACGGTACGGATGATGCAGGAACGCAATGACGCGATTGCCGCGCGCGAGGTCGAGGAGCGCAATATCGCGGCGCTGGCGGAGCGTGCACGCATCGCACGGGACATGCATGACGTGGTGGCGCATACGTTGTCGATCATCATCGTGCAGTCCGACGGCGGCCGGTACGCCGGCGCGAACGATCCCGTCGTGGCACGTTCCACCATGGAGACAATCAGACATGAATCCGAGCATGCGCTGCATGACATGACCAGACTTCTTGGCGTATTCGGCGGATCTCCCCATGCCGACTACGCCGATATCGACGCATTGATCGCACAGGCACGTACCGTGGCACCCGACACCGTCATCACACGGGAGATCATCGGAGATGCACGTCCCGACATGCTGGGAGATCGGACAAGCGTGGCCATCTACCACGTGATGCAGGAATCGTTGACGAACATCCGCAAATATGCGGGGCCGAAGGTGACCGTACATGTCACGGAATCATGGAATGACGGCACATTGACCATGACCGTCACGGATAGCGGACGTGGCGCTTCGGCCGGATTGGACGGGCATACGCCCGGCTACGGATTGACGGGCATGCGCGAACGCATCGAAGCCGTGGGAGGATCGGTGACGTTCGGCCCGAGGATAGGAGGCGGGTTCGCCGTATGCGCGACGGTGCCGTTCGCCACGAATGTCAGTGCGATGTCCTCGCACTCCTCATGCAAAGACGCCCATGCGGCGTCGATGGCGATCGACGGGCTGCCGGACGACGCTCCGGCCATGCGGTTGTCTGAATACGGGACATCCGGCGAGACAAGAACGATTCTCTCTCCGAAGTTGCCGACCTTGCCGACGATGCAGACGATACGAGCCAGTCTGCGGTCCAAGCCAATCGCCCAGGCCATCGATATTTCCGGACGTCGGTTCAATTGGGTGGAGCGGCTTTCGCAATGGACGCAACGGCATTACGTCTTGGTGGACACCATCGTCACGGTGCTGCTCATCATGACGTTCGGCTCGGCGTCGATCAGCCTGTTCTCCTACGGCATGGGTCCGGAGCAGATGCCATTTCGCATGCTGATCGTCATGGAACTGCTGCCGTTATGCATGCGAAGGAGATTCCCGGAAGGCTGCGCGCTGATCATAGCCATACTCTCCACGTTGCAACTGATCGTTTTCGAACCCATCGATCTTGCCAATATCGTGGCCTCGATGAGCGCATTGCATGCGGCGGTACTGTACGGAAGGGAAAGAGCGTGGCGTTGGACCGGACTCGTCTCCATCATCAATGCTCTCTTGGTCGGCGTGAAGGTCATGCTGTCGCTGCTTGGCTACCCGAGCATATCGGTTTTCCTGATACAAGGCATCATCACATACGAGCCGAGACGGACCACATGGCTCGTATCCGGGGCGATATTCACCGGCCTGGTCTACACCATGGCTGTCCTGGCTACATGCGGAGGCGTCATCGCCATGGCTCGATGGACCCGTTCCAGCTGCTCGAACGCACTCGTCCTGCAGGCAAGGGAGGAGGCATTAATCGCCGAACAGGACAAGCAGAAGATTCTTGCGGCGAATCTGGAACGGGACCGCATCAGCACGAACATTCAGTCGGAGGTCACCGCCACGCTTAACAGCGTCATCGACCAGACCATCTCCGGATTACGCATGCTCGATGAAGCCAAGGCACGCGGTGAAGAGCCCTCGGCGGAATCGATCGCGTCTGCGTTCGCGGCCATCGGAAGTCAGGGACGTGAAGCATTGGCCCATATGCGCCAACTGCTGCGGGTACTGCGCGAGACCGGATTCAGCGATGAGGCTCATGCCGGCAAGTCCGAAGAGATGCGGCTCAAACCCGCTGCCTCATTGGACGAACAGATGAAATCAGGGTTTTTTCAGGGTATGCTCCAACGCTGACGGCGCAATGCTGCCGATAAGGTGGAAGGCATGAGTGAAAAGCAGAGAATTCGCGTGATCATCGCCGACGATCAGGAACTGGTACGCGCCGGTTTCGCCATGGTAATCGGCTCGCAGCCCGACATGATGGTCGCTGGTCAGGCTCGAGATGGAGCGGAAGCGGTGGTCTTGGCCGAGACACTGCATCCCGATGTGGTGCTGATGGATGTGCGCATGCCCGGCATGGACGGCATCGAAGCGACACGCCAGATCAGTTCATTGCAGCATCGTTTCGCCGCGACCGGAGCGCAAACCGACCCGCGACAGACCCGTGTGATCATTTTGACGACGTTCGATCTGGATGAATACGTGATGGCCGCCATCAATGCCGGAGCATCCGGTTTCCTACTCAAGGACACCGAACCGGAAACATTGCTCAATTCGATTCGCACCGTATTCCAAGGCAATGCGATCATCGCACCGTCCGCGACGAAACGACTGATTGAAAGAATGATGGAAGGTGGACTGACCGATCAAGACTCCCTCACCATCCCCACGTCGGCGGACACTGCACCATCACGGCCGGCATATACTGACCCGGAACTGGATGAACTGACCGATCGTGAGCGTGAGGTCCTCATCGAAATCGCGCACGGTCTGTCCAATCAGGAAATCGCCGACCGGTTGTTCATCAGCCTGCCGACGGTGAAAACGCACGTGGCGCATATCCTGTCGAAGATCAACGCCCGCGATCGCGTACAGGCGGTCGTCTTCGCCTACGAAAACCATCTGGTGTGACAGTTTCATCGGCACCGCAAAAAACGATTTACAACCACGGAAAACCGGTCTGTCTATGACGCAAATACGTCATAGACAGACCGGTTTTCCGTAGTTATGGACCGGTTTCACGGCCAGAACCGCTCATTGAGGACCCTAGGCCTCTGCAAGCGCTTCGACCGGCGGGGTGTTCACCGCACGTCGCGCCGGAAACACGCTGGCAAGCAGCGAGGCAGCGGCGGCCACACCCAACACGATGCCGTTAACGGTCCATTCGAACGGGAACGCCACCGTGCCGTACATGCTGAACACCACATACGAGCCGAGCCAGCCGAACAGAGTGCCGAGTATCACGCCGACCACGCCGGACACCAGTGAGATGAGCAACGCCTCCACGCCCAGTGAACGCCTGAGCTGGCCTCGGGTCATGCCGATGGCGCGCAGGGTGGCGGATTCACGGGTGCGTTCGATCACGGACAGCGACAGCGTGTTGGCCACGCCGACCAGTGCGATGAGCACGGCCACGGCGATCAGACCCACCATGAGCATCATCATGGAATCAATCGACTTCCCCCACTGCACACGTTCGGCGATCGGACCGGATACGGTTGCGTCAGTGCTCTTCGAGAGTGCGGATTGAAGGCTGTTGAATACACCGCTGAGCGTGGTGCCGGTTTCGTTGATCTTTACCAGCAATGTGTGCGAGTTCGTATCGAGATCGCCGTTCGTGAAATGGCTCTCATCCACAAATCCCACGGCATAGTATCCGCTGGAGACGCTCCGGTAGTCGGCCTGTTTGACCTTGAGTTCGAGCGTGCGTTTCGTGTCGCCGTTCTCATCCCATGCAGAGCCAAAGGTGGCGGTTCCCTGACGGAACGTCATACGTTTGCCGCTATGCGCGTTGTATTGCGGCATGAGCACGGTTCCGGCATCGATGGTGGAGTCGCCCAGATCCGCTCGAATCACGTTTTGCAACTCGCCGATGTTCTTCACGCCGATAAGCAGCATACTGGCGGAGACACTGCCATCGGAGCCTTTCAGCTGTACGTTGGCGGATGGAGCATATACGACGTCCGTCACGCCCTTGACTGCTTTGACGTCGCTGGCCATCTGCTGGCTGATGTCACTTCCCGTGGCCACGACATCGACGCTGTAGCGGGTGGCGAGTGCATCGTTCATGGTCTCCTTGGCGCTGGCGGCACCTGTGGCGATGGTGGAGACGAGCGTCACGCCGATGAGCAATGCGGCTCCGGTAGCGGCGATGCGACGCGGATTCTTCTGGATATTGGCATGGGCCATCTTGGCGGAGGGACCGGACAGCGCTGCCAGCGCGCCGACGCCTTTCATGAATATCGGCAGCCAGAAGACGGCGGTAAGCACGAGTCCCAGAAACACAAGTCCGGCACCGGCGATGGCGGCAAGCAGGATCACGACGAACCGATTGCCGCTGAGCATATCGACATCGCTGGTGGTCTGCATCTGCCATATCGAGAACGCCACAAGCGCGATACCAACCACGACGAACAACATGCCGAAGATGGCGCGCGCACGACCGGAGCGACGATCATCGGTCAGTTCGAGCGGACGCAACGCCTCCAAAGGGGTCACCGACGTCGCGGAACGTGCGGAACCCAAGGAGGCGAGCACTGTCATGGTGACGCCGAATACGATCGGCACCACGAACACCTGCCAGGAGAAGATCAGATGCATGGTCTGCTTCATGACGCCGCTGGCGCACATGATTCCCATAAGCGCGCACCCGAACACCACGCCCAACATGGATGCGATCAAGCCAAGCAGGCAGGATTCAAGCAGTACGGAGGCATACAGCTGCCCTTTCTTCGCGCCGATGGTGCGTAGCAGGGCAAGCGTACGGCGACGTTGGGCCACGAGTACCTGGAAGGTGTTGGCGATGACGAGTGCCGCCACGAGCATGGCCAGCACGCCGAAGCACAGCAGGAAGATGGTGACGATGCTGGTTTCACCCACACCGATGCTCTTTATGTAGGCATTGCTGACTTCCTGACGCGACATGAGACTGAAATGCTTCGGCAGAAGCCCGTTCACCTCGTGGATGGTTTTCGCGGATACCGTATTGCCGTCCTTGGCGAGGTCGAGGTAGACCATGGTGGCCCCTGCGGAATTGAAGTCGCTCACTCCCTGCATCCGTGCGATGAGGTCGTCGGAGGCCACGATCGCGCCTCCATAATATGAGTAGACGCCATTGGGATCGGAAGTGATGCCGACCACCCGCACGTTCTCGGCCTGGGCCTTGCCGTCCTCGTCGTCGATGGCGTAGCGCGAGGTCAGTGTCACGGTATCGCCGATGTTCACGCCCAGCTGTTTGATGATGTTGCTCGGCAACGCGACTTCGTTGCTGTCGATGGGCCGGCTGCCTTCGGTGATGTCGACCGGCAGCAGTTTGCCGTTCCGTGCGGTGGAGATGGCCTCGCCGCTGACATTGTTGCCTGCTTTGGAGACGGTTACGTCGCTTTCCACGGCGACACGCACGCCGTTGACGCCTTCGATGCCGTTCATCCGGTCGAGGTGGAAGTCACCGACGGTCGTAGAATACACGTCATTCAGTGCTTGATCACTCAACCCATCGGTGGAGGGGCTGATCGCATAGTTCGCCTTGCCGAACATGGATGTCGCATGGCGGGAAAGCGAATCGTTCATGGCGTTGCCGAACAGGAAAGTGCTGGCGATGAACGCCGTGCCGATCATGATGGCGATGCCGGCCGGGATGAGCATGCGTCTGGTCTTGCGCATGAGTTTTATTGTGATGGACCACATGGTTGCCGTCGTTCCTTCTTCAGATTCTTGAACCGTTGTAATGCGCCGGTCAGCCGGCGTGACGTGCATTGGACGCGTTCCGCGTGGAGAGCTCTCGTTCCTTCATCAGCAGATCACTCATCTGGTCGGCAGTCGGATCGTCGACATCGGCCACGATGCGACCATCCGCGAACACGATGGCGCGGTCGGCATAGGATGCCGCAACGGGGTCATGCGTAACCATGATGAGGGTCTGCCCGAGCTCGTTGACGGAACGTTTCAGGAAGCTCAATACCTCAGCACTGGATATGGAGTCGAGATTGCCGGTCGGCTCATCGGCGAACACCAACTGCGGCTTGGTGATCAGGGCGCGCGCGATGGCAACGCGCTGCCGCTGGCCACCCGACAATTCGTTCGGCCGGTGATGCAGACGCTCCTTCAATCCGAGCGTCTCGACCAGCAGGGCCAGCCATTGCCGGTCCGGCTTCTCACCGGCCAAGGTAAGCGGCATGAGGATGTTCTGTTCCGCGGTGAACATCGGCAGCAGGTTGAAGCTTTGGAAGATGAATCCGATCTTATGACGACGCAACAGGGTGAGCTGATCGTCGTTCAATCGCGTCAGATCGTCGCCATCGAACACGATGTGGCCGCCGGTGGCCGAATCCAACCCCGCCAGCGTATGCATCAACGTGGATTTACCAGAGCCGGATGGCCCCATGATCGCGGTGAACCTGCCACGCTCGAAGCGTACGTTCACGCCGCGCAGCGCATGCACGACGTTTTCGCCACGGCCGTAATCCTTGACGAGGTCCACGGCCTCGATGGCCGTATCGTTGGTTTGCAGTACGTCCCTGATATCCATGTCATTGTTCCTTTCCTCGGACATATCTCCAAAGGTAGGGAATGATGACGTTTCCCGACATCATGCGCCGGTCTGACTTTTCATCTCATCCTTGAGTATGATGACCTCCGGGGGTACTGTCAGTCATCCAGCAACACGCCTTCCCGCGGCGGATCAAGCCAGTAGGATTCCTTCTCCACGCTGACCGTGGATGCCCACCATGTCTGCCTCACTCCGGGAATGGATCGGATGGAGCCGTCGACCACGCGCCAGAGATCCTCATCGTCGTCCGCGATGATCTCGATGAGATAGTCCGCTCCATTCAGTCCGACGCCGCTCATCACATACGTCACTTCGTTGATGTCAAGTAGGGTTTCGGCATCAAGCTGGTATGGCGGATCGACTCCGACGCCAAGAAACGCCTGCCGGAAACCGCCCAGTCGCATCGGGCTGACCGTGGCCATGATGCGCATCACACCGGCGTCCTGCAGCTTCTTGATGCGCCCGCGGATCGCGGTGTGCGTCACACCCAGCCTCTCCCCCAAGGCGGCATAGCTGGCCCTGCCGTCTTTCTGCAGTTCATTAAACGTGTGCACGAACCGTGCGTCGAGACGATGCGCTGGTATATCGGTGCCCACGCTCGCCTCTCGCTTAGTCATGAACCCCGTCTCGCCGTACGAGGCAAGCAGCCGGTTGACCACACCGACGTTGTGGTCGTCCAATACGAGTCTTCCGCATGAGAATACCTGGATTCTCGTAAGGCCCGGCAGTGAACGCAAATCGTGTTTCAGAAAACGGTCCATGCCTTCGGAGGAGTACACCACCGCCTCGGCTATGATGTCCGCATCGCCCAACGCGCAAACCACATACGTCACCTGCGGCATGGCCTTCAATGCGTTCAGGGCCTCCTCACGATGTCCGTTGACGCGCAATCCCACCAATACCTGGCAATAGTTGCCCAAAGTCAGCGGATTGCATACCGGCACCACCGTCATGATGTTCGCATCCGTAAGCCTGCGATAGCTTTCCGTCGCCGCGTACACGGAGACGCCGACCTTGTCGGCGAGCGCCTGCATGGTCATGCGTCCGTTGCATTGCAAAGCGGAGACCACTTTCAGATCGCGTGCGGTGATCGTCATGTTTCCTTCGTCATGCGTCATTGCGTTCTCCTCACAGCCACAGCCTCAACCATATACTGCCCGCGATGGCGGCCAGGGTGACGCACAGTATGATCCAGTCCCAGACGCGCATCTTCAGGTTCACCCGGTATGTGCGCGCCACGTTGAGGTTCAGTCCGCGCGATTCCATGGCCCATCCCACGCCTTGGCTCATCTTGTAGGCGCGGATGAGTACCGCGATGATGATCGGCAGATATGATTTGAATCGGTCCGTCATCCGTACGAATATGTTTCGTTTCTTTCCGGTCGCGTTGGTTTTGCCGCCGAGGTCGAGTCCGCGTGCGCGTTGGGCGGCGGATACGGATTGGAATATCGAGAAGAACACCGGAATGTATCGTAGGGCGGTGGCCAGGGTGAGTCCCGCTTTGTAGGGCATTCCCAGCGAGGTAAGGCCGCGGATCAGTTTGGTTTGGCTGGTGGTGAACAGGGTGAGGAAGCATGCGAATCCCAGTGCGGGGATGCGCAGGCCCATCACCACCGCCATGAGCAGATTTTCCTGGGTGAGTGTAAGCCATCCCCATTGCCAGAGCACGTGGCTTCCGCTCGGGTCGAAGATGGGCCAGAGCACCACGATGAACGCTATGATCACCGCTAGGATTTTCCATACCCACGCTATGCGTTCGGCCGGAACGCGGTCGGTGATCAGCATGATGTGTTCGAGGATGAGCGCGCCTGTTATGAACGCCCAGTCACGCCACACGAGGCATAGGACCAGTAACGCCATGGATATGAGGAATTTGACGCGTGGGTCGGTTTTGTGCAACCATCCGTCGCCTGGTACATACAGGTCTGCGTCCATCAGTGCCTCTCCTCGTCGTTCGCCACTTTCGGCAGTGCGTGCGTGGCGGATATCGGTCCTTTTGTTTGACGTGCCTTACGTTTCACGGTGGTGTTCTGCGCTTCCGGGCTACGGTCGATGGGGCCGTATTGCGCGATGCGCCCGTCGTCGAGTTCCAGTACGTGGGAACAGTAATGGTATACGGCACGCATGTCGTGGCTGATCATGATGACGGTCACGCCACGTGCGTTGAGTTTCCGTACCGTTTCGAGGAATCGTACGGCGAGCCGGTGGTCCAGTCCGGCCGTAGGCTCGTCCAATACGAGGATCGGTGTGCGCATGGCGATCACCGACGCCAGTGCCACGGCCCGGCGTTCGCCGTAGCCGAGTGTTGCCGGGGACACGTTCTCATAGCCGTGCAGATCGAACAACGTCATCATTTCGTCGACGCGTTTGAATACGGTCGCGGCATCGAGGCCGAGCGCCGTGGGCCCGAAGGCTATTTCCTCTTTGGTGCTGGAGCAGAAGATCTGGTGGTCGGGGTTCTGGAATACGAATCCGACGTGGGATGCCATCGCGCCGACGCTATGCTGGCCGGTGTCCAGGCCGTCGACCGTCACGGTTCCCGAGGTTGGCCGCAACAGTCCGTTGAGATGCTTGGCCAACGTGGTCTTACCCGAGCCGTTGCGCCCGATCAATCCTACGAACGAGCCTTGTTCGATGGTAAGGCTCACATCGTCCAGCGCGACGGAGTCGTTGCCTCGTCCGTACCGGTAGGTCACGTTTTCCATGGAGATGATCGTTTTCGCGTCCGCAGTCGCGGCGCCATTGGTTGCGACCGCCTTGACTTGCGGCACAGGGTCGTCGAAGATTCGCACGCCGGCCGATTCGAGCAGCGCCTTTTCCCTGGTGAACAGTCCCGCATCGCCGTTGCGCACCAGTTCGCCGTTGACCAGGAACAGCACCTGGTCGGCCCAGTATGCGATATGTTCGACGTCCTGCCCTGCCATGATCACCGTCATGGTACGGGTTTGCCTGATGCGTTCGAGCACGTCGAACACTTCGCTTCTGCCTTCCGGATCGAGCGCCGCCGTCGGCTCGTCGAGAACGAGCACGTCCGGTTCGGCCGCCAGTGCCGCGGCGATCGCCACGCGCTGCATCTGGCCTCCCGACAGGCTGGTCGGCACCCGTTTTCTGTAGCCTGTCATACCTACCAGTTCCAGCATGATGTCGATCTGCTGGTCGATTATCCGTGGATCGATGCCGCGATTTTCAAGCGGAAACGCGATTTCGTCCTCAACGCTCGCGCAGAACAGCTGCGATTCGGGGTCCTGCTGCACGTATCCGACACGTTCGGACAGTTCCGACACGCTGTAACGCCGCGTGTTCATGCCGTTGACCTCGACGACACCGGTCATGGTTCCGTCCGCCAGATTCGGAATGATGCCGGCGAGCGCCATGCATAGGGTGGATTTGCCCGCGCCGGTCGGTCCTATGATGCCGACGAATGATCCGGGACGGATGTCGAAGCTGACGCGTTTGAGGCTTTCGACGGGTTTGCCGCCGTCCGTCATAGGCGCGTATTTCCATCCCAAATCGCGTACAGTGATCATCCTCACTCCATAATCCTGCGGGGAACCTTATACGGATAGACCATATTACGGCCTATACATAACGGCCCGTGGACCACCGTCATCATGCGGCATGCCCACGGGCCGTCATATCTGATTTCCAAGCGTCACTCGCCGACTTTGAATCCGAGGTTTCCCATACGCACCAGCGGCGGATACGCCTTGCGTACCGCGGAGAACAGGGCCATGCCCACGACCAGTCCGACGACCATCTGGAAGGTGTTGCCCACGATCTCGCCGAGTGCCGGTCCGAAACCTGAAAGGATTCCGCCCGCGATGAAGTAGCCGAACACCTTCCATACGCCGGCGATCACCGAACCGATGATGATGTTCGCCGGTTTGAACTCCTTGATGAGCAGTCCGACGAGCACGGCCTGTACGCCGTCGATGATGAAGGTGAAGATGGCCCATTGCGGATATCCGGAGATCAGGTCGGACAATGCCGGTCCGAGTCCGCCGATGATGCCGCCCACCCACGGGCCGAACGCGTACGCGCTGAAGAAGATCATGGTGTCGGACAGGTTGAGGTATCCGCGGGTCGGGGTCGGGATCTTCACGAACATGGTCAGTACGGTGGTGACCGCCGTCATGATGGCGATTAACGGAATGGTGTTGACCTGCAATGTTTTTTTGATGTCGTTCCTGATGTTCTCCGCCATGACGACCACGTTCCTCTCTTTTCAATAAAAGTCGATTTTTGACTTGATTTCAGTACTTTAGAAAGAATAAAGACATACCTACTTTAAAAATATCAAAATATGATATCGCTTTTCGCAACAAAACGAATCCTATACCATCCTTGATACATATCGTCGCCGCCGTGGCCGGCGGATTGCTGCGCGACCACGGGCAAACGAAAAAACGGTCCGCGGCCGCAACATGACGTCGCAGCCGCGGACCGTTCCCGCGATTATTCGGTGAGCCTCAGATCACTTCGCCAGCCCGGACGCGCGCAGGGCCTCGAAGCCGCCCTCGAGATCCTCGAGGATGTCGTCGATGTTCTCGAGGCCGATGGACAGGCGGATGGTGCCCTGGTGGATGCCCTGGTCCTCCAGCTCCTCAAGGGTCTCCTGGGAATGGGTGGTGGAGGCCGGGTGGATCACCAGGCTCTTGGCGTCCGCCACGTTGGCCAGCAGGCTGAACAGGTGCAGGTTGTCGATGAACACGCGCGCCGCGTCCTTGCCGCCCTTGATGTCGAAGGTGAAGATGGAGCCGCCGCCGTTCGGGAAGTACTTCTTGTACAGGTCGTTGTCCTTACGGCCTTCGATGGACGGGTGGGAGACGGACTCGACTTCCGGAACCGTCTTCAGGTAGTCGATGACCTTGAGCGCGTTCTCGACGTGACGCTCCACGCGCAGGGACAGGGTTTCGGTGCCCTGCAGCAGCAGGAACGCCGCGAACGGGGACAGGGTGGCGCCGGTATCACGCAGCAGGATGGCGCGGATACGGGTCACGAACGCGGCTCCGCCGAGGGCCTCGTAGAAGTTCAGGCCATGGTAGGACGGATCCGGCTCGGTCAGGGTCGGGAACTTGCCCGGAACCTCAGCCCAGTTGAAGTTTCCGCCCTCGACGATCACGCCGCCGAGCGTGGTGCCGTGGCCGCCGATGAACTTGGTGGCCGATTCGACCACGACATCCGCACCGTGCTCCAGCGGGCGGAACAGATACGGGGTGGCGAAGGTGTTGTCGACGATCACCGGCAGATGATGCTTGTGGGCGATTTCGGTGATGGCCTCGAAGTCCGGAAGGTCGGCGTTCGGGTTGCCGAAGGTCTCGAAGTAGACGAGCTTGGTGTTCTCCTGGATGGCGTCCTCGAATTCCTGCGGATTCTCGGCGGAGACGAAGGTGGTGGTGATGCCGTCGCGCGGCAGGGTGTGGCGCAGCAGGTTGAAGGTGCCGCCATAGATGTTCTTGGCAGCCACGATGTGGTCGCCGCTCTGCGTGATGTTGCGCACCGCGTATTCCACCGCCGCGGCGCCGGAAGCGACCGCCAGGCCGGCGGTGCCGCCTTCGAGGGCGGCGATGCGGTCTTCGAACACGCCCTGGGTGGAGTTGGTCAGACGTCCGTAGATGTTGCCGGCGTCGGCCAGGCCGAAGCGGGCCTCGGCGTGATCGAAGTTATGGAAAACGTAGCTGGTGGTCTGGTAGATCGGCACCGCGCGGGAATCGGTGGCCGGGTCGGCCTGCTCCTGTCCGACGTGCAGCTGCAGGGTTTCGAAACGATAGTTCTTGTCTGCCATGGCTGGCTCCTTTACTGCTCCAAAGGTTCGTTGATTGCCTTGTACTGGCCACCCGTCCTGCCGTTCGGCGGTTGGCCAGGTGTTGGTAGAGACGATAGGACGCAGTGCAAGTTCCACGCAAGCCGAACGTTATCGCACTTGCCTATACCCTCTTATAAACCGTTGGAATAATTGGCCTCGCACAAGGTCGAGACACTCGAAAAACTTCACGGGAAACCCCGCGACACGCCAGCGAACGTGGTTTTCGGGAACACCGACGCACGCTCGTCGGGTGCACGCATGGCGCATAAGCGGACGCATTCGTCAACGCACACGCTAAAGTCATGGGCAGGCAATCGCAAAAGAGGTTTCAACTATGAACGACGAGATCCTGTACGACCGTGATCCGCTATATATTCCACGAGTGGCCGCCGTGCACGACATGTGCGGCTACGGCAAATGCTCGCTGACTGCGGCCATTCCGATTCTTTCGGCAGCCGGCTGCGACGTCTGCCCAGTGCCGACGGCCCTGTTCTCCGCCCACACCCGCTACGAGGTGTTCACCTTCAACGACACGACGGAGCTCCTGAACGACTATCTGGATGCATGGAAACAGGAAAACGTCGATCTGGACGCCGTGTATTCCGGGTTCCTGGGCTCCGCCGAACAGGTCGACATCATCAAACGGCTTTACTCCGACTACCCGCACGCATTGCGGCTGGTGGACCCCGTCATGGGCGATGGCGGGCGCATCTACGCCACATACACGGATGAACTGTGCCAGGCCATGGGGTCGCTGGTGGATGGGGCGGACGTACTGACGCCGAACCTCACCGAAGCCTCCATATTGACGCACCGCGAATACCCCGGCCAGAACCTGACCGACCGTCAGGTGGACGGCATCATCGACGCACTGCTGGAATTGGGCGCGAAGAACGTGGTGCTCAAGGGCATAGACCGCGCGGACGGCATGATCCGCAATTTCGTGGCGTCAAGCAAGACCGGAGTCGCGGGCAAGCGGGAACTGGCCCACAACAAGCTGCCGTTCATGACGCATGGCACCGGAGACGCGTTCGCATCGGCGTTGTGCGGAGCGCTGATGGCGGGCAAACCCTTGGCGCAATCCGCGTCCATCGCCGGCGAGTTCGTTCGTCATGCGATGAAGCACACCCAGAACCAGCCCCACCATGATGAGCGCGGCGTGAGCTTCGAATTGAGCCTCGGGGAGATGACCAAGCTCATGCACGACTGACGCACGACCGAACGCGGATCGAACACCACAAGTCGCGACGGTGGATGAGTGTGCATAACACGCATTCATCCACCGTCTATCCCCAACACTCCCGAAACCGCCAGGTTATCCACAATCGCCGTCCGCCCCTTGCCCCGCAATGCGTGGTTCTGCTGAACTTGAATCATGAACGGCACAATCTCAACTTGCGTTCCGGCCGCGCAGAAGCGGCAGGAACAACTTCTCGACTCTCTGGCGCAACGATTGCATGACGGCACGTTGCGCACACGTCAACTCGGGGATCTCGGCGAACAATACGCGGCGGCATGGCTTGAAGCGCAAGGCTGGCATGTGATCGACCGCAACTGGCATTGCCGATTCGGAGAGCTTGACATCGTGGCCCGCAACGAATCCAACCAGATCGTGTTCGTGGAGGTCAAGACCAGACGCACCCTGCGGTACGGAACGCCCCAGGAGGCGGTGACCCACGCCAAGCGGATCAACCTTCGCCATGCCGCGGTGCAATGGCTGGCCGAACCGGAACACCATCTGCCGCATTCCGGCATCCGGTTCGACGTCGTCACCGTAGTCGTGCGTGAGGGCAATCCCCTCGTCCACCGTATCGAAGGAGCGTTCTGATGGCCATCGGCAGCGCATTGTCCGTCGGTCTGATAGGACTGAAGGCGTTCACCATTCAAATCCAGGCATTCGTCTCCCCGGGCCTCCCCTATTTCTCCATCATCGGCTTACCGGACACCTCGCTTTCGGAAGCCCGAGAAAGAGTCAAATCCGCCTGCCAGGCCAGCGGGTTCAAGTGGCCGGAAACCCGTGTCACGGTCAATCTCTCCCCCGCATCCATGCCGAAGAAAGGATCATCGCACGACCTGGCCATCGCGGCGAGCGTGTTGAGCGCGTCGAACGCCATCGCGCATGACTGCCTGGCCGACACCATCGTGCTGGGAGAGGTCAACCTCGACGGCAGCGTCCTGCCGATCAACGGACTGCTTCCGATCATGCTGCACGCGAAGGAACGCTCGATCCGCAAGGTCATCGTTCCGCAAGCCAATCTTGAGGAGGCCGAACTGGTTCCCGACGTGCAGGCCATCGGCGTGCGGCACGTGGGCGAACTTATCGAGCTGATGGGAGGCACGAGTTCATACCGCATTCGCAACGCTCCGCAGGATGCCGGCGTATCGGCGTTATCCATGCATGCTCGGGAGCATCCCGAGGACATGTGCGAGGTGATGGGCCAGGATTCGGCCAAATGGGCCCTTGAAGTGGCTGCCGCCGGCGGGCATCACCTCATGATGACCGGACCTCCGGGAACCGGCAAAACCATGCTCGCATCACGGATGCCGGGCATCATGAGCCCCTTGAACGAGGCCGAGCAGCTTGAGGTGGCGTCCATCCGCTCGCTGTGCGGCACTCTGCCCGGATACGGCATCACCGACGTTCCGCCATTCGAAGCCCCTCACCATACGGCTTCGACAGCGGCGTTGGTGGGAGGCGGTTCCGGAATCGCCCAGCCCGGAGCGATCACCCGCGCGCACCGGGGCGTGCTGTTCATGGACGAGGCCCCCGAATTCTCCACCAAAGCCCTGCAGACATTGCGCGAGCCTTTGGAATCGGGATACGTGGCGATCTCGCGTTCGAGGGGAACCACGTACTACCCGGCGCGTTTCCAGCTGATCATGGCCGCCAATCCCTGCCCGTGCGGGTACTCGTACGGCAACGGCGAGCGCTGCGTCTGCAAGGAGAAGGATCGCATCAGATACTTCAGTCGTCTTTCCGGGCCGATCCTCGATCGCATCGACATTCAGATCGAGGTGCCTCCCGTGGAACGCATTGTTGCCGGTGCGAAGCCTTCCGGCGATTCCAGCCATGTGATCCGCACACGTGTGATGGTCGCCCGGCAGATGGCCCGGGAACGTTTCAAAACGTATGGATGGTCGTGCAACGCGCAGGCGACCGGAACGTGGCTGAGGTCCAATACGTCGGCGAAGGCCATCGAATTGGTGAACCACGCGTTGAAAAGCGAGCGGTTGAGCCTGCGAGGGGCCGACCGGGCCATGCGGCTCGCGTGGACGTTGGCGGATCTGTCGGGGAAGGGCTCTCCGGGGCCGGAAGAGATGATGCAGGGCATATCCATGAGAACGAGGCTGCGATGACCGAAGCGGCAACCAACGCATTTTCCGGCGCCTTCGATGTTGGAGTCGACGACGAGACCCTTGCCCGCGCGGTACTCACCTACTGTTTGGACAGCGCCGACGCGATGATGTACGCGCTGATCAGGGGAACCGGGTCGGCCGCCATCGCCTTGCAGCTCATTCACGACAGTGGTCCCGGCAACCATGAAGGCGTGGTGGCCGCGGCCTGCGCGTCGCTCGACACCGCTTTCATCGACGGCATAACCCGCTGGGGTCGGACCGTGAATTCGCGGGGCATGTCGTCATTTCACGGATCGTTGGCCTCATGGCAGCAACGATTGGCGTCGCTGCCGCACAAAGACCCGGAGGAGCTGAGGCGTTGGTTCACCGTGGACGGCACGCAGTGGATCATCGCCCCGCACCATCCGTGTTGGCCGAAGCAGCTTTCCGATCTTTCCCTGCGAACCGACTGGGCCACGCCTTTGTGCCTGTGGGGAAAAGGAGATCCGCAGGCTCTGGTGTCGTGTCCAAGTCCCGTGGCGATCGTCGGATCGAGAGGTGTGAGCGACTACGGGAGGCAATGCGCGTACGAGATAGCCCGGCAAAGCGCGCGTTCCGGCCACCTGATCGTGTCGGGAGGCGCGATGGGTGCCGATGCGGCGGCCCATTGGGGTGCGATCGATGCCATGGATGAAATCGGCGCTCCCCTGGCCGGGCGAACCGTTGCGGTATTCGCAGGCGGACTCAACCATATAGGCCCCAAAGCCAACGAGAATCTGTTCAGCAGCATCGAGAACCATTCCGGAGCCTTGATTTCCGAACTTTGCCCGGGAACCGTTCCGGAAGCGAGACGATTTTTGTTGCGGAACCGGCTGATAGCGGCGTTGTCGTCCACGCTGATCGTGGCCCAGGCCCGGATACGTTCCGGGGCGCTCAACACCGCGGGATGGGCCAACGAGCTCAACCGGATCCTCTATGCGGTGCCGGGAGACATCACCATGCCGAACAACACCGGCTGCAATCAGCTCATTCAGGAAGGCCGTGCCATAATCATCTGCTCGCTGGGCTCGACCAACGAGTTGTGCCATGAAGCGCATCGGCCACACATCGATGAAGACTGTGGGGCGACGGAGTGCGAAAATCCGAAAGACGACGGCGTCCCGGCATCTGACGATCCGCAATCGCAGGAACCACGGAAAACCGACGGACAATCATCGTACGGCGAAACCGTGCTGAGGGCCATACGGCAATGCCGCAAACGCAACGGCACGGCCAATGTGGACATGATCCTCGCCATCCTCAGAGAACAGCGGGACGGCGAGCACTCCATAGCGTCCGTCATGCAGGCGCTCGGCGCCCTAGAACTCGCCGGACGCATCAGCGTCCAGCCGGACGGCATCACCATCAACAGGGCCGACAACAAGGCCAAGCGGAGGAAAAACGTTTCGTCACACCTTGTGCAAGAATCGTTACTATGAGTCCGAAGCATGTTGAAGATATGTATGATGCGGTAATCGTCGGCGCCGGAGCGGCCGGCCTGTCGGCGGCGCTGGGATTGCTGCGCAGCGAACAGATGAAGGCGATGCGCAGCGACGGCATCGAACCGAATATTCTGGTGATTTCCAAACTGCAGCCGCTGAGGTCGCATACCGGCTCCGCCGAAGGCGGTATCGCCGCCAGCCTTGGCAACATCGAGAAAGACGACTGGCACTGGCATTATTACGACACTGTCAAGGGCGGTGATTGGCTGGTGGATCAGGATGCCGTCGAACTGTTCGTCAAAGAGGCGCCGAAGACCGTGATCGCACTGGAACATGCGGGCGTGGCATTCTCACGTACCGAGGATGGCCGTATCGCACAACGTCGTTTCGGCGGACATACCAAGGATTTCGGCAAAGAGCCGGTGCGTCGCGCAGCCTATGCCGCCGACCGTATCGGCCATCAGATCCTGTTTTCGCTATGGCAGCAGTGTGTGGCTGAAGGCGTTGAATTCGCCGAAGAATGGTACGTGACCGATCTGGTGTTGTCTGAGGACGATTCCAGGGTGGAGGGCGTTGTGGCGTTCGACACCCATAAGGGGCAGACGCATGCCGTGCATGCGCGCAATGTGCTCATGGCCACCGGAGGTGCCGGAAGGCTGTTCCACACCACCTCGAATTCATGGGATCTGACCGGGGACGGCATGGCGCTGGTCCTAGCCGCCGGTCTTCAGCTGGAAGACAGCGAATTCGTGCAGTTCCATCCGACCGGACTGGCCCACACCGGCATTCTGCTATCCGAGGCCGCGCGCGCCGAAGGCGGCGTGCTGCGCAACGCGAACGGCGAGGCCTTCATGGAACGCTATGCGCCGGAGCACGCCGACCTGGCCGCACGAGACGTGGTGAGCCGTTCCATCATGGCCGAGATCGATGCGGGACGAGGCGTCGCCGACCCCAAGGACCCGCAAGGCCCGAAGGATTGCGTATGGCTCGATATGACCGGCATCGACGCCGACCATATGCATGAGGTCCTGCCTCAGGTGGTGGAGACCATCGAGAAATACGCCGGTCTTGACCCCACCCATGATTATGTGCCGGTCAAACCGACCGCGCACTACACGATGGGCGGAATCCCCGTATCGACCGACGGCGAGGTCTATCGTTGGACCGACGGCGCACGTAATATCGTGGAAGGGTTGTTCGCCGCCGGCGAATGCTCCTGCGTCTCCGTACATGGCGCGAACCGACTGGGCGGAAACTCTCTGTTGGACGCATGCCTGTTCGGCCACAGGTCAGGCCAGGCCATCGCCGCCCGCATCGCACAAGCGCCTGTGAACGATCCGATGGCCCAACCGTTCGATGATGATGCCGGCAACACCGTGGACGAGGCGGCCCAGATCAGGACCGACGAGGTGAAGGCCATGCTGTCGGCGCAGGATGATGAGCCCGCCGAAGACAATCCCTACAAGCTGATGGCGGATCTTGGATACGCGATGGAACGCGCCGTAGCCGTGCGTTGCGACGAGCAGAGCATCGCGCAGGCGCTGGATACGTTGCAGGACGAGATTGCGCCGCGCGCCCAGGCCCTGCACGCGCATTCCGACTCCGCCGCGTTCAATCAGGAGATCACCGCCATCTGGGAGGTCCGTCATCTCGTCCAGCTTGGCAAAGCGGTGCTGACCGCTTCCGACGCGAGACACGAATCGCGCGGCTCGCTCAAGCGTCTCGACTTCCCGCAGAGGGATGACGAGCACTTCCTCGCCCATTCCATGACGGACGCTTCCGGACAGGTTTCCTGGCAAGGCGTGCACATTGTGGACATGCCTCCCAAGGCCCGTGAGTACTGAGTCCATGGGCACGGTGTATGGCAAACTGGTTGACGGTTTTACTGGGAAAGGCGGGTACATGAGCGGTATGGAAAACGGCATGAATACGGTGACGATCAAGGTGAACAGGTTCACCCCTCGTCCGGATCGTGGCCGTGAGCGCGCAGGCTCTCCATTCGCGAAGAAAAGCTCGCCGTTCGGCGATTCCGGCGCATCCGCACGCCGTAGGCCCCGCGGTAAGCAGTGGGTGCAGGAGTACACGCTGGATGTGCGTCCGGAAGACACGGTGCTCGACTGCCTGTTGAGGATCAAGCGAACCATCGACCCGACGCTTGCGTTCCGTTACTCGTGCGGTCATGGCATCTGCGGTTCCGACGCGGTGTCGGTCAATGGCACACCCACGCTGCTGTGCTCGGCCACGGTGAAGGATTGGGCGAAGCGTCCGATCAACGTTGCCGTCGACGACGAAGGTTTCCGGCATACCGGAAACGTCGCGGTGCCGTCCGACGAGTCCCCGGCCGACGGTACCGATTTGGGCGTCATCGAACTCGCAGCGTTGCCCGGATTCCCCGTGTTGCGTGATTTGATCGCCGATATCGATCAGATGCTCGACCAAATCAAGAAGCTCAAGCCGTATCTGCAGGCCGGAGGCGATCTGCACACGACCGAAGACGGCAAGATCGACGCGTTCGAATATCTGCAGAATCCTCAGCAGCTCGCCAAGTATGAACTACTGAGCAACTGCATCGCCTGCGGTACGTGCGAAGGAAGCTGCCCTGTCTACGCGGGCGGAGAAGCGTTCATCGGACCGGCTGCGCTGATCGCAGCGTCTCGTTTCATCAACGATTCTCGAGACACCCAGGCCGACGCGCGTATGGATGCCATCGATTCCGCGGATGGCATAGCCGCATGCCAGTCCGTCCGAGCCTGCACGCGCGAATGCCCGCGCGGCATCGATGTCGGCGAGGAAATCTGGCAGTTGATCGCACAGGTCAAGGAGCGTTGACGTTATGGACGGAACGTCATATACGAATCTCGCGAAAGCGTGGGAATTCGTTGAAGACCACGCTTTCGCGCACCAGTCCGTGGAACTCAACGCCATACGGACCAGCGCCGAGGAAGCGGGGATTCATCAGGGTCCTGCCGCGCAGGCCGAATTGTTGCGCATGCTGGTGCACATGCTCAACGCCTCCTCAGTGATCATGGTCGGCACCGGTTCCGTGGTCGAAACGCTGCAACTGATCAACGGATTGGAGAACGACGGCCAGCTGACCGCCGTCGACTCCTCCTCGCATGGCATCAGACTGATCCGCAAGCTGTTCAATCACATATCCGACGATATTCAGACCACGTTGCGCGCGGTCAATACGCCGGTCGGAGTGTTCCTCCCCCGTCTGAACGCCGAAACCTATGATTTGATCGTGGTTGCCGGCGATGCCGAGAATTATGCGGCAACCTTCGAGCAGGCGCCGCGACTGTTGCGCAAACGTGGTGCGATCATCTTTACCGACATACTCGCCTTCGATTCCGCGCAATCCACGGGAGGCGTGCTCAACCCCGCCAATCGCGATCCGAAATCGGCGGCCATGCGCGTTCTGATGGAAACCGTGGAATCCGACGAACGGTTCATCACGGCACTCACTCCCTCAGGAACCGGACTGCTGGTGGCAGTCAAGCGCTGAAATGCGCGAATAATCAAAATCATCGCATACAAGCTTCACATTTTCATATCTATCAGCGTATGAGTGTGCGCCGTACGATATGGCATCGTACGGCGCACGCTCATATACGTTCAGCCTTATTTCGTTTTCGTGTTAATCACCTGGCTGACCGCCACACTGCCATCGTCCAGGATCGTTTCGACCTCGTCGAAGGCGTTGCCGTCATCGGCATGCGGGCCGGCGGCTGCGGCAAGCTCAAACCGCTTCGACTGGCGGCTGAGCAGGAAACCGGAGATGACCGCCGCGATCATGGACGCCACAAGCACGCCGAAACGTGATTCCGCGGACAGTTCCGGATCGGAATACGCCAGGGACGCGATGAGGAACGCGACGGTGAAGCCGATGCCGCAGGCGCAGGCCGCGGGGAACATGTCACGGACGCGCAGGCCCTTGGCCATCTTGAGTCCGGCAAGGTGCGTGGACAGCCATGCCGTGATCATAATGCCGAGCGGCTTGCCTACGACGAGAGCCACAATCGCGGCGACCACCACCGGAGAGACGAACAGCTGCCATGTCAACGATTCGAAATGCACGCCCGTGGCGAACAGCGCGAAGATCGGCAGCGCCAGCAATGCGGAGAAGGGCTGGAGCTTTTCGGCATACCGTTCCGCCCTCGGAGTGCTTTCGCCGAAGCGCACATGCGCAGGGGTGAGCAAGCCCACCAAAACGCCGGCCAACGTGGGGTGAATGCCCGCTTCGAACATCATGACCCATGCCAGCACGCCCACCAAGGCCACGGCGATCCACGGTACCTTCTGCATACGTACCAGGAAGTACCAGGCGACCGCGCATACGGCGATGCCCAGGAACCAGTACCATGCGTTCACGGACGAGAAGAACACCGCGATCAGAATGATCGCCAGCAGATCATCCACGGTCGCCAATGTCATGAGGAACGCTCGGATGGAGCCCGGAAGGGCCTTGGCGAACAGCGCAAGCACCGCAAGGGAGAATGCGATGTCCGTCGCCGTGGGAACGGCCCATCCCTGTGACATCTGCGAGAATGAGAACTCGGTGCCCGACGCGATGATCAGCTGGCCCGCCTCTCCCGGTCCGAAATTCGAGAACAGCGCAAGCACGGAGACGAACAGTATCGGGGGCATCATCATGCCGCCCACCGCGCACAGCATCGGCACCGCCGCCGCTTTGGGATTCGACAATGAGCCCGTGGTGAGCTCCTGCTTGAGTTCAAGGCCGACGGTCAGGAAGAACACGGTCAGCAGGCCGTCCTGCACCCAGTGGCCGAGCCCCATGTCGATGTTGGTATGCGGAATTGCGATTCGAAAATCTTCGATCTGCTCGAAGATGTTCGCGCTGAACGGCAGATTGGCAAGCATCAGACCCGCGAGGGCGAAACCGAGCATAATCAGTCCGGATATTCTGTCGGATGCGGCCACTCTCTTGATCGTCGCCCAAATCCCTCTCTTTGACGTGGTCATCATGCTCCCGTCCATGGCCGTATCAGCCGTATCGTTCGTAAATTTTCCTCGCTTTAGCGTACCGAAGTGTTTTTGCCGGAATATGAACGTTCGCCAGTCTCGTCTGTAGGCGTATTACATCCGTGTAAAACCCGTGGAAAAAAGAAAGCCTCCTCCGCATTCGCGAAGGAGGTTCATGTGCGCGAGACAGGATTCGAACCTGCGACCTGCTGATCCGTAGTCAGCTGCTCTAATCCGCTGGGCTACTCGCGCAACGTCATCGTGTTTATTTAAGCCACATGATGACCTGTGGCCGGTGCGCGAGACAGGATTCGAACCTGCGACCTGCTGATCCGTAGTCAGCTGCTCTAATCCGCTGGGCTACTCGCGCAACGTCATCGTGTTTATTTAAGCCACATGATGACCTGTGGCCGGTGCGCGAGACAGGATTCGAACCTGCGACCTGCTGATCCGTAGTCAGCTGCTCTAATCCGCTGGGCTACTCGCGCAACGTTGTCTTGTTTTTGGCAACTCGAATAAGATACACCCAAATGCCACTGAAACAAAATCTCGGCGTGTCGCGCCGAAAATGAGGCTTTTGGGAAATCCCTCCGCGCCCATGTCACGCGGTGCGTCTGCGTGGAATCTCCTCCGTAGGCGCGCGAAGTATTTTCGGCACCGCGGTGCCATCCACACAGGACTCATCGACCACCACTTCGATGGCGTCGTCCATGCTCGGCAGCCGGAACATCGTGTCTTCGAGGAGCTTCTCGATGATCGAGCGCAGTCCTCGTGCTCCCGTGCCGCGACGAATCGAGGTGGCCGCGATCTTCCTGATCGCGCCCTTCGTGAAGGTAAGTCCGACTCCATCCACCGCGAAGAGCTTCTGATACTGCTTGACCAGCGCATTCTCCGGACGGGTGAGGATATTGGTCAGATCGTCTTCCGTGAGCTCCTCCAACACGCTGAGCACCGGCAGTCGCCCGATGAATTCCGGCAGAAGGCCGAAATCCGCCAGATCGTCCGCCGTCGACTGGGCCAACAATTCCCTCTTGGGGACCTCATGGTCATGCCAGGACGCGCCGAAGCCGCTCTCATGGGTGCCCAGCCGCCGTGCGACGATATCGGCAAGCCCGACGAACGCACCGCCGCAGATGAACAGGATGTCGCGCGTGTCGATCTGCACGGTATCCATCTCTCGATGCTTGCGGGAACCCTCGATCGGCACCGTGGCGACGGTGCCTTCCAGAATCTTCAGCAGCGCCTGCTGCACTCCCTCACCCGACACATCGCGTGTGATCGACGTGTTCTCACCACTTTTACGCGCGATCTTGTCGATCTCGTCGATATATACGATGCCTTGCTGAGCACGGGTGACATCGCCGTCCGCGGCGCGCAGAAGCCTTTGCAGCACGGTTTCGACGTCGTCGCCCACATAGCCGGCTTCCGTCAGTGTCGTGGCGTCGGCGATCACGAACGGCACGTTCATGACCTTGGCCAGCGTCTGCGCAAGATACGTCTTTCCCACACCGGTCGGTCCAAGCAGCAGAATATTCGACTTCGCCACCTGCACGCCCGCCAGGGCATCGTTCCGGGAAACGCGCGGCCTCTCCCCCTCGACGGATTCCCGCTTCTCCATGTTGACGCGCTTGTAGTGGTTGTATACGGCCACGGAAAGCGTGCGTTTGGCCGACTCCTGGCCTATCACGTAATCATCGAGATAGGCGCTGATCTGTGCGGGTTTCGGCAGCTGCATCATGTTGAACTTGGCGTCCTCCACGCGTTCCTCGGCGATGATGTCAACGCACAGCTCAATGCATTCGTCGCAGATGGCCGCACCAGAGCCTGTGACCAGCTTACGCACCTGATTTTCGGATTTGCCGCAGAACGTGCACCTCGGCACCGCATCGCTGTAGTCGATCACGCGTCCCATTCGAACCCCTTAGTCCAGAAAAAGCCGTCGGAAAACACAATACCCCTGCCGGAAGTCGGCAAGGGTATTGGCCTGTGAGAATCATCAGGCACGGTGTTCGAGAACCTCGTCCACAATGCCGTATTCCTTCGCCTCCTGCGCGGTGAGGAACGTGTCGACCTCGATATCCCTGCGAATCTTCTCAACATCGCGGCCGGTGTGCTTGGAGAGAGTGTCCTCCAGCCATTCACGCATACGCAGCATTTCCTTGGCCTGGATTTCGATCTCCGTGGCCTTGCCGAAGCCCTGTCCGATGGCCGGCTGGTGGATGAGCACACGCGCGTTGGGCAGCATGAGACGCTTGCCCTTGGTGCCCGCGGCCAGCAGAATGGCCGCTGCGGACGCCGCCTGACCAAGGCAGACGGTCT
The DNA here is from genome assembly GCA_963619615.1 of Senegalimassilia sp. Lineage (GTDB taxonomy): Bacteria > Actinomycetota > Actinomycetes > Actinomycetales > Bifidobacteriaceae > Bifidobacterium. Next base: position 133,951 of record CAVEXE010000002.1, on the reverse strand, counting down.
GCACATCGGGCTTGATGTACTGCATGGTGTCGTAGATGGCGGTCATGGCCGTCATGGAACCACCCGGGGAGTTGATGTACATCATCACGTCGCGGTTCGGATCCTGGCTTTCCAGCACGAGCAGCTGGGCCATGATGTCGTCGGCGGAGGTGTCGTCCACCTGCACGCCCATGAAGATGATGCGGTCCTCGAACAGGCGGGTATACGGATCCTGCCTCTTGAAGCCGTACGGGGTCTTCTCTTCGAACTGCGGCAGAACGTAACGGTTCTGCGGAGCGAATGCCGCCTCACGAACGGCCGCCGCCTGGAAGCCGACCACCCCGGTCGGTCCGGCGAGGCGTTCGGCGCGGGCTACGAACTGTGCTTCTTCGCTTGCCATGTCACTCTCCCTTGGTGGCGTTCATCGTGTCGTGTGTGGAGACGAGCTTGTCCACAAATCCGTATTCAAGCGCTTCCTGGGCGGTGAACCAGTGGTCGTACTCGTTGTCGCGGTAGATTTCCTCGACGGTGTGGCCGGTCTGTTCGGCGGTCAGTTCACTCATGGTCTTCTTCATGTCCATGATCAACTCGGCGTTGATGCGCACATCCGTCGCGGTGCCCCCAATGCCGCCGGATGGCTGGTGCATGAGCACTCGCGCGTGGGACGTCAGGAACCGCTTGCCCTTGGTGCCGGAGCTCAGCAGGAACTGTCCCATCGACGCGCACATGCCCAGCCCCACGGTGGCGACGTCGGGCTCAATGAGCTGCATGGTGTCGTAAATGGCCATGCCCGCGGTGATGGAACCACCCGGGGAGTTGATGTACAGCCAGATATCTTTCTTCGGATCCTCGGCGGCCAGCATCAGCATCTGGGCGCAGATGCGATTGGCCATATCGTCCTTGACTTCCTCACCCATCCAGATGATGCGATCCTTCAGCAGACGGTTGAAAATCGGATCGGTGGGTCCTGCCGGCATGTCTTCGCCAGCCATTGCAGGCAGTGGTGCGCTTAAGTTACTCACCTTGTCTCCTTTTCCGTTGTTCTCTACAGTCTCACAGCCTACCGCTTCGAAGCGACGGACTGAGATTTTGCGCTCACAGAAGACCTGACGGGAACCTGAAAAAGTTCCCGTCAGGCCTTTCTCCGGACTGTCGTCCCCTGTTTCAATCCATCATTTGACGATGGTGTTGTACTCGGGAACGCCCATGTAGTTGTACTCCACCTGCACACCCTTCGCCGACGCGGCCGTCACGTTCGTGTACCACAGCGGAATCACCGGAAGATCCCCCAGAAGCACTTTTTCACTCTGCTTGTACAGGTCCACGGCCTTGTCCAGATTGGTTTCGGCCGCCGCCTGATCGATCAGAGCGTCGAAACTGCTGCTCTTGTAATCCCCGTTGTTCAATCCTTTGCCGTCCGCGGCCGATGAATCATAGGCCTGAACCAGATAACCTTCCGGATGTGGATAATCCGACTGCACGCCCGACTTGAACGCCGCATTGACGGTGCGTTCCTGAATGGCGCTTTTCAGCTCCTTGGATGTGGAGAACGGATAGCTTTCCGCCTTGATGCCAAGAACATTCTGAATGGAGTTGGCCACGGCCTCCACCCATTCCTTGTCGGTTCCGTCCGCGCTGTACGCAATGCGGAAGGTACCGTCCCACTGCGAGATTTCATCGGCCTTGGCCCACAGCTCCTGGGCTTTCTTCTCGTCGTAGGTGAGCACTCCGTCAGTGTCGAGGTTGGCGTCGTACCCCTTGATCACCGGAGCCAGGAAGTCCGTGGCAGGCGTGACCGTCCCTGCGAAAATCGCCTTCGCTATATTGTCACGATTGATCGCATGAGCGATGGCCTGCCTGCGGTATTTTCCTTCCTCCCCTTGGAAATGCTTGAGATTCTGCGGAATCGTAAAAGCGGAGAACGCCGGGCCGGATTTGCTGACCGCGGTGATGGAATCTTCATCCTGATAGGTTTTCAACGCGGAAGTCGGAATGGAGTCAAGCACGTCGAGGTTGCCAGCCAGCAAATCGGAATAGGCCGCGTCCAGACTCTGGTAGACCTTGAAGTCGATTCCGGCATTGCCGGTCTCACGGGGGCCGGTGTATGACGCATCCTTCTCAAGGATGATCTCCTCACCGCTCTTGTACGCCTTAAGCTTGTACGGACCGTTGCCGATCGGTTTTTGTCCGTAACTATCGGGATCGGCGATCACTTCGGAAGGCATCGGAAGGAACGCGATGTCTCCGATTTTGTACAGGAACGCGGAATTCGGCGCTTTGAGAGTGACCTTCAGCGTGGTGTCGTCGACCACTTCCAGGCCGGAAAGCTGAGCGGTTTTGGAACCGTCCTTGTTCTGCAATTCATCGTAGCCCTTGATGTCTTCGAAAATGGACGCGCCAACCTGTCCATTGGCCGCATTGGCCGCGAACGACCATGTTTTCGCATACGTGTCGGCCGTGATCTCCTCGCCGTTGGAGAAGGCAAGGCCGCTCTTGATGACGATGGTGTATTCGGACGCGTCTTCATTGGGCGTGATCGACTCCGCTTCGACGAGCGTCTCATTGCCGGACGAGTCGAACGTGACGAGACCGTCATACAGTTGGCTGACGATCTTCCATCCGGACATGTCTCCGGTATTGCTGGGCAACAGGCCGTTGACCGGTTCGGTGATGTTCACGCTGATCACCTTGTCGGCGCTGGCGACCTCTGTTGGGGAGTCCTTCGCTTCCACGGAACCGCACCCCGCCGTCATCATGACTAGGCAAAGCGCCGCGGCGATTGCCTTGAGCGGTCCTGTTGCGATGCCGTTATGCGGGAAATGTGGTTTCATTGCCGTCCTCTCAATCTGATGGTAAAACCAGATTAGCAATTCCACATTTCCCGCAAAAGCCTGCCTGCCGCATTACGCTACAGGCATTTCCTATAACGGGTTATCGACGCTTCGCACCGATGCGGAAGGCAGCGACCAGGCAACAGATCGCCACCGCCACGATGAGCACCATCGCGGCGAACGTCCATCCACCTCCGACGGCGGTCGCATGACGGAACGTCGCGCTGCCCTTTTCTCCGGCACCGGCCTGGGCCACCGAAAGAATCGTGGAGAACAGCGTGGTTCCCGTCGCGCCACCAAACTGCAGACATGTGTTGAACACGGCGTTGCCGTCCGGAGTGAACCGCGGATTCACGTTGCGCAGCGCATTGGTCAGGATATTGGAGAAGCCGAGCGAATATCCGACGCCGAAGATGAAGTAGAACCCGGCCAGCAACGCGGGCGTCAACCGCATGGAGAAGACCAGCAGGAGAATCGGACCGCAGATGGCCACGATGAACGCACCCAGAATCGGGCGCACCGGACCGAACCTGTCGTACAGCGCGCCTCCGTATGGCGCGCAGATCGCTCCGACCAACGCACCCGGCAATACCAGTGCGCCCGCAATGAAAGCGTCGGTCCCCAACGAAAGCTGGGCCACGTTGGTAATCACGTATCCGAAGCCGATGCCGACGATCGGAAGCAGCAGGTAGGCCATCAGATGCAGCAGCACCATCGGGTCGCGCAGCCAACCGAGGCGAATCAGCGGAGAGAAGGAACGGCGGGACGACCATGCGAAGAACGCCAGCGATCCCAATCCGACGATCAGACAGACCGCGGCGAACACAGCTGGTACGGCATACGCGCCGCCGGCCACCGCGGAAGCGATGGCGACGCCGGCCTGGTTCAGGAACATCACCAATCCGCACAAAGCCAGCACGATCGACACGAACTGCAACGGGTTCAGATGGGCTTCCTCAACCGGCCTGTGCTGTTCGATGCATTTGACGCCGACCGGCAGCGAGACAAGCAGAACGATCGGAATGACGATCACGAAGATCGCCCGCCAGGGCAGAATGCTGGAAACCGCGCCGCCCACGGTAGGTCCGATGGCCGGAGCGACGGTGATGACAAGCGATCCGACGCCCATAAGACGCCCGACCTTGGTACGCGGAGCCTGCTCCAGAATGATGTTGTTCATCAACGGCGTGGCGATGCCGGAACCGATGCCCTGAATGACGCGCGCCACCAGAATCAGCGCGAACGAATGGCAGAAGATCATGATCAGCGATCCCAGCACGGCAAGCACGACCGCGGCGAGGAACAGCGTGCGATGTTCGACCTTGCGGTTGAGGTATGAAGACAGCGGCATGGTGGACGCCACCGCCAGCAGGTAGATGGTGGTGACCCATTGCACGGTCGCGGTGTCCACGCCGAACTCCTGCATGAGTTCCGGGAACAGCACGGTCATCACCGTTTCGGTGAGAATGCCGATGAACGCAAGGGATCCGACCGCCACGATGGCTCCGATGAGTTTGCCGGGAATCCGCTCGGACACGGTCGCGTCATGTGTTATGTTTACGTTTTTTGTTGTGTTGCTTCCCATATTTCCTTGTCTGCGCGCTTTGTTTCCTGCGGCCGCGCGCAACGCCGCGATTGGCGCACAAACACAAGGGAACAAGCGCCAACCCCATCGATTATGGTTGTGTACTATGCCGACAAATTTTCAGCTGACGGCTGATTTTCCTCATGCAGAATCCCGCGGATCCTCTCCAGCCTCGGCTTGATCTCACGCTCGTAGCCACGGTCGTTCGGCTGGTAGTATTCACGCCCTTTGAGCTCATCGGGCATGTACTGCTGCGGGGCCACCGCGCCAGGCCAATCGTGCGCGTAGCGGTACCCCTCGTGGTTGCCCCAACTCTTCATCAGTGCCGTGGGCGCATTGCGCAGATGCAACGGCACCTGGCCAATCAATCCCGCATCCACATCCGCGAGCGCCGAATTGATGGCGTTGTAGCTGGCGTTGGATTTCGGTGCGGTGGCCACTGCGAGCGCCGCTTCGGCGAGGATGATGCGGGCTTCCGGCATGCCGATCATGGCCACCGCCTGCGCCGCGGCGACCGTGACCTGCAGAATCTGCGGGGCGGCCATGCCGACCTCTTCCGACGCTGCGATCATGATGCGTCGGGCGATGAATCGCGGATCCTCTCCGGCGCGCAGCATACGCGCCAGATAGTGCATCGTCGCGTCCGGGTCGGAGCCACGCATGGATTTGATGAACGCCGAGATGACGTCGTAGTGGTCGTCGCCGTCTTTGTCGTAGCGCACTGTGGCCACGTCCATGACTTTCGACACCACTTCGGGGGTGATGCTCGGACGTTTCGCGCCTTTCTTACGTTCCTTGTCGCCTGTGAGAGCGCCGGCTGCCGCTTCGAGGATCGTCAATGCTTTGCGCGCGTCGCCGCCCGCCATGCGGACTATCTCGTCCACGGCCTCGTCGCTGATGCGTACTTCGTCTTTAAGTCCGCGGTCCGACTTCACGGCCCGTTCGATGAGTGTTTTGAGGTCCTGTGGTTCCAGCGATTCCAGTTTGACGACCACGGATCGGCTCAGCAACGGTTTGATTACGGAGAAACTGGGGTTTTCGGTGGTCGCCGCGATGAAGGTCACGTCGCGATTCTCCACGCTTGGCAGCAACGCGTCCTGCTGCGATTTCGAGAATCGATGCACCTCGTCGATGAACAGTACCGTTTCCTTGCCTTCCGACACAAGGCGGTCACGGGCGCGACTGAGTACGTCACGCACGTCTTTGACGCCGGATGTGACCGCGGAAAGCTCTTCGAACACACGGCCGGACTGCTGCGCCACGATGTATGCCAACGTGGTTTTGCCGACGCCGGGCGGCCCGAACAGAATGATGGAGCTCGGGGCTGTCAACGACCCTTTCGATGCCGGATTGGCGAGGCGACGCAACGGCGACCCCTCCCCCAGCACTCGCGACTGGCCGAGCACCTCATCCACGTTCGACGGCCTCATGCGTACGGCCAACGGGCGCGTCATGTCTTCGGGAGCGTCCACTGCGTCAAACAAATCCTGAGTCATATGGTCCACTTTACTGCAACACACGCAAGAATTCGAACACACGTTCGATATGCGCGTAGGCGCCGGACGGTAGACTGGCACTTATGACTGACGAAACGAAGTACGGCTCGCTGGGTGAATTGGCTCCGAACTGGGATGACGGCGAGCGCAATATAAGCACGGACGAGATTTACGAACGTTTCTTCTCTTGGGTGGCCGACGTCAAGGGGGTCGAACCGTGGCCCCATCAGGAGGAGGCCATCATGAGTCTGCTCGCCGGCGACCATGTGATTCTCAACACCCCCACCGGATCAGGCAAATCCCTTGTGGCGCTTGGCATGCATTTCGCCGCGCTGTGCACCGGACGCCGCTCCTATTACACGGCTCCGATCAAGGCGCTGGTCTCGGAGAAGTTCTTCGATCTGGTTGAAACGTTCGGCCGGGACAACGTCGGCATGATCACCGGAGACACGCATATCAACGCGGACGCGCCGATCATCTGCTGCACCGCGGAGATTCTCGCGAACCAGGCGTTGCGCGAGGGACGCCATGCGGATGTGGGGTGCGTGGCGATGGACGAGTTCCATTATTACGGCGATCCCGAACGCGGATGGGCCTGGCAGGTGCCGTTGCTGACCTTGCCGAATACGCAGTTCCTGCTGATGAGCGCCACACTCGGCAACGTCGACGCGATCGCGGACAAGTTGGAACGCATGACGGACACGGACGTGGACATCATCGCCGACGCCCCGCGTCCGGTGCCGTTGGCCTACGAATACACGCTCGACCCGTTGGAGAAGACCGTGGAGCTCTCCTTCAACAAGGGCGAGACGCCTATCTACGTGGTGCATTTCTCTCAGGACGCGGCCCTTGAAACGGCGAATTCGCTTTCCAGCACGGGTGTTTCCAGCAAAGAGCAACGTGCCGCCATCGCGGAGGCGATCAAGGGCACGAAGTTCACCACCGCGTTCGGCAAGATCCTGCAGCGTCTGTTGCGTACGGGCGTGGGCATCCACCATGCCGGCATGCTCCCACGCTACCGCCGTCTGGTCGAGCAGCTCGCGCAGCGGGGACTGCTCCCCGTCATCTGCGGCACCGACACGCTCGGCGTCGGCATCAACGTGCCGATTCATTCCGTCGTGTTGACGGCATTGACCAAATTCGACGGCACGAAGATGCGCAGGCTCCGCGCACGCGAGTTCCACCAGATCGCCGGACGCGCCGGACGTATGGGATTCGACACCGAGGGACTGGTCATCGCGGAAGGCCCCGAATATGAGATCGAGAACGCGAAGAACATCGCCAAAGCCGGCAATGATCCGAAGAAACTCAAGAAGGTCAAGCGCAAGAAGGCTCCGGAGGGTTTCGTCACCTGGAACGAGAACACGTTCGACAAACTGATCGATGCGGCTCCCGAGACTTTGGTGCCGCATATGAAGATCACCCATTCCATGGTGTTGAACGAGGTGGAGCAGGGCGGCGACGCCCGCCGCCGCATCGACCGGCTGATCGACGATTCGGCGCAGACCCCGGAGCAGAAGGACAAGCTGCACGAACGCGCGAACGAGATCTTCCAGACGCTGTTCGACACGAACGTCATCGAGACGGAAGATCGGGACGATGGCGGCATGGACTATTTCATGACCGTTGACGTTCCGGAGGATTTCGCGCTCGACCAGCCGTTGAGCCCGTTCCTGCTGGCGGCGCTTGAACTGCTCGACCCCGAATCCGACACGTACGCCCTCGATGTGATCTCCATGGTGGAGGCCACGTTGGAGGATCCGAAGCAGGTTCTGCGCGCCCAGGAACGCCAGGCCCGCGATCAGGCCATGACCCGGATGAAGGAGGATGGCCTCGACTACGACGAACGCATGGACAGGCTGCAGGAGATCACCTATCCGAAGCCGTTGGAAGACATGCTTTCCGCCGCGTTCGACGAGTACCGCCACGACGTTCCGTGGGCCAACGATTACTGGCTGAGCCCGAAATCGGTGGTGCGCGACATGGTGGAGACAGCATCCGACTTCACCGGCTACATCTCCCGCTACAACATCGCCCGTTCGGAAGGCACGCTGCTGCGGTACCTGTCGGACGCCTACCGCGCGTTGGCACGTACCGTTCCCGCGGAGAAGCGCGACGAGCAGCTGCGGGACATCATCTCCTGGCTTCGCGTTGTGGTTCGTTCCATCGATTCCTCGCTGGTGGACGAATGGGAGAACGCCGGCAACGATTCCGACGCATCGCAGGATGCCGCGAATCTTGCGGCCCCCGGCATGAAAACCGCCGTCGTTGAGGATCGACGCGGCCTTACCGTGCTGGTGCGCAACGCCATGTTCCGCCGCGTGCAGCTCATGGACCTCGACCGTCCGGAGGATTTGGGAGCGCTCGACAAAGACTGGGGCTATGGCGTGCACGAGTGGGAGGACGTGCTCGACGACTATTACGACGAACATGAATACGTCAACATCGATGCCAAGGCGCGAAGCGGAGAGCTGTTCATCCTCGATGATTCGAAGGAGAACAGCGAACATAGCTGGAAGGTACGCCAGATCATCGACGACTCCGATGGAGACCACAACTGGGCCATCACCGGAGTCGTCGATCTGGATGCCACCCAGTCCGGCGGCGAGGTGGTGTTCTTCGACTACAACGTTTCCAACTGACGGCGCATGCTGGCCGCGTCGACTTCAAGAGGCGGCCATATCATGTTCATGTTTTTGAGCGTGTTGCGCAGCAGCTCGGAAACCACCGCCCTGGAATACCAACGATTGTCGGCCGGCACGAGGTACCACGGAGCCCGTTCCGTACTGGTCCGCGCAAATACCTCCTGCCAGGCCTGCATGTAGTCGTCCCAGCGTGCGCGCGCCTCAAGATCGCTTGCATCGAATTTCCAGTATTTGGTCGGATCTTCGAGGCGCGTAAGAAAATGCCTCTTCTGCTCTTCCTTGCTTACCACGAGGAAGATTTTGATGATGGAACAGTCGTCGGCGACCAATTCCGATTCGAATTTGTTGATTTCGTCATACCTCGCCTTCCATATCTCCTCCGGCTGCGTCTGGTAGATGCGCGGCATGACGATGTCTTCATACTGGGATCGGTCGAAAACGCTGATCCAACCATGTTCCGGAAGCTCCCGCCTCACACGCCATAGGTAATCATGGTCGAGTTCCTCGCCTTTGGGCGCTCCGAATCCGTGATAGTGGATGCCCATCGGGTCGCCTTGCCGGAACACGTGGCGCACGATGCCGCCCTTTCCCGACGCATCCATACCTTGAAGCACGATCAGCAGCCTTCTGCGCGATCCCTTCACTCCGTTGGCATACATCAGACGTTGGTATTGGGCTATTTCCGCGGAACTGATCGAGATGAACCGTTCGGCGTCGTCCTTGTTGCCGTCGAATCCCGGAGTGGCTCCGCCGTTCATCGATGCGAGATCGGTGTCGTGGTGGAACCGCAGCAGCTGGCTCGGCGGCAATGTCCAGATGGAACTGAGCAGTTCGCTCGCCTTGGCGAAATTCGCCAGTTTTTCCGCAACGGAATCGCCGGACATGCCTTTGCGCACCCGATCCTGCACCGTATTCAGCGTCTTGCCGATGGATGAGACCTTGTCTTTGTCCGCCATATCAAGCCTCCTTGCTCGAATCGGAACATTGCATCCATCATAAACACGAAAGCGGCTGATCATTGGACATCCAACAATCAGCCGCCTCACGGTGTTTCAGAAATCAACGGTCACTCGCTCTTCGAAGCACCGTTCTCCTTGCGTTCCTTGCCGTTCACGTCACGGGAGGATTTCGAATTCTTCGGCTTGTCCTTCTTAATCGGCTTGCCGTATTTGTCGAAATCGACCTGGCTTTCCGGATGGGTCTCGTCAAACCCCTGGTCGTACCTGGTCTGGCGCCATTTACGGATGGTCGCGTTGGAACCGCGATGGTGCACATGGTAGATGCGCTGCGCACCTCCCAGCGGCACACCTTCCTTGGCCACTGCGATCTGGTTCACATTGGACGGATCCATGATGGCGATCGGCGCGACCGCTTCCGCCTCAACCGGTCCTGCGGTACGCCTTTGCATACGGCCCGGAAGCCATTCGGCCAACCGGCTCAGCAACCAGCATGCGATGAAGTAGATGACTGCGGCAACCACAAGCGTCTGCAGAATATTGAAGTACATCGAGCCAAGTCGACGGGATTCCTGCAGCAGATCGGTGTACATGATGATCGAACCGAGGGCGGTATCCTTCAGCACCACGACCAGCTGGGTGACCGCGGCCGGAAGCATGGCGATGATGGCCTGGGGAACCTCGACCTCAATCAATGACTGCGTACGGGTCAATCCCAGCGCGAGCGACGCCTCACGCTGTCCGTTCGGCAGGTTCCCAACGCCGGAACGGACCAGCTCGGCTACAACCGAACCGTTGTAGATCACCAGAGCGAGAACCACGGCCCAATACGCCGGGCTCGACATGCCCATGAACGCGAACCAACGCCAGAAGAAGATCATGAGCAACAGCACGGGAACGGCGCGGGCGAATTCGACGATCGCACCGGAAACCACACGAGTGATCACGCCCGGCATGACTCGGCCCATACCGAACAGCAGGCCGAACACCACGGAGCCAACCACCGCGAGCACGGTGGCCTTCACCGTGGCCCACAGGCCCGGCAGATAGAAATCGGTCCATGCTTCGGCATCGAGTGCCGGCTTCCACAAATCCCAGCTGAGCTGATTTTCGCCATCCGGCGGATTATGCAGGCGCATGAGGACCAGCACGATGGCGATCACGAACACGATGCCAGCGATCCAATTGACGATACGGATGGTCTTTTGGCCCTTCGGACCCGGCTGGTCAAACAGCACGGAACTTTCATTGCTTGCCATGGTGCGTCACCTCCTCACCGCGAGCTTGTTGGACAGATATGTGGTCAGCATGCCGATCGGAATGATCAGAATCACATAGCCGAACGCGAAGATCAGGAAGATGGGAATGATCACGTCGGAACGGTATTCGATCATTTCGCTCATCAACGATGAGGTTTCGGTGGCCACGGACGCGGCTGCGGCCACGGTGGAGTTCTTCAGCAGTGCGATCAGCGTATTGCCCAAAGGCGCCACGGAACCACGGAAGGCCTGCGGCAGAATGATCTGCGTGGCCGACTGCATGAAGCTCAGTCCAAGGGCTCGCGACGCTTCGGCCTGGCCTAGCGGCACAGTGTTGATGCCGGAACGCAGCGCCTCGCACACGAATGCCGCGGTGTACATGCTCAGACCGGTCACCGCCAGCCAGAAGAAATTCGTGGCGAAGGTGTCGGAGAAACTGAGTTTAAGCTGCGCATAGGCGCCCAACACCATGAACACCATGATGATGGTCAACGGCAGGTTCTTGAACAGTTCCACGTAGATACCGGACACGGTACGCATCGAGGACACCGGCGAGATGCGCATCATCACGAGGATGACGCCAAGAATCGTGGAGAACAGCGCCGACCACAGGGTCAGTTCGATGTTCACCAGGAACGCCGCCGGCACATCGTATTCACTGAACAACGAGATGAATGCTTCCATTGCCTACTCCTCCCCCTCGGTCGGCTCCGGCGGATTGTACTTCGCGTTCGGCGAGTACGCGGTGCCCTTCGTATTGTCGGAGATCGCACGCTTCCAGGAACCGTCCTGAATCATATCGGCGATGGCATTGTTGATCTGCGTAGCCAGCTGGGTGGCGCCCTTCTTGATGCCCACGCCATAGTATTCCTGCGTGAACGGCTTGCCGACCACGCGCAGACGGCCTCGCGATGCGGACGCAAGACCCGCAAGGATGATATCGTCCGTGGTCACGGCATCCACGATGCCGGAGAACAATGCGGTGGCGCACTCGGCATAACCCGGCTGTTCCATCAGCTGCACTTCGCTTGCGAACTTCTCCTTGACCGTCACCGCGGAGGTCGAACCGGTCACGGAGCACAGACGCTTGCCGTTGAGATCCTCCGGGCCTTTGATACTGGTCTCGTCCTTACGTACGAGCAGATCCTGTCCTGCGACGAAATACGGACCCGCGAAGGATACGACCTTCTTACGTTCGTCGGTGATCGAATAGGTGGCTACGATGAAGTCGACGTCACCGTTCTGCAGCATGGCCTCACGCTGCTTGGACGGGGCTTCCTTCCATACGATCTCGTCTTCGCTGTAACCGAGTTTCTTGGCGATGTACTTGGCTACGTCCACATCGAATCCCACGTAGGTTCCGGACTTCTTGAAGCCCAGACCGGGCTGGTCGAATTTGATGCCGATTCGGATTTTGCCGTCGGCCGCATCCGACCCGCATGCGGATACGGCGAATACGCAAGCGAACGCGCAGAAGGCCGCCACGACCCTGCGCAGCATACGCTTCGCCCTATTGGAAAGTGATGTCATAAGAATCCCTCTTCTGTCCTTGGAATCGCTCAGTGGGTAAGGATCTTCGACAGGAAGTCCTTGGCACGATCGGTCTTCGGATGTTCGAAGAAGTCTTCCGGGCTGCTCTGTTCAAGAATCTGGCCGTCGGCCATGAACACCACCTTGTCGGCGACCTTGCGCGCGAAGCCCATCTCGTGGGTCACGCACAGCATGGTCATACCCTCATGGGCAAGCTGGACCATGACGTCAAGCACCTCGTTGACCATTTCCGGATCAAGGGCGGACGTGGGCTCGTCGAACAGCATGACCTTCGGCTGCATGGCGAGCGCTCGTGCGATGGCCACGCGCTGCTGCTGGCCACCGGAAAGCTGTGACGGCATCTTGGATGCCTGCGTGGCCACACCCACACGTCCAAGCAGGTCCATGGCCAGCTCCTCGGCCGCCTTCTTGTCCATATGACGCACCTTGACGGGCGCGAGCGTCACGTTTTCGAGAATCGTCTTGTTGGCGAAGAGATTGAACGACTGGAACACCATGCCGACTTCCGCGCGCAGGCTGGCGAGTTCCTTGCCTTCCTGGGGAAGCGGCTTGCCATCGATGCGGATATCGCCGGAATCGATGGTTTCGAGGCGGTTGATAGTACGGCACATCGTGGATTTGCCGGAACCGGAAGGGCCGACGATGACGAGTACCTCGCCCTTCTTCACGGTAAGATTGATGTCTTTCAGAACATGCAGGTCACCGTAGTGCTTCTCAACATGGGTCAATTCGACGAGAGGACGCTCCTCGTCGCCGACGCCCGGCATCAGAGGGCGTCGCGTTGCGGTTTCGTTAATATCAGACATAAGGGGCGAGTATAGATGAATATTGTTTCACGTCCCCCAAATCCACAAAATTACGCCCGCATGATGAGATGGCAGCCTCTCGGACCGCTACCAAAGACGGGACAATTCGATGACCAGCACGGCGACGACCGTTGCGATCGCAACCGCCCTATAGGTGATACGCGCCGGAACCCTGCTGGTATAGAACTCAAGGCAACGTCGCCAGATCTCTTGGATGCTCATGGCGGCAAGCATAGAACCGCAAAGGAAAGAACCGGGGTGCTTCAAGCGAACGAACGATGAATTCCCGCCGACTACAAGTTGACGTTTTCGTGGTGGCGCCGATGTAAGTAGACGTAAGTATGAGAAAAGGGCCGTTCCCGCAAGTACGCTGCGGAAACGGCCCTGAAGAATCGCCGACGATTCAAATCATCGGTCTACGATCAGTCCTCGTCCTCATCCGGATCATAGTCGACACCGGTTTCGGCACGCTGTTCGGCGGAGATCGGAGCCGGAGCGCCGGTCAGCGGATCGCGGCCGCCGCCGGCCTTCGGGAAGGCGATGACGTCGCGGATGGAATCGGCGCCGGCCAGAATGGCGGCGGTACGATCCCAGCCAAGTGCGATGCCGGCATGCGGCGGAGCGCCGTACTTGAACGCCTCGAGCAGGAAGCCGAACTTGTCGGCGGCCTCTTCCTCGGAGATGCCCAGAACGTCAAGCACGCGGTCCTGGATGTCCACGCGGTGGATACGCACGGAACCGCCGCCCATCTCGTTGCCGTTGCAGACGATGTCGTAGGAATCGGACATCGCGTGCTCCGGATCCTTGTCGAACGTGTCGATCCAGTCCTTGGACGGCATGGTGAACGGGTGGTGCATGGAGGTCCACTTGGAATGTCCGACTGCCACATCGTCATCATCCGGATCGTCGGTCGCCTTGAACAACGGGAAGTCGACGACCCAGGTGAAGGCGAAATCATCCGGCTTGAGCAGTCCGGCGCGATCGGCGAGCTCGACGCGCACGGCACCGAGCAGCTCCTGGGCGGAGGTACGGCGGCCAGCCGCGAAGAACACGGCATCGCCTTCCTCGGCGCCGACGGCCTCCATCAGACCATTGCGTTCCTCTTCGGAAAGGTTCTTGGCCACGGGGCCCTTCAGTTCGCCGTTCTCGGCGAACACCACATAGGCGAGGCCCTTGGCTCCGCGCTGCTTGGCCCAATCCTGCCATGCGTCGAACTGACGACGAGGCGTCGCGGCGCCGCCCTTGAACAGCACGGCACCGACGTACGGAGCCTGGAACACGCGGAACGGGGTGTTCTTGAAGTAATCGGTCAGCTCGACCAGCGGGTTGCCGAAACGCAGATCCGGCTTGTCGGAACCATACTTATCCATGGCTTCCTGCCAAGTGATGCGCTGGATCGGCAGCTGAATCTCATAGCCCGCGGACTTCCAGATGGCGGCGATGACCTTCTCGGCCATGGCCATCACGTCTTCCTGGTCCACGAAGGCCATTTCCATATCAAGCTGGGTGAATTCCGGCTGACGGTCGGCGCGGAAATCCTCGTCACGATAGCAACGTGCAAGCTGGTAGTAGCGTTCCACACCGGAAACCATGAGCAGCTGCTTGAGCAGCTGCGGGGACTGCGGCAGCGCGTACCAGGAGCCCGGCACCAAGCGTGCCGGCACCACGAAATCGCGTGCGCCTTCCGGAGTGGACTTGATCATGGTCGGAGTCTCGACCTCTTCGAAGTTCATCTCCTCCAGAGCGTGGCGGGCGGCCTTCGACATCTGGGAGCGCAGCTTCAGATTACGTTGCATGGACGGGCGGCGAAGATCGAGATAACGGTACTTCAGGCGCACTTCCTCGCCTGGAAGCTTGTTCTCGGACTCGTTTTCAAGAGCGGTGGACACCTGGAACGGCAACGCGTCGGACTTGGCGAGCACATCGATGGTCTCGGCCACGACTTCGATCTTACCGGTGGCCAGATGCTCGTTCTCGTTCCCATCGGGACGCAGACGCACCTCGCCCACAACCTGAATCACGAATTCGGAACGCAGCGGACGCGCCATGTCCTCGTCGTAGATGACGACCTGCACCAGGCCGGTGTTGTCACGCAGATCGATGAAGGCCACTCCACCGTGGTCACGGCGGCGGTCGACCCAACCGCAGAGCGTCACCTTCTGACCGACGAGCTGCTCGGTCACTTCGGTTGCATGATGTGTTCTATAAGCCGTCTGGCTCATGCTTCCTCTATCCTTTGCTTCGTTGTAAAGCCTTGCTATCTCAGGCTTCTACGGTAACGGTTTGCTGGGCATACACAGTATCCGGCTCCCAAGACTGAGCATCGGCCGGCTGCTGGTCTCCCGTGATGATGTTCTTGATCTCGTCATGGGCGCCGTCTTCGGCCGTGTCGGCCGGGAACCACACGTACGGAATGCCGAGTTTGTCGGCGTACTTAATCTGCTTGCCGAGTTTGGCCGCGGTCGGAGCCACGTCGGCGGCGATTCCACGGGCACGCAGCTGATTGGCGATGCGGTTGGATGCACTGCGGTCGGCTTCGTTCCACACCGCCACAAGAACGGATGCCGGGGAAACTCGGTTCGCATGGGCGCCTGCGGTGTGCAGCATGTAGGAGACGAGTCGGGAAAGACCGATGGACAGGCCGACTCCCGGATACTTCTTGTTGCCCTGGGACGCGAGATTGTCGTAACGTCCGCCGGAGCAGATGGAACCCAGCGATGCGGCACCATCAAGGAACGTCTCATACACGGAACCCGTGTAATAGTCCAGGCCACGGGCGATCTTCAGATCGGCGATCACGGAGCCCGGGCGAATACGCGCGGCCTCGTCCACGATCATCGCCAGGGTGTCCAGTCCCTGACGGGCCAGCAGATAGGCCTCGCAATCGTTGGCGATGGAGTGCTTGGCACACAGGGCGTCGAACTTCTGAGAAAGTTCCGAACCGTCGGCGGCGGTCAATTCGGCCAGTTCGAGGCACGCTCGCGCCTGGGCCTCATCCGCGCCGCAACCTTCCACGAGGAGCTTGGCAACCTCGTCGGCGCCGATCTTGTCGAGCTTGTCGATTTCGCGCAGCACGCCTTCGACGTCTTCAAGGCCAAGTCCACGGTAGAAACCTTCGGACAGCTTGCGGTTGTTCGCATGCACGGTGGCCTTGGGAAGGCCGAACTCACGGAGCCTCTCCAGAGCCGACACCATGACCAGCGGAAGCTCAACCTCGTAGTGGTCGGGCAGATCGCCGTTGCCGATCACATCGATATCGGCCTGCACGAACTCACGGAAACGACCCTCCTGCGGGCGCTCCCCACGCCAGACCTTCTGAATCTGCCAACGCTTGAACGGAAAAGCGAGGTCGCCCGAATGCTCCACCACATAGCGGCTGAGCGGAACGGTCAGATCGAAATGCAGACCCAGACGATCCTCAATCGGAGTGTCGGACTCATGACCGACCTCCTGGAGACGGCTCAGCAAGTAGATCTCCTTGCTGGTCTCGCCTTTTTTCAACAGGCTCGAACCCTGCTCGACGGCACGGGTTTCAATGCCTATGAAGCCATTGAGCTCAAAAACATCACGGAGCGTGTCGATAACACGCTGCTCCACAACACGTTCAGAGGGGAGCCACTCTGGAAATCCTGAAATAGATGCGCCTTTTGCCACGGTTCCCTATAATAAATGAGGTTGCGGAAAACGTCGTGCGCCTTTCACGCTATGAAAGCGCCGACGCGGACCGCCGCCTCTGCACTACATGAAGCTTACTTAAAGGAGCTGGCCATGGCCGACGAGAATGTCACCGCGTCCGAGAATACCAATGAAACCAACGAGCAGGCAACGACGCCAGCGGTCCAGGCCAGCAAACCGGCCGTTCCCAGCCCGGCTGCCATGAAACCGCATACGCCGAGCCCCGCGGCCTTCGCCAAGAAGGCTCCGCAGCGCGCCGCCGCACCGTCCTCCACCGGTTTCTCCGAGGCCGACATCAAGGCCGCCGAAGCCTTCGGACGTGTTGGAGACGACGGCACCGTATATGTCAAGGAAGGCGACGAGGAACGTGAAGTCGGACAGTTCCCGGACGCTTCCAAGGAGGAAGCCCTGGCGCTGTACGCCCGCCGTTACCTCGACCTCAAGGCCAAGCTGGATCTCTTCGCCAACAGGCTCAAGTCCAACAACATCAAGGCGCGTGAGATCGACGAGTCCATCAAGGCACTGGCCGAGGAGACGGACAAGCCCGCCGTCATCGGCGATCTGGCCGCCATCAAGGTCCAGTTCGAGTCGCTGAAGGAGGAGGGCGCCGCCAAGAAGGCCCAGATCGACGAAGCCCGCAAGGCCGCCCTGGCCAAGGCCGTCGCCGAGCGCACCGCGATTGTCGAGAAGGCCGAGGCGCTGGCCGAAGGTCTTGACGAGAACACGAACTGGCGTTCCACCGCCGACAAGTTCCGCTCCCTGTTCCAGCAGTGGCAGGAGCACCAGCGCAACAACGTGCGTATCGACAAGGCCGACGCGGACGCGCTGTGGGCACGCTTCTCCTCCGCCCGCACCAAGTTCAACGTCGCCCGCCGCAAGTGGGCGCAGGCGCGCGATCTCGAGCGCAGCGAGGCCAAGAGCGCCAAGGAAGCAATCATCGCAGAAGCCGAGGCGCTGAAGGATTCCACCGCTTGGGTCGAGACCTCCCGCAAGTTCACCGAGCTGATGGACCGCTGGAAGAAGGCCGGCCGCGCCGGACGCCATGAGGACGACGCCATGTGGGCGCAGTTCCGCGCGGCGGCGGACACGTTCTTCAACGCACGTCAGGCCGATCGCGACCAGATCAGCTCCTCCGAGAAGGAGAATCTGGCCAAGAAGGAGGAGCTGCTGGTCAAGGCCGAAGCCCTGGTTCCGGTCAAGGACGAGGAAGCCGCGAAGCAGGCACGCCAGGCCCTGGCCGCCATTCAGGAGGAATGGGACCAGATCGGCTATGTGCCGCGCGACGAGGTTCGTCGTATCGAAGCCCGTCTCGACGCCGTGGACAAGCAGATCAAGGCCGTCGAGGACGCCGCGTGGAAGCAGTCCGATCCGGAGGCCGACGCTCGTAAGTCCTCCTTCGAAGAGCAGCTCAACGCCCAGCTGGCCGAACTCGACGCGAAGATCGCAGCAGCGTCCGACCCGAAGAAGAAGGCCAAGCTCGAGGCTGAGAAGGCCACCAAGGAGCAGTGGCTGAACGCCATCAAGTAAGGCGTCAAAACGCCAGTAGGAGGGTACGGTTCCGTTATGAGCCGCACCCTCCTACTGTTTTATCGTGGAGGAGAATCCTCTTTTCGTTTCCTGTCGCGGAACACAATCAACGGCAGAAGATAGTCCCCTCCTCACCGCCTATCACGCGAATTCGGTGACGCAGATTTTCTCGACCGCGTCAAGGCAGGCATCGACGATCATCCTGCCACGTTCCGCACTTGAACCGGCGGGAGTGGCCAATCCGCCGTAATCGGGCACGTCGCCCTTGCGAACCGGATAGCGCACGTAGGCCTTCGGCGTAACGTTGCCTTCATCGACCAGGCGATCCATATGCACCAGTTCCGGCTCGTAATGCAGCATCAACGAGGTTTCCGTCACCGCGGCGTGTTCGAGGGCCCACCCTGGGAACACAAGACCGTCGAACACCGCCTCCACCACATCCTGCGGCAGCGGATCCCACCAATTGGTTTCGACGATGGTGGCCGCTCCCCCGGTTTCGCGGGTGACCAGATCGATCGCTTCGATGATGAACGCCTCGTTTTCGAAATGCGCGTTCATCACAACGATTTTGGTGAATCCATCGGCGATGAGTTCGCTCAACACGTCATGCATCTGATTGATGACGGTCACGCCGTTCATGTCGATGGTGCCCGGAAACAGCGGCCCACCGCCGGACAGAGGCTTCGACTTGTAGCCATAGTTGATGGTCGGGGCCACGATGCCATCGATACGTTCGGCCAGGTCTTCCGACACATGGCCTGCGATCATGGCATCCACACCCAACGGCAGATGCTGGCTGTGCTGCTCGGTGGAGCCGATCGGCACGATGACCGGCTTGGATTTCGACGCTTCGATTTCAGGCCAGGTCATGTGGTCCATACGATGGCTGCTGTTCATTGCTACTCCTTACTGTGTATGTTCCTCTCGCCACGGAAACCGGGAAGAACCTGCTGGTTTTATGGTTCGAAGCCGTTCCACCCACGGTTTGGACGGAACGGCAAGCATTGATGTTGACGAATCGATTCAATTGTGGTTCAGATGCGGTTCAGATCCTTATCGGTGTTCTCGTGGGAAAGGACCATCGCCACAAGCGCCACCGCGGCAACCGCCACCATGTACCAGGCCGGGGCAACACTCGAACCGGTGGTGTAGATCAGCCAGGTGGCGATGAACGGTGCGGTGCCGCCGAAAATCGCATTGGCCAGATTGAAGCTGAATGCGAATCCGGTGAAGCGCACGGAGGTTGGGAAAGTCTCGGTCAGGTAGCTCGACAGCGTACCGTCATTTGCGGTCAGCGTGGCGCACATGGCCAGTTCGACGATCAGCACCGGCCAGAATTGCGCGGTGTTCAGCACCATGAAGGCGGGAACGGTGAGCACGATGAAGGCTACGCAGGCTCCGATGAGCACCTTCTTGCGGCCGAACAGATCGGAGATATGACCCATGCCGAACACCAACGCGACATACAGCACCAGGCAGATGGTGGTGATGGTGGAGGACTGCGCCGCGGCCATGCCGACGGTGTCGCTCAGATAGGTCGGCAGGTAGGTGAGCACGGTGTAGAAGCCGACGGCATTGAGCACGCATGCGCCGAAGCTGATGACCAAGGCCTTGAAATGATGCTGGAAGAGCTCACGCAACGGAGATGCGGAGGTTTCCTTGGCCGAACCCTTCTGCTTGTCATCCAGTGCGGCGGTCATGGATGCATAGACCGGGGAATCGGCGAGCTTCGTGCGAATGTAGTGCACGATCAGACCGAGCGGTCCCGCCATCAGGAACGGCACCCTCCAACCCCAGGACGTCAGGGCGTCGGAGCTCATGGATGCGGTCATGACGGTGGCAAGCGTGGAACCGGCGAGCAGGCCGATGGCGGTAGAGGCCGGAATCAGGGAGCAGTAGATGCCTCGTTTGCTGGTCGGCGCGTATTCGCCCAGGAACGTGGCCGCACCGGCATACTCGCCGGACGCCGAGAATCCCTGCACCATGCGCAGCAGCAACAGCAGCGCCGGAGCCAGGATGCCGACCATCGCGTAAGAGGGCAGGCATCCGATCAGGAAGGACGCTCCCGACATGAACATGATGGAAATCGCGAGCGCGCCCTTGCGTCCCTTCTTGTCGCCGAAGTTGCCCCAGAACAGCGCGCCGATCGGACGAAGTACGAACGAGAGTGCGAACACGCCGAACGTCTGCAGCATGGCGACGGTATGGTTGCCGGACGGGAAGAAGACGAGGGCGATGGTGGTTGCGAAATAGGAATACGATGCGTAGTCGAACCATTCGATGAAGTTGCCGAGGAAGGACGAGAAGGCCACCTTCTTGACCATGTCCTGTTCTTCGGACTGCGGAGACACGGAAGCCATCTTGGCGGTTGCGATTGATGCGCTGACACTCATAATGACGCCGACCTTTCTACTGTTGATCTGCCGTCCGCCTTTTCGTTCCTCCTGCGGACGTCGTGTCTCCGACTATCGTTCGCGGTATTTGCACTCAGGTGAACTGCCGGTTAAACCGCAGCCGTGTGATTTTGACGTTTTGCACAGCTCCCCTTATTTGAGTTCCACCATGGTCAGCGATCTGCGGTTTCGTTGGGATTGCACCAGTTTCGCCCCCAGCAACAGCATGGACCAGCTTGTTTTGTTGGACGGTGAAATACCGACGATCTGCGTCACTTTGTCAAGTCGGTTGTAGAGCGTCTGCCGTTGGATGCCCAGTTGCTCGCACGCTCCGGTCTTGTTGTCGAGGTTGTCGAAACATGCGCAGAGGGTGTCGACCAACACGGAGTTACGCATCAGCTCGTATCCCACTGTCTGCGTGATCACCATGCGGATGGCGTCGTCGGTGCGTCCCACTTCCAGCATGCGCCTAAGCAGTGTGGCATCGGTGCAGGCAAGACTCCCGTATGGGTGGCCGTCGTCGCCTTTCTGAAAATTCAACATGGTGCGCAACGCACCGAACGCATCCATCAGTGAGATGGTGTCGAGCGCCACGTGGCCATGCACCGCATACACACAGTCGCTGGATGCCGCCTCACGCAGAGTCTTCAGGCAATGCTCGGAGAAACGAATCACGTCGCATCCGCCGTCTTTCACCGCGAAAAAGCCGATCAGCAGATCGCCTTCCAGCAAGCACACCGATTCGCATCCCTCATGCGATTCAAAGGTCTCGATCATGGTGCAGATCGACGGCATCGCACCCGAAACGGATTTGAGCCGCATGCCGAACGGCATGTAGATGCTGGACGCCGCGAATCCCAGAGCCTCCAGCATGGCATGTCCGTCACGCGCCTCCATGGAGGTGATGTGCACGCCGTCGGCCGGCCCCGCCACCAGATGGGCGATCATACCGACTCGTGCTCCACCGTCAAGGTAGAGCGCCAGCACCGGGGAAACGATCTGGCTGATTTTCCGGCGCACCGGCTCATCGAACATCGTGTTGCGTTGCGATATCTCCAACGCTCCGAACGGACGCTGCTGATCGGACAACGCCAGCACCACGTTCGAAGCCAGGTCGTCCTCGATATGCCGTCCGGCACGGGCGACCTGCAAACCGTCCATATCGAAAATGGCGACGCTTTCGTCGAACAGCCGCGCAATCGCCTCGGCAACGGATTGGACATCACCCGCCCGGGCAAGCTCGGCAC
Source organism: Senegalimassilia sp. (assembly GCA_963619615.1). GTDB lineage: Bacteria > Actinomycetota > Actinomycetes > Actinomycetales > Bifidobacteriaceae > Bifidobacterium. Next base: position 112,001 of record CAVEXE010000002.1, on the reverse strand, counting down.
GCAATGAAGTGGACATAACGTCCATCTGCATCTGCATACGCATCTGACCGCGCACGATCATGGTGTTGACATGCTGGCAGATATCCACGAATGGAATGCGACGATGCAGTCCGATGACGGTCAGCCCCTCCTCCCGCGCCGCCCGAGCCAGATCGTCCGGCAGAGCGGTCACCTCCTCCACCAGCTCCACCACCAGGGCCGCGATGCCGGCATCCACGAGGCTTCTCGCATAATCACCGAGCCGATGCCCACGACCATCGGCAACCAAGGACCGCCCTTCGACCACCAACAACTCGCCACCGGTAAGGAAGGATGCGACATCCTCACGCTCATTCGTGAACACCCATCGCACCGCCGCGTCCAGATCGCCGGACGCCGTCTCGACGCATGGCGAAGCGGTTGAGAACAAGTCATCATCGAGAATATCCCTGACCGTAACGACCATACAAACCGTCCATTCCCAAGTAATACACACGTCACATCCAGTAACGTCCCTGCAAAGCGATACGCCGACAATAACCGCCAACGATTACGTCAACGCCTTCCGCCGTAACCAGATGGATACATGACAAAACGTCTGCGCGGAGCCCGTAACGAAGGAGCACACCATGAGCACGCAGCTGTTCACCAACGCACATATCGCCACCGGCAAGCCGGGCAGCACCGCCGCCGAGACCGCACCGCTTCAGGACATCCTCGTCGAGGATGGCGTGTTCGTCGAAATCGCGCCGAACCTGGCGGACAGGCTCTCCGCGCAGGGCAGGGACCTGTCCGGCGTGGAAACCATCGATCTTGGCGGCAAACTGGTCTGTCCTCCGTTCTGCGACACGCATCTGCATCTCGATTACGTGTTCACCGCCCGCAAGCCCGGAGCCGTGAACGAATCGGGCACTCTGTTCGAAGGCATCCAGCGGTGGAGCGAGACGAAATCCGATTTGACGGTCGAGGAAATCAAGGAACGTGCGAGGATCGGCATCGCCAAGGAGATGCGTCACGGTGTGCAGTTCATCCGTTCGCATGCCGATGTCACTGATCCGAATCTCACCTCCCTGAAGGCGCTGCTGGAACTCAAGGAGGAGCTGAAGGACACCGTTACGTTGCAGATCGTGTCCTTCCCGCAGGAAGGCATGTATTCCTATGAAGGGCCCCATGGCGAATCCGGCGCCGATTTGGTCGAAGAAGGCCTGAGGATGGGGGCCGACTGCGTGGGAGGTATCCCCCATTTCGAACAGTGCCGCGAATTCGGCGAACGTTCCATGCACACCGTGGTTGAGCTGGCTTCGAAGTACGACAGGCTCATCGACGTGCATTGCGATGAAACCGACGACCCGAATTCCCGATATCTGGAATTGCTGTCGGCACTCGCCTATCGTGCGGGAATAGGTGCGAAGACCACGGCCAGCCATACCTGCTCGCTGGGTTCGGCGGATAACGCCTATTTCTTCCATCTCACCAAGCTGCTCAAGGCCGCGCATATCAATTTCGCATGCGCCCCTACGGAGAATCTGTATCTTCAGGGCCGCCAGGACACCTTCCCGAAGCGTCGCGGCATCACCCGTGTCAAGGAACTCACCGAAGCCGGCGTGAACGTGTCTTTGGGGCAGGATTCCATGCAGGATCCGTGGTATCCGGTCGGCAACGGCAATATGATGCTCATTCTTGACTATGTGCTGCATCTGGCTCAGATGATGAGTTTCGAGGAGATCGACGACGCGCTGAAGTTCCTGACCGTCAACGGCGCCACCACGCTGGGCTTGCGTGATTCCTACGGCCTGGAACCCGGCAGGAGCGCGAACTTCATCGTTCTGGACGCTTCCTCGGTATTCGATGCGGTATACGAGCGCTGTTCCGTGGTGCGTTCGGTGCGCGAAGGGCGCACGCTGTTCACCCGAAGCGAGTCGATCGATACCGATCTGGAGCTGCTCACGCTCTGATACGCACGTCGACCACCGGCAAAGAAAGCAAAATAAGGCGGCCGTCCAAGACGACATATGGTCTTGGACGGCCGCTTTTTCGACGATTTCAGTCGTCAGCCGGTCGAAGCCTACTCGGCTTCCAACGTTGCGGTCTCCTCTTCCGAGGCGTTTTGTTCGACCGCCGTGCCATCGACTTCGGGCTGCGCCGAATCGTTCTGGTCTTCGGCCACGGCAGGTTCTTCGAACGATTCGCCGGTGAAGGTGAACTCGCCGAGGATGCCCTCGCCTTCGGCGTCGACCTTCACGCGCTGGCCGTCTTCGAGGTCTCCCATGAGGATCTTCTCCGAGATGGCGTCCTCGATGTCACGCTGGATGACGCGACGCAACGGACGAGCGCCGAGCAGCGGATCGAAGCCCTTCTGCGACAGCAGATTCTTGGCCGCGTCCGTCAGTTCGAGCGACATATGACGGTCGAACAGACGATCGTTGAGCTGCTTGACGTCAAGATCGACGATCTGACGCACCTGCGGCTCGGTCAGCTGCCTGAAGACGATGATGTCGTCCAAACGGTTCAGGAATTCCGGACGGAACTGCTGCTTGAGCTCAGAAGAGACCTGATCCTTCATGCGCTGGTAACTCGACTCCGTGTTGACGCCGAGGTTGAAGCCGGTATTGGCGGCCTTGGCGATGTCACGGGTTCCGAGGTTGGTGGTCAGGATGATGATGGTGTTCTTGAAGTCCACCTTGCGTCCCTGGCCATCGGTCAGATGACCGTCGTCCAGCACCTGCAGCAACGTGTTGAAGATATCCGGATGCGCTTTTTCGATTTCGTCGAACAGCACCACGGAGAACGGCTTGCGGCGTACCTTTTCGGTGAGCTCGCCACCCTCCTCGTATCCGACGTATCCCGGAGGCGCTCCGAACAGACGCGAGGCCGCGTACTTTTCGGAGAATTCCGACATGTCGACGCGAATCAGCGCATCCTCGTCGTCGAACAGGAACTCCGCGAGGGTCTTCGCCAGCTCGGTCTTGCCGACACCGGTCGGTCCGGCGAAGATGAACGAGCCGGAAGGCCTCTTCGGATCCTTCAAACCGACACGGGCGCGACGGATGGAACGGCTCAGCGCGGAAACGGCCTCGTCCTGGCCGATGATGCGCTTATGCAGCTCGGATTCCATGTTCATGAGCTTCTTGGATTCGGCCTGGGTGAGCTTGAACACCGGAATGCCCGTGGTCTGGGAGATGACCTCGGCGATCACGTCCTCGTCCACGACCATCTTCACATCGGATTCGCCTTCGCGCCAGGAGGATTCCTTCTCCTTGCGCTCCGCTTCGACCTTTTCCTGCTTGTCGCGCAGTTCCGCGGCCTTTTCGAAGTCCTGGTCCTTGATGGCCTGGTCCTTCTCCGCGGCCAGCTTGGCCACCTTCGCGTCAAGTTCCTTGAGCTCCGGCGGCGCGGTCAGACGGCGGATGCGCAGACGTGCTCCGGCCTCGTCGATCAGGTCGATGGCCTTGTCCGGCAGGTGACGGTCCTGAATGTAACGGCTGGACAGTTCGGCCGCGGACTGCAGGGCACCGTCCGTGATCGTCACACGATGGTGGTTTTCGTAACGCTCGCGCAGACCCTTGAGAATCTCGATGGTCTCCGCGATGCTCGGCTCATGCACCTGGATCGGCTGGAAACGACGTTCCAGCGCTGCATCCTTCTCGATGTACTTGCGGTATTCGTCGGTGGTGGTGGCGCCGATGGTCTGCAGCTCGCCGCGTGCCAGCATCGGCTTGAGCATATCGGACGCGCCCAGAGCGCCATCCGCGGAGCCCGCGCCCACAATGGTGTGGATCTCATCGATGAACAGCACGATGTCGCCACGGGTCTTGATTTCCTTGAGCACCTTCTTCAGGCGCTCCTCGAAATCGCCACGGTAGCGCGAACCGGCCACCATCGAGCCCAGATCCAGGGAATAGACCTGCTTGCCCTTGAGCGTCTCCGGAACGTCACCGGAGTTGATCTTCTGCGCAAGGCCCTCGACCACGGCGGTCTTTCCCACGCCCGGCTCGCCGATCAGCACCGGATTGTTCTTGGTGCGGCGGCTGAGCACCACCATCACGCGTTCGATCTCGTCCGAACGGCCGATCACCGGATCGAGCTTGCCCGATGCCGCTTCGGCGGTCAGATTGCGGCCGAACTGGTCGAGGATGGCGGAGCCGTTCTGGTTGCGGCGATCCTGCACGCCTCCGGCATTGGCCAAATCGCCCTTGCCGTCCGACTTGCCATCGCCGGAGTTGCCACGAATCAAATCGATGGTGGCGCTCCTGAGCTCGCCAAGATTGACATCCATCTTGATCAGAACCTGGGTGCCGACGCCTTCGCCCTCGTGAATCAGGCCGAGCAAAATATGCTCGGTGCCGATATAGCTGTGCCCCAGCTGCAACGCTTCACGCAACGACAGCTCCAACACCTGCCTGGCGTGCGGAGTGAAGGGAATATGCCCGTTTGGAGATGCATTTCCCTTGCCGATCATCTCTTCGACCTGCTTGCGGGTGTCGTCCAGCGTCACGCCCTTGGATGCGAGCGCCTTGGCCGCGACGCCTTCGCCTTCGCGGATCAGGCCCAGCAGAAGATGTTCGGTGCCGATGTAGTTGTGCTGGAGGGTACGAGCTTCTTCCTGCGCCAGCACGATCACGCGCCGCGCACGGTCGGTAAACCGTTCGAACATGCTTGTCCTTCCACTCTTGTTAGTCCTGCAACACTTTACCGATTCACGGTGACGTTTGGTATACGCGCGCGTAAATTGCGCTGTCAACGCAATGCAACGGATATGCTTGAACGTAGGCGACGACCAAAGGAGGTCACCATGAATGGAACCAGCCTACCTATGATGGACACCGGTTTGCGAGACATAATCGTCGGGGTCGATGGATCGAATGAGTCCTTCGCGGCTTTGCGTTGGGCGTTGCAGGAGGCATCGCTGACCGGACAGCGTGTCAATGCGGTTTACGCGTGGTCGCGTTCGTGGGACATGGGTTCGGAGCCCGATTCCGACGAGCAGTGGACCAAAATGCGTCACGAGATCGCCCAGCGGCTGCGCGATTGGGTGGCCGAAGCATCGAAAGACATGCCCATCGACGAGAACAGCGTCAAGCTGACTTCCGTCAAAGCCACCGGCACCGCGGCATTGCTGCAGCTCGGCAGGAATGCCCAGCAGATCGTGGTGGGACGTCGTTCGTATGGACGTGTGGCGCGCTGGTTCCTCGGATCGGTATCGGAATCCCTGGTGGAGGAAGCCCAGGTTCCGGTCACTGTGGTGAGGCTCCCCGACAAGGAGGAATCCAGCGTTCAGAACGCCATCGCCAATGCGCTCACTCCCGGTGGCGGCACAGTCACCTATGAGCTTCCCGGCTCTCCCCTGCCGAAGGATCAACGTCCGATCGTGGTCGGCGTCAACGGTACGCGCGGCTCGAAGGACGCGCTGCTGTTCGCCATCGATCTTGCCGTATTGCATCACGCTCCCCTGCAGGTCATATTCTGCTGGCAGCTGAAGGATCTCGGCGTCATCGAAGGCTACGAGAACTCGGTCGCGCCGATTGACGTGGGCCAGAAGAAAGCGGAACGGATGCTTGACGAGCTGCTCAACTCCATCAGCGTTCCCTCGGCCGGCATTCCCGACGATTTCATCATCGAATCGCATGCGTTCCACATTTCCGCCACGAAGGGATTGGTCGCGGCATCCCGTTACGCGCGGCATCTGGTGGTCGGTTCCCGTGGACTTTCCGGTCTGGACGCGCATTTTCTCGGATCGGTGTCCAAGCAGGTCATCAATTTCGCAGGCTGCACCGTCACCGTCGTGCACTGACCGCTTCGAACCGCCTGTATAGCGGCATATGGATGTGGCCATGTCCGTTACGGAACATGGCCACATTCTGTTGACGTGTTGCGTGGATGCTTTTCACGCGATCGTCGTCATGAGATTCATTCGGCTCCCCGCGATTCCTCGGAATCCGTTGCATCGACGTCCGTGGAATCCGTTTCATCCTCGGATTCAACCTCGTCATCCGCACCAAGATCGACCGTTGCCTCAACTTCGGGCTCGTCCTCGGAAGCGGCATGCTCAAGCACTTCGTCCTGAGTGGCATCGTCGTCTATGGTGTTGGCTTCGATGTCCTCTTCGGAAGCATCCTCTTCGTCATTCGGGTTCACATCATCGTCGGCGGACAACCGCTCGATGAGCTCCACCGAACCGCGTTCGTCACGCGGAGACTGCGCGATGATATCGATATGCAGATCGTCGAACGCCGGCTTGGATTGCACCCACAGGCGGGATGGCTCCGGCGGATCGATTTCGGAATGCTCGCCGCAACCATGATCGAGGGAGACGACACGGCCATCGTCCGGACTCCACTTGTTGGCGCATACGCCGAACAGCAGGTTCAGTTCGCCCTTCAGCGGAATGAAGAAGCCACACGTGGAACAAGGGTTTCCGTCCGCGGTTTTGGTGGACAACGACTTCGGCCCACGCGGACCCTCATACCAACGCTTCGCGGTCTGCGAGCGCCCCAACGGGGTCATCACATGCCTGCGTGACAGATCGAACGCCTGAACGGCCTCGTCAAGGTCCTCTTCGGAGGTCCGGGCGCTTTCGGCATCTTCTTGCGCGTCGTCCGGTGCCGAAGCGTCTCGAGGTGTTTCTTCCGGGACTTGTGCGGCGTCCGACTCGTTTTGCGGCTCCTGCGCGGAATCATCCTGAACGTCGTTTTGTGGTTCGTCGCCCACGGATTCCGGCTGCGTCTTACGGAATCCCTCCTCGATTCGAGGGTCGTCCGGATCGGTTCCTATCGAATCCGTCACGGCAAGATCGGTCGGTTCGAGACGGTCCTTCCACGGAATCCATTCCGGCGGACGCAACGCGTTCTCGGTGGGTACCAGAGACGATTCGTTGACCGTCCAACGGTCGAGTTCGGCATCGTGGTACAGCGTCACCGACCACTGCCATCCTTCATAACCGCGCACGTTGGTCTCGAAGCGAAAATCGGTGACGCAATCGTCCAATTCGATGGCCTGGGCGAAGTCTCCGACCTGATTGTCCTCATCGGCCACTTCGATGGCCACCGCTTTGGCTATCGCTTTGGGATCCAGTGTGGTATCTGGCATATGACTATTCCTGTACGTCGAAATTATCCGCGACCGCACGCATCAGCGTCGCGAGTTTCTTGCTTTCAGCCGAGGACGGATAACGATGGTGGCGCAGCTGGTTTCCGGCGGAGTCAAGCAGTTTGATCAGGTCCTCGACGATCGCGGCCATGTCGTCCGGCTTCGGACGGGTGGCCTTGACCAGGGACGGAGCCGACGCCACCAAGGTGACGCCCATGGCCTGAGGCCCTTTGCGACCTTCGATCACCGAATATTCAACCTTCGCACCCTTGCGCAGCGTCTTCACACCTTCGGGCAGCGCGGCCGCCGGCATGAACACATCCGACCCCTGCTCGCCTTCGATAAATCCATAGCCTTTGTTCGTATCGAACCAACGAACGCGTCCGCTAGGCATTGTCACCTCACTACTATTTGATCCACATGCATTCTCGTGAACGCCCGAATGGCGTCCGCCAATATTCAAATCAAGGAAACATTTTAGCGCAAGAAGCGGAACACCCCCGCTTCTTGCGCGTTCTTCGCAGACGAAACCCGTGTCGGAATGCCGTTTTCCGATGATCACTTCCAGGTTTTACGGGCCTTTTTCTCATCCGGCATCGGCACGATGGACTTGGGTTCGACCGGCGCGATGGGCAGGACCACCGTCAGGGTCAGGCCGTTGCCTTCGCTGCCGGAAGCGCAGATGAAGCCGTGGTGCGCCTTCACCACGGATTGCGCGATCGCCATGCCCAGGCCCGTGCCGCCTTTCTGCCTGGCTCGAGATGGATCGGCGGTGTAGAACCGTTCGAAGATCTTCGACCTCGCTTCGGCCGGCACGCCGGGTCCATGGTCGGCGAATCGGACGATCGCGTAGTTCATGCCGACCTGCATCGACTGGCCGACCTCGACCGCCTCCACCAAGTGGTGCAACGACTGTTCGTTGGACGGCATCCGAGACAATGATTCCGGGCTGATGGATGCCGGCATCACGCCTACGGAAACCTCCACGGGGGAATCGGCCGGCGTGTATCTGTGGATGTTGCCCACGATGTTGGTGACCACCTGGCGCAGCCTGGATGCGTCGCCTGTCAACGTGACCGGCGGCATCTGCCCGGGCTGGAACGACAGTCTGGCCGGATGGCTCATGTCCGTTCCCGCCTCCAGGACCACCTGGCCGCAGGTTATTCCTCGTTCCGGATCAAGCGCGTGCAGATCATCTGCGGCGTCCTGCACCACGGAAGTGAGCTTCACCTGCTGCGTCATGTCGATGCCGCGCCCCTCGTCCAATCGTGCCAGCGAAAGCAGGTCCTCGACGAGCACCGTCATGCGCGCGCTGGACGCCTCGATGTGTTCGATGGATTCGTCGGCGCGCTCCAAAGCGCCGGGCATGTCCCGCTGCATCTTGTACAGTTCCGCATACCCATGGATCGCTGCGAGGGGCGTGCGTAATTCGTGGCTGGCGTCGGAGACGAATCGTTTCATCTTCTCCGTCGTCTCCTCCTGTGCGTGGAAACTTTCCTCGATACGCGTCAGCATGGCGTTCAACGACACCGACAGTGAGCCGACTTCCGTGTTTTCCGGACGTTCCGGCACACGTTGGCTCAGATCTCCGGCAGCGATCTTCGCCGCGGTCTTTTCGATGCGCTTGAGCGGCGCGAGCGTGCTCTGCACGACGATGGTTCCGATGACCGCTCCGATGAGCACCACCGCGATGCCCACCATCGCGCAGAAGCGCGTCAGCGTGTCGGCGGTGTCGATCTGGTCGCTCAGCGACAATCCGATAAAGACCACGCCGCTGTTCTTCACCTGGCCGTCTTTGCCGGTTTCGCTCCACGGCAGCGCGACGACCCTCCAGGGCGCCTGCGCGGCCTGCATGATGGAGTGGTCGGCCGTGCGGCTGGTGGTCACGTGCACCACCGCCTTCGTGGTGAAGGGCTGTCCCAACGTCACGCCGTCGATGCTGCCGTCCGCCGGCAGACTCGGTTCCGACACGACTCCATCCATGAGCATGGGCACGGAGCCCACACCCGTGCTTTTGTAGTTGCTGTCTCGGACCTCGACGTAGTAGGTGTTCATCAGGCTTCGGCCGTCTTCGCTCGTATTGGTGTCGAGCGAGTCCATGCTGTTGAAGATCATCTGGGCCTGATTGATCAGCTGGGTGTCGGTTTTCTGCAGCAGGTAGTTGCCCACCAACGTACGGATGGAGAACGAGATGCCTATGGTTCCCACGGCCAGCAGCACGATGATGCACGTCACCAGCTTGGTGCTGAGCGGAATCGCATCCACTCTCCGTCCGAATCGTTTCCAGAGCGATGGACACTTCGGCTTGGCCGGCTTCTGTTGCGCTTCGAAGCCCCCGTTCGGCGTGTTCTGCACTGCCGTAGGGACCATTGGGTTGGCATCCTGGCTCATATTCGGACCCGAATCAGTTCTTTGGAGCGCGAATCATATAGCCGATGCCACGCTTCGTTTCGATCAGCGGGGTCACCTTGTGGGATTCGCCGTTCTCATCCTCCACCACGATGCCGTCGACCTTCTTGCGAAGGTAGGAGATATACGATTCGACGATGGCCGCGTCTCCGCCCCAGTCGTATTGCCATACATGGTCGAGTATCTGCGCTTTGGAAAGCACACGGCCTTCGTTGTCCATGAGATAGCGGAGCAGTTTGTACTCGGTCGGGCTCAAATCGATCGGCTGACCGGCACGGGAGACGTCGTGGGAGTCCTCGTTGATTTCGAGGTCGCCGACGCGAATGATCGGATCGTCTTCGATCTGCTCCTGGGTTCGGCGCAGAATCGCGCGGATGCGCGCCACGACCTCCTCAAGGCTGAACGGCTTGGTCACGTAGTCGTCGCCTCCGACGGTCAGTCCCATGATCTTGTCTTGCGTATCGTCGCGTGCGGTCAGATACAGCACCGGCGTGGCGATTCCTTCCTGACGGATGCGACGGGTCACGGTGAAGCCGTCGATGTCCGGAAGCATCACGTCAAGCACAATCAGATCGGGTTGCAGGCGTTCGATCACCTCGATGGCTTCGGAACCGGATGCGGCGGTGTTCACCTCGAAACCGGCGAAATGCAGGGAGGCAACCAAGAGCTCGCGGATGGACGGCTCATCATCTACAACAACAATGGATGCTTCAATAGGCTTACTCATGCCTTCAAGCTTCGCGCTCTTCACTGGATGTTTCCTGAACGGACTCTGAATCTTGCATAGGCGCTGCATCCATATCCTTCGAATCCGTTTCGGACGGGACCGCCTTGGCCTTGTCATCAGCCTTCGCCGTCTTCTTGGGCGTAGTCTTTCCCTCCTCGGAACGATCGCGCAGCACGTAACCCGAATGGCGTCCCTTTGAACGCCTGTGACGCTTCAACGACTTATTGCGCTTTCTGAGCGCGTGGAACACGATGATCACCACGACCAGCAAAACCAGAACGGCGACCATGACGACGACGCCGAGCCATTTCATATGCGACGACGTTGACGTCTGGTTCTCCAGAGCGATCTGATCCATCATGTCGGTTGCCGACTTCGCCCAGTTCGGCGTGGATTCCATCAATGGTTTCTGGGCCGCGTCGGACAACGCCTCGACCGTCGACTTCTTTTTGAGCCATTCATCCGAATTGGAGGAGACCGCGACGACCAGATTGCCGTCGTTCGAAGCCACGGCAAGCAGCACCGTGTTGGGATCCGGATCGAGGGACTCCAGCAGGGAGCTCGCCCACGCGTCGGGTTCCTGATCGCTGTTGAAGCTCGCCAGATAAAGCAATCGAACGGTCACACCCGTATCGTTCTTCGTCTGTTCGATGGCGTCCGTTATCTCGGCCACGTTCGAACCAAGCAGATTCTCGGTATCCGTGATGTTGTCGGTGATGGTCATGCCGGTCCCCGAATCATCGTCAGCATGGCCGAGCGGAGTTATCCACATCGTCGCGCACAGGCACATCAATGCCACAAATAGCGCTACAAGGGCGTTGACCCAACGATTCGAGACGTTTAGCCCCCTGCCCGACACGCCGATGAGCGTCTTTTCATGTGATTCTCCGACCACAACCGTCTTTTTTTCGTTGCTCACGTTCACTGCTGACATATGGTCCACATTACCGTTCGGTTGCGTCAAGCACGAACGTGCGGCAAACCAATTACGTTCAAAGAAGAAAGGACCAGCATCATGGCTCAATACCAAGTGGATTCCGAACAGATCCAATCGTCGAGCGCCGCGGTGAACGCTTCCATCCAATCCATCAGGCAGGCGGTTCAGGGCATGTACGGCAATCTCAACAATCTGCAGAGCGTATGGCGGGGCGGAGCCGCCACGCAGTTCAACGCCGTCGCCGAACAGTGGCGGGCCGCGCAACAGCAGATGGAACGGTCGCTCGAATCGATCCAGCAGGCCCTCATGCAGGCCTCCACACTCTATGCCGATACGGAGATGCAGGCGTCCCGCCTCTTCTCGCAGTGAACGCGTGGACGAGGCGTATCCGCGCGCCGGGTCCTCGGTCCTGCGGGATTTCGCAAGCCTTGTATAGCGAAAGCCCGCATCCCTTGGTCTGAGACCATTTCGGGAAGCGGGCTTTCAATCGCTTAATCGCTCAGCGATGGGTCATGCGATCGTTTTCGATCAGTAACCCATGTCGGCGCCAGCTGCCGGAGCGGCTGCCGGCGGTTCCGGCTTGTTGGCGACCACGGCTTCGGTGGTCAGGAACAGGCCGGCGATGGAAGCGGCGTTCTGCAGAGCGGAACGGGTGACCTTGACCGGATCGGTGACGCCGGCGGCCAGCAGGTCCTCGTACTCGTTGGTGGCCGCGTTCAGGCCCTGGCCGTCAGGCAGGGAACGAACCTTGTCGATCACCACGTCGCCGGACAGGCCAGCGTTCTCGGCGATCTGCTTGATCGGAGCCTCGATGGCGCGGAACACGATGGCCGCACCGGTGGCTTCGTCGCCTTCGAGCTGGACGTCGTTCTCGGCCTTGGCGGCAGCCTGGACCAGGGCGACGCCGCCACCCGGCAGCAGGCCTTCCTCAATGGCGGCCTTGGCGTTGCGCACGGCGTCCTCGATGCGGTGCTTGCGTTCCTTGGCCTCGACCTCGGTTGCGGCACCGACCTTGATGACCGCGACGCCACCGGCCAGCTTGGCCAGACGTTCCTGCAGCTTCTCACGGTCGTAATCGGAATCGGTGTTGGCGATTTCGGCACGGATCTGGGCGACGCGGGCGGCCACGTCTTCCTTGGAACCGCCACCGGCGACGATGGTGGTCTCATCCTTGGAGACGATGACCTTCTTAGCGGTGCCGAGCACGGATGCGTCGACGGAGTCGAGCTTGAGGCCCAGATCCTCGGAAACGACCTGGGCGCCGGTCAGGATGGCCATATCCTGCAGCATGGCCTTACGGCGGTCACCGAAGCCCGGAGCCTTGACGGCGCAGGACTTGAAGGTGCCACGGATGCTGTTCAGGATCAGGGTCGGCAGGGCTTCGCCGTCAACGTCCTCGGCGATGATCATCAGCGGCTTGCCGGTCTTCATGACCAGTTCGGCGACGTGGACGACGTCCTGCTGGGAGCTGAGCTTGCCGGAGGTCAGAAGGATGTACGGCTCTTCGAGCACGGCGGTCTGGTCCTCGGCGTTGGTCACGAAGTAAGGAGAGATGTAGCCCTTGTCGAAGCGCATGCCTTCGGTGAAGTCGAGATCCAGGCCGAAACGGTTGTTGTCCTCAACGGTCACGACGCCATCCTGGCCGACCTTGTCGAGAGCTTCGGCGATCTTCTCGCCGACCTCGGGATCGGCGGCGGAGATGGTTGCGGTCGCTGCGATCTGTTCCTTGGTCTCAACGTCCTTGGCCGCGGCCACGAGTTCCTTGACGATGGCTTCGGAAGCCTTCTCAATACCACGACGCAGAGCGATCGGGTTGGATCCGGCGGTGACGTTCTTCAGGCCTTCGTGCACCAGGGACTGGGCCAGCACGGTAGCGGTGGTGGTGCCGTCGCCAGCCACGTCGTCGGTCTTCTTAGCTACTTCCTTGACCAGTTCGGCGCCGATGCGCTCGTACGGATCGTCAAGGTCGATTTCCCTGGCGATGGAGACGCCGTCGTTGGTAATGGTCGGAGCACCGTAGGTCTTGTCGAGAACCACGTTGCGGCCCTTCGGACCGAGGGTGACCTTGACGGTGTCGGCGAGCTTGTCGAGGCCCGCGAGCATTCCCTGACGAGCTTCGTCGTCGTATGCAATAATCTTTGCCATTGTTCCTCCACATATGGCTACACGGTGTTATTCCCACTCTCAGAGCCAAGCCAGGACCAGCCGTCAGCTGCCGGTTATCACTCTCACTCATCGAGTGCTAATTGTGCAGATTAGCACTCTCATGGCGAGAGTGCCAACCTCTGGCCCACACTTTGCGCCGTCAGCAAGAATTCCGCCTATGGCCGCAGGCGGACAAACACCGAAATTTCGCGCCATGACAACGAAAAGTCCCCGAATCATCAGATTCGGGGACCAGCAATTCCACATGCGTTTCACATGGTGTTCTCAGTCAAGCAAGACAACGACAATCGGAGTCACGAGACCGTCGGACTGCTCCACGGTCGAAATACCCAAGGTCTGCGCAACGTTCTCGGCCGTGGCCCTGTCCGTTTCGTTCTGATACCAGACCACGGTCTGCGACGGAACGTTGCCGGTCGGATTGCTCGCGGACACGGTCGTATAGCCGGCCTGGGTCAACGCATCCGCCTTGCTCTGAGCGTAACCGTTGATGGAAGTGGCGTTCACCACACGCACCTCGGTATTGAGGTTCACCGTCTGGTTCGCATTCGCATTGGCATCCGTCTGCTGATCGGCATCCGTCGACGCCGCATCCGAATTCGCATCGTTCGCCGAAGCGTCACCGGACGAATCGGCGGAAGCGTCTGCGGAAGCATCGGACGAAGCGTCACCGGACGTTGTCGAACCATCGGAAGAGGAAGAATCGGAGGAAGAACCGGAAGAAGAGGATGAGGAATCGGAAGCGGTGGTACTCTGCGACGACGACCACGGCATCTTCAGATTGCTCAGCTCACCCGAATAAACTCCCCAGAACAACAGACCGGCAAGCAACGACGCAACGACGACGATCACATACGGCGTGACACGCGACGCGACGGAACGAGCCCCACGATGAACCCCCATGGGACCCGCGGGAGGATTGTCAAACGCGTCTTTCTGATAGGAATCGTAGGTTTCCTCATCCTTCTGAGCCATATCGCAACCTCCGTTTCTTACACACTTACCTTGACAGTGTACCGACCACCACAGTCAGCGCACAAACATCGCAAACCCGCAAAGACGCGAAGGATGCGCCGAAGGAAGATTCGGCAGGAGCGCGCACAACGTCGTACAGTGTAGGAATGACGCATATCAAACCGCTGAAGGAACTCGTGGAACCAGGCTGGGCGCAGGCGCTTGCCGACGTCGAACCCCAAGTGCATCTTATGGGCGACTTCCTCCGGGAGGAGATCGCCGCGGGACACACCTACCTGCCCGCCAGCAAAAACATCCTCAGGGCCTTCACCATCCCGTTCGACAGCATCAAGGTGCTCATCGTGGGGCAGGACCCCTACCCCACGCCCGGACACCCCGTGGGACTGAGCTTCTGCGTGGCACCGGACGTGAAACCGATCCCGCGAAGCCTGACCAACATATACAAGGAGCTGATGGACGACCTCGGCGTTCCCATGCCGGCCAATGGAGACCTGACCCCATGGACGGATCAGGGCGTCATGCTGCTCAACAGATGCCTGACCGTGCAGCCGGGAAAACCCGGAAGCCATCAGGACAAGGGCTGGGAAATCGTCACGGACGCCGCCATACGGGCGCTCAACGACCGCCGCAATCCCGACGGAAGCGTCAAACCGCTGGTGGCCATCCTCTGGGGACGCAAGGCCCAGACGCTGGAACCCCTGCTCACCAACGCGTTCATCATCAAGTCCCCCCACCCGAGCCCCATGTCCGCGCGATACGGCTTTTTCGGTTCGAAACCGTTCTCCCGCGCCAACCAGGCACTTGTGGACGCAGGTGTGGAACCCGTGAATTGGTCCCTTCCGTCAGCTTGACCCGTTAGAGTTGGACCCATGGCTTTATTCCCTCCCAAAAACCCAATACCAACGCACACCGCCGTTCCGACGCCCACGACGGCCCGAACGGGCGCACTGTCTCCCGAAGACATCAATCGCGCGAAGAACCTCATCGCACAAGTGCGGTCAAGGTTCTCGCAGACGTTGGTCGGGCAGGATTCCCTCCGCGATTCGCTTATCGCCACACTGGTCGCGGGCGGACATATCCTCATCGAATCCGTTCCGGGACTCGCCAAAACCACCGCGGCCCAGACACTGGCCACCTCGGTATCAGGTTCGTTCAAGCGCGTGCAGTGCACTCCGGACCTGATGCCGTCCGATCTGGTCGGCACGCAGGTCTTCGATTTCGCCACGCAGAAGTTCACCACGCAGATCGGCCCGATCCACGCGAACTTCGTGCTGCTTGACGAGATCAACCGCTCCAACGCGAAAACGCAATCCGCCATGCTCGAAGCCATGGCCGAAGGAGCCACCACCATCGGAGGGCAACGCATCGCGCTTCCCAAGCCGTTCATGGTCATAGCCACCCAGAATCCCATCGAGGAGGAAGGCACCTTCAATCTTCCGGAAGCCCAGATGGACCGCTTCATGATGAAGGCCGTGATGACCTATCCGACCGCGCAGGAGGAACAGCGCATGCTGGCCATGCTCACCAAACGCGGTTCCGACACGTTCGACCAGCACAGCATCCATGGAGACGTCATATCCATCAGCGATGTCGAATTCCTACGTTCCGCGGCGCGCCGCGCGCATGTGTCCGACGCGATCATGCAGTATGCGGTCGATATCGCGGCGACGTCCCGCGGCGCGGGCACGAAGCCGGTTCAGGGACTGGCGTCGCTGGTAAGGCTCGGAGCGTCGCCACGCGCATCCATAGCGCTGATACGCATCGGCCAGGCCAACGCCCTGCTGCAGGGACGCGATTACGTGGTTCCGGAGGATGTGAAGGCCAACGCCCATGAGGTGCTTCGCCACCGCATTCTGCTGACGTTCGAAGCCCTGGCCGACGGCGTTTCCAGCGACCAGGTCGTCGATTCGATCGTCCAGGCGGTGCCCGTTCCATGATCGATGGCAATCGTTCCGGGGATTCGGTCCGCAGGAAGATCGAGACCTTCGGGACCGCACTGAGCCTGCCCACGGTACGCAAGGCCCTCGGAGTCCTCGAAGGGGCCCATGCGTCGAACAGGCGGTTCGGTTCCGATGACCTCATGGACATCCGCCCTTATGAAGCCGGAGACGAAGCCAGGCAGATCGATTGGAAGACCAGCGCCCGCACGGGACGCCCTATGGTGGTGCAGCGCGAACGCCCATCGACATCGAAGGTCTGGCTGCTGCTGGATGTCGGAATCGAAATGACCGCCACCTGCGATTCCGGAGAAAAGGCCTATCAGGTCGCGGCCAATGCCTTGTGCATGTTCGCCGCGTTGAGTCTTCGCCGCGGCGACCAGGTGTCCATGGTGTTCGGCGATTGCGTTTCCATCACGCGAGTGCCGTTCAATGGAGGTTTCGCCCAGTTCGAGCGCACGATCGACGGCGCGCTGGAGCGCGGATGGAACAATCCCCGCAATATCGACGCGTTGTTGGAATACGCGATGCGCATTCGCGACCGTGAGTCGCTGATCGTCCTGGCCACGGACGAGCATGCCCTCTCCCGGCAGCATCTGGACACGATACGCAAAATCGCCGGAACGCATCCCATGGTGCTTATCGACGTGGCCACGATCAACCCGTTCGAGTCCTCACGTTTCGAAACCGTGCTCGACGCAACGAAGAACCGCCGCGTGCCGGCATTCCTGCGCACGCGGACGACGATGACGGAAGTACGCACCCATCGTGAGTATGTGGCCTCGGCCATCCAGCGGGAGTTGACGCGCTGCGGCTCGACCGTAATCCGCGCCGGTTCAAGCGAGCGTATGTTCAGGGAATTCGTGAAGATGGTCTCCGCCGCGCTGGCACGTTCCACCGGCAACTGGTTGAAGACACCGTCGGCACTTCCGTTGGGAGGCGGATCGTAATGCTTGTCCTACCGGAGAATCTGCTTCATCCGAAGGATCAGATTCATATCGAGACCGGGCTGATCGCAACGATCATCGTCTGTTTGGTCCTGGTCGCGGCATTGGTTGCGCTGACGGTGCTGCTGTCACGCCCAAGCCGCAAAAACGGCAAAAAAACCAGTCATGGCCGCCATAACCCAGCCACCGGCAAATCCGAATGGCATCAACGTATCAACGTGATTGTCTCAAACCATGAAAACGGCAGGATAACCCGCGAGGAGGCGTTCGCGCAACTGGCTGCGCTGGCACGCGACTACGTCTCGCAATCCATGGGGGCGGATATGCGCAACCATACGCTGGCCGATATCGAAGCCGCGCCACGCACCACCGGCAACCAGCAGGGGCTCACGTTGTTCAGGCAGACCATCGAATCGCTGTATCCTCCGGAATTCGCAGATGCGGAACACAACCACACCGCACGCGAGGCAACCGTCGAGCAGGCCGGCCAATGGGTGGCGAATCTCGTGGAAAGGTGGCGGTAAATGGCACTGTCATGGCACTGGCTTTGGGCGGCTCCCGTGGCCGTGGTCTTGGCGCTGGCCATCATCGCCGCCATCATGTTCCTTTCGTCGAAACGCGATTCCGACCTTTCCGATGCGGCCCGGGTATTCAGCCTCGAGGACGATCTCAACACCGAATCCGCGTCCGGCATGCTCCGCACATGGCGCGCGCTGTCGAGGATCGCGGTATGCGCGCTGGCCGTGGCCCTCATCCTGGCGATCGTGCTTGTCTCTCGTCCGAGCAAGGTCGATGAGGGCGAGGAACGTTCCGGAAGCCGTGACATCGTGCTATGTCTCGACGTTTCCGGTTCGACGTTGCCTTACGACCGCGAGGTGATCGACACTTATCGCAAGCTTGTGAGCAGCTTCAAAGGCGAGCGTATCGGATTGAGCATCTTCAACTCCACGTCCCGCACCGTTTTTCCGCTGACCGACGACTATGAGCTGGTGGCCGACCAGCTTGAAACGGCCAGCGGCATTCTCAAGGGCATCGAGACGCAGGACGACATCGACGCGATGGAGGATGCCGATTATCAGAAGATCTCCGATTGGCTGGAAGGCACGCAGAACCGCAAGGATGCGACCTCGCTGATCGGCGACGGTGTTGTAAGCTGCGCGGCCATGCTGCCGGGATTCGCGTATTCCGACGGCACTTCACGGATCAGTCGCGCCGCATCCATCGTGCTTGCCACCGACAACGTGGTTTCCGGCGATCCCACGTATACGCTTCAGGAGGCTTTGGACCTGACCAGCCAGGCGGATATAACCGTCGATGGCCTGTTCTCCGGCCCCCAGCAGAGCGAATCGGATTCCGCCACCAGCGAGTTCAGGTCCGCGATCGAATCTCATGGCGGGGTATTCCTCACCCAGTCGAACGGCTCATCCGTTTCCGAACTGGTCAAGGAGATCGAGTCGCGCAGGACTCAGGAGAACATGGCCACGAACAAAGCCTCACTGGTCGACGCCCCGGGATGGTGGACCCTGGCATTGGCTGTGGCGGTGATTGCATGGATGGCGTTGGCTTGGAGGTTGAGACGATGAATGGTTTGACGCTCTCCCCTGCTTTGGGCTGGCCTTTGGGCGGCGCAATCGCCGTTGTCATGATGATTGCGGCGCTCGTGGAAATCGTCCTGCATGCGCGCCGGCGTTCCTCCAGCGATGAGACTACGTGGTCCTGCGCACGCAGGTCGCTGATATGCGTGCTCGTCGCCGTCATGGTGTTGACGCCCAGTGTGGTTTCGTCCACGAACATCCGCGCCGTCAACGCCACGGATGTGGTCGTTGCCGTTGACGTCACCGGATCCATGGCCGTTACGGACGCGCAATACGGCTCCGATGAGCAGCTCAGCCGTCTTGACGTGGCCAAACGGGCTGTGAAGGATATTACCTCGCTGTATCCGAATTCGAGTTTCGCTGCCCTTCGATTCGGTGCGTCCGGCACGTTGGATGTTCCGTTGACCCCGGACACGAATGCGATCGACGGTTGGGCCGATACGCTTTCCACGGAGGCGACGTCCGTTTCGGCGGGCTCCACGTTGGACGTTCCGATCGACCAGCTGCTATTGACCTGCAAGTCGATTCGAGAACAGCATCCCGATGATGCGATCGTGCTGTATCTGATTTCCGATGGAGAGCAGACTTCCACGAAAACCCGCAGAACGTTCTCATCGTTGCGCCGCTACCTGTCCGACGCATTCACCGTGACCGTCGGCAGCGATCAGGGCGGGAACATCCCAGAAACCGCCGATGACGTGACCAGCACGGACGAACAGCAGTGGGTCATCGACCCGCAGACCGGCGAACCAGGTGTTTCCTGCGCGGACTTCGCCCAGATGAGCACGATAGCGGACGAGCTCAGCGGCACGGCTTTGCGACTGGACTCCACGAACACCATGAGCAACGGCCTGTCCGAAGAGGCTTCCGGCGCGTGGCAGGTAACGCAAACAGTCAAGCAACGCACTCGAACCGTTCCCGTGGTATGGCCCATGGCCATTGCCGTGGCCGTGCTGCTGGCGTGGGAACTTGGATCCTGGATGGCTCAGTCGAGGAGGCTGCTGTGAACAAGAAGACGTCCGTAAAGGCGAAAGCCCCACTGGCCGTTCGCATCGCGCTGGTCGCACTGGCCGTGGTTCTGTTGGCCGTCGGCCTGATCGCCGTGGTGAACCTGACCGCGATGGGCAACTACAATCAGGCCACACAGCGCCTCAACGAGAACATCAAACTCGTACAGCAGGAGGATGCAGATCTCGACAAACAATACGCCAGCCAGCAGCAGACCGACGCCCAGTTCGAGGATGCCGGCGCATTCAGAGCACTACTGCTGCCGAGCCTGCGCGAGGGCATCAATTACAACAGCGACATCTCCAGCCAACTGACCAAGCTGATGGAACAACAGCTCAGCGCCATCGAGGAGCAATCGTCCGCGGACACCACGCAGGATTCCGCCGGAGGAACTGCCGAATCCGGCACGGCAGGCGGCAGCCTTACCGATGAGCAGCTCAAGAAGGTGGAGGAACTGCTGAAGCAGAACGCCTCGTCCACGCAATCCGACGGGAGCGATGATTCCTCTGATTCCGCGACGGCAAGAAACGAAAGCGATTCCTCACAAGCGAAACCCTGGTGATGACAGGACGGATGGTTATCCACAAAGGATGACCGTCCGTTTTCGCGGGATTCCAACGACGACACGCCAGAGAACGGCTTTTTGCCTCATTCTCCGACCACAGGGGCCGTTTTCATGCCACTGATACCGCGGAACATGGTCGAATACGGTCATGGACACTTCATTTGCATACAATCAGCCATCATCGTTGATGGACGCGTTGGCCAACCCCGTCTCCGTGCCGGGCATGCCCTGCAGATGCCGGGGCACGGTTCGGGTAAATCAGAATCTCGTCGCGGCGCAACTGCGGTCCGCGCTTTGCCATCTTGACGATCTCGACATGGCGCTGAAGGCCAACACCCTGACAGACTGGTCGGGCAAGGCGGCGCGATCATATCGGAGCCAACTGACCGATTTAGGCCGGCAATCCGCCGCGTTGCGCGATGCGATCGACACGACATCGCGCATATTGTGGTCTGTGGGTGCGGCATGAACTGGCAGGTCACTTCCAACGTAAGCGGAGGCCACGCGTTCGCACCAGCACAATACCAACTGTATGAGAACGCGGCCAAGGCGCTGGGCGAGGCCGCGAGGTCATTGAACATATCGGGAGTCGCGTTCGGCGCGCTCGTCGTGCAATTGGGCATGCGGCAATACGTGATGCCTGCGGTATCCGCCGCCACCCAGCCAATGTCGTTCTGCCTGTCCGCGGATCATATCGCATTGCCATATTCCCAACTTGCCGGCCAATGCGAGGACCATGCCCGGCAATGCATGGCCATCGCCGCGGAGCTCACGCAGATGTCGCTGTTGATCATGCGCGCGCAATCGTTGTATTCGCAAGCCGACGACGCAAGCAGAAGGGTGTTGAACGAGACCTTACAGCTGACCATACGGTCCTTCCCCCGCGAATCCTTCGCCGCGGGAGCCGTGATCAGCGGCCTCGGCTATCTGTTCGGTTCCATCAAGGAAGGAAAGTCAAACGGCATCTATCTGCTCGACTCACTCGACTGGGCGCAGGAGGGAATCATGGGCGCCGCGGGAGCCACCATCAGCGGAACCGGTCCGTTGCGGGGACTGCTGAAAACCGACGAGGTGAATACCGCCGCGGTGATCATCGCCAAAGGCAGCGGTCTCGGCTACAACCTGTGGCAGGGCAATGAGCTCACCGTAACCCAAGTGCAATCCAAAGCCCCTGTGGTACGGGAATCGCATAGCGTCGGCGAATCGTTGGAGGATCTGCGTCGGCTGGCCGAGGAGAGGCTCGGCAAGGCGGATCTTGACAGCGGACTTGAGTATGGCACGATAGCCATAAGCAAATATCGCAGAAAAGACGGATCGAACGCGTGGCTGGTCACCATTCCCGGCACCGACGGCCAGCCCGACTCTCCGTTCGGATGGCCGCAGAACGTGGAACTGATGAGCTCGGACCCGGATCAGCGCATGCAGGCCGACAGCGCACGCATGGTCGCACAGGCCATGAAACAGGCCGGTATCGGCAAGGACGAACCGGTGGCCATGATCGGGCATTCCCAAGGAGGCATCGTAGCGGCGACGTTGGCTTCCGACCTGAAAGACGATTACACCATCGAACATGTGGTCACGGCCGGATCTCCCGTGGCGAACCATCCCATTGCGCAGTCCACGTGGGTGACCAGCATCGAAATGGACGACGAGCTCGTCGCCGCGCTTGACGGAGCCGCCAACCCCAATACCGAGAATTGGCTGACCGTACGCGGAACGCTCAGCCAGATCGAGCAGGATGCAGATGCGTCGTTCACCGGCACACCGGTCGAGGACGCTCCTGAAGGCAAGGAAATCACCCATTGGCTCAAATACCATCAAGCCGCGTACCAGAACGCCACCGATATGGGATCGATACCGCTTGAAACCCACGAACGGCATTTTCAGGAAGTCATAGACGGCGAATTGGAGGAGGTCACGTATTGGCAGGGACGCATGAGCCATTAATTCTATAGTCCGAAGTATCCTGTTGCCCATGAAGCTTACTGATATCTCTCCCGCAATCGCACTGACCCCTCTCGACGGACGCTACCATGCGCAGACCGCCGCCCTCGTGGAATACATGAGCGAGCCGGCGCTGAACCGCGAGCGCATGCGTGTGGAAGTCGAGTGGATGATTCTGCTTGCCAACGGTTTCGAAGGCAACGGCAACCAGCCCATCGTCGCCGGAGTCAAGCCGCTTACCGAAGAGGAGCAGGCGTTCCTGCGTTCCATTCCCGAGGATTTCGGCGCCGAGGGAATCGCCCAGCATGCCGCCCATGAGGCGAAGACCCATCACGACGTGAAGGCCGTGGAATACTACATCGACGACCAGCTCGACAAGGCGGCCGAGGTTCTGGGCCATGAAACCCAGCTGACGAACCTCAAGACGCTGGTGCATTTCGCCTGCACTTCGGAAGACATCAACAATCTGTCCACCGCCCGTTGCGTCAAGGACGCCATTGAGAACGTATGGCTTCCGGGAGCCCAGGCAATCGTCGACCATCTGGCCGAGAAGGCCGACGCATACCGTGACAAGGCCATGCTGTCGCTGACCCACGGCCAGCCGGCCACTCCGACCACGCTGGGCAAGGAACTTGCGGTGTACGTGTACCGTCTGAACCGCCAGCTGAACAAGGTCAAGGCTCAGGAATATCTGGGCAAGATCAATGGCGCCACCGGCACGTTCGGCGCGCATCTCGCCGCATGCCCGAATGTGGACTGGGTCGCGGTCTCCCGTGAATTCGTGACCAACCGCATGGGGTTGACTTGGAATCCGCTGACCACCCAGATCGAATCGCACGATTGGCAGGCCGAGCTGTACGGCACCATCAGCCATACCAACCGTATTCTGCACAACCTGTGCGTGGATGTGTGGATGTACATCTCCCGTGGCGTGTTCGCCCAGGTTCCGGTCAAGGGCGCCACCGGCTCCTCCACCATGCCGCACAAGGTCAATCCGATTCGTTTCGAGAACGCCGAGGCGAATCTGGAGATTTCCTGCTCTCTGCTCGACACGTTGTCCGCCACGCTGGTCGAGTCCCGTTGGCAGCGTGATCTGACCGATTCCACCACCCAACGCAACATCGGTTCCGCTTTGGGCTATTCCGTGCTGGCGCTGAACAACCTGATGGGCGGCTTGAACTCCATTCACCCGAACGATTACGCCATCGAGTCCGAGCTCAATTCCAATTGGGAGGTTCTTGGCGAGCCGATTCAGACCGCCATGCGCGCTTGCGAGCTGGCCGGCCTTCCGGGCATGGACAAGCCATACGAGAAGGTCAAGGAGCTGATGCGCGGCCATGAGATTTCGAAGGAGGCCGTCGAGCAGTTCATCGACCAGCAGGCCTTCGATGAAGACACCGCGGCTCGTCTGAAGGCTCTCACCCCTTCCACCTACGTCGGCGTAGCCGGCAAGCTGGTTGATTTCGACCGCTGACGCATTCGGTCTCTTGATGCCAAAAGCCTTGTCTTGGGGCGGCTGCATCTCCTTGCAGCCGCCCCAAGGCGTATTATCGTAGCGAAAAGGAAACGGCATTCAGCGGTTTCCGACCCGTATGTATGGAGCATGCCGATAGTGTCTCTCGTTCTTGAACCAAACGTCGCCGAACCTCATATCGACGATGTGCCGCCACAGCGCAGCCGCGATTTCGCCGATTTGATGCGAGCCCTCATTTCGTTGCTCATCGGCGTGGGTGTTGGGTTGTTCTCCATCTATCTGCATGGCACCACGACCGGTGTCGAATCGGATGTTCGATCGGTCAGTCAGGCGATCAGCTGGCTTATGGATGTTCCCGCGTCCCTTCTGCAGCAGATTGCG
Organism: Senegalimassilia sp.; assembly: GCA_963619615.1. Lineage (GTDB taxonomy): Bacteria > Actinomycetota > Actinomycetes > Actinomycetales > Bifidobacteriaceae > Bifidobacterium. The sequence continues at coordinate 87,874 of CAVEXE010000002.1, read as the reverse complement.
CTGGTCTCCATCACCGTCACCGTGCTCGTGCAGCTGCTTGTGGCCAAGGAATGGCTGCAAAGCGTGATATCGGCGCTCACATTGCTGCTTGGATTCGGTGTGGTCTGGGTGATCTCCTCACTGATCAGCGGATCGGGAAACAACACGCTCATTCTCGCATTGCAATCCAACGGCACGTCGCTCGGCATCGGATTGCTTCCTGATTTCTATGCGGCCATGGCCGCGTTCCTGACCACGGCCGGCCCTCGCCGCCTTCGGTCCGCAGTCAAATGGGGCTGGAATGTGCTCTATGCGCTGGCCGTGCTTCTGGTGATGCTGTCTTGGAATTCTTTGGCAGGCATGATCGTATCCTTCGCCGCGGGACGTACCATCGGCATGCTGGTCCGTTTCGCGATCGGCACGCGCAGCAACGGCGTGTGGGGTCTTCAACTGGTGCAATCGCTGCGTTCCATCGGCATAGACGTGGCATCCCTCTCCCGCAATTTCGATTCATATGATGATTCGAGCGTGTTGAGGACCTCACTTGCGGATGATTTGGCCGAAAATTCACGCATCTACTATGCCACCGACCGCAACGGCGAACGCTACACCGTTTCCGTGCTTGACAATCAGGTGCATGTGGCGGGTTATCTGAACCAATTGTGGCAATGGATTCGGTTGACCGGCGTTTCCATGCGTCGGGACCGTTCCTCCATCGATGCCCAGCATCACCATTACGCGATGCTGCTGGGCATGGCCAATGCCGGACTGCTGACGCCCGACGTGTACGGCGTGGCCGATAGCGGAGAATCCTCCATTCTTGTGTTCCACACCGATAGGATGCCGCTTGCATGCAATCCGAACACCATGTCGGACAACGATATGGAACGGTTCATGCGTTATTTGTCCGACGCGCACCGTCACGGATTCACTCATCGCAGGATCACGCCGGACACGTTGTCCCGTATGGAGGACGGTACCCCCGTGATCTCAGGATGGCAGAACGGCGATTATGGCAGCTCTTTACCCAACTTCGCCCTTGACAAGGTACAGCTTCTGGTATTGCTCAGCACGTTGAATGGCACCGACCGCGCACTGGCCTGCGCCAGAAGAACCTGGGGGGATCAGCAGCTGATTGATTTAGCTCCGTTCATGCAGAAAGCAGCCGTTCCAGCGGCCACCCGCGCCCTGCCAGGCTGGGAGAAGCGCCTTCCGACCGAGCTGCGCACCCGCATCGGCATGCTTGCCCCTCAGGAAGTCGCCGATTCAATTGAGAAGGTGCCGCTTTCCCGTTTCAGCCCGCGTTCCTTCGTCGCCATCGCATTGCTGGTCGTCGCCGTGTATGTGGTGTTCACGCAGATTCAGCCTGTGGAGATGATCAACGCCGTAAGGGATGCGAATCTGGCCATAGCGCTGTTGTGCGTGGCATTCGGATTCGTGGCATGGTTCGGTTCCGCCATGACGCTGTTCGGCTTCATGGATAAGGACAAACGCAATCCCGTTGGAGTGTACTGTTCGCAGATGGCGGCTGGATTCACCGCGGTTTCCATGCCTGCGGGCGTCGGACCGGCATTCGTCAATCTGCAGTTCCTGAGGAAAAGCGGTTATCGCAGCACCGCGGCCACCGCCATCATGAGCGCTGTGTGGGCCGTACAAAGCAGCATGACCGTTCTTCTGGTGCTGTTCATCGGAATCTTCACCGGGCGCAACACGCTTTCCGGCATGATTCCCACGAATACGTTGATCATGGTGATCGCCATCGTGGCGATCATCGTTTCGGCTGCCATGGCCATCCGTCCCATACGTCGTATGATCACAGACAAATACCTGCCGTTGGTCAAATCGTATGCGCGCAATCTCATCAACGTGCTCACCCGTCCGAAGGAGATGGCGTTCGGCGTGGCCGGAGCGTTCATTCTCAACGTGGCCACTGGTTTGGGATTCTGGGCGGCGTTGCTGGCTTTCGGATACCACACGAATCCGGTGGAGACCACGTTCATCTTCCTGCTTGCCAACACGTTGGGTTCGGCGGTGCCGACGCCTGGTGGTTTGGGTGCCGTGGAGGCGGCGTTGTCCGTTGCGTTCACCGCGGTCGGCGTACCTTCCACCATCGCGGTTTCCGCTACTCTCGTCTACAGAATCGCCTTCTATTGGCTGCGCATTCCGGTAGGCGCGCTGGCCATGAAATGGCTCGATCGGCGCAATCTGATCTAACCCGTCCCCCTTTCTAAGAGTTTTTTGCCTCCCTTCGGGGAAAAACAAGCTGAAATCCCTTATAAAATGCCGTTTTTGCCCATGACGTGCGCTAGTATCGTATGTGAACGTGGATGTTCGTAATCTGGATATCCCCTGATCCAAGAAGGATGCTTTATGGCATACAACAAGTCTGATCTCGTCTCGAAGATCGCCCAGAAGTCCAACCTGACCAAGGCTCAGGCCGAGGCGGCTGTCAATGCTTTCCAGGACGTGTTCGTCGAGGCAATGCAGTCCGGCGAAGGCCTGAAGCTGACCGGTCTGTTCTCCGCAGAACGCGTTAAGCGCGCCGCTCGTACCGGCCGCAACCCGCGCACCGGCGAGACCATCGAGATCCCGGCAACCTATGGCGTGCGTATCTCCGCAGGCTCCCTGCTGAAGAAGGCCGTCACCAAGTAAGCCCTCATGGATCTTGCAGACGAATGAAAGCTCCGACCGAAAAGTCGGAGCTTTTCGTTTATGAATTTGCGCCGTAAAACCTCCGGCTTTAGCCGAGGGATATAAGGCGCTCGGTCTTGTCTTACATTTCTGGTCTAGTTGTGTAAACATGCTATCCTGGGTGGCATGGGCACCAAGACGGTCAGGCGGGCGTACAGGTTCCGCTTCTACCCCACGGCGGAACAGGAAAACCTGCTTCGCCGTACTCTGGGATGCTGCCGCAAGGTGTACAACTTGGCGTTGGACGCGCGTTCGACCGCATGGACGGCACGCAAGGAGAAGGTCACCTACTCCGACACGAGCCGTATGCTCACCGAATGGAAGAGAACCGACGAATACTCCTATCTGTCCGAAGTGTCCTCCGTCCCGTTGCAACAGTCGCTCAGGCATCTGCAACGCGCGTTCTCGAACTTCTTCGGCAAAACCGGCGACTATCCCAAGTTCAAGGCGAAGCACGGCGGAGGTTCAGCCACATACGCGGCCACCGCCTTCACATGGGACTGGGAACGACAGGCATTGACGCTGGCGAAAATGAAGGAGCCGCTTCCCGTCCGATGGTCGCGCACCCTGCCGCGCAAGGCCCTGCCGTCAAGCGTGACGGTATCGCTGGACGCGGCAGGACGCTGGCATGTCAGCATCCTCGTGGAGGATACGGTGAACCAACTCCCCCACGCAGACGGCATGGTCGGCATTGACTTGGGCACGGAGCATTTCGCCGTCCTCAGCACCGGCGAGAAAATCGACAACCCCCGTCATCTGAAGCGTCGTCTGAAAAAGCTCGAACTGGCGCAGCGCAAGCTCGCCCGAACCCGGAAAGGAAGCAACAACCACGAGAAAGCCCGATTGAAGGTAGCCAAGGCATACGCGAAGGTCAAGGATTGCCGGACGGATTACCTGCACAAGCTCTCGACCCGAATCATCCGTGAAAACCAAACGGTGGTCATCGAGGACTTGGCGGTGAGGAACACGACCCGGCGTTGCAACCCGAAACCGGATCCGGACAAGCCGGGTGGCTATCTTCCCAACGGGCAAGCGGCGAAAAGCGGTTTGAACCGGAGCATTCTGGACGCGGGCTGGCGGCAGTTCCGCTCCATGCTCGAATACAAGGCCGAATGGTACGGGCGACAGCTCACGGTCATAGACCGCTGGTATCCCAGCAGCCAGCTCTGCCACACCTGCGGCAAGACCACCGGCAAAAAACCGCTCTACATCCGCGAATGGGACTGTCCGCACTGCAACGCCCATCACGACAGGGACGTCAACGCCGCGAAAAACATACTATCCGCCGGGCTGGCGGTACGAGCCTGCGGGGATTCGCGCACAGCCGAAGCAACGCTCCGGTAACACGCGAATCATCCAAACCCTACAGGAAGAACCTCTCCGCGAGGAGAGGAATCACGGGATTTCAATCCCGTGAGGAAGTCAAACCGGTAATTACGCATACTCCTCACGTTTGCCGAAAGCCTTACGAATCCATCTGCGTTAGACTGTGCGTACCAAGCAACATATCAACAGAGCGGGGAGTCTTCATGACCGACCAAAGAAAAGAAGTCATCAACAAACTACATGAGTTGAACATTCTTCTGTTGCACACCAAACTCAAGGCGACCCGCACGCAGACCGCGTTGCGCGCCGCCACTCGTCTGCGCAATGTCGAAACCGCGAAACATCACGGCACGACCGCGCCCCAACAGAACATCGCGCATAAGGACTCGGCCACGCATATGCTCGACTGCTTGTCCGATGAGGAACTTTCCACCCTCAGCGAACTGCTGCAACGCATCATCGACAATGCCGACACCAAACTTCTGGAGGATGAGTTCATGGAACGACGCAAAGCGATCCGTGAATTCCTGGCACTCAACCACACCAGCAAGGAGATGACGGAATGAGTCTCGAACAGCAGCAGGTTCAGGAAGACACTCCCCAGAATGGCGAAGTCCAATCGGAACAGGTTCGGCAGGCGGCCAGCGCGAACGTTGGGCTCATCAACAAATACTCGCTGTTCACGCCCAGCGCGGCGGTGGCCGTGGAGCAGCATTCGGCGGTGCCCCACGTATCCAGAACCGTATACGGCACCGCAACCGTCGAAGGACGTCTCTCCTCGCCAAGCGCAAGGGTTCCGGAAATCATCTCCCAGCAATGCGGCGGCATCACGGTCAAAGGCCATACGCTCAAATCGTTCGCATACACCACTGACGCCGTGATCATCCGCAACACCAACGCCAACGCCATTCTCGCCGTCTACCCGTTCACCGGCGAACCCGTCATAACCCAGGCGCTGCTCACCGTGGCGCAGATGCCGCTGTTCGTGGGCGTCGGCGGAGGCACCACCACCGGTCCTCGCGTGGCGGAACTGGCGATGGTCGCGGAAATGCAGGGCGCGGCCGGAGTCGTCATCAACGCTCCCGCCCCCGCGGAAACCATCGAAACCACCATGTCAATGGTGGACATTCCCGTCATAGCCACGGTCACGGAAGACGACGAAATCACCGAATGCAAGATTCTTGCCGGCGCTGCAATCATCAACGTCGCGGCGGGGGCCCGTACCGCGCAGGTCGTGGCGGGAATCCGGGCGCACCATCCGGAGATTCCGATCCTGGCATCGGGCGGAGGTTCGCAGGAACGCATTCTCGCAACCATCGAAGCCGGCGCCGACGCGATCACCTGGACTCCGCCGAGCGCGCAACAACTGCAATCGCAGATGATGGCGAAATATCGCGGCGAGATCTAACCGGCCGGGCATGGCGACGATACCACCAAAGCTTTGCGCCATGCCCGAACCATCAACGTCCGCGTTACCGCA
>CAVEXE010000002.1:54448-82360 GCA_963619615.1 Senegalimassilia sp. | reverse complement strand
CGTCCGCGTTACCGCAGGATATCCATCAACGCTTGGAATTGTTCGGATTCTTCGCTTGAGAAGGGATCAAGCAGCGTCAGTTCCATTCGTTGCGGGGCCGTCAGGGTGAGGCGCGTCCAATCGCAGGAATATTGCGCGCCATGCGATTGCGCGGCACCGACGAATTTACCTCGCAACGCCGCACGGGTGTCCGCCGGAGGCTGTGTTACGGTCTGCCACGCCCGGTCCGGCGGAACTTGGACGCGCATGCCGTTGCGACGGCACAGAGCATCGTATACGCAACCGTTGGCCACGTCATGGTAGTCCATGTCAAGCTGCTCAAGCTTGCTGGACGGCACATCGCCCGCACGGGAGCGCAAAGCTTCGAACAACCGGTATTTGCATACCCAATCGATCCTGTCGGACCAGGCGGCGGTATCGCCCGTCTTGAACGCCTCAAGCACCTGCCGCCACTGCTGGATCACCTCATGAATGTCGGTACGCGGCAACGACGACGAAACTTGCGGATTATCCCTCACGAATCGTTCCACGGCCTCGAGATACCGCTCCTGAACGGCTACGGCACCGCCTTGGATCACACTGCCGTCCAGCATGGCGAAACTGGCCGTGGTTCCGCTCACATCACGGCTCACGGCATGGTTGGCCTCGCTTGGATCGGAGAAGGCGAACTTTCCGAACCCTGATTCGCGACCTTCCCGGCCGGCCTGTTCGATGACGCACAACACCAGATGCGTGGTGGCGAGCTTCATCATCGTGGCCCACTGGGAACGGTTCGAATCACCGATGATCACATGCAATCGGCGGAACGCGTCGGGATCGGCATGTGGTTCGTCACGCGTGTTCACCATGGGACGGGACCGGGTCGTGGCGGAGGAGACCGCCTCGTCGAGGAAATCCGCACGTTGCGTGATCTGAAAGCCCTGCTCCCCCACTCGGCCAGCGCCGGTGAAGATCTGTCTGGTGATCAGAAACGGCAGTAGCTCATGTTCGATCGTTTCCAACGGAACATACCGGCGTACCAGATAGTTCTCGTGGCATCCGAAGGAGTGTCCGGCGGAGTCGACGTTGTTCTTGAATACGTGCACCACCGCGCCGGCTCCGCTGCTTTCGCGCAGGCGACGCTGCGCATCGAGCGCGAGGTCACGCATCACCAGTTCGCCGGCTGCATCCAATTCCAGCGCGTCCATGGGATCGCGCGCCTCCGCGGTGGCGTATTCCGGATGGGATCCGACGTCGAGGTACAGCCTGGAACCATTTTCGATATAGGTGTTCGTAGAACGAGACCGCGCGACGATCGGTTGGAACATCATCATGGCCGTCTGCCCCGCATCGCATGGCGATTGCGTTCCGGTAACGCTGACGCCGTATTCCGTTTCTATGCCGAAAATACGGGCGAACGAATGCACTTGGCCCAACGTGGCTTCATCGATTCCGCTGGTGGAGTGATTTCCGCTGTCGCGCAGCTGGGGCATTATTCGCCGCCTTTTTGCACGAAGCTGCCGACATATTCCTCGGCGTTGGATTCCAGAACGGATTCGATGTCGTCAAGCACCGCGTCAAGAACGTCGGCCGTTTCCCGCGCCTCCGCGCTTTCCACGGCGATGGTCTCGTCGACCTGCGCCGACGTCTCTTCGGAACGTGCCTGTTCAAACTCCTGAGGCATGAGTGGCCCTCCTGTCAAATAAAAAACGTGCCGCACCATACCTTATGTCAGATGGCGCGGCACGATTGCTATCAAGCCAAATAGCGGCTCAAGTCTTCGGTAATCAGACCGTTGGTGGCCAAGATGTCGTTTTCCTGACGCCAGTGCACGCCTTCACCGGTCCACTGGCTCACGCATCCTTGGGCCTCCCACACCATCATGGCGCCGGCCGACATGGCGGGAACATCCCACTTGTGAAGATGCGGCTCGAAGTACGCGTCATACGTGCCGTCCGCCACCTTGCACAGATCAAGGGAGACCGGACCGACGCGTTTGATATCGGCCGGACGGCCCGCAATGCGGGACACCACATCCAAGGACTTCTTGGATTCCGACGGCACATAAGACATACCGAAGCTCACCACGGCACCATCCAACGACGACGTGGTGGAGGGAATGATCTTCTCGCGCTTGTCGCCAAGCGGGGTACGACGGATACGGATGGCACCCTGGCCGCGGACGGCGAGATACGTCAGACCAAGCGCCGGCGCATGCACCACCGAAAGGATCGGCTGCGCCGAACACTGCTCGTTGAATTCGAACAGTGTGACAGCAATCGTCCATTCGGGCATGTTACGGGCGAAATTGATTACACCGTCAATGCCGCTGACGCACCAATAACGTTCTCCGGGATGGCATTCGTCCGGACGTGAATGCCAGAATCCGTTGAACATGTTCACGTACGTAAGACGATTGCTGACGAACTGCATCAGACGCTTGTCCAACTCCGAAGTGAAATGCAGATGGTCTTCCGACAGTTCAAAACTCTTCATATCGCGCGGATTCGTCTGATCCGTCAGCGCGTGCTTGCCGGCATCCTGCAGGATGCGGGCCACTTCGAGGGCCGCTTGCCTCAATTCCATGGGTTTTCTTTATCTTCCTCTTGGCCGACTTCGGTACGTCCTCTTCCATAACACCGAAGCCTCTACTTCAATAATTTCGTTTTGCTTCTGGTCACGCCATTACTCCCGGATGTTACCCGCATAATGTGAGTTTCAACGCAAGGATTCCAAAACGGACACCGCATCATGGACGCCGTCAAAAGCCTTGGAACATTGCGATTCTCCGCATTTCAGAGGGTCTGACATATCGAATGAGACCACCGCATTCTCCACGTTTTCATCACCAGTCGTCTCACAATGAACACTGATGCACGACCACGATGCGGCCACCACCTGATCGGGAAAGCATTCGATCATCTTCGCACGCAACCACGCACGGGTGTCGGACGGAGCCTCACCGCAGGCCTTCTCCAACTGGTCGCCCGTGATCAGACGTTCCGTCTGCGATTCAAGCTTGGCGAAAATCGAATCGGACGGATCGAGCGAGGCCCATTTCAGATCGACTGCTCGCAGCCGCGGGTCGTTCCAATCCGAACGCACCTTGCGACGCAGCTTTTCCAAAAGCTGCCACTTGAACAGCCATTCAACGCGGGAAGCCTGCTCGCGCAACAGCAATCGTCGGTCATCGTCGGCGTGGCGTATCGTGGCCACATCGACGAGCGCCTGCCCCCACATCGCCATGATGTTGCGGGTGGAACGGTCCGGCCAAGCCGGCTCGCCGGACGCATCGGAACCATAGACGGCCGCGGCCACCGCATACACATATCCACGCAAGGTGACCTGCAATTGCCATGCCGTGACCGCGCCGCCCTGCTCCAATGGCAGTTCGGCGGCCAAGGTGAGGTCATGAGACACCTCATGCATGGCGGCCACCGGATCGGCGAGCGCCAGCGTGTCCAGCATCTCCTCCATGTCGACGCCCGCATCCTCGGCATGCTCCAGCAGCCACAGCAGCATGCTGGTGGTGCCGAATTTAAGCGCCTGGGGAACGTCCATGCGGTTCGCGTCCCCGACGATCACATGCAATCTGCGGTATTCGTCGGTGCTGTGCGATTCGTCTCGGGTGTTGATGATCGGACGGTCGAACGTGGTCTGCAAGCCGACCTTCATATGGAAGTAGTCGGCGCGTTGGCTGAGCTGGTATCCGGCGGTCTCGCTCTTTTCGCCGATTCCCACACGTCCGGAACCCGTGAAGATCTGACGCGTCACGAAATGCGTGGTCATGAGCTTCGCCACGTGGTCGAACGGCACGTCGCGCAGCATCATGTAGTTTTCATGCGTTCCCCAGCTCGCTCCTTTGCCGTCCGCGTTGTTGCGGTGCAATACGACTGCATGGCCGGTCTGTTCGCTTGCCTTGGCCGCGGCGTGTTGCATGATGACGTCTCCGGCCCGGTCGTACAGCAACGCGTCGAATGGGTCGAGCGTTTCGGGGGACGAGTATTCGGGGTGCGCGTGGTCCACGTATACGCGCCCTCCATTGGATGCGATCACGTTGGTGATGTTGAGTTGCGGCGCGTCGGTCAGCAGATCGGGGTGGGCATTGGCGCGTTCCAGCCTGGTTCCGCGTGCGTCGTTCACCGGGTCTTCCTGCCGATAGTCCCATCGGATGTGTTCCGTACGTTCGTCGGATGCCGCTTTGACCACGTCGAACGACAGTTGGACCGGATTGTAATGGTGTTGTCCGGTTATGGAAACGGCATATTCGGTTTCCGTGCCCATGATGCGGCGAACGCTCATGCTGAAGATTCCCTTTCCGTGCTTTCCGTGTTATTTTTCGCGATGCTCGACCGGTCTGATGCGTGTTATGCGGCCGGTTTCCAATCCGTTGATACGGCTCCATTGCTCGGGGTCCGCGTCCAGCACCGAGTCGCGCGTCTCCCGGAATTCCTCATCGACGGCCTTCGCCAACAGATCGATGCCGATGGCCACGGGCTCTCCTGTTGTGATGGATGCCTTGACCGCGCTGGTTTTGGCGCGGTCGACGATGTTCTTCAGCAGCGCGCCCGACACCACATCGGCCAGATACAGCGCGGACCAGCGCCCGTATTCGTCGCATACGTCGCACATGTGCCGGTGTTCGTCCGTGGCATAGATGTCGTTGACGAGCACGCCGATGAGCGCTTTCGCGTCGACTCCTTCCGCAAGGGGCAGGTCGTCAGTGAGGTAATGCCGAATGATCTGCGCCGCCTGCTTGGATTTCGGACGTTCCACACGGATTTTCACGTCCAGTCTTCCCGGACGCAGCACTGCCGGATCAATCATGTCGATGCGGTTGGACGCGCCTATCACCATCACGTTGCCCAGCGATTCCACGCCGTCGAGTTCGGCGAGGAACTGCGGCACAATGGTGGTCTCCACATCGGAAGAGACACCTGAACCACGTGTACGCAGCAACGAATCCATCTCGTCTATGAACACGATCACCGGAGTGCCGTCGGCGGCGCGTTCCCTCGCGCGTTTGAAGATCATGCGGATCAGGCGTTCCGATTCGCCGACGAACTTGTTGAGCAGTTCCGGCCCTTTGACCGACAGAAACACTCCAGATCCGGCTTTTGAACCTTCCGACAACGCATTCGCCACGGCTTTCGCTATCAGGGTCTTGCCATTGCCCGGAGGCCCATACAGCAGCACACCGCGAGGAGGATTCAGATCGTACCGTTCGAACAGTTCCCTATGCTGGAACGGCATCTGCACCGCGTCGCGGATGCGTTCGATCTGCTCGTCGAGACCTCCGATGTCGTCGAAGGTGACGTTCGGCGCCTCCTCAAGCACCAGGTCGGAATCATCCTGGGAAGCCAGCACGGACAGCGCGAACCGCACCGACGGATCGACGCCGATCTGATCGCCGGGATTGACGTTTTCCTTGGCCAGCGCTCCGGCGCGGCGCACCAGCGTGGCGTTGCCGCCGCCATCCGCAACCAGCAATCGCCCGTCATCGCACACCTGCTTCACCGTGCGCACGGCACCCAACGTGTCGGTGTCGGCCTGCTGCACAAGCACCATGTTTTCATTCAGCAACACGGTACGCCCGGGTTCGAGTCTGGATGCCTGCACGTTCGACGCGACCGGCACGATCATGCGGCGGGTGCCGGAAATCACTTCGGCGCTGGCGTGCTGCACGCCCTGATCATCGGTCCGGGACGAGTACACCCTCGCCATCGTGGCGAAGGTCATGGGCGGGCCCGCCAGCTGATTCAACTGCGCCTTCGCCTTCGAGAGCTCCTTCGTGGCCCGGCTCAACGCCTGCGCCAACGCGTGGTTCTTGGCCATCAGACGGTCGTTGGCCTCGCTCAAAGCCTCCAAAGCGCCATTCGACCCGTCCATATCTTCCCCCATTCGCAGACCGTTCAAACAGGAATCGTTCAAACCACATTCAAACCACGTTCAAACCATAAGAATACCCATTGTCCTAATGATTTCCGACAATCGAAACCATGCTTGAAGAAGAATCGCCGAACATCACCGTTCCAACGCTTTCCCGCCCCGGACTGCTTGTCATGGACGTGGATTCCACACTCATCGATGAGGAGGTCATCGACGAGTTGGGTGCCGCCGCCGGAGTCGGCGACGAAATCGCGTCGGTCACCGCGCGGGCCATGAACGGCGAACTCGATTTTCGCGAGGCGCTCGAAGCGCGTGTGGCATTGCTGAAGGGTCTCCCGGTTTCGATCTTCGACCAGGTGTACCACAGTGTGCACTTCACCAACGGCGCAATCGATCTCATCGATGCGCTGCACGCCCATGGTTGGAAGGTCGGCGTCGTCTCCGGAGGATTCCATGAGGTCGTGGACCGTCTCGCCGAAGACGCTCATCTGGATTTTTGGATCGCCAACCGACTTGAATCGAACGACGGCAAGCTGACGGGCCGAGTGCCGGGAAGCATTGTCACCAAAGACGTCAAATTGGAATCGCTGCGCACATGGGCGAACCGGATGGGCATCGATATGGCACAGACCGTGGCCGTGGGCGACGGCGCGAACGACCTTCCGATGATTCACACGGCCGGTCTCGGCGTCGCGTTCTGCGCGAAACCGAAGGTCCAGCGTGAGGCGGAACACTGCCTGAACGAGCGGAACCTGGCCAAAATCCTCGATTTCCTCAGGTAGGTTCCGCCCACGTCACATAGCCGGATTATCAGGCAACCGCATATCCGGAATCACACGCAGTACGCGTCGTCAAGGCGGGCTCCACGGGCCCAATCCGCGGCACGCATGGCCTTCTTGCCTTGGGCCTTGACCTCAAGGAGCTCAAGCGGCTGGGTCGCGGTACCGACCCACACGTTCTTCTTGCCGGCGACGATGCGTCCGGGCTCGATGGACGTAGGGGTATTCGGATTTTCCATGTCGGCCGGCTGTGCGCGAAGCACGTGCAGCGTGGACGGTTCGGCATCGTTGCTGGCATGCAGCTCGCACCATGCGCCCGGATTGGGCGTGCAAGCGCGAATCTGGCGATCGGCCGCGAACACCGGTACGTCGAAGCGGACATGCGCGTTTTCCACCGTGATTTTCCGGGCTATCTCATAGGCTCCGGCCGGCTGTTCGACGGGGATGATCTGATCGTCAGCCATGGCCTGCAATGATGCGGCCAACAGATGCGAGCCATCTTCCGCAAGACGGTTCAGCAGTTCGCCGGCGGTCTCGTGCGCGCCGATCTCCACCGTGGATTGCGCAAGGATGGGACCGGCGTCCATGGCACGCACGATGCGGAACACCGTGGCTCCGGTCAGGGTCTCCCCCGCCCAGATCGAACGCTGCACCGGCGCCGCGCCACGCCACTGCGGCAGAAGCGAGAAATGCAGGTTGTACCAGCCCATCGGCAGTGCGTCGAGCACTTCCTGCTTCAGAATGTTGCCGTACGCCACCACGGCGGCGGCCTGAGCGCCGGTGGCCGCGAGTTCGGAAACGAACGTGTCCTCGTTCGGATCGGATTCGATGACCGGCAGACCGAGTTCGGCGGCCGCCTGCTTCACCGGGTTCGCAACGAGCTTTCGGCCACGGCCGGTCGGCGCATCCGGACGTGTGAGCACCGCGACGACCTCGAAATGTTCGGTATCCTCGGCAAGCTTCTTCAGCGATGGCACCGCGACTTCAGGGGTACCGGCAAATAGCACCTTCAACATGAAACGTCTCTCCTTACACTTGCAAACATTTCCGGTGATTGCCGCAAAACGGCGGCAACTCCCGTACTTTCACGAATCGACCGCGCTCACGCCCGCTTGACCGCGGGAATGTCCACGCCCGCGTCGATCAGCAACGTGCGCAGCGCACGCGAATCCTTGAATCGCACGCCGCGGATGCCGGCCGCGTTCGCGCCGACGATGTTCATGGCCTTGTCGTCCACGAAAATCGCCCCGGCCGCATCGATGCCGAACTGTTCAAGCGCGTAATCGTAGATCTCACGCTGCGGCTTGCGCAGCGCGACGTAGCCGGACACCACGCGATCGTCGAGGCTGTGCAGAATATCGTAGTGCTCAAGCGCGATCGGGAACAGGTCCTTCTGCCAGTTGCTCAATCCCCATACATGCACGCCGGCTGCCTTCAGATCGTTGATGAGCACGCGGGCGCCCGGAACGACGCCGGTGAGGGAATCGACGAAATTGTCGAGATAATACTGCAGCATGTCGGCCCATTCATCGCCATGACGTTCACGCATCAGCGCCACGCCCTCGTCGTTCGACATGCCGCCGTCCAACTCGTTGTTGATGTCGTAGAAGCCGGAGATATCGTTGTCGAGGAACTTTTCGACCAGTTCGTCGCCGTATCTGGGCGTCATGACGGATGCCGGATCCCAGTAGACGAGCACATTGCCGAAATCGAAGATCACGTCGGTGATCGGCTTGCCCGCATTGGCTGCGGCCTCGCCTTCGGCCATAAGCACGTCGTATTCCATATCGGGCTCTCCAGGCCAGCCTTTCATAAGTTCCTCCATTCGTTCAGACGGATGTATGGATTTTCTCAGTGTTTCACGCCAAGAGGACGTGTCTTCACATACGCATCGTTCCGATGGTTCAGATACGTTCCTTCGGGTCGAGTTGGAAGCGCAGCTCCCCCGGCTCCCTTCCCGCCATATGCCTGGCGCTTGCCGAACGCAATCGAATAGCCAGTTCCGCTCGTCTGCTTTGCGGCACGCGCACGATCGCCTTGACCCTGTCCGCCGTGATCTCAAGCTCCCGGGTATCTATGGTGCGGGGTTGCGGAATCGGCACGGGACCAAGCACCGACGGCATGGATCCTTCCGCGGTTTCGATGATGGCGAAATCGCCATCACCCAACGCTCCGATTCGTTCAAGGGCCGTTTTGACCGCGCTTCGACGCCCCCATACGCATGCCGCCGCGAACACGGGAGGCAGCGCGGTCTTCAAGCGTTCCTCAAGTTCCGTTTGCGCCAAAAGCGGCGAATTCCACAACATCAATGATTGGGCGAGTACCGGATCGGTCTCACCTATCAGAAGAGCCTGGCCTCCTCTGCTTCTCGGGGCGCACAACGAGACCGCGCGCATCCACGACGTAAGCGTGTCCACACCCGCGTCGATGCCGAACGCGTACAGACTGGTCCATGCGTCAAGAATGGCCACGGCACGATATTCGCATTCGTACGGCGAAGCCCCCCGCACCCTAGGCTCGGCGCCGGGCGTGGCGATGACCAGCCTCGGAGCGAAATCCACATCCCGTACGATGCCGCGTTGCTGGTTCGGCGAGGACAATACGATCGGCACGCCTCTGAACAGTCTGCTCAGTTCCTGTGCGGTGCCGGCGGCACCGACCCTCACCACGCGCATACGCTCGTTATGGCAGGCGGAGCAAGACCACTGCACCGTGGCGGCTCCGCACCAACGGCAACGGACCGTTCCGTCGCGCAATCGCTCCAACGGCCCCGTGCATCGCGGGCAGCGTGCCTGGCGGTGGCACTGCGAACAGCTCAGGGCCTCGGTTATGCCATCCTGCGGAATGGATAGCAAGACCGGACCTGTTTCCAATGCCTTGGCAAGGATTCGAACCGCGGTATGCGGCACGCGCGAACCCACGGTCGGGTCGGCGAGCCGTGCGAGCTCGTCCCGGTTGAGCCAGCGAATCCACGGGCTTTCATCCTTGACCACGGCCGGCAGCGGGTGGATCGGCGTGCTGAATCCGCTTACCTGCGTGCTTCCCACATGCGACGAGTCGGTTTCCCACTGGCTTTGCACGCTGCGGGCGTTCGCCATGGCCACGAACACGCCGTTATGCGATTTGGCCCGTAGACGAAGCACTCCACGCGCGTTCGCATACGGCATCATGCCGTCGGCGTCCTGATAGCAGACGTCGTCAAGCACGAGGAACAGCGCGTTGCCTTCCACGGGTGCGTACATGGCTGCGCGCGTACCGATCGCACAGGGCACCTGCCCGGTCCCGATCGCCAGATACGCACGATAGCGTTCCGCCGGAGCCATCTGCGCGTTCAGCACGGCGAAATCGCCGCTGTATGCCCCGTTGTCCGCCTGGGTCGGCGCGAATTCACGCAAACCGATCGACCGCAGGGTCTCGATCATGTCTTCGATTTCACGCATCGTTGGCAGCACGAGCACCACCGGTCTACTCCGCGAAAGCGCCTCCGACACCATCCATGCCACGCAACGCCGCCAATGATCCGCTCCGGGAAGCGGGTCGAACACGAACGACTGGAACCGTGTGCCAGCCAACGCGTCTCGCAGCAGATTGATGTTGCCATAAAGCCGAACCAGCCAATCGTATGCCTCCTGGGCCACGGCTTCAAGGCGTTTTCCCCTCGTCTGGATTTCGCGGGCGGTCGGCTGGTTGCGCGATTGCTCCTGCTCGACGCGTGCCACACGCGGTGGTATGGCCAGTCTGAGGATATTGGCACGGGTTCCGCCGAAAGCGTCGGCGATGAACGTCACATCACGACGCATGGATTCGGACACCAACACCTTGTCGGTGACCACACGTTCGATGTACCGCAACGATGATTCAGGCGTTTCGCTGGTATCGGCACGGTGCCAGACGATGCCGTTGACGCGTTGGCCTCCGAACCGGACACGCACCATCGCACCCGGTTGGGCGGCTTCGGAATATTGTTCCTCGACGTAATAGTCGAAGGTCTGCCCCAGGTGGGTGGCCTGCACGTCCAATACCACCTGGGCTATGGGATGACGGGCCGCCGGCGTCTTTTCGGCGGGCGCGCGTTTGCGTCGCTTTTTCGGGGCAAGCCCATCAAGCGTCAGCTGCTCGGCATCCTCAGTGGTCATGGTTCAAGGGTAGCTCAGTCTTCGACCGCGGCCTTGAGCTCCTCGATCCTGTTGGTGGTTTCCCAGGTGAAGTCGGCATCGTTGCGCCCGAAATGGCCATAGGCCGCGGTCTTGGAGTAAATCGGACGTTTCAGATCGAGTTCATCGATGATCGCCGCCGGACGGAGGTCGAATACCTTGCGCACGGCCTGCTGAATCCGTTCGCGGGATACACCGATCTCGGTGCCGTAGGTCTCCACATTGATGGACACCGGGTCGGCGACGCCGATGGCGTATGCCACCTGCACCTCGACCTTGTGGGCGAGTCCGGCCGCGACGATGTTCTTGGCGACCCAACGTGCGGCATAGGCCGCGGAACGATCCACCTTGCTCGGATCCTTGCCGGAGAACGCGCCGCCGCCGTGATGCGCGGCACCGCCGTAGGTGTCGACGATGATCTTGCGTCCGGTCAGGCCCGCGTCGGCGGCCGGTCCGCCAAGGATGAACGATCCCGTCGGATTCACCAGCACACGGTAATCGGTGTGATCCACACGATCCGCGAGCACGTCGTCGAGCACCGGTGCGATCACATGGTCCACAAGGTGTTCCTTAAGCCAGTTCTGATCCACTTCCGGATCGTGCTGGGTGGAGACGAGCACGGTGTCGAGACGCACCGGATTGTCGTTTTCGTCGTATTCGATGGTCACCTGCGTCTTGCCGTCCGGTCGCAAGTGCGCGACCTCGCCGCTCTTGCGCACTTCGGTAAGTCGATATGCCAGACGATGCGCCAGATATATCGGCAACGGCATGAGCGCGTCGGTCTCATCGCAGGCGTAGCCGAACATCACGCCCTGATCGCCCGCGCCCTGAGCCTCGTAACGCTGTTCGCGGGACGCTTCGGATTCCTCCTCACGACCAAGACGGGCCACGCCCTGGTTGATTTCCGAACTTTGCTCGGTCAAGGCGACCGTCACGCCACAGGAATCGGCATCAAGACCGACCCTCGAGCTGGTATAGCCGATGTTGCGCACCACGGAGCGCACGATGTTCTGGATATCGGAATATCCTTCGCTGGTGACCTCTCCGAAGATGAAGAACTGTCCGGTAGTGGCGCAGGTCTCCACCGCCACATGGGATTGGGGGTCCTGTGCGAGCATATCGTCAAGAATCGCATCCGAAATCTGGTCGCAGACCTTATCGGGGTGCCCCTCCGTAACGGATTCCGCGGAAATCAATCTCAGTTCAGCCATTTCAGGCCTCTCCTTCCGCAGACGCCGAACCGCGTCTGCCATTCCTGTTGCGGCAAAGAAAAACGCCCCGGCCTTTCGTTGACGCAATCAATAGTTTCTTTTGTACTATTCAATGCGCACCGCTCAGGTATCGGGGCGAATGAAGAATAAAATCGGTTCCTCTTGGGACCTTTGGATCAGTTGCCTTCGGTCAGATCATCCTCGCCGAGGGTTTCCTCCAGTAGACCCTCGTCGATTTCGCGGAACGCGATGGACAGCGGCTTCTCCTGGTTCTGGTATTCCACCAGCGGTCCGACGTTCTGCAGCAGACCTTCGTTGAGCTGGGTGAAGTAGGAATTGATCTGGCGGGCGCGCTTGGCAGCGAAGATAGCCAGAGCGTACTTGGAGTCCGCATGCTCCATCAGATCATCGATCGGCGGATCCGCAAGTCCGGTCGGGGTTGGCTGAGTGCCGAATGCCATATTGATTATCTCCCAATCATCAGATAAGCCAAAAGCTTCTTTTCCAATCTCGCAAGTATAGACGCGCTGCTGGACTTGTTCCGTCACGCCGAGAAGATTCGCCGGGGCTCCCATCCATCCGACATCCGCCCGACGCGCGTAGACCCCGGGCGAATTCCACATACTGACTCTTGACAAAGCGCGTGTCCCGTGCAACATCCACAATATAGGTATGGAAATGCGATCTGCAAAACTTATGAATGGACGAGTATTCGCGGGCGCACGCGCCCTGTACCGCGCCGCTGGCGTGGATGGCAAGGATTTCGGCAAGCCGATCATCGCCATCGCGAACTCCTTTGACGAATTCCTACCCGGCCACGTGCATCTGAACAAGGTCGGACGACTGATCTCCGAGGCCATCAAGGAAGCTGGCGGCATCCCGCGCGAGTTCAACACCATGGCCGTCGACGACGGCATCGCCATGGGCCACACCGGCATGCTGTACTCACTTCCGAGCCGCGATATCATCGCCGATACCGTGGAGTACCAGGTGAACGCACACTGCGCCGACGCCCTGATCTGCATCCCCAACTGCGACAAGGTCGTGCCGGGAATGCTCATGGCCGCGCTGCGCATGAACATTCCGACCATCTTCGTCTCCGGCGGCCCCATGGAGGCCGGCACCACCGTGCTGCCCGACGGCACCGTGAAGAAGAACACCGATCTGATCGACGTGATGTACGCATCCGCGGACGACAACCTGACCGAAGAAGACCTTCTGGCCTACGAGAAGACCGTCTGCCCGACCTGTGGCTCCTGCGCCGGCATGTTCACCGCGAATTCCATGAACTGTCTGACCGAGGCCATCGGCCTTGCCCTTCCGGGCAACGGCACCATTCTGGCCTCCCACTCCTACCGCAAGGATCTGTTCAAGCGCGCCGCCGAGCAGATCGTCAAGATCGCGAAGCAGTACTACGACGAGGATGACGAGAGCGTGCTGCCTCGTTCCATCGCCACCAAGGAAGCGTTCGAGAACGCCATGACCATGGATGTGGCCATGGGCGGCTCCACCAACACCGTGCTGCATATCCTCGCCATGGCCCAGTCGGCCGACGTGGACTTCACCCTCGACGACATCGAGCGCATCTCCCACACCGTGCCGTGCATCTGCAAGGCTTCGCCGTCCGGCGAATGGGAGATTTCCGACGTGCACCGCGCCGGCGGCATCACCGGAATCCTCGGCGAGCTCGATCGTGCCGGCAAGCTGCACCGCGACGTGTGCTCCGTCGACTACAAGTCGCTGGAAGACAAGCTCAACGATTGGGACATCATGCGCGATTCCTGCACCGAGGAAGCCAAGCAGATGTACAAGGCCGCTCCTGGCCATATCGTCTCCCCCGATCCGTGGACGCACAGCACGCTGTTCGATTCGCTTGATTACGACCGCGAGAACGGCGCCATCCACGACATCGACCATCCGGCGGTCACCGAAGGCGGCCTGGCCGTGCTTCGCGGCAACCTCGCTCCCGACGGATGCGTGGTCAAGACCGCAGGCGTGCCGAAGGAAATCTGGACGTTCCGTGGACCGGCACTGGTCGTGGAATCCCAGGAGGAGGCCATCGAAGTCATTCTCAACGACACCCTGAAGCCGGGCATGGCCCTGGTGATTCGTTACGAGGGACCGAAGGGCGGTCCGGGCATGCAGGAGATGCTGTACCCGACCTCCTTCGTGAAGGGCAAGGGCATCGGCAAGGAAGTGGCGCTGCTGACCGACGGTCGCTACTCCGGCGGCTCCTCCGGTCTGTCCATCGGACACATCGCTCCTGAGGCGGCGAACAAGGGCCCCATCGCTCTGATCAAGAATGGCGACATCATCAACATCGATATTCCGAACCGTACCGTGGACGTTGAACTGTCCGACGAGGAACTGGAACAGCGTCGTGTTGAGCTTGAGGCAGGCGACGGTTATGTCGCGCACCGTGACCGCAAGGTCTCCCAGGCGCTCAAGGCATACGCGGCATTCGCCCGCTCCGCCGACAAGGGCGCGACCCGTGATCCGGAGCTGATCGACAAGCTCTCCGGCCTGGCCTGATCGTTCTAATACAATAAGCGAACGGGGTGTTGCATGGGTTTCCGTGCAACACCCCGTTCGCTTTATTATCGTCGATTACGTGGCTTTGTATGTTGTGATAACCGCCGGAAGCGGCGTCACAAGCCGAATTCCGAAGCGATGATCTTCCACAGCTGGTCAGCTGCGTCCTCCACCTCTTCGTTGACGATCACCACGTCGAACTCCGGTTCGGCCGCCAATTCGATTTTCGCGGTTTCAAGCCTTTTCTCCTGCTGCTCGGGAGTCTCCGTGCCACGACCGATCAGTCGACGTTTGAGCTCTTCGAATGACGGCGGTGCTATGAACACCGTCACCACATCGAGACCCAACTCCCCCGCACGTTCCTTGACGCTGCGCGCGCCCTGAACGTCGATTTCGAGAACCACGGGAATGTTGCGTTCAAGATGGTCGACGACCGGCTTGACTGGCGTGCCGTAATGAGCCAATCCGAACACATCGGCGGTTTCAAGGAATTCTCCGGCCGCTTCCTTGTCAAGGAATTCCTGTTCGGTCATGAAAAAGTAGTTCACGCCATCCACTTCGCCCGGTCGGGGTTTGCGCGTGGTGGCGGATACCGAAAGCCAGATTTGCGGATGTTCTTCGCGCACCCGTCCAAGAACGGTGCCCTTGCCTACACCTGCCGGTCCGCACAGCACAATCAGTCGTCCACGACGGGAGTCAGTCATTAGAAGTCCTCATTCTTCCTGAAAACGGCATATCTTAAAAATCAGTATTCGTCATCGTCGATCAGATCGTCGTCATCATCGGCACCTTCGGCCTGCGCTTCCATGAGCGCCTGGCGAATGTCGAGCGACGCGTATTCGGTGGCCGCCGCGAGTTCCGCGATATTGGGTCCGTGGGATGCGATGAAACGAGACACCGTGACAAGCACGTTACCTTTGGTGCCTTTGAACACGGTTTTCAGATCACGGGTCTCCGCTCCCTGCCATCCGTATCCAGGGGAAAGAATCGGACCTGTGAACTTGGAGGGATCGACGCCTGAATCGTTGATCCACTGACCGATGGTAGCGCCGATGATCAGACCGACGGATCCCATGCCGTCAATGCCCTTGTTGAATTTCTGCGCGGTGCTGGCGATGCCGTACGCAACGGTCTTGCCCTTGTATTCACCGGCCTGACGTATGGCCGTCTGCAGGCTCGCTCCCTCCTGATTCGAGGTAAGCGATGCCACGAAGACGCCTCGTCCGTTGTTGAGCGCGTCATTGATGACGCCGCCGAGCGATCGTGCGCCGTAATACGGCAGCAACGTGATGGCGTCGGCCAGCAGGGGCGCGCCCGGCTTAAAGTATGCGTCCGCGAACGCGGAGACCGTGGTGGGCAAACCACCATGAAGGCAGTCGACGATGGTGATGATGCCCATCTGTCGTGCCGCATAGAGCACCCGTTCGAGCGCCGCGATGCCTTTTGAACCGTAGCGCTCGAACATGGAGAACTGGAATTTCACGGCCGCGGCGCGACCGTTGGCTGCCTGAAGCATACGCATGGCGTACAGTTCGGCACCCAGAGCATCGATGTTGTAGCCCCAATCGAGAAGAAGTTGTCTATGCGGGTCCACTCCCACGCACAGCGGACCGTACTTGGCCATGGAATTACGCAGACGAAGACCAAAGTCTGAACGCTGCGCGCTCATTTCTTCACGGGTGGGGCTACTCATCGGTTACGCTCGGCTTTCCGTTTCGAACATCTGCTGGGAATGTTCCTGAATGCTCATGATCTGGTAATCATTATTCCTCACGGCTTCGATAGCCATCAACACCGCGGAGAATTCCGTCATGGTGGTGAACTGAGGCAGGTCCGCCGCGATTGCCGCCGAACGGATGGCATAGCCGTCGGAACGGGAGCCACGCGAGTTCGGCGTGTTGAGGATCAAGTCGATAGCGCCTTCCTCAATCAGCTCGACAACGTTCTTGCCGACACTTCCTTCCGCATGGTACGTGGTGACCGGATCTTCCGGGTTGGAGTCCATGCGGACGCTGATCTTGTCGACGATCTTGGAGTCGATGCCGTAACGACGCAGCACTGATGCGGTGCCTTCGGTGGCCCAGATGTCGAATCCGAGCTCAACGAGGCGCGCCGCGAACAGAGGCAGCTGACGCTTGTCGGTATCGTTCACGGAAATGAACACGCTGCCGCTGGTCGGCAGGCCGCCATCGTATGCGGCGAGCTGGCTCTTGGCGAACGCATGCGGGAAGTCGCGGTCGAAGCCCATGACCTCACCGGTGGAGCGCATCTCCGGTCCAAGCAGCACGTCGACGGTCTTGCCGAGCGGGGTGCGGAATCGCTTGAACGGCAGCACGGATTCCTTGACAGCGACCTGCTGTCCGCCACGGATGTCTCCGCCATCGCCATGAGGTAGCAGCAGTCCGTTGTCGCGCTGCTGCTGGATGGTCTCGCCGGCCATGATTCGCGCCGCGGCCTTCGCCAGAGCGACACCGGTGGCCTTGGAAGCGAACGGCACGGTACGGGACGCACGCGGGTTGGCTTCGATCACATAGAGGGTATTGGCCATGAAGGCGTACTGCACATTGATCAGGCCCTGCACGCCACAACCCTTGGCGATGGCGTAGGTGCCCTCACGCAGTCGACGGATCTGATCGTCGGACAGCGTGCTCGGGGGCAGGGTGCATGCGGCGTCGCCGGAATGCACGCCGGCTTCCTCAACATGTTCCATGATGCCGCCGATGTACAGCTCCTCGCCGTCGAACAATGCGTCGACGTCGATCTCGATGGCGTCCTGGAGGAACTTGTCGATCAGCAGCGGAGAGGGAAGGCGTCCGGACACGACGGTATCGGCCTGGGCTTCCTTGAGCGCACGGTCGACGTACTTGCGCAGCTGGGCGTCGTCGTACACGATTTCCATGCCACGGCCGCCGAGCACGTAGCTCGGTCGAACCAGCACCGGATAGCCGATGCTGTGCGCGGCTTCGCGGGCCTCGTCGAGGCTCAGAGCGGTGCCGTAACGCGGAGCGTTCATCTCAGCCTTCTTGAGCACTTCACCGAAGAGCTCGCGGTTCTCGGCCAAGTCGATGGATTCCGGAGTAGTTCCGAGAATCGGCACGCCAGCGGCCTTCAAACGTGCTGCGAGGGAAAGCGGGGTCTGACCGCCGAGCTGCACGATGACGCCCTTGATCGGACCCATCTTCTTCTCGGCCTCGTAGATTTCGAGCACATCCTCGAAGGTGAGCGGCTCGAAGTACAGACGGTCGGACATGTCGTAATCGGTGGACACGGTTTCCGGATTGCAGTTGACCATGATGGTGTCATAGTCCTTGCCGAGCTCCTGCACGGCATGCACGCAGGTGTAATCGAATTCGATGCCCTGGCCGATGCGGTTCGGGCCGGAACCGAGGATGATCACGGCTTCGCGGTCGCGCGGACGCAGTTCGCTTTCGTCCGCGTAGCAGGAGTAGTAGTACGGCGTCACCGCGTCGAACTCGGCGGCGCAGGTATCGACGGTCTTGAACACCGGGCGAAGGTCATAGGTCCAGCGCAGTTCGCGGATGGTGTTCTCGCCTTCGTCGCCCATCTTGCGCAGGTGGGCGATCTGCAGATCGGACAGACCGGCCAGCTTGGCCTTCTTCAGCAGCTTGCGGGTGAGCTTTTCGGCGGACTTGACCTCCAGCGCGGTCTCGTTGATGAGTTCGAACTGGCGGATGAACCACGGATCGATCTTGGTGGCCGCGAAGATCTGCTCGGATGTCGCACCGCCCCACAGCGCGCGCTGAATCTGCAGATAACGATGTTCCGTCGGCACCTTGATGGCTTCGAGCAGCTGCTCGACCTCTTCGGCGGACGGCTTGTCGCCGTCCCAGTTGAAGCCCATATGGCGTTTGTCGATGGAACGCATGGCCTTGCCGAGGGATTCCTGGAAGTTGCCCGCCAATGCCATGGCCTCGCCGACGGACTTCATCGACGTGGTCAGTGTCGGATCGGCGCCCGGGAACTTCTCGAAGGCGAAACGCGGCACCTTGGTGACCACGTAATCGATGGTCGGTTCGAAGCTGGCCGGAGTGGACTGCGTGATGTCGTTCTGAATCTCATCAAGCGTATAGCCGAGTGCCAGCTTGGTCGCGATCTTCGCGATCGGGAAGCCGGTGGCCTTCGACGCCAGTGCGGAGGAACGGGACACACGCGGGTTCATCTCGATCACGATGATGCGTCCGGTGTCGGGATGGATGGCGAACTGGATGTTGCAGCCGCCGGTATCCACACCGACGCCGCGGATGATGGCGATGCCGATGTCGCGAAGCTTCTGATATTCGCGGTCGGTCAGGGTGAAGACCGGAGCGACGGTGATGGAGTCGCCGGTGTGCACGCCGACCGGATCAACGTTTTCGATCGGGCAGACCACGACCACGTTGTCCTTCTTGTCGCGCATCAGCTCGAGCTCGTATTCCTTCCAGCCTTCGATGCCCTCTTCGATCAGGACTTCGTCGGTCGGAGAATAGTGGATGCCCGCGCCTGCGATGCGGTGCAGCTCCTCCTCGTCGTGCGCGATGCCGGAACCGAGGCCACCCATGGTGAAGCTCGGACGGACCACCAGCGGATAGCCGAACTTCTCGGCGATGCGGTCTACCTCTTCGAGGGAATGGGCGATGTCGGAACGTGCGGATTCCGCACCCGCCTCGTCCACGACCTTCTTGAACAGTTCACGGTCCTCACCGCGATCGATGGCGTCGAGGGACGCGCCGATCAGTTCCACGTTGTACTTCTTGAGCACACCAGCCTCGCCCAATGCCATGGCGGCGTTCAGCGCGGTCTGGCCGCCAAGGGTCGGCAGCAGCGCGTCCGGGCGTTCCTTGGCGATGATCTGCTCGAGAATCTGGGTGGAGATCGGCTCGATGTAGGTGGCATCGGCCATTTCCGGATCGGTCATGATGGTGGCCGGGTTGGAGTTGACCAGAATGACCCTGATGCCTTCCTCGCGCAGCACGCGGCAGGCCTGGGTTCCAGAGTAATCGAATTCAGCGGCCTGGCCGATCACAATCGGGCCGGAGCCGATGACCATCACGGACTTGATGTCTGTGCGCTTAGGCATTGCGGGTTCCCTCCTTGGCGGAACGCATGAGATCCACGAAACGGTCGAACAGGTATGCGGCATCGTGCGGGCCGGCTGCGGCCTCCGGATGGTACTGCACGGAGAACGCCGGAATATCGACACACTGCAGGCCTTCGACCACATTGTCGTTCAAATCGATGTGGCTTACGAACACCTTGCCGTACTTGCCGTTCTCAAATGGCGCGTCCACGGTTTCACCGAGAGGTGCGTCCACTGCGAAGCCATGGTTGTGCGCGGTGATTTCGATCTTGCCGGTGGTCATATCCTTGACCGGCTGGTTGATGCCGCGGTGTCCGAACTTGAGCTTGTACGTGCCGAAGCCGAGTGCGCGGCCGAGCAGCTGGTTGCCGAAGCAGATGCCGAAGAACGGATGTCCCGCGTCGAGGACCTGGCGCAGCAGGTTCACTTCCGGATCGGCCTGTTCCGGGTCGCCCGGTCCGTTGGAGAAGAACACTCCATCGGGATTGAGTGCCTCGATCTGCTCGAACGTGGTGGTGGACGGCACCACATGCACGCGGCATCCGCGTTCCGCCATGCGGTGCGGGGTCATGCCCTTGATGCCCAGATCAACGGCGGCCACGGTGAACAGAGGTTCCTTGCCTTCGAATTCGCCGCAAGGTTCGATGGTGTAGGCTTCCTTGGTGCTGACCTCGTCGTAGAGGCTCATGCCCTTCATCTGCGGCGTTGCCTTGACCTCGTCGAGCATGGAGTCGATGGTACGCAGCTTGCCGTTGTCGTCGAACAATGCGTCGCCGGAGAAGATCGCGGCGCGCATCACGCCCGCGGAACGCAGGTGACGCACCAGCTTACGGGTGTCGATATGGCTGATGCCGACGATGTTGTTGGCAACCAGATCATCATCGAGGCTGCCCGTGGCACGCCAATTGCTCACGTTCGGGCTGGGATCGCGTACCACATATCCGGCGACCCAAATTCTGGAGGATTCCGGATCCTCCCCGTTGATTCCCGTGTCCCCGATGTGCGGGAACGTCTGTACCACGATCTGACGATCGTAGCTGGGGTCCGTAAGCGTTTCCTGATATCCGGTCATGCCGGTCGAAAAAACGATTTCCCCGCTGGTCGTGCCGATCGCACCGTAGGGTTCGCCCACATACACCTGTCCGTCTTCAAGAACAAGCACTGCATCCTGAGGGTCAAACAACACGGCTTCGGAATCATACTGGTTCACCAAAACCCCCTTATAGTCAAGGTATTCGTACCAAGGATAGCGGCCGGTTAGGACTCGCGACCCGGCCGAATCGCTTAACTTTCGGCTTTATTCAGCCGAAGGCTCGGTCGGTTTCTCCTCCGCCTGAACGGTTGGAGCGTCCGCGCTCACGGCGCTGAGCAGACCATGGATGAAAGCCGGAGATTCGTCATCGCACAGGGTCTTCGCAAGGCTCAGGGCCTCGTCGATCGCCACCATGTTGGGAACGTCATCATTGAACATGATCTCCCATACCGCGATACGCAGAATGTTGCGGTCCACAACACCCATGCGCTTGACCTTCCAACCGGTGGAATGCTTGTCAAGCATGGAATCGATGGCGGAAAGATGCTCCTCGACGCCACGGACGATCTCGATGGCGTATTCAGGCAGCGGGGTCTGAGCGCCGGGCTGCTCAATGCGCTCAGCAAGAAGGGACAGGATGTCCTGTCCCTTCTCATCCGCTTCATACAACGTGTTCAGAGCCCTCTTGCGAGCGGTGGAACGTGCCATGAAACTTCTTTCTTCCTTACTCTCAGTTCTCGCGGCCGAGGTAGGAGCCGTCGGTGGTGTTCACCTTGACCTTCTCGCCTTCGCCGATGAAGAGCGGAACCTGGATTTCGGCGCCGGTCTCGACGGTGGCCGGCTTGGTGCCGGCGTTGGAGCGGTTGCCCTGCAGGCCCGGCTCGGTGTGGGTGATGGTCAGCACCACGGAAGCCGGCAGTTCCACGGACAGCGGGGTGCCGTCGTGGAAGGAGACGATACAATCGGTGCCTTCGAGCAGGTACTTGGCCTGATCGCCGACCAGGGTCTTCGGGATGAAGATCTGATCATAGGTGGTCATATCCATGAACACGAAGTTGTCGCCGTCCTCGTAGGAGTACTGGAGGGTGCGGTTGTCAACGGTTTCGAATTCCATCTTCATGCCCGCGTTGAAGGTCTTGTCGACGATCTTGCCGGAAAGCACGTTCTTGATAGTGGTACGCACGAAGGCGGGGCCCTTGCCCGGCTTGACGTGCTGGAACTTGATGACGGCCCACAGCTGGCCATCGAGATTCAGGACGGAACCGTTCTTGATGTCATTGGTAGTCTGTGCCAAATTAACTCACCTATTTCTTCGTCTAACGGAAAAAGCTTAAAAGAGCCTAGCCCATTATGCCACGGCGTGCATACTTTGCTTGTGCGTCTTCCATATATAAGGAAACC
Source organism: Senegalimassilia sp. (assembly GCA_963619615.1). Classification (GTDB taxonomy): domain Bacteria; phylum Actinomycetota; class Actinomycetes; order Actinomycetales; family Bifidobacteriaceae; genus Bifidobacterium. Next base: position 60,305 of record CAVEXE010000002.1, on the reverse strand, counting down.
TCCCAAAGCGGATGCCTTGGGAGGTTCCCTTAAAACGCTAGTTCAAGCGTGTCTTGATGTTCAGCAGAAACTACTCAACGATCTTGGTGACACGGCCCGAGCCGACGGTGTGGCCGCCTTCGCGCACTGCGAAGGTCAGGCCCTCTTCCATAGCGATCGGCTGGATCAGATCAACGCCGAAGGTAGCGTGATCGCCCGGCTGAACCATCTCGACGCCTTCCGGCAGGGTGATAACGCCGGTGACGTCGGTGGTGCGGAAGTAGAACTGCGGACGGTAGTTGGAGAAGAACGGCGAGTGACGGCCGCCTTCGTCCTTGGTCAGCACGTAGACTTCGCCCTCGAACTTGGTGTGCGGGGTCACGGAGCCCGGAGCAGCCAGAACCTGGCCACGCTCGACCTGGTCACGGTTGATGCCGCGCAGCAGCAGACCGGTGTTGTCGCCAGCCTCGCACTCGTCCATCTGCTTGTGGAAGGTCTCGATGGAGGTGACGGTGGTGGTCTGGGTGTCACGGATACCAACGATTTCGACGCTGGAGTTGACCGGGAGCTTACCACGCTCGACACGGCCGGTAACCACGGTGCCACGGCCGGAGATGGTGAACACATCTTCGATCGGCATCAGGAACGGCTTGTCCAGATCGTGGGTCGGGGTCGGGATGTACTCGTCGACAGCCTTCATGAGTTCCTTGACGGACTCAACCCACTTGTCGTGATCCGCGGCGTCGTCGTGCAGAGCGCCGTAAGCGGAGGTGTGGATGACCGGGCAGTCGCGATCGAAGCCGTTTTCGTCGAGGAGGTCACGGACCTCTTCCTCAACGAGCTCGATGAGCTCTTCGTCCTCGACCATATCGCACTTGTTCAGAGCGACGAGGATACGCGGAACGCCCACCTGACGAGCGAGCAGCACGTGCTCGCGGGTCTGAGCCATCGGGCCGTCGGTGGCGGCCACAACGAGGATAGCGCCATCCATCTGGGCAGCGCCGGTGATCATGTTCTTCACGAAGTCGGCGTGGCCCGGGCAGTCGACGTGAGCGTAGTGACGCTCAGCGGTCTGGTACTCGATGTGGGCGATGTTGATGGTGATACCACGCTGCTGCTCTTCCGGAGCGGCGTCGATCTGGTTGAAGTCGTAAGCCGGGTTGACATCCGGGTACTCTTCGTGCAGAACCTTGGAGATGGCTGCGGTCAGGGTGGTCTTACCGTGATCGACGTGGCCGATGGTACCAATGTTAACGTGCGGCTTAGTACGCTCGTACTTTTCCTTTGCCATGTGTTTTGTCCTCCTGGACGTCTCGTAGTAAGCCTTGAACCATTGTCAAGGCACTCGCTACATTTTACTGGGTTTGACGGGTTTGTGCCACTTTGGAGCCCGAACCCAGTCAGCGCTACAAAATACTAGCGCTGACTGGAGACAGTTTCCACTTAAGTGGCAGCGCGTGTCACTCGCCGCGCTGGGCCTTGATGATCTCTTCGGCGACGTTCTTCGGAACCTCGGCGTAGGAGTCCATCTGCATGGTGAACATTGCACGGCCCTGGGTCTTGGAGCGAAGGTCGCCGATGTAGCCGAACATCTCGGACAGCGGAACCTTGGCGTCGATGACCTTGACACCGGTGGAGTCGTTCATGGACTGGATGGAACCACGACGGGCGTTCAGATCGCCCATCACGTCGCCCATGTACTCTTCCGGAGTACGCACTTCCACGGCCATGATCGGCTCGAGGATGACCGGCTTGGCCTTCGGGGCAGCTTCCTTGAAGCACATGGAACCTGCGATCTTGAAGGCCATTTCGGAGGAATCGACGTCGTGGACCTGACCGTCGGTGACGGTTGCCTTGACGCCGACCACCGGGAAGCCGGCGAGCACGCCGGATTCCATGGCTTCCTGCACACCAGCATCGATGGAAGGAATGAATTCCTTGGTGATGTGGCCGCCGGTGACCTCGTTGGCGAACTCGTAGGTCTCGCCTTCCTCGGTGTTGAGCGGCTCGAAGTTCATCAGGACCTTTGCGAACTGGCCGGAACCACCGGTCTGCTTCTTGTGCGTGTATTCCTGGTTCATGACGGCCTTGCGGATCGTCTCGCGGTATGCAACCTGCGGGTTACCGACGTTGCATTCCACCTTGAATTCACGACGCATACGGTCGACGATGATGTCGAGCTGGAGCTCGCCCATGCCGGAGATCAGGGTCTGGCCGGACTCTTCGTCGGTCTTGACCTGGAAGGTCGGATCCTCGTCGGACAGCTTCGCCAGAGCGATGCTCATCTTCTCCTGATCGGCCTTGGTCTTCGGCTCGACGGCGACCTCGATCACCGGATCCGGGAAGGTCATGGACTCGAGGGAGATCGGAGCCTTCTCGTCGCACAGGGTGTCACCGGTGGTGACGTTCTTCAGACCAACGAAGGTGTAGATGTTGCCGGCTTCTGCTGCGTCGACCGGGTTTTCCTTGTCGGCGTGCATCTGGAAGATCTTGCCGACGCGTTCCTTCTTGCCCTTGGTGGAGTCGAGGACGGTGTCGCCCGGCGTGACGGCGCCGGAGTAGACGCGCACGAACACGAGCTTGCCGTAGAACGGGTGGGTGGAGATCTTGAAGACCAGAGCGGAGAACGGATCGTCGGCGGTAGGCTTACGATCGATCTCGACGGACTCGTCCTTCGGGTCGAAACCGACGATGGACGGAACGTCCTCCGGGCTCGGCAGGTAGTCGACGACGGCGTCCAGCATCGGCTGAACACCCTTGTCCTTGAATGCGGAGCCGCACAGCACCGGGTAAGCCTCACGGTTGATGGTGAGCTTGCGGATACCGGAACGAATCTCCTCTTCGGTCAGTTCGCCGGACTCGAGGTACTTCTCGAGCAGGGCTTCGTCGGACTCGGCAACCTGGTCGAGCAGCTCAGCGCGATATTCCTCGGCCTTGTCCTGCAGGTCGGCCGGGATATCGGTGGTGTCGTAGTGAGCACCCATATCGCCCTTGACGTCGTTCCAGACGTAGGCCTTCATGCGAATCAGGTCGACGACGCCTGCGAAGTCGTTCTCAGCGCCGATCGGCAGCTGCACGACGAGCGGGGTCGCACCCAGCTTGGTCTTGATGGTGTCGACGGAGTAGTAGAAGTCAGCGCCGAGCTTGTCCATCTTGTTGATGAAGCAGATACGCGGAACGCCGTACTTGTCGGCCTGACGCCACACGGTTTCGGACTGCGGCTCCACGCCTTCCTTGCCGTCGAACACGGCGACAGCACCATCGAGCACTCGCAGGGAGCGCTCCACCTCGGCCGTGAAGTCCACGTGGCCCGGGGTGTCGATGATGTTGATCTGGAACTTCTGCTTCTCGTCATGGGTCTGACGGTTCCAGAAGCAGGTGGTAGCTGCGGACTGAATGGTGATGCCGCGCTCCTGCTCCTGAGCCATGAAGTCCATCGTCGAGGCGCCGTCATGGGTCTCGCCGATCTTGTAGTTCTTGCCGGTGTAGTACAGGATACGCTCGGTGGTGGTGGTCTTACCGGCATCGATGTGAGCCATGATGCCGATATTACGGATCTGGTTGAGATCATTAAGCACGTCTAGTGCCATGATTGTTCCTTAACTCTCGTTCTCGACTAATTACCAGCGGTAATGAGCGAAGGCCTTGTTAGCCTCTGCCATCTTGTGGGTGTCCTCGCGGCGCTTGACGGAAGCACCGAGGCCGTTGGAGGCATCGAGGATTTCGTTGGCCAGGCGCTCAGCCATGGTCTTCTCGCGACGAGCGCGGGAGAAATCGGTCAGCCAGCGCAGGGACAGGGTGTTGGCACGAGCCGGCTTCACCTCGACCGGAACCTGGTAGGTAGCACCACCGACACGGCGGGAGCGAACCTCGAGGGACGGGCGGATGTTGTCGAGAGCGCGCTTGAGGACTGCCACCGGCTCCTGATCGGTCTTTTCCTTGACCATATCGAGAGCGGAGTAGACGATGTCTTCAGCGATCGACTTCTTGCCGTCGAGCAGAATCTTGTTGATGAGCTGTGCCACAACGGTGGAACCGTAGATCGGATCCGGCAGCAGCTGATGCTTCTTGGAAGGTCCTTTACGTGACATATCTCTTACTTCGCCTTCTTTGCTCCGTACAGGGAACGACCCTGCTTGCGGTCCTTAACACCCTGGGTATCGAGGGCGCCACGAACGATGTGGTAACGAACACCCGGCAGATCCTTGACACGGCCGCCGCGGACGAGCACGATGGAGTGCTCCTGCAGGTTGTGGCCTTCGCCCGGGATGTAAGCGGTGACTTCCACGCCGGAGCTCAGACGCACACGAGCGACCTTACGCAGTGCCGAGTTCGGCTTCTTCGGGGTGGTGGTGTAAACACGGGTGCACACGCCACGGCGCAGCGGGCTTCCCTTCAGTGCCAAAGTCTTGGACTTCTTCGGCTTTGCCTGACGTCCCTTACGGACGAGCTGTTCAATAGTAGGCAACTTGAATTCTCCGATTCAGTGATTTCTCTTGTCTTCGTGTGACCGCCGCACTGCACCCACACTTCACGACACTGAATCGTACGACACCGAATCGTAAAGATAGCCACAGTCCACCGGCCCGATGGCCCTTCCCTCTCTCACCGCCGCATTACTGCGCGTGATCCTCTCGAGTTCCGGGATATCCCAACCCACACGCCTGTTACATAAGGCATGCCGTTGGCACACACGAATTACTAGTATACGGCGGCGCTGGACATTCCCACACCGCCGTGTTTTCCGGCTTTCCTATGCCGTCCGTTGTTGTCCGTTTACTTGACGGAGATGGTCTGCGACAGGGTGTGCGATTCGCCCGCCGCGATGCTGACGGAGCGGTCGCGGTTCGCCACGGCCTCCACACATACGAAATCGCGCCACTCGCCTTCCTGCAGATCTCCGATGGCGTTGCCGTTCTTCTCTCCGGGATTCCAGACCACGGTCTGTTCGGAGCCTTCCTTGGCGATTACCAGAGTGCGGCCGAGCACGTCGTCCTTTACCTCCAGCGTGTCCTCGGAATAGTAGATGCGGTCGACCAGGCCGTTGAACGATACCGGATCGCCGTCGCTCTCACACAGGGGATCGCCATCAAGCGTGGTGTCGAGGTACGAGGCGTGTTCAAGTCCCAGCACCTGGGCGCGTTCGGCGTCGGCCACGTGCAGATACGTATGCAAGGCGGCTTCGTACGCAAGCGGTTCCGTTCCGTCGTTGGTCACCGTCAGGCTCATGGTCAGGCTTTCCGCGGACGAAATCTCATATACCGCATGGAATCGCGGATTCGGGCCGGAGACGAATTGGGAGAGGATTGATTCGTCGATCTGGCTGCTGTCCATCTCGTAACGCAGCTTGGATTGCGTGGAGCCGGCCGCGTCGAATTTCCAGAAGCTCACGCGCGCGAAACCGTGCTTCGGCTTCTTGGCCGCCACATGGCCGTTCTCGAATCCGGAGTTGAACCACGGGAAGATGATCGGCACTCCCCCACGAATGGCCTTGCCTTCGTTGAGATAGATGGCTTTCGGGCACCACACCACGGCCTGCTGGCCTTTCGGTGCCCACTTGAGCACATGCGCGCCATAATCGCTGACCATGGCGGATGAGGCTTCATTATCGATATTGCGAACTGTGAATGTTTCAACCATGGCTCCACTATACGGGGTTGCGCCTTCGAACACTTCAAAGCGCATACTCCAAGAAACAATCAGACTTCTTCCGTGGCTCCTCACCCCACCCACTGTTCCCATACGTCCGCAACAACCCGCATTCGCGACTGTTCGGGAATAGTCAAGCTCGGCCAGTATTCCCGTACCGCCGGAATCATGTTTTCGCTACGATCGGAACGCATCGAACCACCATCATTCCCATACATTCGACTGTGAG
>CAVEXE010000002.1:0-54414 GCA_963619615.1 Senegalimassilia sp. | reverse complement strand
CCACCATCATTCCCATACATTCGACTGTGAGAGCAACGCCGCTTGCGGATTTCCTCGAATCTAGCCGCGAGAATTGACACACAAGTCCGAGAAACGCCCCTATCTCCCAGTTTGTGCGCGGCCCCACACCAAACCACACTGACACACAAAACACAAATCGTTGGAAAATAGCCGTTTTCATATCACACAAAAACAACAGGACGCAGTAACACACACCCCTTTTTGACCACAACCCACGAAATACAGACGTATCTCCGAGTTGTGCACGGCTTACGTCACGACCATCTCGATATACGAACCATAAATCGTCAGAAAATGGACATTCCCGCATTACACAAAAAACAAGTCATGATGAGTGCACCTCTTACGACCACAATCTGCGAATACAGGCGCATCTCCGAGTTGCGCGCGAAAGAAAAGACGAGAAATGCGCGCAGGAGACGACCAGGGGCCGATTACATGGGAAATAGCAAGTCACAATCGCCTCAGTCCGTCAGGTTTGACCATGATAATCAGACAATCGTCAAACGGCACTCCCCGCACACACATGCCGAGCCCAGAATTCCACGATTCCACAGGTAGGTATGAAACAGACCACAAGGGCCCGTACGGAATATTCGGCATTTCCAACCGGTAGGATGGCGGCATTGAACAGAACGAATTCCACGCCGGCGCACGATACCCAAACGACATCCCATACTCACATTCTTGTTCATAGAGCACAAAATAAGGACGCCTCAACAACTACCGGCATACATTCACAATCATTTTCGGATCGCCGTATGAGGCTGCTCCATGAATTCCGGATAAACGAAGAAGTGGCCCGGCGGCCAATCGGACCACCGAGCCACTTCACTCGGAAAGGAGGTTTCTTCCGTTTACTGCGCGCCACCTTGCGCGCTTCCAAAACTACCGATCTTGCGGCCCGGTGTATTCACCGTGCTACCTCATTGCCGCCTTCACGAATCGCTTTTTCAATTATTCTTCAGTTATCACCATATTCAGTTATCTCGAAGGCGTTGCGCCCGGACAATGCAGCCAACGACGCTTCGTTACGACCTGGCGAAGACTCGTCCGATCCATAACTCCGGCCTTCGATGAACAGTATACCTCGAAATCGCACACGAAACACTGTAAGAACCGTCTTAAATCCCAATAATTCCAACGTTTCTTTACATTTAGACAAAAGCAACAGAAACACACATCATAACCCGATATACCCATCAAAAGCGAACATCCCCTGAACCGTTCTGCGCGATTCAGGGGATGTTCATCCGTCTACTGCATGACGTTCAGACGTCACTTGCCCGCTTCAGCCGTAGCCGGCTTGGCGAGATCAAGAGCCGAGCCCTTCTCGCCGTTATCGGAATCCGGATGAATTTGATGCTTGTCGTCATGCCCACGCCACCAGCTGGACAGCACCGAACCGGAAATGTTGTGCCACACGCTGAAGAAGGTGGACGGCACCGCGGCCAGCGGATTGGATGCGAACGAAGTCAGGGCCAACGTGGCGCCCAAGGCGGAATCCTGCATACCCACCTCGAAGGTGATGGCCTTCTGCTGCGCGTAGCGGAACCCCTTCGGATACACCTTGTACATCAGCTTGGAGAAGCCGAAGCCCAAGGCATAACCGCACAGGTTATGCAGCATGACCACCGGAATGGCCAACAGCGAGGAACCCACGAACAGCTTCGGACCGTTGGCCGCGACCACCACGCCGATGATGAGCAGAATGGCGACCTGGGAAACGATCGGCAGGGCCACCGTGATCTTCTCGATCTTCTCCTTGAACACGGCATGGCAGATCACACCGAGGGCGATCGGGAAAAGCACCACCTTGACCGCATTGAGGAACAGCGATTCGACCGGCACCGTCACGTACTGGGACGCCAGCCACTGCATCAGCAGAGGAATCATGAACGGGGCGCACAACGTGGAAAGAATGCCGATGGAAACATCCAACGCCACATCGCCACGACTCAGATAGCTCATCACATTGGACGAAGTGCCGGACGGGCAGCAGCCGACCAGGATCACACCGACCGCCAGCGCGCCGTCAAGACGGAAGATCCAGCACAGCAGCACCGCGATGAGCGGCATGATCACGAAGTGGGCCACGGTGCCGACGATCACCATCAGCGGCTGGGTGAGGATGCGCTTGAAATCGTCAAGCGTCAGCGTCAAACCCATGCCGAACAGCACGATGCCCAGGAAATAGCCGGTATAGGACTTGCCCCACAAGCTGGCTTGGGGAACGAAATAATTGAACACCGCCCACACGATCACGATTGCGGTGAACCATTTGGTGAGCCAATCACCAAAAGCCTTGATTTTTTGCATTTCTCTCTCGATTCAACGAATGCTTCGCATTCGATACATCAATTTCAATATCGCTTCGATTGTTCGACACAACCTATGTCAACGTACACCACATGCGCGGCACAGCACCGATATGCCCAAGCTGCGAACGACACCCAACCGGCGCAACACGCCGGAGTGTACATACTCCAAATCTCGTGTATAGTATTCATCTGTTGCGCTTCCTCAGGAAGTGAAAACATGGTGGCTATAGCTCAGTTGGTAGAGCATCTGATTGTGGTTCAGAAGGTCGCGCGTTCGAGCCGCGTTAGCCACCCCAGCAAAACCTCGGAATGCTCTTCCGAGGTTTTTTGTTATTCTCAAACCGCATACCGTCTGAGATTCCCGACATGACATAAGGCAAAGGAGCGACCATGCTGTCTTTCGAAAACGACTATTCGTCGATCGCGACACCGGAGATCATCACAAGGCTTGCGCAGAGCGCGGCCAACCAGTACCCCGGATACGGCAACGACGATGTATGCGAGGAAGCGAAGCGCAAGATCCGGGAAGCCTGCGCATGCCCCGACGCCGAAATCTTCTTCCTGGTCGGCGGCACGCAGACCAACCAGACCGTCATCGATTCCATCACCCCGCAGTACGCGGGCGTCGTGGCAGCGGACACCGGCCATGTGAACGTACATGAGGCCGGAGCCATCGAAGCGACCGGACACAAGGTGCTCACGCTCCCCCACCATGACGGAAAGATCGACGCGGCCGAACTCGACGAATACTGCGCCACCTTCTACGCCGACGCCAATCACACCCACATGGTGTTCCCGGGAAGCGTCTACATCTCCCAGGCGACCGAATACGGAACCCTGTACACGCTCGCCGAACTCGAAGCCATCCACGAGGTGTGCGCGAAGTACGACATGCCGCTGTTCGTAGACGGCGCGCGGCTCGGATACGCGCTGACCGCCACGGGCAACGACGTGACGCTTGAAGACATGGCACGCATCGCGGACGTGTTCTACATCGGAGGAACCAAGGTGGGGGCCATGTTCGGAGAGGCCGTGGTGTTCACGCACGGCAACATGCCGAAGAACTTCGTGACGATCGTCAAGCAGCACGGGGCGCTGCTAGCCAAGGGCTGGCTCCTCGGACTGCAGTTCGACACGCTGTTCACCGACAACCTGTACCTCAACATCGCGCGTCGGGCCAACGATGCGGCCGACCGCATTCGCGAGGTCCTGACGGAACGCGGCTACACGCTGACCTTCGACGCACCGACGAACCAGATATTCATCACGCTCGACAACGAAACCTCCGAACGTCTGCAGCGCGATGTGCGTCTCGGTTTCATGGAAAAGGCCGACGACACGCATACCGTCATGCGCATCTGCACAAGCTGGGCCACCACGGACGAGCAGGTCGACGAGCTCATCGAATTGCTCTGAGTCCGCTCCGGGCGCGTCCGAACGCGTCCGAACGTTCGAGTGCGGAAGAAATCCCATGCCGATGGCACAACAGGATGACTCAACAAGATGGCGTAACGAGATGGCACAATAAGAACCATGACTGAAGACAATCGTGCATTGGGCACTCCCCTTGGCAAGCATCCGACCCGCGTTCTGTTCCTAGGCTCAGGCGAACTGGGCAAGGAAGTGACGTTGGAACTCATGCGGCTGGGCGCGTGGGTATGCGCGGCGGATTCGTACGAAAACGCTCCCGCACAACAGGTAGCGCACGAAGGCCGCGCCCTCGACATGGCGAACGCCGAGCAATTGCGCGCGCTGTTCGACGAAATCCAACCGGACATCATCGTTCCGGAAGTCGAGGCGATCGCGACCAGCGAACTGACGGACGCCGCCGAACGAGGCATGCAGGTGGTGCCGAGCGCCGAAATCGCGTCCATCTGCATGGATCGAGAACGACTGCGCGTCCTGGCGCATGAGGAACTGGGCTTGCCCACCACTCCGTACCGTTTCGCAGGCTCCATCGAAGAGCTTCGCACGGGAGCCGAAACCGTGGGATATCCGTGCGTGGTCAAGCCGATCATGAGCTCGTCCGGCCACGGCCAGTCCATCGTGCGCTCCGCCGATGCGATCGACGCCGCATGGGTCGAAGCCCAGGAAGGCCGACGCGCCCACGATGAAGGAGACGTATCCCGCGTGATCGTCGAGGCGCTGGCTCCGCTCGACTACGAACTGACCGTGCTGACCGTAAGCTCATGCGCCGGAATCGTGACCTGCGCGCCGATCGGACAGCGCCAGGAAAGCGGAGACTACCGCGAATCCTGGCAGCCGGCATCGTTCACCGACGACGTGCTCGATCAGGCGCAGAGCATCGCACGAACCGCGGTGGAAGGACTGGTGGCCAAGGCGAGGTCCTCCGGAGAGAAGGGATGGGGCGTATTCGGCGTGGAGCTGTTCGTGCTGACCGACGGTTCCGTGCTGTTCAACGAGGTCTCCCCCCGCCCGCACGACACCGGCATGGTGACGATGGCGTCGCAGCGATTGAGCGAATTCGCGTTGCATGCGCGTGCGATTCTCGGTCTGCCGATCACGCAGGAACATGTTGCGCTGACGTTGCCGGAAGGTGCCGTGGCAGCCAGCCATGCGATCGTAATCGCGGGCGACGGAGAAGCGGAATTCCGCAACGTCGGCGAGGCGCTTCGCGAAGCCGGAACCGATCTGCGCATCTTCGCGAAGCCGGAAGTCCACGGACATCGTCGTATGGCTGTGGCGCTGGCCGTAGGCAAGGATGAGGCCGACGCACGAGGCAAGGCCGCTCGAGTGGCCGAATCGCTCGACGTGACCATCGTCTGACGCCATCGCGCAATCATTACGCGACCATTGCAGGGACCACACCGCGGGCAGGCTTCAAAAACGCGCTGAAATACGCCGATTGTAGCCTCCCGTTGGTATCTTGTAACCGTCAAGTTCACCAAACTATCTACCTAACCATCCCCAGGGAAAGGCGAGTAATGGAGAAGCTGGAAAAGCTCTACGAGGGCAAGGCCAAGCAACTGTACGCAACTGACGACCCGGAGGTGCTTTGGGTCGAATACAAGAACTCCGCTACCGCAGGCGACGGCGAAAAGAAGGAAGATTTCGCCGGCAAGGGCAGGCTGAACAACCTCATCACCACGCTCGTCTTCGAGCTTCTGAAGAACCGCGGAATCGAAAGCCACCTCGTGGCACGAGTCGGAGACACCTCCCAGCTGGTCAAGAAAGTCGAAATGTTCCCGCTGGAGATCGTGCTCCGCAACACCGCTGCCGGCCACTTCTGCTCCCGTCTGGGCGTTGAGGAAGGCATCGACCTGAAGGAACCGGTGCTCGAATACTTCCTGAAGAACGACGATCTGCACGACCCGTTCGTGAACGACGATGATCTGGTCGCCCTCGGCACCTGCACCCGTGAGGATCTCGCCGAGATCGCACCGCTCGCCCGCCGAATCAACGAAGCCCTGATTGAAATCTTCGCCAAGATCGACGTCAAGCTCGTGGACTTCAAGATCGAGATGGGCCGCACCTCCGACGGCACGCTGCTGCTCGCCGACGAGATTACCCCCGATTCCTGCCGCCTGTGGGACCAGCGCGACAAGTCCGGCAAGGTGGAGCACCTCGACAAGGATCTGTTCCGCCGAGACTTGGGCGACATCATCCCGGCATACGAGGAGATCGAAAGCCGACTGGCCCAGCTCGCCAAGTCCGAAGGCCTCGAAGTAGCCGAATAATATCTGCGAAGCCCGCATCGAGACGCGAAGCCCGGTGCGGGCTCTCTTTGTTTACCCGTTAATAAACCCTGTTGAGATCTACGAAGGAGATGACACATGGTTTTCCGCGTGTATGTGGAAAAGAAGCACGGCTTTGACGTCGAAGCTCAGCAGCTCGCCAACGAGCTGAAGACCATTCTTGGCATCGAACAGCTGAAGAACGTGCGCATCGTCAATCGTTACGATGTGGAAGGCATCAGCGAGGAATTGTTCGCCCAGGCCACCCCGACCGTATTCAGCGAGCCGCAGGTGGACAACGTGTCCGCAGATCTGCCCGACTTCGGTTCGGACACCGTGTTCGCAGTCGAATACCTGCCGGGCCAGTTCGACCAGCGTGCCGATTCCGCCAGCGAATGTATCCAGCTGATTTCCCAGGGAGAACGCCCGACCGTGCGTTCCGCCAAGGTCTACGCGCTGGAAGGCGAGCTGAACGAGGAAGACGTCAACGCCATCAAGCGTTACGTGATTAACCCCGTCGAAGCCCGCGAGGCCTCTTTGGAAACCAAGACCACGCTCAAGGCGCAGGTGCCCGTTCCCGGCAAGGTGGAAGTCATCGAAGGCTTCCGCTCCATGGACGACGCCGCGCTTGAACAGTTCATCGCCGAACGCGGACTCGCCATGGATCTGGCGGATCTGCAGTTCTGCCGCGCGCACTTCACCGAAGAGCAGCGCGACCCGACCATCACCGAAATCAAGGTGATCGACACCTACTGGTCCGACCACTGCCGCCATACCACGTTCGGCACGCAGCTCGACGAGATCACCATCGACGACGCGACCGTGCAGGCCGCGTTCGACAAGTATCTCGAAATGCGCCACGAGCTTGGCCGCGACGCCAAGCCGGTGTGCCTGATGGATATGGGCACCATCGGCGCGAAGTGGCTCAAGAAGAACGGCATCCTGAAGAACCTCGACGAATCCGAGGAGATCAACGCCTGCACCGTCAAGGTGAAGGTGGACGTGAACGGCCAGGACGAGGATTGGCTGTTCCTGTTCAAGAACGAGACCCACAACCACCCGACCGAAATCGAACCGTTCGGTGGCGCGGCCACCTGCATCGGCGGCTGCATCCGCGATCCGCTTTCCGGACGTTCCTACGTATATCAGGCGATGCGCGTGACCGGCGCGGCCGACCCCACCGTCCCCGTGGCAGAAACGCTTGAGGGCAAGCTCCCCCAGCGCAAGCTCGTCACCACGGCGGCTTCCGGATACGCGTCCTACGGCAACCAGATCGGTCTGGCGACCGGCCAGGTGGACGAGATCTACCATCCCGGCTATGTGGCCAAGCGCATGGAAGTCGGCGCAGTCGTGGCCGCGACTCCGGCCGACCACGTTCGCCGCGAAACCCCGGCTCCGGGAGACAAGATCATCCTGCTCGGCGGCCGTACCGGACGTGACGGCATCGGCGGCGCCACCGGCTCCTCTAAGGCGCACAATGTGGAATCGCTGGAACTCGACGGCGCCGAAGTGCAGAAGGGCAACGCCCCGATCGAACGCAAGCTGCAGCGTCTGTTCCGCCGCGGCGACGCATGCCGTCTGATCAAGCGTTGCAACGATTTCGGCGCTGGCGGCGTGTCCGTCGCCGTCGGCGAGCTTGCTGACGGCCTGTATGTGGACCTCAACAAGGTTTCCAAGAAGTACGAGGGACTGGACGGCACCGAACTGGCGATTTCCGAATCGCAGGAACGTATGGCCGTGGACGTCGCCGCCGAAGACGTGGACGAGTTCCTCGGCTACGCCAAGGAGGAGAACCTCGAAGCGGAAGTCATCGCGACCGTGACCGAAGAGCCGCGCATGACGATGACGTGGAACGGCGACACCATCGTGGACCTGTCGCGCGAATTCCTCGCATCCAATGGCGCTCCGAAGCATCAGGTGGTGCATGTCGAAGCGCAGCATGATTACGCGACCCCGTGGGCTTCCGGCTCGCTAAGCGAACGCATGGACGCCATGCTCACCGACCTGAACGTGGCGTCCAACAAGGGTCTGTCCGAGCGTTTCGACTCCACCATCGGCGCGGGCACCGTGCTCATGCCGTTCGGCGGCAAGAAGCAGCTGACCCCGAACATGGCCATGGTGGCCAAGTTCCCGGTGTTCGGCGAGACCACCACCGCTTCCGCGATGGCATGGGGTTTCAACCCGTACATCATGGAGCAGAACCAGTTCACGGGTGCGTACCTGTCCGTGGTCGAATCGCTTTCGAAACTGGTGGCCGCCGGCTTCGAACATGAGAAGGCCTATCTGAGCTTCCAGGAATACTTCGAGAAGCTGCGCGACGAGCCGGAACGTTGGGGCAAGCCGATGGCCGCGGTGCTGGGCGCCCTGATGGCCCAGATCGATCTGGGTGCGGGTGCGATCGGCGGCAAGGATTCCATGTCCGGAACGTTCGAGCAGCTTGACGTGCCTCCGACCCTGATCTCCTTCGCCGTGGCCGTGGGCAATATGAAGCGCGCCACCTCCCCGGAGTTCAAGGGAGCCGGCCATCGTGTGGTCCGCATCGCTCCGCGTTATCTGGCCGATGGCCTGACCCCGGACAAGGATGCGCTGCTGGAGGTCTTCTCCACGGTTGAGGAGCTCACCGACTTCGGTGACGCACTGGCCGTGTCCACTCCGGGCTACGGCGCGACTGCCGAGGCGATCTTCAAGATGACGGTCGGCAACCAGATCGGCGTGAAGCTGGATGACGCCATCTCCGTGGACGACCTGTTCGCTCCGGCTTACGGCTCCTTCATCGTGGAGCTGGCCGACGGAGCCAAGGTTCCGGCCGTATCCAACCTAGTGCAGGTCGGCGAAATCGGCGAGACCACCGAAGAGTATTCGTTCGCGGCAGCCGGCGAGACACTTGACCTGGCCGAGCTCCAGAACGCTTGGGAAGGCGGCATCGAGTCCGTGTTCCCGTACCGTTCGAAGGGCGAGGACAAGGGCAAGACCACCGAAACCGTGACGTTCAACGCACCGAAGAAGACCGTGTACACCGGCACCGGCGTCGCCAAGCCGCATGTGATCATTCCTGTGTTCCCGGGCAACAACTGCGAGTATGATTCCGCCGCCGCCTTCGAGCGCGCGGGCGCCGATGTGAGCACGCTCATCGTGAACAACCTCACTCCGGCTGCCGTAGCCGAATCCACCGCGGCTCTGGTCGAGGAGATCAAGAAGAGCCAGATCATCATGATCCCCGGCGGATTCTCCGGCGGCGACGAACCGGACGGTTCCGCCAAGTTCATCACCGCGTTCTTCCGCGCTCCTGCGGTGACCGATGCGGTGCGCGACCTGTTGAACAACCGCGACGGCCTGATGCTCGGCATCTGCAACGGCTTCCAGGCGCTCATCAAGCTCGGCCTGGTGCCGTACGGCGACATCGTGCCGATGACCGCCGAATGCCCGACTCTGACGTTCAACACCATCGGACGCCACCAGAGCCGTCTGGTGCGCACCCGCGTGGCTTCGAACCTTTCCCCGTGGCTGGCGAAGACCGAGGTGGGTGACATGCACACCATCGCCATCTCCCACGGTGAGGGACGCTTCGTGGCTTCCGACGATGTGCTTGCCCAGCTCAAGGCCAACGGCCAGATCGCCACGCAGTATGTGGACGAGGCTGGCGTGCCGGGTATGGATCTGGACGTGAACCCGAACGGTTCGCTGCTGGCCATCGAAGGCATCACCAGCCCGGACGGCCGCGTGTTCGGCAAGATGGGCCACTCCGAGCGCTACAGCAACGGAACGTTCGTGAACGTGCCGGGCGAGAAGGACCAGCCGCTGTTCGCGGCCGGCGTGGAGTACTTCGCAGCCTGATCGCGCGAGGCTACTTGAAGGCTGGTTTGATGTGAACCGCCTGTAAGACAGAGAGGGTGTGTCCGGAATCCGATGGTTCCGGACACACCCTCTCTGCAAATCACAGTTTGCTCCAGCGCCAACGAATCATTGATTCAAGAACAAGCTTCCGCTGTTTTATGCTTGCGAGTATAATGCTTATGAGTATTATACTCGCAAGCATAAAGCCGTAGAGAGGTAACCATGTTCGTCGGACGACTCAAGGAACTTGAAGCACTCAACACCATGTGGGAACAGTCCACCTTCCAGATGATGGTGTTGCTCGGCCGCAGGCGAGTAGGCAAGACAGCCCTATTGGACGAGTTCTCAAAAGACAAGAACACACTGTATTTCACCGCACGTCAGCAGACCACACAGAACAACCTACGTGATTTCTCACACGCCATACAACGCTTTTTCCATTTGCCCGAAGGCATGTTTTCCTTCAGCACATGGCAGGATGCATTCGATTTCATCATCGGACAGATCGGTAATCGAACGGAACGCTTTCTGCTGGTATTCGACGAATTTCCTTATGCCGCCATGGCGGATTCCTCACTCCCGTCGGTATTGCAGGTTGCCATAGATCACGGCTTCACCGACACGAACACCATGATGGTGCTATGCGGCAGCAATGAAGGATTCATGGAAAGCGAAGTGTTGGGATACAAAAGTCCCTTGTACGGGCGCAGAACCGGACAGCTGCGGCTCAAGCCCTTCGACGTGTTCGACACCGCAAAAATGCTCGACTTCGCAGAGGTGGAGGATGTCATCAGATATTACGCCACGTTCGGCGGCACCCCATACTACCTGCAGCAGATACGGTCGGACCTGTCTTACGAGCAGAACGTAATCAATCTGCTGTTCTCCCCCAACGGACTGCTCTACGAGGAGCCGCTCATGCTGCTTCGGCAGGAACTGCGCGACCCGACCGTCTACAACTCGGTGATGGATGCCATCGGCAGCGGCGCGACAAAGCAGAACAAGATCGCCGACCAGGCCGGCATACAGCCGGTCACAAGCCTCAGCAAATACCTTCGCGTGCTTGAGGATCTGGGTTTAATTGAGCGCGAAGTCCCCTTCAGAGAGGATCCCTCCCGTTCACGAAAAGGACTATGGAAACCAGCCGACCCGTTCTT
The DNA here is from genome assembly GCA_963619615.1 of Senegalimassilia sp. Classification (GTDB taxonomy): domain Bacteria; phylum Actinomycetota; class Actinomycetes; order Actinomycetales; family Bifidobacteriaceae; genus Bifidobacterium. Next base: position 43,386 of record CAVEXE010000002.1, on the reverse strand, counting down.
CGCATTCTGGTACCGGTTCGTCAGCCCCAATATCGTGAACGTAGAGAACGGCCAAGGCGAGTTGACCGCCCGGCATATGGTATTCGGCCCGGCTCTCGACACATATGTCGGACAACAGTTCGAGAACGTCTGCATGCAATGGCTCTGGCGCGTCAATGGCAGCAACCAGCTTCCTTTTGTCGCCTTGAAGTTCGGGAAATGGTGGGGCGGGAACCCTAGGACCAAGCAACAGACCGATATCGACGTGATCGCGGCAAACGAATCCGAAAAACGCATTCTGCTTGGCGAATGCAAGTGGAAGAACGACCTGAACATTGCGGACACCATAGCCACGCTTCGATCCCGCGCCAACCTCATACCCGGATATTCCGAACGACACTACGCCTTGTTCGTCAAGACGGACGAGTTGGCATCCGCCGCACGAGAGCGCCGTGAATCAGACCTGGCCGTCGTCTCCGCGAACGACATGTTCGAGGACGTACGGTAGCCGACGGCCCCGGCATGACCTATCTGGCTTATAGATGGCGGATGAAGAAATGGAAATCCAGCTTAGGGGGTATATTTATTATCACAAATTCAACCTTCATTCTGCTATGGAACCGCCATCTATAAGCGAAATAAGCCGAGACCAGATATCAGATTCACCGACTCTGTACTCAAATGATGTTCATCTGATATGAATCAGACCTTGCATCAATTACACATCCATTGACGGAAACCGCTTACTGCTTGTCGGCAAGTTGAACGTTGACCTTGTATCCATCTGCTTTTGCAATCGGCGCATACGCCTTTTCAACGATTTCCACAGCTTGATCGTTGGCTTCCTGAAGAAGCTCGCTTTTGTTGGCTTTGTTCGATGCCGCAATCTTCGCCTCTTTCAACGCGTCAGCGGTGTCGGTCACATCATTGCCATTAAACAATGAGCTTTCCACATCAAAGAATTTCAGAGAATCAGGATCGACTGACACCGATTGCAACTCCGCTTGCGGCAATGTGATGGAAATCGTGTGGGCTACGTTATCGACCGCAATCTCCGCCTTGGACAAGTCGACACCGGCACGAATCTCGTAACTGTAGAACATGGTGAACTTCTTCTTGTTCACATAGGAGACCTTGCCCTCGGAGAATTCCTCGAAGCCGTAGTCGTTTTCCTTGGCGGTGGTCAGATCCTGCATCGTCTGCAGCTGACGGGAGACGACGGTGGTGGTGATCTCAGGCCCGTCCTTCTCCGGATTGAAGATTCCTTCTATTTTGCGGTATCCAATGATGGTTCCCGCCATGATCACCACTACAACAACGATGGCCGCAATCACCTTTGTCTTGGCGCCCACCCCCCCCCATTAGATTCCTCATGGAACTCTTTCCGGAACTCCTAGGCATAATCTTCTCTTTCCCTTGATATTCCCATGTCGGCGTAAAACATACGCGATGCATGATCAATTTTACAACCGCACATCGGTATGGAGATACTGGCAAAAAACAGCAGACCAGCAGACCTTACAGTCCGAGAATCTGCTTCTTCTTGGAATCGAATTCGTCCTGGGTCAGGATCCCCGCATCGAGCAGTTCCTTGAGTTTCTTGACCGCGTCCAGCTGTTCGCTTACCGACATCGACGGCACCGTGGCGGTCGGAGCCGGCTGCCGCACATCCGCAGACTGCTCCGCAACCGCGGCATGAGACTGCGCGCCGGTCACAGGATTGATTCCCTGCGCGAAAGTCGCGCCGAACATCATCGCACCAGCATCACCGAACCCATGCTCCTCCACGCCATGTGCGATCTTCTGCTGCGCCGCCACATTCGAGGCGTGCTGCGACACATCCTCATACGCCTTCAGATCCATCTTGTTGGTGGAGAACTTCCGCACCAGATCACGCGAGGCATCCGAGAACTCGATGTTCTCGATACCGATCTTGACGATATTGAAACCGAACCTTGCCGGCCACGTACCCGCGTTCTGCCCGTCATTCGCCACCTTGACCGCGATATCGTTCGCCTGCGCCGGCAATTGCGAGATCCTGTACTGCGTAGACAGCGCATTCAACGCGACCGTGAACGACTGCAGGAACTCCGCCAAGATCTGCGAGCGCGCCCGCTGATCATCAAACGAGTAATAGGTGACGTTCGCCGGAACGAAATTCCGGATGAACCGCACCGGATCAACGATTCGGATGCTGAACGAACCATACGCGAAGATCTCAAGGTCCGTCCCGTAAAACACATCGTTATACATGAGCGGACCGCGTGTGCCGAACTTGATGTCACGGATCTCACGCAGATTCACAAAGGCGATCTGCTTGTAATCGGACGTGATGCCGCCGTAGCCGATACGCTCGCCAATCTGCTTGAAGATTGATTTCTTCGCCCCGTCGCCGTTGAAGATGCTGTCCTGCCCATCGTGGTATTCGTAGCCGCCCGGCTGGGAGATGATGTTCTCGATGCCGGACTGGCTGAAGATGAACGCCGCCGTGTTCTCCGGCACATAGATCTTCGACCCGTTGGTGATGACGCCCTCGGAACCGTGGCCGTTGGAGCCGCGGCCGTTGTCGGCGTTCCGCCGCTCGCCGGGAACTAGCGCCGTGTGCTCATCGAAATGCCCCGCGGTGATGATGTCCTTCCATTGGTCGCCGAAGGTTCCGCCGACCGCCCCACCTATTGCCTGCAGAATGCCCATGTCATGTGCCTTTCGCCTGTTAGCGCGACTGTTTCAATGTCTGTGTGGTGTCACAGTAGCGGCATTGGATCGTCATGCCGGAACGCCCGGAGATGGGCGCCCTGCATCCGATGCATTTGACCGTGACCTGTTCTCCTGTGGTTTCCTGCGAATCCATCGTCTTTCCGGTAAACGTTTTGGAGAAAACATCAAGGGTTCCCTTGATGGCCCCCGCCAGCATCTCCACGCTGGGTATGGTCTTGCGCAATTCCGCGGCTTGGCTGGACGGAAGTCCTGTGGTGGCTTGGCTGATGGCGTCCAACCATTGGGCCACCAGTTTCCGGCTGGAGTACTTGTCACCGGTTTCGAACACGAACGACACCTCATCCGGGGCGAAGAGCAGATCCAATACCGCAAGGTCATTCTTTTCCGCGTATTTCGCCTGCGCGACCCCATCCAGCACCTTAAGCCGGGATAACGGATACACATCCTCATGCTCCGTCCCTTTACCGAACAGCTTTCTGATCTGCCATACATATATCAGGTTCCTGTTGGTCAGAGTCAATTCCACACATGCCTGTTCGCGATCGTCACCGCAACGGCGGGCCTGCGCGCAGGTCAGGATCTTCGTTTCGTCCGATTGAAGCTTGTACCCGCTCATCGTCGATCCCTCTTATCGTCCTTGTTTCCTTTGCGCTGTTTAAAGAACCAGATCGCCGCGATGATAATGATGAGTTCGATCAAGCCGAGAAAGCTCTCTCCCCAGATCATGTACGCGATGGCGATGATAGCGAACAGCACCGCGCAGGAGCCAATGCCGATAAGCAGCATCTGCTTGTTCCGCTCATACTTAGCCGCCTCGTTCTTCTGCGCGACCGCTTGAACGCTGAGCTGCGCGTCAACGTCTTGAAAAAACTGCTTGACATGCCGCAGGTATTGCGTCTCGTCATCGTTCCCGCTGCTTACCTGGACCCGGCTCCCTTCTTCCCGCGAACTCACCACAGCAGTGAATGTTCCGCCGTTGTAGGCACTGAACGACACGGTCCCGGTCGCATCATCCGCACCGGTGAGCATGAACGTCGCGCTCGTCGACAGCATCGTGCGGATGGCCTGATAAACCGTCGATGGAGACGATGCGAAATCGCCTTGCTGAACTGCCAGAACCATATACCTATTACCCTCTCTACTTACATACAAGAGAAGCTCCGGGAACGTCATACGACGGTCCCGGAGCCGTTCCGAATCTCTACGCGACAGACGCGAGCTTCTGGGTGATGCGCCCCATCACTTCGATGTAGTACGCCTCATCGGCGGCGCTCAGCGAGTTCTGATCGACCGCATTCAGCTTGTTCATGGTGTCGGAGTACTGCCCCATCATCTTCGTGTAGTCCGCGAGCATGCTGACGGAATCCCCCGAATCCTCGTACTTCTTCATGAATTCGACATATTGGTCGAAGAACTGCTCGTAGCTGTCCATCGTAGCCTTGAAGTCGGCACTGACTTGCGCCGGGTCGGACTGCTGATCCTGCTGCGTGTCCTGCTGATCCTGCTGCGTGTCCTGCGACTGCTGCTGGTCGTCCGAACTCTGCGATTCGGAATCATCATCGGATTCCGGGACTTTTAAGGTAATGCTCATAGTATTCCCATCCTCCTCATCTTCCCAAAAGGAGACGGTGACCTCATTGCCCTCCGAGTCCTTCGCAATGTAGCTATCCGAGTACTTTTTGTAATCGACGGTAAATCCCGCTTTCTTCACATCCTTTACATAGGTATCAAAGGAAGATTGCGTTGCATCGCACAATTCGATGGAAACACGATCAGAGGAATCGATATAGACCTCGCCTTTCTGATTAGCTAATGCCGGCAGTTTCTTGGCGAAATCCCCATCCGGCCAAGTAATCGGCTGGCACGATTCCGCTATGAGAGCCTCATGCTTGGCCTTCGTATGCGCGGCGTAGGCAATCATTCTGCCGCCCATGACCGCTATGGCCACCACGGTGACACCAACGGCAACAAATGCACCAATACGCCCTTTGGCCTCGCCGTTCTTCCATGCGAGAATCACACTCAGAACGGACAACAGGGCGGGAAGAACGGCAAGTCCCACGATGAGAGGCATTGTGATGCTTGAGGGGCCCACAACCAATGCAATCAGCAGGAACACCGCCGAAACGATGATGGCAAGCACCATGATCTTCGACTGTTTTCCATGCTTCCCCGACTGGACCTCCCGCACAGGTGGAACGGTCGAGACGTACGGCTGTTGGGCATTCGGCTGTCGGACCTGCGACCATGCGGCAGGCTGCGGCTCGGAAGAGCTTTCGGATGATTGCGACGCCTGCGCATCCGCGAGGTTCTGCGACATTGGCTTGTCTTCGTCATCGAACGTCATTGTCGTGTCCTTTCTCGGGGGAATTCTCACCGTGGCGATGGCCGTCCCACGCATCATTGCCGTGGCCGGAGCGCTTTGTCTCGACTGGCGTCGTGTCCTTTGCCGCTTCCTCGAATATGCGTACGCCGTGCAGAATCGTGTTTGCCAGTTGCGCGAACATGATCTTGCTTCCTTTCTGACGGCGTTCCCCGTAAGAAACGACTGACTTTCAGCCATTCCAAGACCATGAATCGGCCTTGTCTCGGAACCCGTCGCCAAGGGACGTGTTTTTTTCGCGAATGCCCTCTTTCCCGGAACGCGAATCGCGGTGCCAACCCCACAGCAGATGGGTTCCCTCCTTTAGAGTCCATCCTCTTTCATCCCCGCTATGGCGTCAATGACGTAACGTGTTATAATTCACTCGTCTTTTGAAGGGAGCTCATACCATGAGTGGTATATCAGCACGTAGCATGGCCTGCTGGAGAACGCGGCTGAAGCAATGCATGGACGAACGGGGCCTCACGCAAATGGATCTCGTGCGCGCATTGAATCGGCGGTACCTCACGAAATTCCATCAGAAGGACGTCAGCAGATGGCTGAACACCGGCAACCGCACCTCATCGGGCGAAATCGGGTTCCCCAAGTACGAGACCATGTCGACCATCGCCGATTTCTTCGGAGTGGACGTCGGATATCTGACCGGCGAAACGGACGAAAAGACCTACTCGATGAGCCACGCCTGCGCATTCACCGGTTTGAGCAGCAGCTCCATCACCGCCATCCAATCCTGGATCGCGGCATCGGCGGAACCCCAAACGACCGCCGACGCTCCGACAATCGGCCGCATGGCAGCAAGTGACACCCCTCACGACAGCGATCCCATGCCCGAATACCGTACCGCCACCATCAATCGGCTGCTATCATCACCGAAATTCCCCGAACTGGCGACGAAACTGCTGACCTTGCAGGAAATGTCCTCAATATGGAACAGCACGCCAGAGAAATTCGAGGGGATGCTCGCCTCACTCGCAAGCGACAACGACCTGCCACACGACCTGGCACTGCAACTGCTGCTCGGCGCGTTCTACGGCATGGCAAGAGAAAGCTTCTCCTCCCTGCTGCATGATGCATATCCCATGCCGGAATAGGCCGGGCGAACACGAACCACACGCACGCCTCCATCGGCTTCGGGCACACGGCTCAGGCGGGCATGTAGCCGTCCGTCACGTCGACGGGGGCGTTGGCCCGTTCGACGTCCTCCTCGTTGGCGAGCGCGGCGCGTTCGATCACGTCGTCGTATCCGGTCAGTGCGGCGAAGGGCATGAATTGGGCGGCGCGGTTGCGCACGCTCATGTGGGCATGTGTTTTTGATTGGTGGTGCGGCAGATTGATGATGTCGTCGTAACGATGGCTGCCCTGCAGTCTCATGCGGCATGCCCTCCGATCTGGTTGTTGCGTTGCATGCCGGTGGCGTCGTCGAAGAGGTCCATGCCTTTGACGACGGCGTTTTTCCCGAATTTGCGTTTGATGTCGAGAATGGTTTGCTGCATATGACGCTCGTCTGTTTCCGATTCGTTGTGGACCGTACCATCAGCGGCATCTTGCGGCCGTTCATCCTCCTGCGCGGCCGAGAACAGGTCGGGTTGGGTGTAGTCGGGGACGGTTCGCTGTTCGGCCAATTCCTCTTCGGCGGCCAGTTCCGACGCGACCACGTTCAACCGTCGTATCAGCAGCCTGCGGCCCGCAATCGAACGGAACAGTTCGTCGACGGCTTCGCAGATGCGGGACGTGGACGACGTGCGCTTCCCCAGTCCGATGGATCCGGTGGCCGGTTTGGGAACACTCCTGCCGTAATGGTCTAGGCAGACGGGGCCGTCGTATTCAGCCGCCGCGCGTTTGGCGATCGCCGTCAGTTCCGGCGTCGCGCAATCCCCAAGTCGTTTCGGGTCGAGGCTGGCGGTGTCGTACCCGACCATCAGCCCTATCCGTCCGGCCCGCACGCCTTTGGCCACCAGGTCCAACGATAACGAGTCCGCCATTTCGCGGGCTATGAGACGAGCCGTTTCGAAACCGACCGCGCCTGTGAGCACCTGGCCGGAGCTCATGCTGTGGCCGGCCGGCTTGTACGCCTTGATATCGGCGATCGTGCACGGTTCCCAACCCCACGCGTGGTCGATGAGCAGTTCCGCGTTGACGCCGAACATTCGGTACAGCAGATCCTCGTTGTAGTACTCGTCGGCCCGTCCGATGGAGCATCTTGCCACATCGCCCATGGTCATCAGCCCTTGGGCTTCCAGCTTCTTCGCATATCCACGCCCTACCCGCCAGAAATCGGTGAGCGGACGGTGATTCCACAGCAGCCGCCGATACGACATCTCATCCAGTCGCGCGATGCGGATGCCGTCCTCGCCGGCCTGGATATGTTTCGCCACGATGTCCATGGCCACTTTGGCCAGGTACATGTTCGTGCCGATGCCGGCGGTGGCGGTGATGCCGGTCTGCTCGTGGATGTTTCGTATCATCTCGCGCGTCATCTCGAGCACGCCTTTGCCGTATGCGCGCAGGTAGCCGGTCACGTCCATGAACACCTCATCGATCGAATAGACGTGAATGTCTTGGGATGACACGTATTTGAGATAGATGCCGTAGATCTTCGCACTCGTTTCGAGATAGTGCGACATGCGCGGACGCGCTATGAACACCCCGGCGGCCAGATTCGGATTGGCCTCGAGCTCACGGACGTCATACGATTCTCCGATCAGCACGCCCCCTGGCGCCTTCGCGCGGCGCGCGGCGTTGATCTCCCTGAGTTTCGCCTTCACTTCGAACAGCCTCGCCCGTCCGGGCAAGCCGTATTCCTTGAGTGATGGAGAGACCGCCAGACAGATGGTCTTGTCGGTACGGCGCTCGTCCGCCACCACAAGATGCGTGGACAACGGAGCGAAACCGTGCTCCACGCATTCCGACGACGCATAGAAGGATTTCAGGTCGATGGCAACATACGTGCGCTGCGTCACATGGCCTCCTTCCGCAATGCTTCGTAGGATCGTTCAAAAACCCGGCCGACCCATTTCATTCCAGCATACCAGCAATTTCGAACAGGTGTTCGAAATTCGTGTTGGGTCGGTCATCGGCGGGACGCCCCGCAAAACGTCGGTTGTAGCCGCCGGTTGGTAGGGTTGAACGGTAGCGAACCCCTTGTCTCCATGGTTTTTCGGAAGGAGCTTTGGCTTGTCAGCTGAACTCGAAGACATCCACGAGGAATGCGGTATTTTCGGCGTTTGGGGCCATCCCGACGCCGCACGACTCACCTACTTCGGACTGCACGCGCTGCAGCATCGAGGTCAGGAGGGCGCCGGCATTGTCTCCAATGATAACGGTCAACTCATCGGTCATCGCGGAAAGGGTCTGCTGACCCAGGTATTCGGCGACGAGCGCGAAATCGAACGCCTGAAGGGATCCAGGGCGATCGGCCACGTGCGTTACGCCACCGCGGGATCCGGCGGCACCGACAACATCCAGCCATTCATCTTCCGCTTCCACGACGGAGACATGGCGCTGTGCCACAACGGCAATCTGACGAACTGCCCGTCCCTGAGGCGCCAGTTGGAAGACGAAGGCGCGATCTTCCACTCCAACTCCGACACCGAAGTGCTCATGCACCTGCTGCGCCGTTCCACCCAGCCCACCTTCATCGACAAGCTCAAGGAAGCGCTCAACACCGTGCACGGCGGCTTCGCCTACCTGATCATGACCGAAAACGCCATGATCGGCGCACTCGACCCGAACGGCTTCCGCCCGCTCTCCTTGGGCAAGATGAAGAACGGCGCCTACGTGCTCGCATCCGAGACCTGCGCGCTCGACATCGCCGGAGCCGAACTGGTACGCAACATCCGACCGGGCGAAATCGTCGTGGTCAACGACGACGGCTATGAGATCATGCAGTACACCGACCAGACCCAGCTGGCCATCTGCTCGATGGAATTCATCTACTTCGCACGCCCGGACTCCGACATCTACGGCGTGAACGTGCATTCGGCCCGCAAGCGCATGGGCGCCCGTCTGGCGCAGGAATCGCCCGTCGAAGCCGACATGGTCATCGGCGTGCCCAACTCCTCACTGTCCGCGGCATCCGGCTACGCGGAAACCGCCGGACTGCCCAACGAAATGGGATTGATCAAAAACCAGTACGTGGCACGAACCTTCATCCAGCCGACGCAGGAACTGCGCGAACAAGGCGTACGCATGAAGCTCTCCGCCGTGAACAGCGTGGTACGAGGCAAGCGCGTGATCGTCATCGACGACTCCATCGTGCGCGGCACCACGTCCAAGCGAATCGTACAGCTGCTCAAGGAAGCCGGCGCGGCCGAAGTGCACATGCGCATCAGCTCCCCGCCGCTGAAATACCCCTGCTTCTACGGCATCGACATCTCCACCACCAAGGAGCTCATCGCCTCGAAGAAGTCCGTCGAAGAGATCCGCGACTTCATCGGCGCCGACTCCCTGGCATTCCTCTCCCTCGACGGACTCGTCGACTCCATCGGACTGAACGCGGACGCGCCATACGGCGGCCTGTGCGTCGCCTACTTCAACGGCGACTACCCCACCGCGCTCGCCGACTACGAGGAGGACTTCCTGAAGTCGCTCACCCCCGAGGACCGCGTGCGCCTGCCTGAATTCGCCCTGTACAAGAGCAAGTACGAAGGCAACGAATACCAGACGCATCCCCAAAAGCAGGAACAGGAATGATCGTTCGGGTTCCGCACGGCGGAAAAAACGCGCGGAACCCGCTCCATTGCTTCAAAACCCAAGAAGAACAACAAGAACCTAGAAAGGTTTGATATGCCAAAAGCATATGAGGAAGCCGGCGTAAGCGTCGAAGCCGGTTATGAGGTCGTCAAGCGCATCAAGTCCCACGTGGCGCGCACCAACCGTCCCGGCGTGGTGGGCGGCATCGGCGGCTTCGGAGGACTGTTCGACCTGGCTTCCCTCGGATACAAGGAACCGGTACTGATCTCCGGCACCGACGGCGTCGGCACCAAGCTGGTCGTAGCCAAGATGGCCAACAAGCATGACACCATCGGCGTGGACTGCGTGGCGATGTGCGTCAACGACATCGCAGCCCAAGGCGCGGAACCGCTGTTCTTCCTGGATTACATCGCCTGCGGCAAGAACGATCCGGCACTGCTCGAACAGGTCGTGTCCGGCGTGGCCGACGGCTGCGTACAGGCCGGTTCCGGACTGATCGGCGGCGAAACCGCTGAAATGCCGGGCATGTACGACGAAGACGAATACGATCTCGCCGGCTTCGCCGTAGGCGTCGCCGAAAAGTCCGCAATCGTCGACGGCTCCACCATCGCCGAAGGCGACGTGCTCATCGGACTGCCGTCCACCGGCGTGCACTCCAACGGATTCTCCCTCGTACGCAAGGCCCTGTTCGAAAAGGCCGGATACACCGTGGACACCGAACTGGAGGAACTGGACAGCGCAAAGCTCGGCGACGTGCTGCTCACCCCGACCAAGATCTACGTGAAGGCCCTCTCCCCGCTCTTCAAGGCAGGCGTGGTCAAGGGCGTCGCGCACATCACCGGCGGCGGCTTCATCGAAAACATCCCGCGTATGATCCCGGACGGCCTCGCCGCGCATATCAACCTCGGCTCCTGGCCGATCCTGCCGATTTTCGACGTGCTTGAGAAGGCCGGCGAAATCGACCATATGGAAATGTTCAACATCTTCAACATGGGCATCGGCATGGTGCTGGCCGTCGACGCGCAGGACGCCGACAAGACCATGGAACTGCTCAAGTCCAACGGCGAAGCCGGCTACGTGCTCGGCAGCATCGTCAAGAAGACCAACGACGACGTCGAACTGCAGTAACAACACATCACAGGGGTGGCACCACAAACGGGCCACCCCTTCATCAACTTCCAGCATCATCGCCACCAAGGCAATATAGGAGGAAACATGAAGGTCCTGGTCATCGGCTCCGGCGCACGCGAACACGCGATCGCCCACGCACTCACCCGCGGAGGCAGCGTCAGCGAAGTCACCGTGGCCCCCGGCAATCCGGGCATGGAACTCGACGGCATCCACACCAGCCAAATCAGCCCGTCCAACCATGCGGCACTCATCGAATTCGTGAAAAGCAACGGCTACGACTGGGTGTTCGTAGGCCCGGAAGTTCCGCTCATCGAAGGCATCGTCGACGATTTCGCACAGGCCGGCATCAAAGCGTTCGGCCCCAGCAAGGCGGCCGCACAGATCGAAGGATCCAAAGACTTCGCCAAGCAGCTCATGGAACGCCACAACATCCCGACCGCGAAATACCAGACCTTCGAAGATCTTGAACTCTCCAGCGCCTACGTGCGCGAACACGGCGCCCCGATTGTGATCAAGGCCGACGGACTCGCCGCAGGCAAGGGCGTCACCGTGGCCATGGATGAGGAAACCGCGCTCGCCGCACTCGACGACATCTTCGTGGACCACCGTTTCGGCAACGCCGGCGCGAAAGTGGTGATCGAAGACTTCCTCGAGGGTCAGGAATTCTCCCTGATGAGCTTCGTCAACGGAACCGACTTCTGGCCTATGCCGATCTCCCAAGACCACAAGCGCGCCTATGACGGTGACAAGGGCCCGAACACCGGCGGCATGGGAGCATACAGCCCGGTGCCTCAGATCGGCCAGGACGTGGTGGACACCGCCATCGAAACCATCGTCAAGCCGACCGTTCAGGCCATGGCCAACGAAGGAACCCCCTTCACCGGCATTCTCTACGCCGGCCTCATCGCCACGGCGGACGGCCCGAAGGTCATCGAATTCAACGCACGTTTCGGCGATCCGGAGACCGAGGTCGTGCTGCCGAAGCTCACCTCCGACCTCGGCGAAGGCATCAACGCGATCCTCAACGGCGAAACCCCGGAATTCACCTGGGACAACGACAACGCCACCCTCGGCGTGGTGCTCGCAGCCGAAGGCTACCCCGTTGATGTGATCAAGGGCGCCGCAATCCCGCAGATTCCGGTCGACGAGGACTCCCACGTGTACTACGCCGGCGTGTCCAATGGCGAAAACGGACTCGTGGCAAGCTCCGGCCGCGTACTGTTCGTCGAAACCAGCGCTCCCAGCATCAAGGACGCGCAGGACAAGGTCTACGAAATCATCGACAAGCTCGACACCAAGGGGATGTTCTACCGCCACGACATCGGCGCCAAAGCCCTGAATGCGTAGCGATGGTGTGTTGGCAGCGTTGCTCCTCAGTCGACGTACCTTCGTACGCCTTCCCTCGGTGCGCCTCGCCACCACACACATCGCAACGCATTCAACCAATCGTGTTGGCGGCGTTGCTCCTCGGCTGGCAGTAGCCATGCGTAGATAAAAGAATGACCCGCGGTTCGAATGGCCAGAAGAAACACCATTCGAACCGCGGGTCTTTTTATTCGCACAGCAGCATATCTCAGGACGAATCCCTACGGAAGATTCATGAAATCAGTTGATTTCAGATAGTTCTTTCCCGCGGTGATGTCGTATTGGATCAGCTTGTAGTCCTCAAGCAACTGCTTGGTCTCGTCGTCGAAATCCGATTCGGCCATAGGCTCGCCATCGGAATTCAGATAGATGTTCTGGCCTTCCGGAATGCGGTCCCATCCCTGAATGTTGTTGACGACCGGCGGTTCCATGGCAGCGATCTTGGAATGCATGAGCGTGAGGAACGCCAGATACGGCGACACTTTGGCATCCATATGCTCGGCAGCCTGGGCCACGAAGAAGTTCGGCGACGAATATTCGGCATTGGAGATCTGGTTCCCCTTGGATTCGGATGCCTTGTTGGACCAGATGAAGTAGTCGGTCAGATGCAGGTCAAGCGAATTGTCGTCGTCATCGCTGGCCGTGGAATAGATTCCGGGCAGATGGTCGCCGTAGAAGACCACGGTGATCGGCTTGTCGATCTTGTCGAGCTCGTCAAGGAACTCCTGCGTGGCCGTGTCCGTCAGTTCCACGCCCTTGGCGTAGGTTTCGATCGATTCGGTCTCGTCCTCTTCGAGCGGTTGAGACGAATCGGTGGAGCTCACCTTGAATTCGTTGTTCTTATACCAGTTCTTGTATGGCATGTGATTCTGCATGGTGATGACCTGCAGGAACTGGTTTCCGTCTGTCTTCTGCACTTCCTCGAGAGTGCTCTTATAGGTGGCCTCGTCGGAAACATACGGGGAGTCATCGATCTTGTCCTGATGCGAGATGATGTCCTCGCCCTGAAGCGTGTAGAAGTGGGAGAAGCCGAACTTCTTATAGTTGATGGCGCGCGAGTACATGGACGGCTCGTACGGGTGCAGACCGATGGAGTTCTCCGCTGCCCCCCACATCTGGTTGATGGTCGGCGTCCAATGCTCGTTAGGCACGAGCTGCTGGTACGGACTGGTCAGCGACGAATCGAAATTGGCCATGGACAGGCCCGTCAATCCCATGTATTCGAGATTCGCCGTGCCTCCGCCGTAACCGGAGGAAAGCATCAGTCCGGACGTGGTGGATTCCTTTACGGAACGAATGTTGGGCATCGCGTCTTTATTGACAGTCAATCCCGGAACGCGTGACGGATCCGAGAATGATTCGGACAGCACGTAGATCACCGTGCTGTCGGTCATGTTCGCGCTGCGGGTCTCGTTGATTTCTTCGGCCGCCTTCTCGTAACGGGCGGCGACTTCCTTCATGGTCTCCTCGCTGTAATCGCTCGGCTCCGACATGACTTTCGGGTTGAGCTGGCGCACGAAGGAGACGACGGGGCCGTTGCGCTGGGCGTCGTATACGGAATCCCACATGGACGGTGTGTCCCCCATCGCGCGTGACATCGTGTACGCCCAGGAATCCACCGTGCCGACCTGTGCGATATACAAACCGAATCCAAGGCTTGGAAGAATGATCAGCAGCAGTCGGCTCACCGCGGCAAGACCCGGATTGGAACTACGGACCATGCGCCCATGGCGAGCGTCGATATGGTTGAGGAACACCGACAACGCCAAAAACAGCGCGAAGACCGCGGCCGCGGCCGCAATCATGATCGGCGCGCTCGACGGCATGAAACTCATCAGATTGCCGGTGTTCGACCCGAGGAAGTTCAGATCGGACGGCAAAATCGCCTCATAGCGAATCTCGACCTTGAACCGTTCGATCACGGCTATGACGATGGCCACTCCCATCAAGATCGGCGTGGCCACCCAGAAACGGTTGAACAGCATGAGCAGCACAAGATAGATGAGCCCGACCATGATCATGTTCAGCAGAAAGACGAAATTGCATGACGTGAACATCTTGAGCAACATGTCGCCAAGCCCGTTCAGCGGGCTTGAAAGCTCGACTCGCGTGCTGGAAAGCGTCACTCCCCACTGCAGTACGGCAAGCGCAAGAAAATCAAACAGCAGGAACAGCAATGCGTATATCCACCATGTGAATTCCTTGCGTTTGCGTTGTTTCGCTTCAGTCGAGTTCCCGGCTATGGCGAGTTCTTCAATCCGCTCGTCGCCCACGTTCACTTCCGTCACGCAAATTCCTAACTTTCGTCCGTTCGCAAAGCCCTATTCTCATACACGCGTCTGTGAGAAGGCAATATGTTCGCTGTTTTCTTTTCGATTCTTCCGAATGTACGCATGCCGCGAACAATCATGACCGGGATTCTACCGGCTCTCCCCGCCGCGGCAATCCGAGCATAATCCGAACACCTCGACCGTATGGGATGCGATGGAGAACCCATGCCTGTTCGCGATGCCGCGCAGCCAATCCTCGCTGGGCGGATCGATCTCCACGGTTTTCCCGCATGACGTGCATACCAGATGATGGTGGTGCCCGTCGTCACCACACAGGCGAAACAGCTGCTGGCCGTCGAGACGCACCGTATCGGCGCGCCCCGAATCGGCCAGAGCGTTCAACTGACGGTATACAGTGGCCAGGCCGATGTGTTCGCCTTCGTCCTCCAACCGACGATGCAGGTCCTGCGCGGAAATGAATTCGTCGTTGTCCTTCAGGGCCTCGCGGATGGCGTCCTTCTGTCGGGTCTGGCGCACTACATGTTCACTCATTGGCTACGAGGTCAGTCCTTCTTCAAATCGTCCCAGCAACCGGTGGCTTCGAGATCGGCCACGGTTCGCGCGGTGTCGTCGGTCAGCACGGTGATGTGTCCCATCTTACGGTCGTGCCGCACCGACGCCTTGCAGTAATCGTGGATGTTCCACTCGGGATGGTCCGCGATGAGCGCACGGGTAGGTTCGACGTGCTGTCCAAGCACGTTGACCATGACGGCCGGCTTGAGCAGTTGCGGCTGTTCCAGCGGCCATCCGCAGATTCCGCGCACATGCGCGTCGAACTGGTCGAAGGAGCAGGCTTCGATGGTGTAATGGCCGGAATTGTGCGGGCGCGGCGCAAGCTCGTTGACGATGACCTCGCCGCTTTCGGTGACGAACAGTTCGATTGCGAGAATGCCGGCAAGCTTGAAGCCATCGGCCAAACGCAACGCGAGTTCACGCGCCGCTTTGGCCACGTCGTCGCTTACTTCGGCCGGAGCGATGGTCATGTGCAGAATGTTGTTGCGATGCTCGTTGCGCACGATCGGGAACGTCACGTAATCGACGCCGTTGCCGGCCACGAGGATGCTGGCTTCGAACGCGAAATCGACGAATCCTTCAAGGATGCTCGCAGGGAACGTTCCTTCGGCGATAGCCTGGGCACGCACCTGGTCCAAATCGGATTCGGACTTGAGCACGCTCTGTCCGTGGCCGTCATAGCCGCCGGAACGGGTCTTCAACACTGCCGGATAGCCGATCTCCTCCAGCGCCGCCTCAAGTTCCTCAACGCTGTTGACGGCCTTCCACGGCGCGGTCGGCGTTCCATGATCGTTGATGAACTGCTTCTCGTTGACGCGGTCCTGCGTGACGCGCAGCAGATCGGTGCCTTGCGGAGCCGATGCCAGTGAGCGCACCTCGTCGATGGCGTCGGCGTTCACGTTTTCGAATTCGTAGGTGAGCACGTCGGATTTTTCGGCGAGCTCACGGATGGCCGCGGTATCGTCGTAATCGGCGGTCACCTGGAAATCGGCCACCTGCGCGGTGGGGCAATCCGGCGTCGGATCGAGCACGCCCACACGGAATCCCATGTAACGTGCGGAAAGCGCCATCATGCGGCCGAGCTGGCCGCCGCCGACGATGCCGATGGTGGATCCCGGCATCAAACGTTCGATACGTCCGTTGGTTTCCTCAGACAAGCTGGGCATTGGATTCGGCCACCTTTTCCTTCAAAGAGTCACGATATTCCTGCAGCGCCTGGGCCAGACGATCGTCGTTGGTGCTCAAAATGCTGACGGCAAGCAGGCCGGCGTTCGTGGCGCCGGAATTGCCGACCGCGGTGGTGGCGACGGGAATGCCGCCCGGCATCTGCACGATGGACAGCAGGGAATCCCATCCGGAGAGCGCGTGGGAGCGCACCGGAACGCCGATCACCGGCAGTGTGGTCTGGGCCGCCACCATGCCCGGCAGATGGGCCGCTCCGCCTGCGCCGGCGATAATGACCTTCAGGCCGTTGGCGCGCGCCTCGTGCGCGAACTCACCCATGAGCTCAGGGGTGCGGTGCGCGGAAATCACCTGCTTCATATACGGCACATCGAACTTGTCGAGCATCTCGCAAGCGTGCTTCATGGTCTCCCAATCGCTCGCCGATCCCATGATCACCGCGACTTCGGGCTTATTGTCTGCCATCAAGGACCTCCGAAAGAATCCAATAGAACATGTTCCAGAACACCGTTTACTTTACGCAATCGGCTAGATGTGCAGAACGACCTTGCCGAAAACGTCGCCGTCGATCACCTTTTTGAAGGCTGCGGAAGCGTCATCGATCGCATAGGTGGAGTCGATGGCGGGGTGCAGATCGGCATGTTCCACGAATCTGAGCAGCCTGGCGAAATCGTCGCGGGACCCCATGGTGTTGCCTTGTACGCGAATGTCTTGGAAGAAGATTCGCGTAAGCTCCGCTCCCGGCTGGTCTCCGGTGGTGGCGCCGCAGATGGCGATGGTGCCTCCCGGACGCACCGACTTCACGGAATGGCTCCACGTAGCCGCGCCCACGGATTCGATGACGGCGTCGACCTTGCGCGGCAACCGGGCTCCGGATTCGAAGACCACGTCCGCTCCGAGAGCCAAGGCCTTCTCACGCTTGTCTTCACTGCGCGACGTGACGAACACTTCCAGACCGGCCGCATGGGCGAGCTGAATCGCCGCGGTGGACACGCCTCCGCCCGCTCCCTGGATGAGTACCGTGTCTCCGGGTTTGACGTTCGCCGAAGTGAACAGCAGCGAGTAGGCGGTCAACCAGCTGGTGCCCAGTGCCGCGGCCTCGTCGAGGCTGAGGTTTTTCGGCTTGGCGAACACGTTGGCGCTGGGCACCTGAACGTATTCGGCCATGGTTCCCGCATATTTTTCGGAAAGGATGGTGCGCCGCTCCCCCGGCATCACGCCGGAACCGTCCGTTCCGACGAAGGTGTACAGCACCACCTCGCTGCCGGCCTTGAGCCCTTTGCGCACGGGAATGTCGTCCTGCAGAATACCGGCCGCGTCGGTGCCGAGAATCATGGGGGTGGCTTCCGCGGAAAGACCGACGCCCTGCAGACTCCAGACATCATGATGGTTCACGCTCGCCGACGCCACCCGAATGGTGGACCAGAACGGCTTGTCCTGCGGTTCCGGCAGTTCGCCCACCTCGAGCACGCTCAACGGATCAGCATTGTTCACACCTGCGGCATATACGGCCTTCATGGTTCCGCTCCTTCGTGGATTCGTTCGAACAGGGTATTCCAACGCTTCCATTGTGCCCCAGTTGAGAAGACTTTGCAGTCATTTACCCGTAAACGCCCCCAAAATGGCATATGGTGGGATAGTATTTCGCCGTTGACACGGCAAGGCAGAGGAAGGGTAGTTGCGAAATATGACCGTCGGCATGCTGGATTCGATACATTCCCCCGCGGACGTGCACGCGCTCACACCACAGCAACTCGAATCCCTGTGCGGCGAGATTCGTTCCACCTTGCTCAACTACGGCCTTGCCTACGGTGGTCATATCGGCTCGAATCTCGGCATCGTCGAACTTACCGTGGCCATGCACCACGTGTTCGATTCGCCGCGGGACCGTTTCATCTTCGACGTGTCGCACCAAAGCTACGTGCATAAGATGCTCACCGGACGCGCCTACGCATATACCGACGAAACGCGGTTCGGCGAGGTCACGGGATTCACCAACCCCGAGGAAAGCGAGCATGATTCGTTCGTTCTGGGGCATACCGGAACTTCGATCTCCCTGGCATGCGGACTCGCGAAGGCGCGCGACCTGACGGAAGGAACCGCGCAATCAAGCGGAATCGGCAATGTGATCGCCATCATCGGAGACGGGGCGTTGAGTTCCGCGACCGCCTTCGAAGGACTCAACAACGCCGCGGAACAGGGCGGCAATATCATCATCATCGTCAACGACAACGAAATGTCGATCGCCGAGGATTTCGGCGGAATGTACGGGTCTCTGGCGAAATTGCGCCAATCAGGAGGCACCGCGCAACCGAATCTGTTCGAAGCGTTCGGTCTCGATTACCGGTATGTGGAGCGTGGCAACGACGTGAACGCGCTCGTAGAGGAGCTTCGCGGCATCAAAGACATCGACCATCCGATCGTGTTGCACGTCCATACCGTCAAGGGGCTTGGCTTCGCCGAGGCCGAGGAAACGCAAGGCGATTACGGCGACGGGAATCCGGCCAGCCACCTGCCGTACGCGGGCCGGTGCGAAGCCAATCATTGGCAGGATCCGCTAAACGACCTCGCAAAACCGTTGGGTGCGCGAAAATACTACGGCCAGATGGCCATGGCCGCGCTCGAAGCCCGTTTCGAACGGGAACCGGGACTGACCGTCATCTCCCCCGCCACCCCACGGTCGAACGGCATCACGCGAGACTGGCGCAGACGCGCGGGCAGCCATTACGTCGATACCGGCATCGCGGAAGAGCACGCGGCCGCGTTCGCCGCGGGAATCGCGAAGGCCGGAGGCCGACCCGTGCTGGCCACTTCGGCGACTTTCTTCCAGCGCATGTACGACCAGCTGCATCAGGAACTCGCGCTGAACCATGTTCCCGCCACACTGCTGATTTTCGGATCAGGCATTTCCGGCACCGACAACACGCATTCCGGAGCTTTCGACATAGCGCAGTTCTCCAATATTCCGGACATGACATGCCTTGCCCCGACCAGCGGCGAGCAGATGCTCGACATGCTCGCATGGGCCACAGGGCCGACCGAACACGGTGTGGTGGCGATCCGCGTGCCCGGCGAGCCCATTCTTCAGATGGAACGCGATTCCCTCATGGCGTTCGATCCGGTCGAACGGGCCGCGTCCTATGAACCGGTCGTTCCTTCGGTCGGTTCTGACGAGGTTTGCCCGTTCGCGCACTATCAGATCCTGAAAGCCGGCAGGGATATCGCGATTCTCAGCTTGGGCGATTCCGTGGCGCTTGCCGCGCAGGTGTCCGGACTTTTGGATGATGATCCACAGCAATACAACACCACGCTGGTGTCGGCGGCGCAGTATTCCACTCTTGACGAGGAGGCGCTGACCATGCTGGCAAGCGGGCATCGCATTGTGGTGACGCTCGAGAACGGTCAGCTCGAAGGCGGCTGGGGCCACAAGGTCGCCGCTTTCTACACGAATGCAAGTAATGGCAAAGCCAACGCCGTGCGCGTGCTGAATTTCGGCGCCGCCAAGGAGTTCACGGATCGGGTGCCTCTCGCCGAGCTCAATGAACGGTACGGATTGACTCCCGAACAGGTCGTGTCACGCATCAAGCAGACTCTTGCCATGATGTGACCGCATGTCGCAACTAACCGTCGCGCATGGACGTATGCACGGTGAACAACGCAAACGTGGCGTCTTCCGCAAATATACGGAAGACGCCACGTAACCGTCGCCTGTCTGAAACCGACTATCGCCGTTCCGATTTCATTGGTCGTTCTTGATGGCATCGAGGGCCGGAATCTTGACGGCTTTGTTGGCCGGGCCGAAGCCGGCAAGCACGCCCACGACAATCGAGAAGAAAATCGCGGCGATGGGCAGCCACCAGGGAATCACGGACGTTCTGCTCATCGTCTCACTTCCGAATATGGCCGCATGCAGGCCATTTACGCTGATATCGCCCATTGTCACCATGTCGATGCACCACGATGCGATTATCGAAATCGCACAACCTATGACGCCGCCGACCAGACCAATCGCGCCCGCTTCGCACAGGAACATCATGCGAATATCCCGCACATAGCAGCCGAGTGCCTTCATAATGCCGATTTCGCGGGTACGTTCCGAGACCGACATGATCATGGTGTTGGCTATGCCGATGGCCGCCACGATGAACGACACCGCACCGATGCCGCCGAGCATCAGCTGGCTGTTGCGCGATCGCTTCTCAAAGCTCTCGCGAATCGTGTTGAGGGAGAAGGTTTGGTATCCGGCTTCCTTGAGCTTCGCTTCGATGTTGGCGACATCCGAAAGACGTTCCGCATGCACCGTCACCTGATCATAGACGAGCTTGCTTGAGACCACGGCTTCGCTGGTGTTGGTGGCTTTGGCGATCAGCGCCTTCATATCGTCTATCGTCATGACGATGCCTCCGGAAAATGCGGTGCCGTCATTGCTCGACGCCTTGAGGACGCCGACCGGCTTGACCTGAATCTTCAGATTGGTACTGTTCTGGGAGGAATTGCCCGAGGCGCTTCCCGAATTCGACGTATCGCCGGAAGAGGCGGAAGATGCGGAAGACGACGCCATGCCGATTTTGGAGTAATCGTCGGCGTTTTGATAATTCGCACCCGTGTATATCGTGAAATCCACGGACAGCGGATCGAAGAATGGATCCTGGACCTGCGTGGACTGACCGCATATGCCATTCTCATCGCATGTGTAATCGTCGGCGGAACGCATGTTCTGCCCCTTCGGGGCGTATTTGTCGATGAAGCTGTAAGCGGTATAACTGCCCACAAGCACTTCCCCGCTTTTGACGGGCAGACGTCCGCTCGACAACTCATATCCCGAATTTTTCAACTGTGCGGTGTCCACACCGCTGATGTTCATGTAGGACGCTACGTAACGCGCTCCTGAACCGGCCGAGACATCCGCCGCGTACGGAAGATTCTTCGTGGCGATGACGCCCTGCACGCCATCGATTTTCTTGAACGACTCCACGGCATCGTCGTTCAGCTTGAGTTTGCTCGACGTGCTCGAATCGGATGACGAGCCGATGATCGAATCACCGCTGCTGGTCGAAACGGTGATGTTGTTCAGATCCCCCAACTGCGCAAGCATTCTCTGATCTTGCTCTTGGGTGCCTTGGCCGAAGGAAATCATCAACACGATCGAGCAGCATCCGACGATCACACCAAGCACGGTCAGAAAGGTACGGGATTTTCGCCGAATCAGATTCTGACTGCAGGTGTGTAGGATATCCGATAATTTCATGCCTGCCCCTTGGCGGAATCTTCCGTGGTCTTGGGCGTTCCGGAAGCGGCGCCGGAAGCGACGGGCGAGATGATCTGCGTGGGCGCATCGATGGACTGCGCGGAATCGCCGGAGCTGCCGGCGGAATCCCAATTGTCCCACTCGTCATCGGAGTTGTCCTGCTTCTTCGCCTTCTTCCTATGGCGAAGCACCAGCAGCACGATCAGCACGATAACCGCCACGACCGCGACCGCGATCACCACCGGAATCCACGTCGGGGTGTCTTCCTGTTCGGTGGTATCGGTGTTCACCGAATCGTCGGGAATGACCACCGCTTCCTGGGCGTCGATGGTCACCGTGAATTCCTTGGACTGGGATTGGCCGTTGGAATCCTCATAGGTCACGCGCAGTTTGGCTTCCGTGGAACCGGCCGCGGTCACGTTGAAGGGGAATCCGATGGATCCGGAAGCGCCGGACGCCACGTTTCCTAAGTATTGGGTGGGTTGGCTGCTGGTGATTCCGTCACCTTCGATGGACGCCTCCACGTTGGAGATGTCGCCTTTGCCTTTATTCACGTAGCTCATGGTGATGGCGGAATCCTCACCGGCGGTGACGCCTTCCGGAACCGCGGGGTCACCGAGTTCGAAACGGTCCGGTTGCGTGACGGGAACGGAAATCTTGATGTCGGAGTTACTGGTGTTGCGCGCGTCGTTCTCCACATACTCGTACTTGAAGCTGATGGTGATTCCCTTCGCGCCGCTTGTGGCGTTGGACAGCACCTGCATCGGCACTGTCTGGGTCAGGGAATAGCCGGCCCACAGCGAATCGAAATAGAACGTGTTCGTACCACCCGAAATGGCGAAGTTCTCTCCGCCGTCCACGGTCACGACCATGTTCTGCATCGCGACGGTGCCCTTGTTCTGGAAGGTGAAGCCCAAGTCGAAATTGCTGCCGACCGCCACCGCGCCGTCACCGTAGGTGAAGTTGGTGATGATGACGTTCGGCACGGGACCGGCCACCTGCGGGGTCGTGGCGGATGTCGAGGAATCCGTGGTATTGCCGTTGGCCTCATCTTCGGCGAAGGCGCTCGGAGCCGTGCATGCGAATGCGATCGTCACCGCCGCGATGACCGCGATCAGCAGATTGACGAATCTGATCTTTCGATTGTTGCAAGTCATAAATGGTACCCTCTATTATTCTTTCTCTTCTCTGTCATGCGTTGGACGTCACGCCGTATGCGGCGGGATCCGTCGCCAAATCCGTTTCAAGGTTCCCGGCACCCGCCTTGACGAGACCGTTCTGCGTCAGACGATCGCCGACGACGTGGCCGTCAAGCAGGGTAACGATGCGGTCGGCGTAGTGGGCCATGTTGTCGTCATGAGTGACGAGCACGATGGTCTGGTTGAATTCATGCGCGAACGCGCAGATCATATCCATCACATCGGTTTTCGTTTTGGAATCAAGGTTTCCAGTCGGCTCGTCGGCGAACACGACCTGTGGCCTGGCCACGAAGGCGCGAGCTATGCCGACGCGCTGCTGCTGGCCACCCGACATCTGCGTCGGATAATGCTCCATGCGTTTGCCAAGACCGACCCTTTGCAGCAGTTTTCTGGCGATCGCCTCGCGTTTTTCTTTCGGCACGCCTCGAAACATCAGCGGCATCGCCACGTTTTCGATCGCGTTGAGGCTGGGCAGCAGATTGTACGACTGGAAAACGAAGCCCAAATGCTTCTGCCGGAACTCGGCCAGCCCACGTTCGCTCAGTTTGGAGATCGGAACCCCGCCGATGATGACGCCGCCCTTGGTGGGACGTTCCATACCCGCCAGCTGGTTGAGCAGTGTGGACTTACCGGAACCGGATTCGCCGTAGATGCAGCAGATCTGCCCCCTTGGTATGGAAAGGTTCACCCGTTCCAACGCCACGACGGTCTCGTCCAGCACCGGATATTCCTTACGGAGATTACGTACTTCGATGACAGGGCGTTCCGCCGCCTCACCTGACGGTCGCCTTCCTACCGCAGCCACAGGCACCGCCTTTCCGAGAAATGCATAGACGACAATGATTCCTTTACGGATTCTACACCTTTAAAGTAACCCTAAAAAATCTCCCCTGCCGAAAGGAACCTCCGGCAGGGGGCATGCATATCCGTGCGATTCTCTACTTGCGTTTGCGTGCTTCTACTTGCTTTCGCTGGCCGTCATCATGGCCTGGGTGATCTGGTCGTACATCTCCCGATAGCCGCCGGGAGTGGACGCCGGCAGCACGACGGTCTTGGTGTTGTCCGACTCGCTGAGCGAGCGCATCACGTCGAGATACTGGTTGAACAGCACCACATTGTTCACATCATTGATGTTCATGCCGACGGCCTGCAGGCTCTTGATCTGGTCGACGATGCCGTTCGCAATCTCACGGCGGTAGTTCGCCTGGCCCTCACCCTGAAGGCGGGTCTTCTCGGCCTCCGCGGCGGCCTGGGTCTCAATCTGGATGCGCTGGGCCTCGGCACGCTGACGGGTGGCTTCCTTCTCGCGCTGGGCGGCGTTGATGGAGTCCATGGCGTTTTTGACCTGCGGACTCGGATCGATGGCCGTGATCAGCGTCTTGACCACGGTGAAGCCGAACCGTGACATTTCGTTGCCGACCGTACGCTGCACATCGAAGGCCACGTCGTCCTTGCGCGCGAACGCATCGTCGAGGCTCAACGCGGGAATGGCGGAACGAAGCGCGTCCTCCATATAGGAGCGCAGCTGGTCGGCCGGATCGCGCAGCTCATAGTACGCGGTGGCCACGTTCTCGGGGTTGACGCGGAACTGCGTGGACGCCACAACGGTGACGAACACGTTGTCGAGCGTCTTGGTCTCCAGCTGCACGTTGAGCTGGTTGACGCGCATGTTGGTCTTCATGGCGATGCGGTCGACAAAAGGAATGCGGATGTGGATGCCCGCGAACTGCACCTTGTTGAATTTGCCGAATCGCTCGATGATGTAGGCCTGCTGCTGCGGCACGATGAACAGCGTGGACAGGAACAGGAACGCGACTATCAGCGCGACGAAGATAAGAAAAAACAAGAATCCCATACTTCACTTCTTTCTCGGATTTCCCGACATTCGGACGTCGCGTCCATCGTGACGCCCGAATATCACCGTATCAGAGAATCGTATGGCAAATCAGGCAAATACGACCAGGATATGAAGGGATTTTCCCGAGATATCCCCGAATCCACCCCGGAACCGCCGCAACCTCCGCCGCAGCATCCGGCGGAATCACGCAAGTCGGTAGGCCGCCGCGATCGCCTGATCCAAATCGGCGATCAGATCGTCGACGTTTTCCAAACCAATCGACAGTCGGATGAGATTGTCGCCCACTCCGGCGGCCTCGTAATATTCGAAGGGCACCTCGCGATGCGTCACCTTGGTCGGGTTGACGATGAGCGAGCGGGAATCGCCGATATTCGGCACATAGGAGAACACCTTCACGGCATCGATGATGCGTTCGACGTTGCGTTCGTCTCCATCCACCGTGAACGACAGAATCGTGCCGACGCCGTCCGGCAGGTACTTGCGGGCCAGATCGTGGGTCGGAGCGCTTTCCAACGCCGAATAATTGACGGAGGTCACGTGTTCAAGAGCTGCCAGATGTTCGGCGATGGCCCATGCGGAGGCGACTTCCTGCCGTTCTCGCACCGCCAACGTCTCCAGGCCGATCAACTGCATGTATGCGTTGAACGGGCTTTGCACGGCTCCGAACGTGCGCAGATACTTGATGCGGATGCGTTTGATGAACGCCTGATCGCCGAAACGGCTGTAAAAGCTCTCCCAGTTTCCGGCATGCTGGTCGCTGATGACCAGCTCCTCACGGGTGAGCGCCGGGAATTTGCCGTTGTTCCAGTCGAAACGGCCAGCATCGACGACCACGCCGCCCAGCGCGTTGCCATGGCCGGTGATGCCTTTGGTGGTGGAATGCACCACGATGTCGGCCCCGAATTCAATCGGCCGCAGCAAGTATGGAGTCGGAACCGTGTTGTCGACGATCAGAGGGATGCCGTGCCTGTGAGCCAGACTCGCCAATCCTTCGATATCCGCCACCGCGGTGCTCGGATTCGCCACGGATTCGGTGTAGATGGCCTTGGTCCGCGGTCCGATCGCCGCTTCGACGGCATCAAGATCGTTGATATCCGTAACGAAATCGCCATGGATGCCGAAATTCGGCAGGAAATCGCCGAGCGCGTCGACGGATGCGCCGTAGAGGTTGGCCGGAGCGACGATTCGGCCGCCGCCTTCCGCCACGCACATCAGCGCATAGCTCACCGCGGCCATACCGGAAGACAAGGCAACCGCGCCGATACCGCCTTCCAACGCGGCCAGACGCCGTTCCAGGGCATCCACCGTGGGATTGGCCACCCGGGAATATTCGAATCCCGGCATCGCGCCGCCGGCGAGCGCATCGCCGCGTTGGGCGTTTTCCAGGTCGAAGGCCGCGGAAGCGTAGATGGGTACGCTTACCGCGTCGGCGTTGAGACGACGATCATATCCGGCGTGGATGGCTTTCGTTTCGAAACAGCCGGTCTCCGTCGCTGCGGTCAATGGTTTCCTCCTCGTTTGCGAAAGATCGTTTTGTGAAAATCGTCACGCGTACACGTGCTGTGCCAGTGTGAACAGGTCGTCGCCGGCGTGGCGCTGCAGATAACGCTCGTAGGCGATGTCGAAGGCTTGGCCGAGATCTTCGATCAGGTCGGATTCGTCTTCGATGCCGATTGCGAGACGGACCAGTTCGTCGGTGATGCCGACTTTCAGCCGTTCCTCGCGGGGCAGTTCGAAATGGGTCATACGGCAGGGCAGTTCGGCCAGGGATTCCACCGCGCCCAGGGAGACGGCAAGACGGAAGATATGCAGGTTGTCGAGCACGTCGGCCGGGTTCACACCTGGTACGACTTCGAAGCTCAGCACCGCGCCGGCGCCTTTAAGCCCATTGGATGCCAGTTCGTACTCGTGGCCCGGCAGACCGGGGTAATGCACGGATTTGACCAGCGGATGCAGCAAAAGATAGCCGGCGATTCCGCGGGCGTTTTCCTGCTGGCGGTCGAGACGCAGCGCGAGCGTCTGGATGCCGCGGCGTACCGCATCGCATTCGGCCGGCGCGAGCACGCCGCCGAGACGGTTCTGCGCGAAGTAGATCCTTTTGCCGAGTTCGTCGTCCTTGACCACGATCAGTCCGGCGTTCACTTCGGAATGTCCGGCCAGATATTTGGTGGCGGAGTGGATGACGATGTCCGCGCCCAGATCGAGCGGCTGCTGCAGATATGGCGTTACGAACGTGTTGTCCACGATGGACAGCGCTCCATAGCGATGTGCGATCTCGGAGATGCGGGTCACGTTGTTGACCTGCAGCAGTGGATTGGTGAGCACTTCGAAGTACACGGCCTTGGCCGGGATTCCACGCGTGGAGCCTTTCGCATGCCGTCCGGAGACGGCATCGTCGAGCGCCGAGTAGTCGGCGGTGTCCACTTCCTCGACGACCACGCCCCAACGTTCGAAGTATTCATGGAAGAGCGAATAGGTGCCGCCGTAGATGTTTTTGCCCACGACGATGCGGTCGCCGGGCTTGAAGATCGACAATGCCGCGTGGATGGCGGCGAGGCCCGAACCGAAGGCGAACCCGCGCGTGCCATGCTCAAGCTGTGCGATCTGCCGTTCCAGGAATTCGCGGGTCGGATTGCCACTGCGCGCGTAGTCCCATCGGGGCATGGAGTCAACCGATTCGAAAGCATAGGTGGACGAATTGTAGATCGGCGGATTCACGGCTCCGGTGTTGTTGTCGTTCACCGGCAGTCCGTGGACAAGCTGAGTATTGAATCTGGCCATGGCGCACCCCCTTTGGGTTAATGGATCATGCCGCGTGCCCGTCACGCGGTCAGTGGTTACCACTTAACCCCGGTTCCTCTTGCGCCACGCGCCGCCTCTTATCGGCGTTGGTTATAAGGCGTGCAAACTCCTATCAATTCGATTTATGGAACGCGTGAACGCCGGCTTCCATATAAAAAACGGTGCCGTCCGAACAAATACTCGGACGACACCGCTCGCGTACGCATGCATACCTGCGTACGTATGCGCTCGCCGCGACCCCCTACTCCTTCGCCACTCCGCCGAGATAAGCCTCCTGGACGGCGGGATTATGCAGCAGATCGGACGCCCTGCCGTGCAACCGTATGCGGCCGTTCTGCAAAACGTAACCGTAATCCGCGATCGACAGCGCGAGTTCGGCCTGCTGTTCGACCATCAGCACGGACACGTCCAATTCGTCGCGCAATCGTGCGATCTGTTCGAGCACGTCTTCGACCAGTTTCGGAGACAATCCCATGGTCGGCTCATCCATGCATATGATCTTCGGATGGCTCATCAACGCACGGGCGAAGGCGAGCATCTGCTGTTCGCCGCCGCTCATGGTGCCGGCCTGCTGCGTACGACGCTCCTTCAATCGCGGGAACCGCTCATACATCCGTTCAACGTCGCCGGCAACGTCACTGCCATGGGAACGCGTGTACGCTCCGGCCAGCAGATTCTCCTCCACCGTCATGGCCGGAAAGATGCGACGCGCCTCCGGCACCGCCGCGATGCCGGCCTGCACGCGACGGCGGGTGGAGAGCGACGTGATGTCACGCCCCTCGTACGTGAGCGTGCCGTTGGTCGCCTTCTTCAGACCGAGGATGGTTTTCATCGTCGTCGATTTGCCGGATGCGTTGCCTCCGAGCAGCGAGACGATGGCGCCCTTCGGCACTTCGATGGACACGCCCTGCAACGCGTGCACCTGCCCGTAGAAGATGTCGACATTGTCGAGCGTCAACAGGGCCGGCTGCTCGGAATCATGCGATCGCGCACCCTGCGGCTCATCCACCTGCGCGATGGAGTCGGACGCCTCGATGGCGTTCTGCTTGGCGAGGATGTCTTTCTGACCGCCCGCGACCGTGGTTTTGCGAATCTCGCGACGCTTGCCCAAGTACGCCTCGACCACCTGCGGGTTGTTGCGCACCTCATCGGGCTCGCCGAACGCGATGATTTTGCCGCCGTCCATGGCGATGACATGGTCGGAAAGCGCCGTGACCAATTCGATTTTGTGCTCGACCAGCAGAATGGTGTGCCCTTGCGCCTTCAGATGCTGCAGTTGCCGCAGCACCTCGGCGGTTTCGGATTGGTTCATGCCGGCGGTCGGCTCGTCCAGCAGCAGCAGTTTCGGCTCGCTGATGTGGGCGCGGGCGATTTCCGTACGACGCCGGTTCGCATACGACAACGTGTACGTGTAGTCGCCGCGACGCTCGCCGAGACGCTCCTTGAAACGGTCGATCTCATTGCCTACGCGCTCGGCGACGTCCTGGTTTTCGCGTTGGCTTTTCGGCCCGGGTACCAGCGCGAGCGCGGTCTCCCCCAGCAACGACAGCCAGCGGATGACCGGATATCGCTGCAGCTCCTTGAACGGCCGTTGCGCGTTGAGCCGCTTATGGAATCCCAAGGCCACGTTCTCGTCGACCGTCAATCCGCCGAACACGCGTCCGTTCTGGAAGGTGCGCGCAAGGCCACGTTCGGAGATATCCGGCACGCTCAGTCCGGCGACGGATTCGCTGTCGAGGTCGATCAGGCCGGAATCCGGTTTGATGAAACCGGAGATCAGGTTGATGGTGGTCGATTTTCCGGAACCGTTCGGCCCGATGATCGATATGACTTCGCCCTGATGCAGGTCGAAGGATATGTCGTCGACCGCTTTCAGCCCGTTGAAGGATTTGCTTAGATTGCGCACCTGCAGTACCGCGGGCGCTTCCAGCACCGCTCTGCGGTGTTCGGCGGCGAACGCCATGATATCGGCTTCGCCGTGCAGATCATGCTCATCCACCGAAATGTTCCTGACGGACTGAGCGACCGCCGCGTCATTGAATGGCAGACTCATTGCTCACACCTTCCTTGCGAACAGACCCTGCGGTCTGAAAAGAATGACGAGGACCAGCAGTACGCCGTACAGCAGCACGCGGGCGTCGGATGCGAAACGCAGCAGTTCCGGCGCTCCGATGAGGATGACCGATCCCAATACCGCTCCCAGAGGAGAGTTCATACCGCCCATCACGATGATCGTCAGAACAAGCATCGACATGTTCACGTTGAAGATGGTCGGATCGATGTATGTGTACTGGTGGGCCAGCAGCGATCCCGCAAGGCCCGCGAAGAACGCCGCCAACGCATAGGCGAGCGCCTTGTACGCGCTGGTGCGGATGCTCAACGCTTCGGCCGCGTCCTGGTCGGAGCCGACAGCCTCGAACACATGTCCCAGATGCGAGGCTCTGATGCGGCTCACCACCACCAGGGCGAAGATGAGCACCACCAGGTCAAGCAGGTATTGCATCTGCTGGGTATACAGCGACTGCCCGAACACGTTCGGGAACGCAATGCCCTGAATGCCCAGCGAGCCTTTGGTGAGCGGCTCGGCCAGACGGATGATGGCAACCATCACATATCCCACGCCGATGGTGGCGATCGCCACGTAATGTCCGGCGAGTTTCCATACGGGGAACGTGAGCACGCTGGCCGCGATGGCCGCGATGAGGCCGGCCGCGACGAGCGCGAGCAGGAACGGCCAATGGCATTGCGTGGTGAGGATGGCCGAGGCATAGGCTCCGACCGCGAATGGACCGGCCATACCAAGGATGGTCTGCCCGGCGGAACCGGAGATCAGTGTCAATCCGACCGCGGCGATGGCATAGATGGCCACCTGCGTGCCGATGCCGGACAGATAATCGTTGAAGAAGAACGGTGTGGCGAGCAACGCCACCGCGGCGATGACATTGCCCCACCATGGCAGGGTGATCGGGCGGCCTCCGCCAAGGAACGTTCCCGTAAGGGGTTCGGATTTGACGTCCACGTTCCTACCGAGCAGACCTTGCGGACGGACGATGAGGATGATGAGCAGCGCGCCGAAGGTGATGAGGTCATGCGCGCCATCGCCCAGCCAGGAAATGCCCAACGCCTCCACCACGCCAAGCACCAGTCCGCCAGCCAGAGCCCCGGGGATGGAACCCAATCCGCCGATGGTGGCCGCCACGAACGCGGTCATGCCGATGGTCGAACCGTTCGACGGATTGATGTTGCCGTTGAACAATCCGACGAAGATGCCGGAGACGCCGGCGAGCACCGAACCGATGATGAAGGAGACGTTGCGGATGGATTTGACCGGAATGCCCATCTGCCGCGCCGCATCGGGGTCCTGCGACGTGGCGCGGATCGCCTGACCGATCTTGCCGTATTTGAGGAACGCCCACAGCGCAAGCATGGAGACGATCGCGAATACGATCATCACGATGTCGGAAGTGCCGAATCGCACCCCGAACAACTGAAGATTGTAGGTGCTCAGCAATTTCGGGAAAGGTCGGGTCTGCGGGCCGAAGATGATCTGCAATCCGTTGTCGAGAATCTGTCCGACGCCTATGGTGGCCAGCAGCGCGGCGATCGGCTTGCGCCCTTCCAAAGGCGAGATCACGGCGACGTTGAGCACCAATCCCAGTAAAGCGGTGACCAGCACGACCACGATGACCGTGGGCGCAATGCCCCAGCCGAGCGACGAGCCCAGCCACCATGCCGTCATCATGCCGACCGCCACCAGCGACCCTTGTGCGAAATTGGCGACGTTCGCCACGCCGAACACCAACGACATGCCGACCGCCACCAGCGCATAGGCGCTGCCGTGAATCAGCCCTGAAAATAACGTATCTATCATCTTGAGGTTCCCTCTTGGTCAATCGTCGAACAATCGGGCCAGCGCCGGCAATCGACGCTGGCCCGAAACGGATCACTCACCGTCGTACTGAACGAATTCGCCGTCCTTGACGATCAGCAGAATCGGATCGATGTTGTCGGCACGGCGGGTGTTCTGGTTGAACTTGAAGGTACCGCCGTTGCCCTGGTACAGGGGGAAGTCGGTGATGGTCTGCAGACCCTTCTGAACGCCTTCGCGGGTCGCGCCCTCCTTGTTGGCCGCATAGGCGAGATCGATGATCGCCTGGTATGCGGTCACTTCGAAGTTGCCCGGATTCTTGCCGTACTTGGCTTTGAAGTCCTTGACGAACTGCTGGGCCTTCTCATCCTTCGTGCCGGTGGCCGAGAAGCTTCCGGTGATGATGGTGCCTTCGGCGTTGTCTCCCGCGAGCTCAAGGAACTCGTCCGTTTCCTGCCCCCCGAAGAACTCGCCCGTGTAGCCGAGCTTGTCGCGCAGGGTGTTGAGCACCAGAGCGCCGTCGGGGCCATAGCCGATGTCGACCACCGCGTCCGGATTGGCGTCGCGCGCGGGAATCAGAATCGGGGAAAGATCGGTGGAATCCGCCAGATACGAGGATTCGTAGACGATTTCGACACCCTGTTTCTCGGCCTCTTCCTTGAAGTACTCGTAGGCCTGCTTGCCCCAATCGTTTTCGATGTAGACCACCGAGATCTTCTTGGCCTTCTGCGCCACGATGTCGGCGTTGGCCGTCTGATACACGTCCTGGCCGATCTGCGGGGTCCACACATGGTCGCCGGTATCGGTGAACGTCGGCGCGGAATTGTTGAATCCGTAGTGCACGAGGCCCGCCTGCTGGAACGTGGGCGAGGCGGCTGCGGAAGCCGGGGACGCGTAATCGCCCACGACCGCGATGATCGAGCTGTCGGATGCGATCTTCGGCGCGATCGACGCGTCCTGCTTGGCGTCGGACTGCGTGTCGTAATACTTCAGCCCAAGCGTCTTGCCGTCGACGCCGCCATCCTCGTTCACTTTTTCGACGGCAAGATCGAATCCCTGCTGGAACATCTTGCCGTATTCGGCATACTGGCCGGTTTTCGGGTACAGCACGCCGATGTTCACGGTATCGGAATCGTTCGAACCGGACGACGCGTTGTCACCGCCCAATCCGCACGCGGACAGGCTGGAAAGCAGTCCCACGGTGGTCAACGCCACCAACAATCTTCTTGCCTTGATCTTCAAAGACATAAGAAGTTCCTCTCTCTTCTTTGCTTTTACGTTCCTCTTCGTTTTTTGCCGGTATCGCGGTTTATCGATTTCCTGGCTCACACACGGGCGTCGGCGAGCGCCTTGAGCGACTGATCGCTCGCCGGCGTCGGCACGGTGCAGCTCGGTGCCAGCAGGAACGGCTTGCCTTCACGCAGCTTGATGACCTTGTCGATATCGGTTTTGACGACTTGCGCGTCGCCGTCCTGGGCGAAGTCGGTGAAGCTCGGCCCTCCGACCGGAACGACTTTGAGTTGCGCGTCGATCTGCGGATTGCCGTCGAGGTACTGGTCCCACTGAACGATTTCGACGCCGTAGTCGTCGAACCAGTCCGGGTTGGAGAAGGCACGGCAGGTGTGCAGCAGCACTTCGGCGTCCGGATTCGCCTGCTTGATGGCGTCGAGGACGATGCGGTCGTAGGGTTCTCCGAATTCGGCGTACTGTTCCTTGGTGAAGTATCCTTCGCTCACGGTTCCGGTGAGTGCGAAGAAGATGCCGTCGAGTCCGGCTCCGCCCTGTTCGACCGGAGTGACCAGCGCTGCCGCGTATGCGGCGAGCGTGTTGGCGATGTTGGCCAGCGCCTTCTTGGCTTCCTCGGCGTGTTCGAACACGAGTTCGTCGCGGGTGAGCGACGGGGTGGCGTATTCGTCGCCCGGGTACAGCGGCACGTCGGCGAGCTGCAGCAGCACGCTCAACGGATTGAAGATGGACTGCAGTACGGCACGGTCGGTGAATGCCGCACGGATCTTGGCGGCGGAGGCGTACTGCTGGCTGAATACCTCGTTGGTCTTCGGATCGAGTTCGACGATCTTGGCGAGGTCGTCCACCGTGGTGACGGCGTCCTGCAGTTTGCGCGGGATGACGTAGCCGGCGTAGTCGTTCTCATCGTATTTGGAGCCCCATGCCTCGGAATAGTAGATGGCACGCGGGTTGATCTTGACCCAGTCCCAATCCCACTGCTTCACGAAGTCGATGTATGCGTCGGCGAATTCGTCGGCGCCGTACTCGTGTCCGACCAGGTGCTGCCATGCGGCGACGAGGTACGGCACGTCCGTGGAGCGGTGGCGTGCGATGTCGTGGAATGCCTGACGGCGATTGTTGGTCATGATATGTCCCCTTATAAAAAATATGTGATGCTTCGTTCTGCTGAACTTGCTTTTTATTGAACATCATCGGACGTGCCGAAACACGGTGTTCCTTATAGGCTTTGCTTATGGTCTTTTGCCATTGGCGCGCAATGGCACGGTTTTTGAAGACGCTATTGATTTTTCGCATACCGGAGCATATTGCGCAAATACCGGCAAAATAGAGGAAAACAAGGCAAAGACAAAGATCGGACGGCAATTCTCGTTTTGAGAACGGCCGCCCGACCATCGGCGATTACAGTACCGCGGCTATACGGCGTACGGCCTCGCGTAACCGGTCTTCCGATTTGAGCAGGCTGAATCGCACGTAATCGACGCCGACTTTGCCGAAGTAGGTGCCCGGCAACGCGGCGACCGCTGCACGATCCAGCAGCAGGTCGGCGAATTGTTCGCCGGTCAATCCTTCGGGAGCGTGCACCCATGCGTAGATACCGCCGTCCGAATCGAACACGTCCAGTCCCGCGTCGTGCAGGCCTTCGGCCACGATTCGACGTCGCAACGCATACCGTGATGCCAATTCGGCCACGCAACTCTGGTTCGAAC
The DNA here is from genome assembly GCA_963619615.1 of Senegalimassilia sp. GTDB lineage: Bacteria > Actinomycetota > Actinomycetes > Actinomycetales > Bifidobacteriaceae > Bifidobacterium. The sequence continues at coordinate 9,164 of CAVEXE010000002.1, read as the reverse complement.
GTAACGCCACGGTGCCCGCGTCCTGCACGCTGCCGGTCACCATGGATCCCATCTGATAGTGGTATTGCTTGACGTGGGAGACGATGTCGTCGTTGCCTGCGATGAATCCGGCCCTCCATCCGGCCATCGCGTACATTTTCGAAAGCGAGCACACTTCCACGGCGACGTCGAGCGCTCCGGGCAACGACAGGATGCTGATCTGCTGGCTTTCCACCCCCAATCCCGCGTAGGCGAAATCCTGTATGATCGCGAACCGATGCTCGCGGGCCAGACGAATGGCCTTCTCCAAAAATTCGCGAGGAGCGTGCGCGCCTGTCGGATTATTCGGATAGTTGAGAATCAGAACCTTCACACGATCCCATACCTCGCCTGGAACCGCATCCAGATCCGGCAGAAAACCACGTTCCGGCAAAGACGGCAGCAGAATCTCCTCCGCACGACTCATCACCGTCATGCAATGGTATGACGGGTAGTACGGGTCTGCGTAGGCAACGGCATCGCCCGCGGAAACAAGCACCGCGAACAACGATGCCAGACCGTCCACGGCCCCTTCAACGGCGAACAGCTGGGTTTTCCAGTCCAGATCGACGTCATACGCGTTGCGGTACCACTGTTCGGCCGCTTCAAGAAAATCCGGCTTGCCGTCGAACGGCGAATACCGGGCGTTGGCGGGATCATCGACCGCCCGCTTGGCGGCGTCCCGAATGAAGCCGGCCGGAAAGGCGTCCGGATTGCCTTTCGCCAGATCGATCACATCGGCTCCGTCCGCAACCGCGGCGGCCACCTTGCGATCCATGTCGGCGAAGACATTCGGAGGAATCGATTGCGCCACCTGTGTGAACGCGATCGGGGAAACATATGCAGTCATAAAAACACCTACTTTTGGCAAATAACCGCGCGCGCAGCGACGGAAGCCTAAAACGGCTCCAGTCTGCCACGCGCGCGGTCGATTTTTGTTACGCGCCGAGATTCTCAGTGGGTCACCGCTCGGGCGATGGCGTCGCCGATCCACTGAATGATCTGCACGATGACGATCAGAATGATCACAATGGCCACAAGCACGCCCGTCTCATAACGGTTGTAGCCGTATTGGATGGCCATGTCGCCGATACCGCCCGCGCCGATGGTACCGACCATCGCGGAATAGCCGATCAACGAGATGATGGTGAGCACCACACCACGGATGAACGACGGCAACGCCTGCGGGAACACCGCGTCGATGATGATCTGCCCGGTGGTGGCGCCAGTGGAGATCGCAGCCTCCAACAGGCCGGAATCGACTTCGGAGAACGCACTTTGGGCGATTCTGGCGAAGAACGGCACTGCGGCGATTGACAGCGAGATCGCACCTCCGGTCGGCGTATACGGGTCACCGAGCAGCAGCTGGGCAACCGGGATGAGCACGACCATGAGAATCAGGAACGGCAACGAGCGGATGGCGTTGACCACGAAACCGATGATGGCGTTGACCACACGATTCGGTTTGAACAAACGGTTTTCGGTCAAATACAGCAACAGCGCGATCAACGTGCCGAATACCACACCAATGATGGCGGAGATAACGACCATATACGCCGTGTCCAACAACGCCTGGCCAAGATTCTCCTGAAGGATCTCAAGGGTTTCTTCCATGTTTGTCACACCTCCTCCGCCGTGCCGGACACGCCGGAAACGTCGGATTCCACAACAACGGCCAATTGCCCGCGGTCAAGTTCCCGATACGAGAACACATGCGTCCTCAACTGGTTCAACGCCTGCAGCAACGGCTCGCCGGCACCCGACACCAGCACGATGAGAATGCCTATGGCCTGGGAGCCGAAGTATTCCACATTGGCATGCAGCACATTGATGCTCACGCCGTAGCCCTGCGCCACCCGGCTGATGAGCGGCTCGAGGGCCGCATCACCCTTGTAGCGCAGTTCCACGATGGTTCCGGCCGGTAGAGACGGCACCAGCTGAGACGGCACCGCAATGCCGAGATAACGTTCCACCAGTGCCTTGGTTGTCGGATGCTTCGGCGCGCTGAACACGTCGAAGGTGTTGCCCTGTTCCACCACCGCGCCGTTTTCCATCACGGCCACACGGTCGAACACCTGCTTGGCCACGTCCAGTTGATGCGTGATGAACACGATGGTGATGCCCAGCTCACGGTTGATGCGCTGCAGCAGTGCCAGGATGCCTTCCGTCGTTTCAAGGTCCAACGCGCTGGTGGCCTCGTCGCACAGCAGGATTTCCGGCTTGTTGGCCAGCGCCCTCGCGATCGACACACGCTGCTTCTGTCCGCCCGAAAGGTTGGACGGGTAGCTGTCGATCTTGTTTTCGAGTCCTACGAGCGCAAGCAGTTCGCGGATGCGTTCCTGCCATTGCGCCTTCGGATATCCGCCTGCCTTAAGCGCGAATTCGATGTTTTTGCCGACCGTGACGTTGCCGATCAGGTTGAAGCCTTGGAAGATAAAGCCGATCTTCTTGCGAAGCTCACGCAGTCCGGCTCCTCTGATTCCGGTGATGTCCTGCCCGTCGATCAACACGTGGCCTCCGGTCGGGCGTTCCAGCAGGTTGATGGTACGCACCAGCGTGGATTTGCCGGCTCCGGAGAATCCGACGATGCCGAAGATCTCGCCTTTTTCGACGTTCAGTCTCACATGTTTGACCGCCTGTACGGTTCGTCCGCCTTCATAGAAGGTGACGGACACGTCTTTCAGTTCGATGAGGCTCATGCGATTCGTCTCTTTCCGTATCTGTCACCAGGTGGTCGGCTTGCCGAAGTCCTTGAATTCGCTTTTGGCGATGGCGTCCTTGAATTCCTGGCTTGCGAGCAGCTTGGTGATGGCCTTGCCGAAATCGGTGTCGACGTCTTCGGTGCGCAGCGCGAACACGTTGATCACGCCTTCGTCCTGCTGTTCCGTGGCAAGAGCCTCGGACGGCTTGAGACCCGCCGCCCATGCGTAGTTTCCGGGAACCAGCGACACATCCACCGAGCTTAGGGATCGGGCCAGCTGCGCGGCTTCGATGGTTTTGATCTGCAGGTTCTTCGGGTTTTCTTTGATGTCGTTCACACTGGCTTTGGTGGAGTCCACTTCACCATCCAGTGTCACCAGTCCCTGCTGTTCGAGCACTCCGAGGGATCGGGCCAGGTTGGACGCGTCGGCCGCGATGGCCACGGTCGCGCCATCCTCGATGTCGTCCACGGATTTGTAGGTGTTGGAGTAGATTCCCAATCCAAGGGTCGGCACCTGTCCGACGGACGTCAGGTCAAGGTTGTTGTCTTCCTTGAACTTGTTCAGATAGTTGATGTGCTGCATCAGGTTGCCCTGGATGGAACCGGCCGCCAACGCCTTGTCCGGTTGCACGTAATCGTTGAACAGCTTCGTCTTGAGTTCGAATCCGTCGTCTTTGAGCAGCGGCGCGATCACGTCTTCGACCATGTCTCCGTATGGTCCGGCGCATACGCCGATGGTGATTTCGGTGGTTTTTCCTTCGGTTGCGTTAAGGCTTGCCGACGAGTCGGAGTTCGATCCGCATGCCGCCGCGGAAACGATGGTCGCGGTTGCGAGCACGACCGCCGCCGCTCGTTTGAGCGTGTGGAACTTATTGGTGGTGTTGATGGTCATGATATTTCCCTCTCTTTTTCGACAAGCATGCCGCTTGTCAAGCATGTTACGTTTCAGGCCTCGGCCTGTGCCTCGGCGACGATCTGCGGATTGTGGATGGCGAAGGCACGTTCGGCGAGGTGCACTTCCCTGGTGAGGAATTCGTGCAGCTTGCATACGTAGCCGTTTTCACGACCGATCTTCGCGATGTACCCGTTGATGTAGTCGACTTCGGTCGGACGCCCTTTGGTCAGGTCCTGATACATGGACGGATAGTGCAGCGGATGCGCCACTCCTGCCGTATGCAGAATGGTTTCGACTTCCGTCTCACGGGTGCCGAGCAGTTCGTATCCCGCAGCTTCAGCCGCGCCGTAGGCCTCGTCCACCAGCTGTTCGGTGAGCCAACGCGCGTCGGGATGCGCATGGAATTCGCCGAATCGAATCTGATACATGGTGCATAGCGTGTTGAGCACGGAGTTGAACACGATCTTCGCCATGCACATGCCGATGAAGTTCTCCACGATGGTCGGGTTCAACGTGGCTGCCTTGAAATCCTCGAAAAGCACCTGTTCGGCGGCTTTCACGCCTTCGGTCACCTCGTCGGCGTAGGCGCACAGGTTCATGGCCTTGGCATGGGCGCCGCCGGTGAAGTTGAAATCGCCCGGCCCGTACACGTAGGCTCCGATCAGCGCGGTACCGCCGTAGATGCGATCCTTGGAGAAGTATTCATTGAGTTTTTCGAAATGGCCGTATCCGTTCATCGCGGAGAACACGATCTGCCGGTCGTTGAACAGGGGGGCGCAACGCTTGAGCACGCCGTCAAGCTGCATCTGCTTGAGGAACACGATCCACACATCCGGTTCCTTCGTGTATTCCTCCGGATAGTAGACGTCGATCGGAACGAGATGACGGTCTTCGCCGTCCTGCGAAACGTAGGCGCCGCCCTGTTCTCGTATCTTCTCGACGTTCGGCTTCCACGTATCGATAAAATCCACATCCTTATGCGCGAATTCCTGTAGAAGCACACCGTATTGGATACCCATTCCACCAGCGCCGATCACCGCATACCTCATGTCACATTCCCTCTCTTTTATGTGTGCCATGGTTCGTATGTCACGTCTTTTTCAAACGGACAATCACAAGATATCGGCAAATTTCGGAGGGTATGTCGGCGTGGCTATACGCGCTTCTTATGGAAGGCGCAAATCGTCATAGACGTTGATTATGAAGCGTTATCACGGTTCCCGCAACGTTGCGCAAGACCGGGAAATCACGGTATGACAGTGGAATAGAATGGACCCGGCCGCTCACACGGTCGGGTCCATATAGATTTCGTTCATGACCGGTGGATGTCGCCATCCACCGAAGATAACGTCAGCGTCAGTCGACGACGCCCTTTTCCACGACGATGTCGTCCGGGTCGACGTCGGAGCCGTACACCGGCTTCAGGGTCTCCTCGTAATCCTTGTGGAAGAAGTTCTCGTCGCCGAGCTTGTCGATTTCCTCGTTGATCCAGTCGAGCAGCTCCTTGTTGCCCTTCTGCACGGCCGGGGCGATGGTGTCTTCGTCACCGAGCTTGGTGATGCCCACCTTGAAGCCCTGGTTGGACTTGGCCCAGGCCAGCACTTCCGTGTTGTCGGTGGAGAAGGCGTCTCCACGGCCATCAAGCAGCGCGTTGTAGGCGTCGGCGTACTGGTCGTACTTCTGCAGGTTGATGTCGGGCTCGTTTTCCTCGAAATAGGTTTCCGCGGTGGTGCCCTTGGCCACGATCAGGGTCTTGCCCTTGAGCTGGCTCACATCCGTGATTTCGGCGCCTTCCGGAGAGACGACGCCGAGCGCCACCTTCATGTACGGCTTGGCGAAGTCGACTTTTTCGGCGCGCTCCTCGGTCACGGTGAAGTTCGCAAGGGTGATGTCGACCTTGTTGGACGTAAGCACGTCCACTCGTGCGGACGGGTCGACGGAGGTGTAGGAAACCTTCACTCCCAGGTCCTTGGCCAGACGTTCCGCGAAGTACACGTCGTAGCCGGCGTAGTTGCCGTCCGTGTCCACATAACCGAACGGAGCCTTGTCGGAGAAGACCGCGACCTTGAGCTCGCCGGACTCCTTGATCTCGTCAAGGGTACGTGCGGTGGCGTTGCTGCTGGAGCTGGAAGAGCTGGACGAGGATTCGTCGCTCGGGGTTGCGGCGGAAGGTCCGCAGGCAGCCACGGATGCGGCCATGAGCAGTGCGGCCCCTGCGGCCACGATGCTCTTGATGGTTGTGTTGATGGCTGATGCGGTCATGGTTTCTCCTCTCTAAAAATGACTGCTATCACAATCTGTTGCGCTTCGCCGGGATCGGCTACGCGGCGTTTTCGGCTTCGGAACCCGACTCCCCACGATGGCGGTCGAATTCGAACGTGTGCAGGAACTGCCTGGCGCGTTCGGTTCGCGGATTGGTGAAGAACTCCTCCGAATCGTCGGACTGTTCCACGATGGCGCCGTTCTCGAGCAGGATCACCTGATCTGCGATGGCGCGGGCGAACCGCATTTCGTGCGTCACGATGAGCATGGTCTGGCCACCGTCGGCGAGTTCGATGATGACGTCGAGCACTTCCCTGACCATTTCGGGGTCGAGGGCCGCGGTCACCTCGTCGAACAACAGCACTTCCGGATGCAGGATCAGCGCACGGCAGATGGCCACGCGCTGGCGCTGGCCTCCGGAAAGCTCATGCGGCCATGAATCCTTGCGATCGGCCAGGCCGACGCGGTCCAACAGCGCGATCGCCTCACGTTCGACCTCCTGCCTGTTGCGTTTCTGCACAAGCATCGGAGCCAACGTGATGTTGCCCAAAACCGTTTTGTTCGGAAACAGGTCGTAGCTTTGGAAGACCATGCCGACCCTCGTACGCAGTTCGACGCTGCGTCTGCTGCGTCCGGCCGATTCCGTGCCTGGCTTGCCCGTGTCGATCACATCGCCATTCATGGCGATGGTGCCGCCCTGGATCGGCTCGAGTCCCGCGACCGCACGCAGCAACGTCGATTTGCCGGAACCGGAAGGCCCCACGATTACGAACACCTTGCCGTGCGGCACGGTGAATGAGATGTCGTTGAGCACCGGCCTTTCGGCGTTCGCATACCGTTTGTACAGATGCGAGATCTCCAGGCTCGGCCGTGCGTCCGCCCGTTCCGCCTTATCTGCCGCGTCAGTCATGCGACCACCTCTTTTCCAGTCGGCGGGCCACGATGGAAAGCGGCCAGCACACGATGAAGTACATGAAGAAGATCACCCCGTAGATCCACAGGGTTCCGCTGGGATATTGGAATCGGTTCGCGTCGATGATCTGCTGTCCGACCTTGATCACTTCAACCACGCCGAGAAGCACCGCCAGCGACGTGGTCTTGACGATTCTCGTGGCAAGGTTCACCGACGCGGGCAGCAGCCTGCGCAACGCCTGCGGAAGAATCACCCGCAGGAACGTCTGCTTCCTGTTCAGCCCCAGCACGTATGCCGACTCGTACTGCGCCTTCGGAATCGACACCAACGCTCCGCGCACCAGGTCGCCCAGCTCGGCGCCTCCCCACAGCACGAACACGAATACGCAGGAGCCGGTAGCGTCCAGATTCCAGTTCCACAGACGCGCGAACCCGTAGAAGACGATGAACAGCAGGGCAAGCTGCGGCATGATTCGAATGAAATCCAAATACACGCGCATCACGAAACGAACGACGGGATTGCGCACCGTCATCAGCCAACCGACGGCCAATCCGACCGGAATGGACAGCGCCACCGACACTCCCGCAATCCACACGGTGACCCACAATCCCTGCAGCAAACGGGGGAAAACGCCCGGCTGCAGCAGAATCTCAGCGCCGCTCATAGTCGAACCTCCGTTCCAGCCAGGTGCCGAACAGCGATATCGGCAGCAGAATCACCAAATACGCGATGATCAGCAGCAGCAACGATTCGTAGGTGCTGTAATACATGCCGATCAAATCCTTGGCCATGTACATGACGTCGGCGAGCGCGATGGCCGACACCACGGACGATTCCTTGATCAGGAAGATCACGTTGGCCACCACACCTGGAATGGATGCGCTGACGGCCTGCGGAATGATCACGCGGCTCAGCGTCTGTTTGCGGTTGAGTCCGAGCACGTACGCGGATTCGTGTTGCGCGGCCGGGATGGTCTGCAATGCGCCGCGCATGGCTTCGGACATGTATGAGCCCCCGAGGAATCCCAGTCCGACGATCGCGCAGACTTCCGCCGACCATACGATGCCCAGTTTCGGAAGTCCGAAATACAGGAAATACAGTTGCACCAACAGCGGGGTGTTGCGGCTCAGTTCGATGTAGGCGCGCACGATATGCCGTAGCACCGGTATGCGGGCGCTTTCGATTCCGGCGCACACCAGTCCCACCGCGATCGCAAGGATGATGCCGAATACCGAAATGAACAGCGTCATTTCGGCGCCGCTGACGAAGAACGGCGCATAGTGCGCGACGAACTCCCAATCGAACATGTGCACCTCCTTCGTGTGGTTTCGGCCGTCCGCGATTGCCTACGACTTTGAGCCGTGTCGTTTCGTTTTCCGTCCGACCTTGGTCGGGCATGGCAATGGTAGCGCGGAACGATCCGCGTACAGGCCTTGTTGTTATCGGTTTTTCGTATAGGCGCTTATCAGCCCGAGCTGAACGGCTCCTTTTCGGTGCACACAGTATGGCATACAAGCATGTTTCGTCATGATTCGATATCAAAATGTGAAGATTGGGTACACCTTGCGCGAAAGTATGCTCATGCTCATTCGACATGCAACGATGGAAGACCTCGACGCGATCGAGGCTATTGAGGCCGCATGCTTTCCTCCACAAGAGGCCGCGAGCAATGAAAGCCTCACTGCAAGAGTGGCCACGTATCCCAACCATTTCTGGCTGTTGGTCAACGATGACGATGACGACACCCGCTTCCCCGCGTCCGTGTACGACGGCACGCTTGTCGGATTCGTCAACGGCATGGCCACCAATGTTCCCGATCTTGACGACGCGATGTACGAGGACGCGTCGATGCACGATTCCCAAGGTGAGTGGCAGATGATCTTCGGCGTGTGCATCGCGCCCGTATACCAGCATCGGGGCTGCGCCAGCTATCTGCTCCGTCAGGTCATTCTTGATTCGACCATGGCCGGCCGTAAAGGAATCGTGCTCACCTGCAAGGAGCGTCTTGTCGGATTTTATTCGAGGCTTGGTTTCATGGATGAGGGCATTTCCTCTTCCACCCATGGCAATGTTGTATGGCATCAGATGCGATTGCCGCTGATGCACGCCGTGAGCGGGGACGGTTCATCCTCGACCGCCTATGTGGATGATGGCGAAAACCTAAGCGCTGCAAGCGTTTCACCGGATACGGATACGTTGGAATTCCCTGTGGTCAAGGCCCGGTAGAAGCCACCACAAGCCAACCGCGACACGCCGACGATTTGCATTCCTTCGAAAATCCACGTAAGTTAGCTCTCGCTTCGGGCGGTTGGCGCAGTGGTAGCGCACTTCCCTGACACGGAAGGGGTCACAAGTTCGAATCTTGTATCGCCCAC
>CAVEXE010000001.1:228982-340125 GCA_963619615.1 Senegalimassilia sp. | reverse complement strand
GGGAAACGGGCCTATCTTGCCGGTTGGGGCCGGAATGAACGCAGACCATTTCGGCATGCGAATCACGAATCGTTGGAATTCCGCCGTTTCCAAATCACGTGAGGGACAGGGGACGCAACGAAGCGCACCCCCTTCCAGCCCCAACCCCGGAAAAACGGGCATATCTTGCCGGTTGGGGCCGGAAGAGGGGCGCGGGCGGGACGTTCCGAGTCCCCTGCAGGCGCGGCACCGGCATCGACCGGGACGGATGCCGGTGCCGGCATGGCCCGGGCGCTATCGGGTGTTCCACAGGCGGCGGACCGTCAAACGTGCCGAAATAAAGGTTTCGCGGTCATTTTGGCCTATAACCCAATAACCCTAATTTCAAACACCACAGAGTTTCCGCAGGCACGACTTTCCCGGATACGAAAAAAGCCCGCTGATGCGGGCTTAACCATGGTGGCTCCGAGCGGCATCGATCCGCTGACCTAACGATTTTCAGTCGTTCGCTCTACCAACTGAGCTACAGAGCCATAAACAGACAATCCGTCTGAGCGACCCCGGCCGGACTTGAACCGGTGACCTCCGCCGTGACAGGGCGGCGCTCTAACCAACTGAGCTACGGGGCCATTGCCACCTTGTTTCCAAGGTAAGTACCCCCTGAGAGAGTCGAACTCTCGTTGTCAGATTGAAAGTCTGGTGTCCTAACCGTTAGACGAAGGGGGCGCTTTCAGCGTTTCCGCGTGACAACTCAATTAACTATACGCGATTCTCCGAGATATGCAACTCTCGGCGTGTCGCGGTGTGAATCGTTGAAATTCCAACGCTTCACACCTACGCACCAAATCAATGAATCAGAATCACTGAAAAGCCTTCTACATCGTGCCGTACGTGAAATCATGAATGACCCGCCCCGCAGCAAGCCCCTTCTTCTCGAAATTGGTGAGCACACGACCCGAGAATCGCTCCGATTCGACGAAATCGGCATGGCGCAGATCGGCAGCTTCATCGGCATTGCCCTTGCCGACATGCTCGACGGGCAGACTCACAGTAAGAGCGCCTTCGTTACGGAAGCCGTCGATCCCGTCCATGACCTCATGAACATGCAGCGCATAATCTTCGATGTCGGTGGCGATGCGCCACACTCCCCCGGCCCTCAACGCATGACGAATATCCGAGGCAAGCTCGGGCTGAACGATACGACGCTTGTGATGACGCATCTTCGGCCACGGATCAGGGAAGAACGTCCACACCTCTTCGAATGCGCCGGCAGCCGCATGCTTGAACAATTCGGGAGCGTTGACCTGAGCGATGCGCAGATTCCCAAGCCCCTGCTTTCCCGCGAGCAGTAGCGTGTGCGCCACACCAGGGTCGTACACTTCCAGAGCGAGGAAGTTCACATCCGGACGCTCCTGCGCTGCGGCCACGATGTTTTCGCCCTGCCCCGAACCGATCTCGACGATCAGCGGATTGCCGTTGCCCCAAGTCTCGCGAACATAAGCGTCATCGAACACAAGCCCGTCCCTTACATCGAGAGATCCTTCGCCCGCGTTGATGTCGAGCAGATACGTTTGCGCATAGGAATCCCACGCGCGCTGCAATCGCGCGTCAAGCCTTGCGGATCTGCGGACGAACGACAGCACCTTGCGCCCATACAGCGCCGGACGTTGTTCATTTTGCACGTTTACATCAGATTCACGGCTCTCAGCCGGCGTGTTCACTACATCTTGCATACCCTAATTTATAGAGGAAACGCAGGAACGGAGCGGCTATGTGCGTTCGTGTTCATGTGTTATACTCAAATTGTTCAAAAGGTAACAAACCTGAGCAAAAGTGAACAATGGTTGTCTTTTGACGAAATCTCGTCCTAACACGACCCGACTCACAGCTCATTTTGAAGGAAAGGCCAGAACATGACAGTTCTCGTCACCGGTGGATGCGGTTATATCGGCGCCCACGTTGTCCACGCTCTTCACGAAGCAGGAGAGAGGGTCGTCGTAGTCGACGATTTGAGCTACGGAAAGCCCACCCGCATCGAAGGATCCCGTCTGTACGGCATGGACATCTCCGCCGCCGGCGCAGGCGAACGACTCACCGAAATCATGAAGGCCGAGGGTGTGGACTCCGTGATCCACTTCGCCGCGCGCAAGCAGGTCGGCGAATCCGTCGAAAAGCCGCTGTGGTACTACCAGCAGAACATCAACGGCATGCTCAACGTGCTCATCGGCATGAAGGAGTCCGGCGCGAAGAAGCTCGTGTTCTCGTCCTCCGCCGCCACCTACGGCGTGCCGCCGGTGGACGTGGTGCCCGAGGACGTGGTGCCGATGCTGCCGATCAACCCGTACGGACAGACCAAGCTGTTCGGCGAGTGGATGGCTCGCGCCTGCGAGGAACCGTACGGCATCCGCTTCTGCGGACTGCGCTACTTCAACGTCGCCGGCTGCGGTCCGGTCGAACTTGAGGATCCGGCGATCCTCAACCTGATTCCGATGCTGTTCGACCGTCTGAAGAAGGGCAAGGCGCCGGCGATCTTCGGCGATGACTACCCGACTCCGGACGGCACTTGCGTGCGCGACTACATTCACGTGTCCGACCTTGCCGACGCGCACATCGCGGCACTGAAGTACCTCGACCGCGACGAACGCAAGTACGACGCCTTCAACGTCGGCACCGGCGAAGGCACTTCCGTGCGTCAGATCGTGGACGAGGTCAAGAAGGTCACCGGATTGCCGTTCGAAGAGACCGTCATGGCACGCCGTGCGGGCGATCCGCCGCATCTGATCGGCTCCCCGAAGCGCATCAATGAGGAGATGGGCTGGCACGCCAAGTACAACGTCGAAGACATCGTGAAGTCCGCCTGGGAGGCATGGCAGGCCAATCCGGAGCACCACATCGACGTCGACACCTGGAAGCAGGCCGACTGATCGCTGATTCGTAGTGCCGCGGGCGACAACGCGGCACCGCACATACGGCGGTCGGGCTCATGGGAAGTTTTCCCCTCATGAGCCCGGCCGCCGTTTCTCGTTTACCGCCTTCTCGTTTGCCGCCCGATTCACATGAGACTAGACTTCCGTGCTATGAGTGATTTCCAAAACACCCCGGCCCCTCAGCAGACATCGCAGCAACCCCAAGACGCCAATGCCGCGGACTACACGCAGCAGCAGAACAACCCCTATACCCAGCAGCAGAGCGACCCTTACGCGCAGCAACAGCAGTATTACGCCTACCCGCCGCAAGGCTATTACTATCCGCAGCCCGCATACCAGCGCTGGAACACGTTGTGCATCGTCGGATTCATCCTGTCGTTCCTGGTTGCCCCCGCCGGTCTGATCTGCTCGATCATCGCCGTGATTCAAATCAACAAAACCGGAGAAAAGTCGAAAGGAATGGCCGTCGCCGGCATCATCGTCAGCGTGTTCAACCTGCTGATCGGCCTCCTTCTGGTCGTCCTGTTCGCCATCGGAGTCTCCGTTATGGTGGATTCGAACGACATCCGTCAATACTCGACCGATGGTTATTCGCAGTTCTCCGACCCCGGCAACGATATCGACAAGTTGCTTGAGGAACACGACCTCACCTGATATCCACAAAAGACTTATTTCAGCGAAGACACGCCGTGATTTGCATATATAAGACTTTGCCGTAAGATATCTTTCTGTTGTCAGTTGTAAAACAGACAGCAACGGCCCCGTAGCTCAGTTGGTTAGAGCGCCGCCCTGTCACGGCGGAGGTCACCGGTTCAAGTCCGGCCGGGGTCGCCGGTAACCCAGCTTCTCAGCTGGGTTTTTGTTTTTTGAAAGTTCTCCCGCGATATCCGCAAATGCCCACCTCATTTGGGAACAAAGATTCCTTGCGACCTTTTACTACCCGTAAGCGATCCCCGCATTTTATTTCAGTTCCCAGATAGGAATTCCCTTGCGATAGACACCCTGCATATGACTGTGCCCCGGCTTTCCCGCCGGGGCACATACCATTGTCGTTCACGCGTTGAGCTTCTGCTCCACCCAGTCGACGATATACGGGGCGACTTCCTCGACTTGATCGATCGCCACCTCGAATTCATGGGCGCCGCCATACCACGGATCGACCAGATCGATCTCGCTTTCATATCCCGCTGCCGGCTTGGCCAGATTCGGATCGAAACTGCGATACATGTGCACATTCCCACGTTTGTCCTGCGGAAGCTGACGCAACAGCGCACGCATGTGGGATGCGGTCATCGGCAGAAACAGATCGGTACGACCAATCTCGTCACGAGTGATGCGATGCGCGAAATGATGTGCGGGAAGCTCATATCCGCGCTCCCTGAGCACCTTGACGGCACGACGGTCAATCGGATTGCCGTATTCCTCATCACTGACGCCGCTGGATTCCACATTGACCTTATCGGCCAGTCCACGGCGTCCGAATTCTGCGCGCAGCACAATCTCAGCCATCGGAGAACGGCAGATATTGCCGGTGCACACGGTCATCACGGTATACATGAAGTCTTACTCCTCGCGGTTTTTCTCGTAGGTCATGAAACGGAATCCGGCAATGTCGTCGGAGCCTTTCTGAGTACCCTGCCAGACACCTTCCTCGATCACTCGCCACGCGCCGGATTCGGCCAGCGATTTGATGTCGGGAGCATACGTATCCGCATCAACATGCATGCTGATCTGCGTGACATACGCCTTGTCGGCGAAAGGCAACGCCTCGCGGAATATCTGCGCCCCACCGATAATCCAAATCTCGCTGCGATCCATACCATCGTCCGGAATGGCTTCCTGACGGGCCAGGTCCAACGCGTCCTCCAAAGTGTCGACCACGGTCGCACCCGGCGCGGAATATGACGGATCGCGGGAAATCACGATGTTGTCGCGATTCGGCAACGGACGGAATTTCGGCGCCAGAGACTCCCAGGTCTTACGACCCATAATCACCGGATGAGACACGGTAAGTTCCGTGAAACGCCTCATATCCTCAGGCAGATGCCATGGCATTCCGCCTTCGAAGCCGATGGCGCCCTCGTGACCTTCTTTGTCACAAGCCTGCGCCCAGATCAGATTCACCGAGAAGATTTTCGGGAAGTCGTCCCCCCAATCCTCCTCTTCGCCTTCAAGCCCGGCAAGTCCGGGCTCGGGTTCGTGATAGCCACTGCGGCTACTATCGTGCTCCATTTCATTCACTCCTTGAAGTCGAACTAGGGTCAGTAGTCTAACGTCTGGCGCAGACGCTCAGACAGCCACCGGCGCTTTGATGGTGGGGTGATGCCGGTAGTCGACGATTTCGAAGTCCTCATAATCGTAGTCAAACAGCGATTCCGCTTTGTTAATGCGAATCCGCGGATACGGATACGGCTCACGCCCCAACTGTTCGAGCACCTGGTCGATGTGGTTGTCGTACACGTGGCAATCACCACCCGTCCACACGAACTCCCCCGGCTTCAATCCCGCCTGCTGGGCCATCATCAACGTAAGCAGCGAATAGGAGGCTATGTTGAACGGAACGCCGAGGAACATGTCGCACGAACGCTGGTACAGCTGGCAGCTCAGGCGCCCATCCGCCACATAGAACTGGAACAGCGCGTGGCACGGCGGAAGGGCCATGTTCTCCACTTCGGCCGGGTTCCACGCGGACACGACCATGCGCCGTGAATCCGGATTGTTCCTGATGAGGTCCATCACATTGGCGATCTGGTCGATGGTGCGGTTCGGATCATCCGCGGTAGGTGCCGGCCAGCTGCGCCACTGAGCGCCGTAGACAGGGCCGAGATCACCGTTCTCATCCGCCCATTCGTCCCAGATATGCACGTTATGCTCCTGCAGCCAACGCACATTGGTGGAACCTTTGAGGAACCACAGAAGCTCATACGCCAATCCTTTGAAGAACACGTTCTTGGTGGTCAGCAGCGGGAAACCGTCGTTCAGGTCGAATCGAATCTGCTGTCCGAACAGGCTCACGGTGCCGGTTCCCGTCCTATCGGACTTCAGCGTGCCTTCGGTCAGGATCTTGCGGACAAGATCCTCGTAAGGCATCGGAACATCGGTTTTCGGACGTTCCGGAATACGGGTGCGGATATCTGCGAGTTGTTCGGGTGTCAAAGCCATAGGTTTCAGCATACACAAGAGTTGGTCGCCCTTCTTCGCTATCAGACGGAATTCATCGATAAGACGTGATTGCCGTCAAGCGGAATCTTCTCCCCTAACGCCCACGAATGCGCTAGATTAGTTGGTGAATCGGCACGACCGTCGTGTCCGGAATGATGCAAGGGAGGTCCCCATGGGCAAAAGGCTGTGGGTGGAGCGCAATAAAGATGGTTCCTGGGACGCGTTCAGCGAGGACGGAGCGCACATCAAGTTCGGTCATGGAAAGGGCCAGTTCAACCCGGGCGATTTGATGAAGATCGCGCTTGCCGGCTGCGCCGCGCTGTCAAGCCAGTTCGCCATCGAGCACACCCTTGGCGAGGGCAAGGGCGCGAAGATCGTTGTGGACGGCACTTATGACGCCGACAACGACGCCTACCTGAGCTTCGACGAACAGGTCGAAATCGACGCCACGGAAGCCGGATTGAGCGACGAGGACGCCGAAAAGCTCAAGGAACGCGTCGTCCGTCACGTCGACAAGAGCTGCACGGTGAAGCATACGTATGTGGAACCGACGCCGGTCCGTATGAGCGTCACCGTCAAGCACTGACTTCGGCATTGCCCGCCAACGAATGAGGCTGGTTGCGATTCGGTAAGGAATCGCAACCAGCCTCATCTATATTCGTTCAGCAAACGCTCACTGACGTTCCGGATCGATCTTGGTTTCGATCGCTTCCACGGTTGCCGAATCAGCCATGGAGACCGGCACTTCCTCGACGCCCTTGATGTCGTCGATGGACTTCGGCTTGACGTCGGCCGGCGAGCTCGGCACGGTGTCGAGACGGGTTTCCGCGGCTTCCACATACTTGCGTGGCACCACGTAGACCGGACCGACCGCATGCTGGAGCAGGCCCTGGCTGGTGGAGCCGAGCAGCAGACCGGTGAAACCGCCGCGTCCACGGGAACCGACGACCACAACATCATGGTCGTAGCTTGCGCGGGTCAATGTGCCGACCGCGGAGCCCGGAACGATCTGCTTGTTGATCTTCAGGTTCGGATGAGCCTCCTCAAGCGGCTTGATACGCACGTCAAGATCTTCCTTGTAGGAAGCCAGCACACCCTCGTCCTCGGAGCCCTTCATGCTCGGCACCGCGGAAATGACATCGAGTTCGGCATCCCATGCGTCGGCGAAGGATGCGGCGATCTCCAGAGCCTTCAGACCCCACTTGGATTCGTCGGAACCGACGGCCACCTTGGTGATGGTGTTGCTCAGATGCATCAGATTGCCTTCGTCGTCGGTGTAGGGCACGACCACGATCGGGCAGTACGCGTATGCGGGAAGGCTCGAGCTGGTGGTGCCGAGCAGTCGTTCCGCCAGACCACCCTTGCCACGGTTGCCGATGACGATGAGATTGTAGTTGCGGGAAAGCTCGACGAATACGGATGCCGGATCTCCGGTGACGATCAGCGTCACCGCTTCCACGCCCTGCTCGTCGGCGATGGCCTTGGCCTTGGACAGAATCTCCTGGGCATCGTTATGGGCGGCGTTGTCGTCTCCCATGGCGGTATAGGTGGCATCGAACGAAACCGCTGCATAGCTCGGCAGAGAGTACGCGCAGACAATCTGCAGGGTCAGTCCGGCATGCTTCGCATAGTTGGCGGCCCACCATGTGGCCTTGTAGCTGGCGTGAGAGCCATCGACACCAACGAGGATCGCCTTGTCATTAATCATGTTCGACCTCCTGAATTCACACTGCAACGCGACCATGCGCCGCTTCTAAGGTACACAATACCTCGTAATGCACTCATGAAGAGTCAATGACACGGCCAAAACCAAGCAAAAAAGGGCACATCCGGAAGGATACGCCCTCAGCAAAAAGATTGCGTCAGATCACACGGCGAATCACATAATCGCTGGTGAACACCGCCAACGATGTGATCTGGGTTCCCTGGCTTGGATTCAACGCGTTGATGACCATGCCGTTGCCGATGTAGATGGCGGCATGCTGAGAGTTGACGATGATATCGCCGGGGGCGGCTTCGGAGATGCTGCCGACCGCGGTTCCGACGCTCATCTGAGCACCGGAGTAGTGCGGCAGGCTCACGCCGAACTGCGCATAAATCCACTGCACGAATCCGGAGCAATCCCAACCGCTCGGAGTATTGCCTCCGCTCACGTACGGATAGCCCTGGAATTGGAGTGCGTAATCAGCAAGAGCCTGACCGGTCGCAGTTGCGGGAGCGGTCGGCACGCTGGTGGAGGTGCGCTCCGAAGAACGGCTGGCCGATTGGGTGTCGGTCTGGGACTGAGTCTGAGCCTGGGCCTGCGCTTGGGCCTGAGCTTGCGCCTCAGCCTCCTCCTGCGCCTTCTTCTCAGCGGCTTCCTGATCCTTTTCAGCCTGAGACTTGGTCTGCGGAACGTCCAGATTCTCGATGCCACCCCAATCGGTGTCACCCTCAACGTCGGTGGACGTATGTTCCGCGAGGAAGTTCTGCTTGGTGGCAGTGGTCTTCGGGAAAGAACGAGTAGCGGTCACCACAGCATCCGCCTTGGTGTCGGCGGCATTGACCACCGGCGAGACAAAAAACATGGCAGAGGCGGCCAGCGCGGCAGCCGCAATGCTTACAGATCGCTTCGAAATATTCATCAAGATACCAATCTACCATGCGGGGTGCCGCATACGAAACGTACGTCAAAGATAAAAGCATTGCCAAAACATACGACACGCCGAAGCGAGATATCAGCAACCCAATGACACAGGCCGCTCAGCGGCCAATCCGTTACCGAGAACGATCAGTAATGGATGAACGTCAGCTGACCGGCTTCGTCAGCGGTGAAGGTACGGCTGGAAATGACGCCAAGTCCCTCGACGTTCGATTCGGAAATCTCGATGGACCCATCCTCGTTGACCTTTTCAACGATGGCGACGTGACCGTAATACGAATCCGCACCCTGCTGTCCAGGAGAGAACACCACGATATCGCCGACATGACGCGGAGTGTTATCCACCCAATACCCCAACGCGGACGCGGATGCGCCCCAGCTCTGGGCGTTGCCGAAATGGCTGCCCACAGGAAGCCCAAGCTCGGTACGACGGGTGTACGCCCACCACGTGCACTGACCATACGGATACGCGTTGCCTTCATCTCCGGTGGCATGGTTCGGGTCAAAACCAGAGGGAAGGGCATCCTGATCCTGATCCATCAGCTTGGCAACGTTCTCATTGTTGGCCAAAGACTTGGAAAGGAGGCTGACGTCAATGGACGAGCTGGTTTCGCCAAGCTGCCATTCCTCATTATCTTCGGAAACCGTCAGAGAGCTCAGCTCGGAACGATCTTCGAAACGGGACGCCTCGGTATCGGAGACGCGCCTGACCTGCGTGGTGGTAGTGGTAGTAGTGTTCGCGAACGTCAATTCGGAGGTGTCATGCTGCCCGATGGACATGGCGGCCGCGGCCGTGCCCACCAATGTGGCCAACGATGCGGAAGCGACGAACACGGAATGACGGTCGGCGGCACGCGCGGCTTCACGCATGGCACGACGGGTCATCGGAGCGATTTCATTGAGCTTGTCGACAACAGCCTGGTCAAGGCCCACGACCGCGCCCCCACCGTTCGCCAGCTGGACCATACGCACGATCTTGGCGGTATGGGAGCCACGGCTCGATGCGAACAGCGCTTTGGAAACGCTGAAACGCTCGCCGGAAACCTTGGCAGCTTTATGCGCCGCATGCCTCATATATCAATCACTCCTTGCGGATTACTGTGAACCTATGCCTGTGACCGCACATGGTTTACAAAACCGTCACGGTATAAAACGTTACACCGATACCGGGATTTCAACAAGCACCAATGCCCCCTAACATGCTTTTCGGCAGGTCGTTTTCCCCACTTTTACCGTCCTTCGGCCACCTCCGACATCCGGCAGAAAACGTCTTTCCACCGATGAGGAAACGGCGCAAAGTCCGACAGACGGTCACAAGACAATCCAATCCGGGAAACTGGCTAGGCTAGACACCATGACGAATACTGTGAACATTCCCTCCAACATGCTTCCGGAAGACGGACGTTTCGGCTCGGGTCCAAGCAAAATCCGCCCGGAGCAGGCACAGGCGCTCATCGAAGGCTCACAAAACCTGCTGGGCACCTCGCATCGCCAGACACCCATCAAACAGGTGGTGGGATCCATCCGCGAAGGCCTGGCTGATTTCTTCCAAATCCCCGACGGCTATGAGGTCGTTCTGGGGAACGGCGGGGCCAGCGCGTTCTGGGACATCGCATGCGCATCGCTGATCACACGAAAAGCGGCTTTCGGCGCATACGGATCATTCAGCTCCAAGTTCGCCAAATCCGCCCAGTCGGCGTCATTCCTCGAGGAACCGGAGATTTTCACTGGAGAACCGGGAACCTACCGTATTCCGGAACTCACCGAATACGTGGACACCTACTGCTGGGCGCATAACGAGACCTCGACCGGCGTGGCGGCACCAATCAAGCGCATCGCCGGTTCCAGGGAGCAAGGCGCGCTGACCCTCATCGACGCCACCAGCGGCGCAGGCGCCCTGCCTGTGGACATCAGCCAGACCGACGCCTACTACTTCTCCCCGCAGAAGGCGTTTGGCTCCGATGGCGGACTCTGGGTGGCGGTGCTCTCGCCGGCTGCGGTGGAACGCGCATACGGCATTCAGCAGAATGTGAATCTCCCCGGAGCGCTTCGCTGGATTCCACCGTTCCTCTCGCTTACGTCCGCCATCGAAAACTCCCGCAAGGACCAGACGCTCAATACCCCCGCCGTGGCCACGTTGATCATGCTCGAGAATCAGGTGCGCTGGCTGAACGACAACGGCGGTCTCGCATGGGCGTCCGCACGATGCGCAAGATCCGCGTCTCTGCTGTATGAGTGGGCGGAGAAAAGCGAGTACGCCACCCCCTTCGTGACCGATGCGAGCGCACGTTCCAACGCCGTGGTGACCATCGACCTCGATGAGAGCGTCAACGCCGCGCAAGTGGTGTCCGCACTACGCGAAAACGGAATCGTGGACACCAACGGATACCGCAAACTTGGCCGCAACCAGTTGCGCGTCGGCGTATTCCCGTCCGTCGATCCGAGCGATGTGGACGCCCTGACGAAGTGCATAGATTACGTGGTGGAACACCTGTAAGTGTTTTCCCCGCGTTGTAAGGTGTCCAGTATGAAATTTGCCCCGATTATCGACCCGAACGTAAGGAAGCCCTCCCCCAAACCCGTACGCGTGGATTTGCGCAAGGTTTTTCTGTTCGGCACCGTTATGTGGGCGATCGCACTGGTCGTGTGCATGATTCTCACGGCCTGCGGCATACAGGCGGAACGTGCGCAAATCGTATGTACTGCAGGTACCGTGATCGGTGTTCTCATGCTGATTTGGGAGCGTCTCGACCGTTGGGACTACCGACGTTTGGGCGAATGACCCCCTCTCGTTATAGCGGCCTGTTGTTGGCATAACGCGCAAAAGGTGGGTTCGGGGAATCTTCAATGGTTCCACGAACCCACCTTTCTTATTTGCCCGTATCTTGCCCGCGTCTTGCTGACGTCTTGCCTGCATAACGTCGGCCTCATATTCCCGGCCGCACGAACGTGGATCAATCGCAGGCAAGCGGCAAAGCGAACGTGAAGGTGCTCCCCTGCCCCGGACTGCTCCACACCGAAGCCGAACCGTGATGGGTCAACGCAACGTGTTTGACGATCGCCAATCCCAAACCGATGCCGTCTCCGGAACGCTCGTTCTGATTATCGGCCCGGTAGAATCGCTCAAAAATGCGGTTCTGTTCCTTCGCCGCTATGCCCACGCCCCTGTCGAGCACGCGAATGACGGCTTGGGTGCCGCTCTCATCCGGATTGACGGTAATATTCACATCGGCGCCGTCGGGGGAATACATAGTGGCGTTATCGATGAGTTTGCCAACGGCGACTTCGATCTGTCCGGCTTCACCATTGACTTCCAACGATTCGTCACCGACGACATTGATATGAATGCCCCTCAACAGCGCGCCCTCACGATGTTCCTCAGCGGCCGCGGAAACCTGGGCCATGACGTTGATGCGATTGTCCGCAGTCGGCAGAACCGGTTCCTGCGCTTTGATCAGCAACAGCAGGTCGGAAACCATATGCTCCAGATGGGCACAGGAATGACGCAGTTGCGCCGCATGCCGTTCAATGGCATCCGAATCGGCATCGCCGCATTCCAACGTGTCGGCAAGCTGCCGTAGCGACTGCGTGGGCTTAAGCAGCTGTTCGGAAACATTAGTGATGAACGAATCCCTGGTTTGCGCGAAACGCACGGTTTCACTCACATCGGAAATAAGCACCACCACGAAATTCTCATTGAGCTTGCCGACGATCACCTTCAGCCAGTTCGGCCGAGAAACCGTGGCAACGGGTTTGTCTTTCGACTGCCCCAACAGCGATTGCTGAGCCACCTCACGAATCGTAAGTTTTCCGGCCTTCGGCACGACCTGTACGGCATCGGCCGTGGTGGTAGTCAAATCAAACTGACGTTTTCCACCCTGCGCCCGGACCTCATGCACGGCCTTCAATACGGTCTCGTCCACAATCGCATCATCAAGAACCACTCCAAGCGCGTAGGCTGCCGGATGCGCACGAACCACCTCATCGGAATCGTCGATGACGATGGAAATCAGCGGAAGCATGGACAATAACGCATTTGTGGAATCGTCAACCACGTAATCCTCGACATCCGACTGCTCGTCCCGATGCGTCAATTCACGCCATAAAGAGCTCAATGATTCAACCATGATTTCATTCTTACATATTTCAACCGCAGACAGACATGAACGTCAAGTGAACGCACCGGTGAACTTTGATGAAACAACTTGACCGACGGCTATGCCGGCCGCATTTTGCTAATAGACTTATGGAAGGTTGTATCAGACCTGATATTCGTGAATTATTGAAAGGCAAGTCATATGCGCGTTATTTACAACGAAGAGCTCCAGGCCGTGGCCGATGACTTCAGTCGCATGGTCCAAGGAGTGCACAAGGCAATCAACGGGGCAGGCGACGCTCTGCTGAATCAGAACCTTGAAGCCGCACAGGCCGTCATCGACGGAGATATCGAAATCGACGCACTGGAGTCCAGCGTCATCGACCAGTGCGTGAAGCTGCTCGCCAAGCAGAATCCGGTCGCCACCGATCTGCGCGTAGTGGTCTCCACCATGCGTCTGGCTTCAACGATTGAACGCATGGGCGATTTGGCACGACACGTCGCCGAAGCCGCACGCCGCACCTACCCCGCATCCCCTCTGCCGGAGAACGCACAGCCGCTGTTTGCCGAAATGCAGGAATTCCTCAACGATGTGGCCGATAGTACCGTCGCCATGTTCAGCACCCGCGACACCAAGGTCGCCGAGTCGATCATCCTCAATGACGATCGTCTTGACGCACTCCACAAGAAGACCCTCGAACTTGCCCAGTCCGAGGACTGGTCCGGCACCAACCAGCAGCTCATCGACGTGGTGCTCATCGGACGTTTCATGGAACGTCTTGGAGACCATGCCGTTTCCGCCGCACGTCGTGTGGTGTTCATCGTCTCCGGATTCGACCCCTCCAAGGAGCCGACCCGTGATGAGGGCACCGACATCAGCTGAGTCTTGTGACACCAGCAACGTGTCGACGGCGCATCCTTAACGCCCACAACGCAAATGGACGGCCACGATGAGAACTTCGGGCCGTCCATTTTTTATGCGTCTCTGTGTTTCGAAAATGGCTATTTTCCAACGATTTGTGATTCTGGTATCAGAATGATCCACTTCTAGGCTGACCCCAACCGGGAGATAGGCCCGTTTTTTCGAGGTTGGGGCCTGAAGGGGGCATACGTCACCACGTCCCGTGTTTTTTACGCAATTCAGGAATGGCGGAATTCCAACGATTTGGGATTTTGATGTCGGAATGGCCCGCGTCCGATCCGACCCCAACCGGCAAGATATGCCTGTTTCTCGAAGTTGGGGCCGCCAGGATGCGGTTCGTCGCGCTCCGGGCGGTTCGACACCCGCCTCCGGATTCGGATTTTCCACATACCGGCATTCACACTCGTCAATATAAAAACGCACCCCGATCGCTGATCCGAATTTCTTCAATCCAGCAATCGGGGTGCGGCTCACTCTATCGCATGACGCCATCTAACGTAGCGTCACTGTTGCATCACTGCAGAGATGAAATCACTTCTGGCCCTGAGCTGCGACGGCGGCGGCACCGGCAGCGGCGGCTTCCGGGTCCAGATACTCGCCACGCGGCTTGATCGGCTTGAAGTTCTCATCCAGCTCGTACAGCAGCGGCATTGCGGTCGGGATGTTGACCTTGGCGATCTCTTCTTCGGTGAGGTTGTCAAGCATCTTCACGATGGCGCGCAGGCTGTTGCCGTGGGCTGCGATCAGAACGGTCTTGCCGGCCTTGAGCTGCGGCTCGATGTCGGACTTGAAGTACGGCTCAACGCGGGTGACCACATCGGCCAGGCACTCAGCTTCCGGAACCGGATCGCCGGTGTAGCGCGGATCGCCGTTCTGAGCGTATTCGTCGTTCGGATCGATCTCAGGCGGCGGGGTTGCATAGGAACGACGCCACAGCATGAACTTCTCATCGCCGTACTCTTCGCGGATCTGAGTCTTGTTCTTGCCCTGCAGAGCGCCGTAGTGACGCTCGTTCAGACGCCAGCTGCGCTGGACCGGGATCCACAGGCGATCGGCCTCGTCCAGAGCCACATTGGCGGTGTTGATGGCACGACGCAGCATCGAGGTGAAGACGATATCCGGAAGGACGTTCTTCTCCTTGAGCAGGCGGCCGCCGTTCTTGGCTTCCTCGACACCCTGCTCGGTCAGCGGGACGTCGACCCAGCCGGTGAACTGATTGGTTTTATTCCATGCGCTCTGTCCATGACGGAGCAGTACTAGTTTGTAAGTCATGCTTGCCAGTCTACCGCCTTGCACGTCCAAAAACGAACGGTTCGACGATTATTTGGTTACGTTTGTGCAACATTCCTCGCTCACCGCGCAATCCGCGATTCAATGCGTATGAGATCACGAGAAAATCGACGACATCGCAAATACCGCAGCCATGGCGAGCGAGCTCAGCGAACACAACGGTAACGCGGTTTTATAGTTTTTCCTTGCGATCGCGACGACGGCCGCGATGCACACGACAAACAGCATCGCAACCGACGCCAGCGCGACGCCTGTAGTCAAGACGTTCGTAAGTTCCATATTTCGCAGCATGACGGCGCAATATCGCATCGGCGTAATCGCGGACACCACCATCAATGCGATTGTGAAAACGGTTCCTTTCGACCGCCCCAAGGCGCTCATCCACGTATGCTTGCCATGCTTTCGATCGGATTCGACGTCACGTAGATTATTGACGCACAGCACAGCCACCGCAACACAGCCCACGTCGCATCCGCCCCAGATTCCGGAGGCCGACACCGTTCCCGTCAAGGCGAACATGGTTCCGCAAGTGGCAACAAGACCGAAGAAAACGAATACGAACACCTCGCCTAGATAGTGGTAGCCATAGGGGTGTCTGCCACCGACGTAGCACCAACCGGCCAGAAGGCATGCTAATCCAAGTAGGATGAACCACCAATATCCGGTCAGCGCGCATACCGCCAAGCCACATAGGCAAGCGATCAACGCATTGATTCCGGCGGCAGCCAGCACCTTCTTTGGATTCACGCCGGACGCCACCAATCGGGCCGGCCCGTGCGATCTGTCACGAATCGGCAACGTTCCAACGGAGGCATGCCCCTGATCCACGCTGGCTTCTCGATGCTCAATTCCAGTACAGACGGACTTGATACGGGAAGAACGACCCAACTCCTTGCCGGCGTCCCGCCCCTCATCCGTTCCGCGCACGCCATCGGAGTAATCGTTCGCGAAATTCGCGGCGACCTGCAGAAACAACGCCACACAACCGCACAGCACCGCCACCAACACGAACCAGGTAGGAGACGTCTGGCACGCACCGGCCAATGAACCGTATTCCATCTCCCCCAAATCATGTTGGCTCCCGAAGAACGGACATGATTCATGCGGCATGTCGCCGTCCTGCGAATAAACGAACACGCCCTTCCAAGACAACGCCGTTCCGATGATCACCGGAGCGATCGCCAATGGCAGGGTCTTCAGGCGAGCGCCGCGAATCCAAGTTTTCATGGACGTCATTCTAACGAGCGACGGAATTCCCGGCCATCCCTTGGCCCTCGAACAACCTCGACACACAACCGGCTGCTGTTTCCGCCCACGTTGATCGTTCGCGGGAGCACCGGACCGGCAGCTGGGCTTCCCTGAGCCGCGTCTTGCGTCGGTACGGGAATACTCACGGCCCGCAAGTATTCCCAAAACACCGCAAACAGGCACGCTTGCGTCGGTACGGGAATACTCACGCACGACGACTATACCCATACCGACGCAAACGGCCGTCACCACCTGCAACACCCGCAACAGCATCCGCATACAACAACAGGACGCATCCATTGGGAAGCGTCCTGCGTTGAAGGTTCTCAGCCGACCTACGTCAGCAGCGGCCAGCCAGCCGAATCAGCCGATCAACGGCTTGACCAGCGGGAAGGTGATGGTCTCACGGATGGTGGCACCGGTCAGCGCAATGAGCAGTCGGTCGATGCCCATGCCCATGCCGCCCGCCGGGGGCATGCCGACGCCAAGCGCCTCGAGGAAGTCCTCATCGATATCGCACGCTTCCTCATCGCCCGCGAGCGCGGCCTTGGCCTGATCCACGAAACGTTCGCGCTGCACGACCGGATCGTTGAGTTCGGAGTAGCCCGTGGCCAGCTCGAAGCCGCGCACGTACAGATCCCACTTCTCGACCACACCCGGCTTGGAGCGGTGGCCCTTGACCAGCGGGGAGGTTTCGACCGGGAAGTCGCGCACGAAGGTCGGCTCGTACAGCTTGTCTTCGTAGAAGTGCTCCCACAGATGTTCGACGAGCTTGCCGTGGTTCTCTACGTCGTCGCGCTCCACACCGAGTTTGTCGGCGATTGCGCCCAAGTGTTCCACGGAGGTTCCCGGATTGTCCGGACCGCCGTTCGGCACGATTTCCTCACCGAGGGCTTCGGACAGGGAGTCGTACATGCTGATGGTCTTCCATTCGCCGCCGAGGTCGTATTCGGTGCCGTCAAGCAGGGTTACCTTGTGGCTGCCGAACACATCCATGGCGGTGTCCTGCACGAGCTGCTTGACGAGAGCGCCGATGGTGTCGTAGTTGCCGTAGGCCTGATACGCCTCGACCATGGTGAATTCCGGGGCGTGGGTGGCGTCGGCGCCCTCGTTGCGGAAATCACGGTTGATTTCGAACACGCGGTCGATGCCGCCGACCAGGCAGCGCTTGAGGAACAGTTCCGGCGCGATGCGCAGGTAGAGGTCCAGATCGAAGGCGTTCATGTGCGTGGTGAACGGACGGGCCGCGGCGCCGCCGTGCACGGTCTGCAGCATCGGGGTCTCGACCTCGATGAAGTCGTGGTTGGCGAAGGTCTTGCGCAGGGATGCGACGGCCTTGGAACGGTTGCGCACCATGTTGCGGATCTTCTCGTCCGCGATCATGCCGATGTACGGCTTGCGGGTGCGGGTGTCTTCGTTCAGGTCCTTGTGCAGGGCCGGCAGTGGCTGCAGCGCCTTGGCTGCGATGGCCCACTCGGTGGCGAACACAGACAGCTCGCCGGTCTTGGATGCGATCACACGACCCTTGATGAACAGGTGGTCGCCAAGGTCGACCAGCTGCTTGAACTGCTTGAGGGAGTCGGCGCCGATCTCCTTCTTGGAAATCATGCCCTGAATCTTGGTTCCGTCACCCGCGGAAAGCTGCACGAAGCACAGGCCGCCGGCGTTGCGTAGGAAAAGCACGCGACCTGCGATGCCGACCACGTCTTCGGTTTCGGCGCCGGCTTCCAGCTTGCCGTCATACTTGGCGCGCACTTCTTCGATAGTGGAGGTCACGTCGAGCGTCACCGGGTACGGTTCGATGCCTTCCTTGAGCATCATGGCACGCTTGGCCACGCGCATCTGCACCTGCTCGGGGTGGGCCAGCGGACCGAATTCCTTGTTGCCCGGGTCCACGGCTTCGTCGAGGGTTGCGCCGTCTTCGATCTTGGCGCGGATGGCGGCATCCTGCTGCAGCAGCATTTCCGCTCGTTCCACCGTCGTCATGGTGGGAACCGCGGCTTCTTCGTTCTGATTTTCTTGCGATTCGTTGGTCTCAGTCATAAGCCCCAAGTGTAACGAGAAGCCACTACACAACACGCGACACGCCGATTTTGCAATAAACCTCAGTTCGTGTAATATTTCCAACTGTTGCAAAACGGGCTGTAGCGCAGCTTGGTAGCGCGCTTCGTTCGGGACGAAGAGGCCGCGGGTTCAAATCCCGCCAGCCCGACCACAACAAAAGGCGGAACTTCGGTTCCGCCTTTTTCTTTCCGCATTTTCGCGGGTCCTATTGAAATCGTGAACGCAATCCATCGGCAAGCCATTTTCCGATTCGCATTTTGGCTATGGCATTTGGCCGACTCCCCACATTTCATCGGTCTCGAATGCGAATGCGAATGCGAACGCACCACACGCATGGGTACGTTCGCCGGTTTCCATACAATAATCGGTTGGTTCAAACAATTGGTGTGCCTCGTTCGCACATGCCATACGCACAGGAGAGATTGGTGAAAAGAAGCATTCTGGCCTTGGCCTCGGGCGCATTCATTCTAGGCGCGGCCGAATTCGTGATGATGGGCATTTTGCCGCAGACCGCCGCCGCGATGAACGTGAGCATCCCCGCCGCCGGACATTATATTTCCGCCTACGCGTTCGGAGTCTGCTTCGGCACGCTGATTCTGGTGTTCGGCCGTAAGGTACCGCCGAAAAACCTCATCATCCTGTTCATGATCATCGCGCTGGTTGGCAATACGTTGAGCGCCGTCTCGTTCAACTCCCCCATGCTGCTGGCCGCCCGTTTCATCTCGGGCCTTCCCCACGGCGCGTTTTTCGGCACCGCCACGCTGATCGCGAAGATCCTCGCCGACAAGGGCAAGGAGGCGCAATCCGTATCGATGATGGTTACGGGCCAGACCGTCGCGAACATGCTGGGCGTGCCTGCTGGCACGCTGCTTTCGGAAGTGCTGTCCTGGCGCATGGCGTTCGCGATTCTCGCGGCCTGGGCCTTGATGACCATGATTCTGGTGTTCGCCTGGATTCCGTTCGTCGCGCCGATCAAGGATGCCGGCATCAAGGGCCAGTTCCGTTTTCTCACCAAACCAGGCCCATGGATGGTGCTGTTGGCTGTGTTCTGCGGAAATTCCGGCATTTTCTGCTGGTGGAGCTATATCTCGCCTTGGTTGCAGAAGACCGGTGGATGGTCCGCCGGAGTGGTTCCGCTGCTGATGGTGCTCGCCGGTTTCGGCATGGTGCTCGGCGGGATCGCGGGTGGCAGGCTTACGGATTTGTGGAAGCCCGCCGCGACCGCCGCATTGTCTCAGGCGATCGCCATGTGCGGCTTGGGATTGGTGTTCCTCCTTCCCGGCAATTACGTTTCCACCGCGTTGCTGACGTTTGTTCTCGGATTCGCGCTGTTCTTCAATTCCGCGCCGCAGCAGCTGCTGATGGTACAGGCCGGGCAGGGCGGAGGCGAGCTGATCGCCGGCGCCGCCGTGCAGATCGCCTTCAATTTCGGCAATGCCGTCGGATCCATCGTCGGTGGCGCCGCACTGACGGCGTCCGCCATGAACTACCATTACACGGGATTGTCCGGCATGCCGATCACCATGCTGGGAGTCGCGTTCCTGGTCGCGTATTCGCGCCGCTACGAAACGAATACCGGCGCTCTGGAGCGTATGCGCGAGGTGCACGTCTGATTTTCGCCTTTTCTCCGATTGCCCATCGAAGGTTTTCCACGTTTCCACATATCCACATGTGGAAACGTGGAAAACATTTTCGGCGGATTCCCCGCTTTTCGGCTTGCCGGGATGATCGTTTCCGTATTATCCCGGCGCCCCACCTTACCTGCTACTTCTCAAAATCGTTGATGTCGGCGGTCCTGATCTCCTCGGTCTTTTCCGTGGAACCGGTGAAATCGTCGGAATCGTCCATGCCGGTATAATCGTCGTTCTTCCGGTCCCGCATGAACTTGACCAGCGACCATACCACGGCCGCAACGATCAATATCACTCCGAAACCGCCGACCACCACGGCTACGCCCAATCCCGAACCGCCGAAAAACGTCTTCCACATGGCGTTCAGCACATCGTCGATCGAAAACAGCAGCACCATCGCACCGAAGATCGCGATCACGATGCCCAGGCCTATGGTCGCTCCGGACGGGCCGGATGGACGGATTATCGAATCGTTGTCATACTGCCACTCATTCGGCAATACCGTAGTCTTCTCGTCATTCATGGCATTCCCTTTCAGTCGTTCGTCGAATCGGCGTCATGATGCGCTTGTTGATCGGTGTTCCTCATGGGCGAGGACGTATCACCGGGGGCTGATTTGCCTGATGATTCGTTCGGAGTCGGCATATCGCGCTCGCCCACCTGGTCGTATGACATGTATTCATACGATGAGATGACCCGCTCATTCTTATACTCGTAGTAGGAGTAGGTCATGTAGCACAGGGACGAAAGCATCGCCACGCATACCATCGGCCATACAATTGCATGCAGTCCACCGGCGCGTTTCCCCATGCAGCCGAGCGCCACAATCAGCAGTCCGAGCGCAACGCATGCACCCCCCATCCACAGGTTGAATCCCTGAACCCCTTTGGCAGTCGTGGCATTTCCTCCGATTCCGAAGAACATGACCAACGCCAGGGAAAGCAGCAAAGCTCCCAACGTGACGAGCACCACGATCGGCCCGCCCGACTTGCGACGGCCATATCGAGGCTGCGCAGACGTCGCACCCATCGGCTGCGCGGTGTATGTGGGTGGAATATTGGCCGTCGCGAACGCTGCCGGAGGAGGGGTCGTATTGACGCGCGCCTGCGGAACCGTTTGCGTCGGACCAGCCTGCGGCGGCCTATATGCGGGCGCACCCATTGATGGCATACTTACCCACGATTGCGGACCCTGAGGCATACCCTGTTGCGGCATCTGACCATTTGCGGCAGGCCTGGGCCGCCCCTGCATCCCCTGCCCCTGCATCCCGTATGGATTGCGCATTCCATACGGATTTTGCGGCCCATACGCGTTCCACTGCCGGGTCGGCATATAGGTCTGCCTGTTGAGGATGAGCCACAACGCCAGCGCGGACAAGGCGAACGCCACCCAGCCTGCGCCCGGAAGGCAGATGGCCACCGCCATGAACAGGAACACGCCCAGGCAGTTCCAATCCCAGTTTCCGCGGATCAGCTCCTCGGAGAGGATCCGACTGTCGGTTTCGTCCGGCAACAGGAACCAGGCCATTCCGTAGAAGGCCGCGCCCGCGCCGAAGAAGAAGGCCGAAAGAATCATCAACGCCCTCACCAGCGCAACGTTCCAGCCCAAGCGTCGGGCCAATCCGTCGCACACGCCGCCGATCCAACGATCTCGTCCACGGCGGATCTGGCTGCCGCGCACCCATGCGAAGAACCGTTCGGAAGCGTTCGGCCCTTGCTTTGGCGACTGCCGCATCATCGGCTGCTGCGGAGCCCCTTGCGTCCCGTAGAACTGCTGTTGGTTCCCCTGATAGGACTGTGATGCACCGTTTTGCGCGGCACCGGCCTGCGCCGAGCCGGGCCACGTCGCATCATCCCGTACCGAGTCGGACTGCTGCGGCGCACCCGACTGCGGAATCTTCGAATCAAAATTTGCATTGCTCATGGTTCCATTACAGCAACGCGAAGTCGCCAACCGTATCGGGGAACACCCTGAATCTGCCCTGAACACCGGTCTCATTCCCCGATAAGACGTCACTGAGAAGGCACAATGGAAGCATGAAGTCCTATGGAAAACCCGTATACACGCAGCAGGAGTACGACCTTGCGAGCGCGCAATACCTCCAATACTGCATGAATCGTCTTGCCGCCGACGAGCCGATGCCGACCAGAATGGCGCGTCTTCCGTTGGCAAGACCCCAGTATGGGCGTTGGTTCGCGGGTGTATGCAAGGGCATCAGCATGCACTTGGGTATTTCCGTGGTACTGGTTCGCCTGCTGTTCACCGCATCGTCGTTCATGTTCGGCGCCGGACTGATCGCCTACATCTTCTTATGGCTGATCGTTCCGGTGGGAGATCCGGTGTGGCAGGCGTACGTTCTGACCAATCAACAGCCGGCGTCACGATCACCGCTCGCCAAAGGCAACGCGCCATATGGAGCCTCTGGAGCGCATGGAGCATACGGGACGAACATAGCCCCGCAATCGCAAGAGACCGGCTTTGCGGCGGAAAACGAATCATACGCCAATGGCGAGAGTCTGGGGCACGTGCTCAAAACCGCACCGAAACCGGCGCTTCTGGCGATGGCCGGCATCGTATTGTTCGCATCCGCCTGCTTGATGCTCTCCACCGGCATCAATCCCGCGCTCATCTTTCCGCTGCTGATCGGCGCGACCGGCGTGGGGGTTTCCTGGCTGCGGTATAACGCCAAAGACGGCCAGCTCTGGACGATGATCGGCGGAATCGCGATAATTTTCGCCAGCTACGCGATGTACATAGGTTCCGTGCTGCCTCCCCGTTTGGGAGTCGAGCATTCCACCATGACGTTCATTCTGGCGGGATTCGCGTTGCTGGTAGGCGTGATTCTTGCGATCGTGCCGTGGATCGTGGCGCTGATCCGCGATCTGGGCACCGAACGTGCGTTGAAGGAACGCGAGGAGGAACGCGCCGACATGACCGCGCATCTGCATGATGGCGTCCTGCAAACGCTTGCGCTGATCCAACTGCATGCCGACGACCAGCAGACCGTGTTCGCGCTGGCGCGATCGCAGGAACGCGAGCTTCGCGAATGGCTGTACCAGGAACGCACCACTTCGGACCGTTCCGTAAGCGCCGGTTTGAAGGACATCGCCGCGCAAATCGAGGATTCCCACGGCAAGCCGATCGACGTGGTGACGGTGGGCGATGCCAGGCCGAGCGCTCAGACCGACGCGTTGCTCGACGCCACGCAACAGGCTCTCGTGAACGCCGTGACGCATGGAAACGAGCCCATTTCCGTATATTGTGAGGCGAGCGACAGTCTGGTCGAGGTGTTTGTGCGGGATCATGGCGATGGATTCGATGTCAAGTCGATTCCGCCCAACCGACTCGGCATCCGTGAGTCGATCATCGGGCGCGTCAAACGTCGCGGCGGTACAGTGGAGATTGTGTCGCGGCCGAAATGGGGCACGGAAGTGCGTATGCACATGCCGATATCCGCAAAACGCGCCAAAACCAGCGAATCGAACGCAAGCCAAGTCAGGGAGCAGCAATGAACGAACAGTCGCAGCCGATCCGCGTCGCCGTGGTTGACGACCATGAGATGTTCCGCGCGGGCGTGATCGCCACCTTGCAACCGCATTTCAACATCGTCGGGCAGGCGCCGGATGTGGAAGGGTCGGTGGCCATGATCGCGCAGACCAAGCCCGATGTGGTGCTGCTGGACGTGCACGTGCCCGGAGGCGAAGGCGGTGGCGGCGCGGAAATCCTCATCCGTTCCCGCGCCTACTCCCCCAATACGGTGTTCCTGGCGTTGTCGGTGTCGGATTCGCCGCAGGACGTCGGTTCGGTGATTCGCGCCGGCGCGCAAGGATATGTGACCAAAACGATTTCCGGCGACGATCTGATCTCATCCATCAAGCAGGTGCATGAGGGTTATGCCGTGTTTTCGCCGAAACTGGCTGGATTCGTGCTGTCCACCTTCCAAAACGCGCCTTCGGGCACGACAGGCGCGGACGGGTCGATTCACGATGACGAGCTGGATCGGCTTTCGAACCGCGAACAGGAGGTCATGAGGCTGATCGCACGCGGATACACGTATAAGGAGGTGGCGGCCGAGCTGTTCATCTCCATCAAGACAGTGGAGACGCATGTGAGTTCCGTATTGCGCAAACTTCAGCTTTCGAATCGTACGGAACTCACCCGTTGGGCCGCCGATCGACGCATCGTCTGAAGCGGTCCCGAACAGCCATGGAACGAATCCTGCCGATTCGCCCATCCCATCTACCTCGCCGCCCCCTGCGTCGCGGAAAGCCGCACATATCCGGAGTGGTGCATGGTGAAGCGCATGCGATCGGCTATATACACGTCGATCGCACGTTCGAACGGAACCCCCTCCTCCGTGCATGCGATTCTATGGATGCGCATCAGCGGCGTTTCCGGTTCGATTTCCAGCAGATCATTTTCCTGATCGCCGCTGACCACTGATTCGAGCGTCTCGTCCACGCTGTACGGACGGATGCCGTAGTCACGTTCGAACATCGCATAGAACGGCGTGGTCAGATCACGCGTCAGAAACATCGGAAACAGATAAGCGGGCAGCCGGGAACGTTCCAAAGACAACGGACGGCCTTCGATATGACGCAACCGGGTGATGTCGTAGATCACCGGATGCTCACCCGGCAGTTTCAACAGTCGGATATCGGAAGGCGACGCCGGGGCGATCACCGCCTGCAACACGTTCGACGACACTCGCATTCCCTGCCGTCTTGCGATTGTGGGCAACGATTCGACCGTATTGATGTTGCGCTCCAATCGTCCGTCCGAGACGATCACACCGCCCGCACGTCCGATTTTGCGGATGATCTCGTGCGATGATTCCAACACGGCCAACGCGTTGCGCAGGTCGGACCGGCTGACGTTCATCGATTCGGCGAGCGCGCGTTCCGAGCCGAGCCTCTCCCCCGGCTGCAGCTCCTGAACGCGAATAAGGGCGCGGATACGGTGAGCCAACTCGCCTGTCGCGATTCTCTTACGCCCGGCTTCGCTGTTGGCTTCCATATCCATGCCCTCCTTACTGCAGTTCCTTTCGTTCTACAGCTTCAATGTTTCGAGCGTTTTGGTGAATCCATCCATGAACCAGTCCACGTCGGATTCGCTGAACACCAGTGGCGGACGCAGTTTGAGGATATTGCCGTAACGCCCACACACCGAGGTGAGGATGTGGTTGTCTCGCAGGGTTTCGAGAATATCGAGCGCCGCCTTCTGGTCCGGCTCCTTGGTGCCCGGCTTGACGATTTCGCAGCCGATGTACAGACCGGTGCCGCGTACGTCGCCGATGCACGGGTGCGACGGCATGAGCGAGGCGACAGCGTCCTTGAACACCTTGCCCACGCGCTTGGCGTTGCCCATGGTGTCTTCGTCGCGCATCACGTCGAGCACCGCCTGGGCCGCGGCCATACACACCGGGTTGCCGCCGAACGTGTTGAAGTACGGAATGGAACCGGCGAACGGTTCCAACACTTCGTGGCGTGCCGCCATCAGCGATGTCGGCAGACCGTTGGCCATGGGCTTGCCGGATGTGACCAGATCAGGCACGATGCCTTGGCGTCCGAAACCCCAGAAGGCGTCGCCCGTACGGGTGAATCCCGGCTGCACCTCGTCGGCGATCCACACGCCGCCCAACTCGTGCACGGTGTCGATGACCGGCTTCAAGTATCCGACCGGATCCGGATACACGCCGTCGGACGAGAAGATGGAATCCGCGAGCAGCGCCGCGAACTTGATGCCGTGGCGTTCCATATCGGCCACTGCCTTGCGCACTTCGCCGGCCATCCAGTTGCCGAATTCCTCGGCGGTGCATTCGGACGCGTTCTTGCCGTCGATTTCGATGCGATAAGTGTCGGGCGTCGGAATCATGCGCATCTTGAGTCCCAGCGTCTGCGCGGTGCCGAGTGCCGGAGACAGTTCGGATGTCAGCGCGGAATTGCCGTGGTACGCCTCATGCGTCACGATCACGCCTTCGCCGCCGGTGTAGGTCTGCGCCACGCGAACGGCCAGGTCGTTGGCTTCGGAACCCGTGCACTGGAACATGATGCGGTCGATCTCGTCGGGCATGGTGGAGAGGATATCCTCCGCGTAATGCAGGATGTTCTCATGCAGGTAGCGGGTGTGGGTGTTCAGCATCGAAGCCTGCGTGGACAGCGCTTCGACCACACGCGGATGGCAATGGCCCACAGAAGCCACGTTGTTGTATACGTCGAGATATTCCTCGCCATCGGCATCCCATAGATGCGAGCCGACGCCCTTCACCAGATGCACGGGATTGCGGTAGAACAGGCGGTAGGCCGGTCCGAGCACGTCTCGTTCCTCGGTGAGCTTGCGCGTCGCCGGATCGAGCGCGTCCGCCATTTCCGGACGGAAGCTGTTGGTGTCCATGATGGTTGATCGAGTGGCCATGATTCCTTCTTTCGTTGGCTCCCCTTGGCGTCACGCATACGGTAGCGCCGCTTTGTTGAGTGACTGATACGATGCGGAAACAAACCATTTCCGCCTTTTTCGTTTATTTGGTTACCTTTTGACACCGATCACACGTTTGGCGACGCTTGCGGCAAGTCGCCCGGCGATGACGAGCGTTCCCAAAGCCACGCCCGGACGTCTGAGCAGATTCCGCACGCTGGTCATGTCGGAGATCATGTATTCGCCGGCAAGCAGACGGGCCGGGTTGCGTACCGGTTTGCCGATCAGATCGCCGTAGGTGAGCAATCGCGTCTCGTATCGCTGCGGCTCGTCTTCGTGGAATACGAACAGTCTTAGGGCGTGGTCTTCGGCTTTGGGGCCGTATGAGCAGAATCCGCACGTCGGCGCGTACCCCAGGTCGAGCCCGTCCACATGCCCGATGAAGGTGTTTTTGTGGTCGTGGCCGCAGTACAGCGCGAAGTATCCGCCCGATTCGCGCATCTGTTGCACTTCGCCGACGTTGCGTTCCGAACAGCATGGCCCTTCGCCCAGTTTCGAACCGGGACGGCAGATTTCGGGATTGACCACATAGCAGGAGTCAGAGAACGCCCGGTAGCCTTCCACCGCGTACGGGGTGAACGGGGATACCTTTTTGAGGCATTGGTAGAACTCATGCGTGGGAATGTGCTGAAATACGATCGACGGCGTGCGGCTTCCCGGTTCGCTTACCGCGTCTTCGGCGGCTTTCAGCCAGCGTATCGCGGTTTCGGAAGGCGCCCCGTAGCCTCCGCCGGGCTCGAAATCACCGGAATTGACCATCATGATGCCCATGGCGGTACGCGTTCCGTCCGAAGATGCGACCGGTAATGCGAACGTACCTGCCTCGCAGGCGATTCCGCCTTCCTGCGTTTGCCCCGAGGCGTCGACCTTCGGGTTGAGGCATCCGGAGAATTCGCGGTAGATGTCGTCCTGTTCCTCCGGCATGATGCCGCACTGGAAGTCGTGGTTGCCATATGTGGCGGCGAACGGAATACCTCGGGAGACGATCGGTCCGAGGAATTGCGCGAAGGTGTCGCGCACCTTCTGCCGGGCGCCTTCGAGCCCTTCGTCGTAACGTGTCGCATCGGTATCGGATGCGCCACCCAGTATTTTTTCGAACTTGATGCCGAGCGGTATGTCTTCGCCGTATTTCAATCCTCTTCGTGAAAGGAACGTGCTCATGTAGGCGGGGTCGTATCCGCGGATCTGATCGCCGGTCAGCACCACCAAATCGGGATCGGCCTGGGCCACCGCCGCTTCTATCAGATCGATGGCATCCCGGCTTACCTCGGGACCGTCCTGCACGTCGGCCAGCTGAAGCACACGGAACGTGCCATCGGACCGGAACTTCAAACGTTTAGCATCACTCATGGATTCACGCCTCCTTTGGAGAATCCGTCTCACCTGTTTTCGACATTGCGTCCTGGACCCAGCGCAGGTCGATGGGCTCGGCGACGACCGCTTCCGGACGAATCGTCAATCGAACACGGTCGCCGATTTCATATTGTTCCATAGGAGCGTGCTGCGAGACCAGCGTGATATTGTCGGCCCGCACCGAAGTGCGTTCGATGGACCCCAGGAAGCTCGTATGGCTGACTTCGAATCGACTCTGTTCGTCGTGTTCGATGATGACGTTCTCCGGACGGATGAACACCGTGGCCAGCGTATTGGCCGGCAGCGGCGTGCTCAACGGCAGTTCGAATCCGCACACGTTCACCTTGCCGTTGGCCTGAACCGTGGTTTCGACCTTGTTGGATTGCCCCACGAAGTCGGCCACGAACGGCGTGGCCGGAGTAAGGTACAGCTCTTTCGGCGTGCCGATCTGTTCGATGTTGCCATCGTGCATGACGGCGATGCGGTCGGCCACCGCCAAGGCTTCCTCCTGATCATGCGTCACGAAAATCGCGGTGATGCCGAGCTTGCGCTGCAGCGCTCGGATTTCGTCGCGCAGCTGCACCCTGATCTTGGCGTCCAATGCGGAAAGCGGTTCGTCAAGCAGCAGCACGCTCGGGTTCATGACCAACGCCCTGGCAAGCGCCACTCGCTGCTGCTGGCCGCCCGACAATCTGTTCGGAAACGACTCGGCGTAGTCCTCGAGTCCCACGATCTTCAGCATTTCCCGGGCTTTCGTACGACGTTCGTCCTTCGGTACCTTCTTCACCTTCAGACCGAACGCCACATTGTCGAGCACATTCATATTGGGAAACAGCGAATATTGCTGGAACACCATGCCGATGCCCCTCTTCTGCGGCGGAATCCCCGCAACGGAACGTTCCCCGATACGGATATCGCCTTTGGTGATGTTTTCGAACCCCGAAAGGCAACGCAACGCCGTGGACTTGCCGCATCCGGACGGCCCCAGCAGGCAGATCATCTCCCCCGCCTTAATGTCGAAGTTGAAGGAATGCAGCACTTCCTTGTTGCCATATGATTTGGTGACATTGGAGAAAACGACGGATTCTCCCCCTGTCGTCCTGCCGTCGATGGCCGCAGCGCTCATGATTGCTTCCTTTCCTTATGATTCTTGCCCGCTCCGCTTACCAGGAACAGCGCGATGAAGGTCAACACCAATACGATGAGCGTGATGATGACCGATACGTAGACGTCGCTTTTGGAGATGACGATAAGATCGGTCTGCAGCGTCTCCCGGTTAAGCAGCGATGCGATGGTGAATTCTCCAAGCACGATGGCCGAAGTGATCAGCGTTGCGGAGACGATGCTTCGCCTCAGGCATGGCAGCATGATCGAAACGAGGATTCGCCACCATCCAGCGCCCAACGATTCTGCGGCCTGAGCCAGTGTGGCCGCGTTCATGCCGCTGAGGTCCGCCTCTATGGTCGTATAGACGAACGGAAGCGCGATGATGCCGTATGCCAAGGCCAGCGTCCAGACGTCCGCGCTGAACAGGTTCGAAAGCACGGAGAAGATGGGGGCGAATCCCACTACCAGAATAATCGCCGGAATCGCGATTGGCAGCAGCATGAAAATGCGCATGTAACGCTTGATTCGGGGAAAACGCACGTCGATCAGCACCAGCGCCGGTATGACGATCACATATTCGATGGTGATGGTCACCAATACCAGCACGATGGAATTGACCAGACCGTCTTCAAGCGCCGTCCATGAGGACGAACTTTCCCCCGCGAACAGATCAAGCCAATGGTCAAGTGTGAAGCCCCCCGTGGCGGAGCGGAACGTGAAATACAGCATTCCCACGATAGGCAATGCGAGAAACAGCGCGAACACCGTCAAAATGACGTTACGCGCGGCGTTCGAAGGCCGATCATACCGTTTCCACACGGATTGCCGATTCAGTCGAGCCATGATGATGCCTTCCTTTCCACCAGCGCGTACGTAAGAACGACGAACGCCATAATCACCAGCATGCCGACCGCGAGCGCTCCTGCGGCGCCTTCGCTTCCCAAACCGGTTTCGCTGATCAGGGCCGCACGCACCTGCAGCGGGGCGATTTGCGAGCCTTGACTGATCAGCGCGGCTGCGGTCGCATATGCGGAGAAGGAGTTGGCGAACAGCAACAGGAATCCGCCCATGAACGAGGGGAACAGCACCGGGATGCCGACGAAACGCCAATATGCGGCTTTGCTGCCGCCCAGCATGGCCACCGCTTCGGCCAGGTTGCCGGAGAGTCTTGCGATTGCCGGATAGAACGAAATGATCATCAGCGGCATCTGGAAGAACAGGTACGGCAGTATCAGGCCGACTGGCGTGTACAGCCACATGCCATTCGCATAGATGTCGATTTGCAGCAGGTTTTTGATCAGCAGGGTGATCAGTCCCTGATTGCCCATGGTGGCTATGAAGGCGAAGGCCAGCATCACGCCGCCGAACTGCGACAACGTGCTTGAAGCGGAATCCACCAGCCTGCGGACCACGCCGTCTTCCTTGCATCCAAGCAGAGCGAAGCAGACCACCGCGCCCATAACCGCTCCGACCAATGATGTCAATGCGGAAAGCCAGCAGGAATTCCAGAATGCGGCTCCCACTCCCGGACGGGAGAAGATGTTGAAGTTCTCCAACGTCCAGCCGCCGCCGTCCACCTGGAACGCGCTGGAGATGACCAGCACCGCCGGCAGTACGAACATGAGCAGTACGTAAAGCGCAAAGGGCAACAGCCGCATGCCATTGCTGATTTTCGTCATCACGACTCCTTTCCACCTATGTGCGAATCACATGCGACCGCGGTGTGTGGCGGGGTTGAGCTGGACCGTCACACACCGCGTGGCGCATCGGTCAGGACGCGCTGACCGTGGCCCACTTCTCGGCGAGCAGCGTGTTTGCCGCGTCGATCTGGTCGGATGTCGCCAGATTGATGTTGTCCGGCAGACCGCCGGCCTTCTCCAAGGCGTCTTCGTCGATGGTGCCTTCGTCCTGCATGGTCTTGGCGAGCACCGGAAGGGCTCCGGCCTTCAGGAACTGGTTCTGCACTTCATCGGAGAATACGTATTCTTCCCAGAGGCGTGCGGCCGCCGGATGCGGGGCATCCTTATTGATGGCCTGGCTGTAGTAGGAACCGTATGCGTTGTCGGAAAGCACGATGGTCTTGTAGTTCGCGTTCTGTTCGGCGGCTGCGACGTTGAGGTAGTTCCAGTCGATCACCACCGGCGTCTCACCGGACGCGATGGTCGCTGAGGTCGCGTCCACCGCAAGGAAGTTGCCCGCCTTCTTCAGTTTGGTGAAGAAATCGATGCCTGTGGAGAAGTCGTCGAGGCTACCGCCTTCCTGCAACGTGACCCATGCGACGGCAGCGAGCGCGGCGCCTGCCTGGGTCGGGTCGCCGTTGATGGCAACCTTGCCCTTGTACTCGTCCTTAAGCAGATCATCGACCGATTCGGGGGCCGACACCTTGGACGAGTCGTAGCCGATGGACACCACACCGGTGTAGTCGTTGGTGTATAGGCCGGATTCCTCCTTGTTGGCGGAGGGGATGTCGTCCCAGTTCTCCACCTTGTAGGCTGCGTAGTAATCGGTGCTGGTCGCCACCACGGTGGCGCCGAGATCGAACACGTCCGGCGCGTTCTTCTGCCCCTTCAAATCCTTCGCGGCCTTGATTTCCTCGGCGCTGGACGCTTCGGGATTGGTGGAGTTCACCTCGATGCCGTACTTGCTTTCGAAATTCTTGATGATGGTTCCCCAGTTGGCCCAGTCGTCGGGGCAGGCGATCAGCGTGAGACTGCCTTCGGCCTTGGCCGCCTCCACCAGTCCGTCCATGCCGCCGAAATCCTCGGCGCTGGTCGCGGTCTTCGATTTTTCATCCACCGTGCCGGAGGACGAGGATCCACACGCGGCCACGGACATACCCATCGCACAACATGCCGCAACGGCAATCGACTTCTTCCACATCCTGATACTCTTCATCACACTCACTCAGCTTTCTTCCGTTCAATGGGTGTCGGTTCCGCTCTCCCAGAACGGGAATCTCGATTTCCAGGAACCGATTTCATGCTAAATGCGCGGCATTAACGCCCATTTGCCTTTGGAAACGGGCCGTTCGGCAACCATTTACACCGTTATCCGCAAAAAAGGTCAACGTAAACCAGGCGGAAACAATAGGGAAACAGACGTCGGCAACCGTCATCATTCCCGAAAAACCGCCAAGGAAAAACGAATCGTGCGACGCCCCCTGAAGTGGGAACGTCGCACGATTCGTTGCGTTGATCACGTTGATCGCATCGGCCTCGCCGAAGCTC
The DNA here is from genome assembly GCA_963619615.1 of Senegalimassilia sp. GTDB lineage: Bacteria > Actinomycetota > Actinomycetes > Actinomycetales > Bifidobacteriaceae > Bifidobacterium. The sequence continues at coordinate 308,004 of CAVEXE010000001.1, read as the reverse complement.
AGCCCATGCCGTCCGTCAGCTTTCGGTCCGGTATTCGGCCTTACCGCCGGATGCCGCGAACTCCTCTTCCGGGGAGAGCACCAGATGCTTGCGTCCGTAGACCGCGAAGAAGATGGTGGCGAGGATGTAGATGGCCACCATGGTGTAGACTGCCAGACGATAGTCGGGGTTGAGCAGCACCGCCACGAAGATGCAGAGCGCCAGCAGACCCGCGATCACCGCGCCCGGCACGCCGAAACGGCTGGTGAACGGCCTCTTGATGTCGGGCATGTTCTTCTTGAGCAGCACATAGGAGACCATCTGCAGCAGGTAGGCCAGCACCGCGCCCCACACCGCGATGTTGAGCACCACCGAGCCGGCGCCGGAACCGCCGTACGCGATGATGAACAGCGCCGCGAAACCGATGAGGGCACCGACGATCAGACCCCAGTACGGCGTCTTCTTCTTGCCGGTCAGCGACAGGAACGCCGGATAGTAGCCCGCGCGGGACAGCGAATACAGGTTGCGTCCATAGGCGAACATGATGCCTTGGATGGATGCGAGCAGGCCGATGAGGGCGAAGGCGGAAAGCACCGCGGCGAGATTGCCGGGCAGAATCGCACGATACCCGTCAAGCAGCGGCTCATCGGAACCCGCGAGCGCCTCGGATCCGACCACTGCGGGGTTGAGGAACACGATGATCAGCGCGGACAGGCCCAGCGTGAAGATGCACAGGCGGGAGGACTTCGGGATGTTCCTCTCCGGCTCGCGCACCTCTTCGGCGGCCAACGGCAGCTGTTCGATGCCGAGGAACAGCCACATGGCGAACGGCATGGCGTAGAAGATGGCGCCCGGACCGAACGGCAGGAATGCGGAATTGCCGTTCGTCGGGACGATGTTGAGCAATGTGGAGAAGTCGGCCTTGCCTGTGATGAACGCGCCGATGCCGAACAATGCCACGATGGTGAGCGCCGCGATCGACACGACTTGGGCAAAACGGAACGAGGTTTCGGCGCCGAGCCAGTTGACCACCACGAAAATGGCATACAGGCCGAGCCACCAGATCCAGCGCAGTCCGTGGTCGTCGAGCGAGTAGCCGGTCAGGTCGGACAGGATCGCGTCGGCGTATGCGGAGGAGAAGTAGACGATGGTGGCCGCGGTCATCACGTATTCCACGGTTTCCGCGAGTCCGGTGAAAAAGCCGCCCCACGGGCCCATGGCCGCCCGTGCGAAGGAGTATGCGCCGCCGGTGTGCGGCATGGCGGATGCCATTTCGCTGATGGAGTTGAGCATGAGCACGTACATGAGGTACACCACGAGTGCGGCCACAAGCATGCCTCCCCAGCCTGCCTGTGCTATGCCGCCGTTCCATCCGGAGAAATCTCCGGAGACGACCGCCGCGATGCCGATGGCCCATAGGCCGAACGCGCCTGCGGTTCGTTTGAGCTGCCGCTTTTCGAAGTAGTCCTTGTCGGTTTCCACATAGGTCACGGCGCCTATGGAGCTTCCTGAAATTGTTGATGCCGTCATTGCGATCGCCTTCCTCTCTTACTGTTCGGCGAGTTGTGCCATTGACTTCCTTATTGGTTGGTGATTGTTGGGTTCGGTTGATTATTCAGTTATCAAATTCCTGTTCAAGCGTTCAGTGCAGCAGCCACAGCGGATCGTCGAGATACCGCTTGGCGCACGTCACGCTGCCCGGGGCCTGTTCGGCCGCCAATCCGTCCGGCAGTGCGTCCTCACGGTGGCTTGTGGTCCAGCCGAGCATCTGCATGCGGCGAATCATCGACAACGCCGACATGACATGCAGCTCGTCGTCGTTGGACTCCCCCGCAACCGCCTGGTAGCCCTTCACCCATGCCTTGGCGAGGTCGGGCGCGTAGTCAGTGTGTTCGATGAAGCTCAACGAGGATGCGTAGTCGTAGAGGTACCAGCTGTAGCCCGCGTCATCGAAGTCGATGACGGTCAGGCTGCCGTTGTTGCCGCGGATCACGTTCGACGGGCGCAGGTCGGCATGGATCAATCCCCAGGTCTCGTTGGTGCGAGGCACTTTCATCACCACGTCCATGGCCTTCCACAAAGCGGTTTCGCACAGCGATTTCTCGTCGTCGGTGAGATTCGCGCTTTCCCAACGCCCCCAGCGCGGCGCCGGACCGACCATGTTCGACAGATCCCAGTTGAAGCGGGTGAATCCGTACGGCTTGCTCCAAGTACGGGACTGTTCGTGGAATTTGGCGGCCCACTGTCCGATGGTTTCGTAGTAGGGAGCCGGATTGTCGAGATCCTCCAACACGGTGCCTTCCACGTATTTTGTTGATATCACCGTCCATCCGATGCCGTTGAGATCGTTGATTTTGGTGACGAACGTGCCACGTACGGTCGGGACCGGATTGATCAGGCTGATGCCGTTGATGTCGTGCAATGCGTTGAGCCAGCTGATTTCCGACGCGACGGCTTCCGGACCGCCCACATAGCCGGGCTGGGAGACGCGGACCACGCCTTGCGGTTCCCCGTCGAGCAGCAGAAGGAACGTCGCGTTTTCGGAAACGGTGATGAGATTGAGCTGGGCCCGGGAATGGTCGATGCCCCAGGCCGCGCAAACGCCTTGGAACAGCCAGAACGGAGCCGGACATCCTTTGGTCAGTCCACTGAACGTATCGAGGCTGACGGACTGCGTCGGCTCATCGAGCAAACTGGAGATTTTCTGTACCATGGCAACCTCGATCCATTGCTTCGAAAGCAATCGTCTGAACAAAGCCTTTCGCGCAATCGCTTGATCCGCGTTACCAAGCATTGTGCCGAATCGTTCCATGGCACGCGCCATTTCACTGTTACGCGGCAGTAAAGAAAACCCAGTCGAACATTAATGGCAAGTTACCATTGCGACCAATATCGGGGTGAACCCCAATGTCCTATAAAGCAACGGAGGCACTGCTCCTTGCAAAATACCGGTGCAGCAATGCAAAAAACCATCCATCCGCCGCAGGCATGGCACGCGAATCGCATGCCGCCTTTGAAAACAGCGGATAGATGGCTTTTGAAGATCCCGGCCGGTTTCGGTTATCCCAGAATCGTGTCCGTGTCGGTGACCGTGACCAGCGGCTCGAACAGACGCATCGTGTTCAATGCCAGCTCTTGGTTTTCCGGAGTGCTTCCCGCACAGGCGTCGACGGGTACGCGCACCGCCACGCCACTGTCCGCGGCCGCCAGCACGGTGGTGAGCACGCAGCAATCCGTGGCCACGCCGCACACCACGATCTTCTTCGCACCTTGGATCGCCTCAACGAGTTCCGCGCCCCATTTGCCGAACGTATCGCGGTTGACCACAGGATGGCCTTCGGCAAGAACCGCGGTCTCATCCGTGAAGTCGTACATCGGGTCGTCGTTGGCCACCAGGAACTGCGGCCAGTCCTTGAAGTATTCGATCCACGCGTCCTTCGGCGGTTCCGGCGCGACGTAACGTGTGTAGACCACGCGGTCGCCGAACGCCTTCGCCAATCGTTTGAACGATTCGTCGGTGTTGTAATAGGTGCCGTCCGCGCAGGCCCAAGTGGACCACTCGCTCTGTGCGAACACTTTCTGACGGTCGATCACGACCAGCCATTCATCTTCGGCAATCATCATCGTTCCTTTCCATGATTTTCGTAAGATCTCCAGCGGAGTCCTCCTTGAATTTCCGCTGGATCGCATACTTGGCCACGTATTATTCAGGCGATTTCGCTGTTCGGCAGATCGGCTTCCTGCTTGGCGATGTCGGCACGCTGGAAGATGAGCGCGCCCGCCAAACCGACGATCAGGGCCACGATCACGCCAAGGTTGGCGGACGCCCAGCTGCCGTCCTTGCCGCCGATCAGACCGAGCAGATATCCCTGCCAGGTAAGCCAGGTGGCCGCGGTGTTGACCACGAGTCCCCAGCCGAGCAGCGTGCCCACGGCGAGGATCACGAACGACTTGACGTTCCACGCGCCGTAACGGCCGTTCGGATCGTACAGGTCGGCGGTGCTGTAATCCTTCTTGCGCATGATCACGTCGGCCACGAACATGCCGGCCCATACGGCCATCGGCACGCCAAGCGTGGTGAGGAATCCCTGGAACGGGCCGATGAACGTGTCGGAGAAGAAGGTGACGTAGACCACGCCGAGCACGGTGAGAGCCGCGGTGAGGGCCGCCGCGATGGTGCGCGGAAGCTTCACTCCGAAGCTCAGCAGGGCCAGACCGTTGGAATAGTTGTCCATGATGGCGCCGGACATGAGGCCGAGCACCGCCACGAGGGTGTACGGAATGAGATACCAGGTCGGCAGGATGGACGCGATAGCGCCGATCGGGTCGTTGCCCACGTTTTCCGCGAGGTCGGCGTTGGAGGCTGCCAGCAGCAGACCGTAGAAGATGAGGAACACGTTGGCGATCGACGCGCCGAACGTGGTCCAGAACACGATGCCGCCGTTCGACGACTTACGCGGCAGATAGCGGGAATAGTCGGCTGCGATGTTCACCCAGCCCAGACCGAAGCCCGTCATGACGAAGAAGCAGCATCCGAGCATGGCCGGCAGGCTGCCAGACTGGATCTGGCCGATGGCGGAGAAATCGATATGGCCGAATCCGAGGATGAAGAAGCCGACCGTGATCACACCGGTCACGACGGTGATGACCTGCTGGCAGCGCATGATCAGGTCGTATCCGAAGATACCGGCCACGACCACCAGTCCGACCACGATGAAGGTGGAGATGATCTTGGGCGCGGCGCCCGATCCCAGTCCGAGCTTTTCGATGGTGGACGACATGGCAAGCACCGCGGTGGTGGTCAGCGAGATCTCCCAACCGAGCGTGGCGATCCAGCTCAACGCGGCCGGAACCTTCGCGCCTTCGACGCCGAATGTGGCGCGGGTGAGCACCATGGTCGGCGCGTTGCCTCGCTTGCCTGCGATTGAGATGATTCCCACAAGCAGGAACGAAACGACCACACCGATGATGGTCATGGCCGTCGCCTGCCAGAAGGAAATGCCGAATCCCAGGGCCCATGCGCCATACGACATTGCGAACATGGAGATGTTCGCCGCGAACCACGGCCAGAACAGACTTGACGGCGTGCCCTTGCGTTCGCTTTCGGAAATGGTGTCGATGCCCTGTTCCTCAACGCTTAGAGCATTCTTTTCCTTGCTCATATAAGTTCTCCCTTGCTTCATTGCACTGGTTTCAGTGCATGGCCGCGCTGTTTGTCCATTCCCTCGACTGCGGCATGCACATCATAACTCAACTTATAGTCATTAAGACTAAAACTATGTTCCGTTGGAAATCATACGGAAAGAAGCCGTTCAACCTCCTTCCGGGTAGGACAGGTAGCCGGACCTCGTCTCGTCACGGCAATCGCCGCGGCCACATTGGCGAACCGAATCGCATCCCCGAGCGCAACCCCCCTGCCGAGCTCGGCGCATAACACGCCCGCATGGCAATCGCCGGCACCATTGGTGTCGATCGCATGAACCGGATATCCTGCGATCAACTCAGGTTCGTGGCCGGGCCCGGCCAGCCAGGCACCGTCGCCGCCGACGCGCATAACCAATGTCGATCGCAAAGCGTCGGCCATCATCGCGGCCAAAGTACGGAAATCGCCATCCGGAACCGTCAAACCAAGACGTCGCGCCATAAGCAGCGACTCACGTTCGTTGCACGACCATATCGGACGATATTCCACCAACGTCCCGAACACGTCGTCATCAATCTGCTCAACCACCGGAGAAGGATCGAACAAAGCGATGAAACGGCGGTTTTCCGCGGTTTCATCAAGGAATTTCAGCAAAGCCGAACCGGTCTTGTGAGCCAGCGTGTAACCGCTGATATGCACCACGTCGCCATCATTCGGATGGATATCGGCGAACGCATCGACGTCGCCGAACGCCTCCGCACCCCTCGTCGAAATGAACGTACGTTCGGCGTCATCGTCCGTCAACGCCACGCAAAAACCGGAATCGCGATTCGCATCGCATTTTCCAATATGACGCACGCCATCCGCCGCGAACGCCTTTCGGATCATGTCCGACCACGGCCCGTTTCCGAGAACACCGGCATGCTCGGCCTCGACTCCCATCTGCCGCACCGCATGCAGCATGTTGAAACTCGCCCCGACGGCGGTCTCAACATCGTCGGCGAACACATCCTGTCCGGCCTGCGGCACCCGAGAAACTTTCATGGTCAAATCGACTATTACTTGACCGAGCGAAATGACCTTGCCACCATGTTGCTGTTCCATACGATCACCCGCAATCAGTTCCGGCGCATTTCGCACAGCTCGGCCACGGTTCGATCCACGTCAAGCTGGTTGTCTTCCCTCATCTGACGCACCACCTGGTTCGCGATGCCCTCGTCAAAACCGTTCGATCCATGCCACGCGCCCAACATCGCGCCGGTCATGGCCGCGATGGTGTCGGTATCGCCACCCAAGGAGGCCGCGAAACACAACGCTTTCGTAGGATCGTCGAAGAATCGGCGCGCAACACTGAAGGCGGCCGTCACGGATTCGTTGGATTCCACGCTGGTTCCGCAATCATTGCGCAGCACCTGGGCGAATTCCTCATCGGAGAGCGACATTCCCTCCCCCTCACTCCAGTCCATGAACCATTGAACACGCGCGCTCACCGACGCCTTCGCGGACCAGTTGCCCCGCCGAGGTGTGGATTTCACGAAATCCAACGCCTTGCGCAGAAAATCCCCGTCGCCTTCAATCGCGTAGCTTACGGCCGACGCCACCAGGGTGGTCGCTTCGATGCCCTGCACCGTGTTATGCGTCACCACACAGGACCGCCATGCCGCATCGGCGAGCGCCTTACCCGGGCGGAACACGATGCCGACCGGGGTGGCGCGCATCGCACCGCCGTTCGTGGTGCCGAATTTGCCGGTTTCCTCCGGATCCACGCCATCCGTCAGCGCCTGCAGGGCGGCTTTCGTGGAGGGCCCGAGCAGATCCAGGGATCCCTTCGCCTTCATCTTCGCTTCCCAGCGCAGCAGATCCTTGGCGTAGGCGTCGTTGTCGATCCGGCCGCCGTCGGCGATCAGCCGTTCGGCCAGAACGAATGCCTGTTCGGTATCGTCCGTGATCGCACCGGCCTTCATGTTCGGCGCGATCGGCTGTTGCGCGACCGCGTCACGCAGCAAGTCAATCGGACCGCCGTAATATTGCGTAATCTGTTCGAATGACATGCTCTGCGTCGGCATTCCGAGCGCGTCCCCCACCGCAAGGCCAACCATCGCACCGCGGGCGCGGTCCAGCAATCGTTCTTCCGTCATCATCGTTCTCCTCTCGTGGCGACATGCAGTGTGAAGTGGCTTGGGTCGAGGAACGAGCGCACGTATTCGACCAGTTCGCCATCCTCGTTGAAGTTGTGTCTTTCGGAAAGCAGGAATACTGAGTTTTCGGTCTTTCCAAGCGCTTCGGCGACCGAGCCCAGACGGTCCGCGGAAACGTCCATATATCCGGAGGAAGCGATCAATCCAGCTTGTTTCATGGTCTGCGACACGGAACCGTTGACCAATCCTTCCGCATGTTCGATGACGTTACGCAACGATTCGACTGCCGGCAGATAGGACGTCTCGTACGACACCGGCACCGACCGGAACAGTCTTCTGCGTACGATTTCATAGAACATCCCGCAGCCGCTTTCGTCATCAAGCATTTCCGGACGTTCCACCAGTGAGACCGACAGCAGTTCGGTCGTGGTCGGCACGCCGGACCGCAACGATGCAGACGTCCATCCGTCGGAGCCGTTCATATTGCCGCCATGGAATGCCACGTAGCTGCCGGATCCCATCCTTGTTTCGATGAGATTGGCCCTTTTCAGCATTTCCAAGGCTCTGCGTACGGTTCCGCGGGAAACCTGATATTCCTCGGCCAGCTGGGCTTCGGACATGATCTTCTCGCCCGGCTTGAGCGTTCCGTCCTTGATTTGCGCGGCCAGCGCGTTTCCCAGATATTCCGTTCTCGTATATGCCGTCATTGCACACTCCCGATACGTTGGGATAATTTTGTTGTCGTCGTCATTAAACAACTATGTACAGGATAGCACAGGTTTATACAGGTTGGATACAGGTGTGGAAGATTTTCCGCAAATCGCTCTCCACTTGCATCCAGAAAAGGGATGCGATTCGGTTTTCCGCATTCTCAATCTTCGAATTCGATTTTCCTCGGCCCGATAATCGGCGGCGGATTGACAGACATATTCAAAGACGCACCCACATACGCTTACGCGCAGCAGGGAAACCAAGCGAAACTGGCGAAACACCAACGTTCCAAGCATGAAAAAAGGGTCCCATGCAATCCATTGCCTGGAACCCGGATGCGGACAGAGCGAGATTCGAACTCGCGGAAGGTTGCCCTTCAACGGTTTTCAAGACCGTCTCTTTAGACCGCTCAGACATCTGTCCAGTGCGCATAACGCACGAAACGTCAATATAGCACAGCATTCGGAAATCATCCGCATCGCGACACGTAAATCAGCGTCATCAGTCGCCAAAGGTCGCCCGACTATCCCCAAAACGACGCAACACAACCCAAATGCGGCGGTACGGGAATACCCAGCCAACCCAACTATCCCCAAAACGACGCAAACCAGAGAGCCGCCGACCAGAACAACCAGATGCAAGGCACAGCAACCCAGTAAAAGGCACAGCAACCGGACGCACAAAGCCCACGACAGCCCAGTCGAACCCGTCAAAACACAGCGCCAAAACACAGAAGCGGCGCCAACATCACGCTGACGCCGCTCCCGCAGTGCAATCACAAGCCGGATCGACTAATACAACAAGCCGAATTCAGCCGAATCAGGCCTCCCACTTGGTCGGCTCGATGACTTCCTTGCCGCCCATGTAGGCGCGCATGGCCTTAGGAATGACGATGGAGCCATCCTTCTGCTGATGGTTCTCCAAAATGGCGACCAGCCAACGGGTGGTGGCCAAAGTACCGTTCAACGTGGAAACCGCGCGGGTGCCGCCATCCTCCATGCGTTCGCGGATGTTCAGACGACGAGCCTGGTATTCGGTGCAGTTGGAGGTGGAGGTGAGCTCACGGTAACGGCCCTGGGTCGGAACCCAGGCCTCGCAGTCGAACTTACGTGCCGCGGAGGAACCGAGGTCGCCTGCGGCGGTGTCGATGATGCGGTACGGCACCTCGACCTTGCCGAGCATCTCCTGCTCCATGGCCAGCAGGTGCTCATGCTCCTTGTAGGAGTCTTCCTGCTTGGTGTAGACGAACATCTCAACCTTGTCGAACTGATGCACGCGGATAATGCCGGAGGTGTCCTTGCCAGCGGCGCCGGCCTCACGGCGGTAGCAGGAGCTCCAACCGCAGTAGCGCAGCGGGCCGTTGGACAGATCGAGAATCTCATTCTCGTGCATGCCTGCGAGCGCCACTTCGGAGGTGCCCACCAGGTACTGCTCGTCGGGTTCGCGCAGACGGTAGATCTCGTCGGCATGGGAATTGAGGAAGCCGGTTCCGCGCATCACTTCCGGACGGACCAGCGTCGGAGTGATGGCCAGGGTGAAGCCGTGCTCCTCGGCCTGGTCGACGGCCATGGTCAGCATGGCGATCTGCATGCGCGCCACCTGGCCACGCAGGAAGTAGAAACGGGATCCGCCGACCTTCACGCCGCGTTCCATGTCGATTCCGGCAACGCCACGACCGAGGGTCAGATGGTCCTTCGGTTCGAAGCCTTCGGCTGCGAAGTCGCGAATCTCACCGACCTTGTTGACCACTACGTAATCGTCTTCGCCGCCTTCCGGAGCTTCGTCCTCAACGATGTTGGACAGCTTCCACATGGCGGTGGTGTATTCTTCGGCTGCGGCATCGGCTGCGGCCTTGTATTCGGAGACCTTCTGAGACAGTTCCTTGGTTTCGGCAATCAGCTTGGCCTTTTCCTCGGCCGGAGCCGCGGCGACCTTCTTGCCGATTTCCTTCTGCTGCGCGCGGGCAGCTTCGAATTCCTTCAGAGAGGAACGGCGAACCTCGTCGGAGCGCAGCACCTCGTCGACAAGTTCGACCGATTCGCCACGCTTACGCTGGGATTCCTTGACAACGTCAGCATGTTCACGAATGAATTGGATATCAAGCATGGTTCCTAGACTAGTGCCGCAAGCCGACACAACGCCGGCTTTTTCCATTTCCGTCGGTTTTGGGGCATGACGTGCAGGAATCGTCGAATTTAGTGTGTCCGATTCGCGTTTTTCCGCCTTTTATGTTGAAAATAAGAAATATGCCTATGCCACTGATCGTTCTTCTTCTTGTTGCCTGCGTTGTGCTCGTGTGCGTCGTCGCGTTTTTCGCGTGGCGCGCGTACAAGCATCGCACGCTCGTGGAGCATATCGACAAGCGGGACGACGATCAAGTCCATTACGCGTTCATCGTCAATCCTTCGAAGCCGCAGGCCCGACAGCGCATGCGGCAGATCAGGGAGTTCTGCGAGGCCAAGAATCTTACGCAGATGGAATTCATCGAAACCCAGCTCGACAAGGATGGCAGGGCGTGCGCGCTTGAGGCCTTGGAGCACGGCGCGGATGTTGTGGTGGCGGTCGGCGGCGACGGCACCGTACGTACGGTGGCGAGCGCGCTTTCGGGAACCGGCCATGCGCTGGGTATCGTGCCGATCGGCACCGGCAATCTGTTCGCCCGCAATATGGGCATTCCCGTGGATGACATCGACGCCGCGCTGACCGTCGCCACGTCGCACGGGTCGAGGATGGTCGATGTCGGACGCCTCACCCTGCTGGATGACGAGACCACCGACCATGGCCATGCGTTTCTGATCATCGCCGGCATCGGCTTCGACGCGCTGATGATCGACGAAACCGATCCGAAATTGAAGAAGAACATCAGTTGGCTCGCCTATTTCGTGGCCGGCGTGAAGAACCTGTTCGCGCCGAAATACAAGGGCGATGTGGTCATCACCGGCAAGGACGGCTCCACACACACCATCCACGGTTTGTCGTTCCGCACGTTCATGGCCGGCAATTGCGGCCAGATTCCCATGTTTTCACTGATGCCGGACGCATCCTACGACGATGGCGTGCTCGATTACGAGGTGATCGACACTTCCGGCGGCATCATCGGATGGGCGAATCTGTTCGGAGACGTGCTGCACCAGACGATCACCGGCAAGGCGCAGCAGAGCCCGTTGTCCACGAATTCCACCGTGGATCAAATTCAGGGTGTGAGCGCGGAAATCACGCTGGAGAAGCCCGCTTTGGCGCAGGTAGACGGCGATATGCTCCCCAAGACGAAACACATCCGTTTCAGCGTGGAACGTCAGTCGCTGTGCGTCCGCGTGCCGGAACTCGCCTCCGAGGATACCGGCATTCTTGCATTGAATCTTACGAATGCACAGGCTCAGATCACCGATCACGCGGATACCGGGAAGGCCGTGGACTCGGCGGCTTGCGAAACGCAGAAAACCGCGGCTTGACGCAATCCCCGCCGCATCGGGAAAACCTGACGAGCAAAAACCGTCGATTTGCCCGCTTTGCGCCTGTTGGCGTGGCAAAATGGGTCTATGGTTGCAAACAATGCGGGTATGCCCGCCACCCCAGCAGATCTGATCAACGTCGACGAGGTCATCGGAAAGTACTATGACGTCGTCCCCGACCCGAATGTTCCGGAACAGCGCGTTTCCTTCGGCACTTCCGGACATCGTGGCTCGTCCCTGAAGACCTCGTTCAACGAGGCCCATATCGTCGCCATCACGCAGGCCATCGCCGAATACCGTAAGAAGGCCGGTGTCACCGGCCCGCTGTACATCGGCCGCGACACCCACGCGCTGTCCGAGCCCGCTTGGAAGACCGCGATCGAAGTGCTCGTCGCCAATGGCGTGAACGTGCGCATCGATTCACGCGACGACTTCACCCCCACCCCGGTCGTCTCCCAGGCCATCCTGACGCATAACCGCGCCGCCGACGGAACCCAGCGTTTCTCCGGCGAGGGTCTGGCCGACGGCATCGTCGTGACCCCTTCGCACAATCCGCCCACCGACGGCGGATTCAAGTATGATCCGGTCACCGGCGGCCCGGCTCCGGCTGACGTCACCAACGCGATCGCCGACCGCGCCAACGAGCTGCTCGGCGATTTCAAGAACATCAAGCGCGTGCCCTTCGAGCAGGCCGTCAAGTCCGACCTGGTCGAACGCTTCGATTTCCGTGACCACTATGTCTCCGACCTGGAGAACGTCATCGACTTCGACGTGATTCGTTCCTCCGGCGTGCGTCTCGGCATCGATCCGCTCGGCGGCGCTTCCGTGAACTACTGGCCGCTGATGAACGAGAAGTTCAATCTGACCATCGACGTGGTTCGCCCGCAGGTCGTGCCCACCTGGGACTTCATGACCCTCGACCACGACGGCAAGATCCGCATGGATCCGAGCTCCCCGTACGCCATGAAGGGTCTGGTCGACTCCCTCAACAACGGAGCTTGGGACAAGTACGATCTGGTTGGCGGCACCGACCCGGACGCCGACCGCCACGGCATCGTATGCCCGAACTGGGGCGTCATGAACCCGAACCACTACATCGCCGTGTGCGTGGAGTACCTGTTCGGCGGCAACCGTCCGGGCTGGCCGGAGGGTGCCGGAATCGGCAAGACCCTGGTTTCCTCCTCTCTGATCGACCGCGTGGCCGCTTCGATCGGCGCCAAGCTCGTTGAGGTTCCTGTCGGATTCAAGTGGTTCGTGGATCCGCTGTTCAAGGGCGAGGTCGCCTTCGGCGGCGAGGAAAGCTCCGGCATGTCCTTCCTGCGCAAGGACGGCCGCGTGTGGACCACCGACAAGGACGGTCTGATTCCTGATCTGCTCGCCGCCGAAATCACGGCGAAGACCGGCAAGAATCCGGCCCAGCTGCATCAGGAACAGGTGGAGCGCTTCGGCGAAAGCTGGTACAAGCGCGTCGACACCCCGACCACCCTTGAGCAGAAGATCAAGTTCGGCAAGCTTTCCGGAGACGACGTGGAAGCCACGCAGCTCGCCGGCGAAGACATCACCGCCAAGCTCACCGAGGCTCCCGGCAACAACGCCAAGATCGGCGGCCTGAAGGTCACCACCGAAAACAACTGGTTCGCGGCACGCCCGTCCGGCACCGAGAACATCTACAAGGTGTACGCCGAGTCCTTCGAATCCCCGGAGGCACTCGACAAAGTGCTCGCCGAAGCCACCGAAGTCGTGGACAAGGCCCTGTCCAAGTGACATCCATAGCGTGCCGTGACATTCACATGGAACTACGGTACGCGGACGTCGATTGACGAGGACCTGCGACGCAATCCCGCCTTTGCCTGAATTCCATTCCAGGATTCGGATGAAGGCGGGATTTCCTATTACTGATTTCCTATTACTGATTTCCTATTACTGATTTCCTATTACTGACTTCCTATTACTGACTTCCTGCTGCCGGTTTTCCTTTGAGTCGCGCGGATTTCGTAGGGTAGAAACATGACGATTACGGTTTCTACAGACGGTTCCGCGCTGGGCAATCCGAACGGTCCGATGGGTTGGGCTTGGGCCGATCACGACACTCCTTCCGATGACGGGCACAGGCATACCGGAGATTGCGATGCCGGCGGCGCCACGAACGGCACCAATCAAATCGGGGAGCTTTGCGCCGTGTTGGAAGCGTTGCGCGCGCATCCGGGTTCCGAGCCGTTAATCATTGAAACCGACTCCCAGTATGCGATCAACTGTTCCACCAAGTGGGTGCATGGTTGGAAGAAGAACGGTTGGAAAAATTCGCAGAAAAAACCCGTGAAGAACGCCGAGCTGATTCGCGCGATCGACGACGAGCTTTCCAAACGTCCCGGATCCGTTCAATTCGTGTGGGTCAAAGGGCATGCCGGAAACGCCGGCAACGAGAAGGTGGATGAGCTGGCGCGCACCTACGCCGGGGACTGCCGTTCCAAGATACGTGACGGATACCTGCCGAAAGAAGGATGGCAGTCGCTGCTCGCCTCCGAGTATTCGCAGGGAACGGACGTTCCGGAAGATGCCCGGATGCTGCTCGACGGCAGGATCTCCACGGACGAATATCATCTGGGGCGCACCGAGGATTCCACCGCCACCGAAAACTTCGCAAAGTCCCAGTCGGGAGCCTCTCTCGCGGATGAGCTGCTGCGGATTTCCGATCCGGAACCGCCTGCACAGTCCATTGCCGAAATGCTGGTCGAGCCGGAGGGCTACGGCATTCCCGAACGATCGGCAGGCAACGAGATGCCAAGCAATCCCGATCTGGAAGCCACCGCCGTAATGGAGACCGAACCAACCAGGGAATTGCCGATCAACGGCGTGCATCAATCCTATGCGCAGATGCTGGTCAAGCACGATTACTTCCCGCGCGAGGACAAGAAGCCGGAAAACGAGGAATCCTTCAGCGACAACGAAAACGGTAATGGAAACAGTAATGCGGATGCGCAAGCGTCCTCTTCCGACATGCAGGAAGACATACGGACGGACGTTCAGTCGCAGCAATCCGCAGCGCAGCAAGTGCAGCAATCGCAAGATGCCCTCGCCAACCTGCCCAAGCTGCCGCATCGCCCCAGTCCATCGGGATTGTCGGTTTCCGGAACGGTGCGATTCACTCCCCCGCCGAATTCCAGCCCCACTTTCGACGGCAAGCCACGTTTGATTCGTGGCTACATAGCCGTGGAAGGCTACGTGACCGGCGACGGCACGCTCATACTCGACGAGGCCCCATTCGCCGTCAAACACGCGTGAAACAACCTGTGAAACACACATGCCGGCACAATATCGGCGCAATATCGGCACAACCGCGTCATAGCGTCGACACAGCGTCGGCACAATATGCGCCTCCGGCAACACAATGTGTCTAAAATCGCACAAAAATCAACGTATCCGATAATATGGGAACGGTCTTAACCCCATATCGAAGGAGCATTATGGACAAGGCACAGCAGGACGCCCTGAAGAAGGCGGCTGGTATCGAAGCTGCACAGCTGATTCAGAATGGCATGACCGCAGGTCTGGGCACCGGTTCGACCGTGCGTTTCCTGGTCGACGAGCTCGGCCGCCGCGTGAAGGAGGAAGGCCTGGAGTTCACCGGCGTCACCACCTCCCGCCGCACCCAGGAACAGGCCGAAGGCTACGGCATCAAGATCGTCGACATCGACGACGTCGACCACATCGACGTGACCATCGACGGCGCCGACGAAGTGGACAGCAACTTCAACGGCATCAAGGGTGGCGGCGCCGCCCTGCTGTGGGAGAAGATCGTGGCCACCAACTCCGACAAGATCGTCTGGATCGTCGACGAGTCCAAGGTGGTCGACACCATCGGCAAGTTCCCGCTGCCGGTCGAGGTCATCCCGTTCGGCGCAGGCCAGGTCGTCAAGAAGTTCGAGGCCCGCGGCTACAAGCCGGTGCTGCGCCTCGACGCCGAGGGCCAGCCGGTCCGTACCGACGAGAACAACTACGTGGTCGACCTGCACCTCGAGCGCATCGACCATCCGGAGGATCTGGCGGACGACCTCATCAACACCGTTGGCGTGGTCGAGCACGGTCTGTTCCTGCACATGGTGGATCAGGTCATCGTCGGAGACCCGAACGGCCCGCGCGTCATGACCAACTCCAACAAGTGATGCTTTGACAAAAATTAGGTCTGAAATCCTTGGAATTCCGAAGATTTCAGACCTATAGCAAAAATCCCGCACTCCAAAGGAGATGCGGGATTTTGTTTTACCGAGCGCTTCAGGCGCGCCCTGAAGACTACTTGCGCTGGTGGCGAGTCTTACGAAGCAGTTTGCGGTGCTTCTTCTTGCTCATGCGCTTGCGGCGCTTCTTGATGACCGAGCCCATCTCAGCCTCCGTTCCTTGAATTCAAAGGGTAAAAGTTTGCAACTTGCCCAATACTACACCGTTTCTAGGACGAACGCGCGCACGCGCACTCACATGCTGGAAGCACGCCGTTTCAAGGCGTTTCCATCAGCTTCCACCGGCTACGCGAACATACGCCCCGGCAACCGCCCTCCCGGCTTCGGCTTACAGCGGAAACGCCTGATAGAGACGCTGGACCGAGTCCGTGGAACCGGTGGCCCGGAACACCACTGTGCCATTCTGCCAGAGCGCGATGGCCTTGTTCTCGTCATCCGGATCGGTCTTCACGCTATAGGCACCGGTGGTCTCGCCGGAAACCTTCACGTTGCCGCTGCCCAGTTCCTCACCCGTCATGGCGGCCGCCAGCTCATCGTACTTGGTTTTCGCATCATCGGACTGAGACCACTGCGCGGCCTCCAACGTGACTTCCTGACCGTCCGTGCCGGTGGAGTAGGTCAACGTGTACTCCTCCAAAGGAGAAGCATCACTCCAGGAAGTGCTCGCCTCCGCATTCGTGCGCGCGAAATTCAGCACGGAATCCGGCATCGCCTTAAGCAGTTCGCTGGCGTCGTCCGGCAATGCCACGGCGTCGATGGACGGCGTGGTCGACTCGGAGCTTTGCGATTCGCTCTGCTGCTCCTGCGCGGTCTCGGATCCCCCGTTCAGAGCCCAGCCCGGCCAGACGAAAGCGGAAACCAAAGCGAGCACCACCACAACGGCGGCGGCAATAACGGAAACGATCAGCTTGCCATGAGAAGAGGAGGTTTGCGTAGTAGACATGCCCCTCATTGTTTCACAGCCGTAAGACTCTGCCGAAAGGCAAATCACCCTTGCGCGAAGCGGCATGGACACCGCAAACACGTTGTCGCAAAACATCCGTATTGTCGGCGGTATGGCAAAGACGTCCGCACAGTTTGTATGCTCCGAATGCGGGTGGAACGGATCGAAATGGTACGGCCGTTGCCCCGAATGCAGACAATGGGGCTCGGTCGAGGAATTCCACGAGGCCCGTCCATCCGCATCGGCGCGCGCATCGGCATCCTCAAGAACGTCACGGACGCGCTCGAATCCGGTCGCTTCCGCCGCCGCAACGCCGATCACCGACGTACGGACGGAAAGCATCGCAAGAATCGGCACGGGATTCGACGAATTCGACCGCGTTCTCGGCGGCGGCATCGTACCGGGATCGGTGACGCTTATAGCCGGAGAGCCCGGCATCGGCAAATCGACGCTGCTGCTGGAAACCGCGGGAAACGTCGCCCGTTTGTCGGCGGCACGAGTGGAACGCAACACCGTGCTGTATATCTCGGGAGAGGAATCGCAATCTCAGGTGCGTATGCGGGCGTCGCGCATCGGCGCCATCGAGCCGAATCTGCTGCTCGCCGCCACCACCGACCTGGGCACCGCGCTCTCTCTGATCGAACAGGCCAAACCGGCATTGGTGATCGTCGATTCCGCGCAGACCATAATCTCCCAGGACGTGGATGGCATCTCCGGAGGCTCCACGCAGGTGCGCGAAGTGGCGAGCGCGCTGATTGACGTCGCGAAGACGCTTGAGATTCCGGTACTGCTGGTCGGGCACGTGACCAAAGACGGATCGATCGCCGGACCGCGCACGCTGGAACATCTCGTTGACGTGGTCTGCCAGTTCGAGGGTGATTCCCAGACCGCGCTACGTATGCTCCGCGCGGTGAAGAATCGTTTCGGCCCGACCGATGAGGTCGGATGCTTCGATATGAGCGGCGAAGGAATCGAGGAGGTCACCGATCCGTCCGGACTGTTCCTGTCGACGTCCACGTCCGGAAGCGATGCCCCCGTCGAGGGAACCTGCGTGACTTTTACGCTGGACGGGCATCGCAGCCTGCCGATAGAAGTGCAATCGCTGGTGACGAAATCCGTGCTGCCGACGCCGCGACGGGCCGCGAACGGCGTGGATTCCAACCGTATCGCCATGCTGGTGGCCGTGCTGTACCGTCATGGCGGCATCAATCTGCTGGCGAACGACCTGTACATTTCCACGATCGCCGGAGGCCAGGCCCGCGAGCCAGGATGCGATCTGGCGATCGTGTCCGCACTGGCGAGCGCCGCGAAGTCGAAACCCGTGCCGCGTACCACGTGCGCCATCGGCGAGATCTCGCTGACCGGTCAGGTGCGTCCGGTCCCCCGTCTGGAATACAGGCTTCGCGAGGCGGCCCGTCTCGGATTCACCACCGCGGTGGTGCCGACGTTGCGCAGAAACGTTGCGACGCCGGGTCTTACCGTCATACAGGCGGACACATTGAAGGACGCGTTGTCGGCGATATTGCGCTGACTTCGGAAGATGGCATAATTTCGCACCGTAATCTTTATAAGCAATAATATTTCCGTTCACCGATTGAGGAGAATGAGATGGAACGGCTTCACTTCGCCACTTGGGCGGAACAATATTCGCAGAAGACCAATCGTTCGTTGGCCGGCTCACGGTTGCGCGTCGCCGACGATGCGCTTGAGGATTCCGAACGGTTGATTGCGCAGGATTGGGGCATGGTCGTGTCCTCCGATTCGCCGAATGGCGATGTTCGGAACGACGACATCGACGCACGCTTCATGATCGACGCCACCATTGCCGTGGACGACGTCGCCGATGCGCGCGAATTGTCCGGCGCGGACGCCGTGGACTTCGCCCAGGAGCATATGCCTGTGCTCGACGCGCTCATGCGTGACGCCCGCGAACGGGTGGACTTCACCGGAATCAGCATCGCCGTATGCCTGATTCTCGAGCCGAAGACCGCCGTGCTGCTGCGACAGCTCAAGGCAGCCGGCGCGAAGGTCGGGGCATACTGCGGGGCGGAGGCCAACGACGAACGCGTCGCCGAGCAGCTGCGTTCGGAAGGCATCGCCGTGGCGTTCAATCCGGACTGGACTCCGGCGCAGGCGCATCAGGGCGCGTTGGATCTGCTTGACGAGTTGAAGCCGAACATCATCATCGACGATGGTGCGAGCTTCGCGCGTCTTGCCGCGATGGAGCGTCCCGAGCTCATGGCGAACATCATCGGCGTGGCCGAGGAAACCACCAGCGGCGTGCGTGCGTTCCAGGCCATGCAGGATGCCGGCGCGTTGTCGTTCCCGGTCATCGCGGTGAACGACAGCATGCTCAAGACCGGTTTCGACAACGCCCACGGCACCGGTGAGACCTGCGTGACCACCATGCAGCGGATTCTTGGTGCGGACGCGTTCGCCGGCGCCAAGGTGACGGTGGTGGGATACGGCCCCGTCGGACGAGGTTTCGCCCATCGTGTTCGTGCCTTGGGCGCGGATGTGACCATTTGCGACGTTGACCCGGTCGTGTCTCTGCAGGCGGTGTTCGACGGCTTCCGCGCGCTTGACATCGACGATGCTCTCGGCAGCGCGGATATGGTGGTTTCCGCGACCGGAGTGCGCCACACCATCACGTTGCAGCATATGCAGGCCATGAAATCGCAGGCCGTGCTGTCGGTGATCGGCGGCATCGCCAACGAGATCGCATTGGATGAGATCGAAGACTTCCATGCCGAAAACAAACGCGAGATCCGCGATCTGTCGGTTCCGAACGGCCCTGTGATCCGTCTCGTTTCGGAAGGGGACGGCGTCAACTACACCGTCGGCGGCGGCAATCCGATCGAAATCATGGATCTGAGCTTCGCCGTGCAGGCTTCGGCTGTGACCTATCTGCTTGAGCATCACGGCACCCTGCCGCATGGTTTGCAGCGGCTGGACCGCAGTGTGGACCGGCATATCGCGGACATCGCGCTGCACGTGCGCGGATACCGCGCCAGCCATGCCGTTGCCGACAACGGTTACGATTGGACCTTGACTCGCTTCGCCGAAAACGAAGCCGCGGATGGAAAAGAGTGATTCCTTTGACCCTGAACAACCCCCTGCAGATCGCGGCACACCCGAAGCCGCTGGAATCGGTGACCGTATACAGCTCCCCCATGGTGATTCCCGTCACCGGACCGGTCATCGTCGATGGAGCCGTGGCGGTCGCCGCCAACCGCGTCGTACATGTGGGCACGCGCTCGTGGGTCCTTGAAGCATTGAAGCGTGACATGGCTCCCTCGGGTCGAATCATGGAACATCGTTGGCACGGCCTGATCACACCGGGTCTCATCAACGCGCACACCCACCTGCAATACACGAACATGGCCGAAGTGGGACAAGGCACCTACGACCGGTTCCGCGCATGGGAGATCGGCTTCAACACCGTATACGCGAAGCTGCAGGAGACCCGCCCTTGGAAGGAATCCGCATACCAGGGCGCCCGCATGATGGTGAAGTCGGGCACCACCGCCGCAGCCGACATCGTCACCGACCCGGAGGCCGTAGGGGCCCTCGCCTCGCAAGGCATGCACGGCATCGCCTACTGGGAGGTCATGGGCTGGCATAACGACGATTGGAAGACCGCGGGCATCCAGGAGCTGCTCAACAACCTCGGCCGCATGCACGAGGAGGGCCTGCCCAGCATCGGCATCAGCCCCCACGCACCATATACCCTGGAGTCCGAGCCTTTTGTGGATCTGCCCGATATCGCACGGCAGCTGGATATGCGCCTGCATATTCACCTTGCCGAAACCCCGATGGAGGCCGGCAGCCGCGACACCACGCTCACCACGTATTCGGCGGCCGACTGGCGTGACGGACAGTGGGCAAGCTACCGGCAGCTCAAGGATGCCGGCAAGGGCGCTTCCGCGATTCAGTTCGTCGATCAGCTCGGCTCCCTTGGCCCTGACGTGCACATCGCCCATGGCGTGTGGGCGGATGCCGAGGACCGCCGAATCCTCAGACAGCGCGGAATCGGCGTGGCCCTGTGCCCGCGTTCCAACCGCATCACCGTGACCGGCAAGGACGCTCCTATCCGTGAATATCTGGAGGAGGGCAATCTTCTGGCCATCGGCACCGACTCATTGTCGAGCTCGCCCAGCCTGGATGTGCTCGACGACGCCGCCATGGTCTATGACCTCGCACGCGAGCAGGGATACACGCGCGACGATCTGACCCACCGCATCATCCGCATGCTTACGCTCGGCGGAGCCGAAGAGATGGGCATGCATGTGGGAGCCGGCCGCATCGGCCAGATCAACGCCGGAGCCACGGCCGATCTGGCGTTCTTCGACGTTCCCGTCGGCACCGATTCGCCCCAGGCCATCGAACAGACCCTCGAGGATTTCGTTCGCCATGGGGCCGGCACCAACCGTGCCACCATCATTTCCGGCAACATCGTCTACAACGACGGCGCATTCGACCTCGACTGATAAGTACGGAAAACAAACGAAAGGAATATCATGAGCGTTCCACTTGACCAGATGAGCGACTATGCCCGTGGCGTGGTGTCCGACCTGAGTCTCGAAGCCCATCCGGAAGGCGGATGGTACGTGCGCGACTGGCAGTCGCCGCAGGTGGACGGGGCTTCGGACCGTCCACTTTCCTCGCTGATCTACTTCCTCTTGCCGGAGGGAGACATGAGCGCCTGGCATAAGGTGGACGCCGACGAGATCTGGCTATGGCACGGCCCCGCCCAGGTCACCCTGCAATTGGGCGGCTCCGGCGACGCTCCGGCCGGCGACGACGAAGTGGAATCCATCACGTTGGGTTCCGCGATCGCTCCCGGCAGCGTCCAGGGAGCTCCCGTCGGCCATGCGGTGGTGCCCGCCGGGGTTTGGCAGCGCACCGTTCCCGGCAAGGGCGACGCGCTCGTTTCCTGCGTGGTCAGTCCGGGGTTCGTATTCGAAGGATTCACACTCGAATAACGGTCTTCGTTTTGTTCGATAATGCGTTATCGAACAAAACCGATATCGCATGCGTCATTTTGGAAACATCGATAGGTCGGAAACATCGATGGGTTATAGTGGCGCACGTTCGTCGTGGAAGAATTGCGTTTCATACGCAATATGAAGACAAGGGTAAAGAAAAAATGGCATTTTCAAGCAGAAAATTTATGCGCACCGCGGCCGCGTTGGCCTCCATCGCAGCCTTGGCGATGTCCTCCGCCTGTGGTTCCGGTTCCGATTCCGAATCGTCCAGCTCCGACAGCTCCGACATCACGCAGCAGACCGTTACTCCCGGCAAGCTGACCATCGCCACCGGCGACCCCGCATACGAGCCGTGGGTCATGAACGACGATCCGGAATCCGGTGAGGGTTATGAGGCCGCCGTGGCCTATGCCGTCGCCGAGAAGATGGGCTTCGACAAGTCCGATGTGGTATGGACCCGCACCACGTTCGACACCGCCATCGCGCCGGGCGCCAAGGACTGGGATATGAACATCCAGCAGTTCGGCATCACCGACGAACGCAAGAAGGCCGTTGACTTCTCTTCCAGCTACTACAACGATTCCCAGGCCGTCATCGTCAAGAAGGACGGCAAGTACGCCAAGGCCACGAGCCTGAGCGACCTGAAGGACGCCGTCATCGGCGCGATGGTGGGTACCGAGGGCTACAAGTACGCCAAGACGATCAAGGACGACGTACAGACCTTCAATGACGACGCCGCCGTTGCCCAGGCGTTCGATGCCGGACAGATCGATGCGCTGGTGACCAGCACCGTCGAGTGCGTGTACATGGTCCAGGCCGAACAGGTCACGGACGCCATCGTGCTCGGCCGTATCGCCGGTTCCACCGATCCGAACGGCATGGGCATCGTGCTTCCGAAGGATTCCAAGCTCACGTCCGCCGCTTCCAAGGCCGTGGATGAATTAGAGTCCGACGGCACCCTCAAGACTCTGCAGGACAAGTGGCTGGCCGAGTACACCACCGATCTGGCGGAACTCGAGTAATCCACCAACACAATCCAAGGAATTCAATCCATGAGCATTTCGGATAACCGTCCGGACAACCTCGCTGGCCCGCAGGTCAGCGAGGTTGAGCTTTCCCGGCGCGCATACCGCAAACAGCAGCAGCTGAAGTCTGTGGTGACCAGCCTTGTCAGCACCATCGTGCTGGCCGTCATCGTCGTAACAGGACTGAAGATGTCTCCCGGCTGGCCGAGGGTCAAGGAGACGTTCTTCTCCTCCGAATACTTCATCAAGTCGTTCCCCTCGATTCTTGACGGCCTGTGGCTGAACGTCAAGGTGCTTGTCGTAGCCGTGATCGGCGTGGCCTTCTTCGCGACGCTGCTCGCCCTGCTGCGCACCAGCAACAACCCGGTGCTGTTCCCGTTGCGCGCGCTGGCCGCGCTGTACACCACGGTGATGCGTGGCATACCTATGATCGTGGTGCTCTACCTCATCGGCTTCGGCATCCCCGGCCTGGGCATCTTCGGCCGTATCGACCCGTCAATTTTGGGTACCGTCGCCGTGGTCATGGGCTATTCCGCATATGTGGCGGAAGTGCTTCGAGCCGGCTTCAACGACGTGCATCCGTCCCAGCGCGCGTCCGCCCGTTCGCTGGGCCTCACCGCAGGTCAGACGACCCGTATGATCGTGATTCCGCAGGCGTTGCGCAAGGTGGCTCCGGCATTGATGAACGACTTCATCTCCATGCAGAAGGACGTGGGCCTGATTTCGGTGCTGGGTGCCGTGGACGCGGTTCGAGCGGCTCAGATCGAAGTGGCCAGCACCTACAACTTCACCCCCTACGTGGTGGCCAGCCTGCTGTTTATCCTGATGAGCGTGCCGTTCATTCTGCTGAACGACTGGTATTCGGCACGTCTGCGCAAGCGTGAATTGAGCGGAGGCACGGTATGAGCAACATGAACGCTCCGGTATTGCGATTGGACGGCATCCGGAAGTCCTTCAACGGCAACGAAGTACTCAAGGGCATTTCCTTCGACGTGAACCAGCATGAGGTCGTGGCGCTGCTCGGACCTTCCGGCTCGGGCAAATCCACGCTGATGAAGTGCGTGAATCTGCTGGAGCAGGTGGATGACGGCCAGATCTGGCTTGGAGACACCGACATCACCGATCCGCGCGCGTCCCAGGATGAGATTCGTTCACGCATCGGCGTGGTGTTCCAGCAGTTCAACCTGTTCCCGCACATGTCGGTGATGAAGAACGTCACGTTGGCCGCCATCAAGGTACATCATTGGAACAAGGACAAAGCCGAGGCACGCGCGCTCGAACTGCTCGACCGCATCGGCATGCGCGCCAAAGCGGGATCCTACCCCGACCAGCTTTCCGGCGGTCAGCAGCAGCGTGTGGCGATCGCCCGCGCGCTTATGACGAATCCCGAGCTGCTGCTGCTCGACGAGATCACGTCCGCACTCGACCCGATGCTGGTCGGCGAGGTGCTTGACATGGTTTCCGAGTTGAAGGAGCAGGGCACCACGATTCTCATGGCAACGCACGAAATGAGCTTCGCCCATGATGCGGCGGATCGCATTGTGCTGCTGCGTCACGGTGTGATCGCCGAGAACGGCACTCCGCGGGAGGTCATGGACGAATCGCAGGATCCGGAGACGAAGGAATTCTTCTCCCACTTCCGCAGCTAGACCACGGCAGCTAGACCACGCGGGAGCCGGAAACGAATTTTCGGCGAACGATACAAAGCCCCGAAACGATTTTCAGCCAGATGCTGGCCGGAATCGCTTCGGGGCTTTGTTTTTTTACGGATAGTTCCTTCGATTGCCGGATACGGGAATGTCAGCGCCGTCGCTGCGCGATCACGTCGATGACGCCCATCGCGATTGCGGCAGCGGCGTTCGCCGCGTCGTACAGATCGTTCTCATGGTCGTCCAACGATTCGTACGATTCGCCGCACTGGTTGCTGAGCGCGCGAATTCCAAGGAACGGCACCTCGCTTTTGGCGCAGATGTGGGCCGCCGCCGCGCCTTCCATCTCCTCGCAATCCCCGTATACGGTGGTTCGTATGGTTTCGAGGATCTCCGGATCGGTATTGAACTGATCGCTGGTGGCGATGGTGCCGTATACAAATCGACGTTCGTTCGCCGCGATACCGGTCGTTCCGTCGTTTTCGGTTCCGTTTTCACCGGACCGGGCCGTCTCAGGTCGGGCCGCCCTTTCCCGAAGCGAGGGAATCCTGCGCCAGCCGCGCTCCTCCATCACAGCAAGCGCGATGTTCAGCAGCTCGCCATTAGAAGTGAAATGTTCCAGCCAGGGAGCGCATTCCGCGATGATCGGCGTATTGGTCTCCAAATAATGCAACTGGTCGCCAAGCACGATGTCGCCGACCCGCAATCCCGGATTCAATCCGCCTGCTATGCCGCTGAAAATCAGATAATCAGGTTCATACCGGTCAATAAGCAACTGTGCCGCGGCACCCGCGCTGACCGTTCCCATACCACCTTCGCCGACCACCAGGCGAACCCCCTGATAGTCCCCCACGGCTATCTCGACGCCGCTGCGCCGCTCATGTTCCACATTGTCCATACGGTCGATGAATGGTTTGGTCTCTTTGGCGAGCGCGCATTCCACCGCCACTGTGATGTTGCTTCCCATAAGCGCGATTCTGTGCCGACGTTCGGACAAAGGAATCCTGTTGCCACGTTTTTTCGGAAAACTTACGAACGGCTTCGAACGGGTTATAGAAAAAATGCATATCGCATTGTGTACGTTTCATACTGATTTTTCATGAATGTGTTGGAATGGTTAGGCAAGACATCCAAGAGAAAAGAGAGGTCCCATGTCTTTGAGTTCATCACGTTTTCTCCGTAGTGGAGCCGCATTGCTGACCACCATCGCACTGGCGTTCACCGCGGGTTGCGGTTCCACCGGTTCCTCCGAATCCGCCGATTCCACCCAGGAGACCGTCACCGCCGACACCCTTACCATCGCCACCGGCGAACCCTCTTACACCCCTTGGGTTCTGAACGACGCTCCGGAAGAGGGCGAAGGCTATGAGGCCGCACTGGCGTACGCGGTCGCGGACAAGCTCGGCTATTCCAAGGACCAGGTCAAATGGGTCCGCACCACGTTCGATGCCGCCATCGCACCGGGCGCGAAGGACTGGGATATGAACATCCAGCAGTTCAGCATCACCGACGAGCGCAAGAAGGCCGTCGACTTCTCCCCGAGCTACTACAATCCGACGCAGGCCTTGGTGGTCCGTGGCGATTCCAAGTACGCTTCCGCGACCGCCGTCTCCGATTTCAAGGGCGCGACCATCGGCGTGATGGTTGGCACCCTTGCCTACGATTTCGCCAAGGAGAAGCTCGCCGATTCCACGATCCAGACGTTCAACGACAATGCGACGCTCGCTCAGGCGCTTGACGCGAACCAGATCGACGCGCTGGTCATGGACACTCCGGCCGCCGTCAACGTGGCCACTTCCGGACAGGTGACCGACGGCAAGGTCGTCGGCCAGATTCCGGATACCGAGGATCCTCAGGGCATGGGCATCGTGCTGCCGAAGGATTCCGCCCTTACAGACAAGGTGACCAAGGCGATCAACGAGATGATCGATGACGGCACTTTGCAGGAGCTGCAGGAGAAGTGGCTTGCCGAATACACCACCGATGTTCCCACGCTGAAGTGATTTCAGTCGGGACGTTATACAAAAAACGGCCGCGAATCGCAATGGTTCGCGGCCGTTTTTTGTATGTGTCACGTTCTGCATACGTCACGTTTTGTAAGCGTCACGCGCTGTGTTCGCAACGATTTGCGTTCGCTGTGATTTACGCGGTAAGTCGCTTCGTTTCCTCGACGTTGCGTCCGAGCTCGTCCGTAAGTTCGTCCGCCGATTCGAATTTGATCTGAGGACGGATGAATCCCGCGAATTCCACGCGTACCTGATGGTCGTACAGGTCGATCCAGTCGTCGGCGATGGCATAGGCTTCCACGACCCGCTCAGGTTCGGTTTCGTTTCCGTTGAAGGTCGGCTTGGTGCCGATGGAGATCGCCGCCGGCCAACGGTACGGGGAATGCTCCGCCATACGCGCGTCCACGGATGCGCTGTCGTACGGCTGTCCGATTCCTTCGGCGGGCTTGTCTTCCTGCGGTTTCGCGGTACCCAGGTCGATCAGCCAGCCGGCATACACGCCGTCGACGGGAAGGTATCCGGACACGTTCTCGCCCAGGTTTGCGGTCGGGAATCCGATGGTGCGGCCACGTTCCTCGCCATGCACCACGGAGCCTTCCACACCATGGGGGTGCCCGAGGATCGCGTTCGCATCCTTGATTCGTCCTTGCCCCAGCAGGTAGCGCACGTTAGTGGAGCTCCACACACGTACCGCCTTGGCCTGGTTCTTCTTGCTCCACACCCTGCGTTCGGCCTTGGAAGCGTTCATCAGCGGATCGACGGGCTCACCGTACTCCGTAGGCATGGTCGGTTTGACGTTCGTCGGCACGCGGGTCTCCCCCGGACCGAGGTCGTCGACCACGTCCAGCTGGAACACGCCAGTGGCCAGCGCAAGGTTTTCGATGGCCTTGACGTCGCCCGCACGCTTGGCGCCCATTGCTGCGTCGGTTCCGAGCACCAACGCGCGCATGCCAAGCTTGCCGACCATCTGGCCAAGGAAGAAACGGTACGATTTCGCCGCAAACGCCATCGTATACCGCACGATGATCGTGTAATCCACACCGAAGGCGCTGATGGCCCGCAATCTTTCGTCCACGCCCGTCAAGGCCGCCTTGTCGAGCTCGCATTCGCCCGGGTCCTGGCCGTCATGTCCGGCCGCGTATCCGTGGACGAACGCCGGGCGTGGATCGAACAGCACCACCACGGAGAACGACTGTTCCTTTTCGGCAAGCTCCACCACCCGGCGTATCACCGCCTGATGCCCCTGATGCATGCCGTCGAACGAGCCGATGGTCACCACGGATTTCTTGTCGTTGCTCAGAGTGGGCCAATCCACCATGCCGCTTGCGTCGGGCGTAAGCGTGATCGTTTTCATCGTGTCCTTCTTTACAGTGTTCGTATCGTTCAGTTGAAGACCGCTACCGGCTTCGCCTCGCCTTTTTTGGCGCGTTCAAGAATCGCCACCAGATCATTGGTTTCGGCCACATACGCCGCCGTGGTGCCATGGATGTCGTGCGCGATTCTACGGCCGAAACGCAGATCCTGGGCCTCCTGTTCGCTGACGGGCAGCATGGCCATGGATTCCGCCGCGCTTTCCACCATGCCGATGGCATGGTCGATGGCATGGTCGGCATCGTCGAGCACCGCGCGGTTACGCGTCACTTCCACGCCCTCACGGTTCGTGAAGGTCTTCGACTGCGTATGCGCGGTCATGACGCGCTCTCCGTCAACCGCAAAACGGCCTATTCTGGTTCTGCGCAGCATGGTCAGGTGACCGCCCAATCCGAGATTCTCGCCCAAATCGCGGGCAAGCGCGCGGATGTAGGTTCCCGCCGAACAGGTGACGGTCACGTCAAGTTCCATAACCGGCTGTTCGCTCCCCTGTTCCTGAATCCAGTCCGAGTCGGCTGCCGGTTCCCCGGCATGCCAGGATTCCTTGAAATCAAGCCGCACGACGTTTTCCAAGGGTGCGCCTGCCGTTCCGGCGAGGGTGCTTCCGTATCGTACGTCGTTCACGGTGAATTCGTGGATGGTCACCGGGCGTGCCTTGAGCGCGACATCCTTACCTTCACGGGCCAGATCATAGGCTCGCTGACCGTTGATTTTGATGGCGGAATACGAGTTCGGCACCTGTTCTATACGGCCCGTGAAATACCGCGCGATCGTCTCTTCCACCGTGTTGCGGGAGGGAAAATCATGCGGATGCGAATCGGCGTCGATGATATCGCCGTTCGCATCGTCGGTGGTGGTGCGCTGACCGAGCCTGATGGTGGCCTGATAGGTTTTGTCATGCTCCACAATGTAGTTGAGCAGGCGTGTGGCGTTGCCGAATCCGACCACCAGCACGCCCGTGGCCATCGGGTCAAGCGTGCCGGCATGCCCCACACGTTTCATGTGCAGGGCGCCACGCACGGCCGCGACGATGTCATGGCTGGTGACGCCTTGCGGCTTGTCAATGACCAGCAGTCCGGAATGCTCAGGCTTCTTCGTCATCGTCCCAGTCTTCGACTTCGATGTCGTCGTCTTCGAAATCTTCGTCGGATTCATCGTCGTCATGCTTGTACGGGTCGGCTTCGCCCGCATACTGTGCGTTTTCGCGCGCCTTGGCGAGTTCCTCGTCACGCTTGCGCGCGATGGCGAGGATATCTTCGATTTCATGAGCCTCGCCCGGCACCTCGTCGAAGATGAATTCGAGCTGCGGGGTCAGTCGAAGTCCCGCCTTGGTGCCCACCAGGGAGCGCAGACGGCCTTTCGCCTGGTTGAGCGCCTGCTGGGCGCGCTTGCGTTCACCCTGCTCATGCCCATCGTGGCCGAGCTGGGTCCAGTACACTTTGGCGAGCTGCAGATCGTTGGTGACGCGCACTTCGGTGATGGTCACATTGAAGAGGCGCTTATCGTGCAGCTGAGCTTCCATGGAGGAAGCGATTACTCGCTGGATCAATGCCGCGATGCGTGCGGCGCGGGGATTTGTTCCTGCCATTGGTTTCCTTACGGGAGTTCAAATTTTGTGATTTATCGCGGAAACGCCCGCAGCCGTGGTCAGCTGTGGGCGTTCCCTTTCGTCGTAACGGCTTGATTGCCGGCGGATGCGATTACTTACGCTCGATTTCCTGCATTTCGAACGTCTCGATGATGTCGCCGAGCTCGATGTCGTTGAAGGAGCCGAGGTTGATGCCGGCTTCGTAGCCTTCCTTGACGGAGTTGACGTCATCCTTGAAACGACGCAGCGAGGAAATCTCGAGATCGTTGACGGTGGCGATGCCGTTGCGCAGAATACGGCACTTCGTACCGCGCTTGACCTCGCCGTCCTGAACCATGACGCCGGCGATATTGCCGAACTTGGAGGAGCGGAAGATCTCGCGAATCTCGGAGTGGGAGGTGACGACCTCTTCGTATTCCGGCTTGAGCATGCCCTTGAGGGATGCCTCGATGTCTTCGATGGCCTTGTAGATGATCGAGTAGTACTTGATCTCCACGCCTTCGCGCTCGGCCAGATCCGCCACCTGACGGTTCGGACGAACGTTGAAGCCGATGATGACGGCCTTGTCGACGGTAGCGAGGTTGACGTCGTTCTGGGTGATGGCGCCGACGCCGCGGTGGATCACCTGGATGCCGACCTCGTCGGAGACCTCGATCTTCATCAGGGAATCTTCCAGCGCCTCGACGGAACCGGAGGAATCGCCCTTGATGACGATGTTGAGCATGTCGACCTCGGACTTGGCGAACTGCTCCTTGAGGCTTTCGAGGGAAACGACCTTGCGGCGCTTGGCCAGCTGGGCCGCGCGTTCGGTCGCCTGACGCTTCTCGGCGATCTGACGTGCGGTACGGTCGTCGGAAGCCACCAGGAAGAGGTCGCCTGCCGTGGGAACGGAGGTGAGACCAAGCACCTGCACCGGAGTGGACGGCTTGGCTTCCTTCATCTGGTTGCCGTTCTCGTCGAGCATGGCGCGGACGCGGCCGTACGAGGTGCCGGCAACGATGGCGTCGCCGATGTGCAGCGTACCGGACTGAACCAGTACGGTGGCCACTGCGCCGCGGCCCTTGTCGAGTCGGGCTTCGACGGTGGCGCCGCGGGCGTCCATATCCGGATTGGCGCGCAGATCGAGTTCCGCATCGGCGGTGAGCAGCACGGCTTCGAGCAGCTTGTCGACGTTCAGACCCTGCTTCGCGGAGATATCGACGAACATGGTGTTGCCGCCGTATTCTTCCGGAACCAGACCGTATTCGGTGAGCTGGCCACGGACCTTGTCCGGGTTCGCGCCGGGCTTATCGATCTTGTTCACGGCCACCACGATCGGCACGTTCGCGGCCTGAGCGTGGTTCACGGCTTCGATGGTCTGCGGCATCACGCCGTCATCGGCTGCGACGACCAGAATCGCGACATCGGTGAGTTCCGCACCACGGGCACGCATGGCGGTGAAGGCCTCATGGCCCGGGGTATCGAGGAACGTGATCTTACGAGGTTCGCCCTCGAGATTCACCGTCACCTGATAGGCGCCGATACGCTGGGTGATGCCACCGGCCTCACGGTCGATGACGTTGGTGCTACGGATGGTGTCGAGCAGTCGGGTCTTACCGTGGTCGACGTGGCCCATGACGGTGACGACCGGCGGACGCGGCTTCAGATCCTCGTCTTCCTGCAGCTCTTCCTCATCGAGGTTGATGTCGAACTGCTGCAGCAGCTCCTTGTCTTCCTCTTCGGCGGAGACGATCTTGATGTCCCAGCCGATTTCCTCGCCGAGGATCTGGAAAGTGGATTCGTCCAGGGACTGCGTGGCCGTGGCCATCTCGCCGAGATGGAACAGCACGGTGACGAGCGCGGCCGGATTGACGTTGATCTTCTCGGCCAGATCGGCGAGGGATGCGCCCTGACGCAGACGGACGGACTGTCCGTTGCCGGTGGGAATACGCACGCCGCCGATGACCGGGGCCTTCATCTCCTGGAATTCCTGACGCTTCGCAAGACGGTTCTTACGCGCCTTCGAAGACTTTCCACCCTGACGTCCGAACGCGCCTGCGGTGCCGCCGCGACCGCGGGCGCCGCTACGTGCCGGACCGTTGTTCGAAGTGTTGTTCGTGCCCTGGAAGCCGCCGCCGTTATTACCGGCGCCGAAACGGTTGCCGCCGCCTGCGGGACGCTGGCCACCGCCCTGACCCGGACGGTGCTGGCCCCACTGGCCCGGCTTCGCGCCGGTTCCCTGGCCCGGACGTCCGCGGAAGCCGCCACGCTGGCCGGTTCCCTGGCCCGGACGACCACCACGACGTCCTTCGCCGTTGCTGTTGTTGGCGTTCGGACGATTCATCGGATGCGGACGCGGAATGTCCCCCGGGGTCGGGGTGCGCATGCCCTGCTTGCGGCTGAACGGATTGTTGCCCGGACGCGGGCCCGGAGTATGCGGCTTGGCGCTGTTGGCCGCGTTGCCGCCCTGCTGGGCATTGTTACGCGGAGTGTGCGGTCCCGGAACCGGAGCCGGCTTGCCGGATGCGCGACGGTCCGTCGACTGGGCCTGAGGGCGCGGAGCATTGCCGTTGGAACGGTTGCCATGCTGGCGGGAGTCGCCTGGACGGGCCGAACGCTGACCCGGCTTCGGAGCGTCGTTTCGGGATGCCTGAGCTGCCGGAGCGGCCGGCTTCGGTGCCGCCGGCTTGGCGGCTGGCTTCGGTGCCGCAGGCTTGGCCACCGGCTTCGGAGCGGCCGGGGCCTGCGCGGCCGGAGTCGGTACCGCCGGCTTCTTGGCAGCGGGCTTCTTGGATTCGGAAGTATTGCCCTGCGCGTTGGATGCGAATGCGCTCCTCAGCTTGCGGGCGACCGGAGGTTCAACGGTGGATGATGCGGACTTCACGAATTCGCCCATCGCCTCAAGTTTGTTCAAAACGGTTTTGCTGTCTACGCCAAGTTCCTTGGCAAGTTCATATACGCGTGCTTTCTGCACTCAATTTCTCCTATCCCGGGCCGCGCGCATATGTGCGCAACCTCTACTGATTCACGGCGAGTTTGGCCCTTCTCATCGTGCAACCATGTTCGTGATACCTCGTCTTTTCCCTGGCATGACGAAACGAATCATCATACTTCGGATTGTCGAATCCAGCATACTCGAGCCCGTGGATTGTACACCCACGGGCTCGAGTATGCCGAAACGTTGTTTATTCGGCGGATTCCGCCATCTTCTTGGCATGGGCCTCAGCGGATTCGATTCCGATCTTCCAACCGGTCAGCTTGGCCGCCAAACGCGCGTTCTGGCCTTCCTTGCCGATGGCCAGGGAAAGCTGGTCGTCGTGGATGAAGGCGATCGCGGTCTTGTTCTTTTCGCTGATCACCTGCACGCCGGTCGCCACCGCCGGGGACAGTGCGGACGCGACGAACTTCGCGGGATCGGAGGACCAATCGACGATATCGATCTTCTCCGGTCCAAGATTCTCCATGACCGCACGCACGCGAGCGCCGCCGGGGCCGATCAGAGCGCCCTTCGGATTGACGCCTTCCGTATTGGCGCGCACCGCGATCTTGGTGCGGGCGCCGGCTTCACGCGCGATGGCCATGATCGACACCGCGCCGGAGACCAGCTCCGGCACCTCACGCTCGAACAGGCGGCGCACCAGCTCCGGGTGGGAGCGGGAGACGACGATCTCCGGCCCCTTGAGTCCGCGTCCGACATTGACCACGTACACGCGGATGCGCTCGCCGTGGCGGTAGCGTTCGCCCGGCACCTGCTCGCGGCGGGGCAGCAACGCTTCCACGTCGCCGACCGCCACATGCACGTTGGCGGTGTCCTTGACGTCCTGCTGCACGATGCCGGTGATCAGCTTGCCCTTCTGTCCGGAGAACGCGCCGAAGACCTTGTCGTCCTCGGCCTTGCGGAACAGCTGGCTAATCACCTGACGGGCCGTCGCCGCCGCCAGACGACCGAAATCACGCGGAGTATCGTCATATTCCTCGCTCAGGGTCGGAGCGGGATGCGGATTCTCCTCGGTGGGCTCTCCCGGAATCTCATCCTGGGCCCAAACGGTAAAGCTTCCCGCACGCTGATCGAGTTCCACGCGAGCGTGCTTCGCGGCATGAGGGGTTTTCAGATACGCCAGTCGCAACGCTTCCGAGAGCGCGGCGTTCAACGTCTCGGAGTCGATTCCCTGATCAGCTGCAAGCTGGTACATTCCTGCCAGGTCCAGTTCCATATTCAAGACCTCCTATATGAAGTTATCCGGCGTTTGGCCCAAAATGGTCACAGTCAATGATTAGTCTAATGATTCATGCAGACACCTTTTCATGCCCTTCGCCCGTCTTTGCCTTGGGCCAGGCGAGCGTGCGCCATGGCCTGCATATGCGCGATGGCGACGGTTCCGGCAGCCTGCTCCACACCACGCGTTTCCGGCCGCGCTGAGGCCGAACAGCAGGCAAGCCCCTGCGAACAGGCGTATTCGAGCGCCACATCGAACGCCGGGATCATGTCGGATCTTTCCCAGCATGTCATCATCCGTTATCTGGCCGCCCGCGACGCGGCTTCGGCATGGGAGCAGACCGCGGCGCAATGCCCCTCCAGATTCGCGGACGGAACGATGCGCGCCGCGCAATCACGGTTCGTGGCACGTTCATTGGCGTCCCGGATGAAAATGGAGACCTTCGACGTCACGTTGTCCCGTTTCGACGGGGTCGAATCGCTGGATATCGATGCGGATTCGATCCGCACGATGGCGCAGGCCGAGGATGAGGCCGGCTTCGCCACGCAGGTGCTCGCCGCACGGTCCGTGGGCTCGGTGACGCTTGACGTCAGCGATCGGCACAAGGCAACGTCGCAGCGGCTGGTCTCCTTTTCCGGACAGAACGACAATCGCCGGAAAACCTACGATGCGGCGGACCTGATCGCACATTCCGATACCACGGTGGACGATGCGAACGGAATCTCCGCCCCCGCTTCGGCGATCATCGAAATGAATTGCGCACGCATCGAAATCGCGGCCGTCGCCGGTAGCGCGGCATCGCGGTCGACAAGCGAGCAGTCAAGAAGCGAAACGCTTGCCGTACTTTCATCGCTGATCGCCGACCGTGCGGAACTTGCGTTCGAGTGGGGGTATCCGTCCTTCGATGAGGCGTTGTTCGAATAGAAGGACCGCTTTCACCTGCCGAAAGCATCCCCGACACGCCGACGCCGCACTCTCTCGGATTTGACAATCCACGATGCTGTGGCACAATGGTGAAGTTGCTTGTTCGCAAGCGGCGAATGGATAAGTGTCCGAGCGGTCTAAGGAGCACGCCTCGAAAGCGTGTGAGGGCAACACCCTCCGCGAGTTCGAATCTCGCCTTATCCGCCACAACGAGGTTGAAACAATGATGTTTCAGCCTTTTTGTATATTCCGGGTATATTCGCGGCAGATGTCGTTCGTTCCGGTATATTCCAATGTTCCGTCACGATTGGTTCCCGCAGGACGAATCCCGCGATTCCGTCACAGTCTTCTTGCCGGATGTTGTTTGATGCAACACGATCTGGGACGTTCCGTTCCGGGAACGGCCCGTGGCTTCTACAGCTCCTGCTCGTGCACGGATGCGTTCACCCACTGGTCCTGCTTCACATCGCAGCCCGAGAAGATGCCGATATCGAGCATGCAGTCGCGATAATCCCGTCCGTGCGCGATGGTGATGTAGTTGTCGTTCACCATGCGGTTGTGCGTCGGATCCAGACCGATCCAACGGCCGTCGTGATAGACCTCCACCCAGGCGTGCGTGGCGCCCTCGCCATCGAGCAGGCCAGCGATGTACCTCGCAGTAAGTCCAAGACGACGGCATACGGACAGCATGACATGCGCATAATCCTGGCATACGCCCTTACGCTGCGCGAGAGCCTCCTCGGCCGTGGTGCGGATTGTGGTGGATGCGGGCGTGTAGACGAACGCCTTGAACACCTCGTCCATCACCTCACGCGCCTGTTCCACGGGAGTGCTGCACGCCGGCAGTGCGGTGAGACGCCGCTTGCACACTTCCACCATCGCCTCGACAGCCGGCCCGGGAACGGTCAACGCCGAGTTGAAACGGTAAAGCGGCTTGTAGATTTCCGGTTTGATGTGATCGTTGTCCACGAACGCGATGCCGGTCACCGAATAGTTGAACATCGTATGCGGTTCGGGAATGAAACCGGTCTTCACCACGGAATCGAAGGAGTCGATGGTGGTAAACAGCTCCACCTCGGGTTCGATTCTCACTTCCACGTCCACCACCTGCTGGCGAGGGCCTGTGGCGGGGATGCAACGAAGCTGGAATCGATGGTCGGTTACGGGCGAGCTGAATGAGAGCTTCATCTCATAGTCAAACACCAGTTTCTTCACATCGTCTCCTCAATGAAAGGTTTTCTTCACACTACCACGAAGAACCGCTCAAGCCGTTATACACGACTTGAGCGGTTCCGGGCAACCGATTGTTCACCCCATTGCTGTTTTTATGCCATACGACTCACGTCAGATGCGTTTGGCATCCATATTCATGGCATTGAGCATGCCCAGATCCTTGAGTTCGGTCGTGCAGATGCGGTCGTCGAAATCGTCGAGCAGCGTACCGAGTTTCTGGGCGAGCTGGGCGTAGTTCCTCTGCGGAAGCTGGCCGACCAGCCAACGCAGGGCGTCGGCGAAGCACTGAGGAACCGGCAGACCATCCAACGGAATGATGTAGTTGGCCAGTTTGCTCAACGGCGCCTGAAGCTCCTCCATCGAATAGCCGAAACGCGTGTACAGATCGATTCGCTCCAGGTACTTGCCGACGAAGATGAACGATTTGAGCGTCGGGTCCACCGGCGAGTTCTCCACGCCGCCCCAGAAGGCGAGCATGTTGTCGGCGATGTCGCGATGCTTGTAGATGTCTTCGTCGAACGCCGCGCGGTCGGCCGCCTCCACGATGGAGTTCATGGCCAGTTCCACGTACTGCAGGAGACGGGAGCTTAATTCGGGGCGGAGAATCACCGCGTTGTTGAACGCGTACACGATGGCGCTGCGCACGGAATCCGGATTCTTCTCGTCGTACAGGAAGCTCTGAATGAACGCATCGAAATCCTCGAAATCCTCCGGTAGGTCGAGTGCGCGGGCGAACGGGCGGAAGGCGTCGACGTCGGTGTCCATCACACGGTCGTAGAAGGGGAAGAACTGGTTGAGCGTGGTGAACACGCGTTCCGTGTAACGACCGAGCCAGAACAGGTTGTCCGCCTTCGACGCGGTGACGAGAGCCAGCGAATGTTTGCGGGACTGCGCCAGCAGGTTGATGCTTTCGGATCCCGGGGCGCTGTCGTGCTCCACACCGGTGTCTTTGGCCAGAACCCACGTATCCTTGAATCCGCCGCCTTGCGAGGAGTTGACGATCATCTGTCCCGGCACCGACGAATAGCGGGTCAGGCCCGAATACCACACATGCGTGTTCTTGCCGGTCACCACGAAGGCACGCAGATCGCACTTGCGCGGGCTCATCTCACCGGTCTGCGGATCGACCACGTCGATGTCCCTGAACTGTATGACCTCCTGCGCGATGAACCTGCGCGGCTCGGCCTTGATGCGGTCGGCGAGCTCCTCACGCTTGGCCTTGTCGAGGGAGGATCCGAACACCACGCCATAGCCGCCGGCCTCAGCCACATCCTTGATCACGAGCTCGCCGAGCCTGTCGAGCACTTCCCTGCGGTCGTTCTCGAACATCGGCATGTAGGTCGGCGCGTTCTGCAGAATCGGCTCCTCGCCGAGATAATAGCGGATCATGGCCGGGACGAAATAGTAGATCGCCTTGTCGTCCGCCGCTCCGTTGCCGGGAGCGTTGACGATCGCCACGTTGCCGGCACGGTAGGCCGAAAGGATTCCCGGAACGCCGATCACGGAATCGGGATTGAATGCGAACGGATCGAGATACTCATCCGACAGTCGGCGGTACACGACGCCCACGCGATGCCGCTTTCCGGAGTAGTCAAGGAAGAACAGCTTGTTGTCGACCACTTCAAGGTCTTCCGGGAATGCGAGCGCGGCACCCGTCTTCTCGGCCAGATACGCGTGCTCGAAGAACGCGGAATTGTACCGTCCCGGCGAAAGCACCACGGCGATGCCTTCGGTGGAGACGAAATCCATGGACTTGCGCAGCAATCGTGGATAATCTCGGTTGTCTCGCACATGCACGTCACGGAACAGCCTCGGTGTGATCCTGCGTTCGATGTCTCGTGCGAACAGAGGATAGCTTGCGCCGGACGGAATCCTCAGGTTGTCTTCCAATACCCACCATTTGCCGTCCTGCCCCTGGACGAGGTCCTCGCCGGCGATGTGCGCGAACACCCCGCCAGGAGGGGTCACGCCGTTGACCTGCGGGAAATATCCCGCCGACGTGTACACGTATTCCTCAGGGATTATGCCGTCCTTGATGATCTTCTTGTCGGAATAGACGTCCCTGAGATAGGCGTTCAGCGCGTTGACTCGCTGCTTGAGGCCCGCTTCCATCTCGTCGAATTCGTTCGATTCGATGATTCTCGGCACGGGATCGTAGGGAAACAGGCGGTCATGGTATTCGCCGTTCTTGTAAATGCCGAAGCGAACGCCGTTTCGGCTGAGCTCGCGATTGATCGACTCTCTACGATTGACCAGTTCCGTCGCCAATTTACGTGCCGCTGACTCGATCATCGCCACACTCCTTCCACCACATACAACAGGCGTGCCCGAGGGCGTGCCTTCACAATGGAAGAGAGGTTAATGTTGGCTGATTACCGCAATCCGGCGCCTATGTTACGGCAATGTCTCGTATACGAACATGTCAAAAAGCCGTAACGTGCACGTCATACGTCGAGCGTGCGCTTGGCACGGATCGCCTCCGCGCGGACGGCGAGCAGGTCGTCCTCCGGATATTCGATATGCTCCAAAGTCAATCCCTGCGGCGCGATCGGCCCGGTCGACCCTTCCCTCAACGGGGTTGCCATCTTCCCCGCAAACCATTCGACGGAGCGTTTGCCGATTCCCACCTGAACGCACCCGTTGACCAGCGATCTGACCATATTGCGGGCGAACGCGTCCGCCACGATGGTGAAGCAGAGCAGTCCGGATTCCATGGCCGGGGTGCGGTACCGCTCCCCCATCGTCGTTCCGTCCGCCACCAGCGGTCTTTCCTCGATCCTTCTCCAGTATGCGGTTTTCACCTCGCGTATGGTGGTGCCGCCCGGATTGGGAGTCGCGAACGATCCGAAGTCATGCAGCCCGATCGTCATGGCCGCCGCCTGGTTCATGGATTCGATATCGAGATGGTCGTCGATGTGCAGCACGAAATTCCTGCTTCGAGGGTCCACCACGCTCGATCTGTCGGCTATGCGGTACACATAAGTGCGTTCCAGCGCTGAGAAACGCGCGTCGAAACCTTCCGGAGCGTGTCGTACCGCATGGATGGCGATGTCCGTCGGCAGCATGCGTTGCAGACGTCGCTCCAGCGCGATGTGCGCAGGCACGTCCATGTGTCCGACGCAGCGTTGCAGCGTTTCCTCAATGACGTCAAGATGACAGACCTGATGCGATGCGTGGACGCCGGTATCGGTACGGCCGGCCACCGTCAACCGCAGCGGTTCCGTCCTGTCGTCGTCCGGCACGCGCAGAACGGTGTGCAGCACGCGTTCGATCTCCCCCTGCACCGTACGCATGTCGGGTTGTCTCGCCCATCCGTAGAATCCGGTTCCGTCATATGCCAAGTCGATTCGCAATCTCACGCAATAGAGCTTAGCAAAGGGTTGGCCACGGTCCGTTTGGGGGTTGGCGGCCAAAATATGTGCCTGAAATCAACCGAGGCCCCATCAGCTCTTGGTCCTTGTGGCGCAAGGACTTGGGCAGGTTCAAAAGTGACATGGCCGGGTTTTTGATGTCAGCCAGAACGCATGCGTCTGAAACGGGTCCGGATACGCCGCGGCAGAGGGTGTTGCGACAGTACGCGTGGAGCGAGTTCAAAAGCGGCCGCCCTGGGGTGGGGCAAGGAATTCCCCTGTGCCTCAGATGCGGCAACACGATGAAGAAGAACGGTACCACGTCCTCCGGCAGGATACGCTGTCCGACAGGACGCGCGCCTATGTAAAGACAGTGTTTGCGGATTCCTGACGTGCCGTACGGATTTTTGGGCGACCGTGCGGATTCCTGTGATGCCGTGCGGATTCTCAGCTAGGCGTACGGTTTTCGATAAGTCGTGCGAATCCTCACCAAGTCATGCGGATTCTGGATCGGTCGTGCGGATTTTCTATGGAGTGTGCGGATTTTCGGCAGGTCGTGCGGATTGCCCGCGGTCCAAAACCGGCCGGAAACCGTCCTTTTAGGGCTAAAAACCGCCGATTCCGAGCCCATAACTGCGGAGAATCCCCCTGACGAATCCGCACAGGTCCCCAAAAATCCGCACGACCGACTGAGAATCCGCACGACCGACTGAGAATCCGCACGACCGATCCAGAATCCGCATGACTTGGCGAGAAACCACACAGCCGGCCTGGAATCCGCATGACTCGTCCCCCAATGCCACGGATCACGGACAGCCCCCTTTACTCATCACGCATCACGCAAAAGATTCGGAGCACGCGGCCTTCCCCGCACCAACCGCAAGAAACGTCCCCGTCTCCCGGACTGGGACGCCGCGCGTTCCGATCATCCCGGCGCACGAATCCCGAATCGTTGGGATTCCGCCGTTCTCGTGTCGGCTGAAGGATTCGGCATACGACGACGCATATCCCTTTTCGACCCCAATTGGCGAGATACGGGCGTATCTTCTGGTTGGGGCAGGAACGAACGCAGACCAATCCGACTTCAAAATCACGGATCGTTGGAAAATGGCCGTTTCTGAATCGTATGAAAGAAGCAAGTCACAACGAATCACACCCCCTCAGACCACAAACCGCGAGATACGGGCGTATCTTCTGGTTGGGGCAGGCCTCAAACGTAGGTCATACCGGCACGCGAAACCTAAATCGTTGGAATTCCGCCGTTTTTGAATTTCACAAAAGAAGCAAGGCGTAATGACACATACCCCCTTCCGGCCCCAACCGTAAAGATACGGTCATATCTCCCGGTCGTGGCCGGAACGGAGTGGACGCACCTAGAGAGATGGCCGCCTGTCAGTCCGTATATGTCCGTATATGTCCGTATATGTCCGTATATGTCCGTATGCGCCGCTTATGTCATGTATATGTCCATCCGTCTGAATATGTCCGGATATTACGGATATAGCAAAAGGGCCGGGAACCTTTCGATTCCCGACCCTCTCATACGCTAGAAAACCAAATCACTCGGCGTTCTCAGCGGCAGTCTCCTCGACGGCGGCTTCCGGAGCCTCGGCGACCGGAGCTTCCTCAGCGACCGGAGCCTCTTCAGCGGCAACCTTGGTTGCTGCTTCGGCTTCCTTCACCACTGCCTTCTTCGGGCTCACCGGCTCGGTGACGAGCTCGATGATCGCCGCCGGAGCGGCATCGCCACGACGCGGAGCGATCTTGACGATACGGGTGTAGCCACCCTCACGCTGCTCCATCTGCTCGGCGATCTCGGTGAACAGCTTGTGCACAACGGACTTGTTGCGGATGACGCGCATCACGCGACGGCGGCTGTGCAGGTCGCCACGCTTGGCCATGGTGATCAGGCGCTCAACCAGCGGGCGAAGACGCTTGGCCTTCGGCAGGGTGGTGGTGATGCGGCCGTGCTGGAACAGGCTGGTGGCCATGTTCGCGAGCATCAGGCGCTCATGAGCCGGGCTGGAGGCCAGACGCGGACCCTTCTTTGGTGTAGGCATTGTTTCTCCTTGAAAGCCCCATCGGATTCAGGTGGGCATTGGCCCGAACGTCCGAATCCGACGAAGCGGTTAGGTCAAAAGTGGCGAATCACTCGTCTTCCGGCGAGAAGAAGGTGCCACCTTCGAGGTTATTGGTATCGAAGCTGCCCAGCGGGGAAGCCTTGAGGGCCAGGCCGAGAGCCTGAAGCTTTTCCTTGACTTCGTCGATGGACTTCATACCGAAATTGCGGATATCGAGCAGATCCTGCTCGGTGTGGGCGACCAGCTCGCCGATCGTGTGGATGCCCTCGCGCTTCAGGCAGTTGTAGCTGCGCTGGGTGAGGTTGAGGTCCTCGATCGGGACGGCCATCTCCGGGTTGGTCTCCTCTGCAATCGGGGCAGGGCCGATCTCAACGCCTTCGGCCTGGGTGTTGAGCTCGCGGCACAGGCCGAAGAGCTCCACCAAGGTGGAACCTGCGGATGCGACGGCATCGCGCGGGGAGATTGCCGGCTTGGTCTCCACGTCCAGAATGAGCTTGTCGAAGTCAGTGCGCTGTTCAACGCGGGTGGCTTCCACACGATAGCTCACCTTGAGCACCGGGGAGTAGATCGAGTCGACCGGAATACGGCCGATCTCGGCGTTATCCTGCTTGTTCATCTGGGCGGGCACATAGCCGCGTCCACGCTCGACGGTGAACTCGATCTCGAGTTCGCCATCTTCGGCGAGAGTGGCGATATGCATATCCGGGTTGGCGATGGTAACGCCCGCCGGCGGGGTGATATCACCCGCGGTGGCCTCGCCCTTGCCGCTCTTGCGCAGATACATGACAACCGGCTCATCGTATTCGCTGGTGAGCACGATGCCCTTGATGTTCAGCAGGATCTCGGTAACGTCCTCTTCAACACCCGGCAGAGTGGTGAACTCATGCGGGACGCCGGAGATACGCACCGAAGTCACAGCCGCTCCAGGGATGGAGCTCAGGAGGGTACGGCGCAGCGAGTTGCCAAGCGTGTAGCCGAAACCAGGCTCAAGAGGCTCAATGGTGAAGCGGGAACGCTGAGGGTTGAGAGATTCCTCGGTAAGTGTCGGACGCTGTGCGATAAGCACTGTGGTTATCCTTTCAGCTTCGGACCGGTGGTGCACTCACCGGCCGTAAGCGGCTTTGGATTGATGATTTCTTCTAGTGCTCAGACGCGACGGCGCTTCGGAGGACGAACGCCGTTGTGTGCC
Source organism: Senegalimassilia sp. (assembly GCA_963619615.1). Classification (GTDB taxonomy): domain Bacteria; phylum Actinomycetota; class Actinomycetes; order Actinomycetales; family Bifidobacteriaceae; genus Bifidobacterium. The sequence goes on along the minus strand of CAVEXE010000001.1, from coordinate 265,803 downwards.
TGCGGGGTGACGTCGGTGATGGAACCGACTTCGAGTCCGGCGGACTGCAGGGAACGGATGGCGGTTTCACGACCGGAACCCGGGCCCTTCACGAACACGTCTACCTTCTTCAGGCCATGTTCCATGGCCTTGCGGGCAGCGGATTCAGCGGCCATACCAGCGGCGTACGGAGTGGACTTACGGGAGCCCTTGAATCCGACATCGCCACCGGACGCCCAGGACACAACTGCGCCGGACGGGTCGGTGATGGAGATGATGGTGTTGTTGAAAGTGGACTTGATGTGCGCCTGCCCAACCGGGACCGACTTACGGTCGCGGCGACGCGGCTTGCGCGCGGCTTGCTTTTGAGCTGCCATTGACCCTCGTTTCCTAATAACGAATTTGCTTTGTTGTCTAGGCGATGAGACTGAATGTCTCGTGGTCTAGACCGACAGCCACCGATTACCTGGTGGCCTTCTTCTTTCCGGCGACCGTACGCTTCGGGCCCTTGCGGGTGCGTGCGTTGGTCTTGGTGCGCTGACCGCGCACAGGAAGTCCCTTACGGTGACGCTGGCCTTGGTAGCAGTTGATCTGAATCTTACGACGGATATCCGCATCGATTTCACGACGCAGATCGCCCTCGATCTTGTAGTTACCTTCGAGATAATCACGCAGCGTGATCAGCTGCTCATCCGTCAGATCCTTGACGCGAATGTCCGGGTTGATACCGGTCGCGGCAAGCGTTTCCTTGGCACGAGTGCGACCCACACCAAAGATGTAGGTGAGGGCGATCTCGATGCGCTTCTCATTGGGGATGTCGACTCCGGCAAGACGTGCCATTGCGATTCCTTCTGTTTTCCGCAGGTCTTGCACCGAGTCGTCCGGTCTCCCGGCCCGGGCCTGCGTTCCCGGGGTTCATCTCGCTTCCGCGAGCTGTGACTCAGCGCCTGTACTATTATGCCGCTGGATCTACTCTCAGCCCTGGCGCTGCTTGTGGCGCGGGTTGATGCAGATCACCATGACGCGGCCGTGACGACGGATCACGCGGCAGTTCTCGCAGATCCTCTTCACACTAGGGCTGACCTTCATGGTTTTCCTTTGCTTGTGTACCTTACTTGTAACGGTACGTAATACGGCCGCGGTTCAGATCGTACGGGCTCATTTCCAGTACGACGCGGTCCTGCGGCAGGATGCGGATGTAGTTCTTCCTCATCTTGCCCGAGATGGTCGCGAGCACGATATGCTTGTTCTCGAGTTCAACACGAAACATCGCGTTCGGCAGTGCCTCCACCACCTGTCCTTCGACTTCAATCACACCGTCTTTAGCCATGAGCCTCGTTCCGTTCCTTGGCGATTACTATGCGTGCCCGAAGACACACCAACTTGCAAGAATACACGAAAACGGGAATTACGACATAGTACGGCGTGTCGTAATTCCCGTTTCGAAAGGTTTATGCTATCGGCTTCAGCCCAACTCAGCCACGATGGTGGACTGGATCTCTTCAACGGATCCGACTCCGTTGAAGGTCTTGAGCAGTCCACGCTCCTGGTAGATGGCCAGCAGCGGAGCGGTTTCCTTGGCATAGACGTCGAGGCGCTTGGCGATGGCTTCCGGGGTGTCGTCGGAACGGCCTTCGATTTCGGCACGCTTCTTCATGCGCTCCATGAGCACATCATGGTCGGCATCGAGAGCCACCACTGCGTCGAGCGGGGTCTCCAGCTCGGACAGAATCGCATCGAGGGCTTCGACCTGAGATGCGTTACGCGGATAGCCGTCGAGGATCCAGCCGTTCTTGGCATCGTCCATCGCCAGACGGTCCTTGACGATCTTGTTGGTCAGCTCGTCGGGAACCAGCTCGCCCTTGTCGATGTACTTGAGCGCTTCCACACCAAGCTCGGTCTTGTTCTTGATGTTGTAGCGGAAGATGTCACCGGTCGAAATCGCCGGAATACCGTAATGTTCGCTCAGCAGAGCGGCCTGGGTGCCCTTGCCGACGCCCTGAGGTCCCATAATCAGCAGTCGCATGTTATTACTCCGTTCCATCGAGTCTCCATCGGGAGACTTTCGATACTGGTTTTTACATTGAAAAATCGTAATACCGCCCATCAAGAGCGGTATTACGATTCAGGTCTTACTTGCCTTCCTTGTGATCGGTGCCTTCGAACAGGAATCCGGCGTACTGGAACTGTTCGGTCTGGGCCTTCGCCTGACGCAGGGTGTCAAGACCCACACCGGCGATGATCAGGATGGTGGTGCCGCCGAACGGCAGCCTGTTGTTGAGTTCCAGAGCCATGATGAGCACGGTCGGAATCAGGGCCACGAACAGCAGGTAGATCGCGCCCACAGTGTTCAGACGGTTCATCACGTAGCTCAGGTAACGGCTGGTGGCGCTGCCCGCGCGGATGCCTGGGATGAATCCGCCGTACTGCTTCATGTTGTCGGCGGTCTCGTCCGGGTTGAACGTGATCTCGGTGTAGAAGAAGCAGAAGAAGACGATCATCAGCGCGTACAGTGCGATGTACCACACGGAGGTGGTATCGGCCAGATTGGTGTTGATCCAGGAGACCCAGGCCTGATCGGAGTCGCCGAACTGTGCGATCAGCGTAGGAATGGCCAGGATGGAGGATGCGAAGATCGGAGGGATGACGCCGCTCATGTTGATCTTCAGCGGCAGGTAGGTGGACGATCCGCCGTACATCTTGCGGCCGATCATGCGGCGCGTGTACTGCACTGGGATTCGACGCTGGGAAAGTTCGACGTAGATGACGAGGATCATGATGACCAGCAGGACGCTGATGACGGCGGCGAACTTGGCCCAATCGCCGTCGGTGCCGTCGGTGCCCCAGCCGATCTCCCACAGCTGCGGCAGGAAGCCGGAGCAGATGGACATGAAGATAAGGATGGACATACCCTGGCCGAGGCCCTTGTCGGTAATCAATTCGGCCATCCACATGATCAGGCCGGTGCCGCCGGTCATGATCAGCACCATGACCACGAGGTTCCACACGGAACCGTCGGGCACCACCTGGGAGCACTGGTAGTTGAACAGCGCGCCGGAGCGTGCGGTCACCAGGATGGTGGTGGACTGCAGCACGGCGAGGCCGATGGTCAGGTAACGCGTGTACTGGGTCAGCTTGGCTTCGCCGGACTGACCTTCCTTGTGCAGCGCTTCGAAGCGCGGAATCACCACGCGAAGCAGCTGGATGACGATGGATGCCGTAATGTACGGCATGACGCCCAATGCGAAGATCGACAGCTGCAGCATTGCGCCGCCGGAGAAGAGATTCACCAGGCCAATGAAGTTCTCGGAAGTGCTGCTCATGCTGCCGACGCATTCCTGAACAACTGTATAGTCAACACCCGGGGTCGGAATGAACGAACCAATACGGTAAATGATGATGATGCCAAGGGTGAAGAGGATCTTATTCCTCAACTCCTTGGTTTTCAAGGCCTGGATTAACGTCCTCACCTGGGATTCCTTCCATTGATATGCGCGCCCGCGCACCCATGCAAACAGACTCTAACGCACCACTCTAGCGTACGCTACCTACCGATAGTGGAGTTTACCACCCTTTTGTCTGTTTTTATTGTTTTGTCAATTCTTGTCAGCTTTATTGAGGCCATATATATAGAGAAGACCCCTTAGACGGGTATGACGAACGACTTCCATCAACCCCCGTCAAGGCCGTAAACGCAGTGAGGCTCCTCCCGACCATGCGGGAGGAGCCTCACAATCAGCTTAAGTCAGCTACTTTTCCGCGGAAATCAGTCCTCGGAGATGGAGCCGCCAGCAGCCTCGATCTTGGACTTGGCGGAAGCGGAAGCCTTGACACCCTTGATGGTGAAAGCAACCGAGGTCTCGCCGTCGCCCAGGACCTTGACCGGGTAGCCGCTGCGAACGGCACCCTTGGCAACCAGATCAGCCACGGTGATCTCGCCGCCCTGCGGGAACAGTTCCGCAAGAGCCGCGATGTTGACGACCTGGTATTCCTTCTTGAACGGGCTCTTGAAGCCACGCAGCTTCGGAAGGCGCATGTACAGCGGCAGCTGGCCACCTTCGAAGCCAGGACGAACCTGGTAGCGCTTCTTGGTGCCCTTGTCGCCACGGCCCGAGGTCTTACCCTTGGAGCCCTCACCACGGCCAACGCGGATGCGATCCTTCTTGGCGCCCGGAGCCGGCTTCAGGTCATGCATCTGCAGGATATCTGCCATAATCAGTCAGCCTCCTCAACGGTGACCAAGTGACGCAGAATCAACAGCTGGCCACGAAGGGCCGGAGTGTCCTCGCGAGTCACGGTCTTGCCAATCTTGTTCAGGCCCAGAGTCTGAGCCGCAGCACGCTGCTTCGGAGTGGAATTCACCAGACCGTGGTGCAGCTTGATGTTCAGGTTAGTCATCACTCACCGTCCTTCTGGGCAGCCTTGGCCTGAGCCTCTTCGCGAGCCTTGCGAGCCTCGGCGATGCCTGCGGCGCGAGCACGCAGCAGTGCGTCCGGAGCCACCTCTTCGAGGGACATTCCACGACGAGCGGCGATCTCTTCCGGCTCTTCGAGCTTCTTGAGAGCGTCGACGGTCGCACGCACCACGTTAACGGCGGTGGTGGAGCCCATCGACTTGGTCAGCACGTCGGTGATGCCAGCGCATTCCATGACGGCGCGGACTGCGCCGCCGGCGATAACGCCGGTACCCGGAGCAGCCGGGCGAAGCAGCACGGTACCTGCGGCATCGTGGCCGATCACCGGGTGGGTGACGGTGCCACGGACGCGCGGAACGGTGAACATGTGCTTCTTGGCATCCAGCTGACCCTTGGCGATTGCAGCCGGGACCTCACGGGACTTGCCGTAGCCGACACCCACGGTGCCGTTGCCATCGCCGACCACCACGAGGGCGGCGAAGCTGAACGTACGACCACCCTTGTGGGTCTTGGACACACGGTTGATGGTCACGACGCGATCGAGCAGCTCGTTCTCGTGGGATTCCTCACGACGGTTGCGGCGCTCGCCACGACGACCCTCACCGCGCTGACCACGACGGGACTTGCGGTCCTCGTTGGTAGCCTCAGCGGCAGCCTGAGTGTTCTGAGTTTCTTCAGCCACTTGGGTTTCCTTTTCGTTGTCGCTCACAGTGCCAGACCTCCCTCGCGGGCGCCTTCAGCGACAGCTGCGACGCGGCCATGATACTTGTTGCCGCCACGATCGAACACGACCGCGGTGATGCCTGCGTCCTGAGCCTTCTTGGCGATCAGTTCGCCGACCTTCTTGGCGGCTTCGGTCTTGGTGCCTTCGAAACCAGCGAAATCGCTCATCAGAGTGGATTCGCTCACCAGGGTGATGCCCTTGGTGTCGTCAACGATCTGGGCAACCATGTGACGGTTGGAACGGGTGACCACCAGACGCGGGAGCTCCGGGGTGCCCTTGATGCGCTTGCGCAGACGAGCGTGGCGGCGCTGGAGCGCGACCTTCTTGCCCTTACCGAAAATCTGGACGCTCATTACTTACCAGCCTTTCCAGCCTTGCGCAGGATGCGTTCATCCGAGTACTTGATGCCCTTGCCCTTATACGGTTCCGGAGCACGCAGCTTGCGGATGTTTGCGGCGCACTGGCCGACAGCCTGCTTGTCGATACCCTTGACGATCACCTGGTTCGGGTTCGGCAGTTCGAACTCGATGCCTTCCGGCGGCTCAACGGTGATGGTGTGGGAGTAACCGAGGGAGAACTCGATGCCCTTGCCCTTCATCTGAGCGCGGTAACCGGTACCGATGATTTCCAGGGTCTTTGCATAGCCTTCGTGCACACCCTTGACCTTGCTTGCCACGATGGAGCGAGCCAGGCCGTGCTTCGCACGGGTCGGACGCAGGTCATCAGCCGGAACGAGGATGATCTCGTTGCCTTCGACCTGAGCGGTGATGCCTTCCGGAATCTCGTAGGTGTCAGTGCCCTTGGCGCCCGTGGCGCTGAAGGACTGACCGTCGATCTTGACTTCCACGCCAGCAGGAATGGCGACGGGGAGCTTACCAATATGCGATGCCATGTTTCAGCTCTCCTTTCTCACCAAACGAAAGCGACGATCTCGCCGCCGATGCCTCGGTCGAGGCATTCCTTCTGGGTCAGCAGTCCCGAGCTAGTCGAGATGATTGCGATACCAAGGCCACCGAGCGGCATCGGCAGAGCATCGGACTTTGCGTAGCGACGCAGGCCCGGCTTGGAGATGCGCTTGATGCCCTGGATGGAACGCTCGCCGTTCGGACCGTACTTGAGGGTGACCTCGAGAGTCTGGCCGACCTTGGCTTCCTTGGCGGTGAAGTCCTTGATGTAGCCTTCACGCTTCAGGATCTCGGCGATGTTCGCCTTGAACTTGGAGTACGGCATATCCACGGTCTCGTGCTTTGCCGCGCTCGCATTACGCAGACGCGTAAGCATGTCTGCGATCGGATCTGTCATTGTCATTTGGGCTAACGCCCTTTCTCGCCATGGTTTCCGCCGCCCTCACGCCTTAATGGCGATTGGGCCGCGGACCTTCAGCGTCGATATTTACCAACTGGACTTCGTAACGCCGGGCAGCTCGCCGCGGTGGGCCTTCTCACGAAGGCAGATGCGGCAAAGGCCGAACTTGCGGTAGACGGAGTGAGGACGACCGCAGACCTGGCAACGCGTGTAAGCGCGCACCTTGAACTTCGGCTTAGCGGCCGCCTTGTTCTTAAGAGCGGTTTTTGCCATATCAGTTCTCCTTGAAGGGGAAGCCGAGGTGCTTGAGCAGCACGTGAGCTTCCTTGTCGTCCTTGGTGCTGGTCACCACGGTGATGTCCATACCACGCTGGTGATCGATCGAATCCGGATCGATCTCGTGGAACATGGACTGCTCGGTGAGACCAAAGTTGTAGTTGCCCTGGCCATCGAACTGGTTGCCGTTGATGCCGCGGAAATCGCGGATACGCGGCAGAGCGGTGGTCAGAAGGCGGTCGAGGAATTCCCACATGCGATCGCCACGCAGGGTGACGTATGCGCCGATGGCCTGGCCTTCACGCAGGTGGAACTGTGCGACGGACTTCTTGGCCTTGGTGATCTTCGGCTTCTGGCCGGTGATCAGGGTGAGGTCCTTGACGGCGCCTTCGATGAGCTTGGAGTCGCGAGCCGCAGCGCCGACGCCCATGGAGACGACGACCTTCTGGACACGAGCGACCTGCATCGGGTTGGAGTAGTTGAATTCCTTCTCCAGCTCCGGCACAATCTGCTCAATGTACTTCTGCTTCAAGCGCGGAGTTGCCGGCGCTTCGATAGTGGTATCGGTCATGCCAGCTCCTTTCCGGACTTCTTGGCGACACGCACGCGCACGGTCTTCACCTTGCCGTCACGAGCCTCTTCCTTTTCGATGATGCCAACGCGGGTCGGCTGCTTGGTCTCCGGATCGATGACCATCACGTTGGAGCGATGGATCGGAGCCTCGACAGCCACGATGCCGGCCTGCTGGCCCTGCTGCGTGGCACGCACGTGCTTCTTGACGATCTGCACGCCTTCGACAATCAGACGGTCGTCCTTGAGCACCTGCTTGACGGTGCCTTCCTTACCGCGATCCTTGCCGCGGATGACCTTGACCAGGTCGCCGCTCTTAATCTTGGCTGCCATGTCAGATCACCTCCGGGGCGAGGGACACGATCTTCATGAAGCGCTTGTCGCGCAGTTCACGACCGACCGGTCCGAAAATACGAGTGCCCTTCGGGTCACGGCCGGAGCCGAGAATGACGGCGGCGTTCTCGTCGAACTTGATGTAGGAGCCGTCCACACGACGGTGCTCCTTGACGGTGCGGACGACGACAGCCTTGACGACGTCGCCCTTCTTGACCGACCCGCCAGGGATGGCGTCCTTGACGGTGGCGACGATCACGTCGCCGATGCCGGCATAGCGTCGCTTCGATCCGCCGAGCACTCGGATGGCGAGGATTTCCTTCGCACCCGTGTTGTCGGCGACATGAAGCCGCGTTTCCTGCTGAATCATTGATTCTCCTTAGCCGAGCTGGTTCTCCCCAAGCACCCCGCCTGCCTACTTGAAGCAGGCGGGGTGACTCACGGAGCCTTGCCGAACTTATTTACTTAGCGCGCTCGATGATGGTATCGAGACGCCAACGCTTGGTCTTGCTCAGGGGCCGAGTCTCCATAATACTCACGAGGTCGCCAATGTGAGCCTCGTTGTGTTCATCATGGACCTTGACCGTACGAGTGGAACGAACGACCTTGCCGTACAGCGGGTGGGTCGAACGCTGCTCGAGCTCGACGGAAATCGTCTTGTCCATCTTATCGGACACGACGTAACCGCGACGAACCTTGCGGAAGTTACGCTCTTCAGCCATTACTTCTCCTCAGCTTTCGTTTCGGTCGCCTCGGGGGCCTGGCTGATGCCGAGCTCACGCTCACGCAGGACAGTGTACATCCTGGCGATGTCGTGCTTGACCGCCTTGAGGCGGGCGGTGTTTTCGAGCTGACCAGTGGCGGACTGGAAGCGCAGGTTGAACAGCTCTTCCTTGGACTTCTTCAGGAAGCCCTCGATCTCCTCAGTGGTCTTTTCGTTGAGATTCTTGATGGAGTATTCTTCGGTTCCGACTGCCATATCAGATGTCACCGCCTTCACGAGCAATAACACGGCACTTCATGGGGAGCTTGTCGATTGCGCGGCGCAGAGCCTCGCGAGCGACTTCCTCGGACACGCCACCGATCTCGAACATAACGCGACCCGGATGGACGTTTGCGATCCAGAATTCCGGAGTACCCTTACCGGAACCCATTCGGGTGCCGAGCGGCTTCTTGGTCAGCGGACGATCCGGGAAGACCGTGATCCACACGCGGCCACCACGCTTGATGTAGCGGGTCATGGCGATACGAGCGGCCTCGATCTGACGGTTGGTCACATAAGCCGGAGCAAGAGCCTGGATACCGAAATCGCCGAATGCGATCTCGTTTCCGCCCTTGGACATGCCACGGCGGACCGGACGGTGCTGCTTACGATACTTGGTTCTCTTTGGGATAAGCATTTCTCAGCTCACTCCTTCGTTTCCGTTGCGGCAGGAGCCTCAGCGGCGGCCGGAGCCTCTGCTGCTGCGTTCTGCTGCGGGGCAGCGTTGCGCTGGCCACGACGCGGACGGCGATCGCCGCGACGGCCCTGGCGGTTGTTGCCCTGCTGTGCCTGCTGCTCTTCGAACTCACGCTCGGTCATATCGCCCTTGTAGATCCAGACCTTCACGCCGATGCGGCCGTAAGTGGTCTTGGCCTCGAAGAAGCCGTAATCGATGAGGGCGCGCAGGGTCTGCAGCGGAACGCGACCCTCGCGATAGAACTCAGAACGGCTCATTTCGGCGCCACCGAGGCGGCCGGAGAGCTTGATACGGATACCCTTGGCGCCTGCACGCATGGCATCCTGCTGGGCCTTACGCATCGCGCGACGGAAGGTCACGCGGTTGGTCAGCTGCTCAGCGATGCCCTGTGCGACGAGCTGGGCGTCCAGTGCGGCGTTCTTCACTTCGAAGATGTTGAGCTGGACCTGCTTGCCGGTGAGCTTCTCGAGCTTGGCGCGAACGCGCTCAGCCTCGGCGCCACGGCGGCCGATGACGATGCCCGGACGAGCGGTGTGGATGTCCACACGCACGCGGTCACGGGTACGCTCGATGACGATACGGGACACGCCCGCACGCTCGAGATCCTTGCTCATGGCCTTGCGGATGGCGTCATCTTCGAGAACGAAGTCGCGGTAGCGTTCGCCAACCTTGTTGGAATCGGAGAACCACTTGGAACGATGGCTCTCAGTGATTCCCAGGCGGTAGCCAAACGGATTGATCTTCTGACCCATCTTTAGCGGTTTCCTTCCTTGTTAGCGACGACGACCGTGATGTGGCTGGTGCGCTTGTTGATACGAGCGGCACGGCCCTGTGCACGAGCGCGGAAACGCTTGAGCGTCACGCCTTCGTCCACATAGGTCTCCTTCACGACCAGGTCGTTCTCGCGGAACGGTTCGCCGGCCTTGTCGGCCTTGACGCGAGCGTTCGCGATGGCGCTCTCGAGGACCTTACGCACCGGAAGAGATGCGTCCTGCGGAGCGAACTTCAGAATGGTGATGGCTTCGGTCGCCTTCTTGCCTCGGATGAGGTCGACCATACGGCGAGCCTTGCGCGGCGTCACGCGGACGTGACGAGCGATTGCTTTAGCTTCCATGTGTCCTTACTCTCCTTTAGCGGCGTGCCTTCTTGTCGTCCTTCACATGACCCTTGAAGGTCTTGGTCGGGGCGAACTCACCGAGCTTGTGGCCAACCATGGATTCGGTGACGAACACCGGAACATGCTTGCGACCATCGTGAACGGCGAAGGTGTGTCCGATGAAATCAGGGGTGATCATCGAACGACGGGACCACGTCTTGATGACGTTGTGCGTACCCTTCTCGTTCTGCTCGTCGACTTTCTTCTGCAAGTGGGCGTCGACGAAGGGGCCCTTCTTGATGCTACGAGTCATCTACTCGACACTCCCTTACTTACGGTTCTTACCATTCGGGCGACGACGAACAATCATCTTGTTCGAAGCCTTCTTCGGACGGCGGGTACGAACCTCGCCCTTGCCCCACGGAGAAACCGGCGGCTTGCCACCGCGGGTACGACCGCCGTGCGGGTGATCGACAGGGTTCATGGACTCACCACGGGTGATCGGGCGCTTGCCCATCCAACGTGCACGACCTGCCTTACCGAGCTGGATGTTGGCGTGATCGGAGTTGCCGACCTCACCGACGGTAGCGCGGCAGCGAGCGTCCACGTTGCGGATTTCGCCGGACGGCATACGCAGCTGGGCGTAAGCGCCATCCTTTGCGACGAGCTGCACGGAGGCACCTGCGGAACGGGCGATCTTGGCGCCACCCAGCGGGCGGAGCTCGATGGCGTGAACCACGGTACCGGTCGGGATGTTGCGCAGCGGCAGGTTGTTGCCCGGCTTGATATCGGCCTGGGCGCCGGTCTCGATGACGTCACCCTGCTTGATGCCTTCCGGAGCGATGATGTAGCGCTTCTCACCGTCTGCGTAGTGCAGCAGTGCGATGCGGGCGGAACGGTTCGGGTCGTACTCGATGTGAGCGACCTTTGCCGGCACGCCGTCCTTGTCCCAACGCTTGAAGTCGATGAGACGGTACTGGCGCTTGTGACCGCCGCCACGATGGCGGGAGGTCGTACGGCCGTAAGAGTTACGACCGCCAGTCTTGCTGAGCTTGCGTACCAGCGACTTCTCAGGCGTGGAACGCGTGAGCTCGGAGAAATCCGAGACGGACGCGTTACGGCGGCCTGCAGTCGTCGGCTTATAAACGCGGATAGCCATAATCTAGTTCTTCCTTTAACTTTTCTCGGCTAGCCTTCAGTTACCGAAGATGTCGATGGTCTGGCCCTCGGCAACGGTCACGATGGCGCGCTTCTGGTTGACGCGCTGACCGAAACCGGTGCGGGTGCGCTGGCGCTTGCCGGCGCGGTTGAGGGTGTTGACGTTCGTCACCTTGACATTGAAGATCTCTTCGATTGCCTGCTTGATCTGAACCTTGTTCGCGTTCGGTGCCACCACGAAGGTGTACTGACCACGATCGGAAAGAGCGTAGCTCTTCTCAGAAACGACAGGCTTGAGGATGACGTCGTATGCGGGCTTGTGGATAGCGACCATGAAAATCAGGCCTCCTTTGCAGCCGGCTCGGTCTTCGCGGCAACGAAGGCGTCGAAGCCTTCCTTGGAGAAGACAACGTACTGAGCGGTGACCACGTCGTACGTGTTGAGCTGATCGGCGAAGATCGGGTGAACGGTCGGGATGTTACGAACGGACAGCCATTCGTTCACATTCTCGCGAGAGAGCACCACGGTGGTGAACTTGTTCTCGGTCACCGGAGTGAGAGCGGCGATGGCGGCCTTGGTGGACGGGGCTTCGGAGACACCGAAGTCCACGACTGCCACGTGACCGGCATTGGCGCGATCGGAAAGCACGTACTTGAGAGCAGCGGCCTTCATCTTCTTCGGGGTGCGCTGGGAGTAGTCACGCGGCTGCGGACCGAACACGGTGCCGCCGTGGTACCACTGCGGTGCACGGATGGAGCCCTGACGAGCACGACCGGTGCCCTTCTGCTTCCACGGCTTGCGGCCACCGCCGGAGACCATGCCACGGGTCTTGGTGGCGTGGGTGCCCTGGCGAGCAGCGGCGAGCTGAGCCACGACAACCTGGTGGATCAGCGGGATGCGGGACTGGACCTCTTCGGCGGAGAAGCCGAAGATCTCAGCCGGTGCCTCAACGGTGCCGGCTGCCTGGCCCTGGTTATCGGTAACGTTCAGAGTAACGTTTGCCATGATTTATCAGGCTCCCTTCACTGCCGAACGGACGAGAACGATGCTGCCCTTCGGGCCCGGGATGGCGCCCTTGATGGCGAGAACGCCGTTCTCAACATCCGACGAAACGATGGTGAGGTTCAGCGTGGTGTTGGTCGCATGACCCATGCGGCCAGCCATACGCTTGCCCTTGAGGATACGGCTCGGGGTAGCGCATGCGCCAACGGAGCCAGGACGACGCTCGTTCTTGTGAGAGCCGTGGGAACGGCGATAGGACTTGAAGCCCCAGCGCTTGATGGTGCCGGCGAAGCCCTTGCCCTTGGTGGTGCCGGTCACATCGACCACAGCACCTTCCGGGAACAGTTCGGCGGTCAGTTCCTGACCCGGCTCGAACTCTTCGGCGTTGTCGGTACGGACTTCAGCGAGGTGACGACGCGGGGTGACGCCAGCCTTGGCGAAGTGGCCGGCGAGCGGCTTGGTCACCTTGGTCGGGTCAACCTGGCCGTAGCCAAGCTGGACGGCCTTGTAGCCGTCGGATTCTTCGGACTTGACAGCGGTCACCACGTTGGTGGAGACGTCAACGAGGGTCACAGGAACGAAGAAACCGTTCTCGTCCCAGACCTGAGTCATGCCGAGCTTCTTGCCCAGCAGTGCGGTGCGATTAGACATAATGGTTCCCTCCTCCCTTACAGCTTGATCTCGATGTTCACATCAGCGGGCAGATCAATGTGCATGAGGGAGTCCACGGCCTTCGGGGTCGGGTCCACAATGTCGATGAGACGCTTATGAGTGCGCATCTCGAAATGCTCGCGAGAATCCTTGTACTTGTGAGGAGAACGGATAACAACAAACACGTTCTTCTCGGTCGGGAGCGGAACCGGGCCAACCACAGTTGCACCCGCGTTCGTCACCGTTTCGACGATCTTCTTCGCCGATTGGTCGATGACCTCATGGTCATAGGACTTAAGCCTGATGCGGATTTTCTGTCCCGCCATTGCCTTCCGCCCTTTCTAGCGATTCGTTAGTTACTGTTTACCAGCCTGCTTTATCAAAGGGCACCGGCGCAGAAGACCCCCGGAACCGTGGAAGTTCCGTGGCCATACCACATCAGTGCGCAGCCATTCGGTCCATCACCCAAGTGATGCTCCGTGCCGCGCTCGCTTTTTTAATTCCAATTTGCGAGCCCTAAAATCAGGCAACTTCTTTATTTAATCATCAGGTGCGAACATAAGTAATTCCGCGCGTGTCGCCGTAATATCGTCAAATCAAAGCCGCGATGTTGAGCACAAGCGCGGCGACGCTCGTCACGAATTCCGTCATGCCGACGACCATCGGTCTCACCGCATGCCTACGTGCAATCAGAGGCAATGCGATGGCGCGCATCAGCAATATCGCCGACAACGCGACCATATATCCGCTGCCCGCAACGATCCACCATGACAGCATCGCGGCATGCCAGATCCAGGAAGCCGCGACGTATTGCCATCGGCCCCGCTCCCGAATCATCGTTTTCACGAACAGCACCGAACCGAACTGCACCATGAGGAACATCAGGAACAATGACGTTCCCGATGCGGTGAGGTATGGAATGCGCGGCGCATCCACGCCGTAACAGAACGTCAATATCGGCATCAGGCAGGCGGCCGCCACCGCGACGGCGTTCGACCATAGCGAACGTTCCTTGCGAATCCACGAAGCGTAGAACGAAACGGCCGCGAGAATCGCAAGCGGCGGGGCCCAAACGAGGATTCCGGGATGCAGCGCCACAAACGGCAGACCTACCAGGCAGAGCACGATGCAATACACCAGCGGCTGCATCATCCAACGGCGGGCGCAATGTGACTTGAACCAACGCGCGGCGGAGAACTGCACGCAATAACACAGCATCCAGCAGACCAACAGCCACCACGGAGTCCAGGAGAATCCCGCCTGCACCCAAGCCAGCACGATTCCGGCCACGGCCGGCGAAAGCGCCATCACCAACGCTCCTGGCTGCCCGGGCAGCCAGGCACGCGCTCCTCCCCTTCTTCGAATTCGGCCAGGTCGTTGATTCGTAGTTTCACTCATGCAGCCACGATACGAAAAAACACCGGTGAAATCTAGACCTGTCACGTTTGAAGCCACATAAACGGCAAGGAGCCCGGCCGGAAACATTCCCGACCGGGCTCCTTACGAACCGCTCCTTATACACAGGCGCATGCTATATAGCCGCGACGCACCTTGTGTATGGGCTAAGTCCACGCGAGTCTCACGCGCGCTCGGAGGCCTCCTCGGTGGCGGCCTCGCCCTGACGCTGGACGCGCAGCTTGTGGCCTTCCTCCTGGCTGACGCCGTAGTAGGCAGCGATGGCGATGTCCTTCATATCCTCGATCTGCGGGATACGCGGGTTCGCCGGCGCGCACTGATCCTCGTACGCACGCATGCCAATCTGCTCGAGGACGGACCAGAAGTAATCCTCGTCGACACCGCACTCCTGGAAGCTCTTGTTCATACCGAGCTTGTTGTCGCGGTAGTCCTCAACGGCCTTGGCCAGGTTCTCCACGCCTTCGGCCGGGGTCTTGCCCGGGTCGACGCCGAGGTTCTTGGCGATCTCCTGGTAGCGTTCCGGAGCGATGTACTTGTTGTACTTCGGCCAGCTGGTCGGTTCTTCCGGAATGGAGCCGTTGTAGCGGATCACGTACGGCAGCAGGATGGAGTTGGTACGGCCGTGGGCCACATGGCACAGAGCGCCGATGGTGTGGGACATGCCGTGGCACATGCCGAGGAATGCGGAGCCGAAGGCCATACCCGCCATGGTCGCGGCGTTGTGCATCTTCTCCTGGGCCTTGGTCTTGCCTTCACCCGGCTCGGCGTTGACGGATTCGGCCAGGTTGTCCCAGATGAGCTTGGCCGCATGCAGCGCCATGCCGTCGGTGAAGTCGTTGGCGTACACGGAGACGTAAGCCTCGAAGGAGTGGGTCAGAGCATCGAAGCCTGCATCGGATGCCAATCTGCGCGGCTGGGTACGGGCCAGAACCGGATCGACGATGGCCACGGACGGGGTCAGGGCGTAATCGGTGATCGGGTACTTGTATCCGGTCTTGTGATCGGTGATCACTGCGAACGGAGTGACTTCGGAACCGGTGCCGGAGGAAGTCGGGATGCACACGAGCTTGGCCTTCTTGCCCAGCGGCGGAATCTTGAAGGCGCGCTTACGGATATCGAAGAACTTCTCACGAACGTCGGAGAAGGAGATTTCCGGGTGCTCGTACAGCAGCCACATGATCTTGGATGCGTCCATCGGGGAACCACCGCCGACTGCGATGATGGTGTCCGGCTCGAACTCCTCACGCATCATGGCGGCGCCGCGCTCGACGGTCTCGACGCTCGGCTCCGGCTCGACGTAGTCGATGATGCGGAAGGTCACGCGGTTGGAACGCGCACGCAGCTGATCGATGATCTTATCGACCACGCCGAGCTGCTCCATGACCTTATCGCACACGATGACGACCTTCTCGATGCCGTACATGTCGCGCAGGTACTTGACCGCGTTCGGCTCGAAATAGGTCTTGGCCGGAATCTTGAACCACTGCATGTTGTTGTTCCTTCGAGCGATGCGCTTGACATTGAGGAGGTTGACGGCCTGGACGTTGCCGGACACGGAGTTTCCGCCGTAGGAGCCGCAGCCCAGGGTCAGGGACGGTGCGATGGAGTTGTAGATGTCGCCCACGCCGCCCAAGGAGCTCGGGGAGTTCCAGATGATACGGCATGCGTGCATGCGCTGGCCGTACTCGCGGACCAGAGCCTGATCGTTGGTGTGGATGGCCGCGGTGTGGCCAGCACCATGCTTGAGCATCTCCTCGCACATCTTGAAGCCGTCTTCCTTGTTCGGGCTCTTGATCACGGCCTGAACGGGGGCGAGCTTCTCCATGGTCAGCGGCTCGTTCTCGCCGACTTCCTTGCATTCGGCGGCAAGGATGGTGGCGTCGGCCGGAATCTCGAAGCCGGCGGCCTTGGCGATGTACTGCGGGGACTTGCCCGGAACCACGGAGTTGAGGACCGGCTTGTTTCCGGAGTAGGAGGTGCAGCCGAACATGTACTGCTCGAGCTTGGCCTTCTCCTCATCGTTCACGAAGTAAGCCTTGCGGTGCTTCAGTTCCTTGATGAGCGGATCGTAGATGTCCTTGTCGGCGATGATGGCCTGCTCGGTCGCGCAGATCATGCCGTAATCGAAGTGCTTCGACAGGATCAG
This sequence comes from Senegalimassilia sp., assembly GCA_963619615.1. Classification (GTDB taxonomy): domain Bacteria; phylum Actinomycetota; class Actinomycetes; order Actinomycetales; family Bifidobacteriaceae; genus Bifidobacterium. Next base: position 249,273 of record CAVEXE010000001.1, on the reverse strand, counting down.
ATCGTTGGCGGCACGCACGATGTCGACATCCTTGTCGATGTAGGCCGGAGCGTTGCCCGCGCCGACGCCGAGGGCCGGCTTGCCGGAGGAGTATGCGGCCTTGACCATGCCCGGACCACCGGTCGCCAGAATGGTGGCGATGCCCGGGTGCTTCATCAGCGCGCCGGTGGCTTCGATGGACGGATGCTCGATCCACTGGACGCAGTTCTCGGGAGCGCCGGCCTCGATTGCGGCGTCACGCACGATCTTCGCGGCTTCGACGGAACACTTCTGAGCGCCCGGGTGGAAGCCGAAGATGATCGGACAGCGGGTCTTCAGCGCGATCAGGGACTTGAAGATCGCGGTTGCGGTCGGGTTGGTGACCGGAGTCACGCCGGCGACGACGCCCACCGGTTCGGCGATCTCGTCGATGCCGAGCACGTCGTCCTCACGGATGATGCCGACGGTCTTCTGACCAGCGAGGTAGTTGGTCACATGCTCGCAGGCGAAGATGTTCTTGGTGGCCTTGTCTTCGACCAAGCCACGACCGGTCTCCTCCACCGCCATCTTGGCGAGCACCAGATGCTTGTTAAGGGCCGCCACGGAGGCCTTGGCCACAATGCGGTCGACCTGCTTCTGATCAAGCTTTTCAAACTCGTCAAGAGCCTTCAGACCATTCTTTACCAGAGCGTCAACCTCGGCCTGCGCGGCCGCTGCCTTCTCTTCCGGAGTCGGCTTGGTCGGCTCTTCCTTCTTTGCGTCTGCCACTTGAAGTCCTCCTCGATTCTTGGGGGTTGCAAAGTAGTTTTCAGTTATTCCGCCTGCCGCAATGGCGTGCGGACGCGTTGCTGGGCACATGTTGTGACCTGAGTCACAATATACTCGAGAAAAAACGCGTTGTATATTCTTCGTCGTGTCGTGAGTTTAATGTTATTTTTTTATCTTTTTTTGTTTGATTAACGCTTGATTTCGCACATTTTTCAGAAAAAAGTAGTTAATTTGACGCTTTTTGTTCATTCCAAGTCAACTTAACGAACAGTCCGAAATCGGTTCTATCTAATACTTTTATTAAAGTATTTTCATTTTGTTGCAATTTTAGGCAAACTTTATGCAAATACTTTTATAAAGTATGATTGGAAGGAAACCCATCTCCACCCGCAAAGGAGCGAAACATGAACGCCACGCCGGCCATGGTCATGAAGGAACTTAATAAAAGGGCTCTTACCAAATATCTGTATACGCATGGTCCGGCCACCAAGAAGATGATGGAGAAGGAACTCAGCCTGAGCCTGCCGACGATCACCCAGAATCTGCGAATCCTCGAAAAGGAAGGTCTGGTGGGCAAAGGTGAGCAACTGCAATCCACCGGAGGCAGAAAAGCGCAGACTTTCGTATTCGAATCCCGATGCAGAGCGGCCATCGGAGTCGCCATGCGGCCCAATGACCTGAATCTGCGTGCGGTCGACCTGCATGGCAACGTCATCGCGAAGCAGCGCATCACGCTCCACTATCAAAACACCGACGCGTACTACCGGCGAATCGGAGACATCATCAGCGCGTTCGCCATGAAGACCGAACGAAACGGAACCAGCGTCCTTGGCGTGGCCTTCACCATCCAGGGCATCGTCTCCGCCGACGGCACGACCATCAGCTTCGGCAACATCATGAACAACACGGGCCTCAAACTCGAAACCATCGCGCAGAACATACATATCCCATGCATCATGATCCACGATTCCGACGCATCGGCGATGACGGAACTCTGGCTTGACCACACACTCAACGACGCGGTATGCGTATATCTGGAGATGCGCCCGGGCGGAGCGGTGATCGTCGACGGACGGCTCTATCAAGGACCGAATCTGCGCAACGGAGTCATCGAACATATGACGCTGGTGCCGGGCGGCAACGAATGCTACTGCGGACAACGCGGCTGCATGGACACCTACTGCTCCCCCGAAGCACTGATGGAGGACGGTGAAAGTCTTTCCGGTTTCTTCAGCGTGCTCAGGCAAGGCGAGTCCGGACATCGCCAACGATTCAACGTTTGGCTCGACAACGTGGCACAGGCCATCAGCAACGCTCGCGCACTGCTTGCCGGCGACATCATCATCGGAGGAGAAGCCGCGCAATATCTCAGCGACGAGGATATGGACGACCTCAGGGAACGTGTCGAAAGGAAAAGCCCTTTCAAGGACGACGACTTCATCATGCGTAAAAGCCTGTGCGCGGAAGATCAGAACATCATCGGGGCCGCGCTCAGATTCGTGCAATTCTATGTCAACGAAATCTGCAACGTGGACGCCTGAGGCATGTGCGCCAATGCGCGTATGGCGACGAACGACTGCACGCGATCAGCCCTTTAACGCCATCCGTTTGCGTTCTTCGCCCATGATTTCCGCACACAACTCGCAGTTACGACCGTTTTCTACCGGTTGGGGCCGAAAAAGGGGGTGAGCCATCGCGCCGTACGCCTTTCACACAACACAGAAACGGCTATTTTCCAACGATTCACAATCCACACGTCAAGATGGCCGACATGCACGCTGCACACAACGCGGAATTTATGCCTGTTTCTCGCGGTTGGGGCCGAAAGAAGGCATGCCATTTACGTTCCACGCCTTTCACACAACACAGAAACGGCTATGAAACGGCAAGGGAGGAACGCTCCTGATTCGCGGAACAGGAACGCTCCTGCCTCGCCGTCATTCGTCAAAAAGCCTCAGACAATCTGGCAGAATTCGATGGTCTCGCCGTTGGGTCCGTACACGTTGAAATAGCGGATGCCGTGATCCCAGAAGCTGTCGATATGCTGAATCTCGGTGTCCTTGAAGTTCAGGCCGAGCTCCTTGGCGTTCTCGAAGGCGGCCTCGATGTCCGGAGTGTCGAAAGCCCAGTGATCGATGGCACCGGCGATCAGAGGTGCCGGCTCACCTTCCCAGGTTTCGATGGTCAGATGACCATAACGCAAGAAAGCGCAACGATTCTCGCCGTTCTGGAAAATGCCGGCAACCTCAAATCCGAGTTTTTCGGTATAGAAGGCGATGGTCTCGTCCAGATCCTTGGCGATCATGCCGGAATGCTGAAGATCGGTGGTGAATGCGGTCATGGGCTTGGTCATGATGTTCTCCTTGTGTGTGGTTGATATGGATTGATTTCTACAGGTTGATTTCTACAGATTGATTTCTACAGGTTGATTTGCGCGAATTAATTCGCATGAACCAGTTTGCATGAAGTATCGGCTTATGTAAATCCGTTGCGCAGCGCCGCTCAGGAAGCCTCTTGCCTGATACGATGACCGCGCTCGTCGAACCCGGCAAGCAACAGCCAGACATGTCTTTCATGTCAACGGATCGGCGTTTGCTGTCGCTTACAATTGGGTCTATGAAAAATCCGCCTTTACATCGCTACGCAACACGCCCTGGACTGTATTTCACCGAAGATGGCGGAGCGGACGCCGTTGTCCGATCCGAGTCCGCGACCCGTGCGTGGTTTTGCGTTCTGGAGCCCCTTGACCACCCCAGCCTGTTCTACAACGACGCGGCGCGCCTGTTCGACGACTCCACCGAGTCCTTCATCGAACAGGCGAAGAAACATCGCGTCTGCACCCGTAGAATCACCTCGCTCAATCTTCGGGAAACGCTGTTCCGCATGGATGGCCCCAATTACGGCCTGTGGTACGTGCATCTGCCCAAGGCTTGGGACGGCATGCAATACGGATACCGCGTCGATGGCCCTTGGGATCCGAACCATGGAGTGAGTTTCAATCCATACAAACTGCTGCTAGACCCCTACGCCAAGGGCATCGAAGGCAAAATGGAGCTCCATCCGGGAGCCTTCGCATACGAGTGCAAGATCCTGAACGGCAAAGTCAAAGGATCGCCCTTCGGCTCGATGAGCACCGTGGATTCGCTTGGCCACATGCCGGTTTCCGTGGCCATCGACGATCGGGCCACGAACAAACACGACACCGACCCGGAGCATCCGCATGTGGCCTGGAGCAAAACCGTCATCTATGAGCTGCATGTCAAGGGCTTCACCGCGAACGCACCCTGGCTGCCTAAGGAACTCCGTGGCACATACGCCGGCCTGGCCCATCCTTCCACACTTTCGTATCTGCAGGATCTGGGAGTGACCTCGATCGAGCTACTCCCCATCCAGGCGAAACAATCGGAACTGTTCCTCCAGGAACGCGGACGGAACAACTATTGGGGTTATTCCACACTCGGCTACTTCGCGCCGGAAGCCTCATACGCCACCAAGCGCGCGCAGAAGGCCGGAGCCGGCGCCGTGCGTCAGGAAGTCATAGACATGGTGCGGGCCCTCCATGAGGCGGGATTCGAGGTGATCATGGATGTGGTATACAACCACACCTGCGAATCGGGACCGGAAGGACCTACGATCTGCTGGCGAGGACTCGACAACCTCTCCTACTACCGACGCGTCAAGGAAGACCGCAGCCGCCTGTACGACACCACCGGCTGCGGCAACACGTTTGATTTCACGAACACGCATGTTACGACGTTCGCCGTGGACTCACTGCGATATTGGGCGAAACGAATCGGCATCGACGGATTCCGTTTCGACCTTGCCGCCACGCTGGCACGACTCGACGGCGAATTCACCCACCACCATCCGTTCCTCTACGCTCTGCGTTCCGACATTTGGCTCGGCAACCTGAAAATGATCATGGAGCCTTGGGATATCGGCCCCAATGGGTGGCGAACTGGACAATTCGGCATCCCCTTCGCGGAATGGAACGACCGTTTCCGTGATTGCAGCCGCAAATTCTGGCTCACCGACGTGGAACGCAGCCGAAGCGGGCAGTCCTGTGAAACGACCATGCAGGAGCTGGCTACCAGATTGTGCGGTTCGGCCGACCTGTTCGCAACGGACCCCGGTCGTGGATCGACCGCATCCGTGAACTTCGTGGCCTGCCATGACGGCTTCACCACCGCCGATCTGACCATGTACAAAAGAAAACACAACGAGGAGAACGGGGAAGGCAACAGGGACGGCTCCGACAACAATCTTTCGGTGAATTTCGGACATGAAGGCCCAAGCAACAATCAGATCATCAACGCCCAACGCGAACGCGCGGCGATGAACCTGCTGGGAATGCTGATACTGTCCCTCGGCACGCCGATGCTGCTGGCCGGCGACGAATTCGGCAATTCGCAGAACGGCAACAACAACGCCTACACGCAAGACAACGAAACCACATGGTTGGATTGGGATTGGCTGTACAGCACCGAACAGACCCCGGAATTCAAACGATTCGACCTTATTTCGCGGTTGATTTCGCTGCGCAAGTCACGAAATTCATACAATCATGAGGATTTCTTCACCAGGCTCAGCGAAATCGGCCTGCTGAAGAAATCCAATCGCGTGAACTGGTACATGCCCAATGGCGAGTCGCCGCGTGATTCCGATTGGACGAACCCGCAGATACGAACATTCGCCATGCAGCTGCTTTCCAACGACGAACCGGATCTGATGATCCTGATTAACGGATCCGATGAGGTCACGCAGTTCCACCTGCCTGCGAACATGGAGTGGGAACTGGTCTGGTCATCCGCCGAAATCTCCGGAGAATATCCGGGGCAGGGAGAATCAGTTGAACGCGTGACCAAGCTCGAGGAGGAATCCGAGGAAAAGCCCGCGGGCCGTTTCCAGGATCATCTGCATCGGCTGAACATGATGTATCTGAAATATACGGAGAAGAATGTCGAAGAACCCACGGAGCCTCCCGTCGAGGAAACACCGGAACCGGATCCGACCGTGTGGACCATACCGGCCCTGAGCATCAGCGTGATGAAGCAGATTCCGTGACGACCGCATCCATAAGCGGCCATATACCGCGTATATAGCATGCATATACGAGGAAACCCCTCGAATGGTGAACATTCGAGGGGTTTCGAATAAAGCGATAAGCTTTAGCGCTTCGAGAACTGCGGAGCGCGACGAGCCTTGTGCAGACCAGCCTTCTTGCGTTCCACGACGCGGGCGTCGCGGGTCAGGAAGCCGGCCTTCTTCAGGGCGGCGCGGTTCGCATCGCGATCGATGGCGTTCAGAGCGCGGGCAACGCCCAGGCGGATTGCGCCAGCCTGGCCGGTGGTGCCGCCACCGTCAACGAGGACGATAGCGTCGAACTTGCCTTCGAGCTTGAGCAGAACGATCGGGGAGTTGACCTCACGCTGCAGCAGCTTGGCCGGGAAGTACTCTTCCAGGGTGCGGCCATTGATGGTCCACTTGCCGGTGCCCGGAACCAGGCGAACACGAGCGACGGCTTCCTTACGACGACCGGTGCCGTAGCCCGGAGCGATAGCGGAAGTACCGGTGCCAGCGCCAGCGTTGGTCTCGGTGGTGTACGAGGTGAGCTCCTCTTCGGTCTCGAGAACCGCGGAGTTGTTGGTGTTTTCAGCCATGTTTCTTATCTCCCTTCGGTTCACTTAGCCTGCTGCGAGACCTGGGCGATCTCGAAAACCTGCGGCTGCTGGCCTGCGTGCGGATGCTCAGCACCACGGAAGATGTGGAGACGATCCAGCTGGACCTTGGCCAGACGGTTCTTCGGCAGCATGCCCTTGATAGCGGACTTGATGATGCGCTCAGGGTTGGTCTTGAGCAGCTGGGCGTAGCTATCGCGACGCAGGCCACCCGGACGACCGGAGTGCATGTACAGTTCCTTGCCCATCTTGTTGCCGGTCAGAGCGATCTTGTCGGCATTGATGATGATCACGTGGTTGCCGGAATCGGCGTGCGGAGCGTAGGTCGGCTTGTTCTTGCCGCGCAGCAGCAGAGCTGCCTGGGAAGAGAGACGGCCGAGCACCACGTCGGTGGCGTCGATGACGTACCAGTCGTGAGTCAGATCAGCTGGCTTCGGAGTGAAAGTTTTCACGATGTACCTTTTCTGTATATTGTGTTCCGGACCCTCAACCGCGCCAAACGTTGGTTAGGCGTTGCGATGGTGCCGTTTCAGGTCTCATTATCCGTGGGCTCCCTGAAAGTCCTCGATGGCGAGTGGGAAAAGCGCTTTGAAGGACCCCGTAGGGAAACACAACAATCTACTAGTGTATCGCCTGCCTTGACATTCGGCAACACGAACAAAAGGGGCGCTTCCCGGAAAGCAACCGGAAAGCGCCCCTTGGAGCGAAAGCGTGGTCAGCCACGCATAATGTCCGCGATTTCCTGCAAACGGGGGTTGTCGAACAGCTCCTCCAGCGTCACGACGTTGCCGTTGCCGTCCGCCAACGGAATTCGCCAGTTCGGGTACTCGTTATTGGTGCCGGGCTGGTTCTGCGTGCGCTTCTCCCCCACCGCGTCGACGATGGACGCGGCCATGAGCTTGCATGGCGACCCCTTGAGACCGCGATACAACGCGTTGATGATCTCATCCTCGTTGGCAAGCTCGTCCTGCAGGGCGCTTTCGTCGAGATAGCCTTCCTCGACGAGCATGTTCAGCATGGCATTGTGTTCGGCCGTGGCGGAAGCTTGGAACTCTTCGACCGGGCCCGACAGCAGTCCGAGCTGCTCACGCAGTTTGACATGGCCGTACTCCAGATATCCGGCGGCCGGGGGCATGTCATGCGTATTGACCGATGCGAGCGCATAAGGACGCCAATCCTTCGGGGCGCGGAATTCGCCGTCGAACTGTTCGAACCATTCCACCGCGCATCCCAGAATGCCGTGCGCGGACAACGACTTGGACACGTAATCCGGGACCACGCCGAGATCCTCGCCTATGACCACACCGCCCGCGCGGGACGCCTCCAAAGCGAGGATGCCGAGCATGATGTCGGAATCGTAGTGCACGTAGGTGCCTTCCGTGGCCTTCTTGCCCTCCGGAATCCACCACAGACGGAACAGACCGAGAATATGGTCGATTCGAACGGCTCCGGCGTTGGAGAACATGCCATGCACCATGTCTCGATATACCTTGTAGCCGGTGTTCTCCAGCGAAATCGGGCTCAGTGGAGGCTGGCTCCAATCCTGGCCCTGCTGGTTGAACATATCCGGAGGCGCACCGACGGTAGCGCCCTTGGCGAACCGTTCCGGATTCCACCACACGTCGGATCCGGTGGGGTGCACGCCGACGGCCATGTCGGAGACGATGCCGATCTTCATTCCGGCCTCACGCGCCGCCTGCTGGGCCGCGTGAAGCTGCTCCGTGGCGATCCATTCAAGCCAACGGTAGAACTCGAGCGTATCGGGGAACTGTTCGCGCAGTCGTGCGACCTCGCCGGAATCCCGATTGTACTTGCGCACCCAGCCGCCCGATTCCCCGTCGGGAGACCCCCACTTGTCGTAGCACAGGCACCAGGTTGCGTAGGATTCGATTTCATCCCCGCATTCGTCCAGATAACGGTCGAACTCGTTGCGGCGTTCGGCGCTCATTCCGGCTTTATAGATGATCCATAGCGCGTTCATCTTCGCGCGCCACATGCTGTCCCTGTCGATGATCTGGGAATCGCCGTTGAGCATCTCCACCTGATCGTGCAGCTTGTCGATCTGCGCTTTGGTGCTTTCCGGCAATGCGGCGTACTCCGGCATGCTTTCCGGGCGGATATACGTGAAATTGATGAATCTGCGGGAGATCGGCAGATACGGAGACGGCGTCAGCGGAGGCACCGGATCCGCGGCATGGATCGGATTGATAAGCATGAAATCCGCGCCGGTTTTCTTCTTGGATTCGACAAGCAGCGTCTTGAGATCCTCGAAATCGCCGACACCCCACGATCCGCTGGAACGGATGGAATACAACTGGCTCATCCAACCCCACAACGACCCCTGCTTCATCTCATCAAGCAGTTCGATCTTTTCGGGAACGCTGATCAGGGTGGCGGTTTCGGTCTTATCTCCCAACGAGACTTCGAGGGTATGGTATCCGGCCGGAAGATCCGCGGGAATCACCAGCTGCGATGCGAAGACGAACTCGCCATCCACTCTGAGCGCAGTGTTGTTGCCGACGTCATGGGCTATCTCACCGGTGAAGGGATCGCCGTTTTCCAAGGTAATGGACGCCTTGGGAATGTCGAACATGCCGCCGTGGATCTCAATGAGGCTTTCCTTGCCAACGACATGAAGAACCGTCGGCGCCACGATGCGAGCACGACGTTCACGGATGATGGACGAAATGGACTGGTCGATGGCCTCGTCGGTCGAGGCATCGATACCAAGCGCCTTGAGCACCGCCACCAGAACATCATCTTCGATTTCGTGGTAGTCGTGGCTCATGCCGACATAGCTGGTGGCGACGCCTACCAGCTTGGCCAGGCGGATGAGCGGACGTGCAAGACGCGTTGCGTTTTCGGTCTGTTCTGTCATACGTAACAGTTTATGCCCGAACCCCAACGCACGACGCACATGACTCACCGCATGACTCATCACACGGCTCACCGCATGACGACGGCGGTGCGTCTACTTTTCCGACAATCTCCGTTGCGCGGCGTGAACCACTTCCGGCGATGGGTCCTGTGCGAGCTTGTTCAGCGTCTCGTCCGAAACGTTCGGATTGAGCGCGACCGCCCGGCGGACCATGGATGCCAGCACAGCGGGAGCCTTCGGCTCGAGTTCGGTTCCCAGAACCCCCAGGAAATCGAGTGTAGGCTGGTCCATATTCGGGTCCTGCGCACCTTCAAGCCGCATCTTCCAGGATGTTCGTTTGTTGCGTAGCGCGATGTCACGCACCTCGACGGACTCGTCTTTGGTGAGACGCCCGACCAGCCAATTTTTGTCGTCGCCGTTGGCTGCGACAGCCTTGCGCACCCGTTCGGACGAATCGGTGGACAATTTGACCAGAATGTTCGGGAACGGCATCGTCTCGGCAAGGAACACACGATCGTCTTCCGGAGTGTTCGGATTGCCCGCCACGGCCTCAAGCAGTGCCGTGGCACGGGAGAAAGCCGCCTGTTCGGAGCGGTCAGGAAGCGGACGTCTCGCGAATTCGCTGAGTTCCTGCGCGTCGGTCGAATGGCGCAGGCGCTCATACGTTGCGGTCAACGGTTCGAAATCCGCCGGGACCTCATGATTCTGTTGCGAATCCTCGCCCTGCGCGTTCTCCGCGATACCTTCAGTCACGTCCTCGCCAACGCCTTCAGTCACGTCCTCAGCCTGTTCACTCATGTTCTCCACCTTACGACACCGCTCCGCACTTCGCCATGCACATCGTCCGACCGGACGTCACATCTTCACCGGACGATTGGACGTTCCGACCAACTGCGGCACCACCGCCGCATTAAAGGTCTCCACCACCCGCGATTCGAACGTCCGCATACGTTCCTGCGGAACCACCACGGACAGTATGATGCGATCGGTGTACTGCGCATCCGCCTGCTCGCCGTCCATCTGAGAAAGAAGATTCTGGAAACTGCCCAACTGGGAGTAGTCAAGCGTCACCTGGTATTCGGCGCACGGCACGATCGTGGCCTTCGTCGCGGCCTTCACCCCGATCGAAGCGCCGGTGGCGTAGGCACGGATAAGACCGCCCGATCCAAGCAGAATGCCGCCGAAGTATCTGGTGACGGCAACCACGCAATCCGTCATCTCGTTTGCGCGCAGCACGTCGAGAATCGGCTTCCCGGCGGTGCCGGACGGCTCTCCATCATCGCTCATACGTTCGGAAAGACGCCCGTCGGAACCGCCGCAGACCGCGGCGTAGGCCACATGACGCGCTTTCGGATGCATGTCGCGAATCTTCTGCACGAACACGACCGCCTCTTCCAACGAATCGATATGGCAGGCGTCCGCAATGAATTCCGACTTCTTCTCGACGAACGCGTCATGCGCGGGATGTTCGGCGGAATCAAGTATGGTCTGCATGATTTCAAGCTACCGAACCACGGCGACGGCCGTCATACGACGACGTTGAAATCCTCGCCCTTGACGAAAGCCACCACGGACTTGACGACCTGCTCGGTGATGCCGACGTATGCGCCGTCCGAACGCCAGCCCACGTGCGGCGTAAGGATGATTCCGGGAATGGCGCAAAGCGGGTCGTCCGCGGCGAGCGGCTCATAATCGAACACGTCGAGAGCGGCGCGCACGTCTCCCCTCTGAAGACGTTCGAGCAACGCGCCCGGCTCGATGATCTCGGCACGCGCGGTGTTGACGAACATCGTCCCCGGACGCAACGCATCAAGATTCTCGGCGGTGATGATGCCGCGGGTCTCATCCAGAAGCGGCATATGAACGGAAACGACGTCGGAATCGGCGATCAGCTCGTTCATATCGTCCACGGGAGTGACGTTCAGATCGGCGAACACCTGCGCGGGAACGTGCGAATTCCAGGCCGAGACCTTCATACCGTAGGCTCCCGCTATACGGGCGACGGTCTGGCCGATGCCGCCGAATCCGATGAGTCCGAGCTTCTTGCCGTTCAACTCGTAGCCGTCCAGGCCGTCCCAGTTGCCCGATTTGACTTCCGTGTCGAGCCGGCCCACATGGCGGGCCAGTTCCATAAGCAACGCCATGGTGTGTTCGGCGACCGCGTGATCGCCGTAACGCACCACATTGCACACCCGGATGCCCTCGGCCTTGGCTTTTTCAAGGTTGATGTAGCTGGCCACGCCCGTGCCGCCGAACGCGAAGCATTTGGCACCGGTGCGTTCAAGCACCGAATCCGGGCAGTGGAAACCGATCACCATAACCGCCGCGGCGCCTTTACAACGTTCGATGATGGTGTCCTCGTCGAGCGTGTAATCCTCGAACATGCGCACGCGGGCAACGTCCTTGAACAGTTCGAACGTTTTTTTGAACGGTTCGATCAACGTTTCGATGACCACCGGCATAACCACCAGCGGCAGATCCGTACGTTCAGGCTGGGTATTGAACACATTGACCATGCTTCACCTCTTGCTTTCGGGTCGGTATCACACTACATACGATATTCATCGGCTATACGATATTCATCGGCTACGCGGCATATTGTGCCACGTCAAAACGCTATTCCGATGAATTCGCCTGTTCTTCGGTGATGTTCCATTCCCTGACCACGGTTTGATCCGCTCCCATGGAGTAGATCACGTCCCAGATGCGTTGCCGCACGCTCGCATCTTCGCTCTCACTCCAACAGGTGCCGTCGGGATGGTCGTTCGACAGCGGGCACCATTGGTATTTGCCCTGGTTCACGTTCGCCGTGGGCAACCAATCGATGCGGCTCACCCGCCATGAACCGGACACGCCCTTCTTGCCTGCGAACTGCACGCGCGCGGTGACGCCCTGATTGTTCACGATGGTATCGGCGGTATTGGCCGATTCGGTCACGGCGTTGCCTAAACCGTAGATGATCCACGTGCCGTTGTAGTTCTCGATGGGCTGCGCGCAATGGCATCCGGCGCCGTATATCACGTCGAAGGCCCCGGTGTCGGCAAGCTCATGGGCTTCGGTCTGCTGCCACGAATCGGCGTAATCGATATATTCCTGCACGGAATGCATGGCGATCGCCACCACATCGGCGCCCTGCTCGCGAGCGGCCTTCGCCTTGGCCACGGCCTTGTCGATATCGGACTGATGGTTGGGGTCGCCCACGTCCCTCAGACGGTCCACCTGCCAGTCGTAGTCGGCTGTGAATCCGTTCAACGAGACCGTGCCCGTGATCAGACCGAGCTTGCCGCCGCCCGTCGGAGACTCGATGACCAGAGGCTTCGTGGAATCCTCTTCGGTTTTGTAGGAACCGGTTTGCGCGATGCCGTTCTGCTCGAGAGTGTCCCACAGTCTTGCGATGCCGTCCGAACCCTGGTCCCAGGAATGGTTGGTCGCGTGGGTGCAGGCGGTATATCCGACGTTCTTCGCGGCATCGGCGACTTCCGCCGGAATGTTGAAAATCGGATACGCAGCATACGGCCCACCTCGCTGCGCGATTGGCGTCTCGAATTCACAGACCGCTATATCCGAAGCCTCGATGTACTTACGCATCGGTTCGAACAGATCGGTGAAATCGAACGCGGTTCCATCCGTGGCCGACGTGTCGGCGCCCGCGAACTGGCTCCACAGTCCTTCATGGAACAGCAGGTCGCCGTTGACGAGCATGGCCATGCAGTCGGTATCCGGGCAATCGGGCGAATTGCCGTGGTGCTCCTGCGTTTGCGAAGTGGTCTCCTCCGTGGTCTCCTCCACGGTCTTTTCAGTGGCGGAAGAGGTGGTTTCCGCGGATTTCTGGGGTTGCGCGCCTCGAACATGACTGGCCACGCACCATCCGCCGACCGCGAGCGCCAGTATCAGAACGACGCTTGCCACGATCGCGAGTCTGATGCGCCCCGCGGTGAGCACTTCGGGATTGCTGGCGTGCATGGCGTCTTTTTTATGCTTCATTTGCCCGTCCCCTATCTCTTCTCTGTTTCTTGGTTCAAGAATATCGAATATCCGTGTTGTTGGTGAACCGTTCACGCGTCTTATACGCCGAAACTGACGCTGTCGTTTCCGTATTTTTTCCGTACCGCATCGAGTACGGCTTCGGCGCCGCGTATCTTTTCGGTTTTGGTTTGCATGTCGGACGCTCTTCCGGTCTTGCTGGCGTGTTCGTGCGCGTTTTCTTCTTCCAGCAGGTCGTCGAGTGATGGTTGGATTGCCGCTTCGTCGGTTTTCAGTAGGCCGGCGACGCTCATGCCCGCCAATCGTATTGGCCTCGTCAGCGATATTGCCGATCGCGAGGTTTCCGGCATTCCCATGACGTCGAGCAGCAGTCGCACGCATTGCGGATATAGGGTGCCGGCCGTATCCGTCGGTTGTTCGAGCGTGTGGCCTTTGGTGGCGTAGCTGAGGTCCGGGAATCGTATTTTCACGGTGATTTTGCGTGCCATCAATCCGCGTTTGCGCAAGGCTGCGGCGACGTCGTTGCTGCACCAGCGCAGCATGGAGCAGACTTCTTCCATGCTTTGGGTGTCTTGGTCGAAGGTACGTTCGGCGCCTATCGATTTTTCCGCGCGATACGTGGTCACCGGTCTTTCGTCAAGTCCATAGGCGGCCAGATGGAGGTTGTGTGCCGCGATCGGGGAGCCTGTGGCTTCGGTCAATGTTTCGACGCTTGTTTTCGCCAGGTCGGCGACGTTGTTGATTCCCCATGCGTTCAAGCGTTTTTCCTGCGCGGGACCGATGCCGGGTATGCCTCTTAAAGGCATCATCTGCACGAATTCGGCGTGCTTCGCTTTGGGGATCATGAGCATGCCGTCGGGTTTGGCGTTGGTCGACGCCATTTTTGCCACTAGTTTGTTGGCGGCTATGCCCACCGAGCATGTGATGCTGTATTGCGAACGTACTTGTTCGCGAATCCACGCGCCTATCTTCTTTGGGCTTTTCCAGGCGAGCAACGCCGAGGAAACGTCCATATAGCATTCGTCGACCGACACCCGTTCGATGCGGTCGGTTATTCGCTCGAACACTTCCTCGAAGATTCTTTTTGACATTGCGCGATAGTAATGCATGTCCACCGGCAGGAAGATGCCGTTGGGACAGAGTTGTTGCGCTTTTGCGCTCGACATGGCCGAGTTGATGCCGTATTTGCGCGCTTCGTAGTTTGCCGCCGACACCACGGAACGGTGTCCGACGCCGATGATCACCGGTTTTCCCGCATATTGCGGATGTCTTGCGATTTCCAGCGACGCGTAGAAGGCGTCCATGTCGATGTGCAGCACGTTGCATCCGGCTTCATCGTGACCCCAGTCACGTTTGGCCGCTGCGATTCTCGGTGCCGTGCTCATGATTCCATGATAGGTGAGGACGGAGGTTTTTAAAACATTTGTTCGAATGACTTGCCGTATTGAGTCCTGCCGGCGCGTCACTTCGCGAAGGCGGCCCGTTGCTCCTTCGAGGTAGGCTGATTCGCTGTGAAGAAGATGATCATGCGAGCTTTGAACCGGATGCCGGTTTTTCTGATAGTCGTTCTTGAAGCGATGATGATCTACAGCGCGACCGGAGTGGCGAAGGTCGCCTTCACCCAACTCGATGCCGTTTACGCGGCTTGGTATCGGGTCGGGTTCATGGCGATTCTGCTGTTGCTGTGGCGCAGGCCCTGGCGTAAGCGGGCGCTCCTGCCGACGACGGCCCGCGATTGGGGATTCCTGATCGCTTTCGGCGCGTCTATGGTAACGATGAACACCATGTATTACGTGGCGATCAGCAATATGGACATCGGCATCGCCACGGCCATCGAGTTCGTCGGCCCTCTTTCCGTGGCCGTGATCACCGGGCACAGTTGGAGGGAACGGGTCGGCATTCTGCTTGCCGCGTCGGGCGTGGTGCTGCTCGCGGGCATCTCCCTGAACGGCGCCGGCGGAGGCAACTTTCTTGTAGGTTTGATCGCCATCCTCATCGGCGGTTCGATGTGGGGATGCTACATCGTTCTGGGAGGCAAAATCGCGTCGAAGGGCCACCCTATCGACATGTTGTGCATAGGCACCACGTTGGGGTGGATTCTGCAATCCGCGTTCCTCGCTCCCGGTGCGATATCGCGCGTGATCCACCCGAAGGCCGACGCCACCTGGCTCACCGGAATCAAGGGCACCGCAATGCTCATGCTGGTGCTTTTTCTGGTCTCGCTGTGCGGTTCGTTCCTGCCATATCTGACCGACCAGGTGGTGATGAGGCGCATTCCATCCGACCGTTATAGCGTAATGCAATCCATCAATCCGGCCATGGCCACGCTCATTGCGGTCGCGTTCGGCGAAATGCCCAGCATCGGCGAATGCGTCGGCATCGCCCTGGTGATAGCCGCCGTGGCGGTGACGTTCTCGAACGACAGCAATCCGATCTAAGGAATCACGCGTCCAAATACCGCCATTTTCCAAGGAAAATCCCTCCATTTCGAGGGATTTTTCCGGAATATGGTGTTTTGTCGTCACATAGATGGTATAGTTACATGCTGTTGCGTCGATTACGATCGGCAAAACAGTGGAG
This sequence comes from Senegalimassilia sp., assembly GCA_963619615.1. Taxonomy (GTDB): domain Bacteria; phylum Actinomycetota; class Actinomycetes; order Actinomycetales; family Bifidobacteriaceae; genus Bifidobacterium. The sequence continues at coordinate 233,406 of CAVEXE010000001.1, read as the reverse complement.
TCATGCCTGAGTGGCCGATAGGGGCACCCTGCTAAGGTGTTAGTCGTTTTTAGCGGCTCGAGGGTTCGAATCCCTCTGACTCCGCCCTGAGGGTTTTCGGAGAAATCCGGAAACCCTTTTTTCATGCCGAAAACCCAATGTTTCCAACGGAAAGACGTCCTTTCCCGAGTTCAACGCAACGCTCTATTCGTAGTCGTTCCACATGGTTTACAGTCTCCGTAGCCACCGTTTTAGGTACCGGCTTAGGTACCGGCTTAGGTACCGGCAGATCAACACAGGCAGCCAACGATACGACACTGCGAAGGGAGACCACCACGGCAAGAACGGGGAGGAACAGGCGTGAACGGGGAAGCGCATACCCGCAGTACAGCGAAACACGCAAGGACACTAAAGGACACCCCGAACTCATCGGCCACCGGGTCAAATACACCGCCCCGGCATTCAGCCCGGGCATAAACACGCTCCTCACCCATTTCTTTCGCCACAACCTCAAGAAAACGACCGTATTTTCGAGGTTGTGGTCAAAAGGGGGGTACATATCATCACACCAGCCCCACTCCCGCCAATACAGAAACGGCCATTTTCCAACGATTTGAGACCTACATATAAAAGCAGTCACTACGCAAGCCGGCCCCAACCGGGAAATATCGACGTTTTTCCGAGGTTGTGGCTGAAAGGGGGTATGCGCCATCACACCCACCTCACTCCCGCCAATACAGAAACGGCCATTTTCCAACGATTTGAGACCTACATATAAAAGCAGTCACTACGCAAGCCGGCCCCAACCGGGAAATATCGACGTTTTTCCGAGGTTGTGGCCGAAAGGGAGCGTCACCCCAATCGCCAACATACTTTTCAGCGGGCGAGCCTTTCGACTGCGGATCTGATCGCCTCGTCGCTGGCGGTGGCGGAGAATCGCAGGTATTCCGGAGCTCCGTAGAATTCGCCGGGACTTGCGATGATGCCGATTTCGGCAAGCTGACGCATATCCTCCCAGCAATCGCCCGACTTGGCCTTCACCCACACATACAATGCGCCGTCCGGCATATCCGTGCAATATCCGTATGCACGCAACGCCCCCACCAGGATTCCGAGACGTTCCCTGTAACGTTCACGCTGCGCTTTGACGGATTCCAGATCACGCAGTCCCACGGCCATGGCAGCCTGCACGGGGCCGGGAATGATTTGGCCGATCTGCTTTCTGTAGGCCGCCATCGAATCCACAAGGGACGAATCCCCAGCAACGAACGCAGTCCTGTAACCGGCCATATTGCTTTGCTTGCTCAACGAGTAGAGCACCAGAACACCGTCCGCGGATCCGCCGCACACGTCGGATCGCAAGGCGCACGGCGTGGATTCCAACACGTCGCCGGAAGGTTCGTTCCATTGCATCAGCGCGTAGCATTCGTCGGACAGCACCACCGCCCCGATTTCACGCGCCGCGGCCACAATGCCGGCCATCTGTTCCGCGGAATACACCTCTCCGGTGGGGTTGCAAGGCGAATTGACCCACACCGCCTTCACACCGGCCACGTTCTTCCAGGAGTCGACGTCGGCCACGTTCCGGACCTTCAACGTTTCGGCTCCGGCAAGCTGCGTGCCGATCTCGTACGTGGGGTACGAAACCTCGGGCTGCACGACCACGTCTCCCCTGCCCAATCGCAGCAAGGACGCCATCAGGGCAACGCCTTCCTTCGAACCGACCGTCGGCACCACGGACGCACCGACCGACCACAGATCGACATCACGCGTCTTACGGAACCACTCGCCGATCGCATCCCGCAAATCGGCGGTCCCCGCGGTAACCGGATATCCGTACGCATTCGGATCGTTCGACGCCGCAGCCAGCGCCTTGCGCACCGAATCGGGCACGGAATCGACGGGAGATCCCACCGACAGGTCGATCATGCCACCGAACGCGGCCTTCGCCGTACGCTTGTACGATGCGATACGGGACCAATCGTATGGAGACGAGAATTCATGAAAACCCATCCGGCACTCCTTATGCGTCATATCACCACGAAAATCGCGGTCGGAATCGTCAGACAACCTGTTCAAGCATACGACGAAGGCCGTCACTGAACGTGACGGCCTTCCAACAATACGAAATATGCCTATTCGAGCGCCGATATCACTGGTTCTGCGGCGGCAGGGCCGCAACCTGCTCCGGATCCTTGCCGAACGGGCCGGCAGCGGAAGCTCCGCCCATATCTCCCACTTCGGCGAAGAAACCGACGGCCGCATCCTTGTACCAGGCCCACTCCTCGGGCAGATCATCCTCATAGAAGATGGCCTCGGTCGGGCACACCGGCTCGCAGGCTCCGCAATCCACGCACTCGTTCGGATTGATGTACAGGGAACGGGAACCCTCGTAGATGCAATCGACCGGGCATTCGTCCACACAGGCCTTGTCTTTGACGTCCACACAAGGCTGAGCGATAACATACGGCATGGCTACCTCCTCAACAACGACATGTACTGTTCTAGGTTACTCTTGCTTGGCAACTTCGAGTCCTCCGGCGCCAAGCCGGGCGTGGCGGTCCGTAGCCGAAATAGACGGAGAAGTCCACGACCAGCCATGCCACGAAGCGAATCCACGGTCGCGCTCAGATTGGAAGTCGGGCCCACGTCGGCGAGCGCGATGACAACGTCGGATCAGCGCAGATCCATGCCGATGACGACCGGCTCCGGCACCAAGCGGATACCGTACGCCGTCTCGACGCCGTCCTGCACGGTTTTGGCCAGCGTTGCGATATCTTGCGCGCTCGCGCCTCCGCGATTGGTCAGCGCAAGCGTGTGCAACGTCGATAGTCCGGCCGGAGCGTCCTCGCTGACCCTGTATCCCTTGTGGAATCCCGCATGGTCGATCAGCCAGGCGGCCGAGGTCTTGACGCCGTTGGTTCCGTCCGGCAGGGTCGCGTCGAAACGCGGCGCGTCCTGAGGCAGCGATTGCGCCTGTTCGACGGTCAGTATCGGATTCATGAAGAAGCTGCCGCAGCTGTGCCGATTGAAGTCCGGCTCGCCATTGCCGGATTGCGTGCGTTGCGCGTTGTGCGCGATCGCCACCAATTCGGTTTTCTTGGTTCCCCGCATGCCGTCGGTGAGGTAGCGATGCGAGTCTTCCAGCATGCCCTTCGCCGCACGTACTTTGAGTACCGCGGCACGAATGTCTTTGGTATTCATACGGTCCCCCACCTCGACGCCGAGCGCTTTGGCAAGCTGGCCGTAACCGACCGTGCCGGTACTGCTGTGGACCAGCGCGAAGGTGACCGACAGCACCACGTAACGCGGTGTCGGGAAGAATCGTTCGGATGGCTGCGCGGGAGCGGCGTACATGCTGGATTTCAGCGCGCTTGACCGGTATCCGAATCGCAGATCTTCGGAACCGAGTTCCTTGACCTGCTTCCCTTCACGGTCCCAGACCTCCACGCTCTGCACGCTGGTGGCCACTTCCTGGCCGTATGCGCCGATGTTCTGCACCACGGACGCGCCCACGGTTCCGGGAATGCCCGAAAGCCCTTCCACGCCTTCAAGTCCAAGGTTCACGCAGTAATCAACGAAATCGTCCCAGTTACAGCCGGCTTCGGCGTTCACATGCACGATCTTCACGCCATCCTCGACGGGAGAGGCCTCGTCCAGAACGCTGATGGAACGGCGTGCGTCCCGCACCACGATTCCGTCGAACGGTGCGTCGGACACAAGCATGTTGGAGCCGCCTCCTATGACGCACAGGGGAAGACCTTTGGAATCCGCGTCCTCGACGGCTTCGATGACGCCGACACGCGTGGTGGGCTCCACGAACGCTGCGATGGGTCCGCCCACACCAATGGTTGTAAGATCAGCAAAACTAGTCATGCTGTTCAGCATACCCGACCATGGATTGCGCCGCAGTCCCCAATCGTCCGCACGAACGGCGTGCCGCGGATTCGGTAATACGGCATTTGTGCCGGATGCTTTCCAAGGAACGCCAGACGGAGCACGTACCGTATTGTGGCCGGGTCATGACGTTTCGCATAACAAATCAGACACCCGGGGCAGGTTCAAAAGTGGCGGCCTTGGTGATATGGGAATTCCTTGTGCCCCAAGCATGGCAAGACGATCGAACACGGCAAGACGATGAAGAAAAACGGATCCACGTTATCCGGAAGGATGCGCTGGCGGTACGAAGACCAGGATTGCGGATTCCTGCAATGTTGTGCGGATTTTTCGTAGGCTGTGCGGATTCTCAGTGGGTTGTGCGGATTCTGGCCCGGTCGTGCGGATTTTCAGTGAGTTGTGCGGATTTTTGACAAGTCGTGCGGATTGCCAGCGGCCAGAAACCGTCCAAAAACGGTTTTTTAGGGCTAAAAGTCGCCATTTCCGGTCCTATCCGACGGAAAATCCCTATGACGAATCCGCACAGGTCTTCAAAAATCCGCACGACC
>CAVEXE010000001.1:62341-228955 GCA_963619615.1 Senegalimassilia sp. | reverse complement strand
AATCCGCACGACCTGCCAGAAATCAACACGACCGGCTGAGAATCCGCACGACCTGCCAGAAATCAACACGACCGTCTTTTATGCCATGGATCGTGAGCGGCCTCTTTGCGTGTTACGCAAAAGATCCGTGGCTGCGGACCGCACCTCTGCCACAACCCCGAGAAACAGGCCCATATCGCCAATTGGGGACACCACGCACATCGATCATCTCAGCGCGCGAATCATGAATCGTTGGAATTCCGCCATTCCCATATCCGGTAAAAGAAACGTGACGCAACAGCACACACCCCTTTCCAGCCACAACCCCGAGAAACAAGCCTAAATTGCCGGTTGGGGCCGGTCCGGATGCGGACCATTTCGACCCCAAAATCGTAAATCGTTGGAAAATGGCCATTTTTGGATCACGAAAGAGACGCGGAACGTGATGACGCATACCCATTTCTAACCACAACCTCGAAAAAACGGTCCTATCTCCCGGTTGTGCACGAAAGGGGTAATATGCACGCCCGAAGAAGGCCGACGCGCCCGGTTGACGAAATCAAGGCGATCCGCCGGCGTCGCCACCAACGTGGCGAACATCCCGAATCGACCGGCTAGCCGGTCGCCGACACGCTCACAGGCCTGCACAACGGTAGAGCGTCAGCGTATGCGATCGCGTACGGTCGTCAACGCGCTCACAGGCCGGCAAATCAAGCAACTCTGCCGGCAGTCCCGGAAACACGGCCAGCAGGACGTACGCGAGACGTTCCATATCCCCAACCAGTACGACACCGGCTTCGATCGGAACGAGTTTCACACCGAGACACGACATCCGAACGCTATCGAACAACACACCACCGAGACACACATCTTGGCCTATTAGCCCGGTCATACGGACGCGCCAATCGAACACGCTTTACATAACAAAAAACCCGACCATGTGGTCGGGTTGAAAGCTTTGAACTCGCTCAGCGGGTCTCGCGATGCACGGTCTGCTTGCCGCAGCGGGAGCAGAACTTCTTGAGCTCAAGACGATCCGGCGTGTTACGGCGGTTCTTCGTCGTGATGTAGTTACGCTCCTTGCACTCGGTGCATGCCAGCGTGATGCCCGGACGAATGTCGGCGCTCTTGCTTGCCATTTAAGTTCACCTCTTGTGGTTCGTTGCTATACCGACATTCCGTCGGCCTTTGTAGCGAGAAAGAGACTCGAACTCTTGACCTTACGATTATGAGTCGTACGCTCTAACCAGCTGAGCTATCCCGCCATGAGAGCCTCGAGTGAGAATCGGACTCACGACCTCTTCCTTACCAAGGAAGTGCTCTACCACTGAGCTATCGAGGCGTGGCGGATAGTGGATTCGAACCACTGAAGCACGTGGCGACTGATTTACAGTCAGTTCCCTTTGACCGCTTGGGAAATCCGCCGTGCTGCCTGTTTGGTTGAACCCCAACCGGCAACCCGTTTAGTATGGCACAAACTATGCGGTTTACGCAAATACGGCGTGTCGCGCTTGTGGTAAATGCTCAAAATCGTTGGAATTCCAAGGATTTCAGCACTTTCGCACATATTCGGCAAACAATGGCACGAAAAAAGGATTTCCGAGAAAAAAGATGGTCGATACGGATTGTCGACGTAAATGATCGGCAAAACCATCGTGGCGAAATACACGGAGATACGACGGGAGGCCCGCCCCCATGCCGGGAACGGGCCTCCGAAAGAATTACGCGACCGCGCGAATCAGCCGAGGATGGCCAGGATGTCGCGTGCGGACACGATGAGGTAATCCTCACCCTGGTAACGGACTTCGGTGCCGCCGTACTTGGAGTACAGAACCTTGTCTCCGACCTTGACGTCAACCGGAATGCGCTCGCCGGAATCGTTGCGGCGGCCCGGTCCCACAGCCAGGACTTCACCCTGCTGCGGCTTCTCCTTGGCGTTGTCCGGAATGAACAGACCGGAAGCGGTCTGGGTCTCGGCTTCCGCCTGCTTGACGATGATCTTGTCTTCCAACGGTGTGAGTGAGATCGACACTGTGGACCTCCTCTTTCTAAGAGAAATCGATACTTACCGCGCCGGGACCCGCTAGCAAGAGGCTGACGATCACTTACGGCGTCGTCCTTTCGCGCTGAGACATATCCTAGCGCGATTATTAGCACTCTGACAACTCGAGTGCTAACGCTGTGAGTGAAAATCAACAAAAAAGCCCGAAACCATACGGTTCCAGGCTTGAAGATCATTCAGCTATGAGCGTTTCCGCCGCCCTGTCAGGCGCTTCGGCGGGCCAGAATGGCCTCGAGACCGGTCCCCAGGGAATCGGATGAAGCGTCCGGCACATCAACATCGGCGCTGACTTCGGAGCTGTGGAATTCAACGACGTTAACATCATCGAGCTTCACACCGGCATCCACACGGGCCGCGGCCTCGTCGGAGTCCATGCTGCTCATGGCATTGGAGGGCACGATCAACGGCTTCACACCGGATTGCGCGTCCACCGGCACCGCCTTGGCGACTTGCCTCGTGGACTTGATCTCCATGCTTTCCGGAGCGTCCTGCGCGATGTCGTCACCGTTGCGGGCCTCCCCCAGGGAGAAGGAAATCAAATCCTGGGAGGCGGCCGCCAATACAGAATCGTCCGCGGACTCAGCCGTCACCATCTCGTCACCGGCCGCACCATCACGTTCATCATGGACCGACAGTCCCGATGCGGTCCCATCATTGCGCGTTTCCGCCGCGGATTCCCCCGTGGGCCGCATCGCTTCGGCGGCGGTCCTGGCGGATGCCTCCGCACGCCGGTTCATCACGGCGTCGCGGTCGGCTTTCCCTTGAGCGATCGCCTGACGGATCTCCCCTTCCGAAATAACATCGGTGGAGACCTGCGCCTGCGCGATTCTCCTGGCCTCCTCAAGCTCGGCCTTACGCAATCTGTCACGTTCCGACTGTTCGGCCTCGGCGCGATGACGCGCGGCCGCGGACTTCTTTCGCTGCTTGGCACGATATCGGGCGACTTTCTGCTCCCATGCCATCGCCTGCTTCGCGGCACGGACGCCCATCGCAAGCACCGCGGCAAGCAAAGCCGCGGGAATCAGCGCGAACAACGGACTGTAATGCAATGCGAACGCGCACACGAACACCACAATGGTGAGTGCCGCCAGCGTCGCCGCGATGGCCCTTCTCCTATGCATGGCGGCTCGGCGCAAAGCACGCACCTGAGCAATATGCTCCTTGGACAGTTTGTCCTTGTGCGTCTCTTCGGACTGCATTATTGCCCCTTTCGCCTGCAAGGCAGTTTCATCGGAAAATCTTGTCCCACTGTCGGCATCCACCAGATGCAGCGATGGTGAGAAACGATCCTCTCGATGCTCAATCACCTTCTTCATGCCGTTGACCGTCCGTTTAGGCAGCCAAATCACCATGAGAATCATCACGATCGCCAGCACGATTATCGTGCTTAACGACTCATAACCCATAATCCACAAGGATAGGTGACGTTCTGACAATATTCTGAAACAATCTTCGAGCGTGTCGGAGACCTTCACATCCTATGCACGCATCAGGCGGAACGTGAATCCGTTGGGGGCATCTTCGGCCAGCAGCGCGTAGGTTTCATGGTCTCGCCATTGACCATTGACATACATGTACGCACGTCGAATTCCCTCCGCTCTCGCTCCCACTTTGATGGCCACGTTGCGGGAGCGTTCGTTCTCCGGAAGCAATGCGATTTCCAGACGATGCAACTGCGGTCCGGAGGGATCGAGCATGGCCCAATCGGCCAGCAGACACACCGCCATCGGAGCGAAGCCACGTCCCGCGCACCGTTCATCCACCCAATAACCGACCACACCGGTGCGCATGGCCCCATAGCATATGGCTCCCAGCGAAATCTGTCCCACGATCCGCCCTTGGTGTTCCATGACGAACACCGCTCCGACGCCGTTCTTCTCGTTGTGCCGCAGCTGCCGTATCCATTCCTCATACGAAATCGACGTGCCGTGCGTCGGATCGTCAGATTCCCAAGGGCTCAGCCATTCGTTGTTGCGCCAGCGGACCTCGTTCCATTCCTCGTAATCGTCCATGCCCAGCGGACGCAACAGTATCGGCACGTTCAGCGCGTTCGACTGAATGAATCGAGGCATGCTGATGGCGTTGTTATTCGGAATGCGCATCATGCTGCGCAGAGATTGCAAAACCGTCACGCCCCCATTGTGCCACTTTGCAGGGGCCCGCTGCCACGCAACCATTCCGCCGCACGCGCATGGTACAACTTTCGGTATGAGCGAACAGGAAACGACCAGCGAACATCAATCCGACATCGAACGCCAGCGTGAGTTGAAGAGGCAATGGCGCAAAGCCGCAATCGCCCGTCGCAAGACAACCAGCGACGAAGAACGCCTGTCAGCCGGCCGGAGACTCGCGGAGCAGGCAGGACGTGCCGATCTCATCCGTCCGCATGCAACGGTCGCGGCCTTCGCGTCGATGGGCAGCGAGATATCCATGATTCCGTTGCTTGCGGCATTGCTCGACGATGGCTGCACGGTTCTCGTGCCCCGTCTGGGTTCCGGCATGCAGATTGGTTGGAGCGAGCTTGAAGACATGGCATCGCTGCGCGACATGCACAACAGCGACGGTTCGGCGAACACACACCGGCCCCAGGAACCCGGCAACGACGCTTCCGGTCCGGAAATGCTCGAATCCGCCGACATCATCATCGTCCCCGCCTTCGCCGTCGACGAACACGGCTTCCGACTCGGACGCGGAGGCGGATGGTACGACCGCGCGTTGGCATACCGCAAGGACGGCGCGCTGGTGGTGGCCGTCTGCTGGCCTTGGGAACCGACCGGGGATAGCGTTCCGCATGAGTCCCATGATGTTCCCGTCGACGGCGTGCTCACCCCGGAAGGATATGCGCCGATTCGCAGATAGAAAAGGTTACGGAGCCGTCTCAGGGAGCGTACTAGGATATGTCCCGTTAAGAAATTTGAGATTCATGGCCTGATGTGGAGGATATCGTGCCTACTTACCATTACCGTTGCAAGAGCTGCAATTACGATTTCACCGAGCAGCAGTCGTTTGAAGACGATCCGATCACCGTTTGCCCGGAGTGCGGCGAGGAGCAGGTCCGCAAGATCTTCTCCGCCGTTCCGATCGAGTTCAAGGGTTCCGGCTTCTACCGTACCGACAAGTCCAAGTAAACCGCAACGGGCGGGCACGGACCAATGGTTTTTGTGGTTGTGGATAACCTACGTTCTCCGACCACAACCCCGGATTCGGCTTGCATAGGATAAATCCACGAGGTCATCATGCAATCATGATGACCTTTTTTCATAGTTTGAGCGAACGGTTCGGCGCCATCGGCGGAATTTCCGGAGCCTCCGGGCGGGCACGAACGGCACGGAACACCACCGAAAGGGACTCCGGAAGCGGACCATGTTCCCCGAATCACAGGATTTCCCGTACGTCGGGACCAGCGGGAACGCTTGCGAAACGGCGGAATTCCGCCCGATTGCGCAGGCTTGCAGCAGCGATCTGCGCCGGATTGGCGATGTTCGCCGCCCTGCAGTGCGTCATGACGACCGTACGCACACAGCCTGCGGTTGTTGCGACGCATACGATATCCAGGGGAAACGTGATCGAGGCGGACGCCATTGCCGTACGCGATATCGCGCAGGATTCCGCTTTGGCGGATTCGTTCCGTTCCGTTGACGATGTGATCGGGAGATTCGCACGAGTCGACATCGTCGAGAACAGCCTCGTGTTGCGCTCAATGGCCAGGGCATCCCCTTCCGTGCCGAAGGGCTATACGATCATCACGGTACGTCTGGCGAGTTCCGCAGATGAGATGACGGTCGGCGACACGGTGACGCTTGCCGGCACCACGCTGGATGGCACGCCATACAACGAATCCCAGGAGCCGGACACTCCGGTACTGCACGAACTCGCCACGGATGCCGTATTGATCGAAGCCGCATCCAAGGACTCAAGCGGAATGGATACCGCGGTGTTCGCCATGAGACCGGAGGAAGCCGCCGCCGTGCTACGCGCACAGCAATACAGCGCGATCATTGCCGTTACCGGCTGACGCGTTGCCGTCTGTTGCGTTGCCGACTCGTCGTCTTCCGATCCGGCAACGCAACAGAATGCCAATCAGCGGCCCCGCTCGGAGAACACACCCCAGTGGGGCGGCAGCTCATTGAGGATGCGTCTGTCGTCCTCCGCTTCACGCTGACGCGAGGTGAGCACGTCGGACGGCTCAAGCTTGACGCCGTCCGCGTCGAAGAGTTCCGTTCCCTGGCGTACCACGCGCTTGTGCTTGCGCGCGGTACGCCGGGTGGAAGAATACGAAGGAACCACCCGTACGGCAGGATTGGCGGATTCCGAAGATTCCGAAGATTCCGAGGATTCTGCGGACCCGATGTATGCAGCGGATTCCGAGTCTCGTTCGTCGCTCACTTGTTCTCCTGATACAGATCGCTGAGACGAGCAACGATGCGGTCCACTTCCTTGTCGGGATTCACGAACGCGCCGACGCTCCACACGGTCATGACGGACCATCCAAGCGATTCGATGTTCTGCATCAGCACACGGTGGCGTTCCCTGGTGGACTGCAATCCCATGAACTGCACGTCGTCGGTAAGCACGGCGAGCGCGAACGGCTTGTTCTTCAGTCCGACCACCAGCGGCAGCTTGGAACCTTGGTCGAATCCGTATTCGACGGCCACGTTCAGGCCACGCTCGCGGATGCGGTCGGCCAGATCGTTGAACAGCACGTTCAGACCGGCTTCCTTGACCGCCGGTCGGGTCACGCTGCCGTCGAGCTGTTCCGCCCAGCCGATCACGGTCTTCAGCATCCTCGGGCCGGTTCGGTGCAGTCGCTCCGCATCCAGATCGGAGGACGAGAACGAGGAAACGATGTCAAGATGGCGGTTCGGCACGGCCAGCGCGTCGAGCAGCATGCTCTTGCCGCCCTTGTCTTCCAGCGCGCCGAATTGCTGCAGCATCCTGCCGTGCGTGGTCTTGGCGTAGCACATCGTCAGAATCGCGTCGGTGGAGTGCGCTCCGGCGACGTTGGTGATGTCGACGATGCGCACATGCCTCAGGAACGCGCCCATCGCCTTGTCTTTGTTGGCCAGCGACTTGAGTTCGGCGCCGAGCCTGGTGCGGAACGTGTGCGTGAGCGTGACTACGGTCAGCAGGTATGATGCCGGCACGATGGTGAACGTGGCGGCGCGTTCGGTAAGCAGCCTCACCACCTCGTCAATCTCCTGCTGGCTGCTTTCCACCAATCCGGAGTTGATGACCGGCACTCCGCTGGCGTCGGGCACGAAGTGGTATGTCACCTCGCCCTGCGCGCCTTCTCTGGCAACCTCGAACGGCACGGAACCATACCCTTCCGATTCGAGGAAGGCGTTGAGCTTGGGCGCGCGGCGCACGGGCCGATCGGCCACTTTCACGCTTGGCAGCAACGAAATCAAACGCTTCAGGGATTCGGATGTGACCGTCTCGCGATGCGCTATCACCACCACCTGGTTGGCCCTGCTGACAACGCTGAGCAGTTCGATGGAAGGAATATGCGCCGCCGCGTCGACGATCACCACATCGGCCAGCGGAGTCGGGTCCGTGACCGAGACCAAGGTGGCGGGAGCGCCCACGAGAATCGGCTTGGCCGCAGCGATGATCTGCGGATGCTCCTTATGCAAACGGTTTAACGACACCTTCTGGTCTCCCGCAAGCATGGTGTGCAGCAGATTGGCTTCCTGAGTGCGGGAGAACAGCATGTCGCACAGGCGCCTTGTGGATTCCTGGGCGACCATCGGGCCGATGGAGCGCACATGCTCGATGTCCACTTGGGCGAATCGTTCCGCAGCGGTCTGCATCGCGGAACCATCCTGGTTGGAGATGATCGCGGAGGAACGCACGATGTCTTCGAAGGCTGTGGTCCACCATGCGAGCTGCAGCTCTCCGGCGATGGCCTCGCCGGAAATGCCACGACGGCTGAAGTCCGCGACCAGTTCATCGAGGCCGACGTCGTGGAATTCACGTTCCAGGCGTGCGCGTTCCGGCAAATCGTCAAGGGCCTGCTTGTCGGCATACAACGCCTTGAGGCATTCCTCGACCTGATTGAAATCGATGGTGTCGAGGTTGCCTCCCTTGGGCGTTGTTGCCAGCACCGAATTAAGCGCGGTCATGTCTCGGGTGAGTTCATCCTGGGTGGTGATGATGTCGTCCAGCTTGGGCGGAAGCACCGGCCATCCGCCGTGCGGCACGAACATATGCCACTGATCGGCCTGCTTGGACACCACCAGCAGGGCCTCGTGCAGGTCTTCCACCTGCGCGCCGACACGCAGAAGCCCCTTGGCTTCCTTGACGTGCCTGCGGCGCTCCCAGAATCCCATGGAGGTGCCTTCGGCCTTGCGTTCGGACTTCGGCTTGGTGGCTTCGATCATGGATGCGATGTCACGCTCGAAGATCTCCGGCTGGAATACGTCAAGCACGCGGCGCAGATTCTTGAGCACCATGACCTGACGCCCCCACTCCTGGGCGGTGGTCGGAATCGGGAATCCGCAGGCTTGCACGGTACTGGACACCTGCTCGCGGGTGGCCGGCAGCACCTTGCGCAGCAGTTCGACGACGCGCTGGTATGCGCTGACGGCTTCATCCTCCGAATACACGGATGCCTTGTACCATGCCGTGTCCTGCTCGGTTATGGTGTATTCGCCAAGTTCTCCGGCCCGCTGCAGTTTCGCGGCCCATTCCTCCATGCTGTCAGCGATGGCGTGGGCGGTGGTCTTCTTCAAACGCACATGCGTGGTCGGATGGGTCGACAGCATGGAGATTTGCGCGAGGTTCTGAATGGTCTGGTAGGCGGAAACGCCCCATTCCTGGCTGACCCCATGCAGATCGCCAAGATAGCGCGTCAGGCGGGAGCGCACGCCCACCAGTTCGTCGGCGGTCCGATCGAACCGAGATGACGCCACGCCGGATTGGAATCCGACAGCGGAAATCAACTGGCGATCGATCGCGGCGGCCGTGTCGTCGGCGGCTATATCCAGCATCTGCCCGCCCAACTCATTGGAGGAGATGGCTTGGACGAACCGACGCTTCTGGTCGGCTGCGCACGGAACATACAGCACGCTCCGTCCGCTCATCACGCAACGGGACGCGATCGCGGCCGCCTGTTCCGCGGTGTTGTTCGCAGCGACGCTGTCGACGAACAGCGAATGTCCGGAAGCAGCCAACTGAGCCGCATAGCGGACGGTGTTGTTTACATCCCCGACCTCGTATTCGCCATGCGGATCGGCGTCGAACGGACTGTAATCGGGAATCTCAACATTGTCGAGCGATTCGATCGACTTCTTGTCTCCGGCGAGCGCGTCCAGAACGGCGTTGCCGGTGGGTCCCTGCGAAAGTTTGTCGATGATCTTCTGCGATTCCACAAGCATCCGTGCGGACGGATCCATGAAACAGCCCAGGATGATATGGCGTTCGATTTCGAAATCGGGGAACGCGCTCGATGCGAGATTCTTGATGGATGCGAATACAGCCGATGTTTCCGGGGTGCCGCTTTCATAGTTGGAACCGTCGAACAGCTTGCGTTCGTCGAGGGTCACATTGTTCTCGCGCATGACCGCGGCGAACGACGAATTGAGCCGCACTCGGCCGGTGAAGGCGATTACCGTACCGTTTTCGACGCTTTTGCCTTCATTTCGCACTTCGACCGGATACATGAGCACCGGCATCTGGTTGCCTTTCCATGTGGCCACACCGACCACAAGGGATAGTTCCTTCACGCCGCTGATGAGGCTTTTGGCGTCGCGGTCGTCGGTCACGCGTTCGATGCGACGTCCCGCGGCACGCAGCATGCCGCTGTCCCGGAACAATGATCCGAGGGTTACGTGGCCGCTGGCGAACAGTTGCGCGATGCCGGAGGGATGAGCGTGCGTCAGATCGAGCTGTGCGCTCAGTCGGGACACATCCTCAAGTGCCGATGGCGACAATCCGAGTCGGTACCGTTCGCGCCATCCTCGGATTTCGTCGAGCGCGTCGTTGTTCTGCTCGTTGCTTTCATTCATGTGTTGGCTCACTTCCCCACCGCTTTGCGGTATTGCGCATAGCCTTCGTTGTTGGACAAGGCCGCGTCTACGTCTTGATTGCCGAGCGCACCAAGCCATGCGTACAGATCATCATACAGAGACGGATTCATGGCGAGGAACGGCAGCAGTTCCGGGTGACGGGCCATTTCGAATTGTTCGGTGAAATCGTCGGTGCGCTTGGCATCGTCGGAGGTCAGCCCGTCCACTTCGATGGTTTGTTCCTGTTCTTTGAAGTCGCCCCTTGCCACGCGTTCGAACACGGATCCCGGCTCGAACACCGGCGTGAACGCCGCGGTTTCCTCCGGAGATGCCGCAGCTGTCTCTTCGACTGCGGAATATTCGGTTGCGGAATATTCGGTTGCGGAATATTCGACTGTGGAATGTTCGGCGTATGGACGGAAACGCTCGTCATCGTTCGCCTGGGGTTCGATGTTCTCCTGCGCGTCGAATCCATAGGACGTTTCAGGTTCGCCGATTTCGACAATTTCGCCGTTTACGGCTTCCTGCATGGCACCAACGGCCGGTTCGATGTTGTTGGCGTTTTGTTCCGACGCGTCTTCCGCATGGAACCTGCTAAAACGGCCGCCGGAAAGCTGGCTTACGGGAACCGTGTCCTGCATTCTGCGGAGCCTGTCCGTTTCCTCCTGCTCCTGGGCTTGTTCGTCCGCATGTTCCTGGAACCGCTCGATCATCGGCTCCTGGGACTGCATGCTGGCTTGGGCCGCGGCGTCCGCGAAGAGGTCACGTGGTTCGTTGCTGGACGAATCCTCATGCTGCGGCTGCACAAGGGAGACTGACGGCAGTTCGCCATAGTCCGGTTCATTGGAACGAATCGGCGCGAACGACTGGCGTTCGGCTTGACGCAGGAAGCCGACTCGGTTGGAGACGCTGCGGGCGTTGAACAGAGCCGTCGGTTCGCCTGCGCGCAGGTTGAGAATATCGTCCACCGACATGCCTGCGGCATCAGGTTCCTGCGCGGCCTCGTCCGATGCCGCGTATTCGAACAGGTTGGACACCACCGGCTGGTGGTCGCTGGTGGAATCATCATCCTGGCAGCGTTCGAAGGTCACTCTCACGTCTCCGAACTGCATGATCGTGGGAGACGCCGGAAGCGCGAAATCCCCTCCCACGGGGAGTCTCATCAATTCTCCGGTGGGAGACACCACGTACGAACCATTCGTGGAGTCGAGGTCACGGACGAAGGCCCTCCCCTTCTCGTCCACGGAAAAAACCGCATGCCTTTTCGACATGGATTTTTCGGTATCGATAATGTCGAGACGCTCGTATCCATCATCCATCAATGGACGCAGCGGCTTACGTCCAATCTCCACACTTTCGCCGCCGCCGAGCTTTTTCAGGTCATTTCCGTCGACCTTGACGACCCATTGCTCCGCCGTTCGTTGGTTTTCGCTCACCGTTGTCGGCCTTCCTTTCACACACAAGACTATCTGCCATTGTGTCATGCTTCGTCATGCCACGCAGGATATGACATATCAGATCGGTAACTTTCGCCTATTTTCCTCATTCTACCGACGCTCCCGCCCATACCCACCATTCGCGACGATTCAGAGGAGGGAAACCATAGAAGTTCAAAATCATGCGGTTCGATACGAGGAATGCAAGCGATGCAAAGACTACAAGAGGCCCAAGGAATGCAGGGAAAATCGCCCGGCATAGCGGAAAACCCCGCTGCCATCCGGCAAACGGGGTTTTCTCCAAGCTTGCGATTGCGGCTTATGCCGCGCGAATCACTTGAGCTCGACGGTAGCGCCAGCTTCTTCCAGCTGAGCCTTGGCCTTCTCGGCGTCTTCCTTCTTGGCCTTCTCGAGGACAGCCTTCGGAGCACCGTCAACGAGAGCCTTGGCCTCAGCCAGACCCAGGGAGGTGATAGCGCGGACGGCCTTGATGACCTGGATCTTCTTGTCGCCAACGGCGGACAGAACGACGTCGAACTCGTCCTTCTCTTCCTCAGCCGGAGCAGCAGCGCCCGGAGCGGCGATCACGGCAGCGGCCGGAGCGGCAGCCTCGACGTCGAACTTCTCTTCGAAGGCCTTGACGAACTCGGAGAGCTCAACCAGGGTCATCTCACCGAAAGCTTCGAGCAGCTCATCGTTGGTGTACTTAGCCATAATGGCTTCCTTTCATTCTTGGCGACGGATTGATATGAAGAGGTATCCGTCACCTAAAACTTTTTCTTTTCTTGTGGTTGCTTGCATTCACGCGGCGAGCCGCAGTGAAATCAGGCAGCCTTTTCCTGCTTCTCGCGCAGCGCATCGATCGTACGCACGGCCTTGGTCGGCAGAGCGTTGAACAGGTACGCGGCCTTGGACATCGTGGCCTTGATGTCGCCGGCGAACTCGGCGAGCAGCTGCGGGCGAGACTTGAGGTCTGCCAGCTTCTGAGCACCTTCAGCGTCGTAGACGGTGCCATCAACGTAGCCGCCCTTGACGATCAGTGCCTTGTTGGTCTTGGCGAAGTCACGCAGGGTCTTCGCAGCTTCGATGAAGTCACCCTTCACGAAGGTCACAGCGGTCGGGCCGGCGAGGATCTCGTCGAGACCTTCGATGCCAGCTTCCTTGGCTGCGATGCGAATAAGCGTGTTCTTAGCCACAGTGTAGGAAGTATCGCGGCCTAGCTTTTCACGCAGTTCAGAAATCTGCGGAACGGTAAGCCCGCGGTACTCGGTCAGGTAGACGGCATCAGCTTCGCGGAACTTGTCCGTAAGCTGGGCGACCACCACTTCCTTTTCGGGCCTCTTCATGGCGTTCCTTCCTTAGTCGGCCATTGACTGTGAAGCGGAACGTTTGCCGGGCAACAAAAAAGCCCTGCACGCAGGCAGAGCAACATTCGACCGCTAAGCGGCATACCCTTGGTGGGCGTATGTTCATCAACCTGCGTTGGCTTGGCGAACCAAACTTCGTGAGCGCTCGCGCACTCCAACCAACGGTCTGTGGTTTACGAATGGTTAATTTACGGGCAGCTCTGGACTATCGTCTTTCGGGCGTGTCGAGGTCGTGTGCTTCGTTTTCTTCTTCGGTTTGCGCTTCACGTAGACCACCATAAGAGCCAGCGCGAGCGCCCATGCCGCCACGATCACCGCGACGATGTATTTGCCGGTGTTGTCTTTCGCGGCGTCCTTGAGATCCGGCGCCGGATGCGGCATGGTGGTGCGCTCCCCGGTAACGAGGATACGCATGTTGTTCACGCCGTACGGCGTGCAGGTGAGCAGGGTGACCAAATCCTCGCCTTCGACGATTTTCAGCTCGTCGAACTGGTTCGGCTCCACCACGGTGATGCTTTTCACCTTGTAGGCGAGCGTTTCGTCAAGCACCGTGATGTAGAAGAAGTCGCCGATCTTCGCCTGTCGCAGGCTCAGACGGTCGAACATCACCTGGTCGGCCAGACCGGTATGCGCGGAGATCACGGCATGCGTGCTGCTGCCGCCGACTGGCAGTGACGTTCCGTACATATGCCCCGCGCCCATGTCGAGCACCTTGCTTGACGTTCCGTGGCGTACCGGAAGGTTGATGCCGAGCGTCGGATATTTGATGGTCGCCATGATGCCGTCCGCCGGAGTGTCCAGCTGCGACTGGTAGTCCTCATCCTGTTCGGAAAGCGTCTTGCCGTCATCGCCGCTGGAGAAGGGATCCGTGACCTCTCCCAGTACGTTCTGCCCTCCGCTGGCCAGACGCTCGTTGTATTCCCGGGCCTCTTTGATTTCCTGCTGGCGCTGTTCCTTGGCAAGCTTGAGCGATTCGCTCTCGTGCACTTCGGTCGCACTGGACTGTTTGTTGAGGTTGCCCACCATGAACATGAGCGGCATGGTGCACAGCAACACACCTATGGAAACGAGGACCATGCCCGCGATCGCCTGTATGCCAAGTTTTCGTGTGGTCTTGTGTTTCGGTCTGCGTTGCAGTACAGCCATGCCGCTCAGTTCCAGTCAGAGTCCGACCGTCATCCGCGCTTGCGTGCGCGCATAAGGGTCAGGCCGCCTCCGACGCACAGCAGTCCGGCCACCATGTAGATGCACAGCCAGGCAGCGCCGGTCTTCGGCATTTCCGCCAGATTGCGGGCGTTGCGCACCTGGAAGATGTAAGGATGGTCGAAGAGTCTCTCCACCATTCCGTTGGCATCCGCCTTGGTGATTTCGGCCTTGTACTTTCCGCCCTGGGTCTTATCGGCCGTGATCTTGATGGAGAACTCCGGCAGAATCGGATTGTTGAACGGGGACTCGGTCTCGGTGACGGTGTACTCACCGTCAAGACCCTCGATGAAGAGCACGCCATCCGAATCGGTGACAATGGTATCGGTGGTACCGGTGGTTTCCGTATGGTCGGCCAGACGGTAATGCTTCGAATCGACCTTTACGAACTGCAGCGTATTGACTTCTTCGGTAATCGGATCCTTCTGGGTGATCTTGAACTCAGCACCGGCCAGTCCGGAGCCTCCCATGTCGGTCTTGACCATGGAGAAGCCGCTGACATAGGTGCGGGTTTCCTCAGCGTTCTTCTTCTCATGGTCTTCCGAATTGCCCGGATTGTGCGAGTACTCGACTTCGACGATGTTCGGGTTGCCCGGATTGCCGATCACTGCGTTCTTGTTGACCCATGCGTCGTAGGTGACCACGATCTTAGCTTCGTCTCCGGATGCATTGGCCGGGAAATTATCGGCATTCGCGATGCTCTTGACGAACTTGCCGTCCACCAGTTGTCCGAATATGATGTTGAAGCTGCTGCCGTCCTCGTATTCCTTGCCGGTTTCATCCTGCGTGCCATCCACAGGATTGGCACCTTCGGTAACCACCTGGTAGTCCTTATCCTTGGTGAGGACGGTATCGCCCAAGGTGACCTTGACACTGTCGGGATCGAAGGTCAGACCCTTGGAAAGGGTATCGTTCAGCGCGAGGTAGTAGGTGTCGTAACCGGTCCAGTTCGGAGACTGGGTTTCAAGCTGGAAGGTGACCTTACGACCGATGCTGGTCTCGTTGTCATAGCCTTCGTCAGCGGAAGTTTCACCGTTACCGATGAAGTCTCCGTTGCCCTTGCCGTCGTTATTCTCGCCCTTGATGATCTTCTTACCCACGGTGATGCCGTGAATCTTGTAGGTCACATCGCCGAGGGTATAGGCGGTAGCGCCTTCCTGCGTTCCCTGAAGCTTGGTGACGCCATCGATGCCGGTGCCGTTCATCATGACGATGGACGTCTGGGTGCTTTCGGTGCGGTCAACAATCATATAGACGCCCGGCTGCAGGTCCGACACGGTCTGCGATGTCGTGCTTCCTTCAGTGGTAGCAGCCCAAGTGCCCGTACCTGAATGGTTAACAATCGCAGTCTCGTTCTTCAGTGCGTCAAGGAAGTTACGCAGTTCGCCCGACCACGGGCTGTCGGTGGAATCCAACAGATTCTGCACCACCCACGCCATATATTTGCCTGAAGAACCGACCGTTTCCGACGTGTCGATCTTGCACTTATCCAACGCATTTTTAACGGCCTTGTTAAGGGATACGTTCACATCCTTAACATCGAAGCCGGTGATCACGCGCTCGCCTTCATCATTGATGATGTACTGGGCGCTGGAATAGTATGCGAGCGGAATGGCAACCAGGGTCTTGGCGCTGATGTCGGTGCTATCGGACGCGTTCACGGTGATGGACTGCTTTACCGCGAGTTCCTCGGCCGTGAACAACGTCTCGGTTACGGTGTCGTCGGCAACGGCGCTGCCGACGAATGCCATTCCTGACAGCAGCGTGGCCGCTGCGGCCACTCCTGCCAGGAGTTTCTTGGTTATGGAATTCATTGCGGAATCCTTCCTCCTCTTTGGATCAAATCCTTGTGTGGTTGGTTGTTTTGACATTGGGTTTGCCGTTTGCCGTTCCATGCATGGTCCGGCTCGCTTGTTGAGTTTGAGCTGGCTGTCATGCATTGCGGCGCCTCCTTGCGATGGCCATTGCCGTGATGCCGGCCGCGATCAGCAGCAGGCCAGCCACCGAGATCGGCGACAGTCCGAAGATCCTGCCGGAATGCGGCATCGCGGCCAAGGCCACCTTGTTGGTGACGATCGCGACTGCCTGATGTTCGCCATCCGCGGTCTGCGGGAACAGTCCGTCTTTGCCGTCCGTTCCGATGGTTTGCCCATCGAGGCTCCATGTGGCGTTGCCTTGGTCGTCGATGGTCACCGTGTAGGTCACGTCGGTCATCTGGTAGCCGGCGGGCGCCGTGGTTTCCTTGACGTTGTAGGAATGGCCGGCTATGAACTGCGCGGACAGCTGCGCCGAACCTTCATCATCCGTGGTAACGGTAAGCGCGGTGGAGGTTCCGTCCGCGAAGGTTTCGCCGTCGGCTGCCGGGGTGATGGTGAACACCGCTCCCGCAAGCTTCTGGCCGTCGACCGGATTGCCTTCCAGATCGGCCGCTTCCTTGACCAGCTTGAGCGCGATCGGAGTGTCGGCCGCGGTTACGGTGAAGGTTGCGTTCTCTCCGGTTGTGTTGACCGAATATCCGGTCACGTCCTGTGTGGGCGTGATGGTGCCGTCGGTCGCCACGGTGAACGTGTAGGACTGCGTAAGCCGCAGATACCCGTTCGGAGCCTGGGTTTCCGTCAGCGTGTATTCGGTTTGGCCGTCCGCGACGAGCTGCGCCTTGTCTATGGTGGCGACGCCCGTCTCGTCGGTGGTCATCTCCTTCGTGGTCGCACCGGTCTGCCCTGCGAAGATGCCGGTGAGTTCGAACACGGCTCCGCTCAGCTTGCGTGACGTGTCGGCGGCGGACACCTTGGTCATGTAGAACTGCGTCGGATCATTGGCCACGTCTCCGGTGAACACCGCGATTTCGCCGATCTTTTCCGTTGTGGAGAATGCGGCCGGAACATCGCCCACCACCTGCAGCGAACCGTCGTCCTGCACGGTGAAGGTCAAGGCGCTGTCCACCTTGATGTAGCCTGCCGGCGCAACGGTTTCCTCAAGCGTGTAGGTGTTGCCCACCACCAGCGTCTTGTTGTCGGTGGCGTTCGGCAGGGATGCCTTGCCGTCCTCCCCTGTGGTCAGCGTGATGGCGTCCGCGGAACCATCGGAGAAGACCGATGCGGCGGAATCGCCTTCAGCGGGCTTCGGCGTCAGAGTGAACACCGCGCCCTGCAGTGTCGTGCCGTCCGCGTTCTTCTTGGTGATGGAGAACGTGATCGGCTCATCCTTGGCCTCAATCACGGCGGAATCGTTGAGGGTGACGGAACCGTTGGCGAACGCATCCGTGGAATCCTCCGCCTTGACGATGCTGCCATCGTTCTTGACTGTGATCTTCAGCGTTCCCGTGACGCGCTTGTATCCGGCCGGAGCCTTGGTTTCCTCGATGAGGTAGCTGTTGCCCGCCACCAGCTGGCCGCTGATGGACGCGTTGCCGTTCTCGTCGGTGGTCAGCACCTGCGATGCCGTATTGTCGGCGAAATGGGAGCCTTCAGCCGGGGTGATGGTGAATTCCGCTCCGGCAAGCTTCGCACCGCTTTCGGAAGAACTCTTGCTGATGGTCAGCGAGGTCTTGGCATTGGTCATCGACGTGTTGTGGTCGATGGCATTCGCCGCATCCTGATCGCCGGCGTCACCGAACGAGTTGCGGTCCAGCGTGATTTCGCCGGAAACCAGCAGGCCGCTCGAATCCTGGCCGGAATAGCCGTCCTGCGGTGAGGTTTCCACGAAACGGTAGGTACCCCACGGCAGGTTTCGAATCATCAGAACACCCTGCTGCGAACCGTCCGCATCCTGAGTGATTCCGGTGATGGAACCCTGCTCGACCGTGGCCGCATACGTGTTGCCCGTCTGCAGATTCTGCAGTGCGTCGACATCGATCCAAGCGCCGTTCGACTTGTGCTGCACCTTGAACGTGACGCCGTTCAGCAAGGTGGCGTCATCGGCAGCGGTCTTGGTCAACGAAATCGTGCCGCGCAGCGACTGGTTGGTCAAACCGTTCTCGCCGACCGACGAATCGACGTCTGTGGCGTTGATGGCGTCGCGGTCGGACTGCTTGGCAAGATCGAAGGTCGTTGCGTTGTCGGCGTTGTCGATGGTGAACTTCGCCACGACCTTGTTGCTTACCGCGTAGCCTTGGTTGGCCGTTTCGGTCAGCGTGTAGGAGCCCTTCTTGAGACCGGTGATCTCAAGCACGCCCGAATCCGCATTCGATGTGCCTTCCGCTGCGGACATTCCGGCGTTCATGGCGTAGCTCTTGCCTGATTCCAGATCGGCCGCCACCACTGTGGATTCGGTGGAGCCGCTCTTCACGTATTCAAGCGTGAATTTCGCGCCGTCGATGGCGGAACCGGTTTCGGCGTCGATCTTCGCGATGCGCACCGCAGCGTTGAACTCGCTGTTTTCGACCGTCACATCGAAGGTGTTCCCGTGCGCCCCGTCGCTGTCGAGCGTTGCGGCGTCGAGGGTGAACGTTGTCACCTTTCCGATATCGTCGACGGTGTCGAAGGTCGAGCCGGTTTCCTTAACGTAGTAGGTTCCGGCCGGAACGCCGTCGCTCTGGTTGACGTAATACTTGGCCAGATCGCCGAACGCTTGTTCCCCGTTCAGCCATGCGACGTCATTATGCGCAGCCGAAGACCATGTTCCGTCCGCATCGGTGGTGATTTCCGCGATCTTCACGTCCGCTTCGGACTGCGAATCGCCCATCATCTTGTACAGATCGAAGGTCATGCCGGAAACCGGCTGCTTCGAATCGTTATGGGTGAACGTCTTGTCCAGCTTGAGCTGCGTACGGAAGACCGAATCCGTTACCGTGATGACGGCGTCGGTTTGTGAACCGGAGGATTCAATCGCAACCTGTGCGGGCGAGCCTTCCAAGGTCACGGCACCGTCGGAGGCGACGGTCATCTGGAAATCGGCGACCTTCACGTGTCCGTTCGGCAGCTTGGTTTCCTTGACGTCATAGGTGCCTGCTGGCAGACCGATGATGTAACCGTCCGTTCCGGCCACTCCACCGTCGGGATCATCGGCTATTGACGTGCCGTTGACCCACGTGCGGCTGGATTCCGCACCGTTCTCGTTGCGCTGCCAGATGGCATACAGCTTGCCGTCCTTCTGCACCTGCAGTTCGACGCCGTTCAAAGCCTCGCCTGCAGATCCGGTGGTGTCGTCGCCGATCTTGTTCAGCTTGAATCGGGTGGCCGTATTGGTGAGGGATACGTTCTGCCAATTGCCGTCATCGGTTCGCGTGGACGAGTCTTCGGAACCATACACCGGGTAGAAGCCCTGCGCGGAAGCGCTTTCCTCCACGGCACGATACTGGTAGACGTTGCCGTTCGTATCGTTCTTCGGCATGGCTTCCGTGGTGAAGGTCCAGGAACCGTCGGCATTCTTCTGCCAGGTGATCGTGGGAGCTACGGACTGGCCGTTTTCGGTCTTCGTGACGTTCTGCCATTCGCCGCCCGAGATCCTGCGCTGAACGGTCAGTTTCACCAGGGACGACATCTCGTCCGCAGTCACGGACTCGGGGAAAAGACCGGTTCCGTAATCGTTCCACATCTTGGTACCGCTCAGGGTTACGGTTTGCAGCTTGTTGGTGAAAGTCTGCGGTGCGGATTCGCTCATGGCATCGCCATCCGTAACAACAAGCTGCGCGTTGGTTCCTTCGGCGCATGCTCCATCGGAAGGATCGCTCACGGTGTTTCCGCTCTTGCAGGCCAGCACGGTACCGCCGTCCACCTGGTAGCTGCCGGCGAGCTCTTCCACCAATCGGTACTGGTATGCGCTGCCGTCATTGCTGACGGACGGCAGATTCGCGAACGTTCCGGTCGCTGAATCCGCTCCGTTTCCGGAAACGGTGACCTTAATAACATTGGAGTCGAAGCCGTTCGCAACCGTCGCACCATATTTGGTCACCCAGGCCCATTCGGTATTTTCCGTCTTGCGCTGCAGACGGAACGTGGTCGTCCACGTGGCGCCGGATGAGGCCGTGCCCGGGCGGGTCACCCATGCGTTGGACTGGTCATCCCAAGTCTTCGTGGCGTAAACGGTGGTGTTTTCCAACGTGTTGGTAATGGTCGTGGTGGTGCCGCTCGTGGTCTGCGACGGCTGGTACGGCCTATACGTCTGGTATGCACCGGAATCGTCGGGGCTGTCGATGTTCACGGTGATCTGCGTACCGCTGTTGTCGTAGATCAGTTTCGTTTCGACGGCTCGCCAGCTGACGTTGTAGGCGGTTCCATTAGTGTCGTAAATCCGTACGGCAAGGTTCGTCCATGTGAACGGCCCATACAAGTCATTCATGTTCCGATTGCCTGGAGACCAGAACTGTTCAATCTTTCCGGAGGACTCGAACTGGCTCGTATTGAACGAATCTCCCAGAACGGTCTTCAGCGAGGTATCGGCACGTGCCCAATCTTGGACGGTACCGCCGTCGGCGTTCGTGATCTTCGCCTGCAGTTCGACGTACACCTTCGGACGCTGGTTGCGTTCGTCCTTGTTGTCTCCCGACCACTTCTTCTGCACGCTGGCCGTGGTGGTGAGATAGTTCTCAAGGTTATTGGGGAACTTCGCCGGATTGGTGGAATCGCCGGCATTGACCGAACCGCCATTGGCGTTCTTGGCCGTATACTGCGAATCCTTGGAATCCGCATCCGTGCTCAGCACTTCCTGAACCGTGTACTTCCACAGTTTGCCGTTCGGCGCCCACCTGTCGACCTTGGTGATGTTGTAGGTCCACGTGTTGTTGCTGTTCTTGACCCAGGTCAGGCAGTTCTTCGTGCAATCCTGCGCGGAGGAAAGTTCGACCACGCCATTGGTGAGATTCGGGTCGAGCGTACCGTCCTGATCAGCGCGGGTCAGTTTGAGCGTCAACGTGTCCGGACGG
Organism: Senegalimassilia sp.; assembly: GCA_963619615.1. Classification (GTDB taxonomy): domain Bacteria; phylum Actinomycetota; class Actinomycetes; order Actinomycetales; family Bifidobacteriaceae; genus Bifidobacterium. Next base: position 208,040 of record CAVEXE010000001.1, on the reverse strand, counting down.
GTGTTGAGCTGGTTGCCCCTGTCGTTCCACACCTTCGTGCCGGTCAACGCCGCGTCTTCGGCGGTATACGTGTTGGTGAACACGGCATTCTTGACGCCCGTGTTCGGGCTGAGCTCCAGCGTCGAATCATCCGGCGTCACCGGAGTGCCGGTGGGGTTTGCCCCATCAACCGGTTCATTCAGCATGATGCTGGTGGAGTCGGAGGTATATCCGTTGACGGAGTCCTCTTCAACCGTGTAGATCCAGTACTGGCCTCCCGGAGTGAATATGTCCAGATCACCGAACGTCACCGTGCCGCACCCGTTGCCGGACGCTCCGATGCTGCTTGAAGCCAGGCTCAGAGCGCTGGAATTGCCGGCCAATCCCTGAGTGGCATTCGTGGAGTCGATGCTGGAGGTGGAGCACTGCGTGACCTGGTTGCCGGTGAGCGTCCGTTTACCGACCAACGTCTTGGCGGACTGCGTACCGTCCGATGTTACGTACGAGCGGTACAGCCTGAACGTGACATCCGGATACTTGGTGTCGGCGTCCGTACGGCCCTGGAACTTCTTCGTCACCTGCAACGAACCCTTGCTGGAGGAGTACGTGTTTTCGATGACGAAGGAGCCGGTCTCGCCGTGGCTGATCTTGTACACCTTGTTCGACAGCGTTTCGGAGATCTCGTCCGTATCAGTCATGTCGGTGATGTCGAAACCGCCGGGAACGCTGGAACCGTTTTCATAGTTGATCAGGCCGTCGATGATTTCGCGGGCGCGGTATTCGTAACGCCGTCCGAACTTGTCGTACTTGGGCAGCGAATCGGCGGTGGATTCATCCGTGCCGTTCACGCCGTAACGGCTGATTGTGTACGCATACCTGTTCGCGGACACCTTGGTCAGAGTATTGGTGCTGGCCACTTCCGAAACGCCATCCGCCACATCCTGCGAGATACCGGTTCCGACGCCGATCACCTGATATCCGGTGATGTTGCCGTCATTGTCCGTGACTTTCTGGAACGTCAGTCTGCTCCAGTCGGTTTCGGTGCCGGACCATACGCAGGTGCCGGCATTCGCGTCCGACACACTGCAGGTGCTCACCATCGTGCCGTCGGACGACTGGTATTGGCCACCGGCCATCCTGCGCTGTACATGCACGGAAATCTTCGGAAGGTCCGTTTCCTTGAAGCCGGTCGGAACGTTCTTCCACAGCTTCTCGCCCTGGGCCAGCATGGTGCCGGAAATCGTGAAGTTGATGGTGCCGTCCTCACGAATCGCCTGGTTGAGATTGATGCCGCCCGAAGTCTGGTCGGTCAGTTCGATGGACTTCGCCGCGGCGGCCTTTTCGGTATCCGCCGCAGTGGCATCATCCCAATCCGTGGTTCCGCAGTATTCGCCCACGCAGTCATCGTCTCCGCTTTCACCGTAGGTGAAGAACTGCGGGTTGTAGCCGAGGTTCGTGACCATGTTGTCCGCCACCGAGGTCTTCGCGGTGGCGTAGTAGAAGATTTCCCTGCCATGGTCGTCATACTTCGGCAGATCCTTGATGACCGCCTTCTGGTTGTAGCTCTTCCGGTTTTCCGAATCGGTCTGCCACGCGTACGCCTCGTAGTCGTCGAACGGCTCGTAGCTGACCGCGGGATTGCCGTCCGCATCAAGGTTGCTGTAGTCGTACACCGTTCTGTACAACGTCAGATATACGTCCGGACGCTGGTTGAGCGTCTCGTTCACGTACGTGTCGTACCACTTTGTATGGAAGGTCACGTCCTTCGTGCCGACGCGCTGGTTGTCGAAAGCGTATTTGGCCTTGTCGTGGAAACGCCAAGGCGAAGACAAAACCTCTTCCGGAGTGGCCGCGTTGCCCACGTAATCGCCCTTGCTGCTGTCCGGCATGGTCTCCGTCACGCTGTAGTGGAGGATGGCGCCGTAATCGTACTTCGGAAGCGCGTAGAGATGGATATGCGCTTCGCCCTTCACCTTGTCTTCATCGCAGACGGTGACTTTCAGTCCTTTACCGCCATCGACGATTTCCACGGCGTTCTCACTGCTGCTGCCGTCCGTCACCTTCAGTTTGGTAACGGCTTCGGAAGTGCCGTCGCCGCCGTCCGTGAACACGTACAGCTTTTCGTCCGGATTCTTGGGCAACGTCACGTAGATGCTGCCGTCATCATCGGCATGGAAAAGCTTCTCGTCCGTATACTCGTCGCACGTCAACGTGAAGGATGCGTTCGGACGGTTCGCCTTCGTCGCACCGTCATCGGTCCACGTCTTCACGACGTCGATCCACACCTGGCCGATGCGACGGTTCGTGATCTGGGCGCACCCCAGAGCCTCGTTATAGCCGTAGGTAATCTCGTAAGCGAAGCTCTTATCGGTGGTCAGCATACGCGCATTGTCGTTGTCCCAGTTGGGCAGCAGGGAACGGTAGTCCAAATCCGCGTACTTTTCTGGATTGTCTTCGATCTCGCTCTTGTCGGTCACCACTTCGTATTTGCTGCCGTCGACCGCGATCTCATGGACCTCGTAATCCGTACCCAAGGCGAGTGTTCCGCTGATGCCCTTGATGGACGCTTCTCCATACCACTGGTTGTGTTCGTCCAACGTGACCGTCGCCATCTGGTCTCCGGCCTTATAGACAACGGTGCCGTCCTTGCTCGCCAAATCCTTCAGGGCATAAATACCTGCCGTAATATCGAATCGTTGCGAGGAATTGCCGTCATCGACCCACTTCTTCGCGACCGCGATCCTTGTGTACTCTCCGTCAGGAGGACGGTTGGTGATGGTCTTCGTACGAGTCGTATAGTCGTATTCGAATGAGCCGGCGTAATTGCCGCTGACCTCGATGGTCATATACGTGTGCTTACGGCCTTCGGAATCGTAGAGAGGCAGCCCCGTAAAATCAAGGTGCCACGCCGAGGTCTCCTGAACCTGGGCATCGTCACCGAGCTCGGCGATCTTGGTCGCCTTGCCGTCAACGGTTCCGTCAAGTTTGTACGTTCCGACAAGTTCACCGTCTTGCAGGAGCTTGATCTTGACACCGCTCACGTTCTTGTACGCCGGGTCCTCGCTTGGATCGCTGATTTCCTCACCTTGCGAGTTCAGCCATTTCTTGACCACGTGAGTGTCGGTCTCGGCCACATAACGGTTGGTGATGGTGTTCGTAGTCGCATTGTAGTCACCGACGAAATCGACTTCCGTCGTAGCATCGTCAACGTCTTTAAGCTGAAGTTTGAACGAAGTGCTGTCGCCGTCGCTCTTAAATTGGGTATCGTAATCTTCCTGCGCTACGCCGGTTTCCACCCAACGGTACACATACTGCCGTCCGAGGGAATCGTACTTGTCGTAGGTGCCGGAGACGGTTTGCGTCAGCTTTTCCGCATACCAGTCTGTAAGAATCTTCGTTACGGCATCGCCATTACCGTCCGTGACGGTCTGCCATTCCTTGCCATCGGACGCATCGCATTGCTTGGCGCTCTTCGTGGTGTTTTCGGCATCATCCGAATCGGCGCATGATGTGTCCGCCTTCAGTATGCGCTGCAGGGCCAGGGTCACTTCGATTTCTTTGAGCTGGTCCTGGAAGGATCCGGCCTTCCATGTTTTGGTGACGCTGGCCGAGGTATCATCCTTGCGACGGTTGGTGATGGTGCCGTTGTTGTAGACGGAGATGTCCTTGGGATTGCGGGTGAACTCTTCCGTCTCGCTTATCGTGTTCTCGTGCGCGCGATCGTAATAGTTCGGCGCCATGTCGGTGACGGAACCGTCTTCGCCGACACTGCCGTACACGCGCTCGTATCCGTCCGGCTTGGATTCGCGCAGCAGGTAGATGTACGGATAACCATTAGCGTCGTATTTCGCCAGTTGCAGTTTGCCACCGTCCGAATACTTATCGCGAAGTTTTTCTCCCAGATCTACGGACGCGCTTTCTCCGAGCGTCTGGTTCTCTTCGGCGCTTATGCTGAGCGTGACGAAGCTGCCGTCCGTCGCCCGCACCTGGGCGGCATTGTCCGCGGTACTGCCGTCGGAACTGTAACGCCACAGCGTGTATTCCGTTGCCGGACGGTCGCTTGGGTCTTCATCCAGCCAGACCTTGGTGGCATCGAAGGAGGTGGTGCCCGCATGGATGATCGTTATGGTACCGCCGCTGTACAGAGCCGTCGTGTCGCTGCCGTGGTCGGATGCTCCGGCGTTGTCGTACGAGACCTGGTAGTAGTCCTTGTATGTTCCGGTGTCTTCCTCGCAATTCACCGTAAGGCTGTAGGTCAGCGGATTGCCGTTCGGATGGTACTTGGCCCAATTCTCAGCTTGTATGGCCGCGGTACCGTCGTCTTGGTTGATGGAGAAGGTCAGCAGACCTTCCTTCACGAGGTCCGAGAACAGATATTCCGTGCCCTTGCCGTACTTACGTGTTTTGGTGGCGCCGTCCTCATCCACCCAAGATATGGTCAGGGTGTTGCAATCGCCCCAGTTTTCGATCCATTTGCCGTAGTTGACGGTTCCGTCATCGTTCAACAGCTCCTCATACTCGTTGCCGATGCCGAGTTTGAGGTTGAACGTCACATCCTCGGTGAGCTGGAGGCATTCCTTGCCGTCCTTGCCGCCGTTACTGTAGCCCGCATAGTCCGGATATGCCTTCTCGTCGGCCGCGACGTACCGCTCTTCGTAACACGTCTGGTTTTCCACGATGCCGTCGTGCTTAATCGAGAAGACGACGGATTTGGTTTCGGTGGCGGCCCCATCGGTGATGGTGACCATGTCCGGCAGGTTGACCGAGGTGATGTTGTACTGGTTGCCGGCCTCCTCGAAGCTGAGCAGCGAACCATCGGACATATAGGCGTTGAGTTGGTCCTGCGTCATGCCAAGCTGTGACTGCGCTTCGTTGGAGACGGTGGTGCCGTCTTCAGCGGTCAGAGGGTAGGTCTGGCCGTCGATGATGAAATACAGACGGTATTCGCCCTTGATGTTCTCAAGCTGCGGGCGGTCATCGGCATTGTTGTCGGCCCACAAGGTAACGAATGTGGACTGCTGCGAGCCCGACAGCTTATATGTTTTGGAAGTCTCGCCGTCCGTTTCACTGACGGTTTCGTTGATTGTCGCCGGAAGCGGGGCCGCGCTCCTGCTCAGGTTGTTCGATTTCAGCGTTATGCCGAGTTTTGCGGCGATCTGCTTCTTGGCGGGAATCACCAGTTTGGCCTCACGCGTGGTGGTTTCGCTCGTGGAATCCTGTGCGGAACCGTCTGTGGAACCGTCTGCGTCTGCGGAATCCTGCGCGGAATCATCGACCTTGGTTTGCAGCGTCCACTTCAATTCGGAACTCTTGTTCTTCACCAGCGAGGAATCGAGATTGACATTGAGCTGCAATCGGGCGGACGCTTCCTCGATCGAGTCCACGGTCTCCCCCGTATTCACGTTGACGGGCGCGACGAACGTGACCTTAAGCCGGGACTGCGTAACGAAGCGCGCTTCGGCGATCTTCACGTCCGTATCCTGATCGTCGCTACGCTGAAGCACGTCGAAAGTGGCGTTCCGTTTCGTCTCGTCGTCGACATCGTCGGCGGCGTACGTTTGAGCGGTCAATCCGTCCGGAAGGGATGCATAGAAATATTCGTCTGCGATTATGGCACGACCGGCCTTCAGCGCAACGTCAAGTCCGAGCGTTGCCGCGATTCGTTCCGGCAATTCGGTCAGGCTCGCGTTGCTCTGCTTCTGCTCGTCCGAGGCATCGTCGACGGAAAGCCCCGTCTCGCTGGAGAGCGTCAGCTGATCGAACGAGTCGGTCCAGTCGATCGGCTCATCCGCTTGGGTGTCGGTGTTCTCGGTGTTCTCGTCACTCTCGTTGCTCTGCTCAGCCTCGAGCTGCTGCGATTGCGAATCCAAGGTCGTCTGCACCGTGTTCTGGTTGGCCCATGCCTGCGGGACGATCAGAGCGATCGAAAGCACCGCGGCAAGCGCGGCGGTACTCAAACGTTTAACCGGATTTGCAGGGCGAGACGATTCAGAACGACCGGTACTGTCTTTCCGGAACATGATGTCCTCTTTCAGCTACATACAATGCCTGAGAGAACCATGCAGACCCCGAATATCCCCTCTTCGAAAGAAGTCTTCCCCCGCACGTTTCAACGGCAAACCCTATTTCACTAATTCTCAAAGGGTACATTTAGGGGTGGCGCGGATTTATATCAACACCCCCAATACCCCCCCCCCGAAGGAAAAATGGACACAATATCTTCACATTTACATGCGAATGAGATGCGGATAAGGATGAAACTGAAAATAAAGACGTGGATGAGGATGTGAACGTGAATGCGAGAGACGCGAACGTGAGAGACGTGAATACGAGAGAGACGCGAATATGAAAGAGACACGAACGTGAGAGAGGGACGCAAACGTGAGAGACACGAATATGAGAGAGACACGAACGTGAAAGGGACGTGAATGTGGGCGAGGATGCGAATCGACACAACCTCACCACTTATCCGACCATGATTCAGATACGCGCATATCCACACACCCCAATGCAACCGCCGCGTAGACCAAGACGGAATAGCGCAAGACGGAATAGCGAGTATGTGGATATGCGAATAGCCGCGGATACCGGTCTATGAAATCGTTTTTTCGAATTCCCCGACCAACGATTCCATCCATTCGGTCAACGAGCCGAAATCGTCCGGCATCTGTTCGGTGAGTTCCACCATCGGCACGTTCGCCGATTTTGCGGCATCCGTGATCTTGCTCGTAAGATCGGTCTCCTCCTGCACGTTGACCACCAGCAGCTTGATCTCGCCGGACGCGAGCGCGTCGGTGAAGTTCTTGATGTCCGCCGGAGTCGGCTCGCCTTCATTGGATGTGGCCCGCGCATAGCCCGTGGGAGTGGCGTCGGTCAGGCCAAGGTCGTCGGCCATATATTGGGCGACGGATTCGGTGGCGGCGTAGGTGAGGCCGTTTGCCGATTCCTTGACGTCGGCGATTTTTTCGTCAAGGGCATTTTCCGCGGACTGCCAGTTCTCATACAGTTCTTCGAACGCATCGGCCTTGTCCGCAGACGCCTGCTTGTATGCATCGACGATCGCCTTGGCGGTGGCCTTACGCACCTGCGAGGAGAACCAGACGTGGGGATTCTCGCCGTTTTCCACACCACCCGCTTCGGCCGCGTTCACCACGGTGGCTCCGGTGGATTCCGCCGCCTTCACCGCCCAGGAGTCATAATCGGCGCCGTTGACGACGATGATCTGGGCCTTCTGCAGTTTGGCCACATCGGCCGTGGTCGGCTCGTAGTCATGGGCCTCCACATTGGTTGAGTTGATGATGCTCTCAACGGAAACGTTCTTGCCGCCCAAAGCCTGCGCGACGGTTCCCCACTGGTTGACCGACGCAACCACCTTGATAACGCCGTCGGCGTTCGAACCGTTCGAGGAGCCGTTCGAAGCGCCACAAGCGGATGCCGATGCCACAAGGCCCACGGAAGCGAGCAGTGCGATTGCGATTTTCACGACACGATTCATGATTGTCTTTCTACCTATATCAAATGTGCCTCGAATATCGTACAGTAATTGAGAATGATTCTCAACAAAGCGTGTTGTGCGGCAAAATCGCAGTGCGATCCGTAAAAGCCAGCAGCCAGATCGCAAATAACAGACAACAAACAAATCGCAACAACAGACAACAGCACCTGCAAACAAATCTCAACAACAGCAGACAGCAGCAAACCGCGCACCGTGCGGATTTTAAGACAGTTGTGCGGATTCCCAGCCGACTGTGCGGATTCTCACGAACTCGTGCGGATTTTTGGCGATGTGTGCGGATTTTAAACCAGTTGTGCGGATTGTCCGCTGACCAAAAGGCGTCTTTTAGGGCTAAAAACATCGAAAATCGGTCTCATTGGGCGGAAAATGCCGAAATTTCCCTTTTATCAATCCGCACAACTGGCTTAAAATCCGCACGGCAAGCCAAAAATCCGCACGCGCCGTCAGAAATCCGCACAAGTTGCCAGAAATCCACACGCATCATCCAAAATCCGCACGCACCGTCAGAAATCCGCACGGCAAACCCAAAATCCGCACGACATAAAAAAATCCCGCAGGGAAGTTCCTGCGGGAGTGCTATGTGCAAAGCCGATCAGCCGAAACGTGCAAATTACGGAACTTCGCATCACGAAGCACCATCCACCGGCCAGCTGAAGCCAGCTTGCGGCAATCCACCGGACCGACGCTACGTTCCAGCCGGCCTACAAAGCCGACTCGGCGCTTCACGGTCGTGGCTTACGACGCCGAAGTGCTACGTTCCGGCCGACCTGCAAAACCGACCTGCAAAACCGACCTGCAAAACCGACCTGCAAAACCGATCAGCCGAAACGTCCGGAAACGTAACGTTCGGCTTCCTCGTTCTGCGGATTGTTGAACATGGTGGTGGTGTCGGTGAAGTACTCGAGATGACCCGGCTGACCAACGGCCTTCAGGTTGAAGAAAGCAGTGTAGTCGGCGATACGGGCCGCCTGCTGCATGTTGTGGGTCACGATCACGATGGTGTACTCGTTCTTCAGCTCGTTGATCAGATCCTCGACGGCCAGCGTGGAGATCGGGTCAAGCGCGGAGCAGGGCTCATCCATGAGCAGCACCTGCGGATGCACGGCCACGGCGCGGGCGATGCACAGCCTCTGCTGCTGGCCGCCGGAAAGACCGATTCCCGGATTGTCGAGACGATCCTTGACCTCGTTCCACAGGTTGGCGCCGCGCAGGGCCCACTCGACCAGATCGTCCGCGTCCGACTTGGAGATCTTACGGTTGTTGAGCCTCACACCGGCGAGCACGTTCTCGCGGATGGACATGGTCGGGAACGGATTCGCACGCTGGAACACCATGCCGACGTCACGGCGCACGGCCACCGGATCCACGTCCTTGTCGTACAGGTTCTTGCCTTCCAGAAGCACCTCGCCGGTGCAGTGCGCGCCCGGAATGATCTCGTGCATGCGGTCGAGCGTGCGCAGCACGGTGGATTTGCCGCATCCGGAAGGTCCGATGAAGGCGGTGACCTTGTTGGCTTCGATGTTGATGTTCACATCCTCTACGGCCAGGAAGTCGCCGTAGTAGATGTTCAGATGATTGACATCAATACGTTGTCCCATTTTGGTTCCTTATGGTTCTTGTTACTAAGTTCGGTCTATCTTCGAGGTCAGCGGTCCGACTTGACGGCGAAGACCTTCGCCACCAGACGGCCGATGAGGTTGAGAATCAGCACGATGATGATCAGCACCAGAGCGGCGGCCCACGCGCGTTCCATCGGGATGGTGGTGACGCATGTCGCGTCGGCGGAGGCCGGGCAGTTGGCGTTGAGCTTGGAATACTCCTGATAGACGTACACCGGAAGGGTGGTCATCTGACCGGAGAACAGGTTGAAGTTCGTGGAGGAAATATAACCTGCGGTCATCAGCAACGGAGCGGTTTCGCCAATCACTCGCGCGACCGCGAGAATCGCGCCGGACACAATGCCCGGCAAAGCGGTGCGCAGCACGATCTTCGTGATCGTACGCTGCTTGGTGACACCCAACGCGTAGGATGCCTCACGCAGATCGTGAGGCACGATCTTGAGCATCTCCTCGGACGACTTGACCACGGTCGGCAGCATCAGCAGCGAGAGTGCCACTGAACCTTCGAAACCGTTGATGGTGCCGGGGCCGATCAGAATCGTGAACATCGAAAATGCGAACAGACCAGCGACGATCGAAGGAATGCCGCTCATCACGTCGACCAACAGGGTGATCACACGGGCCAGCTTGCCGCGGTTGGAATATTCGACCAGATACACGGCGCACATCAGGCCGATCGGAATGGAGATGACCATCGCGCCGAACGTGATCTCCAACGTGCCGATGATGGCGTGCAGAATGCCGCCGTAACCGCCGGACGGCGTCTGGTTGCCGCCGACCACGCCGGTCATGTTGTAGCTCAGGAAGTTGAGGTTCAAGCGCTTGACACCATTGATGATGGTGGTGAACAGCACGGAGAACAGCGGAATCAGAGCCACGATGAACGCCAGCGCGATCAGGGTCTTCATCAGAAGGTCCTTGCGCTTGCGGGCCGCGATGAAGGAACGGCTCGGCTTGAATTTGTCAAAGTCGATGACGGGAGCGCCGTCCATCGGGGAAGCGTTGTTTTGAGCGGCGGTCATCATGCACTCGCTTTCTCGGTGATCCTACGTGCGATGAAGTTCACCACGAAGGTAATCAGGAACAGGACCAGGCCGGTGCCGATCAGCACGGAAACGCCAAGATCGTTGGCTTCCGGATACTGCGCGGCGATATTCGCCGCGATGGTCTGGTTCTGGGATGCCTGCAACAGTTTGACGGAGTAGTTGAGTCCCGGGGCAAGAATCATGAGCACGGCCATCGTCTCGCCAAGAGCTCGGCCGAGGCCCAGCATGGAGGCCGACACGACGCCGGACTTGCCGAACGGCAGCACCGCAAGCTTGATCATTTCCCACTTCGTTGCGCCAAGCGCGAGCGCGGCCTCCTCCTGCAGACGCGGGGTCTGCATGAAAATGTCTCGCGACAGGGAGGTGATGATCGGCAGAATCATGACGGCGAGCACCACGGCGACGGTCGCGACCGTACGAGACGGATTGGCGGCCGGTCCTTGGAACAGCGGAATCCAGCCAAGATATTTGGCGACGCCGTTCCAGAACGGGTAGATGGCCGGCACGAGAATCAGGCCGCCCCACAGACCGTAGATAACGGACGGGATGGCGGCAAGCAGATCGACCACGTAGCTCAGGGCCGTGGCGAGCTTCTTCGGTGCGTAATGGGAGATGAACAGCGCGATGCCTACCGACACGAAGAAGGAAATCAGCAGCGCCAGGGCGGAAATCAGCACGGTACCGAACAGCAGCGGTCCGACATAGCTCCAGAAGCTGTCGGCCTTGCCGCCGGTGAAGTTGCTGATGGTTTCACTGTTGGCCGTCTGATCGCCGCCGATCAGAGGCCACGCGCGGAACAGCAGGAACAGCGCGACTGCGGCGAGCACCACGAGGATCAGAATGCCGCAGGCGTACGCCACGCCCTTGAACACCTTATCCGCGTTTTTGCCGCTCACCGGCTCCTGTGCCGTTTTGCTTTGCGAACTCACGGGTTCTCCTTAACTTGCAGGTTTGTTTGAAGCCTTGTTTCGATTCTAAGGGAACGGTCTCTTCCAACGACTTGCCGGCCTACCACCGGCTCAAGGCCGCAGCCATATCATCAGCGGCCGCGGCCTTGAGCCGAAAGCTAATCGCCGTTCACCGAAGACCGTGCCGTCACTCGGTCACGATGGCGTCGATGGACTTCATGACCTTTTCACGCATGGTGTCGGACATCGGAGCGGAGCCGGCTGCGTACGCCGCGGTCTCCTGTCCTTCCTCGCTGACCACGTAGGTGAGCCAGGATTTGACGAATTTCGCGGTGTTGGCATCCTTATATGCCGGGCAGGCGACGTCGTAGGAGACCAGAACGATCGGGTAGGCGCCCTTTTCGGTGGTGTTGTGGTCGAGCTTGACCACGACGCGGTTGTCGCCGGTGGCGGATTCGTCGAGCGGGGAGGCATCCACGACCTTGGCCGCGGCTTCGGCGGAGAACGGCACGTAATCGTCGCCGACCTTCACCGCCACGGTGCCGAGGTTGCCGGCCTGGGACGCGTCGGCATAGCCGATGGTGCCGTCGGCCTGCTGCACGGTGGAGATCACGCCGGAGGTGCCCTTGGCGCCCTGACCGACCTCGTTCGGCCAGTTCTCGCCGAGCTCGTAGCTCCATGCGCCGTCGGACGCGTCCTTGACGTAGCTCAGGAAATTCTTGGTGGTGCCGGACTTGTCGGAACGGTGCACGACGGTGATGTCGAGATCAGGCAGGTCGACCTTCGGATTCTGCTGCTTGATGGCGTCGTCGTTCCACTTGGTGATCTGGCCGTCGAAGATCTTGGCGATGGTTTCGGCGTCCATGTTCAGGGTCTTGCCCTTGCCGGAAACGCCGTTGAGGTTGAAGACCACGGCAATCGGGGAGATATAGACCGGAATGTCGAAGGCGTTGCCGGATGCGCACACGCTCTTGGACTGCTCGACTTCATCATCGGAAAGGGATGCGTCGGAGCCGGCCCAGGCGGTGGCGCCGGTCAGGAAGGTGGAGACGCCAGCGCCGGAACCGGACGGATTGTAAGCGACCTTGGCGTCCGGGTTGGTTCCCTGGTAACCCGCGATCCAGGCTTCGACCGCAGCCTGCTGGGAGGATGCGCCTGCGCCGGCGAAGTCGCCGGAGATGGATTCGGTGGAGCTGGAGCTGGAGCTGGAGCTGGTCGTGGAGGAATCGGTTGCGACATTGTCACCGCAAGCCGCGACGGAAGCGAGCATCACGATACCGGACACGGCGGCGATGGAGCGTACGAGAATGGAATTACGCATTGATCTTTCCCTCTGTCAACATTCTGATGGCGTTGGTTTTTGTTCTGATTCAGCATCTGTGTTTCGCCATCATTCTTCATGACAAGTTCAAGCCTATTGGTCTTTGCGAGGCGATATGACCAAAATCGGTGAACGGAAGATGAACACTCTCCATCTATTCACGGACGTCACTGCGCCGGAACGTCGATCTTGTAGCCCAGACCGCGAACCGTGGTCAGATACTTCGGATGGGCCGGGTCCTCTTCGATTTTGGAACGCACGCGTTTGACATGCACGTCAAGCGTTTTCGTGTCGCCCACATAATCGGAGCCCCAGATTCGGTCGATCAGCTGATGGCGGGTCATCACGCGGCCCTTGTTCTGCATAAGGTATTCAAGCAGTTCGAATTCCTTGAGCGGGAAGAACACGTTTTCGCCGCGCACGCTCACCTCATGCTGCCCGATCTTCATGGAGATGTCCCCGCATACGAGAGGAATATCGTCGTCGGACGCGTTATCGGCCTCGGCGACCATCTGATTGCGTCGCAGCACCGCTCGCACACGCGCCAGCAGTTCGCGGAAGGAGTACGGCTTGGTCACGTAGTCGTCCGCACCGACCTCAAGACCGACCACTTTATCGATTTCCGCGCTTTTGGCGGTGAGCATGATGATCGGAACGCGGCTTTGCTCGCGGATTCTGCGGCACAGTGCGGTGCCGTCGAGTCCGGGAAGCATCAGATCGAGCAGCACCAGATCCACGCCTCCCTTCGTGAACAGTTCCAGACCTTCCTCGCCCGTCGCGGCGGCGGACACGTCGTAGCCCTCACGCGTAAGCTGGTAGACCAGCGGCTCCCGATACGATTCCTCGTCTTCGACGATCAGAATGCGTGTCATCAGCGCTTCTCCTCCGTATTCTCAGTGTGATTCTTCTCTTGGGTTTCTTCAAAATCCTTGGCTTTTCGGCCCTTTTCGGGCTTGTTTCCGCTTACCTGCGGAAGCGTGATCGTGAACGTGGAGCCTTCCCCTTCACGGGACCACACGTTGATCGTGCCGCCGCAGTCGCGCACGCAATGCCTGGTGATGGCCAATCCAAGCCCTGTTCCGCCCGTCTCCCGGGAACGCGCCGGGTCCACCCGGTAAAAGCGTTCGAAGATCCGGTCGAGCGACGCGGCGGGAATGCCGATGCCCTGATCCACCACGCGAATGGTGGCCTTGGTTCCGTCTCCGCTGACGCCCACGGCCACGGTGGTGTGTTCGGGGGAATAGTTGACCGCATTCTCCACAAGATTCTTCACCGCGGTTTTGATGGTCTCGTAATCGGCCTTGATGAACACGTCGTCTTCGCCACGCGTCGAAGCACCCCCGTCCGACGCAACATCAGATACAGGCACGGCAGATACAGGCACGGCGGTGCCGTTCACGGACAATACCAGCGAGATATGCTTCGAATCCGCATTCACCTGATTCTCGTTTATGGCTTCACGTGCGACCTGCGACACGGACAACTTCCGCGCGTTCAGCATCACCGTCGCGCTCTGCGCCTTCTGCAGGTCGATGAGACGGTGGACCAATTCGGTCAATCGCGTGGATTCCTTGGAAATACGACCGGCGAAATACCGTACCGCATCCGGATCGTCGGCGGCGGATTCAATCGTTTCGGCAAGCAACGAAATCGCACCGGCCGGAGTCTTCAACTCGTGCGAGACGTTCGTGACGAAATCGCGGCGCATGATCTCAAAACGACGCTGCTCGCTCATGTCGGAAAGGAAGATCGCAAACCGGTCGTCGGCGATCTGTCCGATGCGCACATGCAGATACAACGTGTCCGCGGGAAGCGTTTTTCCGGCTTCTATGCCGCGACCGTCGGTATTGTTCGCGGCCGTGCGCGCCGAACGGTCAAGCGGAATCGCAAGTTCGCGCTCACGCACGACGCTGTCGGTGGACACCAATCGCAGAATGTCCCGAATTTCGGCGACCGTCATCGCATTGTCTTCGATCAGGTCGAACCGTTGAACATCCGGAGAAGCGTATTTCACGGCAGCGAGCGAGTCGACGACGACCAGCGCTTCCGGCATGACGGAGACCAGCTGGCGTTCGGTGGACTTCACCGGCACATCGTCTCCAAACAGCGAAACGTTGCCATCGGCCGCATCGCCCGCAGCTCCGGCGCTCTCCTCCTTTGAGGAACGTCCCACCGCACGCCCCGCAAGGAAGGCGACCGCCGCCACCGCGACCAATACGAGCAGCGCCGCGAAAACCTGCCACATCGTCATGCGTTCACCTTCCGATAATCCGTTCTTTCTCAACAGTAACGGTTCTCAGGTGGGGTTTGCGTGCGGGACCCCTTGATGACATCGTAAGTTCTCCTGCCGTTCACCTTCAAAAAAGGGCATCTCATCATTCGAGATGCCCTGTCGTGGTTCGCTTACATGCGCTTGACGATGTTCACCGCAAGTTTCGCCGCGGTGTCCGCGTATTCGGAAATGTCGAAGCTCTTGAACTCCACGTAATCCGTGTCGGCGTTGTCGCTCAACGCGCGGATCACCAGCACCGGAATGTCGTTGCGAGCCGCGATGTGGGCCACCGCGGTGCCTTCCATCTCAACGGCATCGGCGCCGGTCTCGCGGATCACCTGCTCCACCTTGACCGGATCGTCGACGAAATAGTTGCCGGTCGCGATGATTCCGACGATATGGTTGATTCCCATATCGGTCAGCGCGGCATCGGCCAGGTCCAGCAGACGTTCATCGGAATGGAATTCCTCGACGGGAACGTCCGCGGTGCCGGGCTTCCACTGGCCGACGAGACGCATGTCCGTGTCGAGATAGCGCAGCGTTCCGCCGAGCACCACATCGTTGATATGCAGGTTTTTGTTGAGATTTCCTGCGATTCCGGAGAAGATGATGGCCTGCGGATGGTCCATGTCGATCAGATGCTGCGTGGTGGCGGAGATGTTCACCGTGCCCATGCCGCCGACCGTCGCCACGATGTTGAGACGGTTGCCGTTGTTGGTTTCGATTGTGCCGCGGGTCACGGTGACGCCGGCCTCATCGGTTACGCTGACATCGCTCAGAGACGCGGCGATATGCGCGATCTCCTCATCCATGGCGCTGATGATGGCGATTGTGGTCATGGAATGTTCCTTTCCTTATATGGTCCGCAAATACGGTCTTGTGAATACGGGTTTTACGGGTGCAAATACTGCTCTGCGACCGCCTGATCGGTCACTTCCAACGGCGCGTGGCGACGGCCTGAGCCAGCTCGCGCAGCAGCTGTTCGGTGGTGTTCCAGCTCAGGCATTTGTCGGTGATCGACTTGCCATATTCAAGCTCGTCCAGCGGAGCCGCCTTCTGGTTTCCACCCTCGATGAAGCTTTCCATCATGATGCCGGTGATGCCTTCCTCGCCTTGCGCTATGCGCTGCGCGATATTGCGCACCACTTCGGCCTGCCTGTGCTCGTCTTTGCCGGAGTTGCCGTGCGAACAGTCGACCACGACTCCATGGGCGGCGGCGGAATCGGCCGGCATCGTACCGCGGATGCGTTCCATGGCCTGGGCGATGGATTGCTCATCATAGTTCGGCCCGCTGCTGGAACCGCGCAACACCACATGGCAGTCGGGGTTGCCAAGCGTCTTGACCACGGCCGCGCGACCCTTGTGGTCGATGCCGAAGAACGTATGCTGCTGTGCGGACGCGAAGCAGGAGTCGGCCGGCGCCTTGATCGAGCCGTCGGTGGCGTTCTTGAAGCCGATCGGCATGGACATGCCGGAAGCGAGCTGGCGGTGCACCTGGCTTTCGGTGTTGCGCGCGCCGATCGCGCCCCAGCTGATCGCGTCGGAAATATACTGCGGACTGGTCGGTTCGAGGAATTCCGTGGCCGCGGCCAATCCCGCATCCAGCACGCCGAGCAACGTGCGTCGGGCCATCAGAAGGCCCTTCCTGATATTGCAGCTGCCGTCGATGTCGGGATCGTTGATCAGACCCTTCCAACCGACGGTGGTTCGCGGCTTCTCGAAATACACGCGCATCACGATCAGCAGCTCGCCTTCCAACTCGTTCATCAACCGCGCAAGACGTGCGGCATAGTCGAGCGCCGCGGCGGGGTCATGCACGGAACAAGGGCCGACGATCACCAGCAGACGATCATCCTGGCCATACAGGCAGGCGCGGATCTCATCGCGGGAACAGGCCACGATATCCTGAGCCTTCGCGCTCAACGGCAACTCCCCCAGCACCTCGGCCGGAGTGGGCAGCACCTCGAATTCAAGCACGCGACGATTGACGATACGGCTGATGCCCACCTGATCCTCCCAGCGTGGAACATCGGTTTCCACCAGAGGATTCCTGCCCTCGTCCATCGCCTGCCGGATGGCGCGAAGCTCCGCCGGCGTATTCAGCTGCTGCATGGTCTCTCCTTGGGTCTCGATCTTTCCCAAGAATAGCAATCCCGACGCATGTCGGCAGGTTGGAACGGCGATTATTCGCGGTTACTTGGCGAGCGCGCGGCGTGCGGTCACGGCGTCCGCCAGCGTGTGCAGCAGCTCCTCGGTACGGTCCCACGGCACGCAGGCGTCGGTGATGGACTTGCCGTATTCGAGCTGGTCGAGCGGAGCCGGCTTTTGGTTGCCCGCGTTGAGGAAGCTTTCCATCATGATGCCGAGGATTCCCTGTTCGCCGGCCGCGATGCGCCGTGCGATGTCTTCGACCACTTCCGCTTCACGTACTTCGTTTTTACCGCAGTTGCCGTGAGCCGCGTCGATGATCAGGCCATGTTCGCTCGGACCGGACGCTTTGGATGCCTTAAGATCGGCGAGCGCCTTCGCCACGGACTGCGGATCGTAGTTCGGTCCGTGGGAGGAGCCGCGCAATACCAGATGGCAGTCGGGATTGCCTTTGGTTTCGGCGGAGATCACACGTCCGTCGAGGTTGATGGACAGGAAGTGATGTTCGTATGCGGCCGCGAAGCAGGAATCGGCGGCCGGTTTGACCGATCCGTCGGTGGCGTTCTTGAAGCCGATCGGCATGGACATGCCGGAAGCGAGTTCGCGGTGCACCTGGCTTTCGGTGTTGCGCGCGCCAATCGCTCCCCAGCTGATCAGATCGCAGATGTACTGCGGTGTGATGGGGTCGAGCCATTCGATGGCAGCCGGCAGGCCGAGGTCGAGTACGTCGGTGAGCACCTTGCGTGCCAGCCACATGCCTTTACGGATGTTGAACTGGCCGTCGAGATCGGGGTCGTTGATCAGGCCTTTCCATCCGATGGTGGTGCGCGGCTTTTCGAAGTAGACGCGCATGACGATTACCAGACGATCGTCGAGTTCGTTCTTTACGGCCGCGAGTTTCTGCGCGTATTCGTGGGCCGCTTTGGGGTCGTGGATGGAGCAGGGGCCGACGATCGCGAGGATGCGGTCGTCACGTCCATGCAATACGTCACGAATCTCCTGACGGGATTTGAGCACCAGATCGCTCATCTCGTCGCTGAGGGGAAGTTCCTTGAGAAAATATCGAGGGGCGGGAATCGGGTCCAACTGTCGGATATTGACGTCCACGGTCTCGGGAAACACCGCGTTGTCCAACAACTGTGAATCCTTCGAACTATCCGGACCGCGAAGACCTGACATCGCTCTTTCTCCTCCTCGAACTTACATGTGGCCCGCTATTT
The DNA here is from genome assembly GCA_963619615.1 of Senegalimassilia sp. GTDB lineage: Bacteria > Actinomycetota > Actinomycetes > Actinomycetales > Bifidobacteriaceae > Bifidobacterium. The sequence continues at coordinate 190,011 of CAVEXE010000001.1, read as the reverse complement.
ACGGCCACCGAAGTTACCTTAATGGAAAGAGCGTGATTATGGAAAACGCCGACTGCATGGTGGAATGGCACCATACAGTCGGCGTTGGCGTTTGGCGTGTTGGCTACGCGCAGGCTCAATGCTGCCTTCACCGTGCCTTCGGCCTACGGCCTCAGAAAACGCCTCACGGCATTTTCCCTCGCTACAGGAGCCCACCGGGCTCCCGCTTAACGCTCGGCGCGTATTGGCCGGCGCACGCTTCGCGCGCTATTTGGCCAACGCGCCCATCGGATCCCATGCCGGGAGCATGGTGGCGGGTTCCTCCAGAGCGGCCTGGTATTCCTCCGGCAGCATGGCCTTCGGAACTGCGACTTCGTAGACGTATTCGGTGAACCAGTCGTCGCTCATGGTGAAGTAGCCCTTGTCGGCGATCTTGTCGCCCCAGGAGTTCTCCACGCGCCAACGACGGGTGGTGTGGCCGTCTTCGGCAACGTCGACGCCGACGAACGCCATGGCGTGGTTCATCGCGGAATCGGCGAAGCGGACACGGTCTTCCTTGTTCAGGTCGAAGTCGAAACCGTACACCTTGCCGTATTCGAACAGGTCGGTGGCCCATGCGCCGTTCATGCGGTCCATCATCGGATGGCAGTCGGCACCGAACCAGACCGGAATGCCCTGCTCTTCGAGGATCTGGCGCACGCAGTCCTTCATGAACTGGTTCGGCACGTTCAGGTATTCGGTGGCGTCTCCGCCGGCCACATTGCCCAGGTGTTCGATGCCGATCTTCTTGCCCTTGGCATGCTCCTGACGAGGATCGTCAACGAGGCACACGTAGCTTTCCAGATCGGCGGAACCGACGTACTTGTTCCAGAACTCGACTGGCGTGATCTCACCGTCGCGGTGGAATTCGCCGTCCTTGTCGGTCCACTCCCAATCGAAGCTCTTCGGCGGTTCACCGAGGTGAATCGTCAGAATGCGGTGTCCTGCGGCGGTGGCCTCGGCGATGACCGATTCAATCGAAGACGGATCGGCGTACATGTGGGCCACTGCGGTGTGCAGCATGCCACGCAGCTGGGTGTTCATCTCGCCGGTCTTCTTGGAGGATTCGGTCTCCGGGAACAGATCCTTCGGAACGGCGCCGTACTTCTTGTACACGTTCATGGCCATGGTCCACTGGCCGCCGTCTCCCATCACGTCATGCAGCAGGTGCTGCACGAGACGGGAATCGGAAGGCTCGCCGGCCTCGATCAACGCCGCCATATCCTTCAGGAAGTAGTTGATGCGTTCCAGCTTGTCGAAGTACATGGCGTAGTTCTGGGAGAACTCGAATTCCTTGAGGCCCATGTTCTTCTTGGCCACGAAGCGGGCCACGTTCAGCGAGCTGAACAGCCAGCAACGACCGGAATTGTCCTGATGGGTGGCGGTGCCGTTGTCCACGATGGTGGAGAAGCGACGCTGCAGCAGACGAGCGCGGTCGTAATTGCGGGCCACCTTGTCGATGCCGGCCGCGGTCACGGCGTTCATGGCCATGCGGTTGTGACTGCTTGCCTCGAACTCGTCAACGAGCTTCGCCAATGCTTCTTCGCTCAACGGCGTGATTTCAGTCATTATGCTGTTGTTCCTCCTGTGATTCCTCATACTGTTCGTACTGGTCAGACTGATCGGCCTGCCATTCTTCGACCAACTCTTCGAAATCATCATGCTTCTGGTCGGACGGCTGGTCATTATACGCGCCTTCGTCCTCAAACGTGGATTCGGGCTGCGCCACCTGTTCGGTCGGCATGACCTGTTCAGCCTGTACGAATTGTTCAGCCGGCATGACCTGTTCCGGCTGCTCCGGCTGAGCAAGCTGTTCCGGCTGCTCCGGCTGAACACTCGGAACGACAATCGCATCCATCACTGCGGTCTCGTCCTGAGGAAGCACCTGGACCTGCTCGGCATCCGTTCCCCCGTCCGTAATGGCGACCGGTTCCGCAACCGCGAAATCGGCCTCGCCTTCGACGGAATTGATCACGGACAGTCCGTTCACACCGAAATTCGCGCCGAAACCGGCAAACGCATTGGAGAACATCGCACGCAGTTCGCTGACACGCTGCGTGATCTGCGCCTCACGATTCTGCAGATCGGCGATGCGCTGCTGCACGCCCTCCATCTCGCTTCTGGCGGCCTCGCGACGCTCGTTGACCTGCGCGTCGGCCTCTTCGGTGGCCTGCTTGATGATGTTGGCGGCCTGGCTATCGGCGGTCTCACGCTTTTCGGTGGCGTACTCCTCGGCCTCGCTGCGGGTGCGCTGGGCCGTGGCGATCAGCTCGTCGGCCTGCTTCTTGGCGGCCTCGCGACGCTCGTTAAGATCGGTCAACAGCTCATTGACCTTCTGCGTGGCCTCATCCTGCTGGGCGGAGATGTCGGCACGGATCTGCTCCACTTCGGCATTGACCTGGCTGATGGTCTTGGTCCGATACACCTCGGCATCGTCGGAAAGCTCCTGCGCCTTCGACTTCGCGGCATCGGTGATCTCGGATGCGCGGCGCTGCGCATCGGTCAGCATCTTGGAGACCTGCTCGCGCACGTCGGCCAGCTTCCTGTTGGCCTCGGCAAGCGCGGTTTCGATCTGATCGTTGGTATCGCTCTTGAGTCGGGAGATCTCCTCGTTCGCGCTCTTACGCTGGGCCGCGATCTGTTCGGTGGCCTCGGCGCGCATATCGGAAATCTCTCGTTCCTGCGAAGCCCGTTCAGATGCGAGTTTCTTTTCATGCTCCTCGCGGGTGTTGGTGAGCTCGAGGTCGAGGGTCTGACGTTGGGCCACCACGTTCTTTTGCGTATCGCTACGCAGCCGATCGGCCTCACGCTGAGCGGAGGACTTGACGGATTCCGCGTCCTCGTTGGCCTTCGACAGCACCGCCGAGGCCTTGGCGTTGGCTTCATCAAGAATATGCTTGGCGTCCATCTTGGCGTTGTTCAGCAGGGTTTCCGCCTGCAGCTGCACGGTCGCACGGGTGGCGGACGCGTCCTTCTTGGCACGGTCGAGCAATTCGGCGCTGGTCTGCTCGGCGCTGGCCAGCATCTGCTGCGCGTTGGCACCCAGCGATGCGAACGAGTTCGGATTGGCCTTCTTGTTCTTCTCTTCCTGAAGCTGGGCCTGCAGTTCAAGAATCGTCTGGTCATCCGCCTTGATCTGTTCACGAAGACGGGCCACCGTCTTCTGGGCTGCGGCGAATGCTTCGTCGACCCTGTCTTTGTCGTACCCCCTCAGCACGATTGGGAACTGCTCCACCATGGTATTCCTTTCGCGATTTCCCACTGCTGTGCGCACATGCCGCGCATCATCCGTTTGCACTTTAGCGCAGAGGACGCGCGCAACTCACGCAAGCGGCATAATTCTCACACAGAGCACAGAAATCGTTCGGAAATTCGACTGCCCGACCCACCCGATTATCCCGATTTGTCCGATGTTCCCGATCGAAACGTCAGGAAGGTTTCAGCCGAGCAGAATGCTCTGCGACGAGGGCTGCAGATAGTAGCGAATCGATTCGCGGACCACGTCGTTTCCGGCGGCGATCTGTTGTGCGATGCGCAGACCGTGTTGCGGATGAGGCTGTTCGTTGACCACGGGAAGGCTGAAGAAGCCCGACAGGATGCGCTTCTCCTGCATTGCAGACCAGTCGAGCAGATGGTAGAACAGCGAATTGCATACGAACGTTCCCGCATCCGAGCTGAGCGCCGCGGGAATCTCGTGTTTGGCGAAATCGCGCAGAATGGAACGCAACGGAAGCCGAGTCCAGTATGCGGCCGGGCCTTCCGGATTGATCGGCCTGCGCGGAGGAATCACATTGTCGGCATCCGGCTTCACCGCGTCCATGAGATTCGTCGCGCACCGTTCCAGCAGAATTCCACGCGCGGAATGCTTGAGTCCTGTGGCGAGCACGATATCGGGCCGCACCTGCTCGATGACTTCCAGCAACGCCGGCCATGCGCTGCCGAAACTGACCGGCAGCATCACTTTGGTGACTTCGACGCTGATGTTCTGCAGCAGTTCCTCCGACAATGCCTTGGACCGCGCCGGATCGTTCCATTGCTCGGTCAACGCCGCCGCCACAAGTTCGGACGGGTTCACGTCGACATCGGCGTATTCGAAACCGGAAATGACGATATTGATCTGCTGCATGGTATTTCAGTGTACGCGAGACTCAGCCGCGACCCATTTGCGAAACGGCTTGCGCAAGCACTTCGTGCATACGCGCCTTGGCCTGCGCCTTGGCGTTCTCGGGGTTGATGGTGCGCGCTATGCCTTCGGCTATCGGCATATCGGCCGGCGTGGTGATCTTGAGGTTCGCCTCGGAACCGTTCACTATGGCCACCGGCTCCCCCGGCAGATAGTCCACCACCACACGGGTGTCGTCGGTGGGATGGAATTCCGGATCGGCGGACGCCAGCTCGTAGGCTTTGACGATGGTGGCGAATCGGAAGGCCTGCGGGGTCTGCGCTCTGAACGTGTTCGGGCGTTCCGGCACGGACCGCACCACCTTGCGCCCGTCCCGGTCCTCGGTGAGAAGAATCGTGTCGGTGGATGCGAAGGCCACGGTGGCCGCGTTGAATTCGTCGAGACCGTCTATGCAACCGTCGATCGACTCCTGGCTCACGAACGGGCGTACGGAATCGTGGATGAGGATCTTCGCGCCGCCCGGAATGCCGGCCTGTCTGAGTAGGTCAAGCGCCGCCAGCGTGCTGTCCACGCGTTCGGCGCCGCCCGGAATGATGGCGCGGACCTTGCCGTAGCCGAACTCGTCCACCAATGCGGACACCACGCCGCTCACCCGTTCATTGACCACGACGATGACGTCGGAGACACGATCGTTGTTCTCGAAGGCCTCGATGCTCCAGCATACAATCGGCTTGCCGCCGACCGAAACAAGCTGCTTGGGGTTGTTGACGTCGAATCGTGTGCCGAAACCGGCCGCCAACACCACTGCGACCACCGGCATGTTCTGGCTCTGCATCTGCTCTTCCTCACTCATAGGCACCACCGTAGGGCCGTTCAGGGGGCTTGGGGTGCGCTCAATGGCGTTCTGCACGTAATCCGCAAGTGTTCCCCGTGCGATTACGTGCGATCACGCCTGATTCCGCTTGATTCCACTTGATTCCGGCCGGCCTCGCCAGCCTTGCGCCGGACATGCCTATTCGCGCACGATCAGCGCGAGCATGCGTCCCTCGTGCTGTTTGTTGGCCAGCGCGGCACGACGGTGGGAGAACCACAGGGGGTTTTCCACCGTGCACAGGCTGCGTCGGATTCCGCTGATGCGTTCCGACAGCCGTTCCTCACCCTCGCCGTCGGTGCGGCAGATTTCGGCCAGTTCCTCGTCCTCGCTCAGATACTGGGTAGCCGCGTTGACTCGCGGACGGGAGGAGACGATGTTGCCCGCCGGGATGCCCGCGGACGCGAGTTCCTGCAACGCGGCGGCGGCGATGTCGATTCCCGGCTGGCCGAAGCGGCTCAACGTGAACGTTCCCGGGAACTGCGCGTCGAAATCGTCCGCGATGTCTCCGCCGACTTCGTAGCAGTCGCCGCAGATGCACGGGCCGAGCGTGGCCACGATGCGTTCCGTATTCGCGCCCTTTTCCACCATCTTTTCAACGGTCACGCCGATCACGCCCCTCTGCAATCCCTTGCGTCCGCAATGAGCCGCGCCGATCACGCCCGACTGCGGGTCGGCGAGCAGCACCGGCAGGCAGTCCGCCGCGAACATGCCGAGGGCGATGCCCGCACGGGAGGTGACCTGGCCGTCCGCCTCGACCACAATCTGATCATCCGCGTTCTCGGAATCGCTCTCGCAATCGCTCTCTGAATCACCGGAAGGCTTCATGCCGGACGCGTCGAATCCGAACGGACGATTGTGCACGAACGCCTCGTCGACGTCGACCACCACCGCGGAGTGCACCTGGCTGACCAGGCTGAGCTTCGCACCGATCTCGTTGGCGAGCGCCGTGCGGTTGGCGGTCACGTGTTCCACGTCGTCGCCGTTCTTGCCGCCGAGGTTGAAGTGCGCGAAGTCACCTTCGCTGGCTCCGCCGAGTCGGGTGGTGTAGATGACTTTGATTCCGGGTGCCAGCATGATCGGGATGGTCACGGGAATCGGGTTGCCTTCATTGTCGGTGGGCGCGATGGCGTTGGAGTCGAGGATCGCGTCGTCGTATTGCGTGTTGCTCATGGATGTTCCTTGCTGGATATGCGTGTTGCCGCTGGATCTCGCGTTTTGGCGAATGGCGGATAGGATTATTCGGCTTTGAGTGTTGGTTTTTTGGTACGTGAGCGGATGGCCGCGTTGACCGGCACCTGCGTGGGGCATGGCATGGAGAACACGTGCGCCGGATTGTTGATGGCTTCCACCCAGTGGCCTTCCTCGTCGCGGAATCCGCCTGCGGGGAGGGTGTAGGAGAGCGGCGCGCTTCCGGGGAGCACGAATTCGACTTCCTGCCCGGCTTCGATTTTGTTGCGGCTCATGATGGTCACGCGTCCGCCGTCTTGCGGACTCCAGGAGAGCACTTCGCCGACTACGAGCCATGCGCGGAAGTATGCGGAACGGTCGGTGCTTTGCTGCACTTTGCGTTCCGGATAGTAGAAGCCGGTGGAATAGTCGCGGTGCGCCACTTTGTCGGGTTCCTCAAGCAGCCATTCCGGTAGGGTGATGTGCTCGGCCGGCCGCACGCCGGCATGATGCCATCCGTCCGGCAGCACTTCGGCGGCCGTGTTCGATTTGCGTCGGGTGCTGCGCGCGTGGTAGCTCAGGTTTTCCGGCTCGTTGGTGATGCCGGCCGCGACCGGCACGGTGTCGATGTCCGGCTTGCCTGCGAACGCGCCGTCCGCATTGGCCATGATCTCGTCATGCGAGTCGGCTTGGCCGTATTCCGGATCGGATGGGCGGATCACGCGGTCGTGGAATGGTTCGAGCACATTGCCCTGGGCGTCTTCGAAACCGCGCTGCACCATGTATTCGTTGACCGCCGTCTTGTAGGCGTTCGTCATTGCGGCGATGTAATACGCGCTCTTGGAACGGCCTTCGATCTTGAGGCTGGTGGCACCGGAATCGATGAGATCGTCGACGTGCGCGAGCATGTTCATGTCTTGCGAATTGAACAGATACGCGCCTTCCTCGGTCTGTTCGATCGGGAAGTACTGGCCGGGGCGCTTCTCTTCCACGATCGAGTATTTCCAACGGCAGGGCTGTGCGCATTCGCCGTGGTTTCCATCGCGGCCGGTCAGATAGTTGGAGAACAGGCAGCGTCCGGAGAACGCCATGCACATGGCACCGTGCACGAAGCATTCGATGTCCAAATCGTCGGGGATGCGGGCGCGGATGTCCCGCACTGCCTGCAGGTCCATCTCGCGGGCCAACACCACTCGGCGGGCCCCCAACTCGTAGAACGCGTTCGCCGCCTGGTAGTTGGTCACGCCGGCCTGCGTGCTCACGTGCAGTTCGAGATTCGGCGCGATCTGCTTGGCCATAAGCATCACGCCGATGTCGGAGACGATGAGCGCGTCGACGCCGGTGTCTTTCAGTTGCCCGAGGTATTCGCGCATGGCTTCCACCTCGTTGTTGCGGGGCAGCACGTTGAAGGTCACGTAGACACGGGCTCCACGTTCATGGGCGTAGCGTGCGCCTTCCTCGAAATCCTCCAGACTCAGGTTCTTGGGCGCCGAACGCATGCCGAACGCCTTGCCGCCGCAATATACGGCGTCCGCGCCGTAATCCACGGCCGTTTTGAGGCCCCTCAGGTTGCCTGCCGGAGCCAGTACTTCAGGCTTGTTTCTTCTTTGCACAGATGTTCCTCTTGACTGCTGCCTACACATTTGAAACCGTATTTCATTCTCATAGATTCACGGGACAGCGCATTACCCAAGCGGACGGTTGAGGCGCATCCGATCCGGATCACAGCGCGCGGGCGACTGTGGCGAGCGTTTCCACGGCGGCGGCGAATTCCTCGGGCGTGGTGTAGGAGTAGCTCAGGCGCAGGGAGTTGTTGGATTCGAAATCGTAGATGTCTCCGGGGTTGAGCAGCACGCCACGGTCGGCGCATTCCTGGAACAGGCGGCCCATGCGCATCGGACGGTCGAAGGTGAGCCAGATGTAGAAGCCTCCGTGGGGTGTGGTCCAATGCGCGAGGTCCTGCATCGTCCCGCGCAGCGACTCCAACGCGCGATCGCGTCTCCTACGAAGCTCGATTTTCAGTCCGTCAACGTATTCATCGTATAGTCCGGAACTCAGGAAACGTGCGAAAGCCCACTGGCTGAGTCCGCTCGCCCCGTAGTCCATCTGCATTTTCACGTCGGCGAGACGCTGCACTATCGGTTCGGCCGCAACGATCCATCCGATACGCAACCCCGGAGCGAACGCCTTCGACGCGCTGCCGAGTGTGATCACCATGCCGGTCTCGTCAAGCGCTTTCAGCGGCAGCGGAGCCTCACCGTCGAACACCAGATCGCGGTATGCGCCGTCCTCTATGACCGGCAGTCGGTTGGCGATGCAGCATTCGACCAGTTCGCGTCGCCTTTGCTCGCTCATGGTGATGCCTGTGGGATTGTGGTTGGTGGGAATCGTGTACAGAATCGCGTTTTCCGCGTGCTTCCTCGCCGCGACCGACGGCAGGTCGCCGGTCGCGTCACCGCCGGCATCGCGGCCGAGCAGCAGATTGCGCAGCGAGTCCACGTTGATGCCGTCACCGTCCATCGGCACTCCCCTAAGCCGCATTCCGGCCGATTGGAACACCTGCAACGATTTGATGTAGCTGGGCGATTCCGCATACACCACGGAATCGGCGGGCAGCAGGCTTACGGAAATCATCTGCAGCGCCTGCAACGCGCCGCTGGTGACGAGCACCTGGCCGGGCGTGCATTCCACGCCGGTGGCGCACATGTGCGCGGCGATCGCCTCACGTAGTTCCGGCAATCCTTCGGGCGGCGGATATCCCAGCCAATCGATCTCGTCCGCGGCCTGCGTCAGCACCTGCCGCCACATGGGTTTCGCGAACAGGCGCGGATCGATCTCTCCGGTGCCGATGCGGGTGATGTTCGGTACGAATTCGTAGTGGTTGATGGCCTGGATGGTGGCGTTGTTCGCTTTGAAGAAGCCCGACCCGACGTAGTCCGCCCAGTCCGGCGCGCCCGGCAGCATCAGCGACCATGTGTTGCTGACGATTCTGGTGCCCGCGCCATGCTGCCCTTCCACAATGCCGTAGTCGGACAGTTCGCTGATGGCCGCGATGATGGTGGAACGATTCACGCCGAACCATTCCGCCAGCGCCCGCTGCGATGGCAGACGCGATCCGATGGCCCAGTTGCCGCTTGATACCTGATCGCACATGTACCGCACGATTTGTTCGGTGATCGATATGTCGGAGTCACGATTCGGCTTCCAATCGATATTCAGCGGCGCGATGCGGGCCATATCTCTCCTTCATACGTCTTGGCTGGACTTGCCTGCTTATTTGGCTGGTTGCCTATTATAACTTCTCTTCTAAGATAACTACAGGTTCGACTGAAAACGCACGAAATACAGCGGTTTATAACTACATTGACAGCATGTTTGGCTGAGTTTGGTTGGTTGAAAATAGACCATCCAAAGTATTTCAGATTGAGGAATGGTGAGGTATGGGTTTCTTTCTGCAGGGTTTGACGCTTGGTTTGGCATACGTTGCGCCGATCGGCATGCAGAATCTGTTCGTCATCAACTCGGCGTTGCGCAAGCCGCGCCGCCGCGCGCTGCTGACCGCTCTGATCGTACTGTTTTTCGACATCACGCTGTCGCTGTCCTGCTTCTTCGGCATCGGCCAGCTTATGCAACGCCATGAATGGCTCCGTCTCGGCGTCCTCGCCGTCGGCGGACTGCTCGTGCTGCGCATCGGCGCGGGACTGCTGTTCGCCAAAAGCGACCAAGCGGATATCGTAAGCCGGCAATCGCAGGATTCCCATGACAGCAAAGCGAACACCGTCGCCGATTCGATCGCGAACCGTTTCGGATGCGATAGCGAGATACTGCAAACCGTAATCACCGCAGGCGTGGTCACCTGGTTCAATCCGCAGGCCATCATCGACGGAACGCTGATGCTTGGCGCGTTCAGCGCGACGCTCACATCCTCCCAGTCCACGCCGTTCATCACCGGCGTGGAGACCGCTTCCGCATTGTGGTTCTTCGGATTGACCATGCTGATCTCCGCATTCAGCAGCAAGATCAACCACAAGGTGACGGACATCATGAATCGCGTCTGCGGCGTCGTGGTGATGGCTTACGGCGTCAAACTACTCGCAGATTTCGTACTCGCCTTCCTGTGATCCGGCAAGACGGTCCAGCTGCCGCTGCAACCTGTCCGCAGTATGCTGGAGCTCCTCGATTTTCATGGCGTTGGCGAGGATGAGCGTATAGCGGATGCTCGCACCGTCATCGCCCAATCCTTCGGCGTTGCGAATCTCGCTCATCAACCGCTTGTCTTTCTGCCAACGCCGAACGCAACGTTTAATCCGCTCCTTGCCGACGAGCGAGCTCGGCAGGCCCACGGTCGCGAAGATCAGTTCCGGATCATCACCATTGACGTAGCGGTGCATGCAGTACGTCTGGAACGCGCGTGAAAACGATATGGTATCGGCGGACGCGAATTCCACGACCGGCAGCACTTCCAAGTATTTGATTTCGCTCGCGCTGAGTCTTTTGCCTGTCATGGCATCCGCCTTTCTGATGTGTTCGAAGATTTGAAAAACCGGGTCGATGTGTATTTGGTGACGTTTCGAAGTTATTTATCGGAATGTTTCACATGAATTCGGGTCGCATGGCGCATTCTATGCCACACGCCGTGGCGGATGCGGTTGAACAGCCACGTCAGGAATCCGCCGACTACGAGGATGCCCGCGCATGACCACATGCCGATGGTCCGCCAGTCGTACAGATCGGTCGGATCGGGAGCCGGATCGGGCATTTCCACCCTGTGGCCGGAGACCAGCAGTCGGTGCGTATTGATGCCGTATGGAGTGCATGTCATCAGTGTAATCCGGTCCTCCCCGTCGACGATGCGCAGCTTTGATTCGTCATCCGGCAGAATGACGCTGATGCCGTCCACCTCGTAGGCCAGCGTCTCCCCCATGATCTTCAGGTAGATGAAATCGCCCTCCACCATTTCGTCGAGTCGGGTGAACATGAGCGATTTGACCAGCCCTCGATGGCCGGTGATCACCGTATGCGTGCTCGCGCCGCCCACCGGAAGGCTTGTGCCGTACAGATGGCCGACGCCCATGGCGAGCTGGGCCTCTCCCGTACCGTGGTAGATAGGCAGATTGACGTCGATTTTCGGGATTTCGATCGACCCCATGACGCCGTTGCCCGTGTCGAGCAGATTCTGGTACTCGGAGTCTTTCGACGCTTTGGAATCCGTCTCACTGGAAGCCTTGCTGCCGCCGTTGGCAATGTCGAACGGATCCACCGCCTCGCCAAGCACCTGCTGGCCGCCCGCCACCAGCCTGGCGTTGTATTCCTCCGCCGCGCGCAGCCGGTCACGCGCCTGGGGAAAAGGCCATCCGTCGACTTCCTCGGTCACCTGCTCGCTTTGCGAAGCCAGTTCATGGCTCGACTTCCATTGCAGAACCAGCGGGTACGCGCCGAGCAGCAAACCGCCGCCGATCAGCAGCACCATGAACACGGCGAGGGTCCTCGACATACGTCGCAGCATGCGGCGCTCGCGCATGACGTCCGACACGTCCAACGCCTCTTCGAACGTCAAGGTGTCGTAACGCCGATCCGATTGCGTCATGGGACGTCCTTTCCGATACGTTTGCCGCACACGTGGGTAGAACCGGGAATGCCGTCCCGACGGCCCGAAGACCGTGGGACGGCACTGAGTTGCTATGATTCGCGGTTGTTCAACCGTTCATCAGGCAAGGCGGGAGGTGATGCTGCGGCGCTTCATGCCGACCGCGACACCCGTGCCGATGACCAGGGCGGCCATCACACTGAAGATCGCGATGCCCGCGGCACCGGTCAGCGGCAGCTGGGTGACGGACTTCACGTTCTTCACCTTCGCGCCACCATCCTTGGCGGTGCCGTCCTCATTGAGGTTGGTCAGCAGGTTGAAACCGATGTTGCCGTTCACGAACTTGACCTCGTGTTCGGGGCCCAGAACGTTGCCCTTCTCGTCCTTGTTGGTGGCGGTGATGACCACCTGGAACTTGGCCTTGGTGGTGGACAGGTAGCCGGCCGGAGCGTCGGTTTCCACAACGTCGTAGGTGCCTTCGGCAAGACCCTTGAACTCGAAGACGCCGTTGGTTCCGGTGAACTTGTCGGCATCTACCGGTTCCGCACCCTTGGTGCCGTTCTCCCACAGGCCGGTGGTCGTGTTGAACCTGAAGTACTGGTCATCCTGCTTGATGACGAACTTGGCTCCATCGAGGCTGGTCTGGCCGTCGGCCTTCACCTTGAGGAAGCCGAAGTCATAGGTGTACACCTTGACTTCCGGTCCGGGCACGTGGTGCGAGGAGTTGTCGTTCGGATTGTGGGTGTAGTCGAGGGTGACCTTGTTCGGGTTCGCACCATCCACGGCGTGGACGGCATCCTTGTTCAGCAAGGCGGTGTACACGACGGTGATGGTGTCCTCGGCCTTGGCCAGCGCATCGCTGTCGGCCGCGTTCTTGCCAGCCTCATACACGGCGTTGGACAGATCGAATGTCAGGACGGTCGCCTTGCTTTCGGTGTCGGCAGTATCGTACTTCTGGTTGACGGCGGTGGTCATCTGATACTGATCGGCGGTGGCGGCGGCACCGTCCTCGGCCTTGGTCAGCGTCTTGTTACCGATGGTCACGGAAGTGACTTCCTGGAAGGTCAGACCCTTGCTCATGGTGTCGCCGATGGAGAAGAGATACGGCTTCTCGGCGGTGTTCAGATAGCCGACGGTCAGCGGAACCTGGCTGGTGAGCTTGAAGGTCACGATATCGCCAACGCGCTCGGTCGTGCCGACCCACTCCTTGTTGTCTTTGACGATGACCTTGTCGATGCCAGTGGTCTGGTTCTTGACGTTGATCACGCCCAGCGTCTGGCCTTCGAGGTCATAGCCGTTCACCTTGGTGCCCACAAGCATCGGGATGGAGTCGGTCTGCGTATGGTCAACGTTCTCGGCGTTGCTGACGGTGGTGTCGACCACCACGTACAGACCTTCCTCAAGCCCGCTGATGGTGAGGGTGTCGCTGTCGGTGCCGGCGGTGTATTCCGTGGCGGTCGCCAGAACGGCCTGGAAATCGGCCTGCCTGACCAGCGAGCTCACGAAGTTGCGCAGATTGCCGCTCCACGGCTTGTCGGGGCTGCTGGTGAAGTAGCCGCTTTCCGAAGCGACGTAGCCGACCGGGTTGTCCGTGTAGTCTCCGGTGTTCCAAGTGGTTCCCTCGGCCACTGAAGCATCCAGAGCGGCTGCCGCGCCGGTCGCGACCGCGGCTTCGGTGTTCACCGCGACGCCCTCAACATAGGTGATGTCACCCTTCTCGACGAAGGACGCATGCTCATATGAGCCGATTCTTACGGCCTTGTAGGTGTGCCCCTTCACCGCGCCGATCGCACCGTTAAGGGTGATGGTCGCGGGAACGAGCTCATCGTCGGCCATGGCGCTACCTGCGCCGAATGCCATACCCGACAGGAGCGTGGCCGCTGCGGCCACTCCTGCCAAAAGTTTCCTGAGTTTCATGGTTCGCTTCCTTCTTTCTTTTTTTGTTTTTTTAAAAAACAGATTGTCTGTTGCCTGCCGCGCGGTGCGGCAGGCGTCGGAAAACATGTTCAGCCGATTTATCCTTGCCTTGCCATGCGGCGTCGGGCCACATGCAGTCCAAGTCCCAAAGCCAGACCACCTCCGACCGCTCCCAGCACGTACGGCACGAATACGCGCGGCGTCTGCGTACTGCTGCCGGTGAACGGTAGGCTGCTGACGGTGATCGGCGTATTGGTGATGATGTTGCCCGTCACCGGATCGGTGCCGTTCATGATCTGAATCTCGGCGTTACCGTTGTTGGTCTTGTCGATCACGAACGTGTAGGTGACGTCGGACTTCGTGTAGCCGTTCGGCGCTTTGGTTTCCACCAACTCGTACGTTCCCCAGTCCAGACCCTGCAGCTGGAGTACGCCGGCCTTGGCGTCGCGGTCCTTCGAATCCGCCGGGCACTGCGCATCACTGATGCAGTCGGTCACGGCTTCGGAAACGGGTTCGGCGATGTCGTTGCCCTGCCAGTCCTTGATCTGGGTGAACGTCCATTCGGATCCGGCCAGGCGGGCGTTCTCACCGCTTCCTTCCTTGGTGGAATCGGTCTTGTACCAGACGACCTGACCTTTCGTACGGTCGTTCGGAACCTTGTTCTCGGCCACTTCGGAACCATTCGCGTCGTAGAGCTTCGCATCCTTACGGCTGTCGTCGTCCTGGATGGTGAAGGTGTAGTACACCGTTGCGCCATCGGGCAGGTCGTAGCCTTCCGGAGCCTTGGTTTCCACGAGACGATACGTTCCGACCGGCAGATACATCAGCCTGAACGAACCCTCGGCCGAGTCCACGTCATGGTATGGATCATCCAACGAGGAGGAGCACTGGTCGGTGCAGTCGGTGATGTTCTCAGCGCCTTGAATGTCGTTGCCGTTTGCGTCCTGCAGTTTCCATTCGCTGCCCGCCAATATCGTCAGCCGATCCGTGGAATCCGCTTTGCCCCAGCCGACCGCACCGTAGGGCCTGTTGAGAATCGCGTTGCCATCGGCCACGCCACCAGTGATTTTGCCGTCATCCTTGCAGACCGAAATGGTCGCCGTGGCATTGGCTTTGACATCGAACGTATATGTCTTGTTCGACTGCTCGTACCATTCCGGAGCCTGGTACTCCTTCATGAAATAGGTTCCGACGCGCAGGCTGCTGACTCTGAACTGGCCGTCGGCGCTGTTCTTGTCGAGGGCGCCGTTGTCGGACACGATCGTCACATACATTCCGGCGAATTCCGCATAGTAGCTATCGGTGGTGTCCGCAGGAACAAGGCACCATGCGTCTTCGCTCGGAGTGAGCGAACCCGAATCATCCGCCGTGCAGTTCGTCACATCGCCGAAATCCAGGTTGTGGGGGCCGGAGCCCTTCTGGGCCACCAGCACCCATTTGGAACCGGCAATGCTCTTGCTGGCGTCTTCGGTGCTGGCTTTACTCCAACTGACGTCGTACGCCCTGATGAAGTCCACTTGTCCGTTGGAGCCGAAGGCGCCGCCGGACAGTCGGGCCGTATTGTTGGTGAAGGTTATGAAAGCCTGATCCTTGGCGTTTTGCTTGGCTTCGTCACTGACCTGCGTAACCTTCAGACCATATCCGTGGAGAACCCCGGTATTGGGACCCGGATCGAGAACCGTATCCTTTGAATATTCGTTTCCACCCGTCGATCGTTCCATTGCGTTGACGCCCAAATCTTTGGCGCTGTACAGGTAGCCTGTGGCATCCTTCGTTGGCTCTCCGTCGTCATGCCAAGTAATACGGTCTCCGGTGAACCATTCGACCGACAGCTCGTAATAATTCGTCTGACCGCTCTTGTTCGGGTACATGATGGAGAAATCATCGCCGGCGCCTGACACTCCCCGGTTTTGGGAACCCGAATAACCGTAATTCTTGCCGTCCATCATATCCCAGTTGATTTCTTTACCGGTTTCGGTACGGTCATACCGAGTGTTCGCCTCGTTATCGAAGAGAGCCATGCCGGCGTGGTTGCTGGTCTTGCTCTTACCGGACGGGCACAGCCACAGGCCACCACCGAAATGGCCGGCATAATTCCCATACGCGGCAGCATTGGTCACATAGCTGATTGAATCCTCTTCGGTATACACGGCACCACCCAAGCGGTTGGACCAATTGTTCACGAACGTGCCCTGTTGGAACACGGCCTCGCAGTTCCACGCCATGAAGATGGCGCCGCCATCCTGCATGGAACGGTTGTAATCGAACGTGCCACCGTTGATGACCATGCTGCCGTTGTACGACGTATCCTTCGTGCCATCGCCGAAGTAGATGGCGCCGCCGCCAGTCGCATACAGCGTGGTGTTGTCCATCTGCCAGTTGTCTTTGAAGGTTCCTCCATTGATCACCAGACTCCCGGCAGCCCAGATCGCGCCGCCGCCAGTGGGGCGCTTCCCGGAGGTACCGTATTCGAAATGCTTCGCATAGCTTTTGTTGCCGCTGAACAGACCTTCATTGACAACAAGCGTGCCCTCGCTCCATATCGCGCCGCCACCATGAAAATCCACATTGTCTCGACCATTTTCACCGGTATAGTTCTGATAGAACGTTCCGCCGTTGATGGTCACGCTTCCGGATGAACGCACGACAGCTCCACCTGATCTGGAGACGCCGACGGCCGTGCCGCCCGAAGCCGCACTCGCGTAGTTGTTTGCGAACTCGCCGCCATTGATGGTCAGATTGCCGTTTTTGAATACGTAGGCGATATTGCCGTCACCGGTTGTGTTGCCGGTGCTTCCGTTGTTGCTGTAGGCGCCGCCGTTGATGACCACGGTTCCTGCTTCGCTGTCGGAACCGACCTGCACCAGTCGGCCGTTCTTCTGGTCGCTGAAGCTGAGTTTGTTGGTTTCGCCAGTGCCACCGCCGACGGTGAGGGCGGCTCCGCCCACAACATTGAACAAAGAATAATCATTGGTTCCCGAATAGCCGAGGCCGCATGCCGTACCACAGGCATCATTGTCGGAAACCAAGGTGATCTTCTTGCCCTGGTCCACCGTAAGCTGACCAAGAAACGAAATATCGCCTGCAATGTTGATCACACTGCTCTGATCTGCACCGACGCTATTGATGGCGTTGGCCAATTCGTCATAGTTCGAAACCGTTACGTCCGGAATCAGCGACGTTGCCGGTTCCTCTCCTTGGGCAATGTGAACGGATGGCGGAACAATCGCCATCATGGCAAGAGCCGCAGCCGCAATACCAGCGGCAACCGCCGACAGGGGGCACTTACCCCTGCCACCCATAAAAATGTGACGCATCGTCGCCCCTCCCTTCCAATCCCCATCAGTCCCACATTGACTGATATAGATCGCTTCCCTTTAACAACACAACAGGAAGGGGACAAAAAAATAACCCCCCGCTCACACCCAGCAAAACTCCGGTAGCACTATTGGGCCCACCGAAATGAGGGGATAAGCGGGGGTGTGTCGCGGGGGTAGGAAGGGGAGAACCGAGGAAGGGCCTATCAGCCGAGGAAGGCGAGCTCCTCATCCGTCAGGCGCAGTTCGTCGGCCTTAAGGGAATCGAGGATGGTTTCGGGACGATGCGCGCCCGGAATCACGAACATGTGATCGCCCTTGGCAAGTTCCCAAGCCAGCACCACCTGCTGGTAGCTCACGCCATGGTTGGCCGCGACCTGGCGGAACGGGTCGAACAGGTGCTCGTCGTACGGGTGGCGGTAGCCGCCGAGCGGGCTCCAGCACACAAACGCCAGGCCTTCCTGCGCGCAGTAGTCCAACGTATCCTGAGTATCCAGATGAATCGGGGAATACTGGTTCTGCACGGCCACAAGCTTGCTGCCGAGAATCTCCTGCGCGATCTTCAGCTGTTCGATGCTCACGTTGGAAACACCCGCCCATTGGGCCACGCCCTGGTCGAGCAGCGCCTTGATGCCCTCGCAGGACTCGTTGTACGGCACTTCGGGATCATGGCGGTGCAAGTACAGCAGGTCGATGGAATCCACGCCGAGCGCCATCGCGGACTGCTTGCCGTATTCGATAAGATGCTCCGGCTTGCCGTCACGCGGCCACACCGGCTTGTCACCTTCCCAAGCGCGGCGCAGACCCACCTTGGTGGCCACGGTGACTTCCTCACGCGGCCCCTTCCAGGAATCCAAAGCCTCACGTACCAGCTTCTCGCCGGTCTGCTCCTCCTCACCCGGAGTGTAGTAGGCCCAAGCGGTGTCGATATGACGGCATCCGGCGTCAAGCGAGGCATGCAGGGTCTCGATTCCAACCTCGTGTCCGCGATTGTTCTCAATGGTCAACGGCATCTCGCCATGGCCGATCGCAGTGGTGTTGAACGGTCCAAGATTACGAAACAGCGTCATGTCTTCTCCTTGAAACACTCGTATTGCAGTCGTATGACGGCAGGTTCCGTTACGGACACTTGCCGTTTCAAGCAGAAAGCCTACCAATCGCCATAGGCGAAAGGCAGGCTTTCCTTCATCGACCTCCGAACGAGCCTCCTCCGGAACCACCGGACGAGCCGCCGAATCCGCCGCCTCCCGAGAACGAGCCGCCCGAAGACGAACGTGAGGAAGACGGCGCGGCCGCGCAGATCGTGGAACGAATATCGGAGAAGCTGGAGTTCAATTGCGCTCCCAAATCGCCGTAATTCGCGCTGAACGACGGAACTGAACCACCCGAGAACCCAACAGACGAGCCGGTAAGACTGGAGGATCTGCACGACCAATACAGGTACGAGGGTACGGCGTACTCATCAAGCCACTGCGGGTCGGTCACTTCCGGATACGCCTTGGCGAGCTGGCGCATGGCCTTGTCGGAAATGCCGAATGCGGTGGCGTACACCATGTAACGCCCCCACAATCGCATGTCGAGCACGCCGCGATCCTTGAAATCGCTGAAATCAAGCAGATAGTTCTTCAATCCAAGCACCTGGCCGCCGTATTTCTGGCCGCTCTCCGTCAGTTCGAAATCCTTCGCATACGCGAGCGCGAACGAACACAACAGCATGATCGGCATGCAGATGCACGGTATGAGCGCGATCTGGCCGTTCGAGAACATCACGCCCGCGCCGAGCGCCAGCAGCAGGCCAAGAATCGCGAACACGTAGGAGCCGAATACGATCTTGGTGGCTTTCAACGAATCGTATTCCTTGACGCATGCCTTGTCGAACTTTTCGACCAGCTTGTATCCGCTCTTGTAGCCGTCGAACGCCTCGTTCATCATGTCGAGGTCGAACACGCGCGACTTCTTGAGCCGCTGGGACGCCTTGAGCAGAATGTTGAGCACCGCTTTTTCGGACTGGCACAGCTCCAACGATTCAACGTCGTCGTATGCGGCGGGCAGGATCGCCACGGTGCTGGTCTTGCGCAAGACCGACGCTTTGGCGTTCGATGTGACAGTCGACGCGAGCACGGACAGGTCGGCATTGCTCAGGTCGAAGCCCTTGTACAGTTCGGCCGGTCCCGGATATATGGCGATGGCGCCCTTGGATGCCAACGACATGAAGGTGGATGACATCTGCCGGTTGTTCAGGCTGTTCTTCCCTCCCCCGAAGCTGATCCACGGACCGTCCGACACCTTGTCGCTCAGTTTCGCCGCGGCCGCGGGGCTTATCTCAGGCAGGTCACGCCAATATTCCACATCACCCTTGTACCGCGATTTGCGGAACGCCACGACGGCGCGATATACGGCCGCAACACTCAGCGCCAAGCCCGCGATGGCCACCACGGCCCACACGGCCACATGTTTGACGGCCTGCGTGTGCTGGCTTTTCCTCCATGCGGATTCCTGACTCGTCTCCTCATCCATAAGGCTCTGCTTATGGTCGCCCTGTTCGGTGCGGGACACGTCTTTGGCTTTGCTGGCGTCGAACATGGCCACCACGTCGAGATAGTCGCCCGAACGAACATCATCGGCGGTGAAAACGAGCGAACCGTCTGCGCCACGCTGTGTGGTGGACGTGTTCTCGCAGTGCAGCCACGCCCAGGAATTGCTTTCGTTCACGCCATCGGGGAATGTGATCGTGCCGGTGAACCTGCCTATCGGGGTCTGGTTCGATTGTCCGAACGGCTCCCATTGGAAGCTGACCACGTCGTCGTAGGCTGTGCTGACGCCCTGCAAGGTCATGGATATGTCGAATTTGAGGCTTTCGGCTTCGTCGATGGCGGGAATGTTCCAACCGATCTCAAGGGTCTTCTGCGTTTGCCCTTGGGTAAGGCTCAAGCCGTCGGTGGCGGGATCGAACGGCTGCGGATCATCCTCATCGGTCACATCCACCACATACCACTGGCCGGCATTCCGGGAATCCCAGTCGGTCGCGTTGTCCGGCAACACGAAATCGCCCTGCGTATACCGTTCGCCGGTGGTCGCGTTGACCACGCTGATGTCGGTGATGTTGGTCAGATTCGAACGTTTGAGCGTATAACGCTGATACAGCTGACGCCATGCCTTCGAACGGCTGTTGAGCTTCATGTCGACATGTTGCGTGACCTTCAGATCGCCGTTCTGCTGCACGGCCACGTCGTAGTCGAGCGTGCTGTAGCTCAGATCGGCCTCACCGCCATCCGAATCCATCGCGACCAGCAGCATCACGCCCGCCAACAGCGCCGTGATCACCACGGCGTTCAGCACGCTGAGCAGGGTACGTTTGAGATTCATGCTTCCTCATCCCTCGAAAACGTTTGCTGGCGCTTCATTCGGGGTCGAACGACGTCAGAACTTGACCTTCGGGGCCTGACGGTCCGCTTCGTCCACTTGGAAGTAGGCGGCCTGCTCAAAGTGGAACAGACCAGCGATGATGTTGGTCGGCACGACTTCGATCTTGGTGTTGTACTTCTGCACCACATCGTTGTAGAACTGGCGCGCGTAGGCGATCTTCTCTTCGATGGACTTGAGCTGGGTCTGCAGATCCAGGAAGTTCTGATTGGCCTGAAGCTGCGGATACGCCTCGGCCGTGACCTGCAGGTTGGTGATGGCGCGGCTCAGCTGGTTTTCGGCCTGCACGCGCTGCGCCACGTCACCGGATTGCGCGGCCTTGGCAACGCCCGCACGGGCCTGCGTGACCTGGGTGAACACGTCGGATTCGTGCGATGCATACCCCTTGACGGTTTCCACAAGGTTGGGAATGAGGTCGGCACGCTGCTTGAGCTGCACATCGATCTGCGCCCAACCGTTCTTCACACGGTTGCGCAGCGTGACGAGTCCGTTGTATGCGGAAACGGCCCACAACACAACAACCACGATTACGGCAATCGCAATCAACAATCCGATATTCATCGTTCTTCCTCTTTTCTTCATCGATGCGAGTCCTCTACCATCTTCTCACACCGGAAAATCTCTCCCCCGACCACCCCCTTCTTACGGCATGCAACCATGTGGACCATACACATACAAAAAAGATCCGCCTCCATAACAGAAGCGGATCCAATCAGGCTCACCCGGCGATCAATCGCTCATCGGACGGACTGCCCCATTCGAACCAACGCAGGCGACAACGTTACAACCACGCAATACGATCGTAGGTGCCACCGCCGAGACGCTCTTCCTCGCATCCCGGCAACTTCACCACCGCGCTGGAACCATATGGCACAGTCAGGGACACGTGCATCTCATTCCCATCGATTCGCCATTCACAAGAGACACACCCGTACGGCGTATCGTGTTTTGCCGACGCATGGGTCAAACCACCACCAGGACGAGGGGCGATTTCTATGGTCTTCCAGCCAGGTTCCAGCGGAGCGATACCGCCGATGACGGCGTGGGCCCAATCATTCACCGAACCAAGCGCGTAGTGGTTGAACGAGGTCATACCGCCCGGGTTCATCTCACCGTTCGGCAACAACGAATCCCAACGTTCCCAGATGGTGGTGGCGCCCATAGTGACCTGGTATAGCCAGCTCGGGCACTTGGTGGACATGAACAGGCCAAACGCCTCGTCATAATGACCGGTCATCGTCAACGCGGGCAGGATATAAGCCGTGCCTGCGAAGCCCGTACCAATCCGACCATCGGCCTCACGGACCAGATGCGCCAATCGGTCGCCGAAACGCTGCTTGACACCCTCATCGACCAAATCGAACACAATGGCCAGAGTGTATGCGCATTGTGTATCCGATGTCATCAAACCATCGGCTCCGATGAACCGGTTTCTAAATCCCTTGGCAACGAATTCCGCCTTACGGGCATACTTTTCAGCATCGTCATGGTTGCCAAGAATCTCAGCCATCCGGGCCACCAGCCGCAGACTATTCACATGGAAGGCCGTGGCGACCAGTTCTTTGGCCGTCATCGCCTGATCAGGAGACTCTGGCGGAGCGCTAGGGTCAAGCCAATCGCCAAGCTGCCCAATCGGATAGTCGGGACGACGATCCCACACACCATCCTCAGACAGATATCCGGAGACCTCATCCACCCAATGGATGGCCAAGCCGTAGTTGTCCGCGATCACGCCCTTATCGCCACTGGCCATATACACGTGCCACGGCACCAGCACCGCAGCGTCGCCCCACACAGCGATGGCCGCGGGATCGGCCCAAATACCAAGCCGGACGTAAGGGATATAGAACGGAACGGTGCCGTTCTTCAACTGCTCGAAGGAGACATCCCTCAACCAATTCGACAGGAAACCGGCAACGTCATACAGATACATGGCCGTCGGCGAGAACACGGCGATATCCGCGGTCCAGCCAACACGTTCGTCACGCTGAGGGCAATCCGTAGGAATGGACATGAAGTTGGAACGCATCGACCACAGCGTGTTCTCATGCAAACGGTTTACCAACTCGTCGGAAGTCTCGAACCAACCGGTACGACGCATCGCGGAATGGTAAACCGTACAGATGACGTCATCGGCCGTCAAATCGTCAATGCCGATGATCTTCGCATAGCGGAAGCCATGCATGTCGAATCGCGGTTCCCACCACGCGTCCTCACCATTAGAGATATAGGTATCGATCTGACGTCCACGCTTGAGAGGACGAGTACCCAGATCGCCGTGCTTGTCCAGAACCTCCGCGTGTCCGACGCTCACCTCGTCCCCGGCGCGCAGACCACGCATATGCAAGCGGATACGCTGGGATGCGTTCTGCCCCATATCCACGATCCAACAAGGCTTTCCGTCAACATCGGGGCGACGTTCAATCGATCGCACCTGCTGTACGCCGTCGGCCTTGATGGCCTCCATAACCGGGAATTCGATATTGTGCTCATCGAACTTCACCTCGGCCACGGGCAACCAATCCGAATCATCAAAACCGACTTCACTCCATCCAGGCATCTCCAAACCGGCGTCATAGATCTCGCCCTCGTACATGTTGCTACGCACAATCGGGCCAAGTGTGGTCTTCCACCGCTCATCGGACGAATTCGAATACAGCGACTGGCGGGTTCCATCAGCGTAGGTTACCTCCAGCTGAGCGAACACACCGATGCGGTCGCCCCACACGTTCGCTTCGCCACCATCGAATCCAACGCGACCGCGATACCAGCCATCAGCAAGCCAGAAGCCAAGTGCGTTCCGGCCCTCATGAACGAGATCAAGCACATCGTAGGTCCAGCACAGCACGCGGTTGTCGTAACTGGTCCACCCGGGATTCAATACGTCGTCACCGACTTTGCGACCGTTGATTTCCGCCTCGACCAGGCCCAATGCGGTCAGATACAGTCGTGCGATCTTCGGCTCGCCATGCAGTTCGACCTCCGTACGCACTAGCGGCTGATGTCGATGGTCCGTCTCAAATTCAGGCCACGATGGTCCGACGAAATCCGCCACGCGCTGATGCGGAGACATCAGTCCGACATCGAAAAAGCGTCGCTCGGACCAATCGCTCAACGGTTTTCCGTCGGAAGAGACCAACCGCACACTGGCATGCACCTGTTCACGGGAATCAAGGGGCGTAAACGGCCAATCGCACATCACGTTCGCGTCGACACTCACTATTGCGGTCTGCTCGTCGGAGCCATGCCGCGGTTTGAAACGCTCCACGCGAATCTGCGCGCATGCGTTTTCGGGAATGTCAGCGGCGTAACGCCAGCTCAGGCGCGGCGTAACCGTACCGATGCCAAGCACATCGGCGGGAAAATGCTCCACACGAACATCCTGTGGAGAAGGAACAGAAGACATTGTCAACACCTCCATTGCGTTACGGTCATTCTGATTGGGTCATTGTGAATTGCGAATATTGATCATTCAGGGCCGCCCGCAGACGCGGACGACCGGCCATTTAGGTCACGCACCGCGTTCCTGCGGGGCTGGATTGAGCATGGGATCCTGCACACGATGAACTTTGATGAACCTGAGCACCAGACATGCCGCCACGGCGCACAGCACCAGGAAAGCCACCAACAACCACAGCAGCAGGGTCGGCGAATAATTCATCAACGCCGGTGTAATCAGACCAAAAATCGCGGTGAACAACCTCACCACCGAGTAAGTGAATCCCGTGACGGTGGCACGCGCATTCGCAGGGAACAATTGTTGGCTCCAGATTTTGTAAATCGGCTCGCCATGCAGCGTGTTAGTCATCGAAAACAGGAAATAGCACACAGTGAACACCAACCACTGGGCACCGGCGAACGCCGATACGCAGAAGGACAGAATGCCGCATCCCAATCCGATGAACATCACCAGATAGCGATATTTCGTATCCGCGAAACGCACGAACACGGTGTACGTGACGATCGCAGCCAATATGTTCGCAAGGAAGCCGCAAGCCGTGGCAAAGGTCTGCGAGCGCCCTCCAATCTCGACCATGAAATAGGTCTGGAACGAACCCCACGTGTTCGCCGGCAGATTCCACATCAGGTAGAACAACGACAACAACACCAGCGGAATGACGTATCGCGGATTGCCGAACATCTTGGCCAGCGGGTACGCCTTCTCCCCTTCCCCTTCAGAATGAGAGGCGGAGTTCTGCGCGCCATTCAACGCAAGCAGCTCTTCCTCGATCCTCTTGAACTTCGGAGAGCACACGCGCACCAGCCAAGTGGCCAGGGCTGCGATCGCAATCACCATGAACATGATCGTCGCGCCGACCGCACCCTTGCCGGACACTAGGAACCCGATACCTTGCGATAGGATGATGCCCGCCAACCAGAACAGTTCAGTAGCGGAAATCACCTTGCCCTGGAAGCGTTCGGGAATCCTTTCGGAGATCACCGCTAATGAAGTCGGCAAATCGGCACCGGATGCGAGCCCCGCAACCATCAGTCCGATCAGCAGGATCTGCAGGTTTGGAGCGAAGGCCACCAGAGCCGCACCCGCTACGACAAACAGGATATCCAGGTTGAACACGGTCACGCGGCCAAACACATCGGACAAGCGACCACCGAAGAACGAGCCAATAGCCACCGCGACGGTCAATACGGTGCTCGCCGCACCCGTCCACCATGCGTCAAGCGAAAGATTACTGACCCATAGCGGCAGAGAGACCCCCGCCGACACGAGAATCGCGGCGTCTAGGTACGAAGCCATGCCCGCATTGCAAGCCAGTCTCCAATAGCGAGGGTCCATATGCTCAGTTTGCCGGGTCTTTTTCATGCTTCCGCATCCAGACGATTTTCATCGGTGCCGTAACGCTTTTGGAAGCGAATCATCGCAGTGCCTGCGATTGCTTCAAGCACGATGATGCCGACAAATACCCACATCGTGGTCTTGATCGTCTCAGGCAACACCAGCATCGGAGTAACGAACGCGAACAATGCGCACAGCAGACGGGAGAAACCATTGATGAATCCCTGTACGGATGCCCTGATCTCAATCGGGAAGGACTCCTGGGTCCACACCTTGTACAGGCCTTCACCGGCAAGCGGAGTACCGATATTCTGAATGGCCGTCGCAGCCACGATAATCCACAGGAACGTGCCGCCATTGGCCATCATCAGCATAGCGATGAGCGACAGAACCATGCCTACCACGAACGCCTTGTTACGGTATTTGCCGCCGGAAACCGATGCGAAGATGACGCTGACGATGACGGTCAGAATGTTGAGCACCGTACCCAGGCCAGTGGCCAGTGACTGCGAAGCGTTCGCACCGACGAGCATAAAGGTCTGGAACTGACCCCAAGTGTTGGCCAACAAGTTCCATCCCACGTAGAAGACCATGATCGCGGCGAGATAACGCAGCAGCACACCACGGCGCGGTCCGAACAGCACCGAAGACATCGACACCTTGGCATTGGCTTCGCTCTCCACGCGTTGCGCGTCGCGGACATCAGCTTGCTCGTGGAAACGACGGAATGTGGGCGACAGCAGACGCCACAGCCAAGTGATGGCGGCGAAAACGGCGAGAATTCCAAAAACCACGCGACCGCCGGTCTCTCCGTTCATACCGGAAACCAAGAATGCGCACAACGAAGCGAACACAATACCGCCATACCAGAACACCTGCGTTGTCGAGACCAAGCGAGCTGCCACACTGCCGTTAGGGGCATCATGGGAGACGACAGTCATCGACACCGGCAAATCAGCGCCTGAAGCCACTCCTACCACGATGACGCCAGCGACCAGCAGTGAAAAATTCGGAGCCAAGGCACAGGCCACCGCACCGACGGCATACAACAGATTCACCCAGTTGAAAACCAATACGCGTCCGATGAGATCGGCCAATCGACCACCAAAGAACGAGCCGAAGGCAATGGCAAAAGTCAATGCGCCCGAGACAATACCGACTTCGGTGTTGCTCAGGTTCATGCCCTGTTGCCAAACGGTGACGGTCGAAGACAAGCCGACAATCACACCAGATCCGAGCAACGACCCCAGGCCACCCGCCAAGGCCAATGGCATATACGGCTTCACATCCATTTCCTTATTTTGAATTTTATCCACCATATTCATCTCCTGTATCAACCACAGCAACACCTACATGAACCGTTCAGCGGTAAGCCGGCGATATGAGGCATCATTGACTCCCGGAATAACACCTGAGTTATCCTTTTTTAATATCTGATTTATCAGGAAGACCCCGCAAGACTGGAAGCACAACCAAGCAACGTTTCCTTAAATGAAATAATAGCTATTCATTTTTGAAATTCAATCTACATTGGCGTGTCGAACGGTAAATACACACTACACGTACAATAAATCAAAGAATCGATTCCCCCAATGAATTTCAGGAGACGCCATGCCCAAGACACCATCAGCCCAAACCGTCGGCATCACGGACGTAGCGGAAGCGGCGGGAGTCTCCGCAGGCACCGTCTCGAACTATCTCAATTACCCAGACCGCGTATCCGACACCCTCAGCGCCCGAATTCAGCAGGCTATCGACCGTACAGGCTACGAACGCAAGCGCAGACCCAAAACCACAGGCAGAACCAGAATGGCCAAAACCGTGGCATTGGTCATGTCCGACATCGAGCACTCGTTATTCACCTCAATCTTCGAAGGCGCACAAGAGATATGCGAAGATGAAGGTCTCCAACTCATCGGCATGAACTCCTTCTCGGATAAGAAGCGCCAGTACGAACAGATACGACACCTTTGCCAAATGCAGGTTTCGGGAATCCTACTGAGCTCAGTCCACAATTCATACGAGGAAATCGACATGGCACGCGAGGCGAACATTCCCCTCGTCATGCTCGACCACACCACCCTGCCCTTGAAACAAGCCGTCTGCACGGTATTGGAAGACAATGTGGCGGCCGGATCCATCGCAGCCGCGGAACTGCTCTCCCACGGACGGCGCAAACTGCTGTTCATCGGTCACAGCCGCAATGAATTTCAGGCCATAGCCGACCGTTGGAACGGAGCCCAGCGCTGCGTATCACATTTCGATGACGCAACCATCGAATACCTTGACTCACACGGCATCATGACAGAAGACGGATACGCCTTGGGACTACGCATCGCCGCCATGCCTCAGGACCACAGACCCGACGGCATCATCGCCGCCACCGATTTCCTGGCCTGCGGTGCGATCAACGCACTCCATGACGCCGACACGGTTAACATCCCAGACGATATCGCGATAATCGGATTGGAAGGAAATCGACTCGATAGTGTCGGCGTCCAGCCACTGACCGTCGTGGCGGCCCCCGGAATGGACATGGGACGTCAGGCGATGCGCCAACTGCTTGAGGAGATGAACGCCAGCGAACGCCATCTACACACCACGAGCTCAATCACGCCCACGCTTATCCGCAGGATGTCGACTCCCACCACGGCAAGCAATTCGCAACTACCGGAGTTTTAGTCCAGAATGTGTGTCTGAAATCGGCTCTTAGCCTTTGCACCAAAGGAATAGGCGGGACTCGAAAGCGACACGACCGGGTTTTGAGGTCGGCCCGAATGTGTGACCGCAACATACCCGGATACGTTACAGCGGAACGCGTGCAAGACGTTCCGCCCTATAACAAGACCATTGCATAGTCATCCAAACAAAATATCGGGATGCCCCTTTTTCAAGGGAACATCCCGATATTTCAATATCGACCATTCAGACTACCCCATATGGGCAGAACCTAGATATCAGTCCTCGAACGGATCGAAGTCGCGGCGCACACGGCGGCGCGGACGCTCGGAACGCTCTTCGCGATCGGCGCGGTACTCGTCGTAGTTCTCATCGGCGGCGTAACGCGGGTTACGGTCGTCACGGCGGCTACGGCGACGGTCGGAACGACGGTCATCGCGATCATAGTCACGATCGTCGCGATCGGAACGACGACGACGCGGACGATCATCATAATCACGATCATCACGATCGGAACGACGGTCATCACGATCATAGTCGCGATCATCACGATCGGAACGACGACGACGCGGACGATCATCATAATCACGATCATCACGGTCATCGCGATCGGAACGACGACGACGCGGACGATCATCATAATCACGATCGTCGCGATCGGAACGGCGGTCGTCACGGCGGCCACGGCCACCACGACGGTCGTCGCGATCGGAACGCTCACGACGCGGAGCGGAAGATTCCTGATCCTCGAAGCCCGGAATCACCAGGGAGATCTTGCCGCGATCGTCGACGCCCTGCACGACCACTTCAACGGTGTCGCCTTCCTTGAGCACGTCTTCGACGGCGTCGATGCGCTCGCCGTTGGCGAGGTTGCGGATCTGGGAGATGTGCAGCAGGCCGTCGGTGCCCGGGGTCAGGTTCACGAACGCGCCGAAGGAAGTGGTCTTCACGACCTTGCCGCTGTAGGTTTCGCCGGCTTCCGGAACATGCGGGTTGGCGATCTGGTCGATGATCTGCTTGGCCTTCTCAGCGCCATCGCCGCCCTCGGAGGAGATGAACACGGTACCGTCATCCTCGATGGCGATCTCGGCGCCGGTCTCTTCCTGAATCTGGTTGATCATCTTGCCCTTCGGGCCAATGACCTCGCCAATCTTGTCGACCGGAACGGAAGTGGTGATGATGCGCGGAGCATACGGACTCATCTCGGCCGGACCGTCGATGCACTCGTTGATGACTTCGAGAATGGTGGTGCGCGCTTCCTTGGCCTGCTGCAGAGCGGATGCCAGGATGTCGGCCGGAATGCCGTCAAGCTTGGTGTCGAGCTGCAGCGCGGTGATGAATTCGGAGGTGCCGGCGACCTTGAAGTCCATGTCGCCGAAGGCGTCTTCGGCACCGAGGATATCGGTCAGGGTCTTGAAGATGTGCTGGCCGTCGACCTCACCGGAGACCAGGCCCATGGCGATGCCTGCAACCGGAGCCTTCAGCGGAACGCCCGCCGCGAGCAGCGACAGCGTGGATGCGCACACGGAGCCCATGGAAGTGGAACCGTTGGAACCGATGGCCTCGGAGACCTGACGGATGGCGTACGGGAACTCCTCACGGCTCGGCAGCACCGGCACGATGGCCTTCTCGGCAAGAGCGCCGTGGCCGATTTCACGGCGCTTCGGGGAGCCGACGCGGCCGGTCTCACCGGTGGAGTACGGCGGCATCTCGTAGTTGTGCATGTAACGCTTGGACTGCGGGCCGGACAGCGCGTCGATCTGCTGCTCCATCTTGAGCATGTTCAGGGTGGAAACGCCCAGAATCTGGGTTTCGCCACGCTGGAACAGGGCAGATCCGTGCACGCGCGGCACGACGTCCACTTCGGCGGACAGAGTGCGGATGTCGCGCAGACCACGGCCGTCGATGCGGTAGTCCTGGGTCAGGATGCGGCGACGCACAATCTGGCGCTGCAGCTCCTTGAACGCGTTGCCGATTTCCTTTTCCTTCTCGGCTTCGTCCATGTCGGTGAACTCGCCTGCGAGGGTGGCCTTGACGCCTTCCTTGATCTCGTGGATGCGGTCCTGACGCGGCAGCTTCTCCGCGATGGACAGGGCTTCGTCAAGATCGGCGTGGGCGATCTGGTCGATGCGGTTGTACAGATCGTCGGTGTACTCCGGGAACAGCTGGAATTCCTTCGTTTCCTTCGCGGCGATCTTCTTGAGCTCGTTCTGGGCTTCGCAAATCACCTTAATGAAGGGCTTCGCGGCTTCCAGACCACCGGCGACGACTTCCTCGTCCGGCTTGGTCTGGCCTTCGTCGTAGATGAGGGTCCAGGCGTTCTTGCCCGCACCGGCCTCGATCATGGCGATAGCGACGTCGCCGTTCTCGACGACGCGGCCAGCGACCACGATCTCGAACACGGCGCGGTCACGTTCGCTCCAACGCGGGAAGGCGACCCACTGGCCGTCGATCAGGGCCAGGCGCACGCCGGAGACCGGGCCGGAGAACGGCAGGCCGGAAATCATGGTGGAAGCGGAAGCGGCGTTCAGCGCGATGACGTCGTATGCGTCGTCCGGGTTGACTGCGAGCACGGTCTCCACGACCTGCACCTCGTTGCGCAGGGTGTGCGGGAACAGCGGACGCAGCGGACGGTCGATGATACGGCATGCGAGGATGGCCTCGGAGCTCGGACGACCTTCACGGCGGAAGAAGGAGCCCGGGATCTTTCCTGCGGCGTACATCTTCTCTTCCACATCAACGGTCAGCGGGAAGAAGTCGTAGTTCTCCTTCGGGCTGGAGCCTGCGGTGGTGGTGGAAAGCACCATCGAATCATCGTCAAGATAGGCGGCGACGGCGCCATCCGCCTGCTGGGCGAGGCGACCGGTCTCGAAGCGCAGCGTGCGCTTGCCAAACGAACCATTATCGATAACGGCTTCAACAGCCTTGATCTCGGGACCCTCCATAGGGTTCCTCCTTTTTCTTTACCTGTGATACCTACCATCGGCGGTCCTCTTCAGCGGACCCGACCGACTGCTACATGCGTGACGCGGCGTTGCCTCCGCCGCTTTCCTCATCTCTTGATTCTAGACCTCTATGCCCAAAGCCTTTGGGCCTGCAATACGTCTTTCCTCATCCGCGGCTGTCATGCAAAAAAACGCCCGAACGCCATGCAGGCGCTCGGGCGGAAGAATATAACTATCGGCGCAGACCCAGACGCTCGATCAGGGAGCGGTAACGGTTGATGTCGACGCGCTTGAGGTAATCAAGCATACGACGACGGTCACCGACCATCAGCAGCAGACCACGACGGGAATGGTGATCATGCTTGTGCTCCTTGAGGTGCTCGGTCAGATCAGCGATGCGCTTGGTCAGCAGAGCAACCTGGACCTCCGGGGAGCCGGTGTCACCCTCGTGGGTAGCGTAGGTCTTGATGATTTCCTGCTTCTGCTCAGCCGTAAGTGCCACGGCATCCTCCTTATGTTGCTGCGCGGTGCTGCCGGCCTTATGCCGACGCGCTCTCCATCCGCGGGCGAAACACGCCAAGGGGAAATATTACACGAGGGGATGACTAAATCGCGTTCCGTCACACCGCGGTAAGCAGGCCGCCGAGCATCACCACGCCCAACGCGACCAGCTCAATCGCGAAGAACAGCAGGAACGACGCCCAACTGCGCGTAAGCACGTTGAGTTTCGACTCTTTTTTGACGCACACCAGCAGGCCGACCCACAACACCGCGTAGACGGCAACGCCGAAACCGGCCGCGATGATACCCAGATTCGCCGCGTTGGCAAGGTCCGCGGCCGAACCGTACATCACGTAGGTGGCGTTCCAGAAGTTGAAGCTCAGCAGGCACACGCCGGCCACAAACTGTTCGAAGGCCAACCCCACCACGAACACGGTCCCCCACAGCCATTTCTTCACATCGGCCACCATCAGGCCGAGTCCGGCGAGCGCCATGATCGTGACGGTCCATGAAATCAGGGCCACGCCCTTGGGGTTGAGGAAGCTGAGGTTCGCCACCAGCCAGGCGGAGTCGTTGACCGCGACGGCGCGCCCCCACCAGTATGGCGCGATGAGCGCGGCGAGCACGAGCACGATGAACAGCACCCAGTGCGCGGGACGCGAGTGTTTGCGTTCGATGTCCGCCAGGGACAGATCGGAGGGTTCGATCGATGCGGTGGGATGTTTGGAGACGTCGGTTCTCTCAGTGTTGCCGTTCGCGAGTTTCGCGTCTTTGCCGTTCTCCGAGAGTGCCATGTTCAGCTCCGTGTGTATCGCGCATTCAGCTATACAAAAGGCGTGCCGTTAAGCACGCCTTCTTCTTCTCTAAGGATTGTCCGGAGCGGATGACGGGAATCGAACCCGCGTAATCAGTTTGGAAGACTGAGGCTCTACCATTGAGCTACATCCGCGCATCGTTCGCGTCGACATGTGCCGACGTAAAGCGACTCGAGTTATTATACACACTCTCCGAACATTTGCAAATCGCCGTCTGTCTCTATGCCTCTCTATGCCTCGGCCACGCAGACCTGGTAGGGTTCGAGGGTGACTTCGGCGGGCAGGACGATGCTGCCGTCGGAGTCGAGTCGGACGGTCTGCCGTGCGGATGAGAAGTTGAACAGTCCCAGCACCGTGCGGCCTTCCACATGGCGCACCATCGCCAATACGGCGTCGTTGTGCGCATCCCACGTGGTGACCCATGCGTCCGGACCAAAGCACGGATCGTCGCGCATTTCGCGAACGCCCTTCAGTCCGTCCCACATCTGCTTCTGCAGGGTGCCGGCCTTCTTGCGTTTCTCGGCGTTTTCCCAATTGAACGGGCTGCGGTGCAGATTGCGGGAGTCTTCGACACGGTCCGGATCTTCCTTGTATTCCCAGCCGTTGAGCTGTACAATCTCGTCGCCGCAGCTCAGCATCGGGAAGCCACGCAGGAACGCCATGGCCGAATGCATCATCAGATCGCGTTTCATCGAGATTTCCAGCAGCGGCTTGTCGTGCGTGATCAGCGCGCGTTCCACACCGCACATGCTGGCCGTGGTGCCGCAGCTGCGCGCGTCCTTCGACGCCTCGTCGTAGTTGTACAGCTCACCCATGGCCCAGCTGCCGGGCACTGAACCTTCGTAGAAGTGGTACAGGAATTCCTTGTGCTTCAGCGGATCGATGCCGAGGCGAATCTCCTCCGGTTCGTCAAGGCCCCAGCCCACATCGTCATGGCAGCGCAGATAGTTCACGAACCAGCAGTTCTCCGGCAACGCGTCGAGCTTGTCGAGCTGGTCCTTCAGCAGACGCACGTCGCCGCTGGCGAGCGCGCTCCACAGGTTCACCATGATGGACACGTTGTACAGCATGTGGCATTCGGGGCGTTCCGGGGTGCCGAAGTAGGCGGCGAGTTCCTTGGGTGCCATCACCACCTCGCCCTTGAGCACCACGGCCGGGCATACGCATTCGAGCACGATGCGCAGCATGCGTACGATGGTGTGCACCTGCGGCAGGTTGCGGCAGTTGGTGCCGAGTTCCTTCCAGATGTACGGCACGGCGTCGATGCGGAACACTTCGACGCCGAGGTTCGCAAGGCCGAGCACGCTTTTCATCACGGCGACGAAGACCTTCGGATTGCGGTAGTTCAGGTCCCACTGGAACGGGTAGAACGAGGTGAGGACCCACTTGTTCATGTCTTCGTTCCATGTGAAGTTGCCGGGCGCGGTGGCCGGGAAGACTTCCGGCACGACGGCGTCGTACTGGTCGGGGATGGTGCGGTCGTCGTAACAGTAGTAGTAGCCCTGATATTCCGGGTCGCCCGCCTGCGCCGCCTTGGCCCAGCGATGGCTGGATGCGGTATGGTTCATCACGAAGTCGAGGCACAGGCTGATGCCGGCGCGGCGCAGTTTCTTGGTGAGCGCCGCCAGGTCTTCATTGGTGCCCAGGCTCGGGTCGACCGAATCGAAATCCTCCACCGCGTAGCCGCCGTCGTTCTGCGGATGCGGCATTTTCAGCAGCGGCATCAGATGCAGGTAGGTGAGCTTCTGTTCCTTGAGATACGGCACCTTTTCGGCGAGGTTCTTCAGGTCGCCGGCGAACAGGTCGGTGTACATGGTCATGCCGAACATGTTGCCGCGCTTGTACCATTCCGGATCGGCCACGCGCTTGGTGTCGAGGCGCTTCAGATCGGCCGGGCGGGCGGCATGGGCCTCGTTCATGAGTTCCTTCAGGCTTTCCAACGCCTCGTCATCGCCATACAGGCTTGTGAACAGTTCCTCCAACTCCTCACTGTGCTGCGCGAGACGATTTGCGAACGCTTCGTCGGATTTGGAACGTGCTGCTGCCATGGGCGGACTCCTTTGGAAACTTCATTGTTGTGAGTCTTTACGCAGCTTCCGTTGCTGCGCTGTCATTCAGTGTAGCGCGGCACGTTGCGTTTATCAAACCGGTTCGACGTGTACTCTCGCCTATGCTCAAACGTTTGACGGATTTTCGTCATCCCTGCCGATATCTATGTATGCCACGGCCGATGCGACGGCCCCGTCATGGCTTAGGGAGATGTGTATCTCATAAGGCCGCAAGCCCAATGATTCCCGTAGTTTGTTCCGCACTTGCGAAGACAGGCAGACATGCGGAACGCCGTGCGAGTCGTCGAGTATTTCGACGTTCGACCATGGAAAATCGTCGACCGTGTAGGGACGGACGGGATCGGCGGCGTCACGTTCCGTTCCGAAAGACAATGCCTCGCACCACGCCTTGAGGAATGCCTCCTTGCCGGCCCAACGTGCGGCGAGATGCACCGCATCACCGTCGTTCTTCGATTTTGCGCGTTGCGCCGCCTGACGGAGCTCACGGACGGAAAACAGTTCGCGCATACGTGAGCCGGGCTGTCTCAACTGCTCGCCGAACGATTCCACGTCGACCACGTCATGTCCCAAGCCCAGCATCGAACGATTCCTTTCATGTCTCGGCAGCGGTATTCCGACCATCGTCCACGCGTGTCAATCGTAAGAAAATCAATCGCAGGAAAACCGATCGCAGGAAAACCAAAATCATAAGGAAAACGATGGGAGCCTCCCTGCCGCCGAAGCGACGGAAGGCTCCCATTATTCTGATGGATCAGCCGGCCCGACTACGCGGATCGGGCCGGTTCGTCACGCTTCGAAGTAGCCGTCCGCGCCCAGACGCGCGTTCGGGTCGAGCAGCATGGCCTTCTCTACTTCGTGGGCGTCATAGCCGTGTCCGTCTTCGCGGAACCTGCGGTTGTCGATCGGCTCGTAGAGCGCCGCGCGGCCCATCATGCCTTCCTCAAGTCGGCGCTGGCCGGCCGCCAGTCGGGCATCGGCACGTTCACGCCATTGGCGCAGCACGTCGGAGCCGGCCGTATTGGCCACGGCCGCCTCGAAGGCGCCCGGGTTCACGATCGCGGCGAATCCGGAAACGTGGCCGAAGCCGAGCGATGTCACGAGACCCGCCTTCACCGATCCCACTTTCAAGGGCTTGCGCAGCCAGACCATGTGGTCGTCGCGCATGAGCTTCAGATCAACGCAGTCGAGCGCCGCGTTCGCGGGGATCACACCGGACTTGAACAGCTGGGTCAATCCGTTGACCTGGAAGATGCAGGCACCGCCCTTGGCGTGGCCTGTGAGCGTCTTCTGCGAGATCACGAACAGCGGGTTGCCTTCCGTACGTCCGATGGCGTGGGCCAGCGTGTTGTGCAGCTCGGATTCGTTCGGATCGTTGGCGTTGGTGGACGTATCGTGTTTGGAGACCACGGCGATGTCGTCCGCGTCCACGCCGAGCTTGGCAAGATCGCGCACCAGTTTGGAGCTTTTGCCGCCCATGCCCGCGGCAAGCGCGCCCAGGCCCGGGGCCGGAATGGACGTGTGCGCGCCATCCGCGTAGGAATGCGCGAATCCGACCACGCCGGCCACCGGCAGACCCAGCTTCAGCGCGATGTCGCCGCGCGTCAGCAGGATGGTTCCGCCGCCCTGCGATTCCACGAATCCACCACGACGACGGTCGTTCGCACGCGAGAAGAACCGTGCGTCGATTCCCTTGGCGTACATCTCCTCCGAGTTGGCGGTGGCGTTCATGTTGCCGAATCCGATCACGGATTCCACGCCGATGTCGTCGATCGCGCCAGTCACCACGAAGTCGGCTTTGCCGAGGGTGATCTTGTCTACGCCCTCTTCGAGCGAGACCGCCGCCGTGGCGCAGGCGGAGACCGGCTGGACCATGTTGCCGTAGCCGCCGATGTAGGACTGCATCACATGTGCCGCGACGACGTTCGGCAGCGCCTCCTGCAGGATGTCGGTCGGGATTTCGTGGTTGAGGAAGCGGTCGAGGTAGAGCTTGCGCATGGAGGCCATGCCGCCGAAGCCCGTGCCCTGCGTGGACGCCACCATGGAGGGGTGCACCGCCTCGAGGATTTCCGAAGGCGTGAATCCCGCGGAAAGATAGGCGTCCACCGTGGTGACGATGTTCCACAGGGCGATCTTGTCAACGTCGGAGACCATGGATGCCGGGATGCCCCACTTGACCGGATCGAAGCCCTTCGGGAACTGGCCGCCCACCGTACGGGTCATGGCGGCGCGGCGCGGTACGCGGATCATGGATCCGGCGTGGCGGGTCACGTTCCATTCGCCGGATTCCGGGTCGGCTTCGATGGTGGTGTGCGCTTCGTCGAGCTTGACGTACTCTTCGGCGATGTCACGGGTCGGAACGCAGAAGGTCACATCGTGGTCGAGGAAGACTTCGGCCTCCTCTTCGTCGGTGCCGCCTCTGTAGTCGTTGCCCATGCCCTCTTCGAACGGGCGGACGCCGGAACGCGCCACGACCTCATCGTGGTAGCGTTCCGCGATGTCCTCCTCGGGCACCAGATTGCCGTCGACGTCGTACCAGCCCGGCTTCGGACTGTCGTTCCATGTGAGCAGTCCCATGTTCCAGGCCAGTTCGAGCACCGCACCCGCGGAAAGGTCCACCTGGCCGTCGGAATGGATGCCGAGTTCCGCTTCGAAACGGGTTCGGCCGGAGCCCCATGGTCCGAGTTCGCCGATGGAGACGATCACGACCTCGTCTTCCGGACGTGCCGTCACGTTGCGCCAATCGTTCAGGTCGACGCTTGCCTGACGCGGTGCGCGCGGGGATGGCAACGCCTTGATCAGCGCGGTTTCGTTCGACGCGCGATCTTCCGTTTCCGGCGATTCGTTCCGCTCCGCCGCCTTGGCGTCAGCCATGGCTTCGGCGCGAAGCGCCTTGATGTCGATCGGCTCGGCTCCCAAGCCGCCCGTCAGGTCCACGTCGAGCGGAGCCACGGCGGCTTCCTTACGGGATTCGCGGGTGGCCAGGTCGAGCAGTCTCACCGCGATTTCGGTGGTCGAATAGGTCTTCAGACCGTGACGCTCCACCACCGAGACCAGCGGATCGTTGCCGCCCATCAGACCGGTGCCGCGCACCCAGCCGATCTTCGGATGCGCGAAGGTCACGCGGGAGGACCACGTCTTTTCGGCACGGGCGCGGTTCACGATCGCGTCGAACGCGCTCTTCACCTCGCCGTACGCGCCGTCGCCGCCGAAGATGCCACGGTTCGGCGAGCCCGGCAGAATCACATGCAGCCTGTGCTGCACATCGGTGTCGGCGCCGATATTGGCAAGGCCCGCGATCGCGCGTTCCACGCCCCACAGCATGAGTCGCGCCTGCGATTCGAACAGTTCGCCGGAATCGGCAAGCGTGCCGCGCACCGGAGGCGCCGCGAACGGGAAGAACAAGGTCGGCTCATATGCGGGCTTGAGAACGGTGGTGGTGGCGCCGGAGGTCTTCCTCTGCTCGTTGCCCACCCACTGTACGAGCGCGTCCACATCGCGATAGCTGGAAAGGTTCGCCGGAACAAGCCACAGTTTCGCATTCGCCGAAGCATGTTCGCGATAGCTTTGCTTGGCCCATGCCTTCACGCTCGGCTTGAAGCTGTGCGACGTGGCGATCACGGTGGCGCCGCCGGCCAGCAGGCCGTTGACCACCTGTGCGGCGATGGAGTTCGGCGCGACGCCCGTCACCACGGCCACGTCTCCCGCGAATCGGGTGGATGCGGACGATTCATCCGCATGTTCCAGCGCTTCGGCCGCGATCTTGCGGAATGCGGCGGCGAGATCGGTGTTATCACCTTCGACTTTGCCGGCATACCAGGCCGCTTCGTCCGAAACGGCCTTGCCCAAGTCGACGAAGCTGCCGTTCAGCTCCGCCTCGCCATAGTAGGCGCGGGCGAGATCCTCTCTTGCGGACGCCCAACGGTCGTCGAACAGGATGGCCTTGCGCTCGTCGAAACGGGGTTCCACCTGCTTGGGCCAGTCGGAGCCGAGTTCGGCTTCGACGGCAGCCACCACGGCCGCGCTGCCCGCGTCGGAGTCGGATGCCTGTGCGGGAGCGGTCACGCCCAGCTGGTTCAGCACGAAACGCGCTGTCGATGCGAGCACGCCGTCCGTGCCGGTCACCTTCGCCGCGAATTCGTTCAGCGCGGCGGAGTCGACGACCGCTCCACCTGCGGAGCCGCCCGCATTCGGCATGGAGACGGCGACGCCCTTTGCGGAGGCGACCTTTTGCACGGCGGCGTCGATCAGCGCGTTGGCCTGTGCAACGTTGGAAACCGCGTTGGATTGCAGCGAGGCAAGGTCTCCACCGCGGGAGCTGGCGCCTTCGCGGGTTTCGAGTACCAGGGCGGCCACCACGTGCGCGGCCCACCCTTCGCCCAACTGCCAGACATCGGTGACGTGCTTGTTGATCTGCGCGGGTTTTACGCCGGCCGCGCCGAACATGCCCCGGATACGGTCGCGCACGATGTCGGCGAGCACCGGTCCGAAGGCCTTGTAGTTCGGCGCGACCTTGTTCACCAGTGAGCTCAATGCGCTTACCGTGGCTTCGGCGGCTCCGTCCACGGATGCCACGCCCAGTTCGGAGCTGATGTCCATGAGCAGCTGGTTGCGGCGGGACGAAACGCCGTTGGTCAGAGTGTCGGTGGTGTCGGACGCGCCGATCTGCTCCGGCCTCACCTTGGCGCAATAGGCCAGCAGCATGGCGATCGCGTCGGATGCCCTGAATGCGATGTCGTCGACGGACGCGCCGGACGGAGCGCCTGCTGAAGCCGGCTGAGCGGCAGGCGCCGGTTCCGTGGCGGGCGCAGCGGTGGCAACAGGCGCAACGGAAGCGGCGGAAGCGGCAGCCGAAGTCGCGGCAACCGTCGAAGCCACGGCGGAATCGTCGGCATCGTCATCGGGAACGAGCGAATCGGTATCGGTCATGTATACGCGGCCTTCATCACGGCCAACGTTGTAAACCGTCACGTCGCAACCCGAGAACTGCGGCAATCGCAAGGTCTTGGTACCAAGATTGGCGAGCGTCGGAGCATTGCCAAGACCGACCTCGACATACTCCTCTATGCCGCATCCACCCTGCTCCACGGAGGAGAACAGCAAGGCCTGGGTCTCGATCCAGCGCACCGGAGACGCGAACTGCCAGGACAACAGTTCGGTAAGCAGCAGCCTGCCGAGCTTCTGGTCGTCTTCGGCATACGAATCCCACACCTTCGGATCGTTCAGCGCCTGTTCGATGCGTTCGGACGGCACGACCTCGAGGATCTTCGCGGCGAATTCCTTCGTCATCTCGAACGGAGCCGCCACAAGGTTCGGAATATAACGTCCTTCCAAACGACCACGGTAATCGATGTATTCGGGAAGCAGCGCGTCGAGCTTGTCGCGGAATTCCGGCACTCCCTTGCGTAGCAGCGTGGAATGGAACGGCACGTCGATGCCCGGCACGAGCATGAACGCCGGCTTGCCTCCATACTGGGCCGCACGACGTGCGGAATCGGCCTGCAACGCCTTCAATCCCGCGATGGTTCCGGCCACCGCGTACTGCTGGCCCGCCAGGTTGTAGTTCACGATCTGCAGGAATTCACCGGATTCCTTGGCCACGGATTCCACGTATTCGCGTACGCCGTCGTCGCCCACGCCGAACTGGTTCGGGCGCAGCGCGCCCATACGGTAGTTCGAACGTCCGCGCTCGTCTCGTTCGATGAGGTGATGCATGGTGGAGCCGCGGTGGAACACGAGTTCAAGCACGGTTTCCAGCGGAATCACGTCGGCGAAGGAGCTGAGCGCGTTGTACTCGCCCAGCGAGTGGCCGGCGAAGTAGGCGGGCCAGATGTCCGCTCCGGCTTCACGCAGCCGCGCGGTCTGGGCGAAGGCCACGGTGGCGAGCGCCACCTGCGTGAACTGGGTGAGGTTGAGCAGGCCTTCCGGATGGCGGTAGGTCACGCCGTTGGCGGTCAGTTCCTTGGGGTTGTCCCGCACGACGGCGAGGATCGAGAATCCGAGTTTGCCGCGGGTAAGGCGGTCGGCGCGTTCCCACACGTCTCGCGCGGCCGCGGATTTCGCGCGTTCGTCGAGCACCATGCCCTGCTGCTGAATGCCTTGGCCCGGGTAGACGAACGCGGTTTTCGGCGCGCGGACGATCGCAGTTGCGCGCGATACGATCTGCCCGTCGATGCGGCTGGTCACTTCCAGAACCATGCCGGCGTGCGCCACGCGACCGACTCGTTCGACTGAGATCTCCACTTGGTCGCCGAGCTGCACCATGCCGTACATGTTGTAGGTCCATCCGGCTATCTCGTAGTGCGCGCCCT
Source organism: Senegalimassilia sp. (assembly GCA_963619615.1). Taxonomy (GTDB): domain Bacteria; phylum Actinomycetota; class Actinomycetes; order Actinomycetales; family Bifidobacteriaceae; genus Bifidobacterium. Next base: position 149,473 of record CAVEXE010000001.1, on the reverse strand, counting down.
TGGCGTCGAGTGCCTGCACCGCGTGCTGCGCCGTCGCGGACAGCCACATGCCGTGCACCAGCGGGGCTTCGAGGCCCGAGACGGCCGCTCCCCTGCGCGAGGTGTGGATGGGGTTGAAGTCGCCGGAGGTGCGTGCGAACGCGGTCATCTCGTTCGGGGCCGTCACCTTGACTCGGCGCAGCAGACGACGCGGCGTGCCTTCGATCTTATCTTCGACGCCGCCGTAGTCCGGTGCTTGCGGCGGCAGCGCGTCGGAGTAGGCGCGGCCTCGGATCGCGAATCGTTCCGTTTCGACGGCCAGCAGCGTGCCGTCCTGCGTGCGATGTTCCACGTGGATGGTCACGACGCGGCCGGATGCGGATTCGAAGTAGTCTTCCGCCCAGCTGGTGAGGTTGATCTTCTCGCCGGTGTGCTCGAGCAGTTCGCTTTCGCTTGTTTCGAGACGTACGAGATGGTCGAGGTGCACCGCGTTGAGCAGGCCTTCGATCACCGGGAAACCGTTCACGTACACGGATCCGAGGGCTGCGTAGATCGCCGGCCATGCCGGTCCTACGAGCGCATCCGGCGCGATATGCGATGGTACGAGTTCGCTCGGCAACGCACCTCCGGTGGCGGCTTCATGATCGAATCCAAGGTTGGCCGACAGTGTGTAGCTTGCGTGCGCCTCGCCGAACGGACGTTCGTCGGCGCTGGTCGGATTACGTGCCGGTTCGATGGCCGGCATTTCGGTGAGCTTGTCTCCCGTGATCGCGGTGTTGCCGATTCCCGCGGTGGCGGCCAGCATGCGATACACGTGTTCCGGCAGTCGGTCGCGGTCCACCACCGGGAACAGTCCGGCCTTGCCTGCGTCCACGTTCAGCGGGATGACGATGTTGCGCACGGCGTGCTTTGATGCGCCGCCGTCGGGGTCGTCGTCCCAGAAGGTGTCGAGATGGATGTCGAGATCGAAGCGTTCGACGGTCCCTTCGGCCGATACCTTGCGGATTTCGTAATGCTCGTCCGACAGGTCGGTGCCGTATGCGGGGTTGGCCATGAGATGGCCAACCCACGAGATGTTCGGGGACTTGCGGATGAACTCCTCGGCGCTGGCAGCGGAACCGAGTTGCGCGAATGCGGTTTCCTTCACACCGTCGTCGGCACCGTCGTTCGTATCACCGTCGTCCGTATCACCGTCCGCGATGCGGTCGACCATCGCACGTTCGAATCGTCCGAGGATGTCGGCGATCGGCTCGTCCACGGTGGTAATGCCGGCAACGGAGATCGGTCCCGGAATGATGCGCACGGAATCCGCGGAATATCGGGGATCCTCGGACTGCCACAGCTGGTCCTGACCCCACCAGCGCAGCAGGTCGTTGTCGATCACCGGCACGAACGGCATCGGCTTGGGATATTCGCGCACAAGCGTCGGGAACCAGGCTTCGTCCATCGGGGTGACGGTCAGTTCACCGGCCTGCGGATAGGTTTCGGCCAGTTTTTCGATCGCCGCGTTCGGATCGGATTCGACGCTGGCTCTGGAGCTGAACAATGATGCGAATTCGCCGCTCTCCTGTTCCCTGACTCGCGCTTCGATGCGCTGCAGCAGGTGCAGGAAACGGTCGGCGTAGGTTTCGTCCGCCCATGGGAACGCGAGGTCGGCGAATCGTTGCGCCCACTGCAGATAGCTCATGGTCTTCAGGTCGCCGAAGTACGGCTTGGCCGTGGCGTTGAGCGCTTCGATGATTTCTTCTCGGCGGCTTTCCAGTTCCTCCGGATGCTTCATCACGCGCACCAGCAGACGGCCACATCTCGCGGAGGAGTTCTCCAGCTCGTAAATGTCGGCATGCAGGTGGCTCAGGCCGGATGTCACGCCTCCCCTGGCCTTGCCGCTTGGCACCCACTGTTCGCCCAACGGCGCGAACGGGTCGTCTTCCGGGGATTTCGCTTCGATTCCCGGGGTATTGACGAGCATGCGCTTGACTTCGGCGCTGGTATGCGCTTCCTTCGCGGTCATGGCCGCGGTGCCGACGAGCACGCCGTCCACCGGCATGTGCGGACGGCCGTAGGTGACGGACCATTCGCCGGTGATGTAGTCGGCGCCGCGTTCCGGCGTGCCGATGCCGCCGCCGGCCACCAGCACGAGGTTCGTCTGTTCGCGCACTTCGGCATACGTGCTCAGCAGCAGGTCATCGAGCGATTCCCATGAGTGATGGCCTCCGGCGGAGCCGCCTTCCACTTCGATGATCACCTTTACAGGGGCCACCTCGCGGGAGATGCGGACCACCTGACGGATCTGTTCGACGGTTCCGGGCTTGAATGCCACATAGGGGAATCCTTCTGCGTTGAGAGAGCGGACAAGCTCCACCGCCTCGTCGAATTCCGGAATGCCCGCGGAAACGACCACACCGTCGATCGGGGCGCCGCTGGCACGCTTTTTCGGCACGATGCGCTGCGAGCCGAACTGCAGGTTCCACAGGTATCGGTCCATGAACATGGCGTTGAATTCAACGGTCCGGCCTTCTTCAAGCTGCGCTTCGAGTTCGGACACATGGCGGTCGAACACACTGGCCGTAACCTGGCCGCCGCCCGCGAGTTCCGCCCAATATCCGGCGTTGGCCGCGGCCGCCACGATCTGCGGGTCGACGGTGGTGGGGGTCATGCCCGCCAGCAGCACCGGGGCCTTTCCCGTGAGTTCGGTGAACGCGGTACGCACCTTGTTTCCGGCCGGGGTGCTGATGACCTTCGGAGCGAAGCGCTTCCAATTCTGGGTACGCTCCGGCAGGGTCTCCAACGTTGAAAGAGCGCTGCGGTCGGCCACGGTGGAGGCTTCCACCACCCCCACACCGGTGCCTTGGGCCACGGTGGAGAACAGTTTGCCGACGGTGGTTCCCGGACCGAAATCCAACACCCACAGGGCACTCGGATCGGTGGATTCCATCAATGCGCGCACACGGGCGTTCCAATCCACATGGTTCAGCAGCACTTCGTCGGCGAGCTCTCGTGCATGGTCGGCGTCGATGTCGCAACGCGAAGCCCATGAAACAACCTGTGAAACAGCGTCGGCCATCAGCGGGCTGTGGAACGGCAATGTCACGTCAAGATATTCGAGCACCGGGTCGAACACGCGGCCGCCGCGCACCTTCTCCTCACGCAGCTTGGCCTGACGCTTGTGCTCCTTGTCGACTTCCACCTCGAACGCGGCAAGATCCTCCGGATATCCGGATAATACGTAATGCGTGGCGGAATTCGTGACGGCAACCGCGATCGGGCCACGGGAACCGGCGACGCGTTCCACGAGCGCATCCACCTGGGCGCGCGTGATGTCCTTGACGGACAGCATCGGAGTCGCGCTCCCCCGACGGGCGGCAATCGACAGCGCACGGGCCTGACGGGTGCCGGCGACGCCGATCAGCATGGCGATCGCAAGAATCTCGTCGATGCAAGCGCGTGCGGCGTCAACGGAACCGGCCCGGCGGATCGCATCGACCATGTGCACGGCAAGCACGCCTTGGGAATGGCCGAGCACCGCGACCGGCTTGGCTTCAGCGGGATTGTATCCAAGTTCCGCCGCGTCGATCAGCGCGCCCAACTGCGTGAGCGCGATTCCCGGAACGCTGGCCGCAGCCTCGGCAGCCGTACCGAGACGGGCCGGATTCGCTTCGAAACCGAACAGGTCGACCGGGCGGCCTGTGGTGGCCAGCATCTCGTCGGCGACCGGGTACAGCAGCGATTTCGCCGCATGAGCGTGGGCGTGCAACTCGCCGTCGAGCACCGGATCGGCGATCTGGTCGGCGAGCGCCACAGGCCAAGGCGTGGATTGTCCGGCGAAGGCGAGCGCGTGCGGCTCCTTGTTCAGTCGGTCGAGAAAGAAGGTGTTCATGATGTTCCTTTACTTGTCTGAAAAATCTGGAAGTGTGGATTTGCAACGATTACAGCGGCTGGTTCCCGTGGTGGCGGGAGGATCGGCGATTGCGTTTTTTGCCGGATAGCAGTTTCAACGCGCCTACGATGGTTTCGCGTGTCTGTTCGGGGTCGATCATGGCGTCGATCTCGCCCATTTCCAGCGAAAGGTTCGCGTTGACGGTGGTGCGTTCGTAGTCGGCCACGTACTTGGCTCTGAGCGCTTCCACGTCTTTGCCGGAATCCTTGGCTTTGCGCAGGTCCTTGCGGTGGATGATGTTCACCGCGCCGGCCGCGCCCAGCACCGCTATCTGGCTGGACGGCCATGCGTAGTTGAGGTCGGCTCCTATGGATTTCGATCCCATGACTATGTAGGCGCCGCCGAACGCCTTGCGCAGCACCACGGTCACCAGCGGCACCTGCGCGTTGGCGTAGGCGTAGATCACCTTTGCGCCGCGGCGGATGATTCCCGCATGCTCCTGTTGCGCGCCGGGCTTGTATCCGGGGGTGTCCACCAAGGTGACGACGGGCAGGTTGAACGCGTCGCATAGTCGCACGAAGCGGGCCACTTTCTCGGAGGAGTCCACGTCCAGGATGCCCGCGTTGACGTTCGGCTGGTTCGCGACGATTCCCACGGGATGCCCGTCCATGCAGGCGAATCCGACCACCGCGGAGCAGGCGAACAGTTCGTGCACCTGTACGAATTCGCCGTAGTCGGCGATGCAGCGGATCACGTCGAGCACATCGTAGGGCTGGCGGTCGTTGTCCGGAACGACAGTGGCGAGGCGCTTGGCCACCTCACGTTCCGCACGGGTGGCGGCATACGCGTAGGTCGGCGGCATTTCGCCGCTGTTGGACGGCAGGTACGAGAGCACGGTACGCGCGTAATCGATCGCGTCCGCCTCGTCCTCGCCCAGATAGTGGGCCACGCCGGAGGTGGCGTTGTGCACGTAGCCGCCGCCCAGATCGTCCATGCTGATCACCTCGCCGGTGGCCGCTTTGACCACGTCCGGACCGGTGACGAACATGTTGGAGTTCTCGCGGGTCATGATGATCAGGTCGGTCAGTGCCGGGCAGTAGACGGCGCCGCCCGCGCAAGGGCCGAGAATCAACGAAAGCTGCGGCACGAATCCGCTCGCATCGCAGGTTTTGCGGAACAGGTGGCCGTACTGCGTCAATGCGGCCACGCCTTCCTGAATGCGCGCGCCACCCGAATCGATCAGCGCCACGATCGGCACTTTCAGATCGAGCGCCTTGTCCATCAGACGGCATATCTTGCGGCCTTCGGCAACGCCCAGCGTGCCTCCACGCACGGAGAAGTCCTGCGCGTAGACGGCCACCTTGCGGCCGAACACCTCGCCGAAGCCGGTGATCACGGCGGCTCCGGCATTGCCGGCGTTGATATCGCCGCCGCAGAATCGTCCGATTTCCTCGAAGGAACCGGTATCGAGCAGCAGGTCGAGGCGCTCGCGTGCCGTCAGTTTGCCTTTCACATGCTGGCGGTCGCGCGCCTTCTCTTCGGCTTCGTGCGCGAGTCGCGCGGCCTTCTTCACCGCCGGAGCGGCGGAAGGTTGCGGATCCTGAATCGGATCGGCGTGCCGGCTTGCGTGCTGGGCCATGGTCCGATCCGTATTGGACGCTGCTTTGGATGCTGCATTAGATGCCGCATTACGGGTGTGGGCCGCGGTTTGCGCCGCGTTCCGTTCCACCGCTGGCATCACGTTCGTGGCGGTCATCGCGCACCGCCTTTCGAATCGTGTTCGCCATGTACATCGATGTTCATCAAGGTTTCCCCGGCTTCCACGCCGCTGACCGGGCCGACGAAGATCTTCGAGACCTTGCCGTCGACCGGCGCATACACGTAGTTCTCCATCTTCATGGATTCGAGCACGACCAACAGGTCCCCCTTGGCCACTTCCTGGCCTTCGGCGACGTTGACGCGGGTCACCACGGCCTGCATCGGGCTGGCGATAACACCGGAATGTCCGTCCTCGTCCTTTTTCCTCTCCACATGGTGCAGGCCCTGGCCCCGCAGCGGCTGCACGGCGCGTTTCGCGGTGCGCGACCTAGCTCCGCCCGTCAGATTGGCCACGATGTCGGCCGGCACGGTGAGCGTGACCCTGCGATTGTCGACTTCGATCACGAAAGTCTCGCTGGCTTCATCGGTTCCCGCGGAGCCTGAAGTTCCGGCGGTTCCGGCGATGTCGGCGGAGGCCGGCTGCCCGCCCTTGGCGGAATCCGCCTCCTTGTTCAGATACTTGCGTTCCAGCCATTTCGTGCTCACGTTGTATTCCACGCCGTGTTCCGCGGTGAACTCGTCGTCGGCGAAGATGCTGGCGAACAGTTCCGCGGGAGTCGGCACGCCCTCGACTTTGAGTTCTCCAAGGGCGCGGCGTACGCGGGCGACCGCATTGGCACGGTTCGATGCGGTGATGATGAGTTTGCCCATCATGGAATCGAATTTCGGCGAGATGGTGTCTCCTTCGACCACGCCGGAATCCACGCGGATTCCCGGTCCGGACGGCCATTCGAGCGCCGTAAGCGTGCCGGAGCTCGGCGTCAGGTTCTTCGACGGATCCTCGCAGGTCAATCGCAGTTCGAAACTGTGTCCGCGCAACGGGTGATCGACCGTCAATTCGCCGCCGTCGGCTATCCGCAGCTGTTCGCGAACCAGATCGACGCCGCATACTTCCTCGCTGACGGTGTGCTCCACCTGCAGTCGCGGATTGACTTCCAGAAAGTACACCCTGCCCTGTTCGGTCACCATGAATTCGCAAGTGCCCAATCCCACGTAATCGACCGCTTCGAACAGGCTGCGCGAATAGCGTTCCAGCATGCCGCGCGTATCGTCCGAAAGGAAAGGCGCGGGAGCCTCCTCGACCAGTTTCTGATTGCGGCGCTGGATGGAGCAGTCGCGCGTGGAGTACACGGTGAAGTTGCCGTGCGAATCGCGTCCGCACTGCGTTTCGACGTGACGGCCCTTGTCGATGAATCGTTCCACGAAATATTCGTCGAGATCCCCGCCCTGCAGCGCATCGTGGCTCATATGGAATCCGCGCAGTTCGTCATCGTTGCGCACCAACGTAATGCCTCGGCCGCCACCGCCGTCGGTGCGCTTGAGCATCAGCGGATAACCGTGCGTATGCGCGAAATCAAGCAGCAGACGCATGTCGGAGATCGACTGCGAGATTCCCGGCACCGGCGGCACTTTGGCGAAGGTCGCCACGCGTCGGGCCGTGATCTTGTCTCCCAGATCCATAAGGGCCTTCGGACTTGGCCCCACCCATACGGCACCGGCGTCGAGCACGCCTTGCGCGAAGGACACCACTTCCGAGAGGAAACCGTAGCCGGGGTGCACCGCGTCGGCGCCGCTTCGTTTCAATATGCCGAGCAGCAGCTCCTCGTTCAGGTAGGTGTCTTTGTAGGTATCTCCGGAAAGCAGGTACGCTTCGTCGGCCATATGCACGTATTGCGCGTGACGGTCCTGTTCCGAATACACCGCGACCGTGGGAATTCCCATTTCGCGGGCGGTGCGCACCACACGAAGTGCGATCTCACCGCGATTCGCCACCAGAAGTTTGTTGACATTTTTAGCCATACCGTCAACTTTGCCGCTTTTCACGCAACATTGGACACTCGTTTTCCACAAAAGTGACGCAATCTTTTTGTAAAGCCCCACAAACACCACGGCAACGGCGGAGTCCTACGATATGACCGAACATGCGCATACCGGCCTGACCTCCTCTGTTCGCCGTCAACCCCGGTATTTCACATCTCGACAGTCCAATATTTCCGAAGTCCAACATCCGCAAGGAGCATTCCCATGCGTCAAGCCACAATTTCCTTGAAGAACGCGCTGAACCGACTCCCGAAGCGCTCCATCGGCAACATCGCCAAGCCCGTGCTGTTCGCCGTACTGCTGTGGGCCGCAGCCGCGGCCGGAGCGGTGCCGATTCCCGGCACCCCCGTTCCCATCACCCTGCAGACCTTCGTGGTCATGCTCGCCGCGCTGACGCTCCCCTGGCAGCAGGCCGGCGCGGCCATCATCATCTATCTGAGCGCCGGGGCGTCCGGACTTCCCGTGTTCGCGGGCGGCGGGTCCATGCTTTCGCTGGTCGGCCCCAGCGCGGGATTCCTGTTCGGATTCCTGCCGGCCGCAATCGTCACCTCGCTGCTCAAGGGCAAGCCGCGCACCGATTCGATCGCCAGCGGCGCATTGACGGCATTGCGCTATCTGGCGGCCGCGTTCGTCGGCTGCATCGTACTCGATTACGCACTCGGCTTCGCCGTACAGTCCGCGATCACCGGCGTTCCCGTTTCCACGGTCGCCGTGGTGTCCATGGGATTCGTCGGCGCCGACATGATCAAGGCGATGGTCGCGTCCGCAGTGGTGGCGGGCCTGGGCAAATGACACATCCCACGGCCGTCGGCACGCCCCTCGCCGTCGGCCGTATATAGGACGGGCCGCGCACGATCTTCAGGCCGACGAACACGGCTTCCAGATCGCAAGCGCGGTCCGCCCGTATTCAAGCCGCGCAATCGGGGCTCCGCGCACCCGCAATCCGCCGGTTTCGATTCGGAAAAATCAGTCCGCAAGCACGCCGACATCCGCAGTGGTGACCTGATGGGCCACTCCCTGCCGGTCTTCGATGGTGAGCGACGCGTCGGGATTGATGCGTACGGCCCGTCCGCGAAGGGTCGTGCCGTCGGCGAAATGGGCTTCGCATGGTTTGCCGATCGTCCAGCAGACCTCATTCATCTCATCCAGGCAGCGCCGCGCGCCCGACGCCGGATTCTCTTCCAGATACCGCAGACGACGCCGCAGCTCCCGTGCGATTCGGGAAGCCAGCATATCCCGCAACACGACGAAATCCGGCAGACCATCGGCGAACATGTGCAGGGAAATCGCCTGTTCCGTAGGCAGATGCCCCGCCGGAACGGCAAGATTCAAGCCGACTCCGAACACAATCGCAACACGGTCGCCGCAATCGGGAATCGGCACCATCTCGGCGAGGATGCCGCCGAGTTTCCTACCGGCCGCAAAAACATCGTTCGGCCATTTCAATTGCGGCTCGGCGCTCCGATTCGGACAGGTCCCGCGAATCGCGTCCAGCACCGCCAATCCGGCGCTCATCTGCAACCATCCGCACACGGACGGATCGCGCACGATCGCAACCGGCACGGATGCGACGAAACTGACGATGAACGACTCCCCCGCGCTGCTGGCCCACGTATGGTCGAGCCGGCCACGCCCCGCGGTCTGCGTATCGGCGCACACCACGGCGAAGGCGTCGTTCCAGGAGTCGTCATCTGCGGGAAACCGGCCCGAACGCACCAAATCAGCGGCAAAGGTGTTCGTGGAATCGACCGATGCCAAAGCGATCACCGTGTCCGCAACCGCGCAAGTAAGCGGCAAAGTACGTTGCGCGTCCAACAAGCCTGCACATTCCGAGGAATCCGACGGAAACCCCGACGAAAAGGCATCCAAAGAACCCTCATCCGCCGAGAATCCCGTCGAAAATCCCTTCAGAAAATCCTCATCCGGCACATTCGTATCGGTGCGATCCGTATCGGCAGCGTCCATATCAAATCCTCCATCCGCGCAATCCACGCGTCGTCGATCACATATCGTCACGATGTGGCGGCGCCGGCCGCAAGACGCCTCTGCGCGCGCGACTCACGTACGAACTGCAGACACAGGAAACCGAACACGAACGCGACCGGCAGCATGTGACGCTCGAAATTGTTGGCCGGAGCCGTGATCATCACGCCCATGAGCAGCAGCAGCGTCAAATGCCATGACAGCGAGCGCCACCGCCGCAGCACCACTTCCGCGGCGCCGATCAGCAGCGTCAGCGTAACGTACAGGTTCCCGTGGGCCACCCAGCCGATCACCGGAATGTTGCCCCACGCTTTGGCGAATCCGGCGATCGCGTCACGCCAATCGTGGTTGTATTGGCATATCCATTCGTTGTCGGACTGCACGTAATCGTTGTTCACGTAGTAGTCCATCGACACGTACGGCAGATCGGTGACGTTGAAGTAGCCGAAGCATTCCGCGAAGAACGCGTCCAGTGCGATCACCGGATTGTCTTTGACTATTTCAAGCCACGCCTCGTTGAAGTTCTTCATGTCTTCCTGCGTGACGGTGCGCCACTTGTAGCTCACCTTCTTGGCTTGGATTCCGGAGGATTTCACCGGATCGGCATCCTGCCGATAGTACGCTTCGGCCATCTGGTCGAGATTGAAGATCGGTTCGAGCTTCTCCGCCGCGCTTTGCGAGATGCCTTGCGGATTGTATTTGGCGACTCGTGCTATCTGCTGCAGCTGGATGCCTCGGCTTTCGATCGGGTCGCCGCTGATGATCGCGCCGGAATTCGTGAGGAACACGATGCCGCCGTGAATGAGCAGCGTCGGCAGCAGCAACGCGACAACGTAGGTTTTCCAACGTTTGCGATCGTTCAGCAGGGCGATGATCGCTGCGAACGCGATGATGTACCACGCGTATTTCGCACTGATCAGCATCATGCAGCTGGAGCCGAGCAACGCCATGTGGGAGCGCATGCGCAGTCTCGTGGGTTTGCCGTTGATGGTCGGCAGCGCGCTGATGTGGGTCATGTGCAGTTCATACCAAACGCCGAACCACCATACGAAGGAGAACGCGAACAGCGGCGATTTGGTCAGCGAGATCGTGGAGAACACCGCCAGCGGACACGCCAGGAAGAACAGGAGTATGCAGAATCGGGTTTTTGCCCCCGCACGCAGACGGGACGGGCGGGCCACGACACCGGCCTCGGGATGGGCGAAGTCACGCATGTTCCAGCAGTCGTGACGTTCCGGATGCGAGAAATCGAACGTTCCCACGCCAAGCCTGCGCCAGGGAAGATTGAAGAACCGGTTCGCGGTCGCAGCGCAGCAGAACGCGGCGAACAGCCATTGCAGGGCGGCCAACACCACGATTCCGGCATCGTTGGAGCCGGTGAGCCCTCTGGAGATCGCCGCGGCCGCCCCATAGAAGACGGTCAGCACCACATTATGCTGGTCGGTCAGATAGGTCGGATTGTCGGGCCACAGGTAGTGGGCCGTCGGATAGATGTCCATCGGCACGAACGAGAAGAAACCGATGTACGGCTGTTTCAGTCCGGTCCACTGGTTCCACGCCCAGCTGAATTCGCGGATCTGCGATCGGATGTCGGCGCCGAATGCGGCCAGAAGCGTCGTGGGCACCCATAGCCAGCCGATCAGAAACACCAGCATGAGCTTCCACCAGCAGTCAGTGCAACGCGTGAGCTTGCGACCGGTCCACACAATGACGGCGTGCATGGCCCTTCCCGGGCGGCTATGGGCCGCGTTGCGCAGATGACGCAACATGATGCCGAGCACCGTAGTGGGCGTTCCGGCAACCTCCTCGCGCAACGTGGCGTGCCTGCGTCCGAAATACTTGGGAAGCACCCTCTTGCCATGGCCGTAGCGGACAAGAGCCAGCAGAATCGCAAGGCAAATCGCAAAGGCGACCACCAAATACAGCGCGTTGGTCCAACCGAAACCGGCCAATCCCGTATCATCCCAATACAACGGGCCGATGGCGCAACACCATGCTATCCACAGGCATGCCAGCACGGCCAACGTCCAACTGAGTATGGATATCGCGCGCTCGCCTTTGCCGGATTTCTTTTGCACTACGCTCATAAGCGGCCATAATAGCGCCACTGCCCGAATGAGGGTATGCAGCGACTTCGGCTAAGCTTGATGGTTATGAATTCCGAGCAGGCAGATATTCTCGACCTTCTGGCAGGCCGTACCGACGATTCGACCATCGAACGTCTCGCTTTTGAATGCTTGGTGACCGGATTGTCCGACGAGCGCGTCGCGTCGCTGATGAACGTGCTTGGATGGCGTGGGGAATTCGATTGTTTTGCGATTGGCGGGGTGCCCGGCTCGAATCCGGCCGCCGCTTCCCATGCCGCACGTAAGGCCGTACGCGATTTGGGCGGTGAGCATGCGATCGTGGGCACGTATGGCCGTTTTCTGCTGATTCTGGCGCATCAGACCGGTGCCGCCACTCCGGAGGTTACCTGCACTGCGATCATGCCGGCGTTCAGTGAGACCGATCCGGTGTATTTGAGTCCGACAAGGGCCGACGTTTCCGGCGCTTCCCATGCGTTGCGCGAGACGTTGTTCTCCTTGCAGGCGGCTCCGGCGCTCGCCTCGCCTTCAAGACCGTTGCGTGCAGACGAACTTCTTCCGGAGAGGGCGCTGCTGGGCGATGACCACGCTCGAGAAGAGCTGTACCAGAACGTGTACAAGGTGTTGCACGGAGACAATCCCGACGATCCCACGTATGTGACGGTTTCGACGTTCCTCAGGTACGGCGGTTCCTTGGAAAACACCGCCAAGGAGTTGAACGTGCATCCGAATACGGTGCGGTACCGGTTGAAGCGCGCCGCCGAGACGACCGGTTGGGACGCCACCGATCCGCGCGACGCCTATGTGCTCAATACCGCGTTGGCGATTGGCCGTATGCGCGACCTCTGATCCGGCTGTTTGCGACTGCTGCGTGCGCCGTCGCGGCCGTTGCTGCGGCCGTTGCGTCGGTACGGAAATACCCAACACGTCCAACTATCCCCAAACCGACGCAAACACACTTACTTACGTCGGTTTGGGAATACCCAGCGCATACGACTATCCCCGTACCGACGCAAACGCGCGCGGAGAATCGCAAACTTACGGAGGAAAAGGCCCGGCATACGCAAAACCCCGCATCTGCGATTGGCAAATGCGGGGTTTTGGCTAAGTGCACCGTTCAGACGATTGCTTCAGGCGATCATCCGTGCGGATTTCACTCAGGCAACGATCATCGGATCAACCGGAACGCCCGGGTTCATCGTGGAGGTGATGGTCGCCTTGGTGACGTAACGGCCCTTCACGGTGGACGGCTTCAGACGCTTGACTTCGTCGGCAATCGCCTTGAAGTTCTCTTCCAGAGCCTGGTCGGTGAAGGAGAGCTTGCCGATGAGGAAGCTCAGGTTGCCGTTCTTGTCGACGCGGAAGTCGACCTTGCCGCCCTTGATGTCCTTGATGGCCTTGGTGACGTCCATGGTCACGGTGCCGGTCTTCGGGTTCGGCATCAGGCCACGCGGACCGAGCACGCGGCCGAGACGGCCGACCTTGCCCATCATGTCCGGGGTAGCCACGACGGAGTCGAAGTCAAGGAAGCCGCCGGCGACCTTCTCGACGAGATCGTCGTCACCGACGATGTCGGCGCCAGCCTCGAGAGCCTCGGTGGCCTTCGGGCCACGGGCGAACACGAGGACCTTGGCGGTCTTACCGGTGCCGTTCGGCAGGTTCACGGAGCCACGGACCATCTGGTCGGCCTTACGCGGATCCACGTTCAGACGCAGAACGGCTTCGACGGTCTGGTCGAACTTGTATTCCGGCATGCTCTTGAGGAGAGCGATGGCTTCGGTGGCGGTGTAAAGGTTGTTGCGATCGACCTTCTCAGATGCTTCGCGATACTTCTTGGAACGCTTTACCATTTGTCCTTCTCCTCTCAGTCGGTAACCGTGATACCCATCGAGCGGGCGGTGCCCTCGATGATCTTCATGCCGGCTTCGACGTCGCGTGCGGACAGATCGGCCATCTTGATTTCGGCGATCTCACGGACCTGAGCCTTGGTGACGGAGCCGACCTTGTGGGTCAGCGGGTTTTCGGTACCCTTCTGGATGCCCGCGGCCTTCTTCAGCAGATCTGCTGCCGGCGGGGTCTTCAGGATGAAGGTGAAGGAACGATCTTCGAAGACGGTGATCTCGACAGGGATGACCTGGCCCATCTTGTCCTGCGTGGCAGCGTTGTACTGCTTGCAGAAGTCCATGATGTTCACGCCATGGGAACCCAGAGCCGGGCCCAGCGGCGGAGCCGGGTTGGCCTTGCCGGCCTGAATCTGGAGCTTGAGAAGCGCCGAGACTTTCTTCTTAGGAGCCATTGTATGGTTCTTCTTTCTGTGGAGCGGTGGTAGCGGCACCGAAGTTGGTCTCCCGCGTCCGGTTCCTTCCGCAACGTATATTGCTGTGCTGTGCTAGCAGGCCGCACGGTTCATTCGACGTGGAGCCCTCCAGACACAAGCTTTCCCATTATGCATGTTCAGCACGACATTATGCCGGGTTACGTGCCGGGCTACGCGCCGGGCTACGCGTCAGTCCGCGATTGAATCGCGCATCGGATTATGCACGGATACGAAGAAACCCCACCGAAGTGGGGTTTCGAAAGATTTGAATAAATCCGCCGTTTGCGCTCAGGCGAGCTTCTCGACCTGGTTGAAGCCCAGCTCCACCGGCGTATCGCGGCCGAAGATGGACACGAGCACGGTGAGCTTCTGGGTGGTGGGCTCAACATCGGAGATGACCGCCGCCATGGTGGTGAACGGTCCGTCGGTGACGGTGACCTGATCGCCAACGGCGTAGGAAACCTCAAGCGTGCGCTTCTTGGCCGCGGCCGGCTTGTCTCCGGCCTTCTTGAGGGCTTCTGACGCGATCATCGGAGCCATCATGGAAACGACTTCCTTGCGGGAAAGCGGTGCCGGATCCTTGGTCGGGCCGACGAAGCCGGTGACGCCTTCGGTCTCACGGACGATACGACGTGCGTCCTCGTCCGGAATCATACGAATCAGAACGTAGCCGGGCACGCGAACACGGGAGATTACCTTCTTGCCCTTTTCGGTGTGCTTCTCGACTTCTTCCATCGGCACTTCGATCTGGAAGATCTTGTCTTCCATGCCGAAGCTGGCAACACGGGATTCGACGTTGGTCTTCACACGCTTCTCGTAACCGGAATAGGTGTGCAGCACGTACCACTTGCCTTCAAGGGTGCGCAGGCTCTTGGAGAATTCCTGAACCGCCCTGACGCCGGCGTCCTGTTCTTCCTCTTCTTCGGATTCTTCAGATTCCACGGAAGCGGACTCCACGGATTCGGCAGACACGGTTTCTTCGGCAACGTCCTCAGCGTCGGCGACCACTTCGGAGGATTCTTCCGCCGTCAGCTGCTCAACAGCGGCGTCAGCTTCGAAAGCGGCCTCTGGAGTCTCGGAAACTTCGGCGGTTTCGTCGAGGTTGTCGGAAAACACTTCGTCAGTCATGCAGTTTCACCTTCAAGTTGTCTGTCAGCCGAAGATCCACAAGGTCAGCTTGCCCAGACCGAAGTCCATGCCGGTGACCAGTGCCATCAGGAGAAGCACGAAGATGAACACGGCGAGGGCCCAGAAGAACAGCTCTTTGCTGGTCGGGGTCACTACCTTGCGGAGTTCGTCGATAATCTGTTTGATGAACAAGCCAATGCGTACGAAGATATTCGGCTTAACGGCCTTTTCGCTTTTATTTGCCTTCGCCATCATAATCCTCCGCTTGGCTTGTTGTAAGAAGCTTGGCAGGGAAGGCGGGACTCGAACCCACAACCTACGGTTTTGGAGACCGTTGCGCTACCAATTGCGCCACTTCCCTAGGTGTACTCTGCCGCTGCTTACCTGCTTGGCGAGGATTCTTAAGCGAAAAACCACGCAAGAAGTAAACGGCAAAACCGCCAAGTCGAAATAATAGCGTGTATTTTCGACTTCGTCCAATCGATTTCCGCAGAAAGTTTAGAAAATCGCTATTTTCCAACGAAAATTAGTTATGAAAAGAGGATTCGTCCCGGCATGTCACCGAGGAACGAATCCTCCGCATACGAATTCAGCATACGATTTCCGCACGCGATTTCAGAAAGACGAATAGAAACGCACATTCGGATACAAATCGAGCATCAATCCGAAACGCACGAACGATTCGTCAGGCCTCGGCCCACTCCTTCATGCGCTTCATGCCTTCGGCGAGATCGTCGTCGGCGAGCGCGTAGGAGAACCGCAGGTATCCGGGGGCGCCGAAGGCCTCTCCCGGAACCGCGGCCACGTGGCCTTCGTCCAGCAGGGCGGCCGCGAGTTCGGACGTGTTCGCGAACACGGTCTTGTTCGGACCGACCGGCTTGTTCAGCAGCGCGGTCACGTCGGCGAACGCATAGAACGCGCCGGTCGGGACCGGGCAGTTCACGCCTTCGATGTCGTTGAGCGCGGCGACGATGGCCTGACGGCGCTTGTCGAACGCGGCACGCATGTCGTACACGGCGTCAAGCGATCCGGAGACCGCTTCGATCGCGGCACGCTGGGCGATGTTGTTCACGTTGGATGTCATGTGGCCCTGCAGCTTGGACGCGGCCTTGGCCACCTCCGCCGGAGCGACCAGCCAGCCGACTCGCCAGCCCGGCATCGCATAGGTTTTGGCCACGCCGTTGAGCACGAGCAGCTGGTCGCGCACGGCCGGCACCGCGGCGCCGATGTAGGTTGTCTTCGCATCGTCGTAGTTGAGATGCTCGTAGATTTCGTCGGAAATGACCCACACGTGGTGTTCGACGGCCCATTCGCCGATGGCCTTCACGGTTTCGCTATTCCACACGGCGCCGGTCGGATTGTTCGGCGTGGTCACGATGATGGCCTTCGTGCGGTCGGTGCGCGCCGCTTCGATCGCGTCGATGTCGGGTTCGAAGTTGCGTTCGGCTCCAGCGAACACTTCCACGGGCACGCCGCCGGCCAGCTTCACGGCTTCCGGATAGCTGGTCCAGTACGGGGTGGGGATGATCACCTCGTCGCCTTCGTCGAGCAGGATCTGGAAGGTTTCGTACACGGCCTGCTTGCCGCCGTTGGTCACGATCACCTGGCTCGGGTCGACTTCATAGCCCGAGTCGCGCATCATTTTGTTGGCGATTGCCTCGCGCAGTTCCGGCAGTCCGGCCGTCGGAGTGTAGCGATAGTTCTTGGGGTCGGTCACCGCTTGCGCCGCGGCCGCGACGATTGCCTGCGGCGTCGGGAAGTTCGGTTCTCCCGCGCCAAACCCGATGACGTCGATTCCTGCGGCTTTCATTGCCTTGGCCTTGGAATCGACGGCCAGGGTGGCGCTGGGGGCCACGTGATTGATACGGTCGGAGAGTGTCTGCCAGTCAGCCATAGTCATGGTTGTCATGCTAGCCCCGGCACGAGAGAAAAAGCCCTCCCGCGACACATTTTGGACGGCCTTTGCCGTGGGCGCTCCTCCCAGTGCGGCAACCGGCGGCAGAGCCCACGTCCGCACCACCGCAGTCATCCGCCGTCATCCGCGGCTATACCAGCACGAGGTTGTCTCGATGCACGAGCGGATGCGCGTATTCCTCGCCGAGGAATCGCTTGAGATGACCCGTGTTTCTGCCGAGCATCTGCGGGATTTCTTCGGAATCGAATCCGGCCAATCCCTTGGCAAGATGGTTGCCGTCCTCGTCGTCGATCCACACGGCGTCCCCGGCGGCGAAATTGCCTTTCACTTCCACCACTCCGGCGGCGAGCAGACTGGCCGCTCCTCCGCGCACCGCGTCGGCCGCTCCTGCGTCGGCGACCAGCGTTCCGAACGGATGCGCCGCGAATCCGATCCACAGTCGCCGCGACGATCCACGGTCGTTGATCGGTGCGAACGCCGTTCCCACGGGATCGCCCATCATCGCGGGACCCGCGTTCGCGGCGCAGGTGAGCACTGACGGGATTCCCGATACCGCGGCCACTCGCGCCGCTTCCATCTTGGTGACCATGCCGCCGGTGCCGACTCCCGAACCACTGCCGCCCACCTGCACTTTTTCAAGTGCGTCCTCGACGTTCGGCACGTAGCCGATGCGCTTGGAGCCGGGTTCGCTCGGCGGCGCGGTATACAGCGCGTCCACGTCGGTGAGCAGCACGAGCGCGTCCGCCACCACGATGTTCGCCACCAATGCGGAAAGACGGTCGTTGTCTCCGAATCGAATCTCGTTGGAGGCCAGGGAATCGTTTTCGTTGATGATCGGCACCGCGCCAAGGTCGAGCAGCCGGTCGAGCGTGCGACGCACGTTGCGGTACTGCTGCGGGGCAACGGTGTCGGAGACGGTGATGAGGATCTGACCGACGCGCAGCCCGTATTGGGCGAAGGCCGCCTCGTATTGGGCCATGAGCAGCCCCTGCCCCACCGCCGCGCATGCCTGCTGGTCGGCCACGTCGGTCGGTCTGCTTGCAAAGCCGAGTGAGCCGAAGCCTGCCGCGATCGCGCCGGACGACACGAGCACCACCCGGCCTCCCATGAGCCGTACGCGTGCGATCGCGGCCACGAGTGCGTTGAGCCGTTCCGGGTCGAGATGGCCGCTCGGCTTGGTCAGCGAGCTTGATCCGACTTTCACGACGATGGTCTGCGCTTCGGCGATTGCCGCGCGCACCTGCGCTTGCGATGGCGTGTTCATGATTCCTCCACCGGTGTGGTTCTGGCTTGGTTGGCCTGGTTGGCGTGTGTTTCCGGACGATTCCGTTTTCGCTCCGCGCAGCACCCGCATGCTTCGGTTGCGCGCGAAACGTACGCGGATGCGCAAAAGCTACTAAAAAGCCCGCGGAAGTGCTATTGCGGCACATCCGCGGGCTTTCGGACGATTCTACTCCTGGTCCGTATCGGCGTCTTCTCCGCGTCCGAACAGGCTGTTCTCGTCGTGGCGGTCGTCGTCGACGGAAGGATCGGCCCAGTGGCCGGCCTTGCGTTCGGCCATCATGGCTTCGCGCACGGCCTGGCGTGCGTCCATCATCTCGTGGTACTGGCGACGGCGTTCCGCATTGGTTCGGCGCTGCGCGCGACCGTCCTGCTCCTGCAGTCGCAGATCGACGCCGCGTGCGCCCAACTGGGCTCCGTCAAGCATTTCCGCACCGGCCGCGATGGTCGGATCCCAATCGAATTCCACGGCACGCGCGCCACGTCCGATGCGCACCTCGTCTCCCGGCTTCGCGCCCTTCTTGCGCAGCTCGTCCTCGACGCCCAGCTTGGCGAGACGGTCGGCCAGATAGCCCACGGCCTCGTCGTTGTCGAAGTTGGTCTGCATGACCCAACGTTCCGGCTTGGTGCCGAGCACCTCGTACCAGAAGTCCCCGTTGGCCGTTTCCTTGCGTTCCACGGTGAAGTCGAGAGCCGATCCGCCCTCGTCGTTGCGACGGCGGCGGTTGCGCGGCTCTTCAAGAGGCTTGATCACCACACGGGTCTCCTCTTCGGCCTGCTCGCGTGCGGCGACTTCCTTGCGCATGTCGGTCACGAGCGCGCAAAGGGCCCAGTTGAGCTCCTTGAGTCCTTCGTGGGATGCGGTGGAGATGACGTACACCTTCAGTCCGAGCTTTTCGAATTCGGGTTTCACGAATTCGGCGAGATCCTTGGCTTCCGGCATATCGACCTTGTTGAGGATGATGATGCGCGGACGTTCCGGGATCGGAATGGCGCCGAGCGGCAGTTCCAGCTTGTCGGCGTATTCGGCGAGCTCGTGTTCGAGAGCCTGATAGTCGCTCATCGGATCGCGGTCCGGTTCCAATGTGGCGCAATCGATGACGTGCGCGATGATTTCGGTACGTTCGATGTGGCGCAGGAACTCAAGTCCCAGGCCCTTGCCCTGGGATGCTCCCGGAATCAGTCCAGGCACGTCCGCGATCGTGTAACGCATGTCGCCCGCCATGACCACGCCGAGGTTCGGCACCAGCGTGGTGAACGGGTAGTCGGCGATCTTCGGCTTGGCGGAGCTCATCGCCGCGATCAGACTGGATTTGCCGGCGGAGGGGAAGCCCACGAGAGCCACGTCCGCGATGGACTTGAGTTCGAGGATCACGTCGCGCTCCTCGCCCGGCTCGCCCAAAAGCGCGAATCCCGGCGCACGACGGGTGCGGTTCGCCAGTGCGGCGTTGCCGAGGCCGCCGCTGCCGCCAGCGGCCACGACAAGCCTGTCTCCGGCATGGCGGAGGTCGGCGAGCTGTTCGCCCGGATGCTTCGGCTTGCCCTGCGCGCCCTTGGCCTCGAAGATCACCGTGCCCACCGGAACCGGAAGGATCAGGTCGGCGCCCTTGGAGCCGTCCTTCGTGTCTCCCAGGCCCATGGTGCCGTTGCCCGCCTCGCGGTGCGGCATGAAACGGTAGTCGAGCAGGCTGTTGGCGTTCTGGTCGGCCACGAAGATCACGGAACCGCCATCTCCGCCGTTGCCGCCGTTCGGGCCTGCCAATGGCTTGTACTTCTCCCTACGGATGCCGGCGGAACCGTTGCCGCCATCGCCGCCCTTGACGTGGACGGTAACGCGATCGACGAAATCACTCATGTGTCTACCTTAGCTGTTTTACGAAAAAAGCCGCGTCCACAGGGGGCGCGGCTTCATAAAGCGTTGATTTGCGCTATCTCAGGCGGCGATCACGTCGACGACCTTGCGGTCACGACGAACGCCGAACTTCACGCTGCCGTCCTTGAGGGCGAACAGGGTGTGGTCCTTGCCCATACCGACGTTCTCGCCCGGGTGGAACTTGGTGCCACGCTGACGAACGATGATGTTGCCGGCCACGACGGCTTCGCCGCCGAACTTCTTCACACCGAGGTATTGCGCGTTTGAATCGCGACCGTTGCGCGAGCTGGACGCGCCCTTCTTATGTGCCATGTCTGTTCCTTTCGGTCCTTGACTCTAACCCTGCAATCAGGCGATAGCCGTGATCTTGACAGCGGTCAGCTGCTGGCGATGGCCCTTGCGACGAGCAACGCCGGTCTTGTTCTTGTACTTCATGATGTTGATCTTCGGACCCTTGGCCTCGTCATCAACAACCTCAGCCTTGACGCTGATATCGGCGAGATCCTTTGCGCCGAGGACGACCTTGGAGCCGTCCACAACGAGAGCGACCGGGAACTCCACGGCATCGCCCTTCTGAGCCTTGAGACGGTTGACGAAGATGACGTCACCGACCTCGACCTTTTCCTGATGGCCGCCGGCCTTCACAATAGCGTACATATCACAGTTCCTTTATTAATTTGGAAAGCTTACTGCCCGGCACGTTTCGAGCCTCGCGGCCAGACACCAGCTAATTAATTTACACATACCCGCGTACAACCGCAAGTCTGCTTCCGGCGTGTCAAGTTGACAGACCGGAATAATCCTTTATTCTTCTTATTCTTCCTCGCCAGGTTCCGTATTGTTGGCCGCGATGGCGGCGGCCGCGATCTGCGCGAGCTTGGCCTTCACGTCAGGCGAGGAACCTTTGGGAACCTGCACATCCGTGCCGTGACCGTGCTTGTTGGTCTTGACGAACGGATCTCCGCCCTTGAGCGCGTAGGGATCGTCATAGTCCGCGGAAACGGTCGGCTCATCATGAAGAATGAAGCCACGGCCCTTGCAGGTCGGGCATTCCTCGGAGAACGCCTCGACCAGGCCCTGGCCGATGCGCTTTCTGGTCATCTGCACCAGGCCCAGCGAGGTGACCTCGGCCACCTGATGCTTGGTGCGGTCGCGGGCCAGGCATTCCACCAGACGGCGCAACACCAGGTCTCGGTTGGCCGGCATGACCATGTCGACGAAGTCGATCATCACCATGCCGCCGATATCGCGCAGACGCAGCTGGCGCGCGATCTCCTCGGACGCTTCGAGATTGCAGCGGGTGACCGTCTCCTCAAGGCTTCTTCCGCGTCCGATGAAACGGCCGGTGTTCACGTCGATGGTGGTCATGGCCTCGGTACGGTCGATCACGATCGAACCGCCGGACGGCAGGTAGACCTGACGTTCCATGCCCTTCCTGAGCTGGGAGTCGATCTGCCACTTGTCGAACACGTCCTTGCCCTCATGATCGGCCGGATCCCACTTCTCGAGCTTGTCCTTCAGATCGGGGGCCATGGTGTCGAGATACTCCTCGATGCGTCCGTACACGCGCTCGCCTTCGACGATCATCTTGGAGAAGTCGTCGTTGAAGATGTCTCGCACCACGCGGATGGCAACGTCCGGCTCGCCCTGAAGCAGCTTCGGGCGCTTGCCGTGCAGGAACTCGTCGCGCTTGGATGTGATGCGGTCCCACTGGCGCACCAGGCTTTCAAGATCCTTGGTGATGGCCTCTTCGGATGCGCCTTCGGCCGCGGTGCGGATGATCACGCCCATGTCTTTCGGAGCGATCTTCGACACGATGTTCTTCAGACGGGAGCGTTCGCGCTCGCTGAGCTTGCGGCTCACGCCGGTCATGCCGCCGGACGGCACGAGCACCAGGAAACGGCCCGCGAGAGTGACCTGCGAGGTCAGACGGGCGCCCTTGTGTCCGATCGGATCCTTGGTGACCTGCACCAGCACCGGATCGCCCGACTTGAACGCGAGTTCGATACGGCGGGGCTGGCCCTCCAACCGCGCGGAATCCCAGTTCACCTCGCCCGCGTACAGCACGCCGTTGCGGGCCTGGCCGATGTCCACGAACGCGGCCTCCATGCTCGGCAGCACGTTCTGCACGCGACCGAGATAGATGTTGCCCACGGTGGCCACTTCCTGGATGTCCGACACGTAATGCTCGACGAGCACGTTGTCTTCGATCACGGAGATCTGCGTGTGGCGTTCGCGCTCGCGCACCACCATCAGGCGTTCCACATGCTCGCGGCGGGCCAGGAAGTCCTGTTCCATGAGCTGGTTCTGACGGCTGCGTTCACGGCGATTGTCGCGACGACGCTGCTTCTTGGCCTCAAGGCGCGTGGAGCCTTCGACGTCGGTGATTTCGTCGATGTACTGCTGCTTGCGGGAACGACGTACCAGCGGCTCCTCGTTCTCCTCGGCCTTCGCTCCCCCGCGGCGGCGGCGACGGCGACGGGTCACGGAACCCTCGTCCTCGTCCTCGTCCTCGTTGCGGCGCGACTCATTGGCCGGCTGCTCGTCGGACTCGTCACGGTTGGCACGGCCGCGGCGACGACGGCGCGTGCGGGTCGGCTGCTCGTCTTCCTCATCATCGTCGTTGCGATGGGATTCGTCGTCGATCGGCGCGTAAGTGATGTCGTCGAGGACGAGATCCTCCTCGATCTGCTCCACTTCGGCCGCGGCACGGCGTTCCTGCGCGTTCAGCCTGCGGGAACGACGGGAACGACGGGAGTTGCCCTCGTCGTTGTCTTCCGCATCGTCATGGTCGTCGCGATTGTCACGATTATTGCGATCATTGCGATTGTCGTCACGATTTTCGTCCGTGGCATCGCGATTGCGGCGGCGACGGCGGCGAGTCCCGCGTTCCTCGTCCTGCGGTGCGGCAGCGTCGTCGGAGGACGACGTACCGCGATCGTCGTCATCCTCGTCACGACGGACGGGAATGACCGGCAGAACCGGCTCCTGGAACAACAGCGACGTCATGGGACGCGGGTTGCGGCGGGGCTCATGGCCCTCCGGCAGCATATCGACGGCGTCCATCACACGCTCCTCGGCCGAATCGTCATTCGAATCCTCGGAAACGCGGCGACGGCGGGAAGGACGGACATCCTGTTCGTCGTCATCGTCCGCAACCGAACGGCGACGGCGCGACGGACGAACCTCGTCATCATCCTGCTCCACGCCGATACGACGGCGACGACGGGACGACGGCGCATACTCGCCATCGGAATCGGACGTACGACGACGGCGACGCATCGGACGGGACGAACCGGTCTCGGAATCGCCGGAGGAATCGGACACGGAGGAAGCAGCGACCGCAACGTTCGCGGAATCATCGACATCCGCGGCAACGGAACGCACGACCGCCTTCGGCTGGGCGGCCGGCAGCTTCGGCTCCTCGAACAACGGAGTCGAAGAGGCCGTGGAGTCATGCTCCTCCACCTTCAACTTCAGCTGAACTCCGGCCTCACCGGCATCGCGCATGACACGACGTCCGCCACGACGTTTGCGGGGAGCGGAATCCACGCTGGAACCATTGGAACTATTCGAATCGACCGACACTGAAACTACGGCTTCGCGTTCTTCGAAGCCTTCACTGGTATTAGGCACAATGCTCCTCGGCGACGCCCTGCAATCGCCCCGCCCTCATGTAAGGCCTCCGCAACGTCTCACATCACGCTCTCACCGTGATCCACGCATCATGGCGTGCGTTCGGAAGGCAACTTCCGTCAAAAGTCCTCATCACACGACGGCGGACACCGACGCTCGCGGATAGACAAACAATCTCACGCGAGGGGATCAACGCCATCGAATGCATCGGTGGCTTGCAGAACCACCGTCTACAAGTATTACACAAAAAAACAACGGAACGTGGCATAACAGGAAATTTTCCTCCTCTCCAAGCCACGCTCCGCAGTCAAACGCGATCAGTCAAACGCGATCAGTCAAACGCAATCAAACGCGTTCCGTCATCACGCCAGCCAATCCTCAAGCAAATCGGCCATGAGCAGCAGATCCGTCTCCGGCAACTGCTCGTCATGCTTATGCGCCAGCAGAGGACTTCCCGCACCCAGATTCACCGCGGGAATGCCCAGCATCGAAAAACGCGCCACATCCGTCCAGCCAAGCTTGGCAAGCGGCTCACGGCCCGTACGGCTACGCACCAGATCGACCAACGACATCGCCAGTTCGGAGGTAAGCCCCGGACGCGCCGACGGCGACTCGTCCTTCATCTCAATGCCGAATCCCTCGAACACGCCACCGGTGGCCACATGCTCGCCATTGCCAAGCCGGGCACCCGCATCCGCGCCGATCATCAACGCCTTCGCCTCCTCAAGGGACTTATCGGGCGCGAAACGGTAGTTCACATGCACACGGCACTCATCCGGAATCACATTCGTTCCCTTGCCGCCGGAAATCAGCGTGGCGTTCAGCCCCTCCTGATAGGTCAGGCCATCCACCTCAACGGCACGGTTCTCATACGCATTGAGCCTGTTCAGAATCTCAGCCGCCATATGGATGGCGTTGCGCCCCATCCAGGCACGGGCCGAATGCGCGGCCACACCATGCGTGACCACATCGAAACGTATCGTGCCGTTGCACCCGCCTTCGATGCCGCAATCGGTCGGTTCGCCGATAATCGCGAAATCTCCGGTAATCCAATCCGGATGGGCCTGCACCACCTTGCGCAGGCCGTTCTTGTCCGCGGACACCTCCTCATGGTCGTAGAACACGAACGTCAAATCGTATTTCGCATCCTTCAACGTCGCAGCCAGATACAGCAGCACCGCATCGGAACCCTTCATATCGGTGGCGCCACGGCCCCAGATCACACGCTCGTCCTCATGACCGGCCGCAACATCCTCACGAATCAGCGGATCTCCGGGCTCAAGCCGCCTCGGCGGGAAATTGTCGATCACCGGCACCGTATCGAGATGCCCGGCGAGAATCACCCTGCGCTCGCGGCCGAAGTCGGTGGACGCCACCAACGTGTCTCCATGCCTGCGCACGGTCAGGTGGTCCTGCTTGTTCAGAAACTCCTCCACGGCGTCGGTGAGCGGGCCTTCGTCGTCGCTGACGGAATACGATCCCATGATCTGCTCCATCAACTCGTTCAGCTGCTCCTGCTTGCTTGCGGATGCGGAAAAACCAATCTCAAGTTCACTCATGTGCTTCATTATCAGACAATCCGTGCAGGCCGGCCCCGCTCCGTCCACGCTTTTGAGACGATAGGACACTTCATTTGGGCGCGGTGCCACACTTGGTAGCAGCCCAAAAAGAAGGAGATATGTAATGCCGGGTCTGATCAGCGCCATGCAAGGGTTCTGCGTAATCGGCATCGTCATCGCCACCGGCTATGTGGCGGCCCGTATGCAAATCGGCGGTTCAAGCGCCCAGATGGTGCTGAACAGGTTCAGTTTTTTCATCTCAAGCCCGTGCCTGATGTTTGCGATTCTTTCCAAGGAGAAGATCTTCGAGATCTTCGATTCCTCCATCATCGTGGCGTTCGGCTCCGCACTGATCGTCGCGGTGATCTTCCTGGTGCTCAACACGCTGTTCTTCCATCTGAAACCGGCCGACGCCACCATCGGCGCGCTGAATTCCATGTATCTGAACTCCAACAACATCGGTCTGCCGATCGCCACGTACATTCTCGGCAATCCCGCGCTCGTGGCCCCGATCCTGGTCATGCAGCAGGCGTTGTTCGCGCCGATCGGCCTGACCGTGCTCGATCTGACCACCAAAGGCAAGATTTCCATCAAGGAGATCGTCAAACAGCCGTTGTACCAGCCGATGCTGATGGCTTCGCTGCTCGGCATAGCCACGTCGGCGATTTCCGCAAGCGTCGGGACCTATATCATTCCCAACTGCATCTTCGACCCGATCGAAATGATCGGCAATTCGGCCGTTCCGATGATCCTCATGGCGTTCGGAATGTCGCTGTACGGCACGAAGCCGTTGCGGAACAAGTCCGACGTGCCCGCGATTTTCACGGTCGCGGTGCTGAAGAACATCATCATGCCGATCATCGCGTTCCTGATCAGCTACTTCGTGATGGGCTTCCGCGACAGCCTGCTCTACTCCTGCGTGGTGCTCGCCGCGCTGCCGACCGGCCAGAACGTCTACAATTACGCGGCGCGATACAACGTGGGCATGTCCTTCGCCCGCGACGGCATTCTGTTCTCGACGCTTTCGTCGCCGATTTTCATTGCGATCATCGCGGCCGTGCTCAGCTGACTTACACGATCGGCCGACGTACGCGATCGGCCGGTCGCTTTGCGAAATCAGCCAACCGGCTTACGTAGGGCGATTACGCCGGCATTTACGTGAGTACCTTGCGTACGTCTGACGTCGGTAATCACGCAAGGTGCCATGAAATCCTGTGCAGATCGCTCGGCCCATGCTCGGCGATCGCCTTGCGGTGCGCGGCCGACCCATACCCTTTGTTATTGGCCCATTCGTAGACGGCGTATTCGCTTCGTTCGCCGAGTTCCACCATCATCCGGTCTCGGGTCACTTTGGCGATCACCGCCGCCGCGGCCACCGTCGCGCAATGCCTGTCCGCCTTCACTTTGGTGCGGACGTTCGCCGCCACCGGCACATCAGGGGCGTCGAATGTTCCCAACGCCTTGGTGATGTAGTCGTTCGGCCCGTCGAGTATCGCGCCGACTTTCACCGGTCTGCCGTCGATCATGCCGTCATCGCCGATGCCGAGTTTGCGTTCCGCTTCGGCCAGTGCGCGCAACGCGGTCACGCCCAAGGCGTAGGAAATGCCCCATTCGTCGATTTCATTGTTGGTGGCCGATCCCACGGCCCAGGCACCGCACCAATCCTTCAACGAGTCGAACATCGCCTCTCTGCGGTGTTCCGTCAGCATTTTGGAATCGGCAACGCCTGCGGGAACGTCCAACGCATGTTCTCCGGTCAAGTCGCGTGCCCAGATCGCGGCGGCGCCCACCATTACCGGACCTGCAAGCGATCCTCGGCCGACTTCGTCGAAACCGACGATCACGTCGTAGCCTTCCTTGGCAATCGCCCGTTCCATCTCCAACGTGGGTACAACGCTGACCGCCATCAGTTCGCCTCTCCGTCCGGAACGTTATCGAACACCTCATGATGCGCATCGATGGTGCTGATGCTATTGAGCGGCCAATATTTGGCAAGCGCCACTCCCACAACATCGCTGATCGGCACGAGGCCATGGGAGGAATCCTCCTGGTGGTAACGGGAATCCGCGGAATTCGCGCGGTTGTCTCCCATAACGAACACATGCCCCTCGGTCACCGTCACGCTGAAGGCGAAGGAACTCGGGTCCACGCCGGAACGCAGGTACGAGCTTTCGTCGATGGCCACGCCGTTGATGGTGACCGGCTTGCCCGCCCCTTCACAGGCCACGGTGTCGCCCGGAAGCCCGATAAGCCGCTTGATGAGAAAATCGCCGCCGAGACTGCCCTTGTGTTCCTCCTGCAACCAATTGTCCGGATCCTTGAACACCACCACGTCTCCACGCTTCAGACCGGAGATCTTGTGCGTGATCTTGCTGGTGACCACCCGGTCGCCAGGTTCTATGGTGTCCATCATGGAACCGGATGGAATCACATAGAAACCGAGAAGGAAGACACGTATCAGAATCACGACCAGAACGGGTATGCCGCACCAGATCAACGTGTCACGCCAGCCGAAGCTCTCGGCGTTCTCGGCTGCTTTCTTCGCATGCTTCATGGGTGGTTCCCTCACGATTCCTCAACGGCTACTTGCACTGGCCCCATAATAGCGACCGAATATAGGAATCGGCCCGTCTGCTGTGCTGCGGACGGGCCGATTTCACGCTTTATCTGCGATTCGAACTCACTTGGCGGAGTTGTCGCGGCGCTCGACGATACGAGCGGCCTTACCGCGCAGGTTGCGCAGGTAGTACAGCTTGGCGCGACGCACGCGGCCCCTACGGACCAGCTTGATGGAGTCGATTACCGGGGAGTGCAGCGGGAAGCGGCGCTCCACACCGGTGCCGAAGCTGATCTTGCGGACCACGAAGGTCTCGCGGACGCCGCCGCCCTGGCGAGCGATCACCACGCCGGTGAAGGCCTGGATACGGGAGTTGTTGCCTTCCTGGATCTTCACGTTGACCTCAACGGTGTCACCCGGACGGAAGGCCGGGATTTCCTCGGCCGGCTTCATGTGCTTGGCGTCAAATGCCTCAATAGCGTTAACCATTGTGTTTCCTCGAGTCGCCGCCGCATATCAGCGCACAGGTTGGGGCTTCCGTAGCGTTCCTTCGATTGCCACATCCGCCTGTAATGTTCTCCGCAGGTCTGCCTGCGAAGTGTTGCCAATCCGCCGGAATCCGCGATTACGCCCGGTCGCGAGTATTGCGTCCGGTTCCGGCTGGACCCAAAGAAAAACGGGATTATGCGGCGTCCCGCCTTTCGGCACAGCAGTTAACAAAAATACCTCATCCGCAAGACACGGATGAGGTATCGCAATCATGCTTGGCGTTCACCAAGTCCGAACCGATTCGTCATCGATTCGCGTCGTGATCAGAACTCGCGGTTGGCGCGGTAGAACTTGATCAGGGACTGGGTGGAAGCGTCCTGAGCGGCCAGAGCCTCGTCATCCTGGGAGATGGCCGGGGTGATCTGCTTGGCGAGCTGCTTGCCGAGCTCGACGCCCCACTGATCGTAGGAGTCCAGGCCCCACACGGTGCCCTCGACGAAGGTGATGTGCTCGTACAGGGCGATCAGCTCGCCGACAGCGAACGGGGTCAGAGCCACACCGAAGATGGAGGTGGTCGGACGGTTGCCGGTGAACACGCGGGCCGGAACGATGTCTTCCGGGGTGCCTTCGGCGCGCACTTCGTCGGCGGTCTTGCCGAATGCCAGAGCCTTGGTCTGCGCGAAGTAGTTGCCCAGGAACAGCTCGTGCACGTCCTGATCGCCGTCCTTGACCGGGTTCGGGGTGTTCACGAACGCGATGAAGTCGGCCGGGATCAGCTGGGTGCCCTGGTGAATCAGCTGGTAGAAGGCGTGCTGGCCGTTGGTGCCCGGCTCGCCCCAGAAGATCTCACCGGTCTCGGAGGTGACCGGGGTGCCGTCCCAACGCACGGACTTGCCGTTGGATTCCATGGTCAGCTGCTGCAGGTAGGCCGGGAAGCGGTGCAGGTACTGGTCGTACGGCAGCACGGCGTGGGAAGCGACCTTGAAGAAGTTGCGGTACCACACGTTCAGCATGCCGAGCAGAACGACGACGTTCTTCTCGAACGGAACGTTGGCGAAGTACTCGTCGATCTCGTGGAAGCCGTGCAGGAACTCTTCGAAACGGGCCGGACCGAACACCACAGCGAGGGAGGTGCCGACGGCGGAATCGACGGAGTAGCGGCCGCCGACCCAGTTCCAGAAGCCGAATGCGTTGTTCGGATCGATGCCGAACTCGGCGACCTTCTCCAGGTTGGTGGAAACGGCCACGAAGTGCTTCTTGATGGCTTCGGCGTTCTTCTCGTCGGAACCGTCGATGGCGCCGGAGGCCTTGAGCTCCTCAAGCAGCCAGGTACGGGCCTCACGGGCGTTGGTCAGGGTTTCCAGAGTGGTGAAGGTCTTGGAAACGATGATGAACAGCGTGGTCTCCGGGTCGAGGCCCTTGGTCTTCTCGGCCAGATCGTTCGGGTCGATGTTGGAGATGTAACGGGCGGAGATTCCGGCGTCGGCGTACGGCTTGATGGCCTCGTACACCATGACGGGACCCAGGTCGGAGCCACCGATGCCGATGTTGACCACGGTCTCGATCTTCTTGCCGGTCACGCCGGTCCACTCGCCGGAACGAACCTTGTCGGCGAATGCGTAGATGCGGTCGAGCACCTCGCGCACATCCTTGACGGTGTCCTGGCCGTCGACGATGTACTTGCCGGCGTCTTCGGCCGGGCGACGCAGTGCGGTGTGCAGCACGGCGCGGTCTTCGGTGTTGTTGATATGCACGCCGGTGTACATGGCCTTGGTGCGCTCGTCAAGCTTGACGGCCTTGGCCAGGTCTGCGAACAGCTGCAGGGTTTCCGGCTTGATCAGGTTCTTGGACAGGTCGAAGTGCAGGTCGCCGGCTTCGAAGCTCAGCTTCTCGACGCGCTCGGCGTCATCCGCGAACCACTGCTTGAGGTTGATGCCCTCGGACTGCAGCTCGTCGTAGTGCTTCTGCAGCGCGGCCCACTCCGGGGTCTGGGTGGCGTCAACGGGAGGATTGATGGCCATGGTTGATAGGTCCTTTCATCATCACTGTGAAGCGGCATGCACCGCCGACTTTCTGCCGAAATTCGCACGTACGCACACCGTATCTCTTCATCTCACAAGATACTCACAAAAGAAGACAGAAGGACACAAAAAGGTTTCCTAGGTTAACACATGCGATCGAAATCGCAAGATAGCGCGGTTCCGACCATTTTCAGCGGAGTCGGCATCGCGTTTCGCACGCAATCGCATGCAAACCCTGTTGTTCAGCGAATCAGCTTCATGGCACGCAGCAACGGCTGCCGTACGAGGCGATCGCACACGCAAACCACCACCACGAACGTCACGGAAAAGGCGATTCCCACCGCAAGCCACGCCAATATCCAGCCAAAATGCGCGATTGGAGAAGCGGCCACGGCGTTGGCGAGAAACGAAGCCATCGCACGTTCGCTTACCGGCTTCCACGCATCGCCGGCAAGCGACTGCACAACATAGAATCCAAGGATTCCGGAAGCCAGCTTCTGCACAAGCCGGGAAGTCTTGGACTCCGCTGTCGGCCTGCCGCAGACGGCGAACATCAACGAGCCGACCGCAAGAACAAAGGAGAACACGGAAGTCGATTTGAACGACATCTGATAGAGCAGCGCGTAATCGCCGCGCGAAACGGCCCAAGCGACGGACATACCCAACGCAACGAACGCCGTCACCACGACCAACGTCCACGTACCGCGGCGCAAACACCACGGAACCTGCTCCGAATCGCCGAAACGGCCCGGCGCTCCGCGAACGACGCAGCCGATCAGTCCGGCCAACGCGAACGAAACGCCATAGCTCACCGCACCCATCCACTTACGCCAGTCAAGCAATGCGAACGATCCATGCGAACTGCAGAAAAATCCCACGTAGGCGTTGAGCGCATAAACCAGCAGCACAATCAATACCGCCAAACACGCCAAAACCTTGCGATTCCAGCGCACAGCCCGGGCAAGAAGCCATGCCAGAGCCGGCGCGAACGCCACAAGAAGCACGTATACCCAGATGAATTCCAGCCCGAGTGCGAACCATTGCATCCATCCGGCCGATGTGACGGGCGTTACGAAACGGTCGAAGACGAGCATGATCAGCGTATAGAACGCCACCGTAACGAGCACGCTCATCACCCTGCGCGATGTGGCACGGGTCTGGGAACGCCAATATCCGCGATCCCACGACGAGCGCATCATGCGTGGAATCAGAAAATAGCCGGAAATCATGAAGAACACGTGGTTTCCCCACGCTCCCACGAATTTGAGCATCGCCACCAGCCACGTAGCCCACAGCGAACCGGTCACCGCACTGATGGGCACGCCCGCTTCCATGGGCAACGCGCCACGGCCCATCATGCCTTCGAACGCCGGAAGGAACGTGTGGAACACGGCAATGCCGATAATGGCCAGCACTCGGAGCATTTCAACCGCAAACAGCCGTGCATGGACTCCACCGGCCTTCCGTTCGTTTCGTTCGTTTCGTTCGTTCCGTTCATTCATGGGCCCAACCATAACGAGCGGCACGAACCTTGCCGTACATTGCCCGCACCCGGCATCCGCGCATCTCGCCTACGCGATCGCCGCGAACAGGAAATGCGCGCCCGACATCATCACCAGACTGATGATCGCGCTGACGGACAGAGAGAAACCGGCCAGTTTCGCATTGCCCAGCACCCGGTCGGTGAACAGCGTGGAGAACACCGCGATCGGTGCGAGGCAGCACATCGCCACGGCCTCGCGGATGGACGCGTCGAACGGCAGCAACAGCCACGCCGCGGCCGCGAACACGATGGCGAACGGAATCCTCCATCCGAGCACCTGCAGCAGCTTCATCACGTCTTTTTTGTTGGACGGGAGATCCATGAGCATGCCGACCATCAGCATCGCGCAGAATGCGTTGGCGTTCGAGAACGGCTGTGTGATTGTGGCGATGAAATCGGGAATCTTCACGTCGGCCAGCGTGAGGATGATCATCAGCAGGTAGGTGTCGAACGGTACGGAGCCGAAGAATCCTTTGCCCACGTTCCACAGCAACGCCTTGCGTGCCAACCTTTTCGCATCCTTGTCTTTCGGTTTCGTGTAAGGCAGGGTCGGCGCATCTCCGCTGTATTGCTCGTCCAGGGTCTTCCCCGGCTGAATATGCAGCAGCGTCTGCGTCATCACGTTCGTTCCGGCGGCCACCATCACGCAATTGCCGATATCGAACATGGCCGCGGGAACAATCGCGGCGGTTCCGAGAAACGCCTGCACCACGGGAAAACAGAAACAGCCGATGTTGAAACCCGAACCGTTGAGCATGGTGAACGCACGGCTCTGCACCGGCCGTTTCCTTGTTGCCAGGAAAATGGCGACCGGCGGAATGAAGGCCACGACGAATCCGAAGACCGAAATCCACAACATGCTGGAATCATGCGGATTGGTGGCGAATGAATAAACGATGGCTCCCGGAAGGGCCAGATCGAACAGCGCGGTCTGCAGAATACGATAATCGCGGTCCTTGAATTTACCCGCGCGTTTGAGCATGTAGCCAATAAGAATGATCAGCAGCAATGCCACGGGCTGCAACAATACCGACATGTGACCTCGGCTCTCTTCGTTCTTCCGTACGCGTCTTTTTCCGCATGTTCTTCCGCATATTCCATATCAGCCACGGAATCTCCGTATGCCATATTAGGAGCCGTGCCGTCAATTCATACCGATGCTTTCACGATATTCGAATCAGCGACCAAGCCAGCCCCAAAGCTGAGAAACGAGCGTATCTCCCCAGTTGTGCGCAGCAAACGTATCGACCATTCCGGCACGTAAATCACAAATCGTTGGAAAATGGCCATTTCTACATCACCCAAAACGGATGGAATCCGGTGACGCACACCCCTTTCCAACCACAACCCAAGAGAAACGGGCGTAATCTCCCGGTTGTGTGCAGCACACGCATCGGCACATACCGGCACGTAAGCCATAAATCGTTGGAAAATGGCCATTCTTGCATCACGCGAAAAAAGCAAAACCCGACGACACATACCCCCTTTAGGCCACAACCAAGGAAAAACGGGCATAACATCGAGTTGTGTGCGCGAGATGGGACTTGAACCCACACGTCAAAGACACAGGAACCTAAATCCTGCGCGTCTACCAATTCCGCCACTCGCGCGAATCCTGCGCCCTGCAGCGATTCCGGCGATCCTGCCGCAAAAATCCCTGCGATACGCAAAACCCTAGATGCTTGCACATCTAGGGCGACGGAGCCACTTGACAGAATCGAACTGTCGACCTGCTCATTACGAGTGAGCCGCTCTACCGACTGAGCTAAAGTGGCGTGATGCCCGGTAAGCATACGCTATCCGCGCACAAAACAAGAAGTATAGCGAACATCGCCGACTTGCACAAATCATGCGGGAACAGCAGTGTCGCCGTGCCGTCAAAGCGCCCGAGCATACCGCAAAGGTACCGTGCTGAAGTCAGTTGCGCAGCAAATGCACAAGCGTCTTCAGCTCATACCGCACATAGTCAACCGGCAACGTGAACTCGCCCGGCAGCTCCTCGACATACCCGTTGAAGCCCTGCTTGAATTCCAGCACGCCACGGCCCGCGGAATCCGGATCGTCGAATATGCCGTCGATGCCATAGAAGTTGTAACGGGTCAGGCCACGTTCCAGACAACGGGACATCATCTCATGCTGCAGCGCGGTGGGCGCGTAGAACTTGGCATACCGTTCGTCGGAGCCGCTGGAGAAATACACCAGTTCGCGTTCATGCCACATGAACAGGCCCACGGCGGCCGGAACGACCTCGCCGTCACGTTCGATTCGCGCATGCGCGTCCTCGATACGCTTGCGCGCGGAGTCCACGTTCTGCTCGGCATTGGCCAGCTTCTTGCGAACATCGTCCGGATACTTCGTCGTCTCCAACGACTTCTCCAGCTTCCTGCAGTCGTTCTCGAACTTGGCCAACTTGGTTTCCCAGCCCTTGAGGTATTCATCAAGATGCACCTCGGCGACCATGAACTCCGCCTTGTCTCCGAACGCATCGAACACCCGCTCAAAGTATGCGGTGTCGCGATTGGAGAAATGCTGCTTCCGGCTGCTCAGCTCGCAGATATCGTGGAACATGCCCAGTTCGTCGCGCCCAAGACGACGAACCGCCACACCACTGTTGCGGGCGATCTTCACATTGCGCCTGGTGTTTTTGGCATACGAGGCCAGCAGCGCGTCCGCATCCGCGAATTCGCCGAGGTCCTTCACGTAATTCCAACGATTCACCACCGACGCGTACCCACGGGTGAATCCTGCATGACGCCATCCACGAGACTCGTAGGCCTTGACCAGCGCCTCGTCCGCCGGCTGCGTCGGCTCGCCTTCCGAATCACGCATGCAGTACACCTGCGGAGGCCAGCATGTGACGCTGATGGCATGACGCTTCTTCGCCGCGACCTGCAGTGCGATCGTCAACGCGGCGAACTGGTCGTCATTCAGCGGATCGACCAACGGACCGAGCCAAATCGACCCTTCCAGGCCGAAACGACCTTTCGTGTAGGCGATCATCGCACCCGCGACCGGCATGTCGTCGCCGTCCACCAATCCAAGAAACTGCGTATCCACGCCATCGGACGCGGCGAGCGCGGCCATCTGCGAGGTCTGCTGGAATCCTCCGTCCGCGGCATGGGCGGACAGCAAATCCATCTCTTCGGCCGAAAGTTCACGTACCGACCATTCGGAACGCATCATATTGTTATTTCTCAAGAACGTAGCTCCAATATCGTCATTCACTTAGTGTTTCAGGAGTTTACGGGCCAGCGACTTCGCCGCGAACACAACCGGACGTACCGGCGCAGTATATTCACCTAACAGCTCCTCCACGTACCCGTTGAACCCTTGCTTGAATTCCAGGACGCCACGGCCTTCGCTGTCGGGGTCGTCGAATATGCCGTCGATGCCGTAGAAGTTGTAGCGGTTCACGCCACGTTCAAGGCACAGGTGCAGCATGGCGTGGTGCTGGATCAGCGCCGACGCGTAGAACGATTTGTATTCCTCCACGCTTCCGGAGAACAGATATATCGTTTCACGGGGATGCTCCACGAACAACGATGCGGCGGCGGGCAGCACGTCGCCTTTTTTGGAAAGTTCCTCGGCTTCGGCCAGACGCTTCTGCGCCGCGTTGAGGTTGTTCCTCTCCTCGTTGAGCTGGCGGAGGAGTTTGGTGGTCTCACGTTGCGCGATCTTCGTCTCCAGACCGCTCACCTTGGTCTGCAGCGTCTCGCATTTGGCTTCCATGTCGGCTTTGTATTCGGCGATGTGGATTTCGGCAACCATGAAATGCGCCGCCGTTCCGTAGGCTTCCTTGAAGCGATGGAAGTACTGTTCGCCGCGGTATTCGAAGTTGCGTCGTTCGGCTGTGGCCTGTTCTATATCGGCGAAGATGCGCAGCTCGTCATCGGCCAGTTCGCGCACGTGCACGCCCATGGACGCCGCTCGCTTCACGCTCCACTGGGTGCGTTTGTCGTACGACTTGATCAGTTCCTGTTCGGTTGTGATGCCGTCCAGGTTCTTGAGGTAGCGCCAACGCGGCACCGCCGTATATCCAATAGTGAAGCCTCCATGCGTGAATCCGCATGATTCCAATGTTTTCGATACGTCATCCGCTGGTTTTCCGCCTTCTTCAGGTGGTAGCGCCCGACCTTCGGAATCTCGCAGCATGTACGGCATTTCCGGCGTGATCTCCAGCTGCGCGGAGCCCTTTTCCTTGGCGTGACGTTTGAGCTGTTCCATGAAGAACGTGGTCAGTTCAGCGTCACGGTAGTCGCACATCGGGCCGTCGTGCACCACGCTGAACGTGGAGAGACGGCTACGATGCGTTTCGAACAGCGCGGCCGCCACGATATCGTCATGTTCGCGCACGCCCAGGTATTCGACTTCGACGCCCTGCATCGAGCGCAGCCGTCCGGCCGCCGAGGTCTGCTGGAAGTTGCCTTCCGGATTTTTGCCCGAGAAGTCGTCGAACGCTTCCGGAGTGAGCGTTACCAGAGAAAATGAGCGCATGCTTGCGATTCCCGTCTATGTTCGCCGCGTTGTTCGCTTACGTTGGTTGCTTGGATTGATGCCGGACGTCTACTTGACGATCTCTTCGACCGCGGCAACGAGCGCGCGCAACGCCTTGCCTCGGTGGGAGATGGCGTTCTTCTCCGCGGGCTCCATTTGGGCGGAGGTGAGTCGCTCCCCCGCTTCGATGGCTCGCGCCGGCTGGTCGTCGGGAACGAACAGCGGATCGTAGCCGAATCCGTTGGTACCTTGCGGGGCGCGCAGCAGCACTCCCGGCATTTCGCCGAGTTCGACGGTTTCGCTTTCGATTGCGTAGGTACCGTCGTCCTTGCGTGCTCCCGGCACTGCCAGCGCCGCCGCGCAACGGAAGCGGGCAGTGCGCTTGTTGTCCGGAATATCGGCGATCTGCGCCAGCAACAGATCGTTGTTGGCCTTGTCGTTGCCGTGTTCGCCGGCCCATCGTGCCGATAGGATGCCCGGAGCGTTGCCCATGACGTCGACGACCAGACCGGAATCGTCCGCGATTGCCGGGCAACCGGTGCGTTCGGCCACGTCACGCGCTTTGAGCAGCGCGTTCTCCTGGAAGGTGATGCCGTCCTCCACCGGGTCGGGCAGATTCAGCGAGCCCGCGGACACGAGTTCCACGTCTTTGGCGGAATCTCCGAGACGTTCCTCGAGGATGCGGCGGATTTCCACCAGCTTGCCTTCGTTATGCGTTGCGACGATGATCTGCATGCGTCAGCCTTTCCTTATTACGCTTTCCCTAATTACGTGTTGCCTGCGTATCGCCTACGTGCCGTCAGTCCTGCGCGAGCGCGGCACGCTGGGCGGCCTGCAGTTCCTTGTTGCCCTTCTCCGCCAAGTCAAGCAACGCGTTGAGTTCCGCACGGCTGAACGGACGATGTTCCGCGGTGCCCTGAATTTCGATGAATTCGCCGGAACCGGTCATGGCCACGTTCATATCGGTCATGGCCTGGCTGTCTTCGATGTATGGCAGGTCGAGCATGGGCTTGCCGTTGATCACGCCTACGGAGACCGCGGATACGCAATCCTTCAGCACCCTGTCGGCCGACTTGATGTGCTTGTGCTTCTCCGCCCAGCGTATGGCATCCACCAGCGCAACGTACG
The DNA here is from genome assembly GCA_963619615.1 of Senegalimassilia sp. Taxonomy (GTDB): domain Bacteria; phylum Actinomycetota; class Actinomycetes; order Actinomycetales; family Bifidobacteriaceae; genus Bifidobacterium. The sequence continues at coordinate 111,970 of CAVEXE010000001.1, read as the reverse complement.
CACCGGTGATGGATGCCGTGCGGGTGCCGCCATCCGCCTGCAGCACGTCGCAATCGATCTGTACCTGGTTCTCGCCGAGAGCCTTCATGTCAACGACTCCGCGCAGGCATCGTCCGATCAGACGGCTGATCTCGTGCGTGCGGCCTCCGATCTTGCCACGCACGGACTCACGGTCGGTACGGTCCGCGGTGGCACGCGGCAGCATGGCGTATTCGGCGGTCACCCAGCCCAGGCCGGAATCCTTGCGCCAGCGAGGAACGCCGGTGGTGAACGTGGCCGTGCACATCACGCGGGTGTTGCCGCATTCAACAAGCACGGAACCTTCGGGCACATCCGTGAAATTACGGGTGATGCGCACCGGTCTGAGCTCGTCGACCTTGCGGCCGTCCGCACGAATCACGGTCTGCTCGCCCAGCATGTCTTTAATCGCTACCATCTCGTCCACCTTAGGTTCGGCAATCTCGAAAATTTCTAATCCTCGACACTATCACCATCCCGCCATCTGCCTTTCACGGCAATTGCCGTCGATACAACACCTCGACGTATCATGGAACGCAACTGATGTTTGGCCACCGCGAGGCCTACACTTATGGTCAGTTTCACCAAAAGTCAAGAAAGGCTTTGGAATGCTGGATTATTCACCTGCAATGATGACCGATATGTACGAATACACCATGCTCGACGCATGCCTGAAGGACGGCACCGCCAACCGCAAGTGCGTATTCGAGATCTTCACCCGCCACCTGCCGCTGGGCCGCCATTATGGAGTGGCAGCCGGCCAGGGGCGCATCCTCGACGCCCTCGAGAACTTTCATTTAAGCGATTCCGACCTGAAATTCCTCGCCGACCGCAAGGTGGTCAGCCCCGAAACCATCGCATGGCTGGAGAACTTCCATTTTTCCGGCAATATCAAGGGCTACCGCGAAGGCGAGATGTTCTTCCCGAACTCGCCCATCCTGCAGGTCGAGGGCACGTTCGGCGAGTGCACGCTGCTCGAAACGCTGCTGCTGAGCATTCTGAACTATGATTCCGCCGTCGCCTCCGCCGCGTCGCGCATGGTCAGCGCGGCGAAGGACCGTCCCTGCATGGATATGGGCGGCCGACGCACCAACGAATGGGCCGCGGTGGCCGCGGCACGAGCGGCCGTCGTGGGCGGATTCAAGGGAACCGCCAACCTTCTGGCCGCGAAGATGTACGGCCTGAAGGCCATCGGAACGGCCGCGCACTGCTTCACGCTGGTGCACGACGACGAGCGCGGCGCGTTCGAATCGCAGATCGCCGCACTCGGCAAGAACACCACGTTGCTGGTCGACACCTACAACATCGAGGAAGCCGTGAAGACCGCCGTGGAGGTGGCCGGCCCGGAACTGGGCGGCGTGCGCATCGACTCGGGCGACCTCGCATCCCTGGCGCAGCGCGTACGCAACCAGCTTGACGCGCTGGGAGCCACCAACACGAAGATCACCGTGACCAACGACCTCAACGAATACGCGCTGGCCTCGCTGCAGACCGCCCCGGTCGACTCCTACGGCGTGGGCACCATGCTGGTCACCGGATCCGGCGCCCCCACGTGCGCGATGGTCTACAAGCTGGCCGAACGAGAGAACTCCGACGGCATCATGCAGCCCGTGGCCAAGAAGTCGAAGGACAAGGCCACAGTGCCGGGCCGCAAGCTGGCGTTCCGCTCCTACGAATACTCCTTGGCCGACTGCGAACACGTCATCGCCGGCTCCGAGGAGCAGCTCGCCGCCTTCCAGCCCCAGGAAGGATGGAAGGATCTGCTGGTCGACTACGTTTCCCACGGCGAGATCGACGACAGCTACCAGGGCCACGACGCCATCGTCAACGCGCACAACCATCGTGCGAAGGCGCTGGCCGAGCTGCCGATCGGCGCGCAAAGCCTCATCGAGGGCGATCCCGTGATTCCGACCGAAGTCACCATCCTCTGATCGTCCGTCTTCATCCGTCTTCATCCGTCAGACCGAAACCGCAACGTCGGCCTGACGGATTCGCAGGCGGGCCTCTATCGAAAATCCTTGCCGTCGTAGTCGGACCAGTCCGGATGCGGCGTGCCGTTCTCGTAGCTGCTTTTCAGGTCCGTATACAGATGCAGTTTGCGCAGCACGTGCATGTACGCCTCCTCCAAGGCGTCCCGCTGCTCGATGATGGCGACCCTGCGGCGCTCCAGCAATTCGACCATGTCCGCGATGTGCGCGCGCTCGTCGCGCTCGTATTCGAAGAACTTCTTCAGTTCCTCGATGCTCATGCCCGCGTGCTTGAAGCACGCGATCGCTTCAAGACGACCGATATGCTCGTCGCCGTACACGCGCCGCCCAACGTCGTCACGCCCAACGTTCACCAGCAATCCCTGGTCTTCATAATAACGCAATGTCGACGGTTGCACGTCGAATCGCCGCGCAACCTCGCGAATGGAGTATTTCGCCATTCCCGACCCCTTCCGAATTCCCGAAATCCGTTGCAGGCGACGGACAACCGCCGTCTCTTGCGCTCAAGTTTACTTGAAGTGCGACGATGGTCGTATCGTCAACACAACCGGAACATCACGGCCAACAGACATCAAGGAGGAGTTTTGTTCGAGCCAACAACCGTATACACGCCATCCCCCGCCCGCTACGACACCATGGTCTACAACCATGTGGGCGTCAGCGGATTGAAGCTTCCGGCGGTCTCCCTCGGATTCTGGCACAACTTCGGAGACATAACCCCCTACAGCACCATGCGCCAGATCGTGTTCACCGCATTCGACAACGGCATCACCCACTTCGACCTGGCCAACAACTACGGCCCCGAACCCGGTTCGGCGGAAAAGAACTGCGGAAGGCTGCTGCGTGAATACTTCCGACACCACCGCGACGAGTTGATCATCAGCACCAAAGCCGGCTACGAAATGTGGCCCGGCCCCTACGGAGACCTCGGAAGCCGCAAATACCTGCTCGCATCGCTCGACCAGAGCCTCGAACGCCTCGGCCTCGACTACGTCGACATCTTCTACCACCACCACATGGACTCCGAAACCCCTCTCGAAGAGACCATGGGAGCCCTCGCCACCGCAGTCAGCAGCGGCAAGGCGCTGTATGTAGGCCTTTCCAACTACGACGGCCCGACCCTCGAAAAGGCCACGAATATCCTGGACGAACTCCACGTGCCGTTCGTCATCAATCAGAACCGTTACAACATCTTCGACCGCACCGTCGAACGCAACGGACTGAAGGAAACCACCAATCGACTCGGCAAAGGCCTGATCACCTTCTCCCCGCTTGAACAGGGATTGCTGACCGACCGCTACCTGAACGGCGTTCCCGCCGACAGCAGAATCGCGCACGATGGCCGGTTCCTACAGGAAAGCGCGTTGGCCGACGCGCGGCTGCAGCAGATCCGCGAACTGAACGACATCGCGCGCGATCGCGGCCAGACGCTTGCGGAAATGGCGCTCGCCTGGCTGTTGCACGACGGCATGGTCACGTCCGTGCTGGTAGGCGCGTCCAGACCGCAGCAGCTTCTCGACAACATCGGCGCGCTGAGGAACCTTTCCTTCAGCGACGAGGAACTGCGCCGCATCGACGAGATTTCCCTGCGCTAGGACTTGCGGCCTCACGGTTTTCGCCATCAATAAAAGGTCCTTACGATCTACGCGAATCGTAAGGACCTTTTCGCATACGGCCGCATATGCGCCCATACGCTAGAACGAGGAGTTCATCATCTCCTCATACAGACGCTTGCAATCCGGACACACCGGGAACTGGGAAGGATCGCGCTTCGGCACCCACACCTTGCCGCACAACGCCACGACCGGACGGCCCGTACGCTTCGATTCCGCGATGCGGTCGCGGGAAACATAGTGGGCGAATCGGTCGGCATCTCCGTTACCGCCATCGTCAAGCTTCGTTTCCTCCTCCGGACGTTCCAGCACGGCGGTGCCGGCGTCAGGGTTGGAAAGCGGCGAGACGGGATCCGCGTCGTCGAAGAATTCGTTCTGGAAAACCAATGCCATGAGAAGCTCCATCCGTACACAACCGCCATGTCGGCGGCCAACTGCAACCAATCATAGTCGTGCGCGTGGCGATTCGCGCAGCGTAATCGTTCGAACGCGCTACCCTTAAGGTTATGACAATTGCAGTTTGCCCCGGGTCGTACGACCCCGTGACCGTCGGACACCTGGACGTCATCGAACGTTGCGCGCGTTTTTTTGAGGAAGTCCATGTGGTGGTGGCGGTGAATGCGGCGAAGACACCGATGTTTTCCGAAGAAGACCGCGTCGACATCATCCGCCATGCCCTTGAAGAGCGCCATTGCACCAATATCACGGTCTCTTCGACCACAGGCCTGATCACCGACTATTGCAAAAAAGTCGGCGCGACGGTCATTGTGAAGGGCCTTCGTCAGAACGGCGATTACGAGGCCGAGTTGGGTATGGCGTTGGTCAACCGCAAACTCGCGGATGTGGAGACCCTGTTCCTGCCCGCCGCACCGGCATTGGAGCATATCTCCAGCTCCGTGGTCAAAGACGTGGCACGTCATGGCGGCGATGTGACCGGCATGGTGCCCGACTACGTGATTCCACTGCTCAAGGAGTCTCTGAACAACGAAAAGAGAGCATGATGGGTGAAGAGACAGTAGGATTCGACCCGATGGACGACCACGATCTCAACAACGGATTCACGGACGATTCCACCGCGCAGCGTGAACGGACGGCCCGTTCCGCTTCGGGCCAGCCGACCGATTTCTCCGTGAATCCCGATTTCACGGACGATTCCGCTTCGAGCCAGCCGCCGAAACCGCTGTTCTCCATGTCGGAACTCCCCGACCTGCGCCATACGTTCAACGTCGATTCCCCTCTCGATGAGGATTCCAGCCACAACCGCGAGGAATTCACCACCGTCTACGACATCATCGACACCATGGAGACCATGCTGTCCGAAGCCAAGCCGATTCTGTTCGCACCAGGTTCCGTACGCGTGGACCGTGAGGAATTCACCGACCAGCTTGAACAGCTCAAGAAGATGCTGCCGGTGCAGCTGGAACGCGCGTCCGCATTGATGCGCGAATCGGAACGGCGCTTGGAAAACGCGCAATCGCAGGCCAATGCGATCGTAGCGTCCGCACAATCGCGCGCCGCGGACACGGTACGCGAGGCCAATGAGCAGGCGCAGTTCCTTGCAGGGCAGGAGCATGTCACCGAGCTTGCGCGTCAGAAGGCGCGTGCTATCCTCGACCAGGCGCAGGCGAAAGCCGACCATCTCACGCAGGGAGCGGACAAATACTGCACCACCGTCATGGAAACGCTGCAGCAGCAGCTCGGCAAGCTCAATAACGACGTACAGGCGGGACTCAACGTGCTGTACGATCGACAGCGCGAAGCCGGCACACGTATGCCGCGCCTCGATTCAAACGACTATCCGGAAGGCTGATCATGGCACGTATCGAAGATTCACCGTGGGCCGTCTCCGTGGCGCAGGTCGCCTCGCGAGCCGGCCAAAGCAAGGAGATCGACTCCGTTTTCCCCGCACCCAGCGGCATCGGCGACGCGATCGTCGGCATTGACGAAGGCGCGGACGTCAGCGTCATCGGATCCTTCGATTCGATCGTCGACGGCCTGATCTTCAACGCCCGGGTCAACGCCCCGGTACATGCCGAATGCACCCGTTGCCTCAAGCCGATCACCCACGATTGGACGGTCAACGTCACATCCTTCTTCCCCTATGACGACAAGTCCTCCGACAACAAAGGCAAGTCGGGCAAGAAGGACAAGGAAGAGGAAATCGACATCATCGCCGGAGAAGACGAGTCGGAAGACACGTATCCGCTTCTCGAAGGCGGTTCATGGGCCGATCTGGAGGCGCTGCTGCGGGATACGCTGGTCGAGGAACTGCCGTTGCAGCCGTTGTGCAAGCCGGATTGTCTGGGATTGTGCTCGCAGTGCGGTGCCGACCTCAACGAGGATCCGGACCACCACCACGACGTCACCGACATCCGTTTCGCCGCGCTGGAGGGCTTGAAAGCCCAGCTGGAAAGCGACGAGCAGGCCTGAACCGTCGGCGATTTGGCGTTTGTACGGAGCCCACGTTAGAATACTGAACGCTTAAGCTCAATCGTTCGAACGAAACAGAGGAAACACAATGGCACTGCCTAAGTACAAGACCTCGCGCGCGAATACCCATTCTCGCCGCGCAAACTGGAAGGCCAAGGCCGCCCAGACCGTTACCTGCCAGAACTGTGGCGCTCCGGCGCTGCCGCACATGGCCTGCCCGAGCTGCGGCGTGTTCCGCGGCCGCGTTTACCGCGAGGCCATCCGCTCCATCCACACCAAGTGAGTGGTTGCCGGATAACGGTATAGAAGCATCAGACCCTGCCATCGACGGGTGGCAGGGTTTCTTTATAATCGACAGCATCATCAACAGCATCAACGTTGTTTACGTAGCAAAGAAAGGCCGGTCTCCGTCTGCCTTGCCACGTGCGCAACGGCCGATAACACAATCGCAGGCCGATCTGAAGCATCGGCTGCAAGGTCCGTAAGGAGCATCGCAATGGCCCATGGCAAGAAGTCCGGCAACAAATCCGGATCCCACGGCAAATCCAACAAGCGCAACGTTCCAAGCATCGAGCAGAGCATGAACGCTGCGGACGCGCTGTTCGAAGCATTGGGGACCACACTGGACCCCGACCTGCTCATCGAAGCGCTCACGCATCGCTCCTTCTCGCATGAGAACCCCGGCATGAAGAACTACGAACGTCTGGAATTCCTCGGAGACGCCGTACTCGAACTCGTTTCCACGGAAACGCTGTACAAAACGCATCCGGACAAGACCGAAGGCCAGCTCGCCAAAATGCGCGCCAAGGCCGTTTCCGAAGACTCGCTCAGCAAAATCGCCAGGGAGACGCTGCACGTCGGCCCGTATATTCTGCTCGGCCATGGCGAAGCGGAACAGGGCGGCGCCGATAAAAACTCCATTCTGTGCGACATCGTCGAATCGTTGATCGGAGCCACTTTCATCCAGCATGGCATCGACGAGGCACGTCGGGTCGTGCACCATCTTGTGGACGCGACGCTTGAGGAAGTCGCCACGGAAGGCCCGGCACTCGATTGGAAGACGTCGCTCACCATCAAGGCGCACGAGATGGGATTGGGCGAACCCTACTACCAGATGGCGGTATCCGGTCCGGAATACGCGCAGATATTCACCGCGAAGGCCCTGCTCGAAGGTTCCGACGAGGTGATCGGCACCGGCACGGGTTCCAGCAAACGCAAGGCCCAGCTCGCGGCCGCCGAAGAGGGATGGAAAGCCCTCGACGCACGCGGCTGACCCGCCAAGCGGATGCCATATATACCCGGATGCGCCCGCTACGTCCATCCGCACCCAACCTGTACCCGTCACCGCGCGTCCGCAACACGCCGGTATGTGGCCTTTCTTCGGCAAGCCACGCTGTCAGCCGATAGCATAGACTGATTACAGCGAGAGAATGCGATTCGAGAAGTCGCCACAAGCGGCTCACGGCATTCCGCTTAACGGGGTACTGCCGACGCTCCACAGACGCGTCCAGTGCCCCGTGGCAAGTTTCCATGAGCGAGCATGAGAGGGAACATGGTGTTACCTACGCCTCTGCAGGCATTCAGCGGCATGCCCAAGGCATCCGCCACAACTGAAAAGCAGGCCGTCGTCGACGGCGAGAAGATGACCGGTGCCGAAGCGCTGGTTCGTTCGCTGGAGGATCTGGGAGTTCAGGACGTTTTCGGTATTCCTGGCGGCGCTATTCTGCCGGTCTACCACGCGATCAAAGACGATACGAAGTTCCGTTTTGTACTGATGCGCCACGAACAGGCCGCAGGCCATGCGGCTGAGGGTTACGCCGTGGCGACAGGCCACGTCGGTGTCTGCATCGTTACTTCCGGCCCCGGCGCGACCAATATGATCACGCCGATCGCCGATGCGAACATGGATTCCATTCCGTTGGTCGTCATCACCGGCCAGGTTGGCGTGAACTCCATCGGAACCGACGCGTTCCAGGAGGCCGACATCGTCGGAGCCACCTATCCGGTGGTCAAGCATTCGTATCTGGTCACCAGCGCGCAGGACATTCCGCGCGTGCTCGCCGAAGCGCACTACATCGCACGTTCCGGCCGTCCCGGCCCGGTTCTGGTCGATATCACCAAGACCGCACAGGTCGGCGAAATGTACTATTCGTGGCCGCAGCGCATGATTCTGCCCGGCTACAATCCGACCACGAAGGCCCATGGACGCGTGCTGTCCGACGCTGCGAAGCTGTTCGAAAAGTCCTACCGTCCGGTGCTGTACGTCGGCGGCGGCGCGGTGCGTTCCGACGCTGGCAAGCTTGTCAAGGAGCTTGCGGACGTCACCAACGCGCCCATCGTCACCACGCTGCCGGCACGCGGCATCGTTCCGGATTCCGATCCGAAGGTGCTCGGCATGCTCGGCATGCACGGCACCATCGCGGCCACCGGCGCAGTGCAGCGCTGCGATCTGCTGGTTGCGATCGGCGCGCGTTTCGACGATCGCGTCACCGGCAAGCTCGATGCGTTCGCACCGGGCGCCCGCGTGATTCATATCGACATCGACCCTGCGGAGATCGGCAAGAACCGTCAGCCCGACGTGCCGATCGTCGGCGACGTGGCGACAGTGCTCGGCGACCTCATTCCGGAAATCAAGCGCGAACAGGCCGTGCATGGAAAGCCGGACGTGAGCCATTGGTGGGAGATCATCAACAAGTGGCGTGAAGACTACCCGATCAAGTGGGAGGAGCCGACCGACGGTTCCCTCGCGCCGCAGTGGGTGGTCAAGCAGCTTTCCGATATGGCCGATCCGAACACCATCTGGGCTTCCGGCGTGGGCCAGCACCAGATGTGGGCCACCCAGATCATCGAATTCAACAAGCCGCACTCCTGGCTTTCCTCCGGCGGCCTGGGCACCATGGGATTCGGTCTTCCCGCTGCTATCGGCGCACGTGTCGGTTCCGCCCGTTATTTCGACGATGACAAGCCGGTGTGGCTCATCGACGGCGACGGATCGTTCCAGATGACCTCCGAAGAGTTGGCCGCGGCGTTCCTCGACCACACGCCGATCAAGATCGCACTGCTGAACAACTCCGTGTACGGCATGGTCCGCCAGTGGCAGACCCTGTTCTACGAGCACCACTATTCCGCGACGAATCTGATGGATGGCGAGAACGAGCCTGAAATCGTCGACGTTCCGGACTTCGTGAAGCTCGCGGAAGCCTACGGCTGCGTCGGCATGTGCGCCTTCACCAAGGAAGAGGCCATCGAATGCATCAAGAAGGCCAATGAGATCAACGACCGTACCGTGCTCATCGACTTCCGCGTGTGGAAGGACGCCATGGTGTGGCCTATGGTCGCAGCCGGCGATTCCAACGACAATGTCACCTACATGCCGGGAATCAAGCCGTTGCTGAACGCTCCGGTCGAGAACGAGTAACAAACGAGTAACGGAAGGAAAGGTCTGATCATGGCAAATTATCCAGCATCCCAGCCGGGTTCCAAGCGTCATACGCTGTCCGTGCTCGTTGAGAACCGCCCAGGCGTGCTGTCTCGCATCGCCGGCCTCTTCGCAAGGCGTGCGTTCAACATCAATTCGCTGTCCGTCTCCCCCACCGAGCGTCCGGACATCTCCCGCGTCACCGTCACGGCTGACGTGGACGAGGTTCCGCTCGAGCAGATCATCAAGCAGCTCAACAAGCTGCTCCATGTGCTGAAGATCGTCGACCTCGATCCGGACACCACCGTGGAGCGCGAGCTGGTGCTCATCAAGGTGGCGGCCGACGAATCGAACCGTTCCGACGTGTTGGAGATCGTCAGGCTGTTCCGCGTGCGCGTCGTCGACGTGAACCCGGAGTCCCTGACCATCGAGGCCACCGGCGCGGAAGGCAAGATCGACGCGCTGCTCGGCCTGCTGGAACACTACGGCATCATCGAGCTGGTCCGTTCCGGCGCCGTGGCGGTTACCCGCGGTCCGAAGGCGCTGAGCGAGAAGGTGCTCGGTTCCGAAATCACCGGTCGCTGATGTTATCCGATTGAACCGCTCGATCGAAGTTCGACTGGTCTCGCTAAAAACGCGAAAAGGTGGTTCCCCATGTGGGAACCACCTTTTTTCTTGCCGTATTGGCCGCATCGGCTGTGGTATCGGCTTCAGCCGTGCCTGACTGCTGAACTGTCGTCTACTGCCGTCAGCAGAACTGCCGTCAGCAGTTTTCAGCCGTTCTCAGCAGTCAGGCACATTGCCGGCCAATCGCGAATCAAACGATCTTCGGCATCGGCGTGGTGAGCGACGCGGTCAGGTTCACATGCACCAGACCAGCACCGGAATGCACTTCCACCTTCTTCAGGGTGACCGTACGCTCGTCGGCCGGGGCGGAGTCGTTGTCGGTCATGGTGGCAGGAGACTTCACGGCCACCAGAGCCATATCGCCGAGGTTCATGCCCGCGCTTGCGCACAGGTTCATGGCCTCGCTCAACGATTCGGCGAAACCGTTCTTGAGCACCACGCGCTCGGCCGGTACGCCATAGGCGTGCTCCGCCACCCAGCGCACGTCCTCCACCAGGGCCATGCCCCTGTGGCTGTGCGGCGCGGCCGGCATGGAACCGTTCACCACGGCGTCCACGAAGGCGTCGAGCTGCGGGGCGAGCGCGTCGCCGCCGTCACGGTACAGATTGCCGATGATCGGTGCGCGGAATTCAAGTTCCTCGGCGGTGGCCTTCAATGCCGGAATCTGATCGTCCTCGCCGTCCCACAGGTTGATCAGCGGGAAGGTGGGGATATCGAGTCCTTCAAGTCGCTGTACGTGGAACGGGTAACGCCATGCGAGTGCCGGATCGTCGCGCCAGGTGGATGCACGGGTCACCACGATCGCCGCGGACGGCCACTGAGCGCCGTATTCACGGCATGCGATGTCGAGCCACTTCTGGGCACCCGCATCCGCACCGTAGCCAGCCTCGACGATCACGACGTCATGCAGGGCGCAGGCCATCTCAACGGAGACCAGCGTCGGAATGCCGATGGACACGTTGGCGAACGGGCCGCCATGCACGTACACCGGGGAACCGTTCACGGTCTCGGTCTTGGCCGGCTTGACGGCATCCGTCAGAATGCCGGTGATGCGCCACAGATCGACGAATTCGCCGAACGTCACGGCCTTGCCGTCCTTGGTGCCGGCGATCATCTTGGAAACGCGCTCGGCGATCTCGTCCATGGAACGGGAAAGCACCACGATCTGCATCAGCTCGCAGGTCGGCGTAAGCACCACGCGTTCCGCGACGTTGCCCTTGCCACGGTCGACTGCGATCTGACGCAGGGAGCGGGACGGCACTTCGGAAACACGCGGCACCAGAATCTCGTCAAGCTTGCCTTCGTCGACCGCCTTTTCAGCGAAGGAGACAAGCAGATTCTGAGCGGCCTCGATCGAGCCCATTTCGCCGCACAGACCCCAGTCGATCAGCTCCGGATGGGTCAGGGACGCCTTGCCGCCGCCCGACGCGCCGCCCTTGGAACCGGCTGCGGTAATACCCATGCTTGGCTGACGCAGCACGGCGGCCGCATCGATGCCGCGCTCACGAAGCGCGTCGATCAGCGCGATCGTGGTGGTGGTCTTACCCTCACCGCGGGAAGCCTTCAGCGGGGTATCGGCGGTGACGAGCACCACCTTGCCGTGCTTACGGGGAGCATCCGGATTGCTCTTCAGGTAGTCGAGATATCCGAACGCATCAATCTTCTGCACCAAACCGTACTGGCTGGTGAAATCCTCAATGCTGGTCATTGGGGTTCCTTTCTGAAGGTTTAGAACATCGGAAATTGTAACGATGTTCCATTACGGATAGGAATGGGGTTCCGCAGCGCGGTCGTTAGAAGTCGGACATGTGGAAGCCGTTCTTCATGTTCATGCTCGTGGTGTAGAGCACGGAATCGAGCAGCTTGTCGGTTTCCTCCTTGAGCTTTGCGGCCATGGTCTCATTGGCCTCGGCAAGGATTTCACGCGCCTGGGGGTTGCGGATGGCTTCGATGATGTCGTCCGGCTCCATCGGCTGCACGTCGCCGAATTCGTCTTCGGCATCGAACTCGTCCACCGTGTCCCCGCACAACTGCTCGATGCGCTCATCGGTGTCGGCGATCAGTCGGTGGCCCATGGCTCCGGTCTTCTCCTGATAGCGCTCGACCGCATTGGCGGTGTCGGCGAAGCTGGCGTCACACAGGGCCGCGATGATGCGGTTCTCCCAGTAGAAGTTCTCCGAGGTCACACGGGTGGTGGTGTCCTCCAGATACTTCGGCGTGGAATCGACGTTCGGGAAGAACGGCACCAACGTGTTGAACGGGTTGGAACCGTAGGCGATCCACTGGATGGCGCGGCTCACCTGCGGGCGGTACGGGCGAATCTGCATGACCGCGAGCTGGCTCTGGCGGTTGATGCCGATCGGACGGAACATGTGGCGGGTGTGCTGGTCGCCGAGTTTTCCGTACGGATCGTACGGGGTGCCCTGATAGTGGGAGCTCAGCACGTACTTCACGTCTTCGATGGTGATCTTGCGTTCCGGCTGTCGCGCCCACGGAATGTCGTTGGACGTCGGGGTATGGTCGGCGTCCGGACCGTCCCACTGCTCGTCGTACGGGTTGAGGAAGCGCTGCATGTACCACGCGCGGGGCGTGTTGTACACGTGGTCGGAATCGGAGTGGGAGCCGAACGCGTCACGCGGGTTGAACGGGGTGGTGTTCTCCACGGACAGGTCCAGATGGTTGCGTTCGATGAATTCGGCCATGTCGGCGGAGCACATGTGGTCCTCCTGGTTGCCCAGTGCGTCTTCTAGGTCGAATTCGTCGATGCCCAGCTGGTTCGGCATGGTCACGTACGCCTCATCCGGAACGCGCTTGGCGATCCAATGATGTCCGCCGACGGTTTCCAGCCACCAGATCTCGTCGACATCGGAGAAGGCAACGCCGTTCATCTCGTACGTGCCGTACTCCTCAAGCAGGGCGCCCAGTCGTTCCACGCCTTCGCGAGCGGTTTTGATGTACGGCAGCACGAGGGTGAGGAAGTCCTCCTCGCCGATTCCACCGGGGATTTCCGGCTCGTATCCGTCTTCGCCTTCCTTGCCTTTGGCGGGGATGAGTTCGACGAACGGATCAGCTCCGAGCACGCGCTCGTTGGTGGTGAGGGTTTCGGTGGCGCTCATTGCCACATTGGCCTCGTTCACGCCGGCTTCGCCCCAAATGCCTTCCTTCAGGTCGGCGTTCGGCACTGCCGTATACTGCAGCGGCTCTTCCGGCAGGTCGATCTGCACATGGGAAAGCACGCTCTTGTAGGTGCGCGGCTGCTCCTCCGGCTTCACTACGACGAAACGCTTCGGGCAGAACTCCCCGTTCGCGCTGTCTTCGTTACGGGCGATGATGGTCGACCCGTCGTAGCTTGCGTCCTTGCCAACCAGAATCGTGGTGCACGCCATAATTTGTTTATATTCCTTTCTTTTGGATGGAATTTTTTATTATTTTCAGGCTTTGCCTGTAAGGAAAATACCGCCCTGATCAACGATTGAGCCGCTGGTGCGCAGCGCGCGCTCCATTTCGTTCAGCCAGAATCCCTGATTGAGGCCCGCGATGGGAGCCGTCGTTCCCCACACGTGCAGGTAGTATTCGTGGTCCTGGTCCGGCGGGTATGGGCCGTTGTACCGCATGGTCACGGCGGGATCGGTGCTGCGTCCGGAAAGCAGCGGGGACGCGGCGGACGTGCGCCCTTGAATCGCCTCCGGAATCATGGCGGAGACCGTTCGCGAGAAGTCGGCCGGGATCGCCAGCGCATGGGAATCGTTGAAGTCGAACATCAACGCGTCGACCGGCAGGTTGGCAAGCGACCAATGGTTCCACTGGAAGCCGCACACCGGAATCGAATCCGGGTCCACGAATTCCCAATGCAGGAATCGTACGGATGGGTCGAGTTCGTCGATGTAGAAGGGGAAGGAGACGATCGGAGTGCCGTCAATGCAGTTTTCAGGCGGCGCCGCCTTGGAAAACGCATCGGGGATAATGGTGAAATCTGCGGAAATCTTCATGCATCCAGTATCGCCCATGCACGTGACTCATCATCATGTGCCGTTCCTCGATTTCCGTTGAGCGGGGTTCCCTCCACCGAGAGGTGTCCGGCGATTCTCACCCACGAAACGTCATAACGTCGCATCAGGCCGCGATCAGCGCACAGAACAGCGCTTCAAACACCAGGACCGGATTGCCGTTGCCGTTGAGCCTGCGTCTGGCCGTGGCGATGTCTTCCAGCCTGCGCACCGCTCCGGCGCGATCGAGACGCACCGACAGTTCCGCGATGGACGAACGGTTCTCAAGATTGACCAATCCGACGGAATCCTCGGCGTTGTTCTGCAATACGGCAACATCGCGGTAGATGCTGGCGATGGAGTTGAGGGCACGGTTGAGCACGTCTCGGGTGAGCCTCGTGGACTGTTTTTTGAGCTCGTCCTTTTTGGAGATCGCATTGTAGGCGCCACGCAGTTTCGGCGGAATGCGGTCCTTCTCACCGAGCCCGTTGATACGACGGAATTCGGTTTCGGCGGCGGCGACCTTTTTGTTCACCTCGTCGTCCGCCTGGGTCTTCGCACTGTCGATCAGCTGGCCGGCCAGCAATACCGCATCGGACGCCCTCATGAGATTGAGCACGCCGACGATTAGCTCATCACGGTCCGTCATGACCCGTTCTTCGGTCGCATACAGTCTTGCGAGGCCGATATGCCCTTGCGCGAGACGGGCGGCACGTACCGCGATTTTCGATTCAATGCCTTGCGATTCAAGGAATTTCGCCACTGCCTGGTCCGACGGCACCGCAAGGTTCACGATGCGGGTGCGCGAACGGATGGTGGGCAGCACGTCCTGTGCGCTGGGTGCGCACAACAGCCATATAGTGTGCGCGCTCGGCTCTTCGATTTCCTTGAGCAGCACGTTCGTGGTGCGTTCCAACATGCGGTCGACGTCTTCGATGATGATGATTCGCCACGGCGCGGTGCTGGGCATCTGTTCCGCCGTGGTGATGATGTCTCGCACCTCATCGATGCCGATGGTCACTTTGTTGGTGGACAGCACGGTGACATCCGGATGCGTATCGGCAAGCACCTGCTGCGAAACTCTGGTCGGCTCGTCGTCAAGTCCTCGATCCGGGCTTTCCAACGCTGCGGCGAAGGCGCGGGCCACATACGAGCGCCCAGCCCCGGGAGGACCGCAGATCAGCCATGACTGGGCGATGGCGTTCGGGTTTCCGCAGGCTATGGCCTTGAGCTGTTCGACCACCTGATCCTGGCCGACTATCGAGTCCCATACGCTCATTGGCCGCGTTCCTCCTCGAAAGTTGTTCCACAAGTGGTTTCACAGGCTGTTTCACGATCAGCGTGCGCGGAGGGCGTCTCCCCCGGCTGCCGGAGGCGCGCTTGCAACGAGTCGAAATCCGTTTTGATCCGCTCCCACACGCTTTCGATGGATTCGCCAGCATCGATCACCCGGAAGCGGCCCGGCTCGGCTTCGGCGAGGTCAAGGAACGCGTTGCGGGTGCGATTCTGGAAGTCGCTTCCCGCCGATTCCATGCGGTCCTCGCCATGCTGCAGCCTCGCATGCGATTGCTCCGGATCCAGATCGAGCAGATACGTACGTTCCGGCAACAGTCCGCCCGTCGCCCACATGCTCAGCGAGCGAATCTCCTCAAGCGTCAGTTCCCTGCCTCCCGCCTGGTATGCAAGGGAGGAATCCAGATATCGATCGGTGATCACCACGGCACCGCGTTCGATGGCCGGACGAATCACTTCCGACACATGCTGGGCACGGTCCGCGGCGAACAGCAACGCCTCCGCACGCGCGGCGATATCGACGGGCGACGAATCATCGTCGGCAACACCGTGCAGCAGCATCTTCCGAATCGCCTTGCCCAATGCCGTTCCGCCCGGCTCGCGCGTGACAACCACCTCACGGCCCTGCGATTCGAGGTATGCGCGTAGCCGTTCGACCTGTGTGGTCTTACCAACGCCGTCGACGCCTTCGAACGAAATGAACAAGCCTCGCATACCGTAATCCTCCGCTAATTCTCGCAGTTTCGGGACTTTCCCGCCGAAAAACCGCCGTCAGGCGTCCGTCTGGCCGCAACCTGTCATCGCCGTGAATCAGCGGGCGGGCACCACTTCGGGGCGCTCATACCCCTCATTGGCGGTGAGCCATTCGATATCCGACTTCACGGTTGCCGCGGTCGATCCGATTTCCTTGGCTATGCGGGAGTTCGCCCAGCCCTTGTCGGCCAGATCGCGCACTTTGGCACGACGGTCCGCACGCGCCTTGTCGGTAGCGCTCACCTTGGCCGCACCTTTTACGCTTTTCTTGGCCGTGGTCTTGCCGGACGCCTTGCCGGACGTCTTACGCCCACGCTTGGAAGGCCCCTGCGCGCGCTTCTCCGCCAACAGTCGGAACGCCTCCGCGGGTTCGATCGTTTTGGCGTCATACTGCTTGGGAAGCGTGCGGTTCGTCTCGCCATCGGTGATATACGCGCCGTAGAAGCCTTCCTTGATGGTCACCTGCTTCTGGGTTTCGGGATCCGGCCCCAACTCGCGCAGCGGAGGCTTGGCTGCCCCGCGACCACGCCCGCGACCGTACTTCGGCTGGGCGAACAGTTCCTTCGCCTTTTCCAGATCGACGGTGAAGATCTCGTCCTCGGACGCCAGCGAGCGCGTATCGGATTTGCCGTCCGCGCCGGTTTTGGTCAGGTATGGGCCGTAACGTCCGTTGTTCGCCTGAACGGTCACCGTGCGCAGTTCACCGGTTTCGGCGTCCGCTTCCTCATAGGCGCCGACTTCGCGCGGTAGGGAGAGCAGCTTCAACGCGTCTTCCAGCGTCAGCGATTCCGGGCTCATTGTTTTGAACAGCGATGCCATCTTCGGACGATCCGCCGTTTTCTTGGAGCCGCGTTTGGAGGCCGCGTTGTCCTGTGTTTCGGCTTCCGGCATGACCAGTGCGACGTACGGGCCGAATCGTCCGTTGCGCACTTCCACGGTGCCGCCTGAGACCGGATCCTTGCCCAGCTCACGCGGACCTCCGGAATGGTTTTCAATCAGATCGTGGCCGACTTCCACGGTCAGCTCGTCCGGCGCGAGGGTATCCGGCAACGAGGCGCGCTTCGGATTGCCTTCGGCGTCCATGTGGTTCATGTCTTCAAGGTACGGGCCGTAGCGTCCGACGCGCACGTGCAGACCGTCGCCGATTTCGATGGTGTTGATCTCACGGGCGTCGATCTCCCCGAGTTGGGCCACCTGCTGCTGCAGTCCGGCGTGGGCCTCTTCGGAGGATTGCGCGGAGTTCCGGCCGGAGCCGAAGTAGAAGTGGGTGAGCCAGTTTCTGCCGGTCTCCTGACCGTTGGCGATCTGGTCGAGGCCGTTTTCCATATCCGCGGTGAACTCGTAGTCCACGTACTTCGGGAATTTCGTTTCCAGCAGCTTCACCACGGAGAACGCCAGCCAGGAGGGGATCAGCGCACGGCCGCGTTCATACACGTAGCCTCGGTCGATGATGGTGGAGATGATGCTCGCGTAGGTCGACGGGCGTCCGATTTCCTTCTGTTCCAGCGTTTTGACGAGCGACGCCTCGGTATAGCGCGCCGGAGGCTGGGTTTCGTGGGCGTCCGCGCCGACTTCGACCGCGGCAAGCTCGTCGCCCTGCTTCATCGGCGGCAGTGAGGCGTTCTCTTCGGTCTTCGATTCGGATTTCGCGTCCTTTTTGGCGTCGGACGCTGCGGAACGACGCCCCTCCCCCGTGGCCTTCATAAAGCCCGGGAATTCGATTACGGTGCCGGATGCCTGGAATATGGCATCGCCGTTTGATTCCGTAGGTGCCGACAGTCGTACCGTCGCGGTGGAGCCGGTCGCGTCGGCCATCTGGCATGCGAGCGTACGCTGCCAGATCAGCGTGTACAGCTTGAGCTGGTCGGCCGGCACTTTGGTCGCGATTTCCTCGGGATTGCGGAATTGCGCGCCCGCCGGTCTGATGCATTCGTGGGCTTCCTGCGCTCCGGCGGTTTTCGTCGCGTACTGCTTGGGTGCGTCGGACAGGTATCGTTCGCCGAAATTCTTCACGACCGCATCGCGTGCGGCGGCGATCGCCTCCTGCGAAAGCGTCACCGAATCGGTACGCATGTAGGTGATATAGCCGTTCTCGTACAGTCCCTGCGCGGCGCGCATGGTCTGCCGCGAGCTCATGCCGAGGCGATTTCCGGCGGTCTGCTGCAATGTGGACGTGGTAAACGGTGGAACCGGACGACGACGGTACGGCTTGGTTTCCATCGAATCGACAGTAAACGTGGCAAATTCGAGGGAGCTTGCGATTGCGCGGGCCTGCGCCCCGTCCATCTGCACGACGTTGTCTTTCGCGCCGGCGGCGGTCAGTCTACCGTCCGCACCGAAATCCTTGGACACCGCCAGTCTGCGACCGCCCAAGGCGACCATGCGCGAATCGAAGGCGACATTCTCTCCGTCCGGACCGGGAGCCTCCAACGTGGCGGTGACGTCCCAATACGGGGCACGGACGAACGCCATGCGCTCGCGCTCGCGCTCGACGATCAGCCTGGTGGCGACGGACTGCACACGGCCCGCGGAAAGTCCAGGACCGACCTTGCGCCACAGCACCGGGGAAAGCTCATAGCCGTACAGACGGTCCAGAATACGACGCGTCTCCTGGGCGTCCACCATGGCGCCGTCCACATCGCGCGTATTGTTCAACGAATTTTTGATGGCTTCCGGCGTGATTTCGTGGAACACCATGCGCTTGACCGGCACCTTGGGTTTGAGCGTCTGCACCAGATGCCATGCGATGGCCTCACCCTCGCGATCCTCATCGGTTGCGAGATACAGGGTGTCGGCTTCTTTCAACGCGCCCTTGAGCTCGGAAACGGTTTTCTTCTTGTTTCCGTCAACGATGTAATACGGTTTGAACCCGTCTTCGACATCAACGCCGAACTTGCCGAACTTGGCTTTGTCCGATGCGGGAACCTGACTGGGCTGTGCAAGGTCACGAATGTGGCCGACCGATGCCTTGACCGTGTAGTCGGAGCCCAAATATCCGCCGATTTTCTTGGCTTTGGTGGGAGACTCCACAATAACGAGCTTGCTGCCGGTAGCCATGGCCACTCCTTATTACTAGCGTTTGCAACGCAATATTAATCACGAACTGTGGAGGAATGGCAAACCGACCGTGTGGCGCGACCCGTGTTTTCGCCGTGTTTTCGCCGTGTTTTCCGACGGGCCAAAGGCGCGTCGTCAGCGCTTCGGCGGGGCCGGAGGCGCACCCACCAATCCGAGTTTCGTCAACGGGGATGCGGTCAGCTGACGCATGGCCAGCACAAGGCCGAACACCAACGCACCCACCGACGCGATGAGCACTGCCGAGGAGAAGCATGCGCCGGAATACGTCCATTCCGCGCTCAACGCCAGTCCGGGCTCGACCTGCCACGCAATGTACGCGCCGTACAAGGTTCCGAGCACACCGAACGTGAGCAGCGCGCTGCCTACGATCTGCACGGCCGGAGAGGACGCACGCTTGCCGGGCTGGTCCATACCGTTCGAAAAGGTCCACGAAAGCGACAGCATCGCAAAACCGCCGACGATCAGCAGCGCCATGATCACATCCGTGGTCCTGTGCCACTGCCCCGCCACCACCGACAAACCGATCAACGTCGCATACAGCCAACCGAGCACCGCAACCAGCGCACGCAGCATTCGCGGAACCGCATACAGAAGAATCACCCCTGCTATGGCCGCGAGCGCGACATGGCCGGACGGTGCGGAATTGCTGGAATTCGATTCGAGATTAATCAGGTACGGACGCGGCAACGTCGCTTTGAGCGATTCGGCCACGACGAAGCTTACGATGCCGAACACCGCCGACTGCGCTATCGCGATCCATCGTTTTCTTACGATGAGCACGACCAGGGCCGCCGCCATCACGGCGTAGCTTACCGGAGCCACGACGTCGGATACAACGAATATGTTCACCACCGGCTCCAACCATGCCGGCAGCAACGATGCGAACTGGGACCACACCATGTCTTCATAGCTTTGGCCTTCCAACGTGCGCACGCCCAGCCACCAGACGCCGGCGGCGCATGCCAGCAGGATCAAGCCGAACACCACGCACAGCACCATGCTGGACACCCGCGGATGTCGGATCAAAGGATCGAGTTCGGCGACCTTCCTGTTGCTTTCGCGTTCCGTCGGAACCGTGCTCCGCACATCGATTTCCGGAAATGCCCGGGACTGAGGCCGAGGCGGTTCCTGCAGCATATTCGCCGGCTGATGCGGATCACGGATGAGCGGCTTGAATTCGTTGGTCATACTCATCGAGAATACGACACCGCCAATACCGTGGCGGAAAGCCCGTCGCATGCATCGAAGCGCATAGCGAGAATACGCATGGAGAGCGTAGGAACATATAGAAAAACCTCCACGTACCCGGAAGAGGCCACTTACCCTTGCTGCATTCCTGCCCTGGGGGAGTTGGGTGACGTACCGCCACGCGGAGGCAAGAGTCAAGTGTACACCATGCCCGGACTTATCGGGTCGCCGTGTGCGAGTCACGTCACGTCGGTAAGGCTTCGTGGGTACACTTGTTCTGGAATCGCACACGGTTCGTGTGTGTTTGACTCATCTGGAAGGTTTTCTTATGACTGACGCGGTGGAATATCCGGATCTTGTGGTCGTGGGCGCTGGCCTGTTCGGCCTGACCGTGGCGCAGCAGGCCGTGGAGCGCCTGGGCGTGAGCGTGCGCATCATCGACGTGCGCAACCATATCGGCGGCAACGCCTACTCGTATGTCGACGAGGAGACCGGCGCCGAAATCCACAAGTATGGAGCCCACCTGTTCCACACGTCCAACAAGCGCGTGTGGGATTACGTGAACAGGTTCACGAGCTTCACGAACTACGTGCACCGCGTGTATGCCACGCATGACGGCGAGGTGTACCCGCTGCCGATCAATCTGGGAACCATCAACCAGTTCTTCCACGCCTCTTACACTCCGGCCGAGGCCAAGAAGCTGATCGACGAGCAGGCAGGCGAGCTGGCTGGCACCGATCCGCAGAATCTGAACGACAAGGGCATCAGCCTGATCGGCCGTCCGCTGTACGAGGCGTTCATCAAGAATTACACGGGCAAGCAGTGGCAGACCGACCCGAAGGATCTTCCCGCGGGCATCATCAACCGTCTTCCGGTGCGTTTCAACTACGACAACCGTTATTTCAAAGACACGTGGGAGGGTCTGCCGACCGATGGCTACACCGCGTGGATGGAGCGCATGATTGACGACGAGCGCATCGAGGTCTCGCTGGAAACCGACTTCTTCGACGAGTCCCAGCCGTACAACAAGAAGGCTCTGGCCGAAGCCGGCGTGCCGGTCGTGTACACGGGCCCGGTCGACCGTTACTTCGACTACTCGCTCGGCGAGCTGAAGTGGCGCACCGTTGATTTCAAGGAAGTCCGCTACGACGAGGGCGACCATTTCGGGTGTCCGGTCATGAACTTCTCCGATTCCGACGTGCCGTACACCCGCGCGATCGAATTCAAGAACTTCAATCCGGAACGCGCCGAAAGCCAGAATCCGAACAAGACCGTGGTCTGGGAGGAGTATTCCCGCTTCGCCGAACGTGGCGACGAACCGTACTACCCGATCAACACCGAGGCCGACAAGGAACTGTACGCGCGCTACGAGGAGCTTGCCAAGGCCGAGACGAAAACCGTGTTCGGCGGACGTTTGGGCACGTACAAGTACTACGACATGCACAATGTGATCGACACCGCTCTGACCGCGTATGAGGAGCAGGTCGAACCGCTGCTCAAGAAGTAGTCTCTTCGCGTCTCCCGCGAACCACAATCAATTAAATACGCAATTGAATACGGCGAGGGTCCGTGAATCATGCAAAACGATTCGCGGACCCTCGCCGTATTCCGTTATCTTGCGCGCATCATGCGAAGCGCCGTTCGACTCAGGCGCGCCAGACATCCTTGCCCGCGGCCTTGGCTGCGGCCACATCGGCGTCAAGCTGCTCTTCGGTGCCTTCGACATTGCCCTTGATGAATTCCTCGACAAGGCGACGGGCCTCGCCATCCTCATGCTGAACGGCCGGGGACTTCATGAAATAGGCGCTCGGAGCCAGGATCGGGCCGGCCAGATGACGGTCGAGCGCGATCTTGGCGGCGCGGACGGCGTCGATCACGATACCGGCGGAATTCGGGGAATCCCAAACCTGCAGCTTGTATTCAAGGCTCAGCGGAACATCACCGAACGTGGTGCCCTCAAGACGCACGAAGGCGAACTTCCTGTCGTCAAGCCAGGCCACGTAATCGGACGGGCCGATATGCACGTTGCGCGATTCCATATCATGCGGCACCACGGAAGTGACGGCACGCGTCTTGGAGATCTTCTTGGATTCCAGTCGCGAGCGCTGCAGCATGTTCATGAAGTCCATGTTGCCGCCGACGTTGAGCTGGTACGTACGGTCCAGACGCACGCCACGGTCTTCGAACAGACGGGCCATCACGCGGTGCGTGATCGTTGCGCCCACCTGCGATTTGATGTCGTCGCCGACGATCGGAACGCCCGCATCGCGGAACTTCTGCGCCCATTCCGGATCGGACGCGATGAACACCGGAAGGCAGTTCACGAACGCGCAGCCCGCATCCATGGCGGCCTGGGCGTATGCCTTGTCGGCCTGCTCGGAACCGACCGGCAGGTAGGAGACGAGCACGTCGACCTGCTTGTCACGCAGCACCTGCGCCACGTCGACCGGCTCGGCATCCGATTCCTCGATCATCTCACGGTAGTAATCGCCCAAACCGTCGTTGGTCGGTCCACGCAACACCTCGACGCCCAGGTTCGGCACGTCGGCGAACTTGATGGTGTTGTTCTGGGACGCATCGATGGCCTCCGACAAATCCTTGCCGACCTTCAGCGCGTCAACGTCGAACGCCGTGACGAATTCGATGTCACGAACGCGGTATCCTCCAAAATTGTTGTGCATCAATCCGGGAATCTTATCCTCGTCCTTGGTGTCCTTGTAATATTCAACACCCTGAACCAGCGACGAAGCGCAATTGCCCACACCGGCTATAGCTACACGAATACTCATATGAAACGACTCCCCATATGTATGACGTTTATCGGTATACCAATCCTCAAGCATACCTTCGAAACGGCAAAAAATCGTTTGAAATGCTGACAAAAACCTGAATAACGGCTGTATTGCGACAGTC
Organism: Senegalimassilia sp.; assembly: GCA_963619615.1. Taxonomy (GTDB): domain Bacteria; phylum Actinomycetota; class Actinomycetes; order Actinomycetales; family Bifidobacteriaceae; genus Bifidobacterium. The sequence continues at coordinate 88,665 of CAVEXE010000001.1, read as the reverse complement.
ATCAGAACACTGTCGATTTGTAAAAGAGCTGCATAAGTATCATCCGAAGTCCCCTTAATCACACCCCCCTTCGCGGTGTTTCTCAGGACATGCGGCTACGGTGGAACCATGGTTTCACACACTCGAAGCGTAAGCTCGCGCTCCGCCGGCCCACGGACGGTCAGCAGCCAAAGCGCGCAAAGCAACGCATCCGAAAGCACGCGCCGCCGTCCACGTCATGGAGCGCATCGCGCGAACGGGCCCAGAAAACGGCGTAACAAAAAGCGCGGGCCACTCATCCTGAAGTGGGTGTTGGGCATTTTCGCGGTACTCGTCGCGGCGGGAATCGGCCTGTTCGCATACATGTACATCACCACGGAAATCCCGGAACCGGAAAAATTCGCTCTGGCCGAAAAAACGACCGTCTACTACTCCGATGGCACCACCGAAATCGGAAGCTACGCGGAACAGAACCGTGAAATCATCGATTGCGCCGTACTGCCGGATTACGTCGGCAACGCGATCGTCGCATCCGAAGACCGGTCCTTCTACACCAACAAGGGCATCGATCTGACGGGCATCGCGCGAGCGTTGTACACCAATCTGACCACAGGAAGCCGTCAGGGCGGTTCGACCATCACGCAGCAGTATGCGGAACGCTATTATCTGGGCGAGACCACCACATATTCCGGCAAGCTCCGAGAAGCGTTCCTGGCCATCAAAATCGCGCAGCAGCAAGACAAGAGCGAAGTACTGTGCAATTACATGAACACGATCTACCTCGGTCGTGGCGCCTACGGCATCCAAGCTGCGGCAAAGGCGTACTTCAACAAGGACGCCAAAGACCTGACCTTGGCCGAAGCCGCCATGCTGTCCGGCATCATTCCGGCACCGAGCTCGTGGGATCCGGCCGTCGACCAGGAGCAGGCGGAGAAACGCTTCAACCGCGTGCTGAGCATCATGGAGGAAGACGGATACATCACGTCCACGGATAAAAGCAACGCCGAGTTCCCCCAAGTGGCGGAACAACAGCAGAACAACCAGATGACCGGAGCCAACGGATACCTGCTGACCACCGTAAAGAGCGAACTCGTCAATTCGAAGGCCTTCACCGCCGACGAACTCGAAACCGGCGGGTACAAGATCATCACCACGTTCGACAAAACCATGCAGGACGAGATTCAGCAGGTCGGAGACACCCGTCCGGACGGCATGCCGGAAAGCATCGAGGTGGGCGGCATAGCGGTCGACCAATCCACCGGCGCGGTCAAGGCCATGTATGCGGGCAACGACTATCTGACCAAGCAGCTCAACAACGCGACGCAGGCCACGTTCGAACCGGGATCCACCATGAAACCGTTCGGACTTCTGGGCGCGGCCCAATCAGGCGTGAACTTCAACACCTTGTTCAACGGCAATTCCGGACTCACCTTCGAAACCACTCCGGGAACCACTGCAGAGGTGCCGAATGCACTCGGCAACAACTGGGGTTACATCAACCTGTACCAAGCCACCGCCAACTCGGTGAACACCGTGTTCATGGAAGTGAACGCTCATCTTGGCGCCGAGAACTTCGCGAAGATCGCGCATCAGGCCGGCATTGAGGAAGACATCGACGAAACCACCACGTACAACATTCTGGGCATCAACGCCATCACCGTGTGGGATCTGGCGCAAGGCCACTCCACCATTGCGAACGACGGCGTGAAGAACACCCTGCACGTCGTCGATCGGGTGACATCCACCGACGGAAGCAAGGAACTGTACAAGACCGCGCAGGAGAACCAGCAGGTGTTCGACGCCAATGACTGCCATCTTGTGCAGAAGGCGATGCAGGGCACCACCACGTACGGAACCGCGGCAGGCGTCGCCGACGTGCTCGGCCGTCAGGTGGCCGGCAAATCCGGCACCGCAAACGACGAGAAGGCCGCGTCCTTTGTGGGGTACACCCCCCAATTGCTGAACGTGTGGGCCATCTGGAATCCAGCGGAAGACGGCAGCGCACAGGAAGTGCCGGAATTCGCCGGATACGGCGTGTCGTCGACCGGCTATCCTTCGCATCTGTTCCAAGAGTTCATGAGCCTCGCCATGGACGGTCAGGAAGTGCTCACATTCACGGAACCGACCGACAATGGCAAGATCGGCGGTTCCGACGGCACGTGGGGCACCGGAACCGGATCGCAAAGCAGCAGCTCGTCCAGGCAGCAGACATTCGTTCCGCGAACCGAAGAAAATACCCAGACCACGCCTGAAACAAGTCAGGGCACCGAAACCAGCGGCGGCAGCGGCGACGGAGGCACGAGCGGCAGCGGCGGTGACAGCGGCACCAGCGGCGGTGACAGCGGCGGCGGCTCCACCGACGGAGGCAGTACGAGCGGCGGCTCCACCGACGGAGGCGGCACCAGCGGCGGTGACAGCGGCGGCAATTCCGGTTCCACCGAATAGCCGAAAACTGCCGGCAGCTTCGTCGGCGAAACTGCCTACGACCTGTCGACAGTTTCGCCGACAATCTGCCTACGAACTGTCAACGAACTGCCGACAATCTGCCGAAGTACGGAAACCTCGGCTACTGCAACAACTCGAGCCACGCTTCGATCGTCGGAACTGAAGAAATTCAGATTCGACGATCAAAGTCACGGTTCGATTCGCAGTAGTCGAGGTTTTTCATATCTCCACTTCTGCCGTGCGGATTTTCCGGCGGTCGTGCGGATTCTACGCAAGTTGTGCGGATTCCTGAACTGTTGTGCGGATTTTCAGACCACCTGTGCTGATTTTTGGACCATTGTGCGGATTCTACGCAAGCTATGCTGATTTTTGGACTGTTGTGCGGATTTTCAGCAAGCTGTGCGGATTTTTCATACACGTTTTATCCGTATCCTTCTGACTTTCGAAATCAGAATCCTTGAAATTCCAACGATACTGATTTCCTGAATATCAGGAAGATAGTTTTGTGCGCCATTTTCAATCCGCACAACTTGCGTAGAATCCGCACGACTGTCTGAAAATCCACACAACAGTCCAAAAATCCGCACGGCAATACAGAAATCCGCACGACCGCTGGAAAATCCGCACAACAGTCTGAAAATCCGCACGACAGCCGGAAAATCCACACAACAACTGAAAAATCCGCACGGCAGTTAGAAGGAACCCGATTATCCGGAGGAGACCGAAAAAACGAACGGAAATGCAAGAAGGCCGCGACGGCAGGAGTAGCTACCGTCACGGCCTTCCATGTGCCAATGGCACTATGATGAAAAGGAGGGAAATGTTAAGTTTTACTTTGTTCCGGTCATGATTCCGGTCATAATCCCGGTTCATGATTCCGGTCATGGCTCAGGTCATGTTCTAAGTCACGATCCAAGCCATGCTCCGCGTCATGTTTACTTCATGCCGGTCATTGCGATGCCTTCGACGAAGCGCTTCTGCACCAGGAAGAAGACCACCAGCAGCGGGAGTGCGGAGATCAGTGCGCCAGCCATGACCACACCGTACGGGGTGACCGACGAGCCGTGGCCGGTAAGCATGGCCAGGCCTGCGGTGATGGTGCGGGTTTCCGGCTTGGAGGTCATGATCAACGGCCAGAGCAGATCATTCCAGTTGCCCATGAAGTTGAACATGCCCACGGTCAGGATGGCCGGCACCGCGTTCGGCAGAATGATCTGCGCGAAGATGCGGAACTCGCCTGCGCCGTCGATGCGTGCCGCGTTGTCGAGGTCCTTCGGGATGGAGATGAAGAACTGACGCAGCAGGAAGATGCCGCCGACATCAGCCATACGCGGGATGATGATGCCCCAGTAGCTGTTGACGAGTCCCAGGGATGCAATCAGCTTGTAGACCGGGATGAGCAGCGCCATGCCCGGGATCATCATGGTGGCGATCAGCACCGCGAGCAGCAGGCCACGGCCCTTGAAATCCACTCGGGAAAGGCCGTATGCGGCAAGGGAGTCGAAGAACACGGAAATGATGGTCACGGCGCCCGCGAAGACGACGGTGTTGAGCATTTCCTTGCCGATCGGCAGGCGTTCGAACAGCGACTGGTAGTTTTCCAGCGTGAACGAGCTCGGAATCAGCTTCGGCGGCCAGGTCTGGGTGATGGCGTTCGGAGTGAAGGAGACGAGGACCACAATCATCAGCGGGAACAGCATGATGATGGTGATGAGGATCAGTGCGAAGTAGCTGAAGCCCAAGCCAACGAGACGCTTGGTGTTCGCCTGCTTGCGCAGACGCTCGTTCTCGGCGTTGATGCGCTTGTTTTCCTGTTCCTGTGCTGCGGAGACGGATACTGCATTTGCGGCGCTCATGCGATTTCCTCCTTCTCATGCTTGTTGTTGGTGTACAGCTGGATGAGGCCCACGATGAGCGTCATGATCAGCAGCACGTAAGACAGTGCGGATGCGTAGCCGAGCTTGCCGTTGCCGAACGCTTCGGTGTAGATACGGTACACGATGGTTTCGGTTGCGCGGTCCGGACCGCCGGAGGTCAGGATGAAGACCTGATCGAAGACCTGGAAGGAACCGATGAGGCCGAAGATGACCACGTAGTTGAAGGTCGGGCGGAGGGCCGGCAGGGTGATGTAGCGGAACTTCTGCCATGCGCTTGCGCCGTCGAGGGACGCGGCCTCATAGAGTTCGGCGGAGATGCCCTGCAGACCTGCCAGGAAGATGACCATGAAGTAGCCGAAGTTCTTCCAGACGGTGATGAAGACGATGGTCGCCATTGCGGTTTCGCGGGTACCGAGAAGATCGGTGTGGGCAACGCCGGTCAGCTGCTGAATCCAGTAGGGAACCAGGCCGAGCGACGGGGAGAGGATGAAGCTCCATGCGATTGCGGCGACGGTCAGGGAGATGACGAACGGAAGGAACATGCAGGTTCGGAAGAAACCGACGAACTTGAGATCCTTGCGGTTGAGCAGCAGGGCGAAAGCGAGAGCCACGATCACGACGATCGGAGCGTAGGCCACTGCATACACCAACGTGTTCTTGACGTCGGTCAGGAAGTCCTTGCTATGGAACAGCTTGATGTAGTTGTCGAAGCCAACGAACTTACCTGCTCGATTGATGCGGTCGGAGGTCAGTGACGTGATGAACGTCTTGACCGCCGGATAGAAGACGAAGATAGCGAGGACGACGAGAGCCGGGGCCGTGAACAGCAGGCCGGTGCGCAGGTTGCGCGCCTGGATGGCCTTCTTGTTCTCGGTCATCTGCTCCGCTCCTCGGGGAGATGCAGTTGCTTGTGCCATGCTTACCTCGAATTGATGCTTTGTACGAACGAACAGATAAAGGGTGCCGCGTCCTGCGGGACGCCTGGCGCGGCACCCTCATGGGGTCATAGGTCAGTCGGCGCTGTACTCGTCGAGGTAACCCTGGATTTCGGTTTCGGCCTGATCGAGGAGAGCCTGGATGTCGTCGTCAGTACGAACCGTGTTGGTGGTTACGGTGTTGAGGCTGGCCAGGATGTCGCCGAAGCCGCCCTTGAGGCCTGCGATGCCGATGTAGGACTTCTCAGTGTACTGGGAAAGCTTTGCGATCAGCGGACGCTCAGAGAGCTCATCCTCGGTGACGGTGGTGTTGTTCGGCGGGTATGCGGAGCCGAGGGACCACTTCACCTGGTTGTCGTGGTTGTTGTAGAACTTGAAGAACTCGTAGATGCCGGCCTTCTTGGCGGAGTCGCCGACCTGCGAGGTGACCCACCAGTACAGACCGGTGGAACCGATGTTGGAGCCGGTGGAGCCGTCGGAGTACTTGTAGGTGCCGTCGCCATCCGGAACGCCGAACAGATCGTGGTTGATGCCCTTGTCGGTCGCGGCCTGGTCTTCCCACGGTCCGACAATCACCATTGCGGACTGGCCGGATTCGAAGGACTCGCGGGCTGCGGTCTCATCCATGCCGCTGACGGAGTAGCCACCCTTGTAGAAGTCACGCATCTTCTGCAGGAATTCCTTGTTTTCCTTGGTGTTGATGGAGACCTTGCCGTCGGTGGTGTAGATGCCGGAGCCGTTGCCCTTGATCCACGGTGCCCATGCCTGATCCGGCAGAGCGATGCCGTACTGGGAGCCATCGGACTTGGTGAGCTTCTTGGCGACTTCGAGCAGTTCGTCCCAAGTCTGCGGAACATCGGCGTCGGTCAGGCCAGCGGCCTCCCACATGTCGGTGTTGTACCACACGACGGACGGAGCATAGCCCATCGGGACGCCGCACTTCTCTTCGGAACCGTCGATGTTGAAGGTGATCTGGTCGACCACGTTATCGATGTAGTTCTTGGTCTCGTACTGGTCGTCATCGTAGAAGTCGGTGACGCACTGGAACGTGCCGTCGATGGACCAGCCCTGGCCGTTGTCGGCACCGGTGGTGACGAAGTCCGGGCCGTCGCCGGAGGTGACCTTGGTGACCATGGTCTCGCCGATGGTGCTCCACGGCTGCAGCTGGGCGTCGATCTCGTACTTGTCCTGGGACTTGTTGAAGTCGTCGACGATGGATTCGAGCGTCTTGCCGTCGGCCTCGGAGAAGCCGTGCCACATCGTGATCTTGACCTTGCCGTCGGCGGTGGTCTCGGCCTCGTCGCTGCTGCCGCAGCCGGACAGGCCGAGGGTCGCGACCATGGACAGAGCCAGGCCTGCAACCAGCGTCTTCTTGATCTTCATAGATCTCTCCTTCCATTCCCAAACGTTATTGTTCAGGAAATTTCCTCCAAGCGTTGCAAGAATCCACCCTTCCATAAGCAACCTGCGCAGCGATGCCATGCAACACCTTTGTCAGCCACTTACTGAGCTCCTACGCTCATTTGCAACGTTGTAATTTTGATTATACAACTATTTTCATCGTTGTACAAATCGGTGACACGCCGCTTATCCCAACGTGTCACCGAATGTTTCACTTCAATTATTCAGTCTTCGGGTTCACTGCTGAACCGGAGTCCCCGCAAGCTCGCCGCCATCGGCCGGCAGCACGTCGGTCGTGGTGGGAGTCCACAGATCGTCGGCCTGGGGAATGCCGAAATCGGGGCCGTCCTCCGTCCACCTCACCACGCCGACACGGGCATGACGGTTGGGGTCGAACAGCGGGTCACCCTTGATTTCCGTATAGTTTCGGCAGTGGTAGATCATCAGATCCTCAGTGCCGTCCTCGGACTTGGTGAAGGAGTTATGGCCGGGGCCGTACTGTCCGTTTTCGGCGCAGGTCTTGAACACCGGCACCGGGCTCTTGGTCCAGGAATCCTTGTTCAACAGATCGGCGCCGCGCTCCGCGGTAAGCAGGCCGACCGCGTAGGGAACGCCGGTTCCGGACGCGGAATACGTGATGTAGATCTTGTTCTCGTGGAACAGGAAGGCCGGCCCTTCGTTGACGAGGAAGTCGATGCACTCCCAGTCGTACTCCGGCTTGGTGAGCATCACCGGCTCGCTTTCCAGCGTCCACGGGTTGGCCATCTTGGCGATGTACAGGTTGGAGTTGCCCTCGATGGCCGGGTCCTTCTGGGCCCACACCAGGTACTGCACGCCGTCGATCACCTCGGTGGTCGCGTCAAGCGAGAAGGAGTCGATCGGTGTGATGATCTGGCCCTTCTCCACCCAGTTGTCGGAGGTCGGGTCCTCATCGGTGTTCTCCAGCACGAACATACGGTGCGTCGGCAGTCCCGAAGCCTCGAAATCCGTTGCCGCGCCCGCGAAATAGATGTACCAGGCACCATTGATGCGATGCAGTTCCGGAGCCCAGATGTAGATGCTGGCCGGGCCGGATTCGTGCTTGCGCCACACCACCGTCTCCGGGGCCTTCTGCAGGTCGTTGATAGTGGACGCGTGACGAATGGCGATGCAGTTGTACTCCGGATCCGAACCGGTGAAGTAGTATTCACCGTCGACTTTGAGTACCCATGGGTCCGCACGCTGAAGCACGACCGGATTGTTGTAAACAGCCATGTTTATTCCTTTTCAATCCGCTGTTCCAGTAATTTACAACGTTGAATATATCACTGTTACATCGTTGTACAAAATTGGTGGGATTCCACGGAGTGTTGCGTCATAGGGGAAACTTCCGCACGGCGGCGCCGATGCGGGAGCGATGGAACAACAAAAGCCCGCATACGAAACAATCGCATGCGGGCCGATTTAAAAATCCGCGTGATCCCGCGCGAATCCGTCTACATCAGAAAGCGGACGCGCGCACCCGGATCACACCACCAGCGAATCGTGCGAGATACGGGTGGATTTACGCATCACCAGCGACGAAGCCACTTTGCGGAATATCTTCCTGCCGGGATGCTCAGCGTTCGGGTCATGTCCGTCGATTCGTTCCTTCAGCAGCTTGACCGAAAGTCGGGCAACGGCCTCAAGTCCCGGATCAATCGACGTCAATGCCGGCGAAAGATACTGCGAATCGTCGGAATTGTCGAAACCGATCACGGAAATGTCTTCCGGAATGCGGTAATCGTGCATCTGAATCGAATGCATGACGCCGGAAGCGAGCATGTCGTTCAACGCGACCACACCGTCCGGAACCACACCGGAATCGAACAGCGAGTTCATGGCCTTCACACCATCGCTACGATGCCACATGCCGGACTCGACCACGAGACGCTCGTCGAATTCCACACCGGCCTCTTCCAACGCCTCGCAATAGCCGCGGTAACGGAGCGCCGCGGAGCCGACCTTCTCCCCCGGGTGCACACCCACCACGGCCACGCGTTTGCAACCGGCCTGCAGCAGGTACGACGTGGCACGCTTGGCACCCTCCACGTTTTCGGTGGCGATGTGGTCGACGGTATCGGTGAAGATGCGTTCGCCGATCAGCACCAGCGGATAATCCACCTTCAGCTGGTCGACGTCATCCTGGTCAAGTTCGAGCGGGCTGTAGATCAGGCCGTCGATCATGGTCTGCTGGGAGCCGTGCAGCGCCTCGATCTCGCCTTCACGCGAATACAGCGTGGGCTCCACGATCACCCGCAGACCGAGCTTCTTCGCCTCTTCGATGACCAGCGACGAAAGCTGCGCGAAATACGGCATCTGCAAATCCGGAATGGCCAGGCCGATGATGCCCGTCTGCCCGGTGCGCAGATTGCGCGCGGACACGTTGACGGTGTATCCGAGTTCCTCGATGGCCTTGTTCACCTTGTCTCGAGTGGATTGAGAGACGAACTCGTAGTTGTTCACGACGTTCGACACGGTTTTGATCGATACGCCCGCGGCCTTGGCCACTTCACGCATGGTCACGACGTGTTCACCGTTCGTGCCAGCCTGCTTTGCCATATACTCCCCTTTTATCTATTTCTGGATTCGTCCGATTTACCACCTATCGCGGGGATAACTTCGTTGCGAAGCCGCCTGTCGCGACCCGCGGCAACGTCACCCCCGCGATGGAGGTCAGACATTACCGGAAATACCGATTTGCATCGATATACAAGCATAATCCGGATTGAGCTCTTCCGTTGACTGCATATCCAGGATCGGCATGCCCTCCGCGGACCAATGCACGCGGCGCACCTGGGCGTCACGCCCGCCGTAGCGGCCGTTCTCGTATTCGGCGTTGTGGAACACGTAGATGAGATTGCCGTCCTCGTCATGCGACCACATGCCGTGGCCCGTGCCGAGCTGCCACTGACCGTTGTACAGACCGGACTTCTGCAGCGGATAGTCGAGCTTCGTCCAGCTGGCCGGATCGGTCAGGTCTGCGAGTTGGCCCGCCGGAGCCGTGACGAGACCGGTCGTGTAGTCGATGCCGACGAGGGAACCGGAGTAGATCAGGTAGATTCTGCCATCGTGCACGAAGGCGTTCGGACCTTCCGCGATCATGTTGTCCCATGCGAATTCCGGCACGACGATCTGCGTCGGCTGGCTGGTGAGCAGCGTCGGATCCGACGGGTCGAAGCTTGCGATCCAGATACTGCCGACCTGCTGCCATGCGTAGTACCAACGTCCGGAATCGACGATGACCGTCATATCGAGGGAAATACGCTGAATCGGATTGAGCGTCTTGCCGCCCGGAGCGAGGATCGGCTTGGGGACGGTCCAGTTCTCCGGTTCGCGCGGATCGAAATCAGTACCGTCGGAGTGCTGCTTGAGCTGCATGATGTGGCAGCTGCCCGTCCACATGTCCGGCTTGCCCGCGCGATCGTTCGGCGTGCCGTCCGGATTGAAGATCGGACCGTCGAAGCACGGCATGAACAGCACCGACAGCTTGCCGTCGATCACATGCAGTTCCGGAGCCCAGAAGCAGCCGGTCATTTCACGGCCTTCGGAGTTGCGATCGCCGCACTTGAGCAGGTCGATCTCCTTCGCACGGCCGCCTTCCGCGTCGGAAAGCCCTTCGATGGAGTCCGCGATGCGCAGCGGCATGTGGGTGGCGCCGTTGTTCGGGTCGACGCAGTTGCCGTCGGTGTCGTCGGTGGCGATGAACATGAACATCGGCTTGCCGTTGAAATTCCAGGCGAAGACGGACGGATCGGCGCGTTCCACCGCGAACGGGACCGGATACACGGTTTGGCGGATGCGGCCTTCCACGGTACGCACGTCGCCGACGTTGACGCGGCCTTCGGCGATATCGCGTTCAAGTTCGGCGAGTTGCTCCTCGTTCCAGTCGACCGCACGGGTGGCCGTGGAACCGTCGCTGTAGGAAAGTTCGGCGCGCACGCGGCGCAGTCTGCCCATTTCGCCTTCCGCATCCTCGATGTTCAACGTCTGCTCCGCAACTCGCGTTCCAACGTTGTAAATACGGCCGAACCGTTCCTCGAGACGCTCCGCCTCACTTTCGTCGATTGCGATGACGTTGCCGGGCTGCGCGTCGGCGATGCCGCAATCGCCCTGCAAGCGATCGTCGGGAAGCTCGGCATCGCAGTCGACCAGCGTCAGCACATTGCCTTTGTGCGCCGCGGCGATGAGATCGTCGACGACCGCGCAACGGCGCGCGCCGTCGTTGTCCTGCCAGGAGACGACGTAATCGCCCTTCTCGGCGCGGAAGCTCACACACGGCTTGTTCACGCCGTTCTTGGTGCCGAATATCACCAGACCATGCTGCGTGAAGGACGCAAGATCGCGGCTGGTCGCCAGCAGAAACGCGGATTTTTCGGAACCGTCCGGCACGCCCTCGCGATTGGTGCGGGTCGCGGCGATCGCGAACGAGCCGTCCTCCATACGAAACAGATACGGGTCCTTGAGCGATTTGAGGGTGACGTCGATCCCCGGCATCACCGCCCCGTATTCCACGGCGCCGCTGGGATTCCTCGGCGAGTCGAATCTGTCGACGCCGAATCGGGCAGCCGCCGGACACGCACGACGGGAAGCCTTGTCCGCGGCGGAAATCGGCACGCCCGCGGCGAAGAAGATGCCGTAGTTCTCATTCAACGGCTCCCACGCGGCCGCGTCGTCGGAACGCAACGCAAGGTGCATGCTGTAAGCGATATCTTCGTTGTTCGCCTCCTCACGTCCGGTGGGTTTACGGGTGTAGCACAACAGTGAGTAGGAGCCCGACATCGAGACGCCCTTTCGATTCGACAATTTTTTACAACGATGTACACTATACAGAGAATTACATCGTTGTACAAATTACAACATCCGCAAGGAAGGGGAATCATGAACTCAAAGGGGACCATTCGCAAAGCCGCGGCGGCGCTCATCGCGGCGGCCATGATGGTCGGAACTCTCGCGGGATGCTCCATAAACGGCGCATTCTCATCCGACTCCACCGGCACCAGCGAAAACGCCAGCACCAGCGAAATCAAGCGCGGGGAATCGCACGACCCGTCAATCGTCAAGGCAAACGGCAAATACTACATCTTCGGATCGCATCGCGCCTGGCTCAAAAGCGACGACCTGATCAACTGGACGTCGTTCACCAACAACCTGAGCACCGACTACGAAGACATCTTCAGCGACATCTGGACCGACTGGGCCAAGCAATCCTCCAATCCCGACGTCGAAGGCAACATGTGGGCGCCCGACGTCGTATGGAACGACACCATGAACAAGTGGTGCATGTACATGTCCATCAACGGAGCCAACTACCGTTCCGTGATCGTGCTGCTCACCGCCGACGACATCGAAGGCGACTGGACGTACGTGGGCCCCGTGGTCTACTCCGGATTCGAGCGCGTGAACGTGAAGAAGACCGACGTGCCGCAGGTACTCGGCGAAGACGCGGACATCACGCGCTACACCTCGCAGACCGACACCGGCATCAACGCCATCGACCCCTGCGTGAAGACCGATGACGACGGCAGCATGTGGATGACCTTCGGCTCCTGGTTCGGCGGCATGTGGATGTTCAAGCTCGACCCCGCAACCGGCCTGCGCGACTACAACACCACCTACAACACCGAAGAGAACGTCTCCGACGCCTACTACGGCATCAAGCTCGGCGGCGGCTTCGGCAACTCCGGCGAAGGCTCCTACCTGCTGCACACCAACGGATACTGGTACCTGTTCGCATCGTATGGCGCGCTGCAGCAGACCGGCGGATACCAGATCCGCATGTTCCGCTCCAAAGACATCACCGGACCGTACGTTGACGAGGCCGGCAACACCGCGGTCTCCACCAAGGCAATCGGCAACAACTGGCAGAGCGACATCGGCATCCGACTGATGAGCTCGATCCAGTGGAGCGGCAACGACAACGCGAACATCGAAACCGCGCAGGGCCACAACTCCGCGCTGGTCGACGACGACGGAACCACCTATCTCGTGTACCACACCCGCTTCTCCGGCTCCGGAGAGAAGCACGAGGTGCGCGTGCACGAGCTGCTGCCGACCTCCGACGGATGGCTCGTGGCATCGCCTTACGAATACACCGGCAGCAAGGCCGACACCAAGGGATACGACGCCTCCGACATGGCCGGCGACTACGAATTCGTGATCCACGACAAAGGCTCCTACTTCAAGGGACCGAAGAAGGTGACCGACACGACAAGCACCAACTACCGCGGTGTGAACAAGCCCGTCGACATCACCCTCGAAGAGGACGGCACCGTGTCCGGATCGCTGACGGGAACCTGGCAGGCCACCGAAGGCACGAACCAGCTGACCATGACCGTGACCGGAGATGACGGCGAAGTGACCTACACCGGAGCCTTCGACAAGCTTCCGCGAGACAAGGACGGCAAGGACGTGATGACGTTCAGCGTACTCGGCAACAACGTATGCGCATGGGGTTCGAAGAAGTGACTTCGCAAGACATGACAGTTGGCAACGAACCGCAATCACCGCAGGCGATCGAGCATGCGCTGGCGGATGGCCGGGTCGCCGTACACGACCCGGCCATAGCCGAGGAAAACGGCGTCTATTACCTGTTCGGCACACACCGGCGTTTCGCCCGCAGCCACGATATGGTCAACTGGGAACGGTTCGACAACAATCTCAGCCGTGACCCATACGCCGTGCTCGGCGGCATCTGGCAAGACTGGCCCAAGCAGCCGTCCAACCCGGATCTGCTGGGCAACACGTGGGCTCCGGACGTGATCTGGAACGACACCATGGGCAAATGGTGCATGTACATGTCGGTGAACGGAGACCAGTTCCGTTCCGTGATCGTGCTGCTCACCGCCGACCACCTCGACGGCGATTGGACGTACGTGGGCCCCGTGGTCTACTCCGGATTCGACGCCGAGACCATGTGGTCCACCGACGTTCCGCACGTACTCGGATTGGGGGGGGGGGGGGGGGGGGGGGGGGGGGGGGGGGGGGGGGGGGGGGGGGGGGGGACACCCGGATCAACGCCATCGACGCGGCGCCCGTGCTCTGCGAACACGGTGAAATGTGGATGGCGTTCGGCTCCTGGTTCGGCGGCATCTGGATGTTCAAGCTCGATCCGAAAACCGGCCTGCGCGACCATTCCGTGCGTTATCCGCTCGTCAAGGACTCCACCGATCCGTATTACGGCGTGAAGGTGGCCGGAGGATACTGGAATTCCGGCGAAGGCGCATACTTCCTTCGCTCCAACGGATGGTGGTATCTGTTCATGTCGTACGGCTGGCTTGGCCGCACCGGCGGATACCAGATCCGCATGTTCCGTTCGAAGTCGCTGCTCGGACCGTACACGGACCAGAACGGCAATCCGGCGATCAGCGCCGGCGAAATTCCCGACAACCAGCTTCGTGGCACCGGCATACGGCTCACCTCTTCGGTTCTCTGGAGCGGCGGCCCCGACGACCTCAACGACGTCGAGGTCTCGCAAGGGCATAATTCCGCCATTCAGCGCATGAAAGACGGACGCATGTTCCTCGTGTACCACACGCGCTTCGCTCAACGTCATGCCGAAGGCGATGATGAGGATTACGAATCACATGTTCGCGAATTGCTGGCCACCCACGATGGCTGGCTGGTCGCCGCGCCTTACGAATACCGCGGAGTCACGGCTTCAGCTGCGGTGAGGAAGACCGACATCGCAGGCGATTACGAAATCGTACGTCACGACCCGCATACGTATTTCAACGGCAAAACCGACGACGATGGAAATCCCGTCGGCGTGAATCGCGCTCAGCAGGTGACGCTGCATGAGGACGGGCGCATCACACGAGGAAGCATCGTAAGTTTCTTCGACACCCCCGATGCGAATCTTCCGCGGGAAACCGACGGTCCGATGGTATGCGGCTCCTGGAGGCTTTTGCATCATGAAGCGTCCTGTTGTGCGAGCGATGTGGAAATCCGATTGGATGACGTGGCCTACACCGGCGTCTTCACCACATTGCCGCGCGAAACCGACGGCAGGAACGTCATGACGTTCACCGCGATCGGCGGCAACGTATGCATTTGGGGATCGCAGGTCTGAACGTGTGTGTGAGACGCCTGAAGAGGCGCCTTGCACACACCAACGCAACGTAATCCGCAAACAAAAAAGTGGAGCTCCCCGAAAAGGAGCTCCACTTGCGTTATCCGCGAAATGTCAATCGCAGCCGATCAGCACGCAATCGACATTCGCAAGAATCAGCGCTCGGAACGGTTGATGGCCGAGATGATGGCCTTCAGCGAGCTGGTGACGATGGACGTGTCGATGCCGACGCCCCACACAATCTGGGTATCGTCCTCCTCGCCGATCTGGCATTCCACATAGGACGCGGCCATGGCGTCGGTACCGACAGCCATGGTGTGCTCCACATAATCCATGACGGAAGCGTTGATGCCAAAGTTGCTGACGGCGTTGAGGAACGCGGCGATCGGGCCGTTGCCCATGCCGGACACCTCACGTTCGATCGGCTCATCCTCACCGACGTTGACGCCACGATCGAGAATCTTGGCCTTGAGCACAGTGTCGGAACCGTCCTCACCGGAGGAAACCGCCACCTTCAGCAACTTCAGACGACCCCACTGTTCGAGGGATTCGTCCTTGCTGTCTCCGACCACAATGCCGGCCGAAGTGGCACCGGACTCTTCGACGGGCAGATACTCGTCCTTGAACAGACGCCAGATATCCTCGTCCTTGACTTCCTTCTTGGTCTCATCGGCGAAAGCCTGCACGATTCGCTCGAACTCAACCTGCAAACGCTTCGGCAGATCAAGATTGTGGTTGGTCTTGAGCAGATAGGCCATACCGCCCTTGCCCGACTGGGAGTTCACGCGGATGATGGCCTCGTAGGTACGTCCGATGTCCTTCGGATCAATCGGCAGATACGGCACCAGCCACACGAAATCGTCCAGATTGGCTCCGGCACGGTCGGCGGCCACCTGACGGGCCTCAAGACCCTTCTTGATGGCATCCTGATGGGAACCGGAGAACGCGGTGAACACGAAATTGCCGGCATACGGATGACGTTCGGACACCTTGAGCTGGTTGCAGTACTCAACGGTCTTGCGAATCTCCGGAACATTGGAATAGTCGATCTGCGGATCGATACCCTGGGTGAGGAAGTTCAGACCAAGCGTGACCAGATCCACGTTGCCGGTGCGCTCGCCGTTGCCGAGCAGGCATCCTTCCACACGGTCGGCGCCGGCCAGCACGCCCAA
The DNA here is from genome assembly GCA_963619615.1 of Senegalimassilia sp. Classification (GTDB taxonomy): domain Bacteria; phylum Actinomycetota; class Actinomycetes; order Actinomycetales; family Bifidobacteriaceae; genus Bifidobacterium. The sequence continues at coordinate 72,767 of CAVEXE010000001.1, read as the reverse complement.
CTCGGTGGCGGCCACGCCCATGCCCTCATCGTTGTGCGGATGTAGGGAAAGCACGACGGCGTCACGCGGCACCAGGTTGTTCGACACGTACTCCACCTGATCGGCGAACACGTTCGGCGTGGTCATTTCCACGGTGGCCGGCAGGTTGATGATCATCGGATGTTCCGGAGTCGGCTTGATCACGTCGAGCACGGCGTTGCACACCTCGACGGCGTACTCCGGCTCGGTTCCGGTGAAGGATTCCGGCGAATACTCGTAGTACAGGTCGATGCCCTCGGCCTCACCCTCAAGCTCCTTGCACAGGGTGGCGGCGTCGATGGCCAGCTGCTTGATGCCGTCCTTGTCCTTACGGAACACGACCTCACGCTGCAGCACGGAAACAGAATTGTAGAAGTGCACGACAGCGCGCTTGGCGCCCTTCAGGCACTCGTAAGTCTTGCGAATCAGATGCTCGCGAGCCTGGGTGAGCACGACGATGGTAACGTCGTCGGGAATGAGCTCACGTTCGATGAGCATACGGATGAAACCGTAATCCGTTTCGGAAGCCGACGGAAAGCCGACCTCGATCTCCTTGAAGCCCATCGAAACGAGCAGATTCCAGAAACGCAACTTGCGTTCGGAATCCATCGGATTGACAAGAGCCTGGTTGCCGTCACGCAGATCGACGGAGCACCAACGCGGCGCACGCTGCAGTCGCTTACCCGGCCACGTACGCTCCGGGTAGTCAAACGGCACCTGCTTATCGTATGCGACGTACTTGTTGTACGGCATCTTGCTGGGCTTTTGCGGAGCTCCAATAAAACGGGCCGGAGGCAGCAGCGGGTCGTTGTTCCCTCCGTTGGACGCCGCGGCCACAGCCGCGAGATCAAATACTGAAGATTGATCCTGACCCATCACTCCTCCTTATCTTGGTTTTGCCGCATCACGCGGCCGATTTGTTACACGCATGTTACTTCATGCACCTCGCACAATCCTAGCGCCTACGCATCCCATCGCTTTGCCGGCATTTCGAGATACGAAGCAAGTTTTGGCCGCCCCTCCCCCAACTTCACCCCACATACAGATTTGCCGAACTAAAGTTAGGCTCATGACACTGCGTTTCAACGCCGACGGCACCTTCCGCGTGCTGCAGATGGCCGACATCCAGGACGGTCCGAACGTGCATCCCGACACGATCAAGCTCATCAAAGCCGCCATTCGAAAGGCGCACCCCGACCTGATCGTATTCACCGGCGACCAGATCCGCGGCTACGATCCCGCATATATCGATACCTTCCTGCGCAGACGGGGAGAACAACCGGGAACGCGGGTGCGCGCGATCACCGAATTCGAAGCGAAGCTCAAAGGCATCAAACGACGTCCGAACGCGAAACTGGAATCGTGGGCGCAGTCGGTCAACGAAGCTACCGACGACACATTGAACACGGATACCCGCGGAAAAGTGCGGGGAACCTTCGCCGCGTTCCTCGGCCCCGCACTGGATGAGAAGATTCCGTTCGCCGCCACATACGGCAATCATGACTTTCAATGCGGCATACTGGCCGACGAGCAGGACGACATCTACCGCGAGTTCGCCGGCTGCATGAATCCCGTTTCAGGATCGTCTCCCCTGGCGCTTGAGCCGGGTACGTTCGCGATTCCCGTCGAAGCGTCCGACGGTTCCGGCCATATCGCGATGAGCGTGATGATGGTCAATTCAGGCGATTACGCTGATGCCGCCATCGATGCGAAGCCTGAATCCGTGGCCGAGTACGCGAGATACGCGTCGAATTCGCGCGGTTGGGATCTGGCCGATTCCGACGGTTACGGCACGCCATCTGCTGAAGCGATTGAATGGCTCAAGCAGGTGCAGCGTGAATTGGGCAGGCGCAACGGCGACGACCGCGCGGTGCCGGCAATCGCCTTCCAGCACATTCCGCCGCAGGAATTCTACGACTGCCTGCGCGAAGTGCCGCCGTACACGCCGAAAGCCGTCGAAGGCGCACGTACGTTCGCAGGCCGCTGCTTCGTATTGGATCCCGACGTCTGCAAGCCCGGCTCACGACTCGGCGAGGCGATCGGCTGCGCCGACGAGAACGTCGGAGAAGTGCAGGCTCTGCGCGAAGCCGGAGGATATTTCGCCCTGTTCTGCGGACACGACCACAAGAACGCGTTCGTCGGGCACGTGCACGACATCGATCTGGGGTATGCGCCGACATGCGGTTTCGAATGCTACGGGCCGAAATCGCGGTTGCGTGGCATCCGTCTGTTCGAATTCAACGAGAACAATCCGCAAGCCTACGTAACGCGCATGCTCACCTGGGGAGACCTGATTGGACGTTATTCAAGCAACGAATTGCGCGTCTTCTTCGAAGATCATTGCGTGACCGATCTCATCGGAATCCGCAACGAACTACGTCGGCCACAAGTGCTCGCAACGTTGATCGGCACGACAGCCGTGGCGTTCGGCGTCGTCGGAAGGGCGCTGCTCAGACCGCTGCGCAGATCGCGGTAATCGCTGCGATTGTGTCGGTTGCAATAATCGCTGCAATCGCAATAACCCCTGCGATCGCCATAGAAGAACGGACCGTCAGCGGAACAGACTGATGCCACGGCGGGCAATGCAATACGCGTTGCCCAGCCACGTGTGGCGGGAGTTCGGCCACACCGCGCCCAATCGCGGAGCGTTCTGGCTCATCCAGATGCTCGGCACACGCCCATCCGCGGAACGCGAGCCAAGCAGATTGAAGCCGTTCTTCTCCAACAGCCATTCCGGATGCTGGGTGGCGATGGCAAGCCCCTCCTCCAAAGTGAGGGGCAGACGCTCGTCGGTATCGATGAGTTTGCGGGCGACATCCGGTTCGCGATTGACATAGCATGTGCCGGTGTGCGGCTCTACCACGAGATAGAAAGGGCCTTCCGGCGGCTCGAAACCATCCTGCGGAAGGAAGCTGGCGATGTCGCGCGGAGGCATGGTGGTGAAGCCCGCCATACGGTTGATCGACGTTCTGGCTATCAGCGACTCCGGAGAAACCAGCTCGCGCGTAGGAACCAGCAGAATATCGGAACCCAAATCGGATTCCTCCAATATACGGATGAGCGGACGGGCCAGCGAGCGGAACGCGGCCGCCGACATATCGGCCACATCCGGATACCCCAACGCCACGATTCGGTCCAGCTGCTTCTGCGCTTCTTCTGATGCCTTCGACATGCCTACCAGTGTACGCAAAACACAAGAGCTGCCCCAATACGTCAGCGTACGTCCTTTCCACGAGGAATCCTCGCTTCCAGGCTCCACCAAGAAAAACCGCCCTTCACATCACCATCTTGGATATGCAAGTAGCCTCCCTGCCGCTCAAGCTGCGCTTCAAATCGGCGAAGTCCCGTTCCTCCCGATTCAATGGAAGAGTGAGTTGCGATCACGTTGCGCAGACGGATCAAATATTCATCAAGCGAAGCTTCGATCGTAAGCACATACCCATACCGCACATCGGCATGTTTCGATATATCGGCAAAAAGTTCCCTTACCAAGCCAAACAACAGATCTTCAGTCTTAGTGCAATCATTCCCGGAAATCAGATCAGGCAGAAGCGCGATGCCATCGAAACCCCGCAATTCCAATCGCGACTGCTGTGTTTGCACGATTTCACGAAGCCCTTCAAGAACATCGGAACCAGTTACTTCAAGCGCGGACCGCCGTCCCCCGGCAATATCCGCAACATCCCCGACTCGATCTTCGAGGCTCGACGTATCTTCAAGTCGTTCTATCAAAGCATACGAATGTCTCGACGCCTGTTGAAGACATTTCGCGACCTCATCGACATTCGTCGAATCATCAACACGGACCTGCCCGAGCAACAAAATCGCATCAGCAATGTCGTTAGCCACATAATCGTGCAGCGCATGAGCGATTTCCAATTGCTCTTCCTGCCGTCGCACCTTGTCACACAACTCCATTTGACACTGATTCTGCTTTACCAACCCACCTATCAATGCGAACACAAGAAACAGAGCCACCATCAGGAAAAACTCTTGAGAGTAATTTCCACCGTCAGTATCGGCCACTCCGATTCCGATCAGAGAAAATACCCAACTCATCCCCGACACAATGGCAGCGAGCGTCAGCCCCTGATCCAAACGAAAATAACCAATCACTCCCAGCGCCAACGCACAGGCCGCAAGATATTCAAGGCAGCGGGCTCCATAGGTCGCATGGAAACAGAGCAACGCACCAGATGATGAGAGTCGTCCAACTGCAAAGCCTAGGGAAGAAGATAATGAACGCCAATGCTCCTATCGAGGACCAGACCAGAAACACATCATAATCTTTCATAACGTAGAGTGACCGAAGGAGCACATCGCATATGCCGCATAAATGAATCAGCAAACATGCGGCAACAAGAGATGCCAGACCTTTTCGGCAGCGCAATGTCCGTTCCGCTCCTCTCAACAGCGAGACGACGGAGGTTCCAAGGTTTCCAACACACATATTCATTCCATCCCGCCTTACACCGAGTTCTCGCCTGCTTCAACACTGAATCAGATGTCTTTGCCTGCAAATTCTGATGGCATCCACACGTTTCTTGACGCCAAGTTTCTGAGCGGCGTGATTGACGTGTGAAAGCACAGTCGCACTTGATATGCTGAGCTGTCCACCGATTTCCTTGGTGGTTAGCCCTCTCGCATACATTCTGAGAATCTCCAGTTCTCTGGTGGAGATTTCCGTGTATGGAACTGACGCAACGGTATGAAGCCGCGCATACGCATCCTTTGCGGAGAGAAAACCGCCAGTAACGTCGACGCTTTCCCCAGATGCCGCGTTACGCACCGCCTCCACGAAATTCGGCGAAAGAATCTCTTGTTTGGAGAACAGCCCCTGCGCACCAGCCAAAGCCAATTGACTTCGGTATTGATCAAGCGCATATGAGCTCACGCCAAGAATCCCGACCTTTGCATTACGCAATCTTATCTGCCGGCAAACATCGATTCCGGAAATACCATTCAGCGCCAAATCCAAAACAATGACATCAGTCATCATGGAATTCGATGTTGAGTCGAATACCATGCGTTCCAATGTGTATTGAGCGTTCGTATCGTTCCAGGCAATGTGTATCGCCGCGTCTCTCTGGCGCAACACGATTGATATCATTCGCAATGCGCACGCGTCATTATCGGGAATCCCCACCTCTATGTGGGAACCTCCCTGTTCTCCACTCATGTCTTTCAGCATAGTCTTACGGGAAACCCCACTTGCACACTTTCCATTTTTTATGGAAACGCACTTGTTCCCAAACACCCCCGAATACACACTGTAACCATGTTCGCAACGCGGCGAGCATACAATGGAGGCTGCTATGGTTTGGAAGACCGCGCAATGGATTGCGTATCTCATCACCGTCATTGCTTTGGTGTGCGGGCTTGAAGCCATCGGGAATCTTCCCGCGCAACAACAATCATCCTTGCCTTTGGGAACTCGTCTCTGGCTTGTACTGTGGTGCGCATTGGGTGCGATGATTCTGGCATTCGTGCGACTTTCCAAAGGATATCCTCCAACGTTCATCATCTGCACTACGACCATCTGCGTATTGGACTGGCTGATGCTTGGCCTCAAGTACTCACATATCACTTTGGGAGGATTGCTCGCGGATTCAACGGTGGAGATCATCAGCAATGTGCTCAACGCCGTATCGCTCGCCATTCTACTGTTCGTATGGTCACGCGGCGAGAAGCAGAAGTAGCCGACGAGCGGACGATCAAGGTTGCAAGGCATGCCGACACGTCGGACGGAACACAACTCGGATTTACAGCCGTATATCGCACTTTGGTGCTGAAAGGGGGTAACATCCGCAGTTGATTCGACTTCTCGGGAAATTTGAAAACGGCCATTTTCCAACGATTTTCGGACATGACAATCGCACGCAATTAAAAATCTTCTGCCCCAACCCGGGAATTATGGCCCTATCTCCAACTTGTGCGCACGCTCTCGGCAAGACCAGTCGAATCTCGGCCAGACCTGCCGAAGCATATGACGTTTCACCGTCAACAAGCGTAGCCGCACCGACAATGCACAACCCGCATCACCTCCAATCGCAGGATTACGCCCAACCGCGCCCAACCTAACCGCGCCCAACCTAACCGTGCCCAACCGCACCTAACCGCAACCATGCATGCGGCGGAACCGGCATGCAGGCGCCGCATCAGACCAGCATGCGGATAGCGGGAACGGCTTGACGGCATGGTTTCGTAGTATTGAACAACGCATGTGGCCGCCCACGAAGTCGTTTGGGGCCGGCTGGTCGACCTCAGGCGTGCATCAATCGAAATTGCAAAACCGTTCCATCATTGAGCGAGAGGTTGTTATGTCCGAAAAAATCAAGGTCGGCATTCTCGGAGCTACGGGCATGGTCGGACAGCGCTTCGTCACGCTGCTCGAAAACCATCCGTGGTTCGAAGTGGTCACTCTTGCCGCGTCCGCACACAGCGCCGGCAAGACTTACGAAGAGGCCATTGGCGGTCGCTGGAAGATGGAAACCCCGATGCCGGAATTCGTCAAGACCATGGTGGTCAAGAACGTGGCCGATGTGGAAGACGTGGTCAAGGACGTTGACTTCGTGTTCTCCGCGGTGAACATGCCGAAGGCCGAGATTCGCGCCATCGAAGAGGAATACGCGAAGACCGAGACCCCGGTCGTGTCCAACAACAGCGCGCATCGTTGGACTCCGGACGTGCCGATGGTGGTGCCGGAGATCAACCCGGAGCATTACGACGTGATCGAACACCAGCGCAAGCGTCTCGGCACCAAGCACGGTTTCATCGCCGTCAAGCCGAACTGCTCCATCCAGGCATACACCCCGGCTCTGGCCGCATGGAAGGAATTCGAGCCCCGCGAAGTGGTGGTGAGCACCTACCAGGCCATCTCCGGCGCCGGCAAGACGTTCGAGGACTGGCCCGAGATGCTGGGCAACATCATTCCGTTCATCTCCGGCGAGGAAGAGAAGTCCGAGAAGGAGCCGCTCAAGGTCTTCGGCCATGTGGACGCCGAAAAGGGCGAGATCGTGCCGTTCGACGGCCAGCTGCGCATCACTTCGCAGTGCATCCGTGTGCCCGTGCTCAACGGCCACACCGCCACGGTGTTCGTGAACTTCGCCAAGAACCCGACCAAGGAAGAGCTGATCGAGCGTCTGGAAAGCTACACCAGCAAGGCCGCCGAGCTTGGCCTGCCGCACGCTCCGAAGCAGTTCATCCAGTACCTGACCGACGATGATCGCCCGCAGGTGAAGAAGGATGTGGATTACGAGGGTGGCATGGGCGTTTCCATCGGCCGTCTTCGCGAGGATTCCATCTTCGATTGGAAGTTCGTCGGACTTGCGCACAACACCCTGCGCGGTGCCGCGGGCGGAGCGCTGGAGAGCGCCGAAATGCTCAAGGCTCTCGGATACATCACCAAGAAGTGATGAAATAGCGAACGAGCCAGTAACGGAAATCCCGTAGAAGGAACTTCAGATCGGTTCCTTCTACGGGATTTTCTGTATCTCGCTATATTTGCCCAGCTACGTCCAGCCGTGTTCAGCGGCGTTTCAGCGGCTCCGGCTCAGCGGCTCAGCGGGCTCAGCCATATTTCAGCGGCTCAGCGGCCAGTGCCTCCGTACACCACGGCTTCAACCTGGTCGGCGTCGAGGCCGTACGCCGTGTGCAGGGCCTTGACCGCATCCTGCAGCTGCTCAAGCGGCACGAGGGCTGCGATACGAATCTCGGAAGTGGAGATCATCAGCACGTTCACGCCCTTGTCGCTCAACGCGTTGAAGAACTTGGCCGCCAGGCCGGAGTGGGTCTTCATACCCACGCCCACCACGGCCACCTTGCCAACATTGGCGTCGATGTCGAAGGACTGGTATCCCAGCTCGTCCTGCTTGTCCTGCAACACTTCCTGCACTTTGGCCGCTGCGGTGCCCGGCACGGTGAAGGAGATGTCGGCGGTGCCGGTGGACGCGGACGCCTGCACGATCATATCGACGTTCACGCCGGCTTCGGCCAGCATGGTGAACACTTTGGCGGCCATGCCCGGCTCGTTCGGCACACGGCGAACGGTGGCCAGCGATTCGGTGTTGTCATGCGCGACGCCGGAGATGATCGGGACCTCCGGGCCGAGATCGGGGAACAGGTCGCCCAGGGACTGGTTGTTGTTTTCGCTCATGTTCTTACCTTTGCTTGTAAAGTCTTGCGATTTCGTGGTTTCGACGAACGTTCGTCGTCCGCCGAAGGTCGGTCAGATATTCGGCAGTGTGCGCGGATCGACGCCTTCCGGCACGATCAGCGTGCCGCGACGGTGGGAGAAGGAGCTGCGCACGTGCAGCGGCATGTCGAATCGCTGCGCGTATTCCACGCAACGCAGGGCGAGCACTTTGGAACCGCAGGACGACATTTCCAGCATCGACTCGTAGTCGATCACCGGAATGCGGCGGGCTGCCGGAACGATGCGCGGATCGGCGGTGAACACGCCGTCGACGTCCGTGTAGATCTCGCACACGTCAGCGTCCAGAGCCACCGCGAGCGCCACTGCGGAGGTATCGGAGCCGCCACGACCGAGCGTGGTGGCGTCGCCGCCTTCGTTCACGCCTTGGAATCCGGCCACGATGGCCACGGAGCCCTTATCGAGTGCGCGGCGTACACGGTCCGGCTTCACGGCCTTGATGTGCGCGGTGCCGAACTGGGCGTCGGTCATGAAACCGGCCTGGGAACCGGTGAAGGAGTATGCATGGGAACCGGCCGCATGAATCGCCATGGCGAGCAAACTCATCGAAATACGCTCGCCTGCGGTCATCAGCATGTCCATTTCGCGCGCGGGCGGGTTGGAGTCGATGCTGAGCGCCTGATCGATCAGGTCGTCGGTGGTGTCTCCCATTGCGGAGACCACGACGGCCACGTCGTTGCCGGCGTTCTTCGTTTCGATGATGCGTCGGGCCACGCGCTTGATGGATTCTGGGTCGGCTACGGAAGAGCCGCCAAATTTCTGCACGATGAGAGCCACAACTTATCCAATCTTCTCAGTGTGTTGTTTGCCTGCGATGTGGGCAGGCTGAACGATTATAGGAATATTCCGTTTTGTCAAGCCGAGCAACGCCCAGCATGCGGAATTTCATACGGCGCGGCGACCTGCGAGGGCTCGTCCGAGTGTGATTTCGTCGGCGTATTCGAGGTCTCCGCCGACGGGCAGGCCGCTGGCCAGACGGGTTACTTTGATGTCGGTCTGTGCGAGCAGCTGCGAGAGGAAGCTGGTGGTCGCCTCGCCTTCCACGTTCGGGTTGAGAGCCAGGATCACTTCCTTGATTTCGTCGTCTTTGAGCCGTTCGATGAGTTTCGCTATGTTGAGGTCGCCGGGCTGCACGTTGGCCATCGGGTTGATGGCTCCGCCGAGCACGTGGTACAGGCCGCGGTATTCGTGGGTGCGTTCGATGCTCATCACGTCTTTGGGTTCTTCCACGACGCAGATCATGGAGTGGTCTCGTCTTGGGTCCACACAGATCGGGCATGGGCTGGATTCGCACACGTTGCCGCAGACGTCGCAGAACCGCACTTTTTCCTTGACTTCCGTGATGGCGTCGATCAGGCTTTGCGATTCCTCGTCGGATGCGTTGAGCAGGTAGAAGGCGATGCGTTGCGCGCCTTTCGGTCCGATTCCGGGCAGATGCGCAAACGCGTCGATCAGCCGTTGGATGGCGCCGTCGTAGGCCAATGCCATGGATTGCTCCCTTTCGTGGATGTATGCCCGTCAGGTGTCGAGCGTCAGGTGTCGAGGCTCTTCTTATGCTGCACGTTGAGCGGATTCTTCGGATCGTCGGCCTTGAATTCCTCGACTTTTTTCACTTCGAATAGCCGTTTGAGATCGTCCGTGCTCAGCGCGGTGGATTGCCCCAACGATTCGTCGCTCATGGAGTATTCGTCGTCTTCCGCCGCGACCTGTGGCTTCACGGGTTCCGCTTGGGCGAATTGCCCGTTCCATGGGTCGTTTGCAGCTGGATTCACCGCAGGATTCCCGGCTTCGCCGCGCATGTCATGACGTTGGCCGTGAAGCGGTTGACCATTTGAAGCCTCGTGGCGTGCGGATTCTCGTGTGGATTCCGGCGCCGGCCGGCTTTCGAACTCGTCCGGTCCGGCCTGCACGGGCATGGGCGCGCCCCACGGATCGTCTTCCTCTACCGGAGATTGCACGGCTTGCGCCACCGAAACCGCCGATGCCACCGAAGGGGACGCCCATGGATCGTCTTCCGCGATTGGCTGGTTTTCCGACATCGCGGATGCCGTCGGCGCAAAGCTCGGTACGGAATCCGCGGGTTCGGCGATTGGGGCCATGGGAGCGCCCCACGGATCGTCTTCCTCAACGGGCGCGAACCGCGGAGCCGGAGCGGAAGCCGGCCGTGCGGACTGCCGCTCGTTTGGCTGCGCGTCC
>CAVEXE010000001.1:0-62335 GCA_963619615.1 Senegalimassilia sp. | reverse complement strand
TCGTTTGGCTGCGCGTCCACCTGTTGCATCGGTTGCGAAACGGGTTTCGGCGCGGTCACGCCCCACGGATCCGTCTCGTCTTCGAAGGTATTCGAACTGCCTCGGTGGGCCTCCTCGTCGGTGGATTCGCCCGCTTCCTGGGATTTGCGTTCGTCGGATTTCTCGCCGCTCTCGAAGGAGGAGGCATTGCCAAGATTCGCGGTCAGCAAGGTTGCGGCCTTGAGCTGCTCCTGCACGAGCTGCGCGTTGATTTTGCTCTGTTCTTCGGGACTGAGTTTGCTCCACGGGATGGCCTGCGTGCCGTCGCCCAGTTTCTTCGCCGGCATGAGTGTGACCTGCGGGCCGAACGTCTTGCGCACTTCGGCGCGCAGGATCTTCACCACGTCGTTCGTGCCGTCCACTTCTTCCTTGGCCACGGCTTTGGCGAACGCGTACTTGCTCAGGGCTTTGTCGAACTTGATCCACAGTCGGTTCGACTTCTCGTCGAACAGCACGCGCGGAACCTTGGTACGGTCCACGTAGCGGCGGACGTCGTCCGGCAGGCCCGCCACGATCGCATCCCACTTTTCGTCGGGATTGCGATTGTCCTGCGCGGCGGACATGGAAGCCGCGGTACTTGCAGCGTCCGTTCCGAACTGCATATCGCCTTCCGAAGATCCCATCGCCTGCTCAACTGCGGCAAGCACGGAAGCCGCGCCGGAGGCCACCGTATCGGCGACGTTCGTCGGAGCTGCGGACGGCTGGACGGAGCGCACGGGTTGCGTCGCGGCGGGCTGGGCGGGAACCGGCTGACCAGAAGCGCCCTGGGACGCGCGGCGCCGAGAGCCGGCCATGGACGGCCGCTGCGAGACGGATTGCGCGGAATCGCCAGAAACCACGGGAACGGGCATGCCGGAAACCGGCGCATCGCCGGCGGATGCGACGGAACCGGAGTTCTGCTCACGTCCGGTCAGCAGGCGGGCCGCGAGAAGCTCCAATCGCATGCGGGGTGAGATGGCGCCGTTCATATTGGCGAGCGTGGCATTGATCGTATCGGCCATGGAAGTGAGCGCGGCCAATCCCAGCGAGGATGCCTGTCGGCGCAGATCGTCCATGTTTTCGGCCGCGGCGTCGTCGGAAAGCACGCTTTCGGCGCGCTCCCCTCCCAACGTGAGCACCAGCAGGTCGCGCACGCGGGACAGCAGGTCCTCCACGAATCGGCGGGGATCGAATCCTCCGACCACGACTTTCTGAATCACTCCGTACAGCGCTTCGCCGTTTTTGTCGGCGACGGCGTCGACGGCCTCCCCGATGAGCGCGTCCGGGGTGAAGCCCAGCAACGCGACCGCGGAATCGTAGGAGATCTCGCCGTCCACGGCACCGACCATCAGCTGGTCGAGCACGGAAAGCGTATCTCGCACGGAGCCGCCGCCGGAGCGCATGGCCAGACGCAGCACGCCCGGTTCCGCTTCGATGTTCTCGTTGTCGCAGACCTGCTCCAGATACGGTCCCATGATCTCCTGCGGCACGAGGCGGAACGGATAGTGGTGGGTACGCGATCGGATGGTGCCGATCACCTTGTCCGGTTCGGTGGTGGCGAAGATGAACATGACATGCTTCGGCGGCTCCTCCACGATTTTCAGCAGCGCGTTGAAGCCTTGCGGCGTGACCATGTGGGCCTCGTCGAGGATGAAGATCTTGTAGCGGTCGCGTGCGGGGGCGAATCCGGCGCGTTCGCGCAGTTCGCGGGCATCGTCGACGCCGTTGTGCGAGGCCGCGTCGATTTCCACGACGTCGATCGATCCGGGGCCTCCGGTGGCCAGATCACGGCAGCTTTCGCATTCGCCGCACGGATGCGAGGTGGGTCCCTGTTCACAGTTGACGCAGCGTGCGAGAATGCGTGCGGACGAGGTTTTGCCGCAGCCTCGCGGGCCGGAGAACAGATAGGCGTGCGTGAGCTTGTGCTCGTCAAGCGCGCGCATCAGCGGAATGGTGACCTGGTCTTGCCCGATCACGCCTTCGAAAGTGTCGGGACGATACCTTCTGTACAGTGCCAATGCCATCGTGTTTTCCTTCCGCCGTAACGTCACTAGGCTACCGATTAAATACGACACGGCACACCTTGCAAGCGATTGTTTTTCCAACGGTTCCGCTGGACTCGCTCACGGAACGCGAAGTGTGGACCGCAAAATTTGACGCGGTGTCAATTTTGGGATTACACTTGATTTCGTCAAGAGATTGACGGAGTGTCAATATGTCGCAGAGACGCGGAATGTCACTCGCATGAAGGAGCGGAACGATGAGCGCAACCAAGCAGCCAGCGATCACGGTCGGAGACGCGCGACGTCAGCAGATCGTGCACGCGGCACGCCAGATTTGCCTCGAAAAGGGTTTTTCGAAGATCACGGTCAGCGACATAGCCGACCGCGTCGGCATGACCCGATCGCTCTTCTACCACTATTTCCAAGACAAAGACGAAGTCGCCGACGCCGTTCTGGACGACGTCATCAGCGAAGTCATATCGCATCTGGAAGAGTGGAACGACCAACGCGAGGTAGGCAATATCTCGAAAGCACTCGACGACGTGGTACGGCTCACCCGGTCACTCATCAAAGAGGATGGCCCGTTCAGCCAACGCATGATCGAAGACGGAAACGCGGGACTGTACATCAAGTTCATCGACCGCGCGGCCGACCGCATCGCCGAATACATCTGCGCGTCCACCGTACGCGATTTCGAGAAAATGCACGGATTGCCGATAACCAATGAGCATGAGACCTTCTACACGCTCATCGTCGGCCTGATCTCACTGATCAGACTGCACCCCGACACCAAAGACACCGTCGTCAGGCAGGTCGCAGCGCAGACGCTGCACCTGAACGAATACATGTGACGCGAACCGTTTCGCGGAACATGCGAGGAGAGAAAGGATGAGCGATGTTGTTCCAAGTCTATGGCGACACCGCCGTATACCAGTGGATCGGCTGGTTTCTTGTTTTCGGCTGCCTTATCGGAGCCAATGAGCTGGCCCGCCGAACCAAAACCGGCGGAATCGTGGCGTTCCTGATCGTTCCGGCGATCCTGACCGTCTACTTCATCACCATCTATGTGGCCGCCGCGGCCGGAGCCGAATGGGCGCTGAGCAACCCGACCTACGTGCATATGACCAGCTGGTTCCATTACGCGAAGCTGTATGCGGCCACCGCAGGCTGCATCGGCTTCATGGCACTGAAGTACAAGTGGGGCAGCATCGGCAAATCCGAATGGTTCAAATGCTTCCCGTTCGTAATCGTGGCCATCAACATCCTCATCGCCGTGGTCTCCGACTTCGAATCCGCCATCCGCGCATGGGGCACCACCTGGATCTCCACCGAAGGCGTGACCCTGTACGGCGGCTGGCACAACGTGTTCAACGGCGTGGCCGGCCTCATCAACATCGCCTGCATGACCGGCTGGTTCGGCATCTACGTTTCCAAGAAGAAGCAGGACATGCTGTGGCCCGACATGACGTGGGTGTTCATCGTGGCCTACGATCTGTGGAACTTCTGCTACACCTACAACTGCCTGCCCACCCACTCCTGGTACTGCGGCCTGGCGCTGCTGCTCGCCCCGACCGTGGCCAACTTCTTCTGGAACAAGGGCGGCTGGATCCAGAACCGCGCCAACACGCTGGCCATCTGGTGCATGTTCGCGCAGGTGTTCCCCGCCTTCCAGGATGAGTCCAAGTTCGCCGTGCAGTCGGTGAACAACCCGAACGTGAACCTGACCATCTCCCTCATCGCGCTCGCGGCCAACATCCTCGCCTTCGGCTACATCATGTACCGCGCCAAGAAGCAGCACGTGAACCCGTGGCTGCAGGAAGTGTTCTCCGGCACCAAGGACTTCGAGCAGGCCATGGCCCGCCGCGAAGATCTGGCCGCCTGAACCTCGATGGTCATGGATACCGATCGGTAACCACGTCGATACGACACAACCAGCAACACAGTCGGGGCTGGTGCGAAACATTCGCACCAGCCCCGATTCATATGTTCAGCAGGATTCGTCAAGCGTCACGCCGACGAACGCCGCGTTCCCAAAACCATCCTCAGACCCGCGTCTCCGAACGCAGCCGAATGAACAGACATCCCGCGGCAACGAACACGACGACCACGCCGACGAAACACCACAACGTAGTACCGATCACTCCGGAAACCATCAGCGAAGGCGCGACGAACGCGAACAGACCACACAGAAGTCGGGAGAACCCCAAAATGAAACCCTGCACCGACGCGCGGCAATCCTCCGGGAACGTCTCCTGAACCCACACTTTGCAAATGGCTTCGCCGGCCAGCGGCAGTCCCACATACATGATCGCGGTAGCCGCCACGATGACCCACAGCGAACCGCCACCGGCCGCCATCAGCACCATGGCCACAAGTGCCACCACGCCTCCGATTCCGAACAGCGGATTGCGCCATTTCGTATTGACCGTCGCCGACACCAGCAAGTTGGCCAGGAACATCACCACGTAGAGCACGATTCCCAAACCGGTGGCCAGACTTTGCGAGGCGTTCGCATTGACCAACATGAATGTCTGGAACTGCCCCCACGTGTTGGCCACGATGTTCCAGAACACATAGAACACCAGCAGCGTTATGAACAGTCTGCTCAGAGAACGGTTGCGTGCGCCACCCAGCGGCAGGGCGGCCAGACATGCGGACCTCTCGCCGGAAACCGCGGCCCCCTCACCGCCTGAGGGCGCAGACGCCTCCGCGGATGCGTGCAGATCCGCGAATTCCTTGGAAACCATTCGCCACAGCCACAAGCCGAACGCGACCAACGCCAGCAGGGAGAACATCACCCGACCGCCGACGGCACCCTCGAAACCGGAGACCGCGAAGGCGATCAACGCCGAACAGAGCATGCCCAGCTGCCATCCAAGCTGTGTGATCGTGACCAGTTTTGATCCGGCATCCGGATTTTGCGCGTCACGGGACAATACCGACAACGACACCGGCAGATCTATGCCGGTCCCCAATCCGGCCAATACCACGCCGGCAAGCAGCATCCAGAAATCACCGGAAAGAGCGCATAACAGGAATCCGCAGGCCGTGACCACGCTAATCCAATTGAACACCTTCGTCATGCCGAATCTGCCGCAGATCATGCCGGCAGCCATCGAACCGGCCGCAATCGCGAAATTCAGCACCGCGCTCAACGCACCGACCTGCGCGTTCGACAATGCGAAGCCGGCCTGCCACATCGTGATGGTGGTGGATAGCCCCACAATTGCGGACGAACCGAGAAACGAGCCGAATCCTCCGCACAATCCCAGATTTCTCAGCGCGTACCGCGAGTCCGCACCGCTGTAAGACATGTTATTTTTCCTCTCAATAAGCACAATCAAAATAGTCGGCCATGTCTAAGGAGGCAGACATGGCCGACTGTTTCCTACGGAATCGGAAGGGGCATTCCTAATCCTGTCCGATCACATCTTTCAATCCCGGCACACCGCGAGATACGATGCGATGATGCTCAGCACCGTCGCCACGGCCATGGCCGCCACGCCGATGATGACGCTTTGCAGATCGGCGGTCGACTGCGCGTTCTGCGCGAAGCTGATCAC
The DNA here is from genome assembly GCA_963619615.1 of Senegalimassilia sp. Classification (GTDB taxonomy): domain Bacteria; phylum Actinomycetota; class Actinomycetes; order Actinomycetales; family Bifidobacteriaceae; genus Bifidobacterium. The sequence continues at coordinate 56,751 of CAVEXE010000001.1, read as the reverse complement.
GCTGGCCACCGTGTTCACTCGATCGCAGATGAACACCGCCGTGGAGCACATCAACAGCACCGATGTGATCACGCAGCACACGTCCGAGACGACTGACAGAACCGGATTGCTCAGCCCGGGCTGCTCCAGCACCACACGTGCGATCATCAGCACGATCGCCACGATCGAGCCCACGATTGTGAGCTGGTTCAATGCGATGTTGCCGAACGTGGCGGTGTGGCTGTTGATGAAGTAGTAGACCAATCCGACGATCGCGGCGATGACGGCCAATACCGTGGCATAGAAGCCGAACGCCTGTTTTTTCATGAAGCTCATTGCAGTTCTCCTTATCTAGCTTCAATCTCACTGTCGGCCGGAACGGCCACGGCGGGATACCACGTACATGACGGCGCCCAGCAAGGTGAACAGTCCGACCACCACGCTGGCCGCGGTCAGCGCGTTGTCGTACCAGGTGCGCACATGTTCGATGCGGGTGGTGGAGTTCAAACCATCCACGGCATTGGAGTTGGCATACGCGTAGTTCTGCCACTTCATGTTCCTGTGCAGGGCCTCCATCAGCTTGGTGTCTTGCTGAACGTTCTCGACGGTCCAGTAGGGCCACAGCTTGGCCACCGCGTCGATGCTGTCGTCACCGGTGGATGTGAGCATGGTGACGCCGCTGTAGGCCGCGGCACGCAGATTCTGATATTCGTTGTCCATGATGAAGTCTTCGGACATAATGCCCTTGAAGCCCCATTCGCCGCGCAGGATGCCGAGCATGAGACCGGTGGACGCGTTGGTGCTGGTTACGCCGATACGGTTGTAGCCGCTCATCATACCCAGTGCGCCCGCGTCTTCGACCGAGCTCTGGTGGGCACGCAGTTCGCCTTCACGAGCTTTCTGTTCGGTCATGAACGTGGCCACACCGGTTCGGTTGATTTCCGTGTCGTTGAAGGCGTAATGCTTCGGCGCCAGGATGCATCCGTATTCCTTTGCCGCCGCAATGGAGGCCGCGGCCTGGAAGTTGGTGAGGATCGGGTCTTCGGAATAGTACTCATGGTTGCGGGCGTTGTATGCGGTGCGGTGCAGGTTGGTGCCCACGCCCCACAGGATGGTGGTGTTCGCCCAAATCGAGTAGTTTCCGATCGCTTTGCCCCACTCTTCGGCAAGCTGCTTGCTGAAGGTCTGGCCGAGCACGGTCTCGCTGGCCATAACGCCCATCGAATAGCTCAGGTTCTTGTCGTCGGCGTCGACCGCGTACGGGTCTCCGGAGGACTTGTCGGTGTTGGCGTACTGGCCGAGCGTATAGGATGCAAATCCGTTGGGGCCGTCGTTCTGGATGACTTCCGGAGATGTGATCGATTCGATGGCCTTGGTGGAGGTGCCGCCGAATGCGGTACGGATCAGGGCTTCCGAAAGGTCCATCTGGTCGATCAGGTCGTCCCAGCGGGAGTCGCTGATGTCGACGCCCTTGAGCATGGCGAGGTTCAGGCCGTTATCGGCGCCCCATGTGACGGAGGATGTGTCGCCGTTGGACGTGATTTCATACGTATCGTTGGTAAGGCCTCCGGCAAGCATTTCATCGGTGGCGGTCAGATCCTTGTAGGTCTTCGGCCAGGTTCCCTGCCAGTCGGAACGGCTCAGATAGGTGACGGTGCCCGGCATCCATGTGTTCAGATCGGCGTCCTGCAGCTGGTTTTCGACCTCGGTGCCGTTCTTGCTGACCGCGAACGTGGTGGTGTCGAGCTTGTCGAGGGTCCAAGTCGCCGCGTTGTCCGCGTCGCCGTCCGTGGAAGCGCCTTGCTTGGCGAGCACATTGTTCACGGCATCGTGGGCGCTGTCGGCGATGGTGAATACGTATTCGCCCGCGTCGAGGATATACGTGCCCTCGGTGCCTTTGAGATTTTCGGCGGTGGAATCCCAGCTGGCCATGTACTGTGCGTCTGCGGTGATGGTCATGGTCTGCGATTCGCCCGGCTGCAGCTCATCGGTTTTGGCATAGTCGAGCAGTTGCACGGCGGCCTTTTCAACGTTGTGCGCCTTGTCATAGTCGGTGTATGGAACGCTGTCGTATAGCTGCACGACGCTCTTGCCAGCGACGTTGCCCGTATTGGTGACCGTGACCTTGGCCGTGACGGTCTTCTCCGTCAGGTCGACGTCCACAGATTCAAGCTTCTGGCTGAAGGTGGTGTAGCTCAGGCCATAGCCGAACGGATACGTCACTTCATCGTTGTAATCCCAGGAATCGCCATCGGTGCTTCCCACAGTGGAAGATGCGTTGCCCTGGCCGAGCTGCTCGTCGTAATACCTGGTTTCGTAATACTTGTAGCCGGTATAGATGCCTTCAGCCTGAACGATTTCGGAGTTGATGGTGTGCGAGGAGTCCGCATTGGTCCACTCGTAATCGCCATAATTGTTGACCGCCGGGGCGCTGGCATTGTTCGACAGCCAGGTGTCGGACAGATGACCGGACGGATTGGCGTCGCCCGACAGCAAGTCGGCCACGCCGTAGAAACCGTAGGCACCGGGCAGACCGATCTGCATGATGGCGTCCACGCCGTTATTATCGGCCACTTCCTGAATCTGCATGGTGTTGGCGCTGTTGACAAGCACGATCACCTTGCCGCCGTTGGACTTCTTGGCTTCTACGGCGGCGTCGATCAGGGCGCGCTCGTTGTCGGTAAGGCCGAGCGGATCACTTTGACCTTCTCCGCCGCTGACGCCTTCCTCACCAGGCATGTACGCACGGTTCTCACCGGACGCGCGAGCGATGGTCACGATCATCACGTTGTTGTCGTTCAGACTTTCCTTCCAGCCGGAGCTCGCCGCGGTCATCTGATCCACGGATGGCTCCTTTCCCGTGAACGTCTCGCCGATCATCGGCGCGGTGATGCGATTGACCGTGCTCTTCTGCCCGAAATTGTTGATTTCCGTGGAGAAATCATCCTTCATGGACTCATACATGGACTGCAGCGTCTCGTTGAGGGAGAAACCCTTCTCCTTGAATGCGGTGACCATGTCCACCGTATCGGCGTCGGTGCCTTCGTTCTGGCTGACGATGGAGCCCATGTCGCCGCCCTGCACCGGATAATAGCTGGAGAAGCCGAGCAGGCTGACCTTCTGGGTCTCATCCTCGGTCAACGGCAAGGCACCGTTGTTCTTCAGCAGCACGGAGCCTTCCTCGCTAACCCGTTCGCCCAAATCGCGAATGGACTGCACCAATTCCTTGGTGCTGGAATAATCTGATTTGTAGGTGTACGTTTCGCTGGCGTCCACACCGTCATCAGACACGAACCGGGTACTGGTGGTGCCCAGGAACTTGTTGATGTCGGTACGGAAACCCTGCACGGCACTCGTCGCCGTCAGCGACAGTGCCAACAGCGCGGCGAACGTGGTGGTAACACCTCGCCATACCCGAGAACTCGGATTTCTTTTCATTGGATTCCTCCTGGTTGTTGGGAATGTTCCGGTTCCACCGTGGCAGCGGCGGAACCGGAACATACACAGTCACTTGCGATTACCTGGCCTTACGGGCCTTACGCTCTTCGGCCTTCTTCGCCTTGAGCGCAAGCTTGGCCTGGTATTTCGCTTCCTCAGTCTCGTAATCGAGTCCCTTCTTGGCGCAACGGGCCTTCAGCTCGTCCTTGCGGGCCTGCTCCGCTTCACGGTCGGCCTTCTCCTGCTCGAGGCGGAGACGCTCGGCCGGCTCAATCCATTCGCCACCGGCAGCCAGAACGGCCGCCTTCTGATGTTCGAGAATGGTCGCCTGATCATCCTTGACGTGCTTCTCCACATTGAGGAAGATCATCAACACCGCGATCACGGCATAGCAGATCAGTTCGGCACCGATGTAGCACAGCGCCAGCACCGTCTGAACGGCACCATTCTGCGCGCTGGCCGAAGGGTCATAACCGGCGGAGGTGAGCAGTGCGTTGATCAGGCCATTGCCCAGTCCGGTCATGCCGACCATGATCGCGCCGTAAACCGACATCGTGAAGCCATCGGAACGGAAGCCGTTCTTCGCCTCCAAATGGTCGAGCACGTCGGAAAGCAACGCAAGCGTCACATACATGGCGGGAATCGAACCGACGCCCTTCAGAATCACGCCTACGCACACCATGACCAGGCTATGCACGTCGATCAGACTCACAGCACCGCCGATCACCGCGAACACCATGCCGATCATGACGGAATTGCGCTTGCCGAACTTGTTCGCGATCGGCCAGGCCAGCAGCATGCCGACCGCGGTCGGAATGCCGCCGATCAGGCCCAGCGTCGACATGGCCGCGCCCGCCGACGCCTCGGTGGAGATGCCGTCGAACATCCAACGCGTGTAATAGCTCATCGAACCGTTCTTAACCATGCCGGAAAGCTGGAACAGCAGGAAATACAGGATGATGATCCACCAATAGCCGTTGCCCATGCAGGCCTTCACCTGCTGAGCCATGGGCAGCTTCTCCTCGACGATGTTGAGCTTGATGTTCTCTTCGGTGATGCGCTCGCGGGTGAAGTAGTATTCGCACAGAATGCCGATGGCCGTCAGCACGCACAGCACAATCATGACCACACGCCAATGCGCGTAGCTTGCCGCGGTGTCGATGGTGCCGTCGTTATTGACGAACAGGTAGCTTTGCAGCAGGATCGGCACGAGGATGCTGGCTCCGATGCCGATTGCGGCCACACCGGAAGCGTTGGAAAGTGTGGCGAGCAAGCCACGCTGGTTGCTGTTCCTTGTGGACAGGCCGACCATGGAGCTGTGCGCCGTGTAGAACAGCGGATACGCGATGGCGTAGTACAGGTTGTACGAAATCGCGATCCATAGCATCTGCAGACCGGACTCCGCGCCGGTCGGGGTCATGAACAGCAGCGCGATGGCCACCACTACGAACGGCACCGATATGAACATGTACGGACGGGCCTTGCCCTGTGACGTGCGGGTGTTGTCGATGAATCGCCCGATCACCAGGTTGCCCAGGATTACGAGAATCACCGACGCCATCGGCAGGATGGTGGAGAACATGCCGAACTTGCTGGTGTCCGTCCATCCCAGAACGTCGGAATAGTAACGGTTGAGGTATGAGCCGAAAATCGCGTTGGAAACGAACGCGCAGAACGGTCCGACGAGATAGCCGAGCAGCATTTCCGGCGGTTTCACATTCGCCGATGTGATGCGTGTGCGCACCAGCGGATTATTGAAGAATCCGCCGGTTTTCGTTGCGGTCGAATCAGTCATCTTTGCCTTTCTCCCTGTTGTCGTACGTTGTTGTCGTACGTTGTTACGTTGTGCGATTGTGCGATTGCGTTCACGCGTTCATGTCACATGCGGCGGTGTGCACGCCGTTGCGCAATGTTGCGGTCGTGCCGTCTGGCAACGTCAGTTCGCAGGTGGTTCCGACCGGCACGTCCACAGTGATCGAGAAGTGGTTCCCGTTGAGCGACCAGTCCGATCCGACACGTCCGTATGGGGTGTCCACGTGCGCCTTCGCCCATGTGAGACCGCCGCCGACCACCGGCCTGACCTTGAACGTCTTATATGCCGCGTCTATCGCTTCGATTCCCGCCACCCGCTGGTAGAGGAACGCTCCAACCGCCCCGGACGCGTAATGGTTGTAGGAGATCATCATGTCCGTGCCGTCGTCGCCGATGGGGCATTCTCCGTTTTCATCCAAACCGTCCCAGCGTTCCCAGATGGTGGTGGCGCCCATCCTCACCTCATACAGCCAGCTCGGGCATTGCGTATTGAGCAGCATACGGTAGGCAACGTCCTCACGGCCGTTGTCGGCGAGCGCGAAGAGGATGTACGGCGTTCCCGGGAATCCCGTTCCGATGCGGTAATCGTTGTCTTCGATGAGTTTCACCAGATTGTTCACGGCTTTGCCGCGCACGGATTCCGGGAACATGTTCAGGTACAGTGGCAGCACGTAGCCGGTTTGGAATTCGTTGGCGAGTTTGCCGTTGCCGTCGGTGAGGATGCTGCAGTACGCATCGGCCACCTTGTCCGCAAGATCGTTGTAGTAACGTGCGTCTTCCGCGTTTCCGAGGGTTTGCGCGACGTGGGCCAGGGTGCGGCTGGTGTTGTTCAGGCTTGCGGTGGCCGTCCATTTGGCCCTTCCCTGCCATTGGCTCATCTTCGGCACGTCCGGCGCGATCCAGTCTCCGAAGTGGAGCACCGCCGGGGTGTTCCAGATGTAGCGATTTTTGCCGAAGCTCAGAAGACCCGCCCAGAACGCGCAGGCCTTCACGTAGCGCTTCATGGTGTCGTACATGTCACGCAGCACGGTGTCGTCTCCGCTGGCGCGGTAGACCGCCCATGGAACAAGCACGCAGGCGTCTCCCCACCAGTCGACGGCCATCTTGGGCATGGTGGCGGGGAATCCGTAGCCTTGCACCGGTACGGTGTTGGGGATGCCTCCGGTTTTGAGCTGTTCGGCTTTTACGTCTTTGAGCCATTTTTCAAGGAAGCGGGTCATGTCGAAGTTCAGGCAGGCCGTCGGCGAGAACACTGCGATGTCTCCGGTCCAGCCCATGCGTTCGTCTCGCTGCGGGCAGTCGGTCGGGATATCCACGAAATTCGATTTCGCACCCCAGACGATGTTGTGCTGCAGCTGGTTGAGACGGTCGTCGGAGCAGGCGAAGTCGCCGATCCTGCGCAGTTCGGAATGCAGCACCACCGCTTCTATCTGCAGGTCGTTTGCCGCCACTCCCCTTACGCTTATATAGCGGAATCCCATGTAGGTGAAGCGTGGACTGTACTCCTGTACGCCTTGCGGGAAATTCGCCGCATCGGCGCACTTGTATGTTGCCGTCGCTTTTGCGGTGCGCAGGAACGCTGTGTTCAGGCTTCCGTCGCGATTGAGTATTTCCGCATGACGCACCACTACGGTCTGTCCGGCTTTTCCGTTGGTGATGCGCATGCGCACCACACCGGCGAAGTTCTGTCCGAAATCGTAGATGAGTTCGCCGTCTTCCCGCTTGGTCATGCTTATCGGAGAAAGGATCTCATGCGCCACGACTCCGGAGCCATAGCCCGCTTCGATGTGTTTCGGCTGACAACGCAGGTTTTCGATCGCCGCGTTATGCCAGTCGGAGCATCGCGCTCCGTCCGCGCCAACTTCCATCATCGCATCGTAGGTTTCGCCGTCGTACAGATCAGCCATGCGCACCGGTCCGGATTCGCTGACTTCCCAGCTGGTGTCCGTGCCGATCACATCCACGCTGCCGTCCGTATATTCGACGCGCAGTTCGGCAAGCAATGCCTGCCTGTCGGCGCTCACACGGTTCTTGCGGGTGAACACGAAGGAACCGACGGCCCATCCGCCGGCAACGGTAGCCAACAACGTATGGCTTGCACCATCGGAAATCATGCCGGTCACATCATAGGTCTGGTATTGCAGGTTGGTTTTGTACGATGTGAAACCGGGCGTGAAGTATGCATCCCCTACTTTCTTGCCGTCGCAACCGAACTCGTAGATGCCCATGGCCGTGGCGTACAGGCGGGCCCTACGCACGGTCTTCGCACTGTCGCAGGCAAACGATTTACGGAAGACCATCGGAACGGGAGATACCTTCTTTTCGGTGAAACTGTAGTCGCCGTCGGAAATCCAGCGTCCCTGCCATGGCTGATTCAATCGGCCCGTCTCGAACGTGACTTCGGCATGCGCACGTTCCCCATCTGAAGTCCATACATCAAGCAACGCCTTGTATTCGCAAAACGGCTTCAACGCATTGCCCGCGTACACGACGGCGGTCTGATCGGACGCGTCGCCGGTCCAATCCCCCACGGTCAATCGAGCCTGGGAAATCTCGACGCCCGGCTTATCGGACCGCACCGTGTATGAAAAACGTGGACACGGATTATCGGTCACGCAACCGCGCTCCGCATGCTCCACGCCGAATCCGCTGATCGTGATCATACCAAGCACTTCCTTTCGTGCCACGCCCGTCCGGAACACCATCGTTTCCGCGACCGCGCGCTCCCTCATCTCGCTATCGAGAACCTCTTGACTTCGAGTCTGCCCATCATTCCCTGACGGGGCAAACCCCACTTCACGAAATGCGTTTTAAACCCCACGAAATGCAACCTGCGCAGCGTTTACAGCCGTCGGAAACGCTCAACCTATGTGTATTGTTGTACGCAGAGCCACGTGTCAAGGAGGAAGTGGAATTGTTCAAAATCGCGGTAATCGAAGATGAGCAGGAAGCCGCCAATACGCTTCGCTCCTGCCTGCAACGCTTCTCCGCAGACCACCCGCAGACTCTGTTCGACGTAACCATATTCTCCGATCCCACAGCCTTCCTCGAGAAGTACAACCCGCTGTGGGACATCGTGTTCATGGACATCGAAATGCCGAACATGGACGGTATGAGCGCGGCGAAACGGCTACGCGAACTCGACACGCAGGTCACGCTGATCTTCGTGACCAACATGGCACAGTTCGCATCGAAAGGCTATGAAGTAGACGCACTCGACTACATCATCAAACCCTTTCTCTACAGCGATTTCGAACGCAAGATCGCAAGGGCCGTCAAACTATGCGCCACGGAAACGCAATCCATCGTCATTCAGCAACGCGGCAATTCGCAACGACTCCTACTGCGCGAAATCAGCTACATCGAAGTACGCGGCCACAATCTCGAATTTCACACCGAACGCGGCAGCATCCGCAGCACGGGCAGTCTGCAGGACGTGGAGGTTGCGCTCGCAGGGCATGATTTCCTGCGTTGCGGCAAACCGTATCTCGTCAATCCTCGCTATCTATCCGGCGTCCGTGGACAGTCGGCGATGCTGTCGGATGGAACGGAACTGCCGATAGGCCGCGCATTCCGCAAATCCTTCATGCAGGGTTTGGCACGCACCCTCGGAGACGACCATGTATTCTGACGTCGTCTGGTTCTTCAATGCTGCGGGGTTCTTCTTCGAGCTCACCGTGTCCATGGCGATGTTCACCTGGTGGGTGAAGCGCAGGGAACATTTCGCCATGCGGTTCATCGGCTATCTTTGCGCAGCCGTCATATTCTCGTTGATATGGCAGGTGTTCGTGCCATACGTGGTATGGTCAATCATCCTGCGTTGCTTTGCGTTCTACGGGCTATGCCTTCTGGGGCTGCGTTTCTGTCTGAACCTCAACTGGGACCAGTCGCTGTTCTACGCGGTCGCAGCCATAGCGTTGCAGCACACCGTGTTCTGCGCATCCCGCATGATAGCCATGCAGTTCACCAAACCGAACGGCACGTTTAATCCCGATATACTCAACATCGCGTATCCGATCGCGGAAATACCGGTCGGGATACTGGCGTACATACTGTTCGCCAAACCGTTGAAAGAACGCCTTCCCTATGTAACGGGATCCCGCTTTCTGATGCTTACCGTGGGAATCCTGCTGAGCGTCAACGTCTTCTCCTGTCTGTTCGACTGGTACATGGCGGATATAACGTTCCCCGACGCCGCATATGCCCTGTTCATGATGCTCCGCATCGTCGTCTGCATGTTTCTGCTGCTCATGCTGCGTGAAATCGTCGACCGTGAAAACGCGGAACATAACGGCGAGGTGCTGCAACAACTGCTTTACCAGCAGAAATCGCAATTGGAGAGCGACAAGGAAACCATCGATCTGATCAACGTGAAGACTCACGATCTCAAAAAACAACTGTCGATGCTGGGTGGGCGTATTTCGCAGGAGGAGATCGACGGGCTCAAACAGCTCGTCGACATCTATGATTCCTCCGTACACACGGGAAATGAGACGCTTGACGTTCTGCTTGCCAATAAGTCGCTGCTCTGCGAACAGAAAGGCATCCAGTTCGACAGGATGATCGACGGATCACAATTGTCGTTCATGAAGCCGTCCGATATCTACGCGATGTTCGGCAATGCCCTCGACAACGCCATCGAGGCCACGTTGAAAATCGAGGATCCCGCGCAGCGGCTGATTCGCATGAAGGTGCGCACCAGCCGCGGCATGCTGGTCATCCATATGAGCAACCCGTTCGCCGGTGAGCTGCGGTTCCATGAAGGACTGCCACAGACCACGAAAGACGACCGCCGATACCACGGTTTCGGCACACGATCCATCCGTATGATCACCGAACAATACGGCGGTGTGATGGATATTCATACGGACGAGCGGAATTTCGTGTTGGATATTCTGATCCCGCTGCCGAATGTCGGGGCCGGTAAAGACCGGCCCCGCCCGGCGTGAATCAGTTTCTCTTATCCACTGATTGCTCGCCGCCCGTCGGCCATCCGTTTGCGCCGAGGATTGAGCAGCGTTGTGTCGGCTGGCCTCTATTCGAGGTCCGTTTGGTTGTTGTTCGATGGTTATCGTGCTTTTACGGCGGGTTTATTATTCGGCTTGACGCTTATCTGCGCCGATAGCTTGCCGTCGCTTATCCGCAGTGTTACGGACCCTTCCTGCGATTGCGGCACTCTCACCACGGCGAGCGCCTCGCCATAGTAGGTTCCGGTTTCTCCGGTCACGAAGCTGCCCTTGTTGAAGGGTGCCGCGCAACCAAATCCGAGCACTTGCGCGGTCGATTCCCGTTCCACACGCAACGTGCCGCGTTCCAACGGCTTGGTCACGCCGTTTTCATCGGTGTAGCGCACACGCACGTAGGCGAGTTCGTTGCCCTGGTATTCGACGTGCGCGGTCAGTTGCGTGTTGTCGGTTGCACTGACCAACTGGTTGCGGCCGATTTCACGCCCGGCTTTGTTGTAGGCGACGGCTTCCAGCGTTCCCGGCTGGTATGTGCAGGAGAAGCGTGCGATGCAGTCGTTTTTCATCTCCTTGCGACCCACTTCATGCCCGTTGACCAGCAGCGCCACGGATGCGGCCCTCGCATAGACCTCCACGTTGGCTTTGCGGCCTTCGCATCCGTTCCAGCTCCATGAGTCGATGGCGTTGCTCATCTTCCATGCGCTCGGCGAATGCTTGTCTCCCGTATGGTTCACCGGACAGACCGCGATGAACGGCCCCTGGGCCTGTTCCAAAGCAACACGGGTGTAATAGGCTTCACCCAAAGACCGTCCGGTCAGGTCCACTCGGCCCGAGCCTGCGGTCAGCCAGCCGTATTCGATGTTCAACGATGCATAATCCTCGTATTCCCAGGCACCTACGCCGGTTTCACCGATGTAGTCCATGCCGGCCCACACGAAGTCGCCGATGAGCCTTGGCTCACGTTTGGCGAGCTCGCGGAAGCGGTATGCATCGTTGCAGAAGGTTTCCGAACCGAGGATCAGCCGGTTCGGATATTTCTTCAGATCATGCTTGTACCGTTTGATGCCATAGTTGTAACCGGCCACGTCCATCGCCGCGAACGCGTCTTTCGTAACCCAATCGCAGAACGGCAGCGCCGCGCCTGTCTTCATGAAATCGGCGCCGAGAATGCCGGCCATATTGTTGAAGAATTCACTGCCGACGGCCTTGTGCTTGTCCGCGGCCTGCCCTGCGGCACGCTTCTTTTCCGCGGCCTCAGCCTCCTTCGCGGCCTTCTTGTCGGAATACTGGCCGAAGCCGATCGACGAGAGGAAGTTGAAGAAGATGTTCACACCGCAGGTCACCGGACGCGTATCGTCGAGCGAATGCAGATGCTCGGTCATCTCACGGGTGAGCGCTATGCCTCGTTTCTGCGCGGTCTCCGACACTTCGTTGCCTGTGGAATACAGAATCACGCTCGGATGGTTGCGATCCTTCATCACCATGTCGGCAAGGTCCTGACGCCACCATTCGTTGAAATAATCAACATAATCATGCTGGGTTTTGTGAATGTACCAGTGGTCGATGTATTCGTCCATCACCAGCACGCCGAGCCTGTCACAGGCGTCCAGCAACGCTTTGGAGCACGGGTTGTGCGCGGAGCGGATGGCATTGTAGCCATTCTCCTTCATCAGCCGAATCTTGCGTTCCTCGGCGTCCGCATAGGCGCAGGCGCCAAGCACGCCGTTGTCATGGTGGATGCACGCGCCCTGGATGATCACACGGCTGCCGTTGATGAGCAGACCCTTGCTGCCCCATTCAAGCGTTCGGACGCCGAACGTGGTCTCCGCATTGTCATGGCTGCCGTCATGCGCGGTGTAGATCGTCTTGCACACATACAATTCCGGATGTTCCGGCGACCACAGTTTCGCGTCGACGATGGTTATTTCATACCTGTTCACGCCGGATTCGCACGATTGCACAAGGCCCGACACGGACTTGCCCGTCATATCGGCGATTTCGATCCGCACGTTGCCGGCACCGCTCGTTTCGACTTCGACCGAGATACGCGCGTCTCCGGATTTCGGATCCGCCGCGATGGTGCGTACGAAAAGACCATTGACCGCGATATGTTCGGCAGGAGCCGTCCACAGCGTAACGGGACGGTAGATGCCCGCTCCGGAATACCAGCGGGAGTTCGGCTGGTCGCTATTACGCGCGATGACGCGAATCTCATTATCCTCACCGACGGTCACAAGATCGGTCAGATCCACGTAGAAATTGGTGTAGCCGTACGGACGGAACGCTTCCTTCCTACCATTCACCCACACTTCGGCATTATGCTGAACACCTTCGAATTCCAGCAGCATCCGCTTGCCGACCAAATCCCGACCAGGCGTGAAATGCTTGACGTATTCGTAATCACGGCCTTCGAACCATCCGGAATTCAAACCACTCGCGGCGAGCGCATGGCGAGGTTCGGAAAGCATCGCATCATGCGGAATCGTAACCGTGTTCCAACCCTCGTCGGCGCCTACATGCCGGTAAGCCCAACCTGTATTGAAATCTGTTGCTTGCATGATAGTTCCTCAAATCTCCTTTGAAATCGCAACATATGGCATGGCCACCGGCGGCGGTACCGGAAATCGCAATCATTACGAGAGGCGATCGCCGCCGGATGGCCAGATGGAAATGCCGCTCATACGAACGGCGTGCAGCCGCTATTCGACCGCCGGCTCCAGCATGACTGCGGCTCGCCGCACGTCCTCGGCTGTGAACGCCTTGACGACGAGCAGCAGAATGGCCACGAGGTAGCATGCCACGCCGATCAGCGCGACATTGAGCGAGGTCTGCTCCGATGCCGGATAGTTGACCGGAATAAAGTAGATGTCGGCGGCAAGGCGCACACGTTCAAGCACGAACTGCGCGAAGCTCACCAGCAACAGCGCTTCGGACCCGATCAACAACACGTCGTCCAGCACCTCCGGCAGACGGTCGCCGGCGAACACGCGGACGGCGAGCGCCACCACAGCCGCCACGCTCAGCACGATGACCAGCGCGTTCAATCCTTGGCCGGCCATGTATCCGGTCGTCGAATTGACAAGGTAGATTACCAGTCCGATAAGCGTCGCAGCCACTGCCGCAAGCTCGGAAACATGGGTTTTGATTGTCGTTGCCATGATCGTTCCTTTCACTTCGAAGCCGCCGTCGGACCGTTGGCCACGTTGCGGACGGAACGGATGAGGGTTGTCGTATAACCTGCCAGGCCGATCAAGGTGATCACGCCGGACGCGCAAATCGCGCCGAGGTAGACCGCACGCCACCATGTCATGACGTTCTCGGTGTGTGTGCTGGAGTTCACGCCGTTCATCGCATTGGAGTTGGCGATGGCCCAAAGCGAATAGTGCATGTTCTGCTTGATGGCCAGGAGCATGTCACGGTCCTTGCTCAACGTGTCGGCATCCCAATACTTCACGCCCTGATTGCCGAATCCACAGAAGGCGGATGTGCCGGCAAGCACGGATTCCTTCGGTGCCGCATGGGGCGAAACCGAGGTGAAGTCGGTGACGTTGTAGCCGGTGAAGCCCCACTCGTCACGCAGGATGTTGACCATGACCGCGGCGTTGGCGCTGGATGCGACCGCGCCGATGCGGTTGTAGGAGGTCATCACGCCGAGCGCGCCCTGGGTGTAGGTGTCTTTCTTGGTATCGTCGGATTCGAAGGATGCCGGCTTGCCGTTGGCTTCGAAGGCCTGCTGGAAGGTGCGCAGGTCCATTTCGCGGGCTTTTTGCTCGCTCATGAATGTGGCTATGCCGGACCTGTTGATTTCCTGATCGTTGAAGGCGAGATGCTTCACGTTCACCAGCACGCCCTTGGACTGTGCGCCCTGTACCACGGCGGAGCCGATGTATCCGGAAAGGATCGGATCTTCCGAATAATACTCGACGCTACGGGTGTTATAGGCGTGACGGTGCAGATTCATGGCCGGGGCGATCATGATCGGCAGGCTGAACACCAGGCTGCTTTCGCCCAGAATCACTTCGCCGTTGCGGTAGGCGAGTTCCTTATTCCAACTGTAGGCCAGGTTGGTGGGGGAAGGAGCCACTCGAGAGCTCTTGTCGGCGTAGTCGTCGGCGTCCTCGTATGCCTGTCCCTGATACTGGCCCTCATTGAGGTAATGGGAGTCGGATCCGCCCGGACCGTCGTCCGTGGTCATTTCCTGCAAACCAACGGAGTCGATCGCGCCGATGGCGTGGAACGCGGTCTCCGCGAAATGCATGAATTCCTTGACAGAGACTTTGCTGGTCAGCTCGTCCCAACGTTCGTCATCGAAGGAGGCGCCCTTCATGTCGTTGAGTGTCAGGCTGCTTGACGTGTCGCCGATTTTGATGTCGGAGACGTCGTCGTCCGATTTCAGGTCGATGAAATCGTTGTTCAGCAGTTTGGAGACCTCTTCATTGGCGCTGATGCCGGAGTAGGTCTTCGGGAAGGTGCCGTTCCAATCGGAGCGGGTCAGATACGTGATGGCCCCTTCGTCGAAGGCGTTGTAGTCGATGGCGTATTCGCCGTCGGAGAGCTGGTTGGTGATCTTGGTTCCGGTGCTGGATGTGGAGAAGGTGTCGGCATCGACGTCGCCGTCCCACGACCACATGTAGGTCTTGGCCTTGTCTCCGGATGCGGTCATGCCGTCGGATTCGGAGTATCCTTGCGCGGCGAGCACGTTGTTCAGAGCGTCATGCACGTCGTCGCCGATGGAGAAGTAGTAGTCGCCGGGATCGACGATGTAGGTCTTGGCCTTGTTCGAGTCATAGCTGGCAAGGTTCGACAGATCCACCGTCATGGTGATGGTCTGTGAATCGCCCGGCTTGAGGGAGTCGGTCTTCTCGAAATCCATGAGTTGGATCGCGGACTTCTCCACACCGTTCTTCTTGTCGTAATCGGTGTATGGCACGGAAGCGTACAGCTGGATCACGGACTTGCCTTCCACGGAACCGGTGTTCTTCACCGTAACCGTGGCGACCGCGGTTTTCTTGTCGCCCGTAATCTCAACGCTGTCAAGCTTCTGCTCAAACGTCGTATAGCTCAGACCGTAGCCGAACGGATACACCACTTCGTTGGTGTAATCCCACGTGCCATCCACTGTCGCAATCGTTCCGTCGGAAGCGGCGTAGGTTCCGGCCGAGGCCGTATCGCCACCGTTGCCCATGACGATATCGGCGTAACGGGTTTCATAGTAACGGTAACCGGTATAGATGCCTTCGGCCTCCATCAGGTAGGAGTTGACCGCCGCATCTTCGGAGAAGTCCGATGCGTTTGCCCAAGCCACGTTGCCATAGTTGCTCATGGCCGGCGCGACTGCGCTGTTCTTGGCCATCACATCACCCAGGTACGCCGATGGGGAGACCGTACCGTTGAGCACGTCGGCCACACCATAGAAGCCGTACGCGCCCGGATAGCCTATCCACATGATGGCGTCGATGTCCGGATCGTCCTGCAGGTTGGCGATCTCCATTGGATTGGTGGAGTTGACGAGTACGATCACTTTGCTGAAATTGGCCTTGGCTTCGTTGACCAGCGCCATTTCCTCATCGCTCAGGGAAAGGATGTTGCCGGTCACGGTGTTCACGCCGTCGGCCAGACCTTCCTCGCCCGGATAATAACCGTCGCCGTTCTCACCGGCCGGGCGTCCGACGACCACGATCGCGGCATCCTGATATTCGCCGTATTGGGACTTGTATTCGGGATTGAGCTGAGCCAGTTCGTCGAGGCTCAGTTCGCACGGATCGTTGTATTTGGTGATTTCCTCATATTCGGGAAGAATGCCGCCACCGAACTGCGGGGTGACCCACTCCTTGTCTTTGAAGTAGTTCTGATAGGCCTTGAGCATGGAAGGATTGATCTGGAAACCTTCCTCCTCGAACGCCTCGGTGATTTCGACGGTGGAATTGCCGTCGGTTACGGAACCGCCGGAGCTGCCGTATACCGGAGCGTAGCTGCGTACACCGAACATGGTGATTTTCGCGGTCTTGGAAAGCGGTAGGGCGTTATCGCTGTTTTTCAGAAGCGCGTAGGTTTCCTGCGCCTCGTCCATGGCCATCTTCTTGAAGCCTTCGTACGCTTCCTTGGCGGTTTTGTATTCGGACTTGTACGTCCAGCTGTCGCCGCCGTCGGCGGACTGGTCCGTTACGGTTTTCTGGCTTCTGGTACCGACGAACGCGTCAAGGGACGTGCGGTACGTCTCCATGATCGTTCCCGCCATAATGGCGACGGCGAGAAGCAATGCGCCCACAGCGGTGATACCGCGCCACAGGCCTGTACGCTTATGCATCTCTCACTCCTTGAATTTCAGCATCTCTGCAGGAATTTTCGACAATGAAAATTCCATGACTCAAATGTGCTCGAGAATTCGTCGGCGCATAAGCGCCACTTCGTGAACGGTCATCGAAACGCGTCGAACGACACCATAGCCCGCGCATAGACCCGCGAATGGCGTCACTGAAGCGGCAGAATCACCGTCAATCTGAAGATGCCGTCGCGCGCGGAAATCGACATGTATCCGTGGTATTGCTGGGCGATCATACGGATCGACCGCGTACCGAAACCGTGGTATTGCGTATCGCTTTTGGTGGTGACCGGCAATCCGTCGGAGAACACGAGTTCTCCGGCAAACGGATTCTCGACACGGATCATCGCCATTCCCTTGCTTTCGCATATCCTCACGGCGATGTATTTCTCCGCATCGTCCGGCAATGCCGACACCGCCTCCATCGCATTGTCGAGCGCATTGCCGACCAGAGAGTAAATGTCGGAGGGTTTCATGAAATCGAGCAGACCGCCGTCGACCATGCGGTCGAACGATACGCCACGCTGTTCGCAAAGCAACGATTTGCTTGCTAAAAGCACATCCAGCGTCTCGTTGCCGGTACGCACGGAGGAATCGTAGATTTCAACAAGTTGCTGCAGCTCGCCCGCCTGCTCCTGTGAGATGGCGGGACCGAGTTGCATGATCTGCTTTTTCAGATCATGTGTTTTCACATTGATCAGATCAATGGTCTCCTTCGTGCTTTCCATCTGCTGTTTCTGCTGGCACAACAGATGACGCAGCACTTCCCCTTCCGCATGGGCGCGCTGCTTGGAGACGAGTTCGATGGCGAGTTCGAGCATGAACACGCAGGTGACGAAATCAAACAGACTGAACACGATGAACGCCGCCGCGCCGGATGTCGGGGATGCAAGGAAATTGAACATGTTGGTGAATACGCTGACGCACAGCATCATGCCGACCATCATGGCGAACACCGATCGTCCGCCCACCATCGAAATGTCCTTTTTCGCCATCGGTCGGGCGAATACGGCATAGGCGAGGCAGTAGAGCGGAATCTGCGCGAACGAGTACACATAAGTGTCGACCCATGCGCCATTCGGCCAGTAATGGTGCAGTCCCATCGACAGCAATCGCGCGCCGCGGTAGACGAGATGCTGCATGGCGCCGGACATGACGAAGTAGAACAACGCCTGTCTGATGTTGACCTTCCAGCATTCGCCGATCCACGCGATCAACAATGCGAACACGATGATGTTCTGCACGGTGACGGTCCACAGGTTTTCCGGCACATAGCCATGCCACAGCATCGATTCGCCAAGCATTACGACGACGCCGGCCAACGCACGCCACCAGAACATGTCACGGCGTTCCAACCACCAGGTGAACAGCAGTGTGGAGACCATCAGCTCCACGACCATGCCGTTGTCGGTGAAGAAATCCAGCATCACGTCGATTGCCTGCACCATCATCCGTCCATTCCGTCCGTCTGCGTCACACTGCGCGGTATGCCGCTACATCACATTGCCATCGCCCATGCTTGCGGCAAGCGCTTCCATGAAGGTCTTTTTGTATGCCCTGCCGATGGTCACGTTTTCGCCGCCGGAAAGGGTCAGCTCGTTGCCTTTGACCGCGACGACGTGACGGCCGTTGACCACGAACGCCTTGTTGCAGCGTAGGAATCCACGGTCACGGAGCTTGTCTTCCACATCCTGCAAGGTGCCGGTACCTGTCAGAATGCCGCGTTCGGTATGGTAGAGCAGATTATGATTTTTGACTTCGATGTACTCGATGTCGCGTAGGAGCACACGTTGCGTTCTGGCTCGTTGCATGATCATGACGGATGCCGATTCCTCGCCGCGGATGGCCACGGCGCGACGGAGCTTACGCTCGAAATCGTTGTAGGAGAATGGCTTGATGACATAATCCAACGCATCCACCTCATACCCTTTGGCTGCGAACTGCGCCATGTTCGTCACGAATATCAGGATGACCTGCTCGTCAAGGACCCGGAGTCTGCGTGCGGCGGACATGCCGTCCATGTTCGGCATCTCGATGTCCATGAACACGATGTCCCACACCGGACGATACGCATCAAGAAAACCTGTCGGCTCCGAAAACACCGTCACGTCGAATCTCACGTCCGGATGATCCTGCGAATAACGCGCAAGACATGCCTCAAGCCTGCGCGCGGCATCGATCTCATCCTCGACGATCGCCACTGTGAACATCTACCGCGCTCCCTTGTCCGCACTTTCACTCTCGAACTCACCTTACCGCATCACTCCGGTTGCGTGTGCGGGCAACGAATGGCCGTCGAAGCCGTCAGTCGAGGAATTCGCCGGTCAGGGGATCGCGATGGTCACGTTCGATGGCGGCAGCGATGGTTTCGTCGCTGTTTTCGGATTGGTTTGCCACGACCGCGGGCGGGACGAGCACCCGTAAGGCACGGTCCTGCACCGCGACTTTGACCGGCATATGGCCCACGTATTCGCCGTCGGCCATCATCACCGGCGGTTCGGCGCCGTCTTGCGCTTTGGTGATTTCGATTTCACGTACGCGTTTCCAGCCGAACGCCTTGCTGCCGAGCAACCTTCCGTGGTAGGCGCGCATGATCGCATCGACGCATTCCATGAAGTTCGGCACATGATCAAGCCATACCAAATCCAGCATGCCGTCCGAGAACCGCGAGTACGGAGAGACCTCGATCCCTCCGCCGATATGCCTGGAATTGGCCACTGTGAGCAGTGGTGAGATGATGTCGCGTTCCTCCACGGAACCGTCCGCCAACGTGGCTTTGATGTGGTATCCGTACCGTTGCATATGTGTCAGTTCCACGATCACGGCGGCAAAGTAGCGCAGGGAGCCGTTGGGCAGACGGGAGTGGTTCGCGCGATCGTTGATGCTCGCGTCCAAACCGCACGACAGCATACCCGCGTAGAAACGGTTGATCGCCGTACGTCTCACCGTGGCGGAGCCTTGCACAGTGGCGGGATCGCACGACGTGACGGAACCGCACGACGTGACGGAACCGCACGAATCGCCACCGTTCTCACATCCATTCCCGTTCTCACGGACGCACTCGTCCCTACTTCCGTCTTCACCGGAGTTGGGATCGACGGCATATCCGCCCGGCAACGATGTTGCCAAGCCCATATCGACATCGATATACGTGCCGCGTACTATCGCGCCGACTATGCCTTCCACCGCCGTATTCACGCGATTGACAGGCAGATTCAACCCCCGCGCAAAATCGTTTCCAGACCCGGTGGCCACAATGCCCAGTGGTTTTCCGGAAAGCCCGACCGCATTGGCTCCGAGAGCGATCATGCCATCTCCGCCGACCACCACAAGATAGTCGTATTCGTCTTTTCGGGTTCTGGCGTTCCGCAAGGAATCCTCGAAACTCAGCCCGGTTACGTCAATCACATCGAAACCGTGCTTCGCCCCCGCTTCCTGAAGCAGGCGTACCACCTGTTCGCCGACTTTGGCGCCCTTGCCCTTGTTCGACGTCGGATTCCCGACCACGGCAACTGTCATGCTCGTACGTGACGTTTCACTCATATCTCAGTACGATAACCGCGTTTCCCGCCACACGCCACATGCCGCCGTCCAATACAGACAGCCGTACGCAATCCGTTGGATTTGTTGGGTTGCATACAATCGGCCCATGATCATTGGGATTGGCCCTGCATGCAATCCGTCGGATTCGCTCAGTTGCTCGCAATCTCAACCGCATTCGGTTGGCCCCGCACGAGACCTTCGGCTCACTTCCGGCACGAGCGGCACACTCGTGCTTATTGTGGCCGCAACGATCACATCCTCGTCTTCCACCGAACATGATTCGAGTGCCACATCATTGCCGGAAAGCGTACGTTCCGCGGCCGCACATGGATCGGCATCGCCATCGTAGAGGGCCCGAGCCGCAGCGACCGATGCCAGGTCGGCCATGTTCTGCACGCGATGCAGACACAGCAGCAGATTGCCGGCCGATGCCACTGTGGCAAGCACGATGGCCGCCACCGCGATCAGAGCAACACCGGAGATGGTTCCGACCCCCTCGTCATCGTGCCATGCCAGACACTTGACGAAACGTTTCACGCTTCTTTCATTCGACCGCTTTGCATATTGTTCCGCAGAACGTTCCACATGACATTTCGTAAAGCATTTCGAATCTTGTTTCACACAGTGTTTCACGCGACCGTTCATTTCATTTGCATCTCCTTTCTAGAAATATCGAATCGCCTTGCCTACGACCCTTGCCGGCAGCACTCCTGCAGGATCGGGCACAATCGGGCATTGCACCGTTACGGCAACGCTGTCGGAACCAACCACGAACGACACCGAGGAACCCTCAACGGCAGCTGCCAACGCGGCGTTTCGAGCGCGGGCCTCGCCATCGGCCCCAATCACCGTCATGGCACGGGCTCCGGCAGCGGCGGCGTCCTGGCAATTCATGGACACCACGGACGCACGTCCCAAGCACAGCACCAACATCGCCACCACCGCAACGCAGGGAAGCACCACCGCGAATTCCGCGGTGGCGGATCCCTCGTCATAGCGTCGTTTCCACCATGACGTCAGCATGTTCTACCCCACGCTAAGCGCTTTCTTGATGATGTTGGTCAGCAACGTCTTGATGGCGTCGGATTTCATGATGCCCACCAGCACCGCGGCGAATCCTGTCGCGGCCACCAACACGACCGCGTATTCGGCGGTGGCGGCGCCTTCCTCCGGTTCGGCGGTCAGCATGCGCATACGCGAATCCAACAGGCATACCGTCTTGTAGGACTTTTCCTTGAAATCGAGCATTCGCCGTCCGACACGAACCATCATGCCCGATGAACCATCAACATTGATTGGCGTTATATCGCTCATCATGCTCCTTTCGTATGAATGGTCCCGATCGATTGATCGGGTGAGTTCAGTCTCGCGTACGGAAGGAGTACAATGCGCGTTTTTCCGGGGTTGTGGTCGGAGAAAGCGAGTTATCCACAGGGTTGGCGTGTCGCCGAAGTTATCCACATTCCAAAAGCACGTCCAACTAAGTCCAGAAACGACACCACTCGATACGCGCCGATACCGCCGAAAATCATCCGAAGAACGATGCCATCGACGGAACGATTCCCAACGCCATGAATGCCGGAAGGAAGCACAAACCGGTCGGCAGCAACAGTTTGATCGACAATCTGGCGGCCGACTGTTCTATGCGGGAACGTTCGTTCCAATCGATCTGCTCAACCGCCGCATCCAACCGATTCACCGGAGACGAGCCGTTTCGCCATGACGCGGCGAACGCATCCCGAACCAGCGCAAGATCGCCTTCATCAGGCCACGCATCATCCCAATCGACACCTTGATTAAGGTTCCTGCCGGCTGATTGGAGTCCGTCACCGAACCTGCCGGAGACAATCTCCCCAACCGCAATCAGCGCATGTGGAATGGACGCGCCCTGCCGTATGGCCACGGACAGCATCTCCAGAACCAACGGCAACGGCACTTCCTGCAATCGCTCGCCCACGCCAGGCATCTCACGAATCGGAGTCCAGCGCCATAGCCAAACGGCCTGCGCGGCAAAAACCGAAGCGATCAACACCCAAATCCACGCTGTTTCAATCATGTCGTTCCTTTCATCAACGCCCTCACCCACAGCAGTCCCAGCGCATAGCAACATGCCGCGAATCCCAGGCACAGCAATCCTTTGGCATTCCCAAACAGAAAAGCGAACGGCCTTGCGCCAATCCCCTCCCCCAACAGCAGCGTCACCAACGGCAATGCAAGCAGCAGTTTCACCGTGGCTTGTGGCATGGCGAACACGTTGGCACGCAGGTCATCCATCAAACGCCGTCGTTTCAACGACGAGGCAACCACATCCAGACAATGGCTCGTCTCGCAACCCAAATCGGCGCTCAGCCGGCATGCCGCGTACAACTCCTCACTGAGCAGGTCGGCCTGGTCACGTCGTTCTTGAGGCAGACTGCGAGCACGCACAACCAGGCGGATGCGAAAGGGCGTCAATTCGGCTGTGGCAAAGGACTTTCCACCGAGCTCTTCGAAAGCGCCCACCAACGTGGCCCCGCTTTTCACGGAAGCCTGCAGCGCGGACACACATGCCACCCCACCTATCGACGGCAGGTATGGCACGACCGTTCCCGCCGGCCCATCCGGTTCAGCCGGTCCAGCCGGTCCAGCCGGTCCAGCCGGTTCAGCCGGTCCAGCCGGCCCAGTCAAGTCAGCCATCTTGGCTATATTGGCGACCCCAACCGTTCCGGCTACCCAGCCCACCCCGGCCTTCCCAGCTGTCACAGACGGATCATGCATACCGTGTTCAGACGGAATCTCCGCACCAATCATGGCTCCCATGCGCGGTATACGGCCATTCGCTCCACGGCTTGGCCAAAGCCATACTGCCATGCCGATCAGCACGGATGCCGCCAACGACCACACAGACCACACAGCGAAAGTCACCTCGCTTCCTCATCTAAACTCTCCGCACGGGATCTTTCGCTTGGAATTCCCCGTCCAGGAAATCAAGCCACCGCCCGCTTTCCTGAACCTGATTTCCGTCCCAAGAAGCCAATGCACGCCCCATCAACCGGCCATCATCCGACTCCAGACATCCGATCTGTGCAAGTCGTCTTTTCCCGTCCACCCGCTCAACATGCAGCACCACATCGAACGCGTCTTCAGCGAGCGCGGCTGTTGCCCTCGGCTCCAACCCCGCAAGCAGTCCCAGCGAGACGAGCCGTGAAGGCACCGCGCCCACATGGTTGGCATGCAGGGTGGTCATGCCTCCGCGATGCCCGGAATTCAAGGCTCTCAGGAGGTCTGCGATCTCGGCCCCTCTGCATTCGCCTACGATTATGCGGTCCGGGCGCATACGCAGAGTCGCCGCGATTAATTGCGGCAATCCTATGGCTCCGGCGCCCTCCATGTTGGCTTCGCGGGTTACCAGCGATACATGGTTGGCATGTTGGATCATGCCAAGTTCCCGTACTTCCTCGACGGTGATGATGCGTTCCGTCGGTTCGCATTGCTTGAGCAGCGCTTTGAGCAGTGTGGTCTTGCCCGCGCCAGTGCCGCCGGTTATGAGGATGCTGGCTTGGCGTGACACCAGCGCATTGAGTGTAGGTAGCCAGTTCGAGGGGAACATGCCGTTATTCGCCAATGATCGCAGACTCGGTTGCGCAACGTCCGGTAATCGTATGCTGATGGCCGCGCCTTGCGGAACCAACGGTGCGATGACCGCGTGCACGCGCACGCCTTGCGCCGTCGACGCGTCGGCGATCGGGCATGCGTCGTCGAGTCTTTTGCCAAGCTGCGAGCATAATCGCACCGCGAATTCACGGATGGCGTGCGGACTGGAAAACGGACGTAGGCCGCATGGTGTCATGCCTCGCCCCCAATCCGCCCACACCGTACCGTCGCAGGTAATGGCGATATCGGTCACGCCTGGTTCTTCCGCCAGCCTGCTAAGGGGACCGAGTTCCATGTTTTCCCCGCTTGTTTTCCAGCTGTTCCAGTATGAAGTCGACGCATGTCCGGATTGCTTTGGCCGTCGATTTGTTGGGATTTCGCAGGCCAAGACCTTCCAGTTGCTCGCTGCACAGATGCGCGTCCGGTTGTATGACGGCCGCGATGCCGCATTCGAGATAGCTTTCCGCCTCGCCGATTTCCGTTATGCCGCGTTTGCGCAAAGTGCCTCTGGGCTCGGCTCCCACCACCAGCACGTGATTCGTGTCTTCGGTGAGTTTGCTACGTTCCTGTATCGAGGCGCGCAGCATGGTTTTGGCGCGGGCCAGGCCCAGTACCGTCAACTCCACCACTACGATGCGTGCGCATTGGTCGAGTTCCATGACTTCCTGCAGTCCGATGCGCTGCGCCGCATCCACGACCACAACGTCCCTCACCTGCGAAAGCGCCTGTATGCAGGCTCGCACGTCCCACGATTGCGGGTTGCTTGATTTCCATGGATCACAGGAAAGTACCGGCACGCCATCCCATAAGGGCATCTCCCTTAGCAATGCCTTGCCGTTCACACTGCCCAGCGGCGCGTTGATGTCTCCGAATCGGGTCCCATCCTCGTTTTCGATTCCCAACAGCACATCGAGTCCGCCTCCCTGCAGGTCGGCATCGACAAGTGCGCACGTGATGCCGGATTGCGCAAGGTTTCGTGCCACCAGCGACGCCAACGTGCTGACGCCCACTCCCGAAACGGCCGATTCCACCGCCACCACATTGTTCAACACGTTATTTGGCGAGGATTCGATGCCGCGCGCCCTTTTACCACCCGCTCCTGGCGGCCCCGTCAATCTGGCTGTTCCCGGCATCCCAACCGTTCCCGTGGAACCGACTCCTCCCAATGAGCCTGTTTGGGATTGCCCATATTGCCATCTTGAGCCGGCAGATTCATCGGGCGTGTAAAAACGTTGGGGCGGAGCCTTCACGTATTCCGTATTGTCGTATCTGAAGCTCTGCTGACCAAGGTCGGCCCGCTCAATATCGGTCTGATCGAATCCTGTCTGACCGGTGTAACGCATCGTAGTGTTCATATACCCGATTGAAAAAGGGTATGCACCTCGCGTGCAACCCGAATCGGCCCTTGTGGTCGGAGAACGCGGGTTATCCACAGATTCGGCGTGTCATACAGACTTATCCACAAACGGATATTGAGAGGTCATCCCCCATCGAAGCGGTGGTCATAGGCCAGAATCCGCACGACAGGTCACATCCCCTGCCCCAACTGCGAGAAACGAGCCTATCTTGCCAGTTGGGGCCAACCCAGAAGCAGACCGTCCCGACACCAAAATCACAAATCGTTGGAATTCCGCCATTCTCGTATTACGCAACAGATACGCGCACAATAGCGGACACCTCTTTTGAAACCCCAACTGGGAGAAATGAGCCTATCTTGCCAGTCGTGCACGCCACATACATCAATTGTCTCGGCGCTCAAATCCAGAATCGTTGGAATTCCGCCGTTTTCAGATCCCGTAAAAGAAGCGGAACAAAACGACACATACCCCCTTGGAGCCCCAACCCACGAGAAACAAGCATATCTCCCGGTTGTGCACGAAAGGGGGTAGATGCGCACGCCCAAAGAGGCCAATCACCCGGACTAACGAATCCGACTGGCGCCCATGGCACATGATCGAGGCCGCGAAAAGCCGCAGGCACGCACGGAAACACGGCCAGCAGGAAACGCCCGGCAGGCAAGCTCCTTGCGCATCGGCGCCACAGGCGGACCGAGGAATATATCCGCAGGGCGAGTGCGAGACGTTCGACCACCCCCAACAGGCACGGCGGTTAGTCGATGACGCCATACAGACGGTCGCCGGCGTCTCCAAGGCCGGGAACGATGTAGCTCTGGTCGTTGAGCCCCTCGTCAACCGAGCACAGCACCAGCTTGAACTGGACCGACGGGTCAAGGTTCTCCTCAACGAACTTCAGCCCTTCCGGAGTGCCCACAAGGCATAAAGCGGTGATGTCTTTGGCGCCGATCTCGGCCAGGTAATGGGCGGCCGCGACCAGTGTGCCGCCGGTGGCCAGCATCGGGTCGATGAGGAAGCAGTGGCGTCCGGTCAGATCTTCCGGAAGACGCTTCGCATACATGGTCTGCCGCGTGGGATTGTCCTCATCACGCTTCATACCGAGGAATCCGATTTCAGCGGTCGGGATCATCTTCATCATGCCGTCGAGCATGCCCAGACCCGCGCGCAGCACCGGCACGATAACCGGTGCCGGAGGGGCGATAGTCTTGCCTACGGTCGGTGCGACAGGGGTTTCGATTGGTTTGTCCACAACTTCGATATCGCGGGTCGCTTCGTATGCCTCCAAGGTAACAAGCTCGGTGACGAGCTCACGGAACACGGGAGAGGAGGTGTTCTTGTCTCGAAGGACGGTGAGCTTATGCGCCACCAGCGGGTGGTTCAAAATGTGAATATCCATAATCTATCGAGCATAATCCGCAAATCTCAGGTCCGTAAATCCGACGAAAACCATGCACACCCCCGGATAGACCCTCTTTTCAATAAGCGCGGATGCGCTTATGCGTGGTAGGAGGCGAATTGTAAGAAGAAAATCGAAAAGAAGGAATCGCAATGCAATCGCAATGAAATCAGGAATGGGGGAATAAAACGGAATAGGGGAAAAGAAAAATCGAAAGAAAAGAAAATGCGCCGAACCACGAAAGCGCCTGTCGGCGCAAAGGCCGCTCGCAGCGGCAAAAAATGGAGCCCGGGGCTATGCATGGCCCGGCGCAGATATTTATTGTACAGTCGCGTAGGACTTACCGGTATTCGAACGCGGAAAACGTGTCGTACGTGCGGCTTCAGTCCAAACGCCCACGCCTCCACAAATTGGCGCCATGACGGAAATCCTTGGCCGTGGCGAACAGATTCCCGGCCGTATGCATAAGACGCGAGGCTTTCGTGCGAATCCGCTTCCCAACATCACCGGCAGCCGAAGCGGAGGAGGTTGCGGAACCCGATTCAATCTGGGAACCCGATTCAGAACCGTCTGCACCGGATTCCAATCGTTTGACCATCCTACGCGCCTCAATGCGCAAACCCAGCGCAACCACATCGGTGAATGCCGCCGCGCGTTCCAGCGCAACGGCGAAATCGCCGGTAAAAGCGCCGGCGAGAATCGAATCGGCAATGGCGGCGATATCATCCTCGGTCGGTGCCTGATCGACGCCCGCAATCGCGGAAGCGGAAGTGGCCACAGGCTCGCCGACGCGCCACAGACGAGCGATGGAATCGCGGTTCTTACGCATCCAAGTGCGCATCACATACAGTCGCCACATGATTCCCGGAAGCGAATCCGGTTCCGCGTGACTCCACAATTCCGCGATCACATCCACACCCTCGCGGTCCACCAGCGTGAGCACGCGCTCCACCAGCCGTTCATCCTGCGTATGGTGCACCTTGTCCAGCAAAGCTGCCGCGGAAGCATGGCTCATTTCGCTGATCTGCGCCGGGTCCGCGCCTCCCACAATGTTGTCGGCCATCATCTGGTCGAGTTGGCCGGGACGTGCCGGACGTGGCGAGCCGGTGTTCGTGAATCCCGCGGAACGGCTTGGAATTACGGAGCCGGAGCCGTAATGCATGTTAGTAGACAAGTGGCGTGACCTTTTGAATATCGATGATGCTGAAACCTTGCGGCGTGTTGATTATAAACATCGCGATGGCCGTTCCGGTAGGCATGTACGGCGATTTCGCGATGAGTTGCTTGGCGAGTTGCTTGCGGGAGCACAGGCCTCGCAGATGGTCGAACATGCCGCCGATCACCGGGCGATGCATGCAAATCGCCGTGGTCTGGCGTTCGTTCAACGTTCGTTCGATCTGATTCCGGAAGGCGACCCAGGATTTGCTCGGATGGTCGGCGAAGGCGTCTTCCGTAAGCTCGTCCACGTATTCCAATGGAAGGCCTGTCTGCCAGCTCAGCACCTGCAACGTTTCCTGGCAGCGCAGCCAGGGCGATGTGGCCAGCCGGTCGGGACTGTAGCAGGCCAGCTCGCGGTTGAGCGCGAACGCGGCAGCCGCGCCCTTCGGTGTGATCGGACGATTGGCGTCGGTTCCCTTCCACGATTTGCGCGATTCAGCCTTCGCATGGCGCACGAGCAGCAGATTCTGCGCGGTCGCCGCACCTTCCTCAATACGGTCGACGAACGTGGCGAGAATGTCTTTGTCGGTTGAATGGGTCAGTTTCTTCCTGGCTTCGCGAGGAGACACCCACACCACATCGTTGATTTCGCCAACGTCCGCACGCTGCACCGGCCCGAACGCGTCGGTCAGTCGTTCCGCGTCGGCGATGGAAATAGGCTTGGCCATCCAATACATCGAATGCTTGGTGTCTACGGTGCGGTCGTGCGAATGGCGGGTTTTCTTGCCTTCATCGGCCAACGGATACTCCACCTCGCCCAGATACGGTCCGAGGGCGATCGGCACGCCCGTCTCCTCGCTGATCTCGCGTACTGCCGCATGCCTGTGCGATTCACCCTGCTCAAGCTTGCCCTTCGGCCAGCTCCAGTCGTCGTATTTGGGGCGGTGCACGATGCACACCTCGATGCTGTTGAGCTGTTCCTTGGTGGATTTCTCGGCTGCGATCGCCGGATTCTTGGCAATCTCGCTGTCGGCTTTCCAGCGCCATACGATGCCGCCGGCGGCTTCCACGATGCGTCTCATCTCTTCGCTCATGCCTTTCATTGTAGGATTCCATCGCAGGATTCCCTCGGTAAGATTTCCGGACGTAGGATTTCCGGACGTAGGATTCCCGGACGTACGAAGAAGGGCCGACCCGCCTTCCTGAATCGTTGTGCGATCACTGAAATCCAAACGATCTACATCAATCG
Organism: Senegalimassilia sp.; assembly: GCA_963619615.1. Classification (GTDB taxonomy): domain Bacteria; phylum Actinomycetota; class Actinomycetes; order Actinomycetales; family Bifidobacteriaceae; genus Bifidobacterium. Next base: position 27,902 of record CAVEXE010000001.1, on the reverse strand, counting down.
GATTCCAATGACCGCGCGGCTCATTCGGCGAGGTCGACCCCCTTCTTTGCTGTGCGACGTCTCCGTGACGTCTTATGGCGTCTTATGACGTCAGTGCGTCGCCGGACGGCGGGAATGCCTCTTGATCAGGTACTCCTGGCAATCGACCAGCGGTCGGCCTTCCTCATCCTTCGCATGGCGCACGTAGGTGCCGTCCGCCTCCATATGCCAGGAAGCGGTGGAATCGGCCATCTGCAGGTCCACGTACTTGATGAGCTCGTCGATCTGCTCCGGCGCGGTGATGCGCACCAAAGCCTCGACTCGACGATCCAGGTTACGGTGCATCAGATCGGCGGAACCAATCCACACTTCCGGACCGGATGCCGGGCCTTCGCCGATTTGCGGGCCGTCGGAGTTGGCGAACGCGTAGATACGGCTGTGCTCGAGGAAACGCCCAAGGATGGAACGCACGCGGATGTTCTCCGAAAGCCCCGGAACGCCCGGCTTGAGCGCGCAGATGCCACGTTCCACGATATCGATCTTCACGCCGGCCTGGCTTGCACGGTACAGTGCGTCGATGGTCTTCTCATCAACCACGGAATTGACCTTGATCTTGATCCACGCTTCCTTGCCCGCGCGTGCGGCGTCCTCCTCGCGGCGAATGCGCTGAATCAGGCCGGAACGAACGGTTCGCGGCGCGACCAGAAGACGGTGGAAGCTCGACTTCGGAGCATAGCCGGACAACTGGTTGAACAGTCGGGTCATGTCCTGGCCGACGACCGGATCGCAGGTCAGAATGCCCAGATCGGTGTAGATTCGCGCGGTCTTCGGATTGTAGTTTCCGGTGCCGATGTGGCAGTAGCGGCGAAGTCCATCAGCTTCCTGACGGACCACAAGGCTCAGCTTGCAGTGCGTCTTCAGGCCGACGATGCCGTACACCACATGCACGCCCGCACGTTCGAGCTTGCGTGCCCACGCGATGTTGGCGTCCTCATCGAAACGCGCTTTGATCTCAACCAGGGCGAGCACCTGCTTGCCGGCATGGGCGGCGTCAACAAGCGCGTCGATGATCGGCGAATTGCTGGACGTGCGGTACAGCGTCTGCTTGATGGCCAGCACCTTCGGGTCGGCGGCCGCCTGCGCTAGGAACGCCTGAACCGAGGTAGAGAATGAATCATACGGGTGATGCAGGAGGATATCGCGCTCGCGAATCGCCGCAAAGATGTCTTGCGCGCGGGACGATTCCACCTCGGCGATCTGACGGTTCGTGGTCGGCACGAAGGAACGGTACTTCAGGTCCGGACGGTCGATGCCGCCGAGCTCGAACAGCACGGTCGCGTCGAGCGGGGCCGGAAGACGGTACACTTCGTCGACGCTCACGCGCAGCTGGTCGGCGAGCAGCTGCGAGAGGAACGGGCTGGTCTCGTCGGAGATCTCCAGACGGATCGGCGGTCCGAAACGACGGCGCAGCAGCTCCTTCTCCATGGCGTTGAGCAGGTTTTCCGCATCGTCCTCTTCAACGTCGATGTCTTCGTTACGGGTCACTCGGAAGGAACGGGCCTCCTTGATGATCATGCCCGGGAACAGGGATTCCAAGTGGGCGATGATCAGGTTCTCCATGGTGATGAAGCCGTAACGGACCTCGGTGGTATCGTCATCGGTCATGTCGTCGACCGGAACGAGACGGTTCAGGTTGCCGGGGATCTTCACTCGTGCGAAGTGGGACTTTCCGGAAGTCGGATTCTCCACCAGCACGGCGAGGTTGATGGAACCGCCGGAAATGTACGGGAACGGGTGGGCCGGATCCACTGCAAGCGGCGTCAGGACGGGGAACACCTGCTGGCGGTAGTAGCGCGAAAGGCGTTCCTGCTCCGCTGCGGTGAGCTTGTCCCAGCTCAGCAGGACGATATTTTCCTTGGCCAGGTCCGGCAGGATGTGGTCGATCACGTAGTGGGCGTGCTCGTCCTGCAGGCGGTGGGCCTGTTCGCTGATCGCACGCAGCTGCTGGCGTGGGCTCAGGCCCGATGCCGCGGTGACGGCGATGCCGGTGTCGATGCGACGCTTGAGGCCGGCCACGCGGACCATGAAGAACTCGTCGAGGTTGTTCGCGAAGATCGCGGCGAAGCTCGCGCGTTCGATGATCGGCAGGTCCTCATCCTGGGCCAGTTCGAGGACTCGCTTGTTGAACTTCAGCCAGCTCAACTCGCGGTCGAAGAAGCGGTCGTTGGGAAGCGGCTCTTCGCCGGCTTGCAGCTCCCGCTTGTCGTTCTTGTCTGTTTCGGCGATGTGCTCAGCTATTTGGCTGCGCAGGATCGCCTTTGAGGGTGCGTCAAAAATCTGTGCCATAGTGCTCTACTTTATTCCTTTGACGGGTTGAAATCTCGCAAAAGTCCGCAGAATTTAGAGGGAGTTTACAATTGCCCGTTTTGTTTTGGAAGAGTTGTGGAAAATGCTATGGCGACACGCCGTTTTTACGGCGGAAACGAACGCAATCAAACAAACACGCTGTTCGATTCGCACATGATGATGCATTTTCTGCGATTCTTGCAATCGAAAAGAAACAGTTTGGATAAATACGGAACATCAGCGCATTCCGGTTTGCGATTGCTCCGATAGTGAGCATAATTACGAAGTACAAGAACAACCGAAGAGCAGAGCCCACAAAGAGTGTATGACCAAGATAGGTCGTTACGTTGAACGGGCATTGGATAGACTTACCGTTACGACGATGTTGTTGTGCAGCGATTCTGTTCTAGGATTCTTGGAAGGAAGGCCCGCTTCGGCGGGTCTTTCTTTTTGCTTCGTGGCCGATTTCGTTGAAGTGGTTTTCTGGGGCGGCTCTGGGGTTGTGGGCCAAATGTGTGTCTATGCCCAATGTGTGTCTGATGGATGTCATTCGGCGGCATCCGGGTGCCGTGCGCCAGTAGGGAATTTCCGGTCGATGCCGGTGCCCCACTACACGATCCACTACATGGCAACGGCGCGAATCCCATGAATTAGGTTCGGGAAAATCCGAACATGTCCATGAGATTCGCGCCGCGTTTCAGACAGCCGGATCAGCGGGAATCCGGCACGAAGGCCTCGAAGATGTGGTGGTCGAACCAGTCATCGCACTGGGCCAGCTCGTCACGGCTACGCACGGTCCACGAGACCGGCACCGCACCCATGAATCGTGCCAGACGAACCTGCGGACTGTTGCCGCCCTTCCAATCGTAGGCAATGAAATCAGGGCGGGAAATCCAATCGAAGGCAAGCGTCCCCGCCGCGTACTCCTTAACCATCGTCACCGGATCGGACGGCACGTCCTCGCCTTCCGGCCACCAGGACAGCTGTCCACGGCATACTTCCGGACGGTTCTCCTTGTACCAATTGACGGCGGCCGGGTTGAACGATTCGACCACATATTCGCCCGAATAGGCTTGCAGCAGCGCGTCACCCTTTTCCATAAGTTCGACGTCGCGCGGAGTCCACGCGCAATTGTCGTCGAACTTGTATTCCACAATCAGCGGCACTCGACCGGCGACCACTTTGAGCACGTCCGAGAACAGCGGCACATGCTGGTAATAACCTTTCGGAGCGGCATCCGGAGTCGTGACCAGCGGCGGCTGCTCCGTAGCGCCGGGAAGCGGCGTCGCCACATCGGAGCCCGGCGCGTCAGACGGGAACAGTGGGATGCGGGTCAGGTCATCGTAGGCAAGATCCTTGATAAGACGCGGATCCCCCGCAACGCGCATGAGATCGCCGTCATGCACCACTACAACTTCGCCGTCCCGGGTCATCTGCAGGTCAAGTTCGATGCCGTAACCGGCCTCGCAGGCGGCTGCGAAGGCGGCAAGAGAGTTTTCGGGCGCGATCGACGTGCACACGTTGGGATTGCCGTAGCCCGCCTTCATGGCCATACGGCGGGCGAGCGCCACGTATTCGCCGCTTTCCGACGCATATTGCGCGCTCAGACCGGATCCCGCGTCATGCAGTCCGCGATGGGCGTACCAAACGTCCGGAATGGCCGGAACGTAGTTGCGGCGCTTGTCGGAGAAGGTACGAGGCGCGATTGCCCATACCGCGGCTCCGGCAGCGAACGCGCCGAGAACCAGCGCTTTTTTGAACAACGAACTGGACATAGGGCATGCTCCTTCACAATCGGCCCGACACTATTCCCTATGCGTGGTTTCCACGTGCGAATTCACTTGACCCCCACGCAGGGCATCTTCTATGAGGGTATCCCAGATTCGCACGCTTCGCCCGTGTTTTCACTCGAAATTCAGCAAATAAGTAGAGTCCGCGCCGGTATGCGTGCATGGTGGCGACGCGCAATACCAGGGATTTCGAAGGAATGGACGTATCGATCGTCAATCCCTGGCATAGGTGAGCGCAATCATTCAATCCGAACCTGCACAGACCTACACGAACCTGCACGAACCTACACAGACCTACACGAACCCGTATAGATTGCACGGCGTGAACCCATCCATATACGCGAAGAGGGCGATATGCCAGCCGAACGGCTTGACATATCGCCCTCTCATGAGTGGCACCCAAGTTCAAGGCAGTGCCCACAGACTGCCCACAGACCGCTCACAAGCTGCTTACAGACTGCTTACAGACTGTGAATCACACCTCTCAGGCCTGCAGCTCGCGCTTGACGGCGCGAATACGCATGGTCGCGATTGCCGCGACAACGATGAGCAGTGCCGCGACCACGGAGAACATCAGAATGCCCGCGCCACCGGTGAGCGGCAGCTGGGTGAGGGACTTCACGTTCTTCACCTTGATCGAATTGTCGTCAGCATTCTGGGAAGCCAGCTTCAACGCGTTGTTGTTCGTCGTGAGGAGCAGCGTGTTGCTCACCACACCCGCGGCGACCGACAGCTCCACCTGGACGGTGAACACCGGCTTGACGGCATCCACATCCATATAACCGCTCGGAGCCGCGGTTTCCTTCAGCGTATACTTGCCGTCGTCCTCGGCTCCGGTGGTCATATGACCCTTCAGGCCGTACACCGTGACATTACCGTTGCCGTCGGATTCCACCTCGGTGACCGTTCCCGCCGGATCATAGTAGTAGTACGCGCTACCATCTGCGTTTTCCACCTTGGTGAAGGTCAGCGGAATATCCGTAACGCTCGTTCCTGCGAACACGTTGAACTTGGCTCCGGTCAGAGACACTTCGGCACCGTTATCCACGCCATACTTGAAGAAGGTGAAACCACCGACGTACTGGTGCGTGCTCGTGGTTTCCGACCAGTCACCGTCGTTATGCTGAACCTTGGCGGAGTTGCTGACGACGTAGGCGTTCGTGCTTCCGGCATCCTTGTTCACGGTCGCGGAGTAGGTGATCCACAGCTGATTGCCGGACCAATTATGGGCGTCGGTGAAGGTCACCAGCATGGTGGTGGAGCCATCGGCGTTCGGCGTCGTCGTGACGGTATAGGCGGACGAATCGATCAGATGCTTGTCAGCGGCTTCCGTCGACTTCATATTGCCCCAGTACGCCTTGATCTGAACGGCACCGTCGGTCGTGTTGTAGGTCAGGCCCTTCGAGATGGTATCGCTGATCTTAATCGGATACGTGGTATAGCCGGCGGCGGCCTTCGACACGTTCGTCTGCACCACGTAGCACAGTTCCGTGCCGACGCTCACCGACTTGCCATCCATGGATTCGGTGTTCTTGGTGATTGTTTCATCGTCGCTGCACATGGTGTTGTCGTACACGTACTTGTTCGGCTTATTCGGCTGGTTCTCGTCCTTCGGGTTGAACTTGCCGAGCGCGGTGACGTTCTTCTGGCCATCGTCAAGGTCGAATTCGATCGTGGTGTACCCATCGAGCGTGGAAGCCACCACGGCAACGCTGTCTATCGTTGTGGTTCCATCAGCATCCGTGTGCTGCTTGGCAACGATATACCAGCCTTCCTCGGTCAGAGAGATCGTCGTATCCGCAGGAGTAGTGCTGGTGTTGGTGGCTTCTCCCTTTTTGAAATCATCCAGATTGGTGATTCCGCTCAGGGAAGCCTGCATCTTCTCCGCGAACGCGCGCAGCTCGGAAGCGCTGAACGTGGCGATCCATGCGGCGACGTTATTGCTGTATTCCGCGGGGACGGTGCTGCTCTTCGCGGCCTGCGCGGCGGTGGAGATGGTGCTCAGGAAGGAGCCGTCCGCCGTGGTGGCGATGTCGATGGACTCGATCTTGGTGGCGTCACCGCTGGTGGCCTTCGCGTTCGAGAATTGCGCGAACTTGTACGCCGTATACGTGCAGGCCTGCTGCGCGTTCAGCGCGGTGATGGTTGCCACTGGCGTATCATCAGCGGATGCGGTTGCGGCACCGAACACGGCACCGCTGAGCAGGGTCGCCGCGGCGGCGACGCCTGCCAGGAGTTTTCTCATCTTCATGAGCTTCCTCTTCTCTGGTTTGTTGGTTTTGGTATTTGATGATTGGGAGGTATGCGGTTGCCAGCGTTCCACGACGGTCAGCGAAGGTATCGTGGAACGCCTTGCGTTTATTCCAATAGCTGCTCCTTTCGCTGTTGTCTGCGCCACCATTCATGGATGGCGAATCCGGCGAATACCGCCAGCAAGCCCATAACAAGTCCTGATGCCAGATAGTTTCTGGTCGTCAATCCGCCCGTCAACGGCAGATGTTCCGCGCTCTTGCACACGTTCACGAACGCGGCCTCGTCATTGGCGTCCGTGGCTGTAGGAGCGTTGTATCCGGGCGTGGTGACAATCACGGAATACACGCCCTTCATCTGGTCTTCCTCCACACGGAATCGCAGATACCGCACGTTCGTGGCATATGTGAGCGTGGTGTCGTTACCGGCGGTTTCCGTCACCTTGTACACGTAGGCGCCCGGCTTGGAGAAGGTGAACGAGCCGAAGCCGATTTTGGCGAAGTCGCCCGCTTTGGTCGTAACCACGTCGCTCTTTCCAACGGTCACCGACGTTCCGTTCGACGGGTCTGGAAGCGTGCTCAGCGTGGTGGTGTCGGTGGTGCAGACGATGGAGCTCACGTCGCTGTATGAGCCGGCGTTGGTGCTGTAGTTGCACTTTTCCACCGTGAACGTGAACCTGTCTCGGTCGGAATACGACCAGTCGCGTCCGGAAAGCTGCTTGTACAGCGGTGCGGAATCGGCGGTGCTGTCGATTGTCTTTGGGCTCAGCGTCTCATACGTGTTGACGAATTTGATGTCGCTGACCGTTGCCGTCGAATCGTCGCCTTTCAGCACGCTCTTGGATGTGTTTACGTTCAACGTGCCGTCGCCGTTGTCGCTTACCGTCACCTTCACCGTGTATATCCACTGCTTGAACCAGATGCCGTCGATTTTCACGTCTTTGGCGGATTCACCCGACTGTGGCTCGTAATCGGAATCCAGTTCGGTGTTCACCTCTCCCGTATTCGGATTGGTGTGCTGCGGCAACTCCTTGACTTCAAAGACGTAGGTTTTGCCGATGTCGGATTCGTTGAACACCAGACTGGTCAATTTGGTCATGGTATTCGTGGCATTGCCGTATCCCGAGCTTGGCGCCTCGCTGCCGGCGGCGTATTCGTTGGAGAATTTTCGGTCGCCTGAGAACGTTCCGGCTGAGATGCGTTGCGTCGAGTCATCATCCTTGCCGCTGATGGTGAAGGTGAACTCGCCCGCATACAGGTTGCGTGTGGTGCCGGCGTTGCTGTTGTGCAGGGCCTTGGTCACCTCAATCCCGGAGAACGCCGCGGTGGCATGGTACGCGTTGGTGAAGGCCGCCTTGTCGGTCACCTTGCGATCATCGGTCGTTGAGGAAGACCTGTTGTTGTAGGTGACGCTTTCCACCTTCAATTTGCCGGTGTGTTTGCCGTTCTCGTCGGTGTCGGAAATCACGTAGGTGACCGTCGACGTGTGATCGTCATACGTGACGCTTGCGATGTCACCGGTTTCCTCAACGATATTGAACTTGTACGTTCCGGCTTTGCGGAATGTGAGATTCGTGAACTTGAACGATTTCGATTCACCGGAATCCGCCGTCACATTCGTTGACGTCGCACTGACGAGCGTGCTGTCGGCGGCGCAGGACGAGTCGCAATCGGCGCCGCTTACATAACCGTTCGTCACGGCATTTTCCGTGGCTTCATCCGCGGCCGTCACCTTGAACGAGAAGGAGTCGGTTTTGGTACGCGCACGCCCGGTCAGCGTCTTCGCCCCTTCCGGAGCCGCAACAACCTCCGAAGCCACATACGTATTGGTGAACTGGATCGGATTCGAACCGTCTTCGGGAATGTCGACCTTCGTCAATGCGCCGGAATCGTCGGCCTTGTAGTAGGAAACGTTGGCATTCACCACGCCGTCCGTAACGGTCACCGCCACGAACACGTAGTATGCCGTGGAATCGTACGTCATGGCGCTGCCGGCATCCGTGACCGTATCGGCATTTTCCGTCACCTTGTACACGTACGTGTGGTCGCCGTGCTCGGCTTTGAACGAAACGCTGGGGAACGAAGCCGTATGGAAGGCGTCAAAAGACGCGTCCACGGACTTGTTATTGTCGGAGTTGCTCGGCATGGGCACATCGGCGCTATTGGTCGGCAGGTCGGCGACCGTCGACTTCTCTCCTTCGGATGTGGAGTAGCTGCCGACTGCAGTCAACTTCGTGCTGAACATGCCGGCCTGGTACGGGTAGCCGTTTTCCGTATAGTTCTTGGTGGCGAAGAACGTGACCGCGCGCGGATCCTTGCTGTAGTTGTTGGTGAATTCGGCCTTGTTGTTCTCAACCGTCGCGTCGCTGCCGGCCGTGCCGGAATCGGCGTACGTCTGTACGGTCTCGACTTTGGTGACGGTAAGATCGCCGTCCTTGACTGCGACCGTCACCGTCACCGTGTATTGCGCACGCGAATAGTTGAACCCTTCCAAAGCCCCGGAAGACGGCATGGTCTCCGAAAGCAGATACGTGTACGTTCCCGGCTTGGTGTAGGTGATGTCGCCGAACGTCATGCTTTGCGAAGCGTCGCCGGAAGCCTGATATGTCAACGTTTTCTTCATCACATGATTGCCGTTGGCGTCCACGTCGGAAACCGAGCATCCACTCGACTGCGCATCGCATGCGGGCAGTGGAGTGTCCTGAGATGCCTGCAACTGGAATTCGAACGGATACGAACCGGTCGAATCGTCCGGCAGACCAACCACTTTCTTCACGGCCGCAATGAACTGGTCCGCGACCAATGTGATGCTGTTCGGCTGGTACGTGTTGCCCACCACCGCGGCCGAAGTGCCGGAGGAACGCTGAATCGAGCCTGTCAGATTGCTGGATTTGGCATCTTCGAACACATAGCCTTTCGGCAGGGACTCTTCCGTGATCTTGTAGGAGACGCCGTCCGAAATATTGGCGACGCTGAGCGTCTGCCTGTTGGAAAGCTTGACGTTCTCCGTCTTCTCGCACCGCTCCTCGTCGGTGTCGCCTTCCGCCACGCAACGGACAAGCTGGCCGGAAGTGCTGTCTTCGGAATCGCGCACCAGCTTCAGCACCACCGACTGGGCGTCGTCGAGTTTGCCGTCGCCGGTACCGCCGGAAATCGTGCCGTAATAGTAGTCGGTCTCACCGTCCTGCTGCAGTTTTGCCGCATCATCCGCGCTCAACGTGATATCGAACGAGAACTGCTGGGTATTGAAATCATCCGGCTTGTCATAGCCATCGCCCACCGTGACTTTCTTGGTAAGCGTCAAACTGGCCTTACGCTGGTCCTGCACGCGAATCACGTTCGCGCCGGTGAAGATACGCTCCAGATTGGCATCCTTCAAAGTGAATCGGATGCCGGTCCCCTGCTCATCCGCTCCCTTGTCTTCGGCCTGATGAACATCGAAATACGTCCAGCCGGTGGTGTTGACGAACCCATCGTCCGTTATGTTGGTCTGGTCGGCCAACGTGTAGTAACCGTTCTTGAAGTCACCCGTCCAGCTGACGTCCACGGCCTTTTTGCTTTCGGACCCGATGGTTTCGGACCAGTCGCCGTTCGTCACGCACTCCTCATCCGCACAGCGCAGCTGCGTGACCGTCAGGTCGGAAAGCGTACGGTTGATGGAACGATTGGCTGCGAACTGTTTGAGCACCTGGTTTATGGTGCCGATGTGCGTCATGGTGGAAACGCCATCATCCTCATCACCGGCATCCGCATAAATACCGTTGTCGGTAATGAGCAGCTTCACCAAAGTGTCGTTGATTTCATAGCCTTCAGGCGCGCTGGTTTCCTTGACATAGTAGGTTCCGTTGTCAAGATCGACACCACTGGCTTTAACGTCGTCGGACGAGGAGCCCTTCATGCCGAACATGCAGGAGCCCTTCATATCGTACGGATAGCTCGTGTTCGCCGTCACGCAGGTCTGCAACGCAGTGGCACCATCCAACAGGGTCGTGCCGTCCTCGCTGACCTGGTCCGCGGTGTACAGGCTGAATTCCGCACCTTCCACAGGGTTGCCGGCATCATCCACCTTCTGCACGATCGGGGCGTTGCGCACATCGGTGATGGCGATTTGCACGCCGAAGCTGCGCAGGAACTGCTGGCCGTTGTCGCCAGTCTCAGTGGTGTCGAGACGGACCGTGTTATCGGCGGTGATGCCGTCCACGGAGTCAGCGGTGGTGTAGTACGCGCCGATCGAATATAGCGAGAGCGCTTTCTCACTGTCGGAACGCATGAAATAGTAGGTGAAGATGTCGCCGGGCAGGCTGGAGATCGATGCCGAGTACTTGCCTTCGGAATCCAATCCGAAGAAATGCAGGAAATTCGTGCTTCCTGTGGCATCCGAACCGGCCAATTCGGCGATGGAATCCGTATCATCCACCACATTCTCGGAAAGTTCCCAGCCTTCCAACGCACTACCGGTGACCGCACTCCACGTATCGGTCTCCAACGTGCCGGTATCCGTCTTGTTCCTTTGCAGGATGACGGCGAACACCTTGCCCTGGGTTGCATCGTAGGCGGTGCCGTCCATACCGTAGACGGTGGTGCCGTTGGCCACGGTCATCGTTTCGTTGGCCACGGACCATGCGCCGGACTCCCACTTGCCTTCTTCCTCGTTGCAGAGCAGCAGTCCGTCTCCCGTGGCGCCGATTTGATAGCGCAATAATATGTCCGAGGATTTTCGGTATCCGGGCGGAGCGCTGGTTTCCTTCAGCACGTAATGTGTGATGCCCCGCCCGTTGCGGGCGAGGTCGGCGAAGTTCACCGGCTTTCCGGTCTCGTAATTGGTGAACTGGTATATGCCGTCCTCGTCGGTGGTGCCCTTGCAGATCAGGTCGGCGGCGGTATAGGAGTAGTCGCTGCCCGCCTTGTACAGTTCGAAGCTCGCCCCGGCGACTCGGTTACCCTGCTGGTCGAGTTTGATGAGATTGTTTCCCGGAATGTCGGCGAGGTTGTACTTGACTTTCAGATTGGACTCGTTGTTGCCGCGTTCCAGATAGAAGAAGTCCAGCGTATGGTAGGTGCCGTCCGCGAAGGTGTTCGTATTCGTTGCCGACCATTCCAGGTTCTTGAACTCGTCGGAGTCCTCGCCGTAAGCGTTGGCGAACATCTGTCGAATCGTCGTATTGGTGTAGGTGGTGGCGCCGTCCGCGCTTTTCACCTTCACCACGCCCGTCTGGAAGTTGATGTCCAGCGCGGCACTGTTGTGGATGCCGCCCACATCTCCGACCAGCACGCCGTCGATGAACACCCACACATCATCGTCGCCGCTGAAATCGAAGACCATCGCCTTGTCGTTGACGAGGCCGTTGACCGGTTGCATGAATTCCGACTGTGAGTGCATGCCGAAGTAGTGGTTCATCACGGAGTCCATCGGACCGACCTTGTTCGACAACGTCCCATCCGAATTTTCGTTGAATACATCAGATGCGGAGTTGAAGGGGAAGAACTCGCCGTTCACGCCCGGGGTATCGTACAGCGACATGGAATACGACGTTTTGCCTGCCGTGGTGTCGTTCAAGGCGACGTAATTTTTGGTGCTGTCGTATACGTAATAGCCGTCCTGCAATTGCAGCATGCCGGTCACGTTCGGATAGACATACTTGGAATCGCTCATATCCGTGTTCGTGGCGTCGAACAGGTAGTTCAGCGATTGCGTGCCGTCGGTCGTGTAACCGCGCCATGAATACAGCTGATCAGCCGCGATGACTGGATATCCGTCTTCCAGCAGCGATTTGACCATTCCCTTGCGAGGCGATGCGCTGTACGTCCATTTGTTGATGGTGGATTGGCCGTTATAGGTTTCACCATCATAGGTGAAGTGCAGCTGTTTGCCGTTGTTGATGCCGGCATCGGAATGATCGAACCATGTGCTGCTACACGGATCGTAGCTATCCGTCGTATCCGCGCAACCGTATGGCTGCACCCAATAATCGAACAGATCGATGGTGGTGCCGGACGGATTCACCGTATTGCCGACCACATGATCCGGAAAAGGCACGCTTGAAGAGTCATCGGCCTGAGCCGAAGGAACCACGATCACCGTGGCGATGAGCATCATCACTGCCAGCACGGCGGCGACGGGACCACGAGGATGCCTCGATGCACCCTTGTTTGACCTTCCGTTCAAACAAGAGACTACACCCATCACCAATCCTCTCTTTCGGCGTGAAAGTCAGATGAACATTCGTGTAACAGATGCCAAACGGCATCCGACAAAATCATGAATGTCTGCAACCATACACAACCCCGTATACACCCGATATTCCCCGTCGGCATTGGGGGGGGGGTGAATCGAAAGTTTCGACACGGAAATATCACAAGTGAGTGACCGCATGACGCATGATATAAGGCTGCGGATTTCTTCGCCATCCCAAAATGAGAAGGAACAGCCAGCCAGGAACAAGCACGCCCAACAAAGCGTATACGCCCATGCGCACCGGGTCGTGCATGGTGTTCGGATCCGGTGCCGGCACCGGAATCTTCACCCTGTGGCCGGAAACCAGCAATCGATGCGTGTTCACGCCATACGGCGTACAGGTCATCAGCGTCACACGGTCCTCGCCTTTGACCACGCGCAGCTTGCTGGTATCCTGCGGTTCGATCACATCGATGCTGTCCACCTCGTAGCCAAGGGTCTCGCCCATTACCTCAAGGTAGAAGAAATCGCCCTCATGCAGCTCGTCGATGCGCGTGAACATGGCAGCCTCGACCAAACCACGATGCCCGGTAATCACCGCATGCGTGCTTTTTCCGCCAACGGGAAGCGACGTGCCGTACAGATGCCCGGCGCCGGAAGCGAGCGCGGCGTCCGACGTTCCGTGGTATATCGGCAGTTTGATCGACACCTTTGGTATGCGGATCGTGCCGATCACACCATCGCCGGAATCCAGCAACGACTGGTATTCGCTGTCTTTGGCCGACAAAGAGTCCTCGCCGGATGCCTGCGATCCACCAACCGCGGACGAGAACGGATCCTCCGCCTCGCCAAGAACGGTCTGCTCAGAAGCCGCGATTTTCTTGTTGTATTGCTTCGCTGCGGCGATTGCCTCCTCCGCCTGCGGATACGGCCATCCCTCAACGTATTGCGCGGCTTCGTCGGCCGTCTGCGCGGTACGCCTCGACGCCTGCCATTGCAGCATATAGGGGAACCCGGCAATACTGATCGCGGCGATCACCAGCGTGATCACAAACGCATACAGGACGTGCAATTGGCGGCGCAACCGGCTTTTACGCGCCTCGCTTGCCGAGATGTCGATCGCTTTGTAGAACGCAAGGGGTTGCCACGACTCCGGCTGCGATTCGATTTCAGCCATGAGGCACCTCCTTTACGCAATACGGAACTTCCGCCAGCCGCCATCACACGGCGTTGGGGTACACAATAGCGTCCGAAGGGGATGAGCGGGGGTAAGGCCGTTTAATGCTTCTTCGTGTTGCGGCTCTTGAAGTAGATGTCGAACACAATCCAGACCGACAATATGAACGCGATCACATACCCGAGGAATCCGACGATCGGTATGCCGAAGATCACCGGTTTGATGCCCGCGTAATACACGATCGAAGAACCGATGAACAGGCCGACAACAATCAACGCCATCGTCAGTCGGTTCATCATGTCCGCAAGCAGATGCAACGGCTCCTGCGAGCCAACCATCTCCATATTCACGCGCAACTGGCCGCGCGTGAGCATACGCGACGCGACCTTCAGTTCGCTGGCCGCGGCGAGCAGGCCATGCAGCGCCTGATGCCCTTCGATGGCAAGCGTCTTCGCCTCCTCCTTGAGGAAGTCCTTCTTCGACGTGCTGGCCTCGATGTGGTCGGAGATGATCTGGATCATGTTCACGTCGGGAATGAACTCGTCGAGCAGCCCTTCCAGCGTGACCAGCGCGCGCCCGACCGTGGTGACGGTGCTCGGCACCTCGATGCCATGCTTCTGGGCCATTTGGGTGAGCGCCGTAAGCATGGCGGCGATGTCGAGCTCCACAAGTTCCACCGTGCCGAACTCCTTGACGATCACGTCGAGGTCGGCCAGTAGGGACGGATAGTCCTCGGCATCGGCCTCGGCGCCGGCGAAGCGCAGCAGACCGTCCGCCAAAGCCGGGGAATCCTGTTTGGCCACCGCGAAAATCATGTCTTTCAGTACGGAACGGGTTTTCGCGTTGAGCCGGCCCGTCATACCGAGGTCGAGCAGTATGATCCGCCCGCCGCTCACCATGATGTTGCCGGGATGCGGATCGGCATGGAAGAAACCTTCGTCAAGCACCTGCGTCGCGTAATTGTCGACGAGTTTGGTGCCGATCTCCTTCAAATCGTAGCCGGCTTCGACCAATTTGTCGGGGTGGGAGACGGAAATGCCCTCCACATAGTCCATGACCACCACATGTTCGGTGCACAGGTCCATGTATGGCTTGGGGCAGTCCATGTACTTGTAGTGTTCGCAGAATCGTTTGAATTCCGCCAGATTTCGGGCTTCGTTCAGAAAGTCCGTTTCGGATTCGAACGTGTCCCACAGTTCCTCGACCACGCCGGAAAGGTCCACCACCGATGCGCTGGGCACGGTTTTCGACGCCACTGTGGCTATGGAACGCATGATGGACACGTCCTGCGCCATGGTTTCGCGCACGCCCGGCCGCTGCACTTTGATGGCAACGTCCTCGCCGGTGGAAAGTTTCGCGCGATGCACCTGCGCGAGGCTGGCCGACCCGAGCGGGGTGGCGTCGATATGTTCGAAGATCTCGTCCACAGGCCTGCCGAATTCGTTTTCGAGCACCTGCAGCACGGTGCCGTACGGCATGGGATCGGCGTCGGCGCGCAGTTTGGCCAGTTCGTCGCAGAACTGCTGCGGCAGGATTTCGGAACGCATCGACAGAATCTGGCCGACCTTCACGAACGTCGGGCCGAGAGCCTCGAACATGAGGCGCATTTTGACCGGGGTCAACCCGTGGATCACGTCGAATTGCCTGACGATGCCGCCGATTTCCCTCAGTCGCTTCAGTTTGCCGCGTCGCGTCAGATGGTAGCGTTCGGAAAACGTGTCTTTATGCGAGAACAGGCCGATGGTCTCACCTTGCGATTGCGCGGCTCGTTTTGGCTGCGGAACATTCGCCTTCGCCGCGGACCGCGCGGCCGCGTCGGGGGAAGGGTCCGCAGCCGGGTTGATCACCGCATTGACCCTGTCGGACAATGTGACGGGTTCCACGCTTTCTGGGCGTGCCTCGGACCGGGACGGCTTCACAAACATATCGCAACTCTTACATCAGACGTATCGAACAGGACTCAGCGAACGCATCGAACGGTTCGGACGGCAAACAGCCAATCGTTCGACGCACATAACAAATCGCATAATAAATCGCCGTCCGGGCGCTTGCTGCGCGGCGGACGGCGATTCGGATACGTTACTCGGCTTCGCCGGCAGGGGCGTCGTCCTTGGTCTCAGGCTTGGTCTCGGACGCTTCCTTGACCTCCTCGACCTTGTGCTTGAGCTCGGCGTTGAGGGCCTTGCCCTGCTCCACGGTCAGCTCACCCTTCTTGACGAGATCGTCGACGATCTCCTGACTCTTCTCGACGGTGGTCGCCAAAGCGCCGACGCCGGCGAGAAACACCTTGCGCAGACCGTCACCAAAATCAAAATCAGCCATGATTACCTCCCTTAGGCGATGGTGGTACCCACTTTATCGCACCGTCTTCGCATATACGCCGAACAAAACCGGCCAATCGTGGCAAAAATGGCCTATTTCCGGCTTTGTTTCTCGTATTGCCGTTATCTTGGGCGAGACATCGCCACGCGACGCGCACGCTCGGCGACCGCATTGATGCGGTTCAATTCGGCCCGCTGTTCATCGCTCTGCCCGGACGCTTCCGGATCGAAGGAGCCGTAACGGCGTTCGACCGCGGTACGGATCAGAAAATCCGCGACCGTCGGGTTTTTCGGCAGCAGCGAGCCGTGCATGTACGTGCCGATCACATTGTTGACGCGCGCGCCCTCCGTATGGTCCTCGCCGTTGTTGCCGGTGCCTTTCGCCTCCACGGTTCCCAATGGTTTCACGCCGCTGCGCAGGAACGTCTGTCCTGAATGGTTTTCGTATCCTATGATCTTGCCGAAATCGTCGGAATCTTCGGTCAGATTGCCGATCATGCGGGTTTCCTGCCCTACCGTGTAGGCTCCGATCACGCCGATGCCGTCGAGCCTGGACCCGTCGACCGTTTCGAAATACTCGCCGAACAGCTGGTACAGGCCGCAGATCATCAGCATCGGCATGCCGTCCGCGGCAAGGGAGCGCAACAGGTCTGCACGGTTGAAGAAGTCGTCGATGATCTTCTTCTGGCCCGTATCCTGCCCGCCGCCGCCCAGAATCATGTCTACATGCTCCGGCCATTCGCAGCCTTGGTTGTAGGCGTGTACGCGCGGCTCGTACCCATACAGCGCGAGACGGCGCTGCACGGTGAGCACATTGCCCGAGTCGCCGTAGATGTTCATGTCTTTCGGATACAACGATACGATGTCGATTACCTGGCTCATGTTCCCCTCGATTCCCGACTGTCTGCTCACTTGCCCACGCCCGCGTCGGACACTTGCGCGATGGTGGCGAGGGTGGCACGTGTTTTGAGCATGGCGGTGTAGGTGCAGTAGATGTGTTTCGGCACACCGGGATTGGCCTGGACGAACGCCTTGACCGATTCCTCCAGCTCCGTGCTGACCGATCCGACCGGCACCCGGTCGTATTCGAGACGCAGGGCCATATCCCATGCGCGAACACCGGAGACGGAACGTACGCCGGTTTGCCGCAACGACGTGAAATCAACATCCCATAGCCAGCTCATATCGCGGCCGTCGGCGTATTCGTCGTTGATGCAGATCATCGTGTCGCAGCCTTCAGGCTTGAACGATGCGAGGGAAAGGCGGAATCCCATGGGATTCTTGACGAGCAGCAGTTCCACGGGAGAACCGTTCACGTCGATCACCTCGCCGCGGCCGAACGCCGGCGTCACCTGCGCGGCCGCATCGATCATGTTCTGGTCGGTGCTGCGGGCAAAGTCGATGACATGCTGCGATATTCCGGCATTGAGCAGCATCTCGTCCGCGGCCGCATCGGTTTCTCCGGTCTGTGCGAACACTTCTTCGAACGGCAGGAACATGGCCTGCGCATCATCCACGACGGCACGTACGACGGCGAGCGCCGCGGCCGCGTTGTACAGGTTGTAGACGCCTTCCAGCTTCACGTCGGTTTCGTAGGTTTTTCCGTCGATCGCAAAGCTTGCGCGATGGTCGCCGACGGATAGCAGGGTGACGTCGGCGGGCAACGTATCCGCAGTGTCGGCGATTGCGTCTTCCGACCGTTCCGAAGCGTTTTGCAGGCCGTTTTCGCCGATGGTTTCGCTGGTGGTTTCCGCATCCACGGTGGTGCGCATGTCGTCGTCGGACGGGAAGAAGCCGCGTAGGGACTCGTCGAGGCCGAAATAGCGTACCTGCACGTCTTCTTCGGCATGCACCACGTCGGCAAGGCGTACGATGCGGGGGTCTTCGCGATTGAGCACCACCGTTCCCGTGGTGGCTTCGGCGGCTTTGCTCAGCAACCGTGCGGTGTTGTCGATCTCTCCGAACCGGTCGAGCTGGTCTCGCATCACGTTGAGCAGCAGGCAGTAGTCGGGTTGCACCTGTTTGACGAAATGCACCGCGTATGCCTCATCCAATTCCAGTACCGCGATGTCGGCGTCCAGTTTGCCGCCCAATGAGATCTCGCCCAGCAGCGATGAGACCACTCCCCTGGTGAAGTTCGAACCGGTCGGGTTGGTGAACACCTTCAATCCCAACGATTCCAGCATGCTCGCCACCATGCGGGTGGTGGTGGTCTTGCCGTTGGTTCCCGAAACGAGAACCACGCCGAACGGCAGGTTCGCCAAGGTGCGCGCGAGGAATTGGGGGTCGATGCGTTCCACCACTTTGCCGGGGAACGCGCTGCCGCCGCCGTGCATGAGCCGGGCAGCCGCACGCACGGCCTTGCCGATCAACGGCGTCGCGAATGAGTTCCACGCCATGCTTATACCTCCTGCTGCCTCTGGTAGTCCTGCGGCATGTCTTTGAATTTCGAATACGCGCCGAGGAACGCCAGGCTGAACGTTTGGGTCGGCCCGTTACGGTGTTTCGCCATGATGATGTCGGCCTCGCCCGGGCGGTCTTCCTTGTCGTAGGCGTCGGGCCTGTGCACAAGGAACACCACGTCGGCGTCCTGTTCGATGGATCCCGATTCTCGAAGGTCGGAAAGCTGGGGCTTCTTGTCTTGGCGCATTTCCGGTCCACGGTTCAGCTGGCTCAAGGCCACGACCGGCACTTCCAATTCCTTCGCCAGCAGTTTCAGCGCACGGGAGAAGTCGGAGACCTCCTGCTGGCGGCTTTCCACTGCTTTGCCGGAGGTCATGAGCTGCAGGTAGTCGATGACCACGAGCTTCAGATCGTTCGTCTGCTTGAGTCGGCGGCATTTCGCACGGATCTCCATCAGGCTCATGTTCGGGCTGTCGTCGATGAACAACGGCGCGTTCTGCAATGCCACCTGCAGGTTGTTGAGGATGTTCCAGCGTTCCGGCGTGATGTCGTCCGCACGGCGCATGGCGGCCAGCGGAATGTTCGATTCCGCGGAGATGATGCGCTGCGCCAGTTCGTTTTTGCTCATTTCCAGGCTGAAGATCACGGATGTCATATTGTGGTGCAACGCGGCGGCCCTTGCGAAGTCGACGCCGAGCGTGGACTTGCCCATGGCCGGTCGTCCCGCGACCACGATCATCTGGCCTGGCTGCAGGCCCTGCGTAACATCGTCGATGTCTCTGAAGCCCGTCGGCACGCCTTTCGACACCTCGCCGTTCTGCAGGCGTTCGATCTGGTCGAGCGTATCTCCGATCACCGGTCCGATCGCCGCGTAATCCTGATGCACTTTGCCGGTCGACATCTCGTAGACCTCGGCCTGCGCCATGTTGACCACGTCTTCCGCCTGGGAGCCTTCGGCCGTGTAGCCGAGCTGAGCGATTTTCGTTCCGGCCGCGATCACGTTGCGCAGAATCGCGCGCTGATGCACGATGTCGGCATAGTAGGTGGCGTTGGCCGCGGTCGGCACGGATGCGACCAGACTGTGCAGATAGTCGGAGCCGCCCACTTTTTCGAGGTTGCCTTCTTTGAGCAGCTGGTTGGCCACGAGCACGGCGTCGACCGGCTGCGATGCCGAGAACAGGTTGATGATCGCTTCGTAGACGGTCTGGTTGCGCGGCTGGTAGAAATCGGTGACGTCGATGAGCTGTGAGACTTCGCCGATGGCGTCCTTGCTCATGAGCATGCCGCCGAGAACCGCCATTTCCGCGGCATCGTCGTGCGGGGGAACACGGTCGAAGATGGCGTCGCGGATTACGGATTGCCTATTGCCGGCATTGCCTTCGTACTGCGCGCGAGCGCCTCCCCATGAGGTTTCCTCTGCCATGTCCACCAATCCAGATTCATGAAAAACGGTATGCCAACTCGCATAGCGAGTTGGTTATAACAGTACTCATTGTTGCGAGTTGAGGGCAACTTCCCACCTGGGCGTCGGTGGACGTCCGCGGGCTTTTCAGGTTCCGACACGCTCGAGCAGGGGGCTTGTGGATAAAAAATCCACAAAAAGCCGAGTTATCCACATATTGGGGATAAGTATGTGGAAAACATCGATAGTTATCCACCGATTGGGGATAACTGGGTGGATAACTTGGGGACATCTTCCACAAATGGCCGATGTCCCCTGCTTTCGATTTGCCTATGCGCCCTACTAGTGGTATGTGCACACGTTCACATGTGGTACTTCGTGGCGTTATACATATTGCGCACCAGCGTCTCACGCCATTTGCTCCAACCATACTGCTTGGAAATCGCCTCGCCTGAAGTGGCACCCAGCGACGACCCGTCGGCGCGGGTCAGATCGAACAGCATGTCAAGCAGCACCGGATCGTGGTCGATTCTCGACGCCAGTTCGCCGCCCACGTTCGGATCATTGGGATTCTGCCCCGTGGCGAACTCGGAAAGCGTCAGATGCTCGCGCACCAGCAGCGTGACCCACCATACGGTCTGCGCGTCGAATCCCATACGCTTCAACACTGCGGACGCCTGACGTGCGCCTTCGGCGGCATGGTTGCCCACACCCGGGCGCTTGCCGATGTCGTGAAGAATGCCGGCAAGCAGCAACGCCTGATAGTGTTTGTCGTCATAAAGACCGCCACTCGGGGTCTCACGGCCAAGCCTCGTGACCACCTCCACCATATGGCGGTCGATGGTGTAACGATGCGCTGCCGACGCGCTCGGACGATTGCGCACGGCAAGCCATTCCGGAATGAGCCTGCCCGGAATGTCAACGAAGTCGATCTCCTCCCACACGTCGAGCAGATTCTCTCCGGACGCAAGCAGACGCAGGAACAGTTCACGCGATTCGTCGTTCCAATCGCGGTCGCCAAGCGGGCATTTCCTCAGATTCTGCAATGTGCCGGGGGCGATCGGCAAGCCCGATTCCGCGGCGACGACGGCCACGCGCAACGCCAGTTTCGCATCGGATTTCGGATCCGCTCCCGGAGCCAGCACGATCTCTTCCTCGTGCTTCGCCACACCGGGGGCGATCACGTCGAAGGTAGGGGCCTGACGCTTGCCGCCGCCACGCGGCTGAAACACTTGGAAGAACGCGAAACGAGGTTTCTCATGGGTCAGCGAATGCTCGGCGCGCGACGCCGTGGAATCCAACGAGAATGCGACCTGGCGGCCGACCCGGGCAAGCAGCGTCTGCAAATCGTCGATGGAAGCGGCCTCACGCTCGCCCTCAGGCAACGTGGGATCAGCAAGGCCGAGCATGGCCGCGACCCTTGCCTGATACTGCGAAAGCAGCATATTCGTATCTTTGTTGGCCACAAGGTGGATGCAATCACGCACGTCCAGCAATCGCTCGACGGCATCATCGTATTTGCCGTGCGGACGGTCCGCCAGCCAGGACGCCGCGAGGGCGGATACCAGCACGCAGTCGCGCAATCCGCCGCGGGCCTCCTTGATATCGGGCTGGTTGATGTATGCCATGCGCCCGAATCCGTCAAGACGGGATTTGGCCGATCCCAATAATTCCGGCAAACGTTTGCGCGAAGCCTTGCGCCAGCGTTCCAGAATCGACACCGCGGTGTCTTCGATCAAACGGGCGTCTCCGGCGATCGGAACGACATCCAGCCAGCCCATGGCCGCCGGCAGATCATGGTCGGTGACCGACTCGCACTGAGCCCGCGTACGCACGGACTGATCCAGGTCAAGGCCGGAATCCCAAATCGGATACCACAGTTTGTTGGCCAGTTCGTTGAGCTGCGGGTCAGTCAACGCGTGCGGCTCGTAAATCACCACCAAATCAAGGTCAGAACTCGGTCCGACCTGGCCACGGGCCAGAGAACCAACGGCACCAAGACCGATACCGGAGGAAGGGACGTCGAACGATACCGCCTCACAGGCCTCATTCCACAGTTCTTTGAGGCAAGTCATGGCCAATTCCGTACGAGCCTTGCGTTTTTGCGCGCCATTGCGGTAAACGCCATCCGGGTCCGGCTGGCTCATGGTCATGAAACGTTGTTTGAGGCCATCGACTGCTGAAGTCATAGTGCATCCTTAAATGGAAATCCCCGCACGGCGCGAAGCACGTACGGGGACCTGTTTTATTGATAACCCGAACTCAAAGCCCGGGAGCCTTTAATCAGATGGCGGCCGAACCGGTCTCACCGGTACGTACGCGGGTCACCGAATCAAGCGGGGCGACCCAGACCTTGCCGTCACCAATGGTGCCGGAGCCGGCGGATTTGACGATCACACCAACCAGAGTCTCGGCGTCGGCGTCGTCGGACAGCACCTCGACACGAATCTTCGGAATCAGATCCACGGTGTATTCGGCGCCACGGTAGACCTCGGTGTGGCCGCGCTGGCGACCATAGCCGTTGGCCTCGGACACGGTCAGACCGTGAACGCCCGCGGCAGCGAGGGCTTCCTTGACATCGTCAAGCTTATGGGGCTGGATGATAGCGGTAATGAGCTTCATCTCACTTCACCTCCTTGAGGACGGAGCTGGCAGTACCAGCAAAATCGTAAGCACGTTCGCCCTGGTCGGCAAGATCGATGCCGCCGACTTCCTGAGCTTCGGTGACGCGCCAGCCGATCGTCTTCTCAAGAGCGAAGGCGATGATGCCGGTGATGACAGCGGACCAGACGATGGCAACAAGTGCGACGACAACCTGCACGACCAGCTGACGCCAATCGCCGCCAGCCAGCAGGCCGGTGCCCTCACCGAAGAAGCCGATGAGCACGGTGCCGGTGAAGCCGCCGACGCCATGGACGCCGACAACGTCGAGGGAATCGTCATAGCCGAACTTGAACTTCAGACCGCAGGCGAGGCAGGTGAGCACGCCGGCGATGCCGCCCAGCACGATGGCCCACAGCGGGGAGACCACATCGGCGGCCGGGGTGATGGCGACCAGGCCGGCAACGATACCGGAAGCGGCGCCCATGGCGGTGTAGTGACCGGTGCGGATCTTCTCGGTGAAGCCCCAAGTCAGCATTGCGGCGGCGGTTGCGGCGGAAGTGGAGACCCAAGCGTAGCCAGCGGTGCCGTTGGCCGCGAAGGCGGAACCGGCGTTGAAGCCGAACCAGCCGAACCACAGCAGGAAGGCGCCAAGCATGACGAACGGAACATTGTGAGGACGGAACGGCTGGGTGCCGAAGCCCTTGCGCTTACCGATGATCAGCACGATGACCAGAGCGGCGACTGCGGCGTTGATGTGCACGACGGTGCCACCAGCGAAATCGTGGGCGGCCGCGCCGATGGCCTGGGAGATGGCACCGTCACCGGACAGCAGGCCACCGTTCCACACCATGTGGGCCATCGGAGCGTAATCGAGGGTGATCCACAGAGCGACGAAGATCATCCAAGTGCTGTACTTGACACGCTCTGCGATGGCACCGCAGATAAGAGCGACGGTAATCATGGCGAACGCGGACTGGAACGCCACATCCACGCTGACCGGATAGTTGTGGGAACTCAGTGCGGCGGACGTGAAGACGCCGTCTTCGGAAACCATGGTGTCCTTCAACAGGAAGCCGGTTGCCGGATCACCGAAGATGCCGCCGACCGAAGTTCCGGCGTAGGCGATGGACCAGCCCCACAGCACCCACATGATCATGGTGACGGACAGCGCGGCCGCCTCCATGATCATCATGTTCAGCACGGCCTTCGCGCGGACCATACCACCATAGAAAAACGCCACACCCGGCGTCATGAGGAACACAAGTGACGCGGAAGTCAGAATCCACGCAGCATTTCCAGAATCAAGCTGACCCATGTTACCCTCCCTCTCTTTTTCATTTCCTTATTCACAAATTCCTGCCCCAGAACATGGGGTTGACAGAATGGTATGGAACGCCGCCCGCATTTACTCAACGTTACGAAGTGTTACAACAACGTAACGCCTGACGGGACGCCTTGCGTTAATCAACGAATCGCAATCATCGCAAACGAAAGCGCAAAACGGCGAGAAATCAACATTCCCGACCGTCTGTGAATAGACGGTCGGGAATGTTTCATGTTTTTTTCATGCCGCAAATCGTCGGGAATCGCCGAAATGGACGGTTACGCGGATCGCGCGGACGACCGCGGACGGACATGTCGGACGCCGATAAACGGTATGTCCGCCGATATCGAATGGGCGACGTATCACCGTATCACTGCAGCACCGTATCGGGCGGGATATGCCGTATCGGGCAGCCGTACCGCTCTTAAGTATCCGTACCGGCTCTCAGGCGAGGATGCCGTCGACGAAGCCTTCCGGATCGAACGGCGCGAGATCGTCCGGCCCTTCGCCAAGGCCGACGAGCTTGACCGGAACGCCAAGCGCCTTCTGCACGGAAATCACGATGCCGCCCTTCGCGGAGCCGTCAAGCTTGGAAAGCACCACGCCGGTGATGCCGATCGCCTCGGCGAACACCTTGGCCTGCGTCATGCCGTTCTGACCCGTGGTGGCGTCGAGCACCAGCAACACTTCGTCAACCGGAAGATTCTTCTCGGTGACGCGGCGGATCTTGCCCAGCTCGTCCATAAGATTGGCCTTGTTCTGCAAACGACCGGCCGTATCGATGATCAGCACGTCCGCATTGGCCTCCTTGGCCTTATCGCTGGCTTCGAACGCCACGGAAGCCGGATCGGCGCCATCCTTGTCGGAACGCACGACCGGAACTCCCACCTTGGCACCCCAAGTCTCCAGCTGGTCCGCGGCTGCGGCACGGAAGGTATCGGCCGCACCCAGAACGACCTGCTTGCCATCGGCCACGAACAGACGCGCAAGCTTGCCTGCGGTAGTGGTCTTGCCGGTGCCGTTCACACCGACCATGATGATGACGCTCGGCTTGTTCGCACCCCCCTTATTGGCGTTGAGACGACGGTCTACATCAGTGCCGACAAGATTCAGCAGCTTGTCCCGCAAAGCGGCACGCACCTGCTCCGGATCGGACTGACCTGCGATGCGGGCATCCGCGCGAAGCTCCTCAACCAGCTGTTCGCTGGCTTCAGCGCCGACGTCGGCAAGCAGCAGCGTGTCTTCCACATCCTCCCAATCGGATTCAGACAGCTGGTCCTTGGCGAGGATATTGAACAGCGCCTTGCCGAACGGATTGCCCGACTTGGCAAGCTTGGCCTTGAGACGCTGCATACGGGAGCCGGCGGATTCCGGCTTTTCGGTGGTGGAGACGGCCGGAACGGCCGATGTTGCGGCGGTGGCTTCGTGGGCAGGCTCGTTCTGTTCGGATTCCGGCTTCTTTATATTCCCGGAAGCGGATTCCTTACGATTCTCAGCCGCGGCAGATGACGTTTCCGCAGCCTTCTTGTCCGCACTCTCGGCGGCCCGCTCCGACGCGAGACGGGCATCCGCCTTGGCCTTGGCATCTTCGGTGGATTTGCTCACAGCGTTGCTGCGGGTCTTTCCGAACCACCAGAAACCGAGGAAAACAATCGCGGCGATCGCGATGACGGCAACAACCGCAATAATCACATTCGTATCCATAATCACAGCCTAAAAAGCACAACGGACACCGACGGCAGCCCCTGCAAAATCGAACGATCCAAATCTTGCAAACCGTTTCACACAAAACGAACGCAACAGCCCGACACATCCATAGGACGTGAAAAACTGACCGTTATGGCCAACACATCCAGGATGACGTCGTTTCAAAGGCGCGAACAGCTTATCGAGGTCGGCAGGTCTCTGTTCGCCGCAAAGGGGTTCGAAGCGGTGAGCGTCGAGGAGATCGCCGCGACCGCCAAAGTCTCGAAACCGATTGTGTACGAGCATTTCGGCGGCAAAGAAGGGCTGTACGCCGTGGTGGTGGACCGTGAGATGCGCGCGCTCACCGACGTGCTCGTCGACGCGTTGTCCGACCCCCAGGCACACCCTCGTCAGATTGTGGAGCGTGCGGCCATGGCGCTGCTTACTTATGTTGAGGAGAACGCCGACGGATTCCGTGTGCTGACCCGCGATTCGCCGAAAACCGATCCCGCAGGGTCGTTCAGCTCGCTGCTGGGAGATATCTCCATGCGAGTGGAAGACATTCTCGCCCAGGCGTTCAAACGGCAGCATCTGCCGGCCAAGGGCGTTCCCTACTACGCGCAGATGCTTGTGGGCATGACCGCATACACCTGCCAGTTCTGGGCCGATCAGCGCAAAATCAGCAAGGAGCAGCTGGCCGCGCATATCGTGAACCTGGCATGGTATGGCCTCAGCCGTATGGAAGCCAAGCCGCAGTTGCGTTTTGAAAGCGGAAAAGGCGCGAAGTCAAAGCATGCGGCGGAAAATTCCGCGGAAAACGTGACAGAAAGTACTGATGGAGAGCACGAAATCAGCGAAACCGATATGGGCGGCTCGGACGCGTCAGCCGGAACGGTCGCATAGTCGCACCGATTGCGCGAATGCACAACAGCACGGTAAAACCAGCATCGCAAAACTGACTCATGACAACAAAACGTCAATAAATGTGCCTCCCAGGGAAATTTACGGCGCAATTCACGAACATCATTGTGCTGTTTGTGCAATAAGGCATTCCCCCGAGTCATACAAGGTGCTAGGTTGGTTCCGTTACGAAACGCAACCGCACAACACCGCAGGCATCGCGGTTTAACCCAAGGAAGATCATGCAGGAGAAAAAGACGCTCACCTTCGTGGTGCCCGCATACAACATGACGGAATACCTGGAAAGGTGCGTTGAATCGTTGGTCGCAGCGAAGCGCAACGACGACATCGAAGTACTGATCGTGGACGACGGCTCGTCCGACGGAACGCTGGAAATGGCGAAGAAATTCGAAAACCGTTATTCAGGAATCGTCCGTGCCATCCATCAGGAAAACAAGGGTCACGGCGGCGCAGTCAATACCGGCGTGGCGGCCGCGAGCGGCATGTACGTCAAAGTCGTGGACGCGGACGACTGGGTCGGACCGGAATCGCTGGAACAGGTGATGTCCGTGCTCCGCAGGGAAGCCGAGTCCAGCGAGCCGATCGACATGCTCGTCACCAACTATGTGTACGACAAGGTAGGCAAACGCAACAAGCACGTGGTGAACTTCCGCCGCGCGATGGAAGCCGGGAAACGACTCACCTGGGACGACCTTGGCCATTTCGGACTGTCCGAGTACATTCTCATGCACGCGCTGACGTTCCGCACCGAAGTGGTACGGCAGTCGGGCATGAAACTGCCCGAGCACACATTCTACGTGGATTTCATTTACGCGTACCAGCCGTTCCCGTGGGTCAAAACCATGGAATACCTGGACACGCCGTTCTACCACTACTTCATCGGACGCGACGGTCAGAGCGTGCAGACCGACGTGATGATCCGCCGCGTGGACCAGCTGCGGCTGGTGAACCAGTGCATGGTGAGGGCCACCCCGGAACGCGGCACCGTGCCGGATGGTCTGTACCGCTACATGATTCACTTTCTGGCGATCGAAAGCTCCGTGGCCAGCGTGTTCATGATTCTTTCGAAAGATCCCGCGAATTACCAGAAGAAAAAAGACATGTGGGCTGATATCAAGGCCTACTCGCCCACCATTTATGAGGACGTGCGCAAAAAGGCGATGTCACGCGCGCTGAATCTGCACGGTTCGGCCGGACGATTCGTGATTCGCAAGGGCTATTTCCTCGCGGAACACGTCGTCGGCTTCAACTGACGCCGGAAGTTGGTTCGTGGATGCGGGCCGAGTTCAGCCGGTCGTGCGGATTTTGGGCTGGTCGTGCGGATTCTGAACAAGGTGTGCGGATTCTGAACAAGGTGTGCGGATTTTCAGTGAGCAGTGCGGATTCTAGACGGACTGTGCGGATTTTAGCCGAGTCGTGCGGATTCCTGAGACACCGTGCGGATTCTGAACAGTGTTTGCGGATTTCTGCAATACTCTGCGGATTTTCAATGGGCCGTGCGGATTCTAGACAAGGTGTGCGGATT